>CAWFZC010000024.1:0-356816 GCA_963820245.1 uncultured Acidobacteriaceae bacterium | reverse complement strand
CCACATCGCTCCGGCATGGCCGAAGCCGAAATCGGCCGCCATGTTGAGGAGGCCTATGCGCGCTGGCCGCTGCTTGGCGTCACGGTGATCCATCGCCATGGGCGGCTTGAGCCCGGCGACGTCATCGTGCTCGTGGCAACGGCTTCCAGCCATCGCGAGCGGCCTTTGCCGCCGCGTCCTTTCTGATGGATTACTTGAAAACGCGCGCACCGTTCTGGAAACAGGTGGAGTTCTGTGGGAAACAAGGCTTGTGAAGAGAAGACTTGTGGGGACAAGATTTGGGTCGAAGCCAAAGCATCGGACGACACCGCCGCCGACCGCTGGTCCATGCCGCCGCCCCGGCAAGAAGCCGCGAAGTAAAGCGCCCCTATTTGCGCAAGCTCAAAATATAAGTGACGACTTCTTGTACTTGGTATTCCAGCAGATGCTGGTTTGGCATGTCGGCCGGATGATCCACGCTGCGCCGTGTCGTGATAATGAATTGCTCCAAAACGTCAGCGTTGATATCCGGGCGCTGCGCGATCGAATATAGACAAGGGGGCGGGGCGAACCGGGAGCGGCGCGGCGCGTTGGTCGACCGCCACTTGGTGGCAATTCGAACAAGCGACCGTTGCCAGATCGTGCCCTTTGCGTGCCGCGTCCGCCGAATTCACCATCTGAGCCCAGGCCGGGCCGGCAGTCGTCAGGATCGAAAGCGCCGCAAGCGCTATGAAGGCGCTTACCATCGCGCGGTGTTTTACTTGGAACGGCCGCTTCATTGTCGGCCCCGCGGATCGACCTTTGAGGAAGATCAATGCCTGAGGGCGTTCAAGAATTAGCTATTCAAAACGCGACAATTTCCATTTCTCTTTCTCTGTTCCGCTTTACGAAAGGTTCGACGTCTGCCGCGCAACACTAAAGGGATGCCGGAGCTGGCTGGCGCTTCCCATCGGCCGCGTGGCGGCTTTCCCGCGTTGGCCCTTGAGCGTTGGGCATCGTCTACGGCGATATCGGGACCTCGCCGCTCTACGCCATGGATCCGTTGTTCCTTGGCCGTGCCGGCCCGCACAGACGCCTGCCGAGGTACTGGGCGGCATCTCGCTGGTGATCTGGACGATCACCGTCATCGTCGCGATCAAATACGCCATTTTCGTCTTGCGTGCGCAAAACGACGGCGAGGGCGGCCTGTTCGCGCTCTACGGCCTGCTGCATGAACACAAGAAGCGCGGCACGCGACCGCTGCTATGGGCGCTGATGCTGGGAGCGGGATTGCTGTTCGGCGACGGCATGATCACCCCCGCCATCAGCGTTGTCTCCGCCGTGGAAGGCCTGCAGGTTGCGACTCCGGCCTTGGCGGAGATCATCGTGCCGATCACCGTCGGACTTCTGACCGCGCTGTTCGCGATCCAATTCAAGGGAACTTCGGGAATCGGCGTCGTCTTCGGTCCCGTTCTGCTGGTCTGGTTTGTGGTCATCGCCGGCCTCGGCGGCTGGCAGATCGGGCACTCACCCGGCAATTCTTGCGGCGTTCAACCCGCTTTACGGCCTGGAGTTTCTGCGGCACGCCGGCTGTTTCGAAGCGCTGCTGATTTTGAGCGCCTTGATGCTGGTCGTCACCGGCGGCGAAGCGATGTATGCCGATGTCGGGCATTTCGGCGCACGCCGATCCGCGCGAGCTGGTTTGCCGTGGTCTTTCCCGCGCTCATGCTCAACTATCTCGGGCAGGGCGCCTATCTTCTGAGCCGGCGCCCCGATTGCCGGCGGCAAGTTGTTTTACAACCTGGTGCCGTCGTCGATGCTGTTTCCGATGGTCGTGCTGGCCACAGTCGCCACCATTATCGCGTCGCAGGCGCTGATTTCGGCGGCCTTTTCGCTGGCATCGCAGGCGATCCGATTGGGCCTGTTTCCGCGGACTCAATCTCCTGCACACTCATCAGGCGCATGCCGGTCAGATCTATTCCCTTTGTCAATTGGTCGCTTTTTGCCGGCTGCATCCTGCTCGTCGTCACGTTCGGCTCGAGCTCGGCGCTGGCGGCGGCCTATGGGCTGGCCGTGTCCGGCGTCATGGTCATCACCTCGCTGGCGATGGTTCCGTCGCGCGGCTCTACTGGGAATGGGGACGGGCGACCGAAACCGGCTTGGTGTGGGGCGCGCTGCTGGCGATCAACCTCGCCTTCCTGGTCGCGTGCATGCTCAAGTTCCTGGAGGGCGGGTATCGTCCCGCTTTCGGTCGGCGCCGTCTTGTTTCTGGTGATGACGACCTGGCGCTGGGGCCGCAAGGCAACGGCTGCCGCCTATTCCGCGAAGCCGACGATGACGATGGCGGAACTGGTCGAGCTGCATCGCGGCTGCAAGGTTTTCATGGAACGCAACGCCGTGGTCATGGCGGCGAGCCAACTGCGGTTGCCGACCGATCGCGCGCCGGCGATCATCCAGATGTTGTGGGAGCGCCACGGCATCCTGCCGCGGAACTTGATCCTCGTGGAAGTCACCCATCCCAAGGTCCCCTACATCAGGGATAATCGTTATCGTGTCACCGTCTTCGACCGCGATCACCAAAGAGGCGGCATCATCGCCGTGGAGGTGAGTTTCGGCTTCATGGAGGAGCCGAATGTCGAGCGACTGCTGGAAGAGATGGCGCGGCACAAACAAATCGACCTACCGACCGATCGGCGCCGGTGGGTCGTGCATGCCTCGCAGGAAAACCTGCTGCCTTCACGGCAGATGGGCTTGCTCAAACGTCTGCGTTTACGGCTGTTCCTGTTGTTACGTTTGGTTTCACAGCCGGCTTATTATTATTACGGGCTCGGCGACGAAGTGCAGCTGTCAGTCGAAATCATCCCGGTACGGGTGCATTAGGGCGCCATCGCCGCGGTAGCTTTCGCGTGGTAAATCTCGACGCGATCCTAAGGACCTCAATCCACCAACTTCCGCAGCCACACCCTGTTGTCATGGAAGGCGGCGCCGCCGAACGGCGCGATCGGGTCGGCGCCGGTCAGCGTGTTGATGCCGCGGCCGTCGGCATAAGCGGAATTGGGCCACAGCGATTCCGCGATCAGCACGCCGCGGCGCACGCCGTCGAACAGCTCGCGCGTGCAGCCGCACCGTGCCGCGCCGGTTGCCGAGCGCTGACCTCTTCGCCGTCGCCGATCGCCGAGCGCGCGCGGCGTCGTCCGGATGGATCATCACCGTCGGGCCGCCGCTCGCGCGCGAGCGAGGTCGGCGTTTCGGTAAAGCTCGAATTGAGAAAGCCGCGCGCCGGCGAGGTCGCCAGGCGGAACGGATGCTCGCTGTCCGCCTCCTCGATCACCTCCCAGTGGTCGGGCAATGACGGGATGGACGGCGGACCGTGGTCCGGTGCCAGCGCCTGAACGGCACGGTCGGCCAGTCCGGCTTGAAGCGGAACTTGCCGTCCGGATAGGCGAAGCCGTCGAGATAATGCGCGGTGGCGAAATCGGGCTGGCAGTCGATCCAGCGATTGGCCTCGAGCTCGGCGAGCGTGCCCCAACCGGATTTTTGCAAGGTTGCAGTCGATCAATTCGCGCGGCGTCATCGCGAAGCCCGGATGCTCGGCGCCGAGCCGCTTGGCCAGTCGCGCAGATCACCTCGTGGTTCGAGCGGCATTCGCCGGGCGGCTCGATCAGCTTCGGTCCGAACAGAATGTATTGGCTGCCGCCGGCGGTATAGAAGTCGTCGTGCTCGACGAACATGGTGGCCGGCAACACCACGTCGGCCATCTTGGCCGTGTCGGTCATGAACTGCTCGTGCACGCAAACGAACAGATCATCGCGGGCAAAGCCGCGCTTGACCGTCTCCTGATCGGGAGCGACCGAAACCGGATTGGTGTTCTGAATGAGCATCGCGGTGACCGGCGGTCCGCCGCGCAGCGCGTCTTCGTCGCCGGTCAGGATCGCGCCGATGCGCGACTGATCGAGCATGCGGATCGAAGGATCGCGCAGGTCGGTGCCTTCGATCAAAGCGGTGTTGAGGTGGAAGACGGCGCCGTTGTTGTGGAAGGCGCCGCCGCCTTCGTAAGCGCCAGGCGCCGGTGACCGCGGCGATGCAGCTTGCCGCATGCATGTTGATCGCGCCGTTGCGCGAGCGCGAAAATCCGTAGCCGAGACGGAAATAGGCGCGCTTGTTCTCGCCGACGAGCCGGGCGAACGCTTCGATCGTCTCCACGGGCGCGCCGGTGATCCGCGACGCCCATTGCGGGTCGCGCGTGCGCAGATGCGCGGCGAGTTCGCGCGGCGCGTCGGTGTAGCGATCCAGATAATCCCAATCGGCCTTGCCGTCGCGGAACAGGCAATGCATCACCGCGCAGGCGAGCGCGCCGTCGGTGCCCGGCCGGATCAGCACCGGCAGATCGGCCTGCCGCATGGTGCCGTTCATGTAGACATCGACGGCGACGATCTTGGCGCCGCGCTCCTTGCGGGCGCGGGTGGCATGGGTCATCACATTGACCTGGGTATTCACCGCATTGGTACCCCAGATCACCACCAGATCGGATTTCGCCATTTCGCGCGGATCGGCGCCGGCGAGCTTGCCGGTGCCGGCGATGAAGCCGGTCCAGGCCGGATTGACGCAGATGGTGGAGAAGAAGCCGGAATATTTCTTGGCATGGCGCAGCCGATGGATGCCGTCGCGCATGACGTAACCCATGGTGCCGGCATAGAAATACGGCCAGACCGCTTCAGAGCCATGCGCCTGCTCGGCGCGGACAAATTGCTCGGCGACGAGGTCGAGCGCGTCGTCCCACGAGATCGGCGCGAACTCTCCGCCGCCCTTCGCGCCGGTGCGCCGCAACGGCTGCGTCAGCCGGTCGGGGTGATGCACGCGCTCGGCGTAGCGCGCGACCTTGGCGCAGATCACGCCGGCCGTATAGGCATTGTCCTCGGCGCCGCGGACGCGCCCGATGCGTGTGATTGCCGAAGACCTCGACCTCGAGCGCGCAGGTCGACGGGCAGTCGTGCGGACAGGCGGAGGCGGGATGCGTGGGCGGACGGCCTGATTCATTACGGACCGCAGCTTACAGCGTTCCGGTCGCCGCTAACAATGTCGACCTCCCCACCCGCCCCAAGGCCAGCGCGTGCCTTTTTACCACGGCCTACCGCTCTGCCGCCGCGGCTTTGCCCTTCGGCTGCACCTCGGCGGTGTAGTCGCTCATCAATTGCTGGGTGATGCGGCTCGGCGTGAACGTTCCACTCGGCGATTTCGGAGACCGCGGTCACCTCGGCGGCGGTGCCGGTGATGAAGCATTCGGAGAAGCCGGAGAGCTCTTCCGGCATGATGCGGCGCTCGATCACCTCGATATTGCGCCGGCGCGCCAGCGCGATCGCGGTCGCGCGGGTGATGCCGGACAAGGAAGCAGTCGGCGATCGGCGTGTGGATCTTGCCGTCCTTGATGAAGAAGATATTCGCGCCGGTGCATTCGGCGACGCGGCCCTGCCAGTCGAGCATCATGGCGTCGGCAAAGCCGCGCCGCTCGGCGCGATGCTTGGAGATCGTGCAGATCACGTAGAGGCCCGACGCCTTGGCGAGCGCACGGCGCGGTCTGCGGATCGGGGCGGCGATATTCGGCGAGGTCGAGCCGGATGCCCTTCAATCGCTGGGCGGGATCGAAATAGCTCGGCCATTCCCAGGTCGCGATGGCGAGATGGATCGTGTTGTTCTGCGCGGAGACGCCAAGCTGCTCGCGAGCCGCGCCAGGCGATCGGCCGCACATAGGCTTCCTTCTGATTGTTCTTTTCGAGCACGAGCCGCTTGGCGGCGTCGATCTCGGCGACGCTGTAGGGGATTTCGAAATCCATGATCTGCGCCGAACGCTTGAGGCGCTCGGAATGCTCGGGCTCTTGAAAATCTCGCCGCCATAGGCGCGTTCGCCCTCGAACACGGCGCTGGCGTAATGCAGGCCGTGCGTGAGCACGTTGATTTTGCATTCGGCGGTCGGGACGAGCTTGCCGTCGAACCAGATGAGGTCGGGGCGTTGGTCGAAGGGCACCGCCATGGCATTGCCTCCCGTGGACACGGCTGGCCCGATCCGTGCCTGGAGTTTTGCGCAATTCCGCGGGCCTTTGCGCGTCGGCCGTCGGCTTTTGCGTCGGGAGCGGACTCCCGCTATGGTCGCATTTGCCCTATGACAGCGCCGTTCGGCGCCCTGACAACCGTCGCGCCCTGGGCGAAGCCCGGCACGACGCTGCCGCGTGATATCGCGTCTTGGGGGTAACAACCAAACCGAAATATGTCAATAGTGCTGACATAATGGCCGACATCAGTTTCACCACGCCGCGCAAAGACCGCTCCGCGCCGCGGCGGCGGTCGAAGCGGCCGCCGAAGCGCGCGAGCCCTGCTGGGACCTCATCGAGCTTCTGTTCTTCGCCTATCGCGACTTCGTCGGCGATCCCGACCAGGTGCTGGAAAAGCTCGGCTTCGGCCGCGCGCACCATCGCGTCCTGCATTTCGTCAATCGCAATCCCGGCATGAAGGTCGCCGAGCTGCTCGATGTTCTGAAAATCACCAAGCAGTCGCTCGGCCGCGTGCTCAAGCAGCTGATCGATGAAGGCTATATCGTGCAGAAGGAGGGCGCCGACGATCGCCGCCAGCGGCTGCTTTATGCCAGCCCCGCCGGCGAAGCGTTGGCGATGAAGCTTGCCGGGCTGCAAACCGCGCGCATCGGCCGCGTGCTCGACGAGCTCGGCCCCGGCGCGCCGCGAGACGGCGCGCCGCTTTCTCGCCGGCATGATCGACGCCGAGGACCGCGAACGCGTGCTGCGCCTGATCGCGCGCGCCGACCGCGCGCGCGCGAACGGCCGAGACGGACGCGTCATGACGACGCTCGCCGCGCAATGCCGCGCCGACGACGCGCCGCATCTGCTCGTCGTCGACGACGACCGCCGCATCCGCGCGCTGCTGTCGCGCTTTCTGCTCGGCGAGGGCTATCGCGTCACCACCGCCGAGACGGCGCGCGAGGCGCGCGCCAAGCTTGAAGGCCTCAACTTCGATCTGCTCATTCTCGACGTCATGATGCCGGGCGAGAACGGCTTTGATTTCGCGCGCGCGATCCGCGCCGGCATCGGCGGTGCCGATCCTGATGCTGACGGCGCGCGACGAGAAGGAAAGCCGCATCAAGGGGCTCGAAATCGGCGCCGACGATTATCTGGCGAAGCCGTTCGAGCCGCGCGAATTGTCGCTGCGCGTCGCCAGTATCCTGCGGCGCGCCCGGCCGCCGAGCGCGCCGCCGGCCGAATCGGTGCGCTTCGGCCCGTTCGTCTTTCATCTGGCCCGCGGCGAGCTGCGCCGCGGCGAGGAGGCGATCCGCCTGACCGATCGCGAGCGCGAAATGCTGCGCGTGCTCGCCGCAAGCGTCGGCGAGACCGTGCCGCGGCAGGCGCTGGCCGGCAACGGCGACGGCGTCAGCGAACGCACCGTCGACGTGCAGGTCAACCGGCTGCGCCGCAAGATCGAACAGCGATCCGGCCAATCCGCTCATCGTCCAGACCGTACGCGGCGTCGGCTATCGGCTGGTGGCGGCGCCGTGAGCGGCACCATGACCAGCCTTGGACGACGGCATCGGACGCCTGCGCAGCGCCGCCGAGCCAGTCCTGCTGAGCGCCGCCAACGCCGCAGCCGCTGCCGCCGGCACCATTGCTCGCGCCCGATCACCGGGCCCGTGGGGCCGCTTCACCCAGTGGCTCAAATCTGGTCATGCCGAAGGGGCTTTATGCGCGCTCGCTGCTGATCATCATCGTGCCGATGGTGGTGCTGCAATCGGTGGTCGCCTTCATGTTCGTGGAGCGGCACTGGAGCCTGGTCACCTATTACCTGTCCTCGGCGGTGACGCAGGAAATCGCCACGCTGATCGACGTCTACAAGACCTATCCGCAGGGCGCCGATCGCGCCCAGCTGCGCCGCATCGCGCAGGATCGGCTCGGCCTTGTCGTCGATTTCCTGCCCGAAACGCAATTGCCGCCGCCGGGGCCGAAGCCGTTCTTCTCGCAGCTTGATGCGGCGCTGTCGGACGAGATCCGCAAGCAGATCGGGCTGCCGTTCTGGATCGACACCGTCGGCCGCTCGTCGATCGTGGAAATCCGCATCAAGCTCGACGACACGATCATGCGCGTGTTCGCGCGCCGCGCCGACGCCTACGATCTCCAATTCCTGGATCTTTCTGCTGTGGATGGTGGCGACCTCGCTCGTGGTGCTCACCATCGCCATCCTGTTCCTGCGCAATCAGATCCGGCCGATCGTGCGGCTGGCCGACGCCGCCGAGGCGTTCGGCAAGGGCCGCGAGGCGCCGAATTTCCGCCCGCGCGGCGCGCGCGAAGTGCGGCGCGCGGCGGCGGCATTCCTGGAAATGAAGACCCGCATCGAGCGCGCCATCGAGCAGCGCACGACCATGCTGGCCGGCGTGTCGCACGATCTGCGCACCATCCTGACGCGCTTCAAGCTCGAGCTGGCGTTGCTCGGCGACAGCCCGGAGATCGAGGCGATCAAGAAGGACGTCGACGAGATGGCGGCGATGCTCGAGGCCTATCTCGCCTTTGCGCGCGGCGATATGGGCGAGCAGTCGGCGCCGACCGATATGGCGGCGCATGCTCGAGGAGCTCAAGCTCGACAGCGAGCGTCACGGCCATCGGCGCCAGCGTCGCCTTTCACGGCCAGCCGGACGGTCACGGTGCGGCCGGCGGCGTTCAAGCGCTGCCTCGCCAATCTCGTCTCCAATGCCGGCGCGGTTTGCCTCGACCGTCGCGATCACCGGCCACCGCGATCACCGCTGGCTCACCGTGACGGTCGACGACGACGGGCCGGGCATTCCGGCGCAGCTGCGCGAGGACGTGTTCAAGCCGTTCCTGCGGCTCGACGACGCGCGCAATCAGGACGAAGGCGGCACCGGCCTCGGCCTTGCCATCGCCCGCGATATCGCGCGCTCCCATGGCGGCGATATCACGCTCGGCGACTCGCCGCTCGGCGGCTTGCGGGCGACTGTTCGCGTTCCGGTCTAGAGCATGATCCGGAAAAGTGGATACCGGTTTTCCGAAAAGATCATGCTCAAACAAAAAGATAGAGCGGGATGACGATTTGAAGAAAAGTCATCCCGTTTGTGAGCGGAAGGCTGCCACTCGCGCTCACTTGCGCTGCATGTCGGCCGCGGCGCGCGCCAGGATCTCGACAAGATGGGCCTCGGCATCGGCGTCGCCTTCAAGACGCTTGCTGATGGTCTCGCGCAAATGGTCGAGCGCGGCTTCGCTCAGCGGCGGCAAAGAACCGCGTTCGCCGCGTTCACCGCGCTCGCCGCGTACGCGCTGCCGCCAGCGATTGACGCGCTCGCCGAGTGCACTCAGCCGATCAAGCACGGCGTCGACGATATCGCGATTGGCCTTGAGATAGGCGCTGCCTTCTTCGGTGATGGTGTAGAGCTTCTTCGAGCCCTCGGCCGCGGCGGTGACGTAGCCGGCTTCCTCAGATAGGTCAGCGTCGGATAGATGATGCCGGGGCTCGGGCTGTACCATTCGGCAGTCTTCTCTTCGAGCAGCTTGATGATCTCGTAGCCGTGGCGCGGCGCTTCCGCGATCAGCGCCAACGCGATGAGGCGTAGGTCGCCCTGGGCCAGCATGCGCCTCGCGCGCATCCAGTCCTCTGGGTCCCGGCCGCCGAAATCCCATTTGCCGCGCCGGCCGAAACCGAAACGACCGCCGCCGTGGCGGCCTGCGGCCCATTTCCAGCCGTGTCCGTGGTCATGTCCATGATGTCTATACATTTTTTGCCCTCCTGAGGCATTACGATATATCTTTAGATATCTCTCTGCGATGTAGTAGAAGTTATATCCTTTCGGTTTGTGCGTCATTTCCGATCTAGGAATAGTATGAGGATTATCTAAGACGTGGCGCGGCCGACCCGTCCATCCAACCCATTGGCTTTGGCGGTGCTGGCGCTGCTGTTCGAGCGGCCGATGCACCCCTACGAGATGGGCGTGATCCTCAAGCAGCGGCACAAGGAAGAAAGCATCAAGCTGCGCTACGGCTCGCTCTATACGGTGATCGAGCTGTTGCTGCGGCGCGCTTTCATTGCTGCCCGCGAGACCGGCCGCGACGGCCGGCGTCCCGAACGCACCGTGTATGAAATCACTCCCGCCGGGCGCGACGAGTTGCGCACCTGGATGGCCGAGCTGATCGCCGAACCGGTCAAGGAATATCCGCAGTTCGAGGCGGCGCTTTGCCTGCTGCCGGTGCTGCCGCCCGATGAAGCGCTCGCGCTTCTTCGGCAGCGGCTTTTGGCGATCGAGAAAAATTCGACGGCGCTCGCGCTGCAAATCGAGCAAGTCAGTCGCCAGAACATCCCGCCGCTGTTTCTCATCGAGACCGAATACCGGCTCGCGCTGCTCAAAGCGGAGCAGCATTTCGTCGCCGAAGTGATCGGGCGGATCGAAAGCGGCTGGGGCCCGCTCGAGCTTTGGCGCGCCATTCACGATGACCGCGAAGTGACCATGGCAAGGCTCTATCGCGAGTTTGGGGGAGCGCCCATGAACTAAAAAGCAAACTGAAAAAACAAACAAAAAAGCAGCCCCAGCGATGCTGCAACATCGCCGGGGCCTCGAACCCAAAACCGAAGGCGCGGAGCGCCGGCTTCAGGCACGCACATCCAACCTACCAGCCGAGCCTCCGCCAGAACAGCGCCGACGCGCCTGCGCGACGGGAAGGTCTGCCTGTTTGAAACGGAGAGCATCATGACAAACGAAGCGAACAGTATCGATCCGGAAACCTGGAAATACGCCGAGAAGACGCTGACCTGGCATGGCTGGGGTTCGCCGGTCGGGCTTGGCCTGTTCATCGTCGCTATCGGCGCGTTCGTGGCGCTGCTGCATGTCGCGGGAGTCGTCGGATGACTGCGCAACCCGCCATCAATTCCATCGTCCGTGCTGCGCCCGCGCCGTTGCATGTCCTCATCATCGGCGGCGGCATCGGCGGCCTGACCTTGGCGCAAGGTCTGAAAAAGTCGGGCGTGAACGTTGCGATCTACGAACGCGACCGCACTATGACCGATCGCGTGCAGGGCTACCGCGTTCACATCAATCCGGCCGGCAGCCTGGCGCTGCACGAATGCCTGCCGCCGGAATTGTTCGAAACGCTCGCGCGCACCTGCGGCAAGCCTTCTCGGGGTATTCGCTTTGTCACCGAGCGCATGAAGGTGCTGATTTCGTTCGACATGATCAATCCGCCGCAAGGGGTTAACGGCGATCACATCGCGCTGGATCGCTCGGTCAGTCGCATCACGCTGCGGCAGGTGCTGCTGGCGGGCCTCGATGACGTCGTGCGCTTCGGCAAGACGTTCGAGCGCTACGAGGAATTGCCGACGGATCAGAATCCCAACGCCCTCGTCTTCATCGCGGGAACCAACTGGGCATACGATCTGCGCGGCATGCCCATCGACATCGACAACGTCGTCTACTCCACCCACGTCTACCCCAACAAGGGGACCAACTGGCCCCAGGCCTTCGGCAACCTCGCTGCCTCGTTCCCTGTCTTTGTAGGTGAGTTCGGCGGCAGCGACACATCCGCGGACCTCGACTACGTGCGCAATCTCGTCGACTACATCCAGCAGCTCGAGCTCGGCTTCACCGCGTGGAGCTGGTTCAACGATCCCTTCCTCGTCACCCGCTACGCCCCCACCGCATTCGGCCAAATCGTCCGCCAAACCCTCTCCAACTCCTGATCCCGAGCCCCGCCAAATCCAGCCGCGGATTGCCCATTGATCCCGCGCGATGGGTGGGCAAGCGAGAATCCCCGCCGCGCGTTTTCGCACTCCAATCCCCCGGCAGACCTACAACATTTTCGATAGCGACTTCTCCTTTCCCTGCTCTATACTTCTTCTGACCCGCCGGCATCTTCCCTTCCTCCCGGGCCACTGCGCCAGCCGGCACGCGACCTCGACAGAAAGCGCTCCGCGCATTGGAGGGTTCCATGCAGTCCACCATGATGGCGTCCCCGCTCTTGATCACCAGCATGCTTGAACGGGCCGGCAAACTGTTCCCGCGTGTTGAAATCGTCTCGTCTCTCCCCGACGGCTCCCGCCACCGGTATACAAACGCCGATCTCCTCCAGCGTTCGCGGCAACTCGCAACCGCGCTTCGCCGTGCAGGCATCCGCAAAGGAGACCGGGTCGCCACCCTTCTTTGGAATGGCCACGAGCATCTCGAGGCTTACCTCGGCATTCCCGCCACTGGCGCCGTCGTACACACCCTCAGCCTGCGCCAGCACCCTGACGAACTCGCCTACATCATCAACCACGCTGAAGATCGCTTCCTCATCGTCGAAGACGTGCTCTTCGATGTCTGGCAACAGGTAAAGTCGCGCGTCAAATGCGAGCGCGTCTTCGTCGTCAATCGCGGCAGCGCGCTACCTGAAGGAACAGAATCCTACGAGGCATTCCTCCAGCAAGCAGGTCAAGACCCACTGAATCCGCAGTATCCGCATCTCGACGAACAGGATGCCGCCGCCATGTGCTACACCTCGGGCACCACCGGCCGTCCCAAGGGAGTCGTGTATTCGCACCGCGCCATTGCGCTCCATTCCTTCGCGATCTCTCTGCCCGATCAATTGAACCTCAGCCGCCGTGACACGGTTCTTCCCGTCGTCTCCATGTATCACGTCAACGCCTGGGGGCTGCCCTACGCCTCTGTGATGAATGGAAGCCGTCAGGTATTGCCGGGCAGAAACCTTCAGCCCCATGCCCTGCTTGACCTCATGCAGGATGAGCAGGTGACGTTCACTGCCGGAGTTCCCACCATTTGGATGGGCGTCCTTGATGCGCTCGAGAAAAATCCCGGCCGCTGGAACCTCTCAACCGCGTTGCGCGTCGCCATCGGCGGAGCAGCGGCTCCCGAATCGATGTTCCGCAGGTTTGACAAATTGGGCATCCACGCTCTTCAGGCCTGGGGCATGACTGAAACCACGCCGGTCGCCACAGTCTGCACACCCAAACCCGGCATGGAAGCAATGCCAGACGATCAACTGTACGCACTGCGCTCCCGCCAGGGGCTTCCGTTGCCCTTCATTGAAGTGCGCGCCATCGGTTACGAGGGCGAAGTCCCCTGGGATGGGGAAACCTCGGGCGAGCTTGAGGTGCGTGGCCCTTGGATCGCAGCCAGTTACTTCGGCTCTGAGCAGCCGGACAAGTGGACAGACGAAGGATGGTTTCGCACCGGAGACGTGGTCACCATCGATGCCGAGGGGTACGTCAAGATCACTGACCGCCTCAAGGACCTCATCAAATCAGGCGGCGAGTGGATCAGCTCAGTCGACCTCGAAAATGCGCTTGTAGGGCACTCAGCCGTCCGCGAGGCCGCCGTCATCGCGGTGCCTCACCCCAAGTGGCAGGAGCGCCCCATGGCTCTCATCGTCCTCAGAGAAAATCAGACCGTGGAACCGTCAGAGCTGCGCAAATTCCTTGAACGAACTTTCGCGCCATGGCAAGTCCCCGACGCATTTGTGTTTGTCCCCGAACTTCCCCACACATCGACTGGAAAGCTGCTCAAAAGCAAGCTTCGCCAGGAATACAACCAGTGGAATTGGGATGCTGACCGGACAGCGTTAGCTTCCTGACTGGGAATCTTGAGCCTCGCCCGGAAATTTCCTGGCCCTTGCAATGATCAATAACAGCCTGGAAAAGGCGGCCTGATGATTCAGTAACGTGCCCCTTGTTTGGTCATAACAAGCGTTCGCTCCGGAGTGTGTTCTGCGCGTGCTTCACTCAGGAAAATATCCACGTACCTGCGAACGGTATCGTCAATGCGGTGCTTGCTCAAGGTCAGCTGATAACCCGCCTCCCCCATCCTTTGTCGAAGGTCGGGATCCTCCACGAGCCGCTCCACGGCTGCACAGATTCCCGGGCAGTCTTCAACCGGAACCAGAATGCCCGACTGGCCGTCCTGGACCAGCTCCGGCAAGCCACCCGTATTGCTCGCAATCACCGGGAGTTTGGCCGACATGGCTTCCAGAACCGAAAGCGGACACGCCTCCTGCCACACTGAAGGCTGGCAGTAAATATCGCTCGCGTCGTAGACTCCCATCGCGGTGGGGTTGGTCAACAGGCCGGTGAAGGTCACCGAACCGCTTATGCCAAGCTCTGCTGCCAGGTCTTGATACGCCTTCAGGCATGGCCCTTCGCCCACGAACAGGAAATGAATTCCCGAATGCTTGTGCAAGAGCATGGCGGCCGCGCGCAGCATTTTGTCCACGCCCTTCTCCTTAACCATCCACGCCACCTGGGTGATGAGGAGATCGTCCTGCGCAATCCCGAACTTCCGTCGGAATTCTGCACGCCTGCGCAGATCCATCCCATGAACTTCAATTCCGTTTTGGACAACAACGTTGGGAGCAGATGTCACGCGCAGCGCATCACCGCTCCGGCGGGTGAATTCCGCTACGCTGATAATGCCCGTAAGCGGTGCTGTGAGAATCTGCGCCACCATCCTCTTCAGAAAACTCAGCGGCTGCTCTCTTTGCCCTTTGGGTCTCGACGAATGATCGTTGAAGAAGACTTGTTTGCATCCCGCCAGCCTCGCCATCCACGGGAATGTACGCAAGGCCCCATTGAATGCATAAACGAAGATGCGTGGCTTGTGTCTTCTCAGCAATTTCCAAAGCGCACCTGCACAGGCAAAACCCGGGGGAGCCTGGTTGTCGAGACGCTCGATCGCCACACTTGGTCCAGCTATATAGGCGCGAAACTCGTCGCCTACCGGCCCGTCAAAGCAAAGAACCGTGTCCCAGCCGGCCGCATCGAGCGAGGTGGCAAGGAACTTGAGAAACTTTTCGACGCCGCCGATTTTCTGTGGCGAGAGTCCAAGAACGAACATCAATTTAAACCGGGTTTTTGGCGAAGCATTACCGCTGGGGTTCGCCGTTGATGGGCTTTCACCATGCCTGAATTTGTCCAACTGGGGATTCAAAAGAGTTGCCATCTGCTTCCTTTCGGCTGCGCGCCAATTTACTTTCGCTGACGTTCGCTCGCCTTACGTCCCGTGCATCTTCTCCATTGCAGCCCTACGTCCTCGTGTTCTTCCGTACTTCAGCATTGCTTTCTCCTCTTGCTTGTCCCAATCCCTTGGCCACCAGCACCTGCGGCAGCCAAGCCATAAACCTGTCTCCACATTCTCTGCAACGCATCGGCCATCGCCCAATGAAAGGGTCCGGGAAGTCCGACCACCGAAGCCGCGACGTTCTGATTCGAGGCTTACCGCAATAAGGGCAAGTCATAAAGAGCAGTCCTCCTGCGTCCTCCATACAGTTGCTGCAAGCTATGCTTCACCCGGATGCTCCATCGATGGAACGGGAAAAATACGTTCTTCCGATCCGCATAAAACGCCGATCGCCCAGCATGGCGATCCGAAGGAATCGCATCGAAAACCTGAAATTCAAATATCCTCTTCATGCTCAAGCGGCTATCACGTCAATCCCGAAAGAGCCACATTCGACAGCGGCCAGCTTACTTTTATGAAGCCGCGTAGCAGATAAAACCTGGCTTGCGAAAGCCAATTATTAGAAAGCTTGCGCGCGAATACGATAGGCCGATCAGGAGGCAGGATGAGGATTTCCTCCCGAATGAAAATAGTGGTCAAGACACTGTCAAATCGGCAAGCCCCAGGCAATACGAATACAGAGAGAGATGAAAAAACCTGGGGATCGATCTCCTGCACCGCAGCCCTGATCCACAAGCGCCTGAGCCATCATCCGAACAACTTAGATGCAATGTATGTCCAGTTCTGCTCAACTTTGAAAAAATTCGCGACGCATTTTTTTGAGCCTAGTGTGGAAAAACCTCATTGAACTGAGTTATCTCCAATGCGCTCCAACCTCCAGCGTAGCGGGTGCCGATCGGTCACAACCGTTTCTGAAGTAATCTTCATCCGGAGATGACAAACAATTCATAATCCCAGCCGCCGCGTGGACCAATCCCGCAACCTCCACCCGCTTCATCCCGGAAAGTCAGTCGACGGAAGGTAAGTGACATTCAAGTCATCTCATCGGTAACGATAGAAGTCACGCAAATCGGTCGAGCTCCGCCTCCTACAAAAGAAGACGAAATTCCGCCAAGAAGATCAGGGCTCGCACGTTGGGTTTGCGGAATCTGATTGGGTTCAAAAATGTCATCAGCATCCGGACCCTCGAAACCATTCCGAATGGTGGAGTCCGGTTTCTCATTGATGCGCACGGAACTGTCAGCCAACAACAAGCCGACTTCAAGCTGCGAATTCTCGGCCCGGTTGAAGTAGCATGTTGAACTGCCAATCAAGAAGCAGTTTCGGGATAGACGGTCATCGGACCGGAACCGGCCAACGAAAACAACCATGGGATCCGCTGCAACAAGGCACCTGTTCGCAGGTGATTAACCTTTGGTTGAACAGTAACTAAAGCCATCCTCGTGCCCGAGCGATTCTTGCGGCATCGATGCGATTGGCCGCGCCAAGTTTGGCGATCGCTTCCGAAAGATAGTTGCGTACCGTGCCTTCCGAGAGATGAAGCTCTGCGGAGATTTCCGCGGTGGAGCGACCATCACCGGCGCGGTGCAAGACTTGGCGCTCACGGTCGGAGAGCGGATCTTCTTCGCTGCTCCAGGCTTCGGCGGCAAGAGCCGGATCGATTGCCCGCAGGCCCGCATGGACGCGGCGCACAGCTTCAGCGAGTTCGCTTGCAGGCCGGTCCTTGAGAAGATACCCGCGCACGCCTGCTTCGAGCGCTCGTCGCAGATAACCGGGACGCGCAAACGTAGTCAGAATGATGACATGACAGCTGGAGTCGCCGTTTTTTAGGTCGTCAGCAAGTTCAAGACCGGTCCGATCAGGCATCTCGATGTCAGTGATGACGACGTCAGGTGTATGCTGGCGGACCAGTTTGAGCGCCTCGCGGCCGTTGGCGGCTTGCGCGATGACGGTAATATCGGGCTCGAGATCGAGAAGGGCAGCGAGCGCACCGCGGAGCATAGTCTGATCTTCCGCCAGAAGCACGCGGATGGGCGCCGTGGATTGCTGCGTGGCAGTCATGAGGCTGCGGTCTCACGCTGCGGAAGTTCGATGGTAAGGCGTGTGCCGTGATTCTGCACGATGCCGCATTCAAGATTGAAACGACCACCAATGGACTCGATGCGTTCGCGCATGCCGCGCAGGCCATTGCCCTCGCGGCTGATTGTTTGCTGTCCATCGTCTTCAACCACGAGGAGGCGATGACCGGCGTCGGAGACAAAGCGAAGACGACAGTTGGTGGCGCGTGCATGACGAACGATGTTGGTGACGGCTTCGCGCAACGCGAGAGCCAGGGCGGTCTCCTCCTGAGGACTGAAGGACTCGCGGTCCGGTTTGCTTTCAGCCAGGAGCGTGACACCCGCGGCAGCAAGGGTACGCCGCGCGGCATCGATTTCGGCGGCGAGACCGCGCGAGCGGTATCCGCCAATAGCCTCGCGGATTTCAGAGAGTGCGGCGCGGGCAGTTTGCTCCACATCCGCCATCTCGACGGTGGCGCGGGCAGGATCGATCGAAACGAGGCGTCCGGCGAGTTCTGCCTTGAGGACGATGACAGAGAGGGTGTGACCGAGAACATCATGGAGGTCGCGCGCGATCCGTTCGCGCTCGGCGACTGCGGCGAGAGTGACGTTCTCCTCGAGCGCGGCGCGGAGTTTGCATTCGGCGCGTCTTTGCTCGGCGAAATAAATGTTGCCGCCGCCGATTACGACCACGAGGAATATGGCGATGAAAGTGTTGGGCCAACCGACATAGAACGGGCCGCCATGCGTACGGAGGGTGAAGAACGCGCCTTCAGCAAGAATGGCTGCACACTCAAAGAGGATGAACGCGACCACAGCCCGCGTGGACTCGATGATGAAGGGAAGAAACGCAGCGGCGTAGATAAAGAATGTGGAAGCGCCGCGGTTCCAGGGGAACACGGCGAGGCCCAGCATGAACGTGGCGCCGACCATCCATAGGCGCCTGGGCTCGCTTTGCCCTCCAGTGAAAAAGAATCGCCAGAAGATGCCGAAGAAGACGAGGAGACAGGCGATCGTGCCCAGCCAGAGATTGCGGCTTGGCTCAATCAGTGGCTGGAGCAAGAGAAAGCCGGTGTAGGCAAGCCACATCCAGGCCCATCTGCTTTGGTGATTCTGCGAAATTGAATTGGTAGCGGACATTGCTTCCTTTTTCCGGAGCGTACGCCATTGCTCTCACGAGTTTTGTTCAAGCCGGCGCATCGCAACCCCGGCAATGCCCAGCATGAGTAGTGTAAAGCCGAGCAGCCCGGACCAATGACTCAAGGTGCTGCCTGTGCTGGCGTACCCGAATGCGCCAAGCATCAGTTGGCCAAGGTGATAGGTGGGCATGAAAATAGCGATCTTCTGCATGAAGTGCGGCAGAAACATGAGTGGCACCCAGAGTCCGCCGCAGAAGCTCATGGGCAGGTAAATCATGTTGGTTATGCCGGGCGCAGCATTGAAGGGAACCAACAGGGCAAGGGCCAGGCCCATGCAGACGAAGGGCACAACGCCAACTACAGTGAGGGCGACCATGCGGGCGAATTCAGTGGGAGTCAGAGAGACGTGACCCAGGGTAATACCCAGTAGCGCGAGCAGGCTGACAATGAGGATACCGAAGAACACGGCGGAGCAGCATTTCGCGAGTACGTAGGTGAGCGGCGGCATGGGGCTGGCACGCTTGAGATCGATCCACCCCGCAGCCAGATCTGCGGCCAGACCCACGCCAATGCCAAACAGCGCGGCGCCCACCATGCCAAATACCGCGTAGCTTGCCAGCACATACTTCGCGACCGAGATGGCGCCGATATGCTGTCCGCGGTTCATGATGATTCCGAAGAAGAGATAAAACACCACGGGAAAGCCTACGACGGAAAATGCGAAGCTGCGCGTACGGAGGAGTCGAAGGAACTCATATTGAGCCTCGCGTAGGAAGATTGTCAGGTTGCGAGTGAAAGACTCGGCGTGAGGAAGTTCAAACGTCGTGGTGGACATGTGTCGCTCCTTTTCAGAGTGGTGGCCGGGAGGACCCTGCGCTGATTCCCGGCGCATTGGTGATTGCAATATCAGTGGTCGAGCTATTCGCGGTCGCCCGTGAGAGCAAGAAATGCGTCTTCGAGTTTGGGGTTTTGTACATCGATCGAGTGCAGCGACGGATCGAGCGCGAGGAGATCGCGCAGCGTCATCTCGGGCTGACTGGCGACGATTGTGGTGATTTCCCCATGAACCGTTGCGCTTGTAATTCCCGGCATCTTCAGCAGGGCTTGCGTGGAAACGCTGGTGGCACATCGGATGATCTTGACGTTGCGGTCCTTCGATGCTCCCCTGGCCAGAGAGCCGAGCGACCTGACCTCGGCAGGCGTACCCTCGCAAACAATTCGGCCCTTCTCGATGATCACGATGCGTTGGGCGAGCGAATCGGCTTCCTCAAGATAGTGCGTGGTCAAGAGCACTGTCTTGCCCCGCGCAGCCAGAAGCTCGATTTGTGCCCACATGCCACGGCGAGACTTGATATCGAGCCCCACCGTAGGCTCGTCGAGAAAAATCAGATCCGGGTTGCCTGCCAGCGCGATTGCAAACAGAACCCGCTGTTTCTGGCCACCGGAGAGTTGTCCAAACAAGCGTGATTCGATCCTCTCGAGTCCGGCAACCTGAACGATGTCGGCATAGGCCATCGGATTGGGATAGTACCCTCGAAAGATCTCAATGTGCTCGCGTACACGAAGCATTTCAGGGGCCCGGCCCGTCTGCAGCATCACTCCCGTGCGCAGGCGCGCCGTATGATTGCACGGATCGGCGCCGAAGATCCTGACAGTCCCGGACGTCGGCGAACTGAGGCCCATCAGAAGCTTGACCGCCGTAGACTTTCCCGCACCGTTGGGACCGAGAAGAGCGACAACCTCGCCGCGGCGGAGGGTAAGGGAAAGGTTGTCGAGAGCGACGACGCCAGTGGGAAATCGTTTGGTGACGTGGTTGAGTGAGGCGACACATTCAATCGATCCGCTTAGTGCCGGCACCGCAAAGGCTGGGGAAAGTTCAAGAACTGCGCTCATGACTCGCTCCTTGGTAAATCTTGACGACGACAAGATCGAGTATGCGAGCGACGCGGCTGAGATTGAAGTGCAGGGCGTCAGGAAAATTCGGTGACATTTGTCATGTACAAGACCGCTGGACGCGGAATTCATCCATTTCCAGGCGAACGGCCGTTGGTAATCCAACGACTGGCTTCCTCCGACGTAACCCGGCAGCGGATAATTCTGGTTGGTATTGTGCGATCGGGACGAATCCCTGGCCTGACCTTAACCTCGCCCTTGACTCATGCTTTTCGCCGTTTAACTAGGCCCCATATGGCCCCAAATGCATTCTCCAAAGCTCAGGAACGCGCTCTCTTCCAGTTCTTGGGGAATTACTGGGTTTCAACGTTTCTTACATGGGAAATTACTGGGTTTGAAAACACGATATGCAATGAATTTCTGGGTCTGGTATCTCGAAAAGCGTAACCGTTTGATTGAACATTTTCACGCTGTTTAGGTTGAATGAATGCGACCCTTTAGCGTTGTCGATGAACCTCAGATGGCTTCATTGAGCGCCTGGCTAGTGAGCCGCATCACCCCGCCAAAGCCCCCTCAAAGGAATCCCGCTCTCGCAAAATGCAAAACCGTGTACCAAAAACCAGTGGGCAAAAGAAAAGCGGCCCCCACCGATGGTGGAGGCCGCTTGAGTTTCTATGCGGTTGACCGACGATTACTTCAGGTTGCCGCTCGAATCCATGGTGATGCCGCCAGGGCCAGCGTTCTTCTTTTCTTCGTTAGCCTTGCGGGTACTCATGGCTTTGGATGTCCAGTCCTGCGCTGATGCCAGATCGGCCTTCACGGCAGCCGGGTCACCGTAGTCTACGTTCGCCTTCGCCCTGTAATCCAGGTTGAGATAGGTCATGGCTTCTTCGTAGTTAGCCCGGTTCTCCACTGCCTGATTCAGGAACTTCAGACTCTCATCCACCAGCGGGCCATTCTGCGCCTTCAGCGGATCCATCAGTTTCTTGGGAGCCTTCTGATTACCATTGCCGTCATCGTTGATTCCCGCGCCCTGCAAGGCCGAAAGAAGATTTGCATGGGCTTCCATCCAGTCGATCACGCCGACAGTATAGGCCGCTTCTGGATCCTTCGGATCAATTGCAAGAACCTTCTCCTGCCATACCTTGGCATTACCCAGATTGTCGAGCCACTTCGCATTGTCGCTTGGATTCGCGATGCTGAAGTAGATACCAGCAACCTGCTTCAGGCTGTTGACATCGGTGGGATCCTTGGCAAGAACCTCCTTGAAGATGTCGATGGACTGTTGGGCCGTCTTCAGGTTCTCCGCGGTGTTCAATCCCGGAACCACATTCTGTGCCAGCGCTGTGGCCAGATAAGTCTTTGCCATCGGCAGATTTGGGTCAAGCTGCGTCGCGTTCTGGAAGTGACCGATCGCCTCTTCGTAATGGGCGCTCTTGTACGCTTCCACGCCCTTGTTCAATTGGTCACGGGCCTTGAGCTGGTCGCACCCGCTCATGGAAAGCACCATGCCGGCAAGGGTAATCGCGAACGCCGTAATACGTGCGGGTCCATTCATGTTCGTATCCTTCTCCTTCAGGCGTGTGCCTATCGGTTACGCGCCTGGAATCTCTTAAAGCTGGTTGCGGGTGGGAGCAACCGGAACCAGGATTGAAAAATTGTACTCCTACTACCGCCCGCGCTTACCGCTTCCGGGCACTTGTGCCATTGCTGGGAAGCCTGAGATAACTCTGCAATCTCAAGTCCTCCAATGCCCGCCGCAATCCCCAGTTCAGCCAGCCTTCTGCTCCCCGACCCTGCCACGAAAGGCCGGTGCCGGTTGCGCCTCCCTACGCGAGGAAGACGCGTGGCAGAACTCGGCTATTGGCCGGCCTGGATCTTTGGCGTCATCAGTCCAATGTGATCCACGTTGGCCGCCCGGCCAATATCGATCACCTCGGCGATAGAGGCGAAGTTCAAATCGTCATCGCCCCTGACAAACATCACACGCTCGGCGCGGTTGGCGTAGATCTCAGTCAGCTTGGGCAGCAAATCGACCTTGTTCACGTCGGTCTCGTTGATCTTGTATTCCGGGGGTGCACCGGGGTGATACAGGACCTGAACAACGATAGTGCGATCGTTCTGCGGCTGCTGCTTCTGAGGATCCTTGGGCGGCTGGGGAACCAGCGCATCCAGGCCCTTTGGAGTCACCGGCACGATGACCATGAAGATGATCAGCAGCACCAGCAAGACGTCGATCATGGGCGTTACATTGATGTCGGACGAGTAGCCTCCCCCGCCTCCCATTGACATTGCCATGGCTTAAAACTCCTCGTTTACTGCAAATTTCGTTAAAAAGGACTCGTCTTCCGCAGGCTTACTGCCCGCCTGAAAGACCGCCGCTGTCCTTCTTCTGCGTCAGCAAGCCCACTTCATCCACGCCCGCCGTACGGACGTCGTCGATGGCGTCTTCAACCGCCTTGTACTGCGCCCGCGCATCCGCACGAACATAGATCGTCTTGCCCGGCGTGTTGGCCAGCTTGTCGCGAACCTGGGGGCCGAGTTGGTCTGGAGAGACGCGGTTCTGCCCAAGGAATAATCCACCATCACGAGTGACGGCAACGACAATCGCATCTTCCTTGTCGGCGTCGGGCATGGCGACCGCATTGTCCACCTTCGCCATGTCGATGGCTACCTTGTTTTGAAGCATGGGCGTAATAACCATGAAGATGATCAGCAGCACC
Source organism: uncultured Acidobacteriaceae bacterium (assembly GCA_963820245.1). Taxonomy (GTDB): domain Bacteria; phylum Acidobacteriota; class Terriglobia; order Terriglobales; family Acidobacteriaceae; genus Telmatobacter. The sequence continues at coordinate 334,048 of CAWFZC010000024.1, read as the reverse complement.
AGCATTACGTCCACCATCGGCGTCACGTTGATGTTGGAGCTGACGGCTTTACTTAGGTCACGTACTGCAATTCCCATTGTCTGGGCTCCGTAACTTTGATTTTTTACCGGATACCGTCCGGTACTACCTTCAGAAACCATCCTGCCTTCCCGAGAGAGTTAAACCGATGGGCAGGAGAGATTTGAGGCCCTCCTGCCCTGCAGCTTCTCACTCGAACCGACAGCCGCCTCGCTTAGCGCTTGTGGCTCTGCTTGATGAAGTAGTCGACGAGTTCGCTCGAGGAGTTGTCCATCTCGACGTCGAAGGCTTCGACACGTCCGGTGAAATAGTTGAAGGCCATAACGGCAGGGATGGCCACGAGCAGGCCGAATGCCGTCGTAACAAGGGCTTCCGAAATACCGCCGGCAACCGCGCCGATACCCGAAGTCTTCTGGGTGGCGATCTGCTGGAAGGCGTTCAGAATGCCGACGACCGTGCCGAACAGTCCGACGAAGGGAGCGGTTGCGCCGATCGTTGCCAGCACCGAGAGGCCCCTCTTCAGCTTGGCGTGGACGATGGCCTCAGCCCTCTCCAACGCGCGGCCTGAACTGGCAATGGTCTCCTCAGTGGCGGTGCCCCCGGATGCGCGGAATTCCTGCAGACCGGCGGTCACGACCTCGGCCAGATGGGACTTCTTGTTCCGGTCGGCGATCTTGATCGCCTCTTCGAGCTTGCTGTCTTTCAGGGCGCCGGCAACCTTGGGCGCGAACTCGCGCGATTGCTTGCGGGCAGCAGAGAAGTACAGGTAACGGTCGATCATGACGGCCAGCGACCAGATCGACTCAATGAAGAGGAGGATAGCCACGCAGCGGGCCAACCATCCCATATGATCCCACAGCCCCATGGGGCTGAAGCTGACTGTCTGCTCATCCTGGAAAAGTGCCAGGCTGCTGACCGTGTGCGAAGCGAAATGTGCGAGTTGAGCGAGAATCACTGAATCGTTCCTCCTAAGGAGTTTGTAACCTAAAGACTATCCGCCGCGGCGGATTGCTGGGAATGCGGCTCTTTCCGGATTCGCATTCAGGTCAATAGCAAAGCTCCCCGGCAAGAAACTGCCAGGGAGCCAGTGGTTTCATCATCCACCAAGGGTGAAGATCACGTTCACCGTGGTTTCAACCTCTACCGGTTCGTTGTTCAGCAGGTAGGGCCTGTAGCGCCACGTCTTCACCGCGTCCATGGCCGCCTGTTGCAACATGGCCGGGCCGCTAATCACGTGGAGTCCTTCGATCTGGCCCGTCTTCGAGATGGTGGCCTGAAGGACCACCGTTCCGGAAACGCGTGCGGCCTTTGCGATTGGAGGGTAGATGGGCTGAGTCTTTTGCAGCAGCATGCCGACCATGACGCCGGCCGAGATGCTCACCTTCTTGGGAGCAGCCGCCTGCACCTTGGGTCCTTTGTTCGCGAAGAGGCTGTCCGTTGCGCTGCTGCCACCCAGGCCTTCCATTCCGGCCACGCCGATGCTGGAGGTGGGCGCTTCCTTCTCGGCAACGATCTGGATGTTGTGCGGGATCTTAGTTGGCGCCGTGAGCTGATTGTTCATCATTTCTGACTGCACATGGACAACGTGCACAACCTCAGGCGGTGGCGGAGGAGGCGGCGGCGGTGGCGGCGGAGGCGGGGCAAACAGGAGGGTCTGCATGGCGCCCTTCGGCAGCGCCTCAGGATAAATCAGCGGAATGAGGATAAGCAGAATCAGAATCGAGCCGTTAATGATGCCCGTAAACATCATCCAACGGCCGCTCTTGGTCTTGATCCTGCCTCCGGATTCAAACGTGGAATCTTCAAACATGGCCAGCCTCGAATCGAGTGTTGGTTACTCCTGATTAGACACCGCGGGAACCGCTAATGTTCCCGTGATTTAAAACCGCCCTACAGAAGCGTGTTCACCTTATCAGAACTATGGCTCACCTGCAAAACCTGCTGCAAAACTTGTGCAATTTCAATCCCGAAGCTTTTTCCTGCTCCGTATTCAAATCCTTGTGTCCCACCAGCGTGCCTCGAGAAAACCTTTCCTCCTGAATCCAAGGAAGTATCCAAAAGCCCTGTTATTTCAACCTTTCGCGCGCTTCGCAGCCGGCAATACCACTGCCTTGCCCTGCTTGCCGCGCCACTCCTGCCAAGCAACCAGCATTGGAGCTGCCACAGCAATCGATGAATAGGTACCGATAAGAATACCCACGACAAGCGCAAATGAAAAGCCTTTCAGCACCGGACCGCCAAATATATAGAGCGACAGCACGGTCAGGAAGGTCAAACCCGAAGTAAGCACCGTCCTGCTCAATGTCTGATTGATACTTCGATTAACCAGATCCGGTAGAGGCTCGCGCCGGCTCAGACGCAGATTCTCGCGAATGCGGTCGAATACAACAATCGTGTCGTTCATCGAGTAGCCGACCAGAGTCAGTATGGCAGCGATAACCGTCAGGCTGATCTCCTGCCCTGTCAACGCAAAGGCTCCAACCGTGATCAGCGTGTCGTGGAAGCACGCCACAACTGCGGCAATCCCGTAGATCAATTGAAAACGGAACCAAAGATAGACCAGCATCCCCAGCATTGAGTAAAGCGTGGCCAGCCCTGCCTGCCTTTCAAGCTGCTTGCCCACGGTGGGACCCACTACCTGCACATTGCGCACGTTGAATGGGTTGCCGTAATGCCCCTGCAAGGCATCAACAATCCGCTGACGGCCAACGTCAAGCGCACTTTCGTTGGTCTGTTCTGGCAGGCTGATGAGCACGTTGTTGCTGCTGGGCACGTCGTAAATCACGACTGTGGCATCCTTGATGCCGGCCTCCTCAGTAGCTTGCCGAATCTTGGCAACATCCGGAGTCTGAGCAAACTGAACCTGCACCTCGGTGCCTCCTCGGAAATCAACACCGAGAGGGACCGGATAGCCGGTATGCGACCAGTGCATCGCCATTGAGATGATGCCCGCAACACTGAAGATCATAGAAAAGGCTAGAAAGTACCATTTCTTTCCGAGCCAATTCACATTTACGCCGTGAAACAATTCCACTGGTTCTCTTCCCTTCTTTTCAGGCTGGAGCGCACGAGCCACCAGCCGCAATTCTCAATTCCCCAATCACTGCTTCTAAATGGAAACCATCTCACCCGGCTTCAACCTGTTCAAGTGGGCCTCGAAGATGACGCGCGACACGTACACCGCCGTGAAGAGGTTTGCTGCAAGACCGAAGGTCAACGTGACCGCAAAGCCCTTCACCGGTCCGCTTCCGAACAGGAACAGGATGGCTGCAGAAACGATCGTGGTCACGTGCGTGTCGACGATGGTGACCCAGGCGTGTGCAAAGCCCTGGTCCACTGCCGCCGATGCGGCCTTGCCTGCCCGAATTTCTTCGCGGATTCGCTCGAAGATCAGCACGTTCGAATCCACGCCCATACCGATGGTCAGAATAACTCCGGCAATACCGGGCAGCGTGAGTGTGGCCCCGGAGAATCCCATAAAGCCGAGCAGGATAACCAGGTTCAGAAACAGTGCCAGGTCTGCATTGATGCCAGAGCTCCGGTAATAGATGAGCATGAAGGCCATCACAACCAATACGCCCACAATGGCTGCCGTCACGCCTGCGCGAATCGAGTCCGCTCCAAGAGACGCGCCCACCGTGCGGTCCTCAAGATAGTTCAGCGAAGCAGGCAGGGCGCCGGTTCGTAGCATCTTTGACAGGATTTCAACTTCTTCAGGAGAGAAGCTTCCTTCAATCTCGCCGCTGTCGCGGATCGCACTCTTGATGTTCGCTACTTCGCGAACCCGACCGCCCATAACAACCGCCATGCTCTTGCCTACGTTGGCGCTCGTATAGTCGTAAAACTTGTCACCGGCTTCGTTCGTAAGCGTGAAGCGCACGTCCCTCAGACCGTTCTGATCTGTGCCCGAGTCCGCGGAGCGAAAATCGCTTCCGGCCACGACTGAAACACGTTGAATCACATATACGCTGTCTGCATCGGAACCGGTCGCCAGGGCTCCGGAACCATGAACCATTTCTTCGTCCGATGGGAGCGCGCCGCCAACGCTGGCGAGCGCGGCAGCCTCATCCTGGAAGGGTCCACCCACAACTGCGTGAATCTCAAGGCGCGCCGTCGACTGGATGATGGTCTTGACCCTGTCCAGATCGCTCACGCCCGGCAGCTCGACCAGAATCTGATTGGCGCCCAGGCTGTAGGGAGCAACCTTCGGCTCGCTGACGCCCAGCGAATTCACGCGATCGTTCACCGTCTCGATGGCCTGTTGGACAGTCTTCTCTTCCAGGGCCTTCTCCACCGGCGGTTTCATGGTGAGTACAAAACTCGTATCCGAACCGCCCCCGGCGAGATCGTATTCGCTGGAATACTTGGTATCAAGCAGCGAACGTGCCGCACTCGCGCTCGCCGGCGTTACGCCTTCTACGCGAATTGTCTCCGGCTTGTTCGGGTCCGGCTTGTACACCTGCGAATAGGTGAGGTTGGCCGCTTTAAGGTCCTGTTGAATCCTTGCAACCGTGTTGTCTGTCTCCGCACTCACGGCCTCAGACACCACAACCTGCAATATCAGGTGGGCGCCGCCGCGGAGATCGAGACCGAGGTGAATCCGGCTGCTGAGCGCATCCATTAGGGCCTTGCCGCTCACGCCGGATGGGATTCCAAAGATTCCGTACAGGCAAATCAGAAGCACCGCAACAATCAGTGCAACTCTGTTTTTCAGATTCTTCTTCATGGTTCCGTTTCTCTAGTTCAAATCGCAGAAAAATTCGCCCCGGGGCTTGAAGACCCGGAAGCGCTCGTTACGACCCCGAGACATCTTCCTGGGTGACGGAGGCAATCGCGCTCTTGGCCACTTCCAGTTTAAGGTTGTCGGGAGCCACACGAATAATGATCGAATCGTCCTTGATCGAAAGAATGATGCCCCGAATCCCTCCGGCCGTCGTAATACGATCGCCGGTCTTGATGGACCCCAACATCGCTTGCCACTGTTTTTGCCGCTTCTGTTGCGGGCGGATCATCACCAGGTAAAGCACGGGGATTAGCAACAGCGGCAAAAGCACCGTGATGTTGTTTCCGCCGGGCCCTGCTGGACCTGCCAAAAATGATGCGAAACTCGTTGCCACACTCATCCTTTGCTCGCCCCTCAGCCGCTGGTTCGCCGCCGTTCGGGACAAAAGCACACCCAGCCTTTTGCGGGCGGCCTGATCGATAGATTTGTCTCCGGGAATGGTCCTGGCCGCGGCTCATACCGGCCCAGGCTCCGGAAGGAGGGCCAGATCGCCGCATGGAGGGAACCGGAGTCCCGGCCCGTGCTGGCATCCGTGTCTGAAACCCTACTGCCTTCTGCTTCCTGTTCGACACAGCTTTCCTTTGGCGCCCCGGACACGGAAATACACCGTTCAACCCATGCCTTTCCGCCCGGTTCCCAAAAGAATGCCTAGAAAGATAAGATACGCGCGGCCTGTTGCATGTCAAGGAGCCCAGGTTCCGCCCGCCCCTTTTATAAAGCCTTTACAGCTTGCCTACACCTTCTTTACCGGCTTGGGTTTCCTCTGGATTGGGGACGTTCTCCGCACCGCCGCCAGGCTGATTCATGCCCCGAACCGTGCACAGGAGAGCGCCAGGGGGGTGTCTCCTTGACCATTCAATTCCATCTGGAAGTTCTGTGGCTTATTCCGGCAGCGCTGGCAATAGGCTTCATGCTGTGGATGATTTGGAATCTGCACAAGCAGATGAGGCGTTAGTGCGATTTCGGCTCCCAGTAGCGCAACTCCGGCCGCCCGCAGCTGAGGCACAGTTGCTGGCCATCCACTTCGCAGACACGCCCGAAATTCACGCTCTCTCCGCACCGAGCACACATAATGCGCGCCGTTTTGTATCCCGGCATGTCTGCCGATTCAACAGCAACCTGGACCCATTCCTCGCTGAACAGGCTGTCGGCAGCCATCTCGCGATAGCCCCGCATTTGTCGCAGCTTTCCACTCTCAAGGTGGGTATACAGTTGGTGGGCCAATTCGCGAGAGCTGTCCAGAGCAACGATCCTGATCGCCCTTCCTCCTGCAAGATCGACGAACGTCGCCGCCATCTTACCCCAGTCCCGAAACTTGAGAGTTCGTTTGCCCAGTCGGCAACCGGTTACCAGGGCAATTGCGTCCGTAGCGCAGCGGTCGATCTCCACATACGTCACCAGCCGCTTGCGATCTGCGCCTCGCGGGTCTGAGATTCCGAGCCGTTCCAGGGCAAGCAGCGCCATGCGCACGCCAAGAATCTGACCCGCGCATAGGTGCCCATGCGCCGCCTCGGCATTCCGCAAAAGCTCGTCTAGAGATTCCATTTGCTCGCTGTAATATTGTCGAGATCCCCAGCTAATTCGCCTTGGGTTCCGGCGCTGCGGCAGGAGTTTCAGTGTCGTCTCCCGAGTCCTCGACAAGCACCGCTGACCCCGGAAGAATATCGTAGCTCACCGCATCCTTGCCTGAGGGGTGAAACGTAATGCGCAGGGGCTCGCGTTGCCAGTCCGGTGCATCGCACGATGGATCGGGGTGATTTTCAGGGTCGAATGCCGACAACTTCTTGGCTAACACAGGCTTGCGGGCGGCTATCTGCGCCACGACCGCATAAAGGCTCTTGCCCGTGGCTGTCACCCCGCAATACGCACCGTAGTCGCGAAACCAGGTTACGTGGCTCACGCCCGGATCGTAGTCCGGCAATTTGAGTGCCGTCACGCGGCCGGTTACCCGGTCCACCATCAGCCACGGCCCCCTCTGCCAAACCCATTGACCCAATTTATCTCCGGGCAGCGAATCGTTGATGCGGATCGCGCGGCGCACCACAAAGGTCCGGTCCGTTACGTCGTGAGCGTCGCCCGTCGTCCACTCTTTCAGCACGGTATCGACAAGCAGTGCGCGAATTCTAAGCGTATCTTCCCCGGTGGCCGCGCCCGCTGGATCACCGGTTTTCGAATACGGCACCCGTTTTGCTCCACCCAGAACTACGACATGAGGTTTGCGCGGAGCCGCTTGTACCGCCGCTGCCGTCGCCAACACTAAAAAAACAACCACCAATAATCTAAGACTCTTGCTCATTTCTCTTGCTCCTATAAGTCTGCAGCCTCCACGGCGCGCGCCACGCGAAATGCCGTACCTTCGTTGAAGTGCGATGCCAGCACCTGCATGCCAACCGGCAACCCGTCGCTGGTTGCCCCGCATGGTACGTTCACGCCGCAGATTCCCGCCAGGCTGGCGGTCACCGTATAAATATCGGCCAGATACATCGCCAGAGGATCGCCGCTCTTTTCGCCCAGCTTGAATGCAGGAATCGGCGACGTCGGCGTCACAATCGCATCCACCTCCGCAAAGGCGCGCAGATATTCTTCAGCCAACAGCCGGCGAACCTGCTGGGCCTTGAGATAGTAGGCATCGTAGTAGCCGGCAGAAAGCGCATAGGTGCCGAGCAGGATGCGCCTTTTTACTTCGGCGCCAAAGCCTTCATCGCGGGAGTGCCGGTACATGGCAGAGAGCGTCTCGGATGCCGGCGATCGATAGCCATAGCGAACGCCATCAAAGCGGGCGAGGTTGGCGCTGGCTTCCGCCGTGGCCACCAGGTAGTACGTCGGCACTGCATAGCGCGTGTTCGGGAGCGAGACCGGTTTCACCTTGCATCCGGCAGCCTCAAGCGCCGCGATCCCCTTTTCGATCGCCGTCCTGACCTCGGCATCAAGCCCGTCAGCAAAGTACTCAGTCGGAACACCGATGCGCAGACCCTCTACCGACTGGTCGCTCTGGGCTGCAAAGTCGGGTACCGGCGCTGGGGAACTCGTTGCGTCGTTCGGGTCGTGGCCCGCGATCACGCTGAGAAGCGTGGCCGCATCGCGCACGTAGGCTGCAAAGGGGCCAACGCGATCTAGCGATGAGGCAAAGGCAATCAAACCGTATCGCGATACGCGCCCATACGTGGGCAGAACGCCAACAACCCCGCAAAAACTGGCCGGCTGACGGATTGAGCCGCCGGTATCGGTGCCCAGGGTAGCCATGGCCATGTTTGCCGCGACTGCAGCTGCCGAACCACCGCTTGATCCGCCGGGAACTCTCTCCGTATCCACCGGGTTCAGAACTGGTCCGTAAGCCGAGTTCTCATTCGACGAGCCCATGGCAAACTCGTCGCAGTTCAGCTTTCCAAGCAGGACCGCGCCTGCCGTTTCGAGCTTTGCGACTGCCGTTGCATCGTACGGCGGATGATATCCCTCAAGAATCTTCGAACCCGCGGTTGCCGGAGCTCCCTTCATTACCAGCACATCTTTAATACCAATCGGAATGCCTGCCAGCGGCGGCAGGAGGTCGCCCTTCCTGGCCGCATCGTCGACGCGAGTGGCCTGGGCCAGCGCCCGTTCGCGGGTCAGGCTCAGGTATACATTCAGCCGCGGATTAATCTCTGCAATGCGTTCGTAGTATGCGGCCGCCAGATCGGCAGCCTTTGTGCTGCCAGCGACGATCTCCGCACGCACGTCCGCAAGCGTCCTTGGTTTCTGAATATAGGTTTCCGCCGTCTTGTTCTCGCTTGCCAATCGCTCTCCCTGCATTGCTGCGCGTTCTTTTTCCGCGGTCGCCCGCTCCGAGCGCCCTACCGCTCAATCACTTTCGGCACCTTGAAGAAAACCTGATCGGTCTCCGGAGCCTCGTGCATCACCGTCGCCCGGTCCAGTGACGGCTGTTCCAGGTCTGCGCGTAGAACGCTCGCGCCAACAGAATCTCCCAGTTCACTCACCTGGGCCAGTGGAGCTACTCCCGTCGTATCCAGCTCATTCAGTTCAGCCATGTAGTCAAGAATGGCGTTCAGACTGCCGAGCATGGGTCCAACCTCTTCTGGTTTCAATTCCAGATGAGCCAACTCCGCCACTCTTCCCACTTCTTCCACCGTGACTTTTGCTGTCATTCCCTTATCTTCCCTGCCTTCAACTTTTCGGATTTAGCTCTGCCGTGAGCCCCTCTCAGGACACCTTCCAAGGCGTCGCAACCGCGGCGCCAGAACCTAAAGTATAGCCCGTTGCCCGCTCTCGCTCGCCCTCCCTCATCCGCGTCAAAGCCCTCAATCCACGATCAAAGTTAACGTAACCACATGAGAGATCCCGGTGGATGTAAGGGTCACTGGAATCGAATAGGTTCCCGCTGGCGTGGTCGAGCCGCCGCCCGAACCGCCACCACCGCCGCCACCTCCTCCACCGCTCGTTCCACCTCCCGAACTGGTGCAACTCGAAGCTGAAACTGCCACCACCGCGAGCAGCACGATCATAAGGAGCCGGTTCCTGCGCCGGCAAAGTGCGATGGGCAGCAAAAGCAGTCCGCAGGAAAGAGGGAGCAGTCGCCAACCGGCCGGGGTCTCCATGCGCGCCGACCCTGATGTCCCGGTCGTGACCTCCAGGGTCACACTTCCAGTGGCGCCGGCGCTGACGGTCGTTGTGGCCGGATTGAAGACGCACTTCGCGTAAGCTGGCAGCGAGCCGCAGGCAAACGTAAACACCCCTTGCGCGCCGCTCATCGGGTTGATCGTTAACCCGAAGTCCGCAGTCTGCCCCGCGGACACCGTAAGGCTGGTTGATCCCGAGACCGCCGCGGTAAAGTCGAAACCCGCCCCCGAAAGCAAAACGCTCACCGGAGTTGCGACGTCGCCCGAGGTCACCGTCAGTGCGCCCGTCGCCGTCCCGCTGGCAGTCGGTTCAAAAAGGATTGCCGCTGTGCAACTCGCACCGGCTGCCAGACTGCTTGCGCAGGTATTCTGCGATAGAACAAACGGAGCGTTAATTGCCAGTGCCAACGTGCCAACCGCGTACCCGCTGCCATTGGTGATGGTCACAGGCACTGCCGTGCTCGTATGGCCAACACCCACCGTGGGGAATGTCACCTGCACAGGGTTGCTTCCCAGCCCACCAGAAAGCTGCCCGGCGCCATTCAGCGCCACTGAGACCGCCGCTACGCCCGCGGTCGACGAAGAGACTGCGAGAGAGGCCGCGACGACCCCATTAGCAGACGGCGTAAAAACCATCTGGACGGTGCAACTGCTATCCGTGCCCAGGCTTGAACCGCAGGTCGTCCCGCTGATGGAATAGCTGGATGCCGCCGGTCCTGAGAGCACCATGCTCAACCCGGACAGCGATGCGCCACCGGTATTGCTTACCACCACGGTCTGCGGCGCGCTGGCCACTCCCGGCTGCTGCGTGGAGAAGTTCAAGCTGGTCGGGCTGACGCTGAGAGCCGGCGGCGAAACGCCAGTCCCTGCTAGCGACGCCGTCTGTGTCTTGAGTGCATCTGAAACCGTCAGGGTGCCGGCCGCACTGCCCACTTGCGTTGGTGCAAATGCCACGCTGATGGTGCATGCCGCGTGACCTCCCAGCTGACTGCCGCAATTGTTCGAGGTCTGAAAGGCTCCGGTCGCTGAAACGCTGATTGCTGTCAGCGGTAAATCTCCTGAGTTGGTGAGCGTGAGAGTTTGCGTCGCTGAAAGTTGCCCCGAGACGGTCGCCGGAAAAGTCAGAGAAGATGCACTCAGGCTATCGGTCGGCGCAGCGGCCCCGTTTCCGCTCAAAGCCACCGTTTGCGTACCGGCTCCATCCACAAACGTCAACGTTCCTGTCGCCGGTCCCGGCTGCTTTGGCGCAAAAGCTATCTGCACCTGGCAACTGGTGTTCGCTGCCAGGCTCGTCGTGCCGCAGGAGTTGGAAGCCAGTGTAAACGGCGCAGTAATCGCGACGCTGGTGATCGGAACGGCCATCCCGCCACTGTTGGCCACCTGAACCTGCAGGGGAGTCGAAGTCATACCCACTTCCACCTGCCCGAACGCGATCGTCGACGGGGTCAGGCTGACCACGCCGGCCGTCGCTCCGGTACCGCCCAAGGCAACCGAAAGCTGCCCGCCGCTGATGTTTGCATTGATGGCCAACTGGCCTGTGCGGCTGCCGGCCACAGTTGGTGCGAATGTGACATTTATGTTGCAACTCGCACCCGCGCCGATGCTTGTATTTACGCAATTGTCAGTTTCAACGAAGTCGCCGCTGATCGAAACGGAACTTATTGTCAGCGCAGTGCTTCCTGAATTCGTGAGTGTCACGCTCTGCGCACTGCTTGCGGTCCCGATTGCCTGGGATGCAAACGTAAGGGATGTGGTGCTGACGGAGGCAGTTGTCAGTCCTGTCCCCGCGCTCGCCAGGGGGATCTGCCAAATGCCGCGGCCATAGGTTGCCGCTACCAGCACAGGCGACGACGCTCCTGCGGGCGAGGTACTCAACGCCACAACAGGCGCAGAGGGCAAGGCCGTCCCGTAAGCTGACCAGCAACTACTGCGCAGCACGGAGCAGGCCGCAACACTGGTCGTGTAGAACACGCCCTCGTCCGTGGCGACGTAAACGACGTTCGGGTTATTTGGATCGACCACAACGCTGCTCGCAGGAGTCGCGGGCAGGTTGGAGGTCAGATCTAACCAATGCGCTCCGCCGTCCGTCGTTCGGTAGACCACCTGGATCCCTTCCTGCGAGTCCTCCATACCCTCCACTGTCAGGTAAACCGTCTCCCCTGTTGCGTCGGATGGATCGATGAAGATGCTGGAAATATCCATGCCGAATCTGTTCATCGAGTAGCTGTCATTGGCTACCGGACCGAGGGTGACGTCATGCCAGACGGGCGCCGTGCTTGATGCGGGATTGACGACGGCAGTCAGCACATGACCTGGCAGATTTGTGCTGCCGTTTGCTGAACCATACATCCCCACGTAGACTCGCTCGCCACCGCTCGGCAACGTCAGGGCTGCGATGGAGCGAATGAGCGCATCGCCGCTGCACGCTCCGCTGTTGGCCCCGCTGTCGAGAATAGCGCTGATGGCATTGTTCGCCGTCCAGCCGCTTCCGTTTGCCGGACCTCGCCACACGCGGCAGGTTGCCACCAGCAGTTGAGTCGGGTCAAGTGGGTCAACAAGAAACGGCGCAGGTGCGGGCATCGTGTTTCCATCGCCGCCAACGTCCCCGTCACTGACAACCGGACTCGAGCCGAAGTCGGTAGCTGTGCAGGCCGTTGATTGCGCGCACCGATAGATCGACACTCCCGCCTGGTTGTTTACGTACCAGTTGGCGCTATTCGTGGGGTCCACTGCTACAGGACCGCCGTAGCCTCCTAGGATCTGGGGCCAATCGGCCGCAGCCACGCTGCTCTTCACGCCCGCCGTACCATTCATTCCCAGTCCGGCCATCATTGTGTAAGGAGTTGTCGTAAAGCCGGCGAGACTCGTCACCTCCGCCAACGATCCCAGGCTCCCATTCAGATTCTGAAAGTGGCTGGCATCTGCCGACGAACAAACCTGGCCGCTCTCTCCTATCGCATCGGTTGACCGCCAAAGTCCGCTGTCGTTGCCGACCAGGACCTCCGCCGGATTGCTCGCATTCCAGGCCACGGCATGCTGGAACTCGCCCACTTGTGCGCTTTTGCAATTGGTCGAATTGGTTGTGTTGCGCCACGCGCATCCCATGGCCAGGCTGCACTTCCACAGATCATTTGCCCCGGCCAGCAGCAGGGTGTCCTGTCCCGCGCCCAAACCCGCCGGCACTGCTGCAAGGGCCAGCGTATAGTTCCCATTTACGATGGTCGCTGCCCCTGAATCGCTGCTGGTTTCCAGCGCTGTAGTACTCCATTGTTTTCCGAAAGTGACCGCCTGGCTTGTGCATTTGCCACTGCTCAACGCGCACTGGTCCTGCCACAACCCCTGGTCCTGGTTGTTCAAGTCAACCGTCCACGCAAACGTGTCTCCCGTAAACGGATTCACGGCGAGCGCGCCGCGATAAATCGGGCAGGCAATCGATCCCGTAAGACCTATGTTCGTGGGGCAATTCGAAGTGCTCAACCCGGAGCCGGGCTGCGCACTCATCCTCGTCCAGTTCACGCCATCCGCCGACTGGTAATACCCATGGAAGCGAACAGCCGCCACAAATAATTGCCGGACTGGGTTCCAAATCACTGATGTCGCCGCATTTCCGTCCGGTGCTGCAAAGGCGGCAAGCGGCCCCTGCACGAGTTTCCCGCTGCCATCGGAAATCGTGGCCAAATGCCAGGTGGCGCCGCTGTCCAGGGAGTAATACAACCCCTCGTAGCTGTTTCCTGGCTGAACCGCATTCACAAGCGCGCCCTCGTAGGCCTGCGATACTGCCGCCACAACCAGTTGCGGATTCACGGTACTCCAGGCAAAGCCAGCGAAACCCTCTCCGAGGAACCCGGCATCCATCCTGCCAAGGCCCGTTTCCAAATCGTCTGTCTTGCTGATCAGAGTCCAGGTGGTCCCGGAGTCAGTTGAACGCAAAATCCCGCCCCCATAGTAGGAGTCGAGTAGGTCGTTGGGGTCACCGGTACCGGCAAGAACCACGCCCGTCCCGCCCGGCTGGACAGTCAGAGCTCCAATACTTATGGAGGCGTCAGAAACCCCACTCAAGGCGGCTAGCGTATCGGTAAGCGGAGTGAAAACTATGCTTGATGGGCTGGCGGCCCCGGCATTCTGGGCGACCCACACCCCGCCACCAGTGGTTCCCAGGTACACGTGATTTCCGGTCGTGTCAGCGGGATCGATGGCAAGCGCTGCCACACGGCCAGTCACCAGGCCAAAGTTGGGCGTTGCAACCGCTGTTGGTCCCAAAGGCTGCCAAGCCGCTGTTGCTGAACTGCCAGCCTCGATTGCAACCGAATTGCTCGCGCTCGTTACTCCCCTGCCCCTCCGGTTCCTTGCGGCCAGACCGGTTTGAGGTGTCCATCCCCTCGCTGCCAGGAATCGCAGGGCCTCAGCCACACGGGGTGGCAGATTCGCAGGCTGCTTCGGCGCTTTCTCCCGGGCGGCGGCTCCTTCCTGCGCCACCGCCCCTGGAGAACTCAGCACCGCCGGAATCGCAACCGGCAATGCCGCCAGCAGGGCCGTCCCCACCAGGGTTACGGCCTCGCACTTTGCCAACAGACAAACGAGTCCGGACACCCAGCTTCGCTGCGTAGGCTTGCCGATCTCTAAATGGAAGTTTTGCCTGGACACACGCGTCCGGAATCCGATTCCGGCCTCCCCTCACCGTCATCTTCCGCGGGGGATGTACACAGAATCCAAGGGATTACGCAGTGTGAAACAAGCAGTTTCCGGGATTGGAACTGACGGCCATTATAGGACGGTGCAAAAGCAACCAGAATGTGACGGCGGGTACAGGTGTGTGTGTGCACGCGGCACATCCGGCGCTTTGGCAGGGCTCAGCCTTTGCCGCCGAACCGGCCGACATAGGCTTTGGCGTCAAATTTTCGCGCGATCGAGGCTCCGGTCATGGGCCGCACCAATCCGAAGACAGGGCGGTTAAACCATGGCCTGTCGAGCTTGCCCACAATCGCCCAGGCGATTCCCGCATAGCCGTTCGGATCGCGCCCGTCCAACTCGTAGCGATCGTTCAACTCGACAGCCCAGTCAAAAGCAGTGGCCGGGGCCGGCGCCCATTCCAAAATCTTCTTGGCCCAATACATGCGCATGTAGTTGTGCATCCAGCCGGTGGTAACCATCTCCCGCTGGGCAGCGTTCCACAGCTCGTCGCCCGTCTCGCCCCGTTCCAACTGATCGAGACTGTAACGGTAAGGACGGGTATCGCCGGCATGTTCCAGCAGGGTCTTGCGGGCCCATGGTGCCGCGCACTCCCAGTTGTCATAGTTCGGCTCGTATCGCACAAACAGCACAGCCAATTCTCGCCAACCAATCACTTGCTCCATGTACCGGTCTGCCGCCGCAGCGGGAACCCTCCCATCCTCGGCGGCCTGCTTCACCTTGAGCGCAATGGTCAAGCGGCGATATGTTGCCGAAATGCAGATACGGCGACAGGCGGCTGGTACCGCGTGTTTCCGGATGATTCCGCGCTACCTCATACCCGCTAAGTTCCGACTTGACAAATTCATCGAGCCGCTTGAGCGCGGCATGGGTTCCACCGCAAAAACCATCCACCGGACCCACGCGGCGATCGAGCTTGGTGAAGCCTGCAGTGATGTCCTCTGAAAGAGAAATGCCCGAAGGCCGTTCACCTTTTTTCCACTTGTGAAGAGGCGCGATCTTCTCCGGTTGAACAAGATATTTCGGCAGCTCGGCCTTGAGGTGCGGCCTGAAATGGTGCAACAGCACATAACTTCTGCCGAAGATCCGCGACGGCACAATCACGTCGGCATCGACCGTCCAGAAGGGCAATTTCAGCCGCGAGGCCAGTGCGTTGCGCCAGCGTTCCGGCTCCCGGCAGGGATTCTCGTCGCCAATCAACAGCGCAGCCTGCACCTCTTCAAGAAACGCCTCCAGCTTCGCGGGCGATCGGCGAACCACAAAGGTCAGTCCCCGCTCAGCTGCGTCCTCAGCCACGTCCCTGAGTCCCTGTTGCAAGAAGTGGTAGTGCCGCAGGTTGGCATTTGGATAGTTTGGAATCACCTGGAAATAGACGACGACCGGCAAACCGAGCAGATTGCCTGCCTCGATGGCAACATCGAGCGCGGGGTTATCCGGGATCCGCATCGCCCGCTGCATCCAGTAAACGACTGAGAGGCCGTCTTTGCGCGGTGCGCCCCCTCGACGAACAAGGACGCGCGGGCCATTGGCCAGCCGGGCCAGCTCCTCGGGAATTTCTGCTTCGTTGCCTACCTGGCTCAATGCGGACCTGCCTCTGTTTCTATTCTGCATGGCCGCCGACACGCGTTTCCTCGCCGCTTTCGCACGATGGAAAAAACCACCACTCAACTTTCGTACGGCGCGTTACGATTGTTGGGGCGCTGCCGAATTGTGTGCCGCACTCCCGCAATTCAATTCCGCTCTCTCAAATTCCGCTCTCTCAAATCGAGGTCCCGCTGTGAAACGACTTGCCCTGACCCTCCTGCTCATCTTTGCTGCCGCCACTCTGCGCGCTGAAGACTACACGCTTGGCCCCGATTCGCAGCCTCAAGACGGCGTGCCCAAAGGCACGGTCACCAAGTTCGTTCTGAGCCCGGGAAAGTACTACCCGGGCACGCCGCATAACTGCGCCGTCTATGTCCCCGCACAGTACGACGCCACCAAACCAACACCGTTCATGATCTTCCTTGACGGCAGTGGAGCTCTGGGTAACGGCGTGCGTGTACCCGTGGTCCTCGATAACCTGATCGCGAAACATGATTTGCCGCCCATGATCGGCATCTTCATCGACCCCGGCGTGCTCCCCGTCCCTTCCGACGCCGTCCAGAACCGCTACAACCGCATCTTCGAATACGACTCGCTCAGTGGCCGCTTTGCGGAATTCCTTCTCCATGAACTCATCCCCGAGGTCGCCAGCCAATACAACCTCTCAAAGAACCCTGACGACCATGCCATTGAAGGCGTCAGTACGGGCGCTGTGGGCGCCTTCATGGCAGCCTGGAACCGCCCCGACCAGTTTCATCGTGTCCTCAGTTTCATCGGCACATACGTGGCCATGAAGGGAGCCGACTCGTTGATGGCGCTGGTTCGCAAAACCGAGCCCAAACCGATCCGCATCTTCATGCAGGACGGAACCAACGACCACATCGTTCCGGCCGAGCCCTTCGGCACCTCCTTCTCCGGCAGCTGGCCTATGAATAACCAGGTCATGTATCAGGCGCTCCAGTATTCGGGCTACGACGTCAAGCTGGTCATGGGAACGGAAGCCCACAACATGAAGCAGGGCGGCGCCATTATGCCCGATGCGCTGCGTTGGCTATGGCGCGGCTATCCCGAACCCATCGTGGTTCACGAGCCTGAAGCGATGCATCAGCCGGGCTGGGACCCGCGCGGCAAGGTCTATGAGACCGTGTTCGTGGACAAACCGTGGCAGCAGGTCGCAAGGCGACTACGAGTCTGCCGTCGAGTCCGGCGGCGGATAGAGACGGCAACGTCTACTTCGCCGACCCGGTGGCCGACCGAATTTACAAAACAGCGCCCGACGGATCGACCTCCGTCTTCAAGAGGGATGCCGGCACGATTGTGGCGCTGGCAGTTGGCGCGGACGGCAGGCTTTACGCTTCGGAACCGTCAATGAAGCGGATTGTGTCTTTCGGTTCCGCCGGCGATGAAAAAGTCATCGCAAAGGGAGTGGAAGCATACAACATTGCTACCACTGCGAAAGGCGAGATTTACTTCACGGACCAGATCCACAGGTCAATTGGCCTGATTGACGCGGCGGGCAACGTCCGAACCGTTTACGACGGGGGCGAAATCGCACAGCCGGCCGGCATCGCTCTCTCGCCGGATCAGGCAATGGTGGTCGTTACCGATGCGCAAGCACGTTTTGCGTGGTCGTTCCAGATCGCGCCCGATGGGTCGCTCGAGAATGGCGAGCCGTTCTATCGGCTTGAGATTCCGGAGCAGGGCTGGATGAGCCAGGTCCTAAGCGTGCAGCAGGATGCCGGGGGAGCCAGCTACTTCGCGACGCCTGAAGGAATTCAGGTATGTGAGGCCAGCGGGCGCGTCATTGAGATCCTGAACGCCCCGGTCCCGGGAACTCAGGCGGGCGAACTTTCGAGTGTCGCGTTTGCCGGCGCCGGGCCCACCTGGCTCTATGCCGTGCAGGCTGGAAAACTCTATCGGCGCCCCGTAAAGGTGACCTATGCCGGCGTCTGGGCCCCAGAAAAGCCACCAAAGCCGCTTCTGTAAACCGGAATTCGGCATTTCAGCCGGGAGCGCCCGAAACAGAACCCCCGATCGCGTCTGGTTTAGCTTCAAGTTGGCGTACCGTCGGCCAAAGCGTCAGCGCGATTTGCTCTTTTTCGGCCTTTGCCGTTCATCCTCGGCAGCTTGAACGTAGAGGGCGCTTCCCGCCCTTGGACGCCATGTGCCAATGACCACCCAGTTCAGATCCGGATGGTGGCTCTCGAAATCAGCCAGGGGCAAGGCATAGGCCCAGGACACCCCGGAATCAAGGGCTATTACGGCATTGGTATCAATCGTTGGACTGTCGCCCTCGAAGTAGAGAACGGTTCTCCCCGGCGCCCCGCCCTGTGGTTCCAGCAGCAGGGCTTGTTTGCCTGCCTTGTCCGTCGTCAGAATCACATCGCATCCATTGATGCACGGTTCGGCGAATCCAGGCTCCTGGTCAAGAATGTCCGAGACTGACCAGCGTCCTGAAGGCATCAGCATCAGGGAGTCAACAACCCACGGAGGATTCTTCTCCTCCTCTTTGGTCAGCGGAACTTCGTTACTCAGCGGGATGTAGTGCACCATCGTGCTGCACATTTTGCCGTCCTGCGCCGGAACGTGATACACGTCCCATTGGCCCACGGGCACTCCCACCCGTCCGGTCGACTCTGATGCATTTACGCGGAGCCTGCCATAGGGCGTTCCATACGCCGAGGAAACAGAAGTCTGTGAAACGCCGAGCCTGAGCAGGAAGACAGGGGAAGCACCCTGGGCGTCCAGACTGCCCATTCGGGCCGCCAGAACCATCACCACGGCACAGCACGATTTGCGAATCAGCTTCATTCTGACCTTCGCGCGGCCTGTACTTGCCGACATTTTAGCAACCGGATCGAATCGAATGAAACGTATTTATTTGGGATCCCGCAATTTCCCCGGTTGAGTATTTGAAAGAAGCTGGCCTCGACCCTCTAACCACACCTCAGATGAGAGCATGGGTGGATTCCATTTGGCAATGAAAAAGGACCGCCCTCGGACGGTCCTCGCATTGAGTAAAAAGTAACTTACCATCTGCCCCATGCGCGGCTCATATAGTCGGCCAGCGTCATGCTGATCAGGGCGAAGAAGACAAAAATGCCGGCGACGACGGTAAGCTTGGTCAGTTTGGTCGAGTACTTCACATGCATAAAGAAGAGAACCACCAGCATCGCCTTGAACACCGCAATGGCCAACGCTACAACTGCGTTGAAGACGCCCAACTCCACGTAGGACATCCCGGCGGTGGTCGCCGTCAGAATGAGCAGTGCCACGGCAACCGCCGCATAGATCTTGGGGCTGACGACGTGGTGTTGCGCCTCTTCCATCTCTTTTAGGTCGGTCATGCTCTTCGTTCCTTCATTGATGTCTGCTGATTAGATACAGCAGCGGGTACAGAAATATCCAGATGATGTCTACGAAGTGCCAATAGAGTCCGAAGTTCTCAACGTACGTCACATGTCCGGAGGTATAAGCTCCGGCTTGGGCTCTAAAGATAATGAACACGAGGATTGCGATGCCGATGATCATGTGCAACGCGTGCATGCCGGTCATGGCAAAGTAGAGGAAGAAGTAAAGCTCCGTGTGACGAGCCATATCCAACGGCATCGGCTTGTCATGATATTCCTTGTAGACCTCTGGGTCCGAGGCCGGATCAAGGAACGACTGCATACTGTAGTGAAGGCCGGGGATATGGTGCTTTTCCCACTTCTCGTGGTATTCGATACTCTTGATCCCCAGGAAGGCAAGGCCAAGAATAAGCGTTAGCACGAGGCACAGCACCAACCCTGACTTGCGCCGAGTCTCCGCGCACCAGACCCCCATAGCCAATGTAAAACTGGAGGTAATCAGCACTGCTGTGTTGGCCGTACCCCAAATGATGCTCAGCTGATGCGAGGCGGCGACAAAGGCCTGGTAGTACCAGTTGCGATAGATAAGGTAGGCGGTGAACATGCCGCCAAAAAACATGACTTCCGTAAGCAGGAAAAGCCACATCGCAAAATTCGTGGCATCCGCCTGCTGCTCGACAGTCTCGAAGTGGTGGCGCTGATATGCCGGGTGCTCCCCATGAGCGTGGCCAACCTCCGTCGGGGTGCCGTCGTGGATGATCGCGGGACTATCCGACACTTGCCACCTCTTTCGCTTGTTGTTTCTCAAGCCATTCGTAGTCGTAGGCTTCGTGATCCATAATCGGGGTCACCACGAAGTTCTCCGTAAGCGGAGGCGACTGGGTTTGCCATTCCAACCCTGTTGCCTGCCAGGGATTGTCGCCTGCGATCTCCCCATACTTCAGCGACCAAACCAGGTAGAGCACCGGCAGCAGGTATCCCACCCCAAGAATCGTTGCGCCAGCCGTCGAGAAAACGTTCAGCACCTGGAACTCGGGCGGATAGGCTGCATAGCGGCGCGGCATGCCCAGCGTGCCCAGAATGAACTGCGGGAAGAACGTCAGGTTGAACCCGACAAAAGTGATGACCGCAGCCATCTGCGATATCTTTTCCGGATACATACGGCCGGTCATCTTTGGCCACCAGAAGTGGATTCCCGCCAGAAACGCCATCAGCATGCCGCCCACCATGACAAAGTGGAAGTGCGCCACGATGAAGTAGGTCTCGGTCAGGTGAATGTCGGTCCCCGAGGCGCCGAGAAAGACACCTGTCATTCCTCCAATCGTGAACAACCCCATGAACCCGAAGGAGTACAGCATCGGGGTCTCAAAGGTGATGGAGCCCTTGTAAAGAGTGAAGGCCCAGTTGAAAATCTTGATCGCTGATGGAACCGCAACCAGCATCGTCAGCAGCGAGAACACCAGCATCGCGTAATTCGAGATGCCCATGATGAACATGTGGTGGGCCCATACGAAGAAACCGAATACCGCGATGGCCACTGAGGAAAACGCCACCGCCGTATATCCAAAGACGCGCTTGCGGCTGAAGGTCGAGATCGTCTCTGAAATCACGCCCATCCCAGGCAGAATCATGATGTAGACCGCAGGATGAGAGTAGAACCAGAACAAATGCTGGAACAGAAGCGGATCACCGCCCTTGGCGGGGTCGAATACTCCGATGCCTACCGTGCGCTCCAGCGCCAGCAGAACAATGGCAATCGCCAGAACCGGGGTGCCCAGCACCATCAGGATGCTGGCTGCGTAATGCGCCCAGCAAAACAGCGGAAGACGGAACCAGGTCATGCCCGGGCACCGCATCTTGTGCAGCGTGACGATAAAGTTCAGTCCCGTGAAGATCGAGCTGAATCCGGCGATAAAGACCGCCATGCCTGTCGACATGACGTTTGTGTTCAGATAGTGCGTCGAAAGCGGAGTTGTGAAGGTCCAACCAGTATCGACACCGCCCGAAACCATGGTGTAGATCACCAGGCAACCGCCAACGACATACAGGTACCAGCTCAGCAGGTTGATCTTTGGCAACGCCAGGTCTTTCGCGCCAATCATCATCGGAATGAAGAAATTGCCCAGCGTGGCCGGAACGGACGGAACCAGGAATAGGAAAATCATGATGACGCCGTGCATCGTAAACACCTTGTTATAGGTGTCGGTCGCCATCAGATCGCTTTGCGGCGTAAGCAACTCAAGGCGGATCAGGCCGGCCAGCGCTCCCCCGATAAAGAAGAAGAAAGTGATCGAGATGAGGTAGAGAATGGCGATCCGTTTGTGGTCGCCAGTCAGCAACCAGCTCAGCAGACCGTTCTCCTTGCTGAGGAAGTTGGTCTTGGGAATTCTGGCCGTCGACTGATCGGGAAGACTTACGATTGTGGCGCTCATGGGTTCACCTTCCCCTGCGGGCTGGGTTGTTGACCAGCGGGCTTGCGTCCCGCCGCAGATCCTTCGCTCTCCGGGAGCAGGTCGGTTGTGTTCGTTGTCTGCTGGATACGGTAGTCGGAATCCAGATGCTTGATGTACTCAACAAGCGCGATCACGCCCTCTTCGCTCACCTGCCCCTGGTAGGTAGGCATAATCGGCGCGTATCCCTGGGTAATATGCTGTGACGGGTTCAGGATGGACTCGCGAAGATATGCGTCGTCCGCCGTAATCGCCTGTCCGCTCGAGAGCGTTAGTTTCGAGCCGTAGACATTGGCCAGGCTGGGTCCGCGCGCATCGGGCCGTGTGTTGTGGCAGGCAGAGCAGCTCAGGCTCGCAAACAGGCGTTCTCCGTTCTGGGCCAGCGAGTCGCCGCTCGTCGAACTTTCAAGCCACTTCTTGAAGTCGTCCGGCTTCAGCACCACCACATCGCCAATCATCTGCGAATGATTTGTTCCGCAATACTGTGTGCAGAAAAGGTGATACGTGCCAGGGGTAGTGGCCTCAAACCACACGGTCGTGTAGCGGCCAGGAATCGCCTCGCGCTTTACACGGAACGCGGGAATCGAAAAGCTGTGAAACACATCCTGCGAGATGAGCGTAAGCTGGACCGGCTGACCTGTTGGGACATGCAGCGAATTGATTTCGTGTTGGCCACCCGGATGTTCGGCCTTCCACATCCACTGCTTTCCCACCACGTAGATATTCATGGCGTTCGCCGGCGGTGTGTAGATGCGGAAGTACAAAAGCGCGCCCCACACAAACATGATGAGAAACAGCCCAAGGGGGATGATGGTCCACGTGGCCTCAAGCAGCGTCGAACCTTCGATCTGTACCGCCACTGGATGACGTTCTTTGCTGTAGAGGATCGAGAAGCTCACCACCAGCAAAATCACGATCGTCAGCCCGATTATGCTGACCAGGACCATGAAGAAATACAGCGCGTCCATTTGAGGCGCGATCTTTGACGCCTCCGGCGGATACAGCGCGAAGTTCGTCATCCATTTGACGAGAAACTGCCAGAGTACTGGGCTGATTTCATTCATTCCGTTATCCGTTCACCTTTTTGTCTGTTCCCGGTTCCCCCGGCTCCGATTGCCCGGTGGTTCCGTTCTGCCCCGCGCTCGGGTCGCTATGGTAATCGCGGCGGAACATGACAAGCATGAATCCGCCCAGAAGCAATACCGTCAGCGCCCCGCCCAGTTGCACAATCCGGGCCACGATCAGTGAGTGCGTATTGGTCTGGGGATTGTAGTGGTAGCAGTAGGTCAGAATGTTGTCTACTGGCGATCCAATCCGGTTAGACGATGCCTCATCCAGTCCCAGCAGCAGATCCTTGGGCGAGTACTCCACTCCCATGTAGTACTGGGCCAACTTGCCTTCAGGGGTCACAATCTGGATGGCGCTGGCGTGTGCGAACTGGACTTGGTTGCTGCCGGGCACCTTCAGCTTGACATACCTGAAGCCAACAGCCTGAGTAATGGCATCGATGTTCGGCTGCGTGCCGGTCATGAAGTGCCATCCATTTGCCGTATCAGGATGGCCGTAGCGCTTCATATACTCGCGCTTCTTGGCAGCGGCCAGGCTCGTGTCCTCCGTCGGATCGATGCTGATCACGATCACATCAAAATCCCGCCCCGGCACATACCTCACCATCTCTAGCGCGCTCGTGAGTCCATCGAGTTCTTCTGAGCACAGCATGGGACACCGGTAGTAAACCAGAGCCAGAATCGCCGGGCGTTTGCCAAAGTAGTTGCCGAGCGCTACCTGCCGGCCTGCATCGTCGGTAAACGTAAGCCCGAGAGGCAACTGCTCGTTCAGCCGCTGCGCAATCCCCACACCATCGAGGAGCGACGGCGGCTTGTCAATGGTTTGCCCTGTCTGCTTATCCCCATAGCCCGACACCTGGGCCATTAGCAATGAGGACCCCGCAGCCAGGCACAGCCCAAGCGCCCCTGCTGCGGCTGTCGCCATGGTGCGCCTGCTTCCCTTGATTGTGCCCTTATACCGCATCACTACTTGTTCCCTTCACGCTGGCGGGCCTCTATTGCCTGGGCTTCCGCCTCTTCCTGTTCAAACCCGGTGCGCGCGAATCCACTGGTCAACGGCACCTGGATCACCGGCTTGCTTTCCCCAGTCATCAATGGAGTGGCAGTGGAAGCTGGAGCCACCGGCAGGCCTTTCTGGGCAATCAACTCCATCGCCCGCTCGATTGGAATCCGCACCTTCGTATGCGCGGGGTCCACCCAGCTGTAGTTGCTCAGCAAGATATCTTCGCGTGCATGCAGGTCAGCCACATCCTGATTTCCGTCGTCGATCTGCACCCGCGGCGTCGGGAAATCCTTGGTCAATTCAGCGACCTTGTTCTGCATTTCTGGGTTGTTGGGCATGCTGCCAAGCTGGCGAACGTCTGCGGTCTTGGTCCACTTGGTGTTTGGACCGTCTTCCTGGTTCATCCGGGCGTTGATCACCTTGCCAATGCCGTAGCAAAGAATGGCCGTGACGATGACGAAGATACCAAGCGCGGTCAGAAATACGAGAATTCCCGTGATTTTGACGTCGCTCTTCTCAAAGCCCGCCGCTACGTCGATCTTTTCGGGCCCATGCCCCTCAGGCTTGTGCATGTTCAGGCTCCAGAATCTCCGCAAGGTGCGGATCGTTGACCTGCACCAGCGGGCGGGTCTTCAGGCGCGTGCAGAAGAAGGCCACCCAGAAGGAAACCATCGCAACCGGCACCGCAACATATTCCAGGATTCCCCAGCTGAAGTGCAGGTTCCGCGCCGCGTCCTTGTAGTTGGGTTCGATCAGCCAGAATAGATCGAATGCCTTGGCGAAAATCATCCATTGGCACACCCGCACCAGCCGCTTCTTGTTGCGCTTGATGTCGCGCGAAAGCAGCATCGAAAACGGAATAAGCCAGTGGAAGACAAAGTCAAGCGTGATGATGATGCCCCAGTGCCCGCGAATGCGATCCAGGTACCAGGGAATCTCCTCCGGCAGGTTGCCAGACCAGATGATAAGGAACTGCCCGAAGGCCAGATAGATATTCAGCATGACAAAAGCGAAAGTCAGCTTGCCCATGTCGTGCTGCTCAGTCTGCCGCAGAATCGTCTTGAATGGCTCGCCTTTTGACAGCGAGATGGAGACGATGATGCAGAGCGCCAGTACCGAATACCCCTGGCCCACCAGGAACAGCAGGCCGTAAACCGAGGAGTACCAGGTCGGGTCCATCGACATCACCCAGTAGATCACCGCCGCGGTCATCGTCACGGCGTAAACAACAATCCCCGGGCCGCTTATGTTCTCAAGTTTCTTGATCCAGTAAGGAGTATTGCCGGCCTTGTCGGCATCGCGCTGCAGGGCCAGCGAATTCAGCCGCCACGTGTAGAAAGCCCAGATCGCAAAGCATAGCAATCCAACCCAGGTAAAGGTCACCGGATTGAGCATGGGACGCTTGAAGTCAAGACAATGCTGCTGTATCTCGTTGATCAATCCCGCCTGCAGCGCTGTTGCTGTGTCGCTCACGCTCGTGTACTGCGCCCAGAGGTACAGCTTCTTCATCGTGACGACAACCACAAGCCAGTAGACGAAAACCACGGGCAGCGACCGGCTCATGGCTTCAAGAGGACGCCGGAAGAGCAGACCCCATTTGCCGCCCGAGCAATATTGCACCATCAGCAGCGCCAATCCGCCCACGGTCCATCCAAAGGTGAGCAACAGGCCGAGAACCCATGCGCGCAACACGTGGTCGACCGATCCGTCCGCGAAGGCCAGGATTGCCGCAATCACCGAGAAAATCACGCCCACGATGAGCGCGCGCTTCGTCCAGCCGTCCACAAAGGCCGGCGCGCCCAGATCAGCTGGGAGTGTCTTAGCGTGAGTTGCCGCGTGCGATTCGTGAGCCATGCCTTTAGTCCTTACTTCGCGGCCGCAGGGGCCGGTTTGCTTGCTGGAATCGAAATCTTCGGGTCTGCCGGATACGCAGGAGCCATGCCGGGTGTGCCCTGTTTGGCATCTGCTGGATACGCCTGCACCGCAGTCGCCGGCAATGCCCAGGGCTGTGCGTACTCTGGATGCCCCTTCGCCTCCGCGATGGCCTTCAGATCCTGCACTTGAACGCCCGCAGGCACGTCCTGCTGCGTGGCTGCCTGGCTCAGTTGCAGCGCCCGGATATAGGCCGCAACAGCCCAGCGGTCTTCCGGCGCCAATTGCGCCGAGTAGTCAGGCATTGCGCCATAGCCGTGCGTCATTACGTAGAAGTAGTGCGAAATCGGCTGCGCCGTGCGAACCTGGTCATGCAGATTCGCAGCCGGCTTGTATCCGCGCTCGACGATTTCCCCCATCCCGTTGCCCACCCGCGAATGACAAGGCGTGCAGTAGATATTGAACCGTTCCTCGCCCCGCTGCAGCACCTGCATCGTCACCGGGAAAGGCATCAGGTTCTGCTCTTCGCGGTATCCGTTCGCGCCCTGCACCACGCCCGTGTAGAAGTAGCTGTCTTCATGCAGTTGCCCGCGCGCCACCGTGTTCAGTACCTGGGGACGGGCGCCGCGATGATCGGCAAAAAACTCGGTTCCCCGTTGCGGTACCATCCTCGGCTGGTCCTGCATATCCTGCCGGCAACCGGCCACAAGCACCATCACCGAAAGACCCGCAACTGCAACTCCGCCGCGTGCAAGCCGCTTCACTGCGCCTGGGGCTGAAAGCTGAGAGCTGAAAGCTGAAAGCTGCTTGTGCATCAGTACTCCACCTCCACGACCGAGGTCGGCTGAAAACTCTCGAGATATGCCCTTCCTTCAAGCAGATCGAACTTCGGGTCGAGCGCTTCAAGACACAGAAAGAACTTGTCCGTCGTTGCGCCGTCGCGGAAGTTGGGCGCGTTGAACAGAGGATGATAAAGAGCAGGCAGACCGTTCAGCGCCAGCATCCCAAAGCATGCCGACAACCCCGCCCACAAAATTGTCCATTCGTAGGCAGGCACAATAAACGCCGGCCAGGAATATGTAGGGCGTCCACCAATATTCAACGGATAGGCCAGCACTGAAATCCACGTCTCGAGCGAAAACATCGCTGTCAGCCCCATCAGTCCGCCTATCAGCGTTATCAGAGGCACCTTATTGCGATGGAAGCCGATCGCCTCCGCTGCCTCCTCCACCGGGTAGGGTGTATAGCATTCCATGCGCCGCCAACCGTCCTCGCGCGCTTGCCGTGCGGCGCGCACCAGATCGCTGGGATTGTCGAATTCGGCCAGCAGGCCGTACGTTCCTTCGCGTGGGGGCATCAGTCACCAGCCTTCGCTGTCGCCTTCGGCGTTATCTTGGCGCCGGGCAACATCATGCGGATCTCATTCATTGGAATCATGGGCAGGAAGCGCACAAACAGCATGAACAGCGCTGTAAACAAGCCCAGTGTTCCCACATACGTCATGTAGTCCCACTTTGTCGCGCGATAGGTTCCCCACGACGAAGGCAGAAAATCGCGGTAGAGGCTTGTTACAACAATCACGAAGCGCTCAAACCACATGCCCGTATTCACCACCAGTGAAAGCAAAAACATGAACGTGATATTGGTGCGCAGTTTGCGCGACCAAAGAGTCGTCAGCGGAATCGCCAGGTTGCATGTCACCAGAACCCAATAACTCCACCCCATCGGCCCAAACATGCGATTCCACATCATGAAGGCTTCCCAGTGCGACGCCGAGTACCAGGCCATGAACACTTCCATGCCATACCCGTAGCAGACGATGAAACCCGTAGCCAGCATCACCTTGCCCATATTGTCGATATGGCGCTCGGTCACCAGTCCTTCCAGGTGATACCACTTGCGTAGTGGAATGGCCAGTGTCAGCACCATCGCAAAACCGGAGTAAATGGCGCCCGCTACAAAGTAGGGTGGGAAGATGGTGGTGTGCCATCCCGGAAGAACGGCCACCGCGAAGTCGAAGCTGATGACCGTGTGTACCGAGAGCACAAGAGGAGTCGCCAGGCCGGCCAGCAGCAGCGAAGAAGTTTCATACCGCATCCAGTGGCGCGTGGAACCACGCCAGCCCATCGAAAGGATGCCGTACACGTATTGTCCAATCTTTGATTCCGACCGATCGCGCAGCGTGCCGAAATCCGGAATCATGCCCATGTACCAGAACACCACGGAGATGGTCGCATAAGTCGAAACTGCAAAGACGTCCCAGAGCAGTGGAGACCGGAACTGTGGCCACACCGTCATGGTGAAGGGCAGCGGGAACAGCCAGTACCCCAGCCAGGGACGGCCCACGTGGATCAGCGGGAACATGCCCGCGCACACCACGGCGAAGATCGTCATGGCTTCGGCAAAGCGGTTGATCGAGTTGCGCCATCCCTGCTTGAACAGAAGCAGAATCGCCGAGATCAGCGTCCCGGCGTGGCCAATACCAATCCACCAGACAAAGTTGATAATGGCGAAGCCCCAGGCCACCGGCTGCGTGATTGCCCAGATGCCGACGCCCATGAGAAACAGCCAGGTAACGGCGGTCAGCAACATCACGGCCAACGCGCCACCTACACCGAAGAACGCAAACCAGCCCAGCGGCGTATGCGGCGTGAGCACGATGCGCGAGATCTTTTCGGTGACCGACCTGAAGGTCTGGCCCTGCCCTAAGACCCGGTATTCTCCCGTTGCTGGATCGATGCCGGGGTCGCTTTTTTTCACTTCGCTGGTTGCCATCGTCAGTTCAACCCTTTGCCGGTGCGTGCTCCACCGGCGCTTCGTCTAGTTCCTGGTTCGGATTGATGACCGCGGCCACATACGTCGTCCGCGGGCGTGTGTTCTGGTCGGCCAACACCTGGTAACTGCGCTCATCGGCGCGAAGTGCTGCCACCTTGCTCTTCTTGTCGTTGATGTTGCCGAAGGTAATTGCCGAGGCCGGGCAGGCCTGCTGACAGGCGGTCACTACCTCGCCGTCGCGGATCGGACGGTTCTCCTTGTCGGCATCGATCTTTGCTTCATTCACGCGCTGCACGCAGTAGCTGCACTTTTCCATCACGCCGCGTGAGCGCACGCTCACGTCGGGATTGCGCATCAGTTTCAGGCTCTCCGTCTCGTAATCGGAGTAGAGCAGGAAGTTGAAGCGGCGCACCTTGTACGGGCAGTTGTTCGAACAGTATCTGGTCCCAACGCAGCGGTTGTAGACCATGGTGTTGATGCCTTCAGGCGTATGCACCGTGGCGCCCACCGGGCAAACCTGCTCGCAGGGAGCGTTCTCGCAATGCTGGCAGGCCATGGGCTGGAAGTGCGCGCGCGGCGCGGACAAATCGCCTTCAAAATAAGTGTCGATGCGCAGCCACTGCATATTGCGGCCGATCCGCACCTGCTGCTTGCCCACCACGGCGATGTTGTTTTCGGCATAACAGCTCACAATGCAGGCGTTGCAGCCCGTGCAGCTGTTCATGTCGATCGACATGCCCCAGGCATTCTCTTTGTAATCCCAGTTGGGGAACAGCGAGGTCCCCATATCCGTCTTTTCGCGTCCTTCGCCCTCGTTGGCAAATCCGGGATGTGCCTTGTACTCGGCGAGCGTCGCGTAGCGGATGATGCCGCGCGGCCCCAGCGCCTCATCTGCCTCAAGCGAGTTGTTCCCGGTACCCTGCCCGCCGAACATCGCCGAACGGTGGTCCTGGTAGTGGCTCTTGGTGATGGCAATTCCCCACTTGCCTTCCAGCTTGCGGAGCGAGCCCGTCGCATAGAAAGGCGCCCAGGTATTGCGAATCAGGTAGGCGTTGAATCCCGCCCCGGAACCCACACGGCCTGCAAACTCGCGGCCATAGCCAAGGTACACGGTCACTGAATTGTCAGGGTGACCGGGCGCCACAATCACTGGCGCATTCACTTTGCCGTTGCCCACCGTCAACTCGACAATGTCGTCTTCTTCGAGACCCAGCTTCTCAAGCGTCGCGCCGGAAACGATGGCAGCGTTATCCCAGCTCAGGTTGGTCACCGGCTTCGGCAACTCTTGCAGCCAGCCAACATTCGCCCAGCGTCCGTCGTAGATGGTCGGATCGGGTCGGAAGATGATTTCCAGCGAATCCTTCGCGGTCGGCGTGGGTACCTGCGGTGCCGGAGCAAGCTTCGCCGCTGGTCCGGTCATCGCCTGCGACGCCGTTCCGTCGATCCATCCCGCATGAAGCGCCGCGCGCCAGCCCTTCTCAAAGTCACCTTTGATCGCAGGCGTCGAAGTCATGCGCACTGCGTCATACGCGCTCATCATGGGCTCATCGAGCAGCGTTTGCACTACATCGTGAGCCGTCTTGCCGCCATAAAGCGGATCGATCATGGGCTGAATAATGGAAACCGAGCCATCGTAGGCCTTCACATCGGACCACGACTCCAGAAAATGCGCTGCTGGAATGTGCCAGTGTGCGATCTGTCCAGTTTCATCCACCTGCGAGCCAAGGTGCGCAACGACATTCGCCTTGTTGAACGCGTCCGCAAAGTTCAGATCGGCGGGCGCGGTGTAGATCGGGTTGACGTTCAGAATTACGAGCCAGTCGACCTTCCCGGCATTGAGATCGGCAACGAGAGACTTGAAATCGGCAAGCTGGTTTGAAGGCACCTGGCTCACAACGGCATCGTTGACTGAAACCGTCTTGCCCACATTGCCCAGAGCGCTATTGATGGCCATGGCCAACCATGCGACTGACGGATCCTGGTAGAGCCCGGGGATCACCACGCTCTTCCCGGCACTGGCCTTCAAGTCCTTGGCCAGAGCGGCGAGAAACTTGGCCTGCTCGGCGGTCCATGAATAAGCAGGAGAATTCACCCCGGCGACGCCAACAGCCTTGGCCAGTTCCGCGGCAAACGCAGGAATCTCGCTCGCCCTCAGCCCCAGCCGGTGCTCGGCTTTCAGGCCCGTGGTCGTGGGTGTGCTCTCCACGGCATAAAGCCGGTTCAGGGTCGATGGATCCTTGCGCCGCTTGGCGTACTCGCGGACCAGCTTGTGAAATCCCGGGTAGCTTGCGCCCGACAAAAAGTCCGCGTCCAGCGACACAATCACATCGGCGCCATCGAGTGCGTACTTTGGATTGATTCCCTTTTCAAGCTCCGTGCCCGCAATCGCCGGATCGTATTGCACCAGCTTTGCCTTGGGCCACGCCTTCTGTGCGGCCTGCCATTGCCTCGCCAGCGTGGGCGAAGTAATCGTTGCGCTCAAAAAGTAGATACCCGTGCCGTCTTTGCTTCCTGCTGTCTTTGCGCGCAGAGCCCCGGCAAACTCCGCCCAGCTCCGCTCCTCGCCGCGATAAGTGACCTTCTTTGAGCGGTCGGGGTCGTACAGATCCAGCAGAGTTCCCTGCGAATACGGATCAGAAGACCCCTGGTTGTAAGCGTGTTCGGGATTGCCATCGATCTTGATCGGCCGGAACTCGTCGCTCTTCACCAGCAGCGGAACGCCGCCTGTCGAGAAGGGGTGCGCGGTAGCAAAATACATCGGCTTGCCGAGAACCAGGTCCTCCGGCTGCTTGACGTAGGGATAAATCGTTTCTTCCGGTTGCTTGGTACAACCGGCCAGTCCAGCCAGCGCTAAAGACGCTCCCATCACCTTCAGGAAGCCACGCCGCGAAACCGGATCGACCCACTCCTGTGCAGCGGAGGGGAACTCTCGCTCCACTGCAGCCTGAAACTCCGCCGTGTCGGCCAGCTCGTCCACCGACCGCCAGAATTTCTTCCCCTTGGCGCCCTTCAACTCCTGGCGAACCTGCACCAGGGTCATCGGCGTGGGGTCGTTTTTCGTCTCGTGATTCACGGCATTCCCCGTCTCGTTCACGCTTCCACTCTTCTTGCTGTTGTCCATTGGTCCGCTCATCGGTGGCAGACCTCGCAACTGGTCAAATCTTTCGGGGTCCGGATCTTGTAGTGATTCACCAAAAAGTGGCCCAGTTCATCCTGGCTGGTGAACTTCTGGTATTGCGCCACAGATTGCCCTGCCGCGTTGAGCGCGGCCATCCCAGTGCCCGCGTCGCTTACCAGTGCTGCAGTCGGCACCATGGTCGGCGCATTCAATGAAGCAACCTGCGGCTCACTCGCCGGGTCACTTGTTACACAGTTCACGCTCTGCGCCGTCGGCACGCCGCTGGCCTCATCCGCCGCAGCGCACCAGACGGGCCTGTCGGAACTCGGCTTCTCCCATGCCATGTTGTAGATCTGGCTGGTGGGCCGAAGATTCTTCGCCGGGTTGCGATGGCAATCCAGGCACCACTCCATCTGCAGCGTGTTCTGCGCGTACATCAGCGGCATCTGATCCACGCGGCCATGGCAGGTTGCGCAGCCAATGCCCTTGTTCACATGGATTGAGTGGTTGAAGAAAACAAAGTCGGGCAGATCGTGCACCTTGATCCAGGGAATCGATTCCCCGCTCGCCCAGCTCATCCGCACCGGCTCAAGCAACTGGGCATTGGTCCAGATCTGCGCATGGCAGTTGATGCAGGTCTTCGTCGGGGGAATACCGGCGTAGCTCGACCTCTCAACCGTCGTGTGGCAGTACTGACACTGCAAACCCAGCCCCTGCACATGATGTTTATGGCTGAAGGGCACCGGCTGATCGGGACGCTGACCTTGCCGCGTCACCCAGGGCGAACGTTGCAGTTGATCGAGCGTAACTCCCAGGGCGATCACAATCAGCCCCGTCAGCACCAGGCTCATGCGAGCCAGCGCGTTGGAGCTGCGTTCAAAGATTTGCGCCATGAATGCTTTTCCTGCTTGATTTTCACGTTAGAATGCGCCCGCTGTGCCGGCGGTCACACAGGTTGTGTTCAAGAATCATTCTTGGGCAAGCAACACCCGAGAGGTGGAGAACCCCGAAAATTCAATATAACAGCCTCAATGCCGTCTACAAGGACTTGCGGCCACGAATGCAAAAATATTCTTGTGCAAAATCAGCTTCGTAAGCCATTGATAACTAAACAGGTTGTGATAAGCATGATTGCGGGGAATAACTCACCGTCCCTCTGGCGATCTCCGTACCAGAGGTTGGGATGATGCCTACAAAATACCACGCCGAATCATGGTCGCGCCACTGCGCCTCGAGACCATCTTCCGCAAAAAATCCGTCATCCCGCCTCAGTGAGAGGCCACCTTCCGAAAACTCCCCGGAAGTGGCCCTCCCCTGAGACAAAACTCGTGCCCAAAAACCGGGACACATCCCGCACTTAGCAGAATGGCGCCTGCGAATTCAAACCCACGCCGCTCGCCTAACGGGCATTACCGCACTGGCAGCCACCGCACCTACACGTGCTCGTTTCGGCAAATGAACTGTCCGGCGATGTTGGCGGCCAGCCGATCATGACCAGAAAAACGTCGAACACGAACAGCGCGATCGCGATGTCGTTAAACAGTGTCGCCTGCGGCCAGGTCGGCCACAACTGATTCGCCGCCCAAAACAAAAAAGCCACTGCCAGCAGGATCGCCTTCACCAGTTCCTTTAGAGGCGGCCGATGAACAACCTGATACGCCAGATAGGCAAACGCGATCATCGCCAGCGAAAAGGCCCCCAGAAAATCGTGCGCGCGGGCTGGAAACCAATGTGGGCGGGCGTCCCATATAAAGAGCACCACCACTGCCGCCAGCGTGACCAACCCGAGTGCCACAGGAACGGCGCGATGAGCCCGATCGAGACGTAAATACATAAGCCATTATCCATTGCGCTTCGCAAAGAATCCGTAAGGAGCAACTGAAGCACTCGCGAAGCGTCTCCACGCCTTGCTATAGAATTCATAAGGGCGTAACACTCGATCAAATCCCAGCACCTGGCAAAGCGAACTTCCTGAATTGGAGCCCGCATCGCGGTCGTCTATCCCGCCCGCGCCCCCTGCCAAACTGGCTGGTTCGTACAGCTTCATTTCGTACAGCTTCTTAAGGTTCAGAAAGGAAAGGCCATGAAGTACGCCGGATTATTTGTCATGCCAGCCGGTTTCTTCCTCGCTATCGCCGCGATCATCCTGTTTGCTGACCCGACCCAGCGCGCTGCCTTTGTCCTTTGCGGTCTCGCCGTTGAGGCTCTAGGCTTGGGCGTCGCCGTGCGCGGCCACATCCTTCCTCGTGGAGAGAGCCGCCCATGACGCCCACCGTGCCTCCTGTCATGTCCGATACGCTCATCGTCCTCACCTTGGCGCTCTTGTTGGTGGCACCTCTTGCCATTGCCGGCGTGGCATTGATCAATGTCGGTCTCGGTCGCTCTCGATCCGCGGCCCAGGCGCTTTTGGGCAACCTCGCTATCGTCTCTGTCACCATCATCGTATTTGCTGCCATTGGCGCCGCGTTTGCCGGATGCCTGTCCGGGAGTTCCGGCCACACTTTCCATCTTGCCGGCAAGTCCTGGAACTGGCTCGGCGCCGGGCCTCTTTTCTTGTTCGGCATGGGATCATCCACCATGCAATCGCAGCTCATGCTCCTTTTCGAGTTTCTCGCCGTCGCTCTTGCGGCCATACTGCCTTGGGGCTCAGGCGCCGATCGCTGGCGGCTCGTTGCCGGTTGCGCAAGCGCTGCCGTGTTTGCTGCCCTGGTCTTTCCTCTTGCCGCGCACTGGATCTGGAACGGCGGTTGGCTGGCCCAGCTTGGCGCCAACTTCTCGCTCGGTGCAGGCTTTCTTGATGTCGGCGGTGCCGGAACAGTCCATGTCCTCGGCGGAATCAGCGCCATGACTGTCATTTGGATCGCGGGCCCTCGGCGTGGAAAGTTCCCTAAAGAGGGCTTCTCCACCGCCATGCCGGGGCACAATGCCTCCTATGTCCTCTTCGGGTGCTTTGTGAGTCTCGTCGGATGGATGGCCTGGAATATGGCCGGCGCCATCCTGTGGCTGAATGCCCCCTTGACCGCGCTCCCACTGAATGCCGTCAACACTCTTCTATGCGCGTCCACGGCGTTGGCAGCCACATATACGGTGACCCACATTCGATTCGGCAAGCCGGATGCAAGCCTGTGCGCCAATGGCTGGATGGCAGGACTCGTGGCCTCAAGCGCCTGTGCTGCCCTCGTCTCGCCTGCTGCGGCGCTCTTTATCGGAGTCGTCGCCGGTATCGCCACTCCCTTGCTCGTCGAAGTCTTTGAGCTTGCGCTCTCCATCGACGACCCCTCCGGCGCCATCTCCGTTCACGCCGTTGCCGGACTGTGGGGATTGTTCGCGGTCGGTTTATTCGCATCCAGGAGTGGCCAGTTGATCGCTCAAATGATCGGCATCGCCACCCTGCTCGGTGTCTTTCTGCCGCTCGTCTATTTGCTCTTCTGGCTCCTCAACCGGTTTGTTCCCTTCAGGGTCGATCCCGACGGTGAACGCATCGGCATGGACCTCCATGAGCTAGGCGGCGGCGCATACCCCGAGTTCGTTATCCATCGCGACGAATCGTACCGTTAACCGAAAATATGGGTGCCCCCGGTCCCTCGCACCTAGGGACCGGGGAATCAACTGACCACAGCTGAAATTGCGCTATCACTGCCACCTATTTTGTCCCGATCAGCCGAAGCCGCGCAGTGAACGCTCTTCCCTGAAACTCGCTGAACGTCCCGTACTCAGGTGAATCCACCACGGGGTTCACGATCGCCGGATTACTGCGATCCATCGCGTTTTCCATCACGCCACGCAAACCAATATAGGCGCCGCGGATGTGGAATCGCCACTCCAGCCCCGGACTGAAATTTGCATAGTCCGGAAAGCGTCCCGATCCTGCCCCGCCCGTTAACTGCCGGTTGGCGTTCACCGGCGTAAACGGAAATCCCGTATGCCAGTCGAGCGAATACACCACATCCCAGCTCTTTCTCAGTTTTGCCAACGGCACGGGCAACCACCCCCAGGAGAGGATGCGGTTTGGCGGGTCCCACGCAAGCGGCCCACTCTGCTGCGGACCAAGGACCGACAGTGTCGGCATGTAGTCAAGCGCCGCATTCGTACGCGCTGAAGAGTGTGTGTACGAGGCGAACACCGTATGCCCGTTTGCGAAAACTCGCTTCGCATGGACTTCAACCGAATCGTAATGGTCTGCGCGCTGATTGGTCAGATGGTAATTACCCGACAATGCCGTCGAACCGCTCTGATTCACAAAGGTAAACAAATCCGTTGTGCGCTTCTCCAGAAAATTCCCTCCAGCAAACAGCTTCCAGGGAAGTCTGTGCTCAACGCCGACGCTCCAGTTCAATGCCCGCGCCTCGTGAAGCGATCCCGGATCGTAGGTAAAATTCGTTTCCTGCGCCGGCCCCATCGGCGTCACTCCATCGGCTGCATAGTTGGTGTCAAAGCGTATACCCGCGAGCGCCCGCGTCAGGTATTCCAGTTGCGTATGTTCGTAGTAAATCCCGATGCCGGCCGACAGTTTGGTTCCGTCGCCGCTCCCCGGTGGCGAGTAGACGGCCGCCAACCGCGGCGACAACAACGGGCGTCGTACAATCTCGTCCCAATCGAATCTCAGCCCCGGCTCCACCAGCAGTCCTGCGCTCGGTTGCCACCGGTCCTGGGCGTACGCGCCAATTTCGGCGTTGTGAATCGTAAACGGCGCCGTCACCGGAAAAGTGCTCTGCCGCAGGAGCGTTCCGTCTTCTCGCAAATAGCTCACAGGCGCGCGGGAAACCGCCTCGTTGTAACCCACATGGTCCAAATCGAGACCGAACTTGAAATCGTGCTGTCCCTTCCATCGGTGCGGAGGCAGATAAAGCGCCGCGGTTCCTTCCACTCGCTCTGACCGCCCGGTAAGACTCTCAAAATAGCTGCCCGCGGGCAATTCCGGAGTCACCTCATACGGCGCGCTTCCATGCGGCTCGTACCCATCGCGAACGCGGTCCACCCCGATGCCCGCATCCAGCAGTGCGCCCCCCGCCAGGCTCAGCCTCTCACGAACATACGGAAGCCAGGCAATCGTATTCCGCTTTGTCGTGCTCTGCTGTGGCGTCAACGACGAAATGCCGTCGTAGGGCGAGTGGTAGTCGTTAAAGAGAAGGCCCGCGGTCAGGATGTTGGCAGGCGTTAGATTAGCCTGCACTTTGAGCAGGTTGCTCCCGCGAATCAACTCGTCTGTATTGGCGTTTGCCGGAAGCTCCGCTATATATATGTTGTCGTACTCCGTCTCCACGCCGTCATAAAACCATGCGCGGTCCCGCACCACCGGCCCAGAAAATGTAACGCGCGGAACAAACTTGTCAAAACGAATCCCGTTCAAATCGCGAAATGAAGGAACAAAGTTGGTCGCATTGAAGCGAAACTTGTTGTCACCCATCCCCGTATAAAAAGCGATCACTCCGCCTGTACCCCGGCCAAACTCCACCGGGTAACGCGTCGTCTCTAGGTCGATGGTACGCACCGCGTCGGCACTCACCCGCATCGACAACGACCCGTGGATGGGCGAGCGAATATCGAAGCCGTCAATCTGGTCAAGCGTCTCCCAGTTCTCTGACCCGGCTACGTGCACCTGTCCCGTCACGTCCTGCACCACGCCTGCATTAAAGGGCAGCAGGTTGCGAATGTCGCGTGAAGTCTGATAAGGAACGTCTACAATCTCCGGCGTATTCATCGTCGCCTCGTCGGAAGTTTGCTGTGTATCGATGCCGGGCAAGGAATCGGATACGTTCACTTCCTCCGTCACAATCTGCTCGTGCGTCAGCACAATCCGGAGACTCTCCTCTTTCGGATCGATCCCATTCGTCGCGCTCTCGTAAAACCCAGGCTTCCCGGCTCGAACCTCGTAAGGCGTGCTCGCGCGCAAAACAAAACCGCAATGTCCGTCAAAATCGGTACGCGTGCTCACTGCGCTCTTCCCTGGTTCAATCAATATGACCTCAGCGTCGGAGACGGCCTGCCCATTCTCATCGACAACCGTCACGTTCACCTGAGCCTTCGAATCGACAGGCGCGCGACTATCCTGCTGCCCATGCACCGTCATCGCGCAGAGCGCTACAACCAAACTCACAATCAAACTGAGTACGAATTGCATGCCGCATTTAGGTCGACGCATTGAAGTTTGTTCCACCCTCCAATCCGAATCCCGCCCAACCCGGCGCCAGTATACCGCCGGCCATCGCAGTCTTCTGCTTCTCGCATAGGGTTCAGCAGTTTCGGTGCGCGCATGCGACATACGCCCTTGGACTGAGATGATCTATCGCCGGGCGCTTAGTTCCTATTCAGACAAGGCAACTTCGGAAAGCGTTATGACGGTGGGGCCGGCTCCGCAAAATTGCAGCTCAGCCTCTCTGTGATGACAATGGCCACGGCAGCCAGCACAGCGCCTGCAATTACATCGCAAAAGTAATGATTGCCAATAGTCAAGGTGGAAATGACGATGAGCGAGGAGAAAACGCAAACCGGAATGCGCAATCGACGAAATCCCCATAGCGCATAACTACAAAGAACCGCCCAAACAACATGAAATGAGGGAAAGCAGATGACTCCCGACGGATAACGATATAAATACGGACCGGGCTGCCGTATCAAAATTATCAATGCTGTGCAGGCCGCCTGATCGGGTCTAGCCGACAAGTGAAAACCGTACCAGGGCCCAATGCCGGGGAGCAGCGCGAAGACCGGCAGTCCGATCGCAAACGCAACTAAATTGGCCGTTATAAACTTCTGCGCGTACTTCACTTTGCCTGTCAGAATCGGCAGCAAGATCGTCAACTGCATCAGCGGAAACAGCAACGCGTAAGATCGATTCACCAGATTTCCGTACCTATGGTGCGAGGCCCAGATCGAAACGTCGGATGCATTCACCCCAAGCCAACGGTCCCATTCGACGAAATGCGCGTCCTGCAACGGAATACTCAGCATCAACCTTGCGGCCACCGTCGTCGGATATCCGAGCAGGGCTGTATACGTCAACGCCCAGAAGATCGTCATCGACGCGTCACATAAATAGAACTTCCCATTTTCGTGCAGATAAAGGGCCAAAGCCAGCACTGTGACAAGCGCGAATGCAAAGCCCAGCGCAAGGGCGCCCAAATCCGGCACGTGGATCGAAGTCAACCGACAGCCAATTGTGGAGACAAGCAATGCGATCGCACAAGCATAGGCCATTTGGAAATGAAAACCCGGCTTGGCGAGGTGTCGAACCAATGATCGGGTGCTTAAAGCGGGGGTGCTCAAGGACAGGTCTCCAGTGCTCAGTTGGCTAGATTGGGGCTCGACAATCATACTAACTGCATTCTCGCCTCCGAAAGTGCGCTCCCGGCATCTATCGGCCTGCGCCACGCTTCACCAGCTGGATATTCCAGCCTTCCGGATTCTCTGGAAAGGTCACGGTCGTTCCCGTCGGCGCCGCTTCAAATCGCTTTGCGTCTTGCGCCCAATTCAGATCCTTGAAGGGTGCGATCCGCCAGTCGCGAATCACTCCGAAGCACATCACGCACAACAGAACAGATCCGGCAATCCTAAGGGAACGGCTCCGGCTCTCGATACACCACAAAATGGACCACGCGAACGCGAGTGTCGGAAAAAACCAGTAGCGCACGCCTGAGCTTCGCGCAAGATTCTCCCATGCCGAAAATCCGACAGGGACTGCACCTGTCGGTGAAACAAGTGCAAGTGCGAAGAGCAGGAGCGCAAAGAGAAGAAACAACCTCAACGGCAAAGACGATTTAACAAAACAGATGGCGACCAGGATCGTTCCCCCAATCGCTGCGCAGAAAAAAACAATGAGCAAGGGAACGGTCGAATGTTCCGCCAGCCCATTCCCGCCGAGCAGCGTTGGAGGTAATCTCCTCCGATATGCGCACGGATAAACCGGGCATCGCACCAAGCGACTTCTGTAGTCCGCCCGGATGGACAACCCGCAGTGCGCGGGCTTGAATAAGACAAGCCGCTCCGAGCAACCCAGCGCGAAGCCTCAGCCAGCCATCTTTCTGCCTCCACGCAAGAAAGAGCGCAAACGGAAGGATCACGAGACAAAATGGCCCGGTCAGTCCGGAAATCAAAAGCAGGAAAACCTCAAATGCCTTTCCCATCTTGCATTGCGGCCTCGATGAAACAAGAACGAGAATAACCGCACAACGCCAGAAGAAATTGCGACTCGGTAATCCCGAAACTCATCTCCGCATTGTTCGGAACCACCGGTACATTCCCGCGAGCATGGCGCGAAACCGCAAACTGCCCCACGGTGCAAAGCGAGGGAGTAAGAGCAAACTCGCTGGCAGTGCCTGAATCACGATTGCGATGGAATTCAGCACAAGCGGCGCAACGGTGAGCGGCACAAGCAATGCCAAAGCCGCTCCAAGCCGCGGAAGCGTCTGATAATACCCTGTGTGAACTTGAAAAAGTGCCTGCCACCATCCGAAGTTATACGCATCGGCAATCAGGACATGTCCGTCTTCCGCCCAGAACTGCGCGTGGAAGATCGCATCCGGCCGCCTGCTGATCAGCACTGCACAGGCGAGCAAAAAGATCGCGCAGTGCTGCCAGGTGCGCAGCCCCTTCTGTGATGCCTCGTGCGATCGCGCTTCCATTGGCTTCTCCAGATTCCTGTACGTTTTGGGAATAGTAACTCTGTGTTGCATTCATGCCGGTCGCTCCATAGCGCTCAGTGCGTGACATTTGCAGTCTGCACCAGATAGGGAGTAACCGTTGCCGGCTTGGTGCCCATGTCGATCAGCCAGACCTGTCGCCGCGGATAGTACCGCATCAACTCCAGATTATTGGGTTTATCCATCTCCCATGCCCATACGACTTTGGATGCATCGATGTCGGCTTGGTTGTAGACCCATTGTTCCAGCGGGTCCCGCTTCGTCGAATCGCGGACCAGCACAAGCTGCTCGCCGGGAAGCGCTTCCAGCCTGGCCTCGATCCCAGCCCGTTCCGTCCCAAGCCATCCGGGCCAAACCACATGCTCGACCAACTGCTCGCCGGCTCTTCCTGAACTCTGAAGCCAGCGGCCCGGCAAAAACCCTTGCCGCCCCAAGAGCAACGCAAACAAGCACACTCAACCGCACCAGTGTCGCGCCCACCGGCTTGCCTTCAGGGCTCCATACCTTCAGGTGGCGCATCGCCTGCAAACCAATCGCATAGAATGCCGCCGTGAATGGAGCTAGGTAATGCGGAATCAGATAAATCTCAATCAGCATTCCAGCCGCAAGAAACACCACGCAAATGACAAGGAAGCGAATGCGGCGATCAAAAATCACGCGCCGCACCATAAGTAGCGGAGGCAGCAATGCAATACCAGCGTAAAACAGGAAGGTTGTCAGCACCTTAACCAGGGTCCAGGGAATAAAACCTGTCCACGAATGCACTCTTGCGAAGCCCTTTAACTCGCTCTCGTAGTAAAACCTCCGCATTCCTTGATGACGATAATCGCCGCTCTGGCCGTTGCGACTGCCAAATGTAATAAGGCGCCATGGCATAAGTGGTGCGGTTCACAGTGTAGGGCAAAGTGGTCGCGCTTCCAAAGACGCGGTGGTTGTAGTAACCCGACCACGCCCCTGCCGCCAGGATCAGCAGCAAAGGAACAGCGGCCCGCCGAAGCAGCACCCTCGGAGCCGGAACGGCTCTTTGCCAAATAGCCCAGCGGCCTAGCACAATCGCGACTGGCAGGCACAGCAGCAGTCCCTCGTATGGGCGAGTAACGGCAACAAGCACAATGCCTACCGCCATCAGCATTCCGTAGCCGAAGCGTCCGGTTTTCGTCAGCCGTGGCAGACTACCCAGCACGAGAGCTCCGCCCAAACCTGCAAGCAAGCCCGCGCCTGTATAAGTGTTGATCCAGTAGCTGAACAGCCCCAGCCGCAGCATCGCCAGAATTCCGCCCAGCAGCGCCCATCCTGGCGGCAGCCACGCCTGCAGCATCCAGCAGATTGTCGCGCACATCAGCGCGCTGCAAATCAGGATCGCGTACCACGGGTCCCCGAACAGAACCTTGCCGGCAGCCATCAACAGCCCCTGCGAGGGAAAGTACATGGACATATAAGTTGGCAGCATGTCCACGTGAATGGTCTCGAAATGCATCCACATCGCCGGCGTCGGATTGGTCAACCGCCCGTGTGCGAACGTGTCGCACGCTAGCATCAGGCTGAAGTCGTCGGGAACAAGCGGCAGAGGAATGGGGCTGAACGGAAGTATGGCGAGACGAAGGAGAAAAGTGATAATTCCGACAGAAGCAACGGCCAATCCGCGCATGTGCGCCAGTTGTCCGAAGGCTTGCTCGATGCGGATGAACCACATGTTGCATAAACGCGGCCAAGCAAAAGCCGTCGCAATGGCGATTGCCGTTAGACCGCATTCAAGCAACACCAACGAATTGTCGTGTTCCGATGCGGCAGCCAGAAGCATACTAAGTCGTTTCCTTAACTTGGCGAGGGGCCTCGCGGATGCGGTCGCGCATGAGAATCCGAGTCTCAGCCTGGATCAAGGACTGATGTGCTATCCAAGCTGGCATCCTGCCGTCCTCCGCATTTGTGCTTCCGAGGATGACACCTGCTGGCTGAGGCGCCGCCGATTTCAACAGTCCCTTATCTAACCGCATAGTATTGCTGAGTTACCTTCCTGCCGGTTGCACCATAGCGAGGCGCGCGAGCAATTCCCAATTTGTGCAAAACAAATCCTGCAGTTGTCGCCAGCACTCCAAAGCCATATTCCACGCTGCGCTTGAAATTGATTGACGAAGCTTCCTCAAAGTACTTCGTCGGACACGATATCTCGCCAATCCTGAACCCGAACATCGCAGCCTGCGCGATCATCTGGTTGTCAAAGACGAAATCGTCTGAGTTTTCGAGAAGCGGCAGCGTCTCCAGCAGTTCCTTTGAGAACGCCCGGAACCCCGTGTGATATTCCGACAGCTTCACGCCCAGAAACACGTTTTGAAATGCGGTTAGCAAGCGATTAGCAACATATTTGTAGAAAGGCATTCCGCCCCTCAGCGCGCCTGCTCCCAGAATCCGTGATCCGAGAACCATGTCATAGACGCCGCTAGCGACCATGCCGGCCATTGCTGGAACCAGGGACGGTGTGTACTGGTAGTCGGGGTGAACCATCACCACGATATCGGCGCCTGCGGCCAAAGCTTCCCGGTAGCATGTCTGCTGGTTGCGCCCATATCCGTAGTTCTTGTCGTGGACAAAGGTCAGTACGCCCAGGCTCCGCGAAAGCGCCGCGGTCTGGTCCTTGCTGGAATCATCGACCAGGATCTTGATGTCCACAACCTCAGACAGCTCTCGCACGGTCTTTTCCAAAGTTTTCTCAGCGTTATACGCCGGCATCACAACCGCAATCCGTTTTCCGTTGATCAAGGTCTCAACCCCTCAAGCACATTTCATGCCTGCCCACGTCACGCATTCAACTCACAAAGCTGCTCAACTCCAGATAAGCGCACCGTGGAAGGAAAATGCCCCTTCTCATTCCGGTCTGCACAAGCTTTTCAACGCTGGCAATGCACTTCCAGTTCCAGATTATTCGCTGCGCGCATCTTCAATGCCCATACGACTTTGGAGGCATCGTTCTCTGCCTCGTTGCACCATACTTGGCGCCCACACCATGTGCGCAAAGCACCGCAAATCCGCTCAACTTGAAGGTCGCCATGCATTCAGATGTGGCCTTGCAACGAACCGCCCTCGCCCAGAAGGAACCCAGATAGTTAACCTTCACCTAATCACGAAAACCAAAATCCCTTGCGGGAGGGAAGCACTTGGTAAAGATCTTGCCAAGTGCTTCCCTCCCGCAAGGGACATGGACTGCCTGGTTAAAGCGTCTTCGACGCGTGAGCCGTACTTAACTGATTGCCGAACCGAGCTGAGAGCTCACGTTGCTGAACGCCGTGTTGATGCCGGTCGCCAGCGAGGACATGCCGGCGGTCGCACCAAATGCGATCAGGGCTACCACCAGGGCGTACTCCACCAGATCCTGGCCTTCTTCGCCGTTCTTCAGTTCCTGGAACTTCACGTAAAGCTTAAGCAGAAGATTATTCATTGAGGTTCTCTCCTTGAGATTTGATTCCCTCCGGCCTCAGCCAGAGAGTTTTCGTCTTACCCGTTGCTGCTATGCAGAATCGGACTTTTCAATCTGGGAGCGAACGTTCAAGTGCGAACACAGGAAGCTGACTTTTTACGGACGGCTTTCGAAAATAGCGGTGGAGGGGAGAGTGCGCAATGGCACTTCTTTCGCGCCTCTCCCTCCAGAATAGCTTGGGACCGGTTACGCTTGTCCTGGCTGGATTAAGACCGAGACTAGCTGATTGCTGAGCCCAGCTGCGAGCTGACATTGCTGAACGCGGTGTTGATGCCGGTGGCCAATGAGGTCATGCCGGCAGTGGCGCCGAAAGCAATCAGTGCGACAACCAGGGCGTACTCGACCAGGTCCTGACCTTCCTCACGGTTCTTCAGTTCCTGGAACTTCACGTAAAGCTTGAGAAGCATATCGTTCATTTGGATTCTCCTTGTTGCTCGGTCTCTCCAGCCGCAGCCAGATCACCGGCAGAATAGAAGATTCTTCCTGTGGCGCCCGATCTTGATCGATCTCCAGGCACCGAAGCAGGCATTAGAATCTCAGGCTGTGCATCCAAAATCAGGCTGAAGTACTGCCGTTTGGAATTGCGGTTATTTGTCAACCCTTGCCATGCAGGGCACGTTGCGGCCATTGGCCAGGACAACATAACCACTCACAGCAGGTACCTCATTGAAAGTTTAGCCACTCGTTCGATGACTTGCCGGACTAGCTAATCGCTGATCCCAACTGCGCACTGATATTGCTGAACGCAGTGTTGATCCCCGTAGCGAGGCTCCTCATGCCGGCGGTTGCGCCGAATGCAATCAGAGCAACAACAAGTGCATACTCGACCAAATCCTGACCTTCCTCGCGGCTTGCAAGGTCTTGGAGCTTCACGAACAATTTCAAAAGCAGGTTGTTCATGTCGAATCTCCAGTGCCTGGAGCTTCCCAGCCCCAACCCGAAAGGCGGCTTGCATTCTTGCTTGATGCCTTTACAAGATGAGGATTCCCTAAGAGAGTTTCCAGTGCGAATCGGGAATTGCTGCCTCGCGGGGCAAGCGGGTTATCTGGTTTACCCTTGGGGAGAGCACGTTCAAGTCTTCACCCAGTGAACGTCTCTCCCACAAAGGAGCTGAGGTAATGGGCAGATTGTCCTGACGATGCTTTGTCTGAACTAGCTGATTGCCGAGCCGAGCTGTGAGCTCACGTTGCTGAACGCGGCGTTGATTCCGCTAGCCAGGTTCTTCATGCCAGCGGTTGCACCGAAGGCGATCAGAGCGACGACCAAAGCATACTCGACGAGATCCTGACCTTCTTCGCGGCTG
Source organism: uncultured Acidobacteriaceae bacterium (assembly GCA_963820245.1). Taxonomy (GTDB): domain Bacteria; phylum Acidobacteriota; class Terriglobia; order Terriglobales; family Acidobacteriaceae; genus Telmatobacter. The sequence continues at coordinate 289,312 of CAWFZC010000024.1, read as the reverse complement.
GCCAGATCCTGGAACTTCACATAAAGCTTCAGAAGCATGTTGTTCATTGTTTCTCTCCGTTAATCAAATTGCCCAGCCTCAGCCGGGATGTACCGGTTATTGCAAACGGCGTGCCAATCTCCGTCAAAAAATGCCCCCTTATTATTCAACGACTTGAAAATTTCACCCGTGTAACTTGTGCCAGCGACTGTAAACAACCGTTTACAGTACCCCCTTCACAGAGCAGCGCCGTATACATTACCAGCGGACAATCGACCCACATTTCGCTCTTTCCTTCTTGGAGAGTTCTTATGCAGATTCCGGACTGCAACTCATCTGCAGGATCTCAACCGTTCCGAAAGTAAAATAACCATCATGGCAAGCAGCACCGGTCTTCCCGGAAGCAGACGTCAAACTGACTTCACTGATCTCTCTCTCGTAGTCGTCGCCGGGCTCGCGTTTTCGCTCACCGCCATGTTTCTCGGCGTTGCGCTGCTCGGTCACCTTGACAGCTCCCGCGATTATGTCGTCTTCTGGGCTACCGGCCAGCAGCTCGCCCACCACGCCAATCCCTACGACACAGCTGCCCTCAAGCAGATTGAACATGCCGTAGGCTTGAACCCCGGCTATGGCGTGATGTACATGCGGAATCTACCTTTCGCCCTTCCTCTCGTCTTGCCGCTCGGCTTCGTCAGTCTCCGCGTGGGGGCGCTTCTCTGGACGCTGCTTCTCGTTTCCTGTCTTGCCATTTCCACCTGGATCCTCCGCCGCATGTACGGCAAACCGGCCAATTACTTCCATTGGCTGGCGCTTTCATTTGCCCCCGCCATGATTTGCATCTTCACCGGGCAAACCACGCTCTTCTCTCTTCTCGGATTGGTGCTGTTTCTGCGCCTGCATGACACGCGCCCTTTTCAAGCGGGCCTTGCCCTTTGGCTTTGTATTCTCAAGCCCCACCTGTTCTTGCCGTTCGGCCTGGTCCTGCTGGTCTGGATCATCCTCAACAAGGCTTACAAGATCGTTGCCGGCCTGGTGGTTGCCGTCGCCGTTTCCTGCGCACTGGCCTGGCTCATCGATCCAACTGCCTGGCGCGATTACTCCACCATGATGCGCACTGCCGGCGTCGCAACTGACTACATCCCCTGTTTCAGCGTCTTCCTGCGTCTCAAACTCAGCCCGCACACGCTTTGGCTCCCTTATGTGCCCGCGGCCATTGCATGCATCTGGGCTCTGGCCTACTTCTGGCCTCGCCGCAATTCATGGAACTGGATGCGCGACGGCAGCCTGCTGATGCTGGTTTCCATGCTCGCCGCGCCCTATATATGGATATACGACCAATGCCTCGCCATTCCCGCACTGCTCGATGGCGCCTATCAGGCTCGGTCACGCCACTTGATCACGATCATTGCTCTCCTGAGCCTGCCCATCGTCATCGGCCTCATGTGTGCCATCCGTATCACTTCGCCCCTCTATCTATGGACGACGCCTGCATGGCTTATCTGGTACCTATTTGCCACAAGGCGCGACGGCAAACCGAAGGCCGGCGCGCCTTAGCTTCAGTTCAGCGCCGCCTCGGCTGACGGCGGCTCGCTTTCCCTCTGCGCTGATCGTTGCCGCTGCGCGCGATGCAGAAAATAGAGTTGTCCCGCACCCAGCGCCACCAGCCATGGCACCAGGAACTGAATCCCGCCGTTCCGCGTTATATTATCCAGCCACCACGATCCAGCGCCGGCCAGCACCGCAAGCATGCTCGTCCAGCGCAGCAGAGCTTGCCACCCAAGCTCCCGCAATGCACCCAGTGTCAGCAAAACCGCAATCACGGCCAGAATCGCGTCGTAAACCGGAACATAGACATTCAGAAGAAGCGTCCAAGTCAGAGTCGCCGCCCAGCAAAGCAATTGCTCCGCATGCCCGCCTTTCGCCGACCGCCACACTAGCACCGATAACCCCGCCGCCGCGGCGATTGTCATCGCCATCAAGACGACAGTCGCGCCCCTGGACGACCCGCCGCTCGCGGCCCGAATGAATGATCGCAAATCGACATATTGGCGAAGAAATAGAATCGACTGGCCGCCGACGCCGACAAAACGCGCAAAGAAATTCAGAAAGTGCGCATAGGCAATCCATATCTGGCCACCCGCAAACGCCGTCGCCGTAAGAGCCAGAGCCGCCGAGCCACAAAGGAATCCGCAAAACGTTCTGAACCTTCTCGTCAGTAGCAGCATCGGAACCACGAGCAGAAGCAGCGTTGGCTTATACGTCAAAATCGACAGCGACAGCCCGCTCATAAGCGGCCTCGAGCTCCGCTCCTGCCAAATCGCAACGCCTACCGAGAAGACCGCCAGCGTGGCAATCTGGCCATTTGCCAATGTGTTGTGTAAAAACGGACAGAACGCCAGCGCCAGCGAGAAGACAAAAGAAATCTTAAGCCTCTCTCCTGGAAACAGCCCCTTGGCCGCCGCCGCGATTCCCGAAACGTAAAGGCCGAGCGAGACAAATACCCAAACAAAGAAAGCTGTCAAGATCGGCATTCGCGCAAACAGGCTGAAGAATAGCCCCACGTACGGCGGATACGGACTCGGGCCATACGCGCCTGCCTGCTGTGGCAGTGGGTATATATCGTTGAATACCTTCAGCTGCAAGCTGTAATCGTAGAACCGTATCAGAGGATAGTCCTTTGCGATGTGACCGATTCCATAGAAATAAATAAAGTCGCTCGGATAGATATTGATCATCCCCGCGCCGCTCTTGAACCGCGCCCAGAGGGGAACCAGATAGTTGATTACCAGCAACGACGCCAGCCAGCTCCACCCCGCCACGTTCAGCTCTTTTATGCCCGGCATCGGACCGAGAACCTGGCCGGGCGACCGCAAAAACGACTTGCGTTTTCCCTCCAGCACAACGGGGCGGCCTTCTGCGTCCATCCATCTTCTCCTTCGATAAGGCCTCACGTGCCCGCAGGAAAATGCGGACTGGCGCGCAACGCGAGGCCGTGGGTAATCCCGTTGGGCGTAGCCGCCACAGAATCACGCTCGACTCTAGCCCCTACGCTATGCCCTTCGCGTTTTTCGGCCAAATCAATTCCTCATTTCGCAGCCTGTATCCCCCGTAAACATGTTTCTATAGCGGCCGCACTTCCGCTTCGGCAGAACAGTGCCGCATGTAAACCCATAGATAGAAAACGCCGATGAGAAGCAGAATTGAGGGCGTGGAGAGAGCCCACATGACCGGCAGTAACCGCACTGCCATACCCGTCGTAGACAAATGTAAATTGTTTAAGAAACGAATCAGAATGATGGCCGGTACGTCGCCGGTGCACACAAATCCGGCAGCAGTTACCAAAAGCGCCAGCCGCCCCTTGAGGCCTCCCTCTGACCAGAGCATGGCGCAAGCGGGAATTGTGAGCAACAAAAGTTTGGCATCATATTGCCGGTGATAGACAGGCAGCATGGAAAGAGATGCGATAGCCGCCAATGCCAGCCACGTTCGCGCAGGGGAGGGGCGCGATCGCAGTGTGACGAATGCCCACACAAAGAGCAGCGGCGCACATAAAAGATAGGCGACTGGGTTATAGATATGGGGGTCGCCCCAGAAGGCGCATATGGCTGATTGCAGATTGATATTCATGTTAAGGGCGAGCAGTCCCCTTGCTGCCAGCGCCGGATCGTTGATAGCGCCGGGTGCCGAAATAGCCGCAAGATTGGATTGCCACTCCTGCATCCAATTTGGCGCAATCTGCGATATCCATAAGATTGCAGGCAAGCTAAGCAGAACCGCCACAAGCAGCGTTTGCAGTGCGCGTTTGCGGTAAACCCCGGCGGCCAACAAAAAATAGAGCCAGACCAGACCCGCATCTTGAGGCTTGATTACCAGGCTGACCGCAAGGCACAGAACGCCAAGAGGAATAAACCGCTCTCGAAGAAAACACCACACGCCCAATAGGCAGAGGCTTATCGCAATCCCTGCGGCGTTGCCAACCATCAACAGAAACGCGCTGTTGGCGAGCAGGAAGCCGATGAGGGCGCCTGACAGCACAGGGGCGCAGTCCCCGCCGAGATTCAAAATCAGAAGTGAGGCAAGGGTGAGGCTTCCAGCAGTGAAGCCAATCCAAAGAAGATGCGCGGGACCATACGCCAAAAGCGCAAAGGGAGCGAGGAAAAGCAATGTAGTCGGCGGATAGACGCTCCCTGTAATCGCACCATGATACGCACTGGAAATCAGCGGGTCCGACGGAAATCCACCCCCATCTGCATGGTAAACGCGCAGAATCTCACTTTCTTTGTAGGAATCGCTATGTTGAATAAGGCATCGCGCACCGTAGTAAACCCCTTTGAAGTCCAGCATCGAGAGAGGAGAAACATTTATCGCAGCGGTGCCCAGCAAAAGGAACACCACACTTCCCAGCAGCAGAAGATACATGCCATCGAGTCGCGCTTTGGTCATCTTAAGCTTCTTCCTGGCTTCACTTCGGAGAGTGGTATGACCCCCCTTAGCCAATCAATTTTACGATTACACGCGAGGATCGATCGTCATCTGGGAGAACATCTCTCGCTGGATTGGCGCGGCTCTATAGCCTGCGCTCAAGGTGCGAGCGCCGTACGTAAACCCACAGATAGAAGACGCCCATCGCGAGAAGCGTGAGAGGAACCGGAAAGACCTGCACGGCAATCAGAATCTGCCCAAGCGGCCCCTCCTTGATGGGGTGCAGTCGCTCGACCGCCCCAGTAAGGATTGCCCACGGCAGGTCCGCAGTCACCGCGAACCCGGCGGCGTTCACCAACAGTGCCATTCGCCCGATAACGCCGCCCTCGGCCCAAAGCATCGCGCAGGCGGGAACCGTGAGCAACAACAGTTTGGCGTCCAGTTGCCGGTGATAAACCGGCAGCATTGAGAGCGCTGCGATTGCCGCCAGCGCCAACCACGCACTCTTGAGCGAAGGACGGTAGCGCAGTGAATAGAGCACCCAGACAAGCAAGAGTGGCGTGATTAGAAGATAGCTGGCCATGTTGTAGAACCGGGGATCGTTCCAAAAGGCGGAGAACACCGATTGCAGACTGATCACCATACCCATGCCGACGGTGCCAGTCATTCCCAGGCCGGCATCGTCGGTCGCCCCATGTGCCATAAATGCCTGGATGTTGAAGTGCAATTCCTGCATCCAGTGTGGGGCCACCAGCCAAACCCAAACGAGTCCCGGCAAACTCAATGCTGCCGTTACGAGCAGCGTTTGCAGTGCCCGCTTGCGATAGACTCCGCCGGCCAATAGGAAATAGAGCCAGACCAGTCCCGCATCGTGCGGCTTGACGGCAAGGCTGATCGCAAGGCACAGAACTCCGGCCAGAACAAATCGCCCACGAAGAAAGCACCAGACCGCCACCACGCAAAGACTGATCGCAATCCCTGCCATATTGCCAAATACAACAAGCAATTCGCTGTCGGCCAAAAGGAAGCCAATCAAAACCCCTGAAATAATTGGCGCGTAATCTGCTCCAAGAGTCCAAATCAGAAACGAGGCAAAGGTCAGGCCCGCAAGGATCAGCGCCAACCAAAGAAGGTGTGCAGGCCCCCACGGCAGCATCGCGAAAGGGACAGTAAGACAGAATGCTGTTGGAAAATAAACATATCTCGCAAAATGGCTGTCATTCACGGTATCCCAAGGAAGATACCCTCCCTCCGCGCGTGACATACTTATCACTTCACCTTCGTTGTACGGGTCACAATGTTGAGTAAGGCATCGTGCCGGGAAGTAAAGTCCTCTGAAGTCCGCCATAGTAACAGGCGAGGTGCTGGCTAGGACCGTGCCCAGCAAAACAAAAACCACGCTCCCCAACAGCAGCAGATACAAGCCATCGAGCCGTGCTTTTGTCATCCTCGATCTCCATCCGTCTTCTCCGCGGGCAACGAATTGACGATCCAGCCGTCAGTCGCATCCGGTCATCCTACCGTGGAACCGCTGCCGGTGATGGCAGACGAAAACTCCAACGCGTCTCCCAATTCGGTCTGCGTTTCCCGAATCGTGCCCGCCGGCAACTCAAGCACGGAATGCGCAGAAAGGCAAGCCGAAAGCCGCCATGCGCCAACGCCACTCCTCACCTTCCTGACAGTGTTCTTGCGATCCAGGTACACAAGGTCGATCGGGAAACGCATAAAGAAGGTATGAACCGACTCGCAAGGAACGATCCACAAGCCTTCGCCCTGAGCCAGCCCGTCGCGGCCAAGAAGGCCCTTGTTGCGCTTTGGCCCGCTGTCGGCAACTTCAAGACGCGTCGCAAGCACAGTAGACCGCAATGTATTCGTTACCAGAAGCCGCTTCTCTGGCGCCGTCGGCGAACCCGGATTGGACTTGCCCTTGAGCAGACTGCTGAAGGGGTTCATTCGCTTGCCTCCGGGGTTCCCGTATCGATGCATCCAGTCGAGCCGGTCCCTTTGCTTATGGACCGTTACCCGAGGAAGATGCTGCAGGCATCGCTGAAGTACCGCCTCCGCCAGGGTTTGTCGTTGAGCCTCCGCCAAAAGTGCCTGTTGCGCCTTCAACCACGAGAGGCCTTTCAGGCTTCATGCTCTCGATCATCTTCTCCACGGGGATCGATGCAGGCGCCGCTCCCGGCGTGTTGGCTGCCGTCTTGGCGTCGGGCGTGGTCATCGGAATATTGGAATTCTGTGGCAGGAATTTCGCCGGATACTTCAGGGAAGGTGTCGCCACGCCGGCAGCCAGCGGCGCCACCATCTCAGGCGTCACCAGCACGATCAGCTCAGTGTTGGTGCGGTTCGTTGACTTCGATTGAAAGAACTTGCCCAGAATCGGAATGTCCCCAAGAAAAGGAATCTTTTCAAAACTCTCCGTCTCGTTGTTGTCGAGCAATCCACCAATCACAAAGGTTTCGCCGTCGCCCAGTTCAACCTCGGTATTCACCTTCCGCGTGGTGATGGCTGGCACCGTGAATCCCCCAATCTCAACCGCGTCGCCGAAGTCGAGCGTGCTCACTTCTGGCGCTACCTGCAGCCGGATGTTTCCATTCGGCATGATCGTCGGTATAAAGTTCAGGCGAATGCCATACTCTTTGAAACTGATCGTGATCGCCCCGGAACCGCTCGAGGTCCCCTGCACCGTCGGATAAGGAAATTCTCCGCCAGCCAGAAAGCTGGCTTCCTTTCCATCCATTGCTACGATGTTCGGTTCTGCCAGCACCTGCGAGATGCCCTGCGTCTGCAGCGCCGCAATCGTTACTCCGGCATTCAGTCCCGGGAAAAATGCAAGAAAGTTCTCCTCGTTCGTGATCGCTGCCGTGTTCCCGCTTCCTGAGAACCCGCTCCCGCTCGAACTGCCTCCCGAGATGAACGGCGGTGAAAACTGTCCCGTTGAAATACCGCCCACCACATTGCCCAATCCGAGATTGAACAGGTTGATCCCCATGTTCTTCGCTTTGTTGCGGTCCACGCTCGCGAACTTCACCTTCAAAAGAATTTCCGGCTTCGCGGCAGGCGTATCCACATTCAGCAGATTCACCACCTTGCCTGCTGTTGAAGCGATCTGCACTGCACGCGACACACTGGTCATGTCCTTCACCGTGCCGCGCAGATAAACCACCCCATTTTCTGTGGAGACTTTCATCGGTTGGCCGGGAAGTTCAGTGCTCAGTTCGCGGCGAACTGCCTCCATGCTGCTGTCCAATGCCGCAGCGCTCGCTCTCACCGTCACGTTGAAAAACTGCCGGCCGCCGCGGTCATCCCAGATAATCAGGCTGGTTTCTCCGGCCGCCTTGCCGTTCACCATGATTTCAGTTGGGCTGATTGCGGTGGCCTCGGCCACTCCGCCAAGTCCGATCGCCACCCGCGTCGTCGGACGCACGCAATCCACCAGCACCGTCTTGCCTACCGCAACTGAAAGTTCATTGGATGAATCCTGAAAGGACGCTCCGCCCGCCTGCGGACCCTGCGCCCGCAAACCCTGCCCGGCGCTGAGGACAAAACACAAAGCGCTCAAACATGCGATCGAAACACCGGCATTCGCTCTCACTGCTTTGCCTCGGGAGATTTGAATTTTTCTTCGCTCACTGTCGACCCGTTGATCACCTGGATCGTGAACACCTTCGGCGCGGCCTTCGGCGCTCGTCTCACGCCCACCTTCGCCGGTCCCCCCTGACCGCCGAACATTTGTCCCATCGCGGTGCCCTGCACTGGCGAGACTTTCGTATCCAGGGGATTGCGCAATACAAGTTGAATCTTTAGCTCCGAGCTGGCCAAACTTAGTGTCTGCGCCTGTTCGGGGGTCACCAGCAGGTTCACAACCTGCACCTGCTGCGGCTTGCCTTCAGCGTCCTTTTGAATATCGGTACCGGCCGATAGAACCTGAATGTTCTGCAGGATCGTTTTGGTCTCCGTGCCCTGGTTCCCTTCCGCTCCCGGCGGTAAGCCCGAGGCAAGCACGTCGACGCGCAGTCCCGGAGTCACAAACCCGGCCACTCCCACCACCTGGTCCACTCTCACGGCCATTGCCCGCATGCCGTCGGGAATTGTCGAAGCCAGTCCGCCACCGGAGCCCTGCGGCGCAAGGCGGCTCTCCAGAATCGGCTCTCCTTGATATATGTTTGAAATCACGCCCCGGCCGAGCGCGCTCTCCGGCTTCAGAATTGCTCCCTTGGGTAACGTCCCTTGAATATCCGTCGTGGTCAAGTCTGTCGCGGTCAGGACCGTTCCCAATTTGATGTCTGAGGCAGCGGCTACAACTTTCGTGGTCAGCACCGGCTTCGACGAGGCAATGCGCGCACCCACGATCCGATACACAAGAAACGCGCATCCGCCGGCGATCACGAATGAAATAAGCAGAATTGTCAGCAGCTTTCGATTCATAGGAAGTCCTGAATTAACCGGCCCCCGCCGGTCTCGTTCTACCGTCTCCTGCGCCTATTCCCGCGCTTAGGTAAAACAAATGCCCAGCACGGGCGTGGCCCGCCTGGGGTTTTCACAAAGACGAAGTTATGTTCAATCGCGGTTTCAGTTTATTCCCTTCTGCCTCAATGCCTTCGCACGAAAGTAATGTTGAATCCAAATGGGGAATCAAGAGAGCTATGAGGCACACCGGTACATACTCTGATTCCCATTACGGATACAATGGAGTCAAGCAAGAGGCGCCACCGAGGGAGTGCATCTGTTCATGGGGTCTTCCCGCACGATTACGCTCTTTAGCCAGAGCGTTGATATCAGCCAGGGGCCAACCTCTTTCGCAGCTTCGTTTCTTTTTCATTTGCTCGCCATCGGCCTTTTGTCCTTTGGCATCATCTACACACCCCACCTCGACACCAGCGCCGCCGCCAAACGATTCAATGTGCGCCGCCTCGACCTTCAAACGCCCGAAGAGCGACAGAGGCGTGCGGACCGCGGCAAAGTCAAGTATCCCGGACCGAAACCGAAAGTTGTCACCGCGAAGGCTGGCGGCAAACCCGTTCCGCATCCACCCGTGATGCGCCAGGTTGCAAAGGCGCAAAAGGGCCCGCAAACGCTTATCCAGCCCGACCTTCGTTCCGATCTCACTCTCGCTAAAGAGGTGCCTGTTCCCTCGCTCGTCATCTGGTCTCCCGAGAACGCGCCTGCGAAAACCATAGTCGCGCCCCTGCCTGAGAAGGCCACGGCCGCCGATGTCAAACCATCGCCTGATCCACCTAACCAGCAACTGGACCTGGCCAACATCAGCATTGCAACGCCATCGGTTGCCAAGCCCAAGCTCCTCATGCCTGCCAGCACCACTTCGCCCATTGCCGTTGAAGCGCCAAAGCAGGTGCAACTCGCGCCTGCATCGGTCTCTCAGCCTTCCGCGCAACCCACACCCGTTGCGGTCATGTCGCTGTCTGATCTGCGCATGGCAGAGGGAACCGTTGTGCTTCCTCCCGTCAATGAGACTGCGGATGCCAATACGCAGGGTGCATTGGCGCCCGGTCCCGCAAAGGATACTTCCGCACAGGGCTCTGGCGATCAGGATGGAAGTGGAGGCGCGGGAAAGGGTGCGACAGGCGCTGCAAATCCTGCCGGTCAGTCCGCTGCGACGGCAAAGACCAGCGCTCCGGATTCTTCGCCCGCGCAAGGAGGCGACACAAGCGTCGCCCAGAACAATCAGCCCACTGCCACGCACATCACCCTGCCAAAGGAAGGGCAGTTCGGCTCCGTTGTCATCGGTGATTCTCTCCAGGATGAGTTTCCTGAGATGGCTCAGGTTTGGGGTGGCCGGTTGGCGTACACCGTTTATCTGCATGTCGGCCTCGCCAGAAGCTGGATCCTGCAGTACTCGCTTCCACGCGATGACGATGCGGCGCTGGCGGGCAATGTCGCTCGCCTTGAGGCGCCCTGGCCCTACAACATCGTCCGCCCTAATCTCGTGCCGGGCTCTGTTGACGTCAACACCATCATGGTCCACGGCTTCGTCAATCAGTCTGGCCGTTTTGAAACCCTCAACGTCGTCTTCCCGCCCCAGTTCCCGCAATCCCAGTTCGTAATTGCTTCTCTCCAGCAGTGGCAGTTCAGGCCCGCCAGTCAGAACGGCCAAATTGCCCGCGTTGAAGTGCTCCTCATTATTCCTCAAACAATGGAATAAGCCCCGCATTCCGGCAAATTCAATCTGCGAATCTGCCGGAATGCGGGGCTCCCTTCCTCCGTGGTTTATGTCGCGGTGTTCGGTACCAATCTCGGTTTCGTAAAGCTCGAGGCGATCGACAGGAAGATATCTGAAAGGCTCGTCACCGTGTGCGATGCGTCCTCGCAGGTGCTTCCCGATCCGCTCTGGTTATAGTCGGAATAGAAATTACCCAGATTGGAGGCGATGTTCTCCATCGTGATGCAGGGCGTAAGCGCCGAGATCGCGAAGGTTTGGTTCAAGGTCCTGGGAAAGGGCGAGAACAGTGTGGTATCGGTGTTCCCACTGGCGGCGTTTGTCGAGTAGCACCCCGTCTGCTCCGACCCATAGGCTACTGAGTACACATTGGTGCCCGCAGCCGCTGCCTTCTGCGCCGCAACAATCGCCTGCTGGCACTCGTCCGTCGTGTCCGGATAGGCTCCATTGCCCGTCAGCGACGTAAGCGCCCCCGTGGTAACCGCGGTCCACGTAGTTGAAGGGGTTGGAAAATCGGCCGTCGCGGCTACCAGGTTTGCCTGGCCGTCACTCAGGAAGATCAGAGCGTTGTTCGTCCCCGTATTCAGCGTTTGTTCCGCATTCAGGGCTGCCTGGGCCGCATAAATCACGCTCGCGTAATACGTAATACCACCATTCGAGGCGCCGTTCAATCCGCCGGTTCCGCTGCCTGCCGCGGAAATCGGCTTCATGCACTTCGTAATCGCCTTCACAATCGAGGAACCGGTATTCAAGTTTTTCGATTGGGTCGGATCGTAGTAATCGCTCACGAAACCATTGGCATCCGCATCACCTGCTCCCAGCGTTACTTCGTACGTTGAGGTGAAGGTGTTGTTATGGTTGCTGGCCTGCTCATATTCAATGGCTGTGTACGAAGTGGCCGTAGTCGGTGGCAGGGCATAAATCTGAAACGACGGCGTGCTGAAGCTGCTGCACGCGTTCTCCTTGGTGACTGAGGCCGTGGATACCTCGGGAAATCCAAACAGCGCCACGTGAAAATTCGCGGCGGCATTCGTGCAGGTGTTTGCGCCTGACTTGCAGGGATTCGTGGACCCCAGCATGGCAGCGATGCCGTTCAATGCGCACTGGAACTCGGTGACGTTTGTGCCACAGTTGGTGTCCGTCGTGCTCATTGACCCGGTTGCGTCAATCACAATGGCAACATTCCATGGCTGGGACTGTCCCTGCATCGACGCGGTCGCTTCCGCCGATACGTTGATCGTCGAATGACCGAACGTAACCAGCTTCATGAAGTATGTCGGCACCGTCGCGGATTCAACTACCTTGACAGCGTTCGGCTGGCCAGTGGTGCCGCAGGTGCTCCCCGACGGCTCCAGGGCGTTCAGGCAGACAGTGTGTATCGACGGCTGGTTCAACGTAGCCTGAGCCGCGCTGTAGTTCTGGTCACTGCTGATGTATCCGCTGTACAAGTTCGCTTCTGTGCTCGCGTTGTTAGTCGAAGAGGTGTTGTAAACCAACCCTGCGGCTGCCAGAGCCGAGGCATTTGCAAGATTCTGAAGCTGGGCTTGAACTACATAGGCGCGGCCCACGTCGATTCCAAGTCCGCCCATGCCAAGCAGTCCGACCGTTGCCAGTGCCACCCAGGGCAGCACTTGCCCGCGCTGATCGTTGAGCGCTTTCAGGGCAAAAGACTTAAGGAGTTTTTTCATCGAAGTCGCCTCGTTCTTGTGGTTGTTAGTACTCATATTCACTTACCTTCGCCTGCAAACTGCAGCTGGAACCCAACTTGTAGCCCGCGACGGAATAGACTTGAAGAGTGCATGGATAGGTGGCGTACACCGTGACTGTCGAGCCCTGCACCAGGTCCGATTGAGCGCCCGAGCAGGAGTTACCGGTCTGCGTCGGCGTTGTGCCGTTCATCGTCACCGACACCGAGATGCTCGCCGAATTCAAGCCCGGCGCAGCATTCTTCAGCGCGGTAAATACATCGCTGCATGGATTTGTTGAGGTCGTGCGGATTTGCGCCAGGTACTGCCCGGCGACGCCCGTGGCCTGCGTCAGCACGATCTGGTTCTTGTAGGCCATCGCGAACGTAATCAGCCCTGTAAAAAGCAACATCAGGACCGGAGCCGTCAGCGCCATTTCAATCAATGCGCCGCCATCTTCTCCACGAGTGAACAACCCGCGAAGCCGGCGGCCCTTTACCCTGGGCCCGGCAAGCTCACCGTTTGATGGTGCACAGCCAAATAGGCTGCTTCCCATCTTCCGTGCCTGCCCTTTAAAACTGCGTAACACTTTCATCGTTTATCTCTCCCGGCGCCGTTGCACCGATTCCCTGGATCAACTGCGCCTGCGAACCTCAGACCCCGAGGAACTGGCGCATGCCAGTTCTCCCGCGCCTACTCTTTCCCCTTCAATAGCGTTTTCAGGAAACGCGCAAGTTCCCTGCGGCCCGCCCCGTCCATCTGGGCACTCTTCCCTTTGCGCGGCTCCTGATCTTCGGGTAGAACGAACTGCAGGCCTACCCCATCGTTCCCCCACCGTACTGCTCGAGACATCACTTGGATTGATCGCTCCGCGATCCGATCGCTGTCCCCTGACCTTTGCAGTGTCATCAGCACAAGGGTCCCGGGATACCAGCGCTCCTCCGTCACCAAATACAACCCCGTATTGCTCACATCTTTCACTGAGTGCGGCTTGGGAGCCGCGCCGTTCCAGTAATAGGCGGCCAGGCCCGCTGATAGCTCGCGCGGCGCTTTCCTTGGATCAGGCGACCACCAGCGCTCCAGCCAGTTTCGTGGCGGCCGGACAGCCTTGATCCCCGGCTCGATCAGTGTCATCTCATGCGTCGGCGAGGTGTTGCCGCGCTCATCGGTGCGTGCCTCCAGCTCAAGGAGTCCCGGCCCTCCGCTCCAGAGCGGCTGCTCTCTCAGCAAAACTGCGCCCTGCACCAGGTCGGCGTCTTCCCGCCCGCCTGAAAGCTGTTCAAGGCGGCCTGCCATCTCATCGGCCACACACAACACCAGTTGGTCGCCCATCTGCGTTTGCGACGAATAAATCGAGTGCGCCGGCAATACCAGAAGGCTCGGTGCCTCAGGATTTGTCGTGGTCGCCAGAAATGTTGGATACGACTCCACGGTCTCAATCACGCGGCAGTCCTCATCCAGGTAAATCAGATCCAGCGGCGCATAAGGGTCCGTCGTCGGGAATCCCGTGAACGGAATCACCCAAAGACCCTCACCCGACTTCAGCGCGCGCGTGGTCACTCGCCGGTCCAGTGTTTCTACCGAAAAATCGGACGCATCAACCTCGAGTCCGAGGAAACACTCCCGGGTCTGGTTGTATGCGCAATGGGCCCGCGATTCCATCACCACTCCTATTGGTCCCTGCTCGGTTTCCACCGGGTCTTCATCCGTGCGCCGTGCCGGCCAGTCAACCTTGTTTGTCATCTGCATCCGCGCTCTCCAATCCTGTTGAACTCCCCTGGCACAATTGGGCACACTTCACCGTCGTCCCCATCGGGCGCTATCCCTCGACCCCTGCCAACTTGCCGGCATCGGGCCCGTCCCGCGGGAGACTCAATTGTTCGGCTGCGCTCACCCGTTCCGCGGCGCGGCCCTATCTATTTCACATATCTTGGGTTACTTGACGTTTGTGCGACGGCGTTGGATCAAAATTACCAACACAATCACAAACAACACGCCGGCAACAATCCGGATAATCGTGGAGCTGTCCATAGTGGCTTACCTTCCTCTACGAAAATCCTACATGCGCTTCCCGACCCTTGCGAACATGGGAAGCCACAACCGGCGCTTCGTCAGTTAACCCCTCCGGCTCCGATCTTTTGGGGTCGGACAGCGGCAGCCGCCCTCATGGTGCGGCGCCGCTGGGTACAGTACACGACCCCGTGCTAGCTCACCCGGGTGCGACGGCGCTGAACAAGAACTACCAGTACGATTACGAAAAGCAGGCCGGAAACTATCCGGACGATCACGGTACTGTCCATTTTGACTCCTCCTTCCTTCCTCAATTTGCCAAAAACTGTTGAAACTGTTCCATCATCGTGATCACCGCCGGCCCCAGTACCACCAGGAACAGGGCGGGAAAGATGAAAAACACCAGTGGGAATACCAGCTTGACCGAGGTCTTGGCTGCCATTTCCTCCACCTGCTGAATCCTTTGCTCCCGCAGGCTGTCGGCATGCACCCTCAGCGTCTTCGCAACGCTGGTTCCAAACTGTTCTGACTGAACAAGAACTGAAACCAGGTTCTTGATGCTGTCCACCCCGGTGCGTTCCGACAGATGCTTCCAGGCATCCGAGCGGGCGCGCCCCGCGCGCTGCTCAAGCACCAGTACCCCAAATTCGTCGCACAGCTCCGGCTGCGCATTCTTCAACTCTTCGGCCGTGCGGGCCGTCGCCTGGTCCAGGCTCAACCCTGCCTCAATGCAGATCACCAGAAGATCCAGCACGTCCGGAAGCCCCTTCTGCATCTTCTTCTGGCGGGTCTTGATCATCCTGCCAAGCCAGAAATCCGGCGCCAGAAATCCCAATCCCAGTGCCGATGCGTACACAAAAAACGGGCTCATGCTCGAAAGATTGCTAACCAGGCAGATCACGCACAGAACCAGCGGAGTAAGAACCTTGCAGCCATAGAAAACCTTGATTGCCGACTCGTTCCGGTACCCGGCCCGCGTTAGCCGCTGCAAGGCCACCGAGATCTCGGCCTGGCTCTTCGGCAGCACCCGCTCCATTTGCTCCACCACCCCGCCGATCGAAAACCCGGTCTGCCTGATCGTGGTCAGCAGGGTTCTCTGCTTCGGCTTCGGATTGATCGCCTCCGCAATTCGCTGCGGCAGAGCGTCGCGATAGAACAGCAACAATCCACCGCTGGCCGCCAGCAGAAACAACACGCAAAATGCGATGATCGCGAGTCCCATACTTCCCCTTCAAACTTCCATGTTGACGATGTGCCGGATAACCAATCCACCCAAACACGTCATCCCGGCTGAGGTCCACAGCAGCTTCACGCCCAGCGGCCGCGTCCACAAAATGCTCATCATGTCCGGGCTCACAAAATAAAGTGCGACTCCCAGCACCACCGGCAGCAGGCTTAGAATCAATCCCGTCAGCCGCCCCTGTGCCGTATGCGTCTGCACTTGTCTCTTCAATCTGAACCGTTCGCGAATCACATAGGATGTCTTGTCCAGCACCTCGGCCAGGTTGCCTCCGCTCTCCTTCTGAATCATGATTGCGGTGGCCACGATGCGCAGGTCCTGCAATGGAACGCGCGCCACAAGGTTCTCAACGGCAGATTTCAGCTCAAGACCATAATTCTGTTCTTCAAAACACATCTTGAATTCGCCGCCCACCGGATCGGGCTGCTCACGGCCCACCAGGCCCATCGCGGCGATCAGGCTGTGCCCGGCCCGCAGTCCGCTCACCATCAGGTCCAGCGCTTCCGGCAGTCCCTCTTCAAACTTTCCAAACCGCTGGCTGCGCTTGAACATCACAAATCCGAAAGGCGCCAGTCCCACAACCACTCCCACACCAAGGGCCGGCCAGAACATTCCAAAAAATTCGTGGGCGAAATACGAAGGAACCAAAAAGCAACCCGCGCTCATCATCAGCAGCTTGCCTGCGCTCCAGCTCAGGTTCGCCTGATCCAGAATCTTGCGCAGATAAGGCGTCAGTTCGAACTGCAGCAGCTTCTTGTTGAGCCACGGAATGCTGCTGATCTGGTCGTGCTTGCGAAGGTTGACGACAACGTCCAGCGCTACCGGCGCTTCGGTAGCCAGCGCCGATGCCAGCCTGGTCTGCACGTCCTTGGCCTGCTTCGATGGCCCCGCACTGGTGGCTATCAGCGGTAAGGCAATCGCGGCAAACACTCCCACAAATACCAGTCCAATAATCAATCCCATCGTCGTTCCTCCTTTCCTGCTAGTTAACCTGCGTCTCCCGCTCAAACAGGCTGGGCGGCAGAATGATGCCCGCGACGCGCAGCTTCTCCAAAAACTTCGGCCGGATGCGCGTCGGCACAAAGGCTCCAATCACCTTGCCGTCTGGACCGATTCCCTTCTTCTGGAACGAGAAAATCTCCTGCATGCTGATCACGTTCTCTTCCATGCCCGTAATCTCGGCGATGCTTGTCACTTTGCGTGTGCCGTCGCTCATGCGCGTAGCCTGCACCACAAGCGTGATTGCCGAGGCAATCTGCTGCCGGACCGACTTCTCCGGCAGGTTCATGTTCCCCATCGCCACCATCGATTCAAGACGCGAGATGGCGTCGCGCGGTGTATTGGCGTGAACCGTCGTCATCGATCCTTCGTGACCGGTGTTCATCGCCTGCAACATGTCAAACGCTTCCTCGCCTCGAATTTCGCCGATGATGATGCGGTCGGGACGCATACGGAGGCAGTTGATAAGAAGTTGCCGCTGCTTGATGGCGCCCAGGCCTTCAATATTGGGTGGCCGGGTTTCGAGCCGAACGATGTTTTCCTGCGCCAGCCGCAATTCGGCCGCGTCCTCAATCGTCACCAGTCGCTCATTGTTGGGAATGTACTGCGACAGAATGTTCAGGAATGTGGTTTTGCCGGCGCCCGTGCCGCCCGCGATCAGAATGCTGATGCGCGCCTTCACAGCCGCCGCCAGCAGCTCCATCATCTCCGCGGAAATACTGTTCAGCTTTACCAATTGATTCGCTGCCAGCGGACCGGTGCCGAAGCGGCGAATCGACATCGACGGTCCGTCGAGGGCCAGCGGTGGAATGATTGCGTTCACGCGCGAGCCATCGGGCAAGCGCGCATCCACCATCGGTGAGGACTCGTCCACTCGCCGTCCCACCCGCGAAACAATGCGGTCGATAATCTGCAAAAGGTGCCGGTCGTCCCGGAACGATGTGCTCACTCGCTGCAGAAGGCCGCCCTTTTCAATAAAGACGTGATCCTTGTCGTTAACCAGGATGTCGGAGATCTTCGGATCGCGCAGCAAGGGCTCCAGCGGACCAAGGCCGAACACTTCGTCCAGCAGATCGCCCTGAATCTTCTCCTGCTCGTCAAAGCTCAGCGGCACCCGCTGGTCCGCCATGATCTCTTTCACGATTCCCAAAACTGCCTGGCGCGCCTGGTTGGAATTGACGCGCGACAGCTTCTCCAGATCCAGCTTCGAGATCAGGGTCCTGTGTATCTCCGCTTTGTAGCTTTCCAGATTCAGCAGTTCCAAGTCATACCATCCATTTTGAGTTCGTTATCCAACCTGAATTCCATCACCCAAATAACTTGAAGACCTTTTTCTTGGGCTTTGCTGCCACTTCGCCTGTTACTGCTCCGGCCATCTGCAAAATCCGCCGTGATACCGCTGAATCGGTCAGCACCAGCGGCGTCGCATTCAACTGCATGCGCCTTACTGACGCGTAGTCGTTCGGAATCTTCCACTGTGCCGGCCGCGTGAGCGCCTTTGTGATGTGTTCTTCTGAGACACTCAGCGCGCTATTTTCATAGCGGTTGATCACGATCTCGAGATTCGGCCCGCCCGAGCCGAAAACCTGCGAGATCAGCCGATTCGAATTCCGCAGCTCGGGAATCCCCGCCTGGGTCACCAGGTAGATCGAAGTCGCTTCCTTGAAGAGCAGTGTTCCTGTCAAATCCACCTTCGAGCCGAGATCGATCACCACGTTGTCGAACTCCTGCCGGGCTACTGTCAGCAGCTTGTCAATCGCCTCATCCGTCGCGTGGTACTGCACGTACCGGCCGGGCGCGGCCAACACCTTCAATCCCGAGCTGTGCTCCATCAGCAACCCTGACAGAAAGCTTCCATCCAGCCGGTCAAGAGCCTGCAGTGCGTCGATGGTCGAATACTCCGAGATGATGCCGAGGTTCAATGCCGCGTCGCCCAGCGGAAGATCCAGATCGATCAGCAGTGTTTTCTGGGTCGGATGTTTTGCCAGCGCAACTGCAAAATTGGTTGCCAGCGTGGTCACGCCGGCGCCGCCCTTGGAGCCCATGAACGCCAACAGCTTGCCGTTAACCTTCTTGTGGCGGACTGTCGTAATGCGCATCACCGGCTTGCGCGCTGCCGCCCTCGCCAGCGACTCCCCCACCACGTCCAGTTCCAGGGGAAGCGTCAGAAACTCCCGTGCCCCCGCTCTCATGCAGCGAACCAGCAGGTCGGGATCAGCCTTCGCCGAATAGACCATCACCGTCGCCGTACCGTTCGAGCCAATGCTCTCCACCAGTTCCAGCGCAAACTCAGGATCGCTGTCCAGGTCGATAATGATCACGTCGTGGTGATGTTCCAGCAGCCGCGGCATATCGTCCAGGCTGGGCGGATACGACGCAAACGCGCGAACCTCGTTGCCTGCGCAACGGGACAGCGCAACCATCACCGCCTCGCGTCGCCGCTCATCCGGCCCGATCAGCGCTATCGATAGTTGATCCGTACCCAGCGATTCGATCGGCAGCGATGCAAGGTATGGGGATGTGTGGGCGCTCATCGATTCTCCGTTCTCAGCCTCACGCACGTCTTCCTGCGTGTTTGTCAACGATTGATAATTCGTCCGCAACGTCGCCATAAATCCCTGCTCAACTTCTCAGTGCGCAAAAAATGAAATCAAAGTCCCGATCGCAATCGCAGGCGCGTAAGGCATCTTGCGCCGCTTAGGATTGCTCAACTTCATCTCCGGATCGCCAACCCCGCCACTCGTCTTGCCGCCGAACGCCAGGTTGCCCGCGCCCGTAAACAGCTCTTTCAGAAACCCTGCGCTCGCCGCCCAGCAAACCACCATCACGCCGCCGGCCATCGCCGTAATCACCAGCGCAAGAAACAACTGGTTCGGCCCAATCCAGGCTCCGATCGCTGCGGCCAGTTTCACGTCCCCTGCACCCATCCCGCCCATGAAGAAAAGAACTCCGTAGATCACCAATCCCAGCCCCGCACCGTACAGGCTCTGCACCAGCCCATGCCAACCATGCATCCAGCTCGAGGCCGCGAACCCGATGGCCAGAAAAGGCAATACCAGCCAGTTCGGAATGCGGCGACTGCGCAAATCCGTAATGGTCGCCACCACCAGTACCACCACCGTCGGCCACCATGCGAATGTGTGCATCATTGATGCTCCTTTCCCCTCCATTTCAGGGGACACCTCTGCCAAAGCAATTGGCCAACCAAATCTCTTTCGATGTAGACCCAATGAATTCAGTCATTTAACGACTCCGATGCCCTCAACTGTACACACCTGTTTACGCAGTCTGCGAGTCGGTGCATCGCACCGTATACACATCGCCCTCGAAAACTCCGGAACCCCGCTTCGCTTCAGAAAGATGCGCCATTTTGACCCGGTCCCTGCGCTCCGATACCCGGACGCCTGTTCTCAGCCCAAATCCGGCTGGCACAAAAGTTGTAGTCGGCCTGGCGGTTCTCCACAGCCCCGCGTCGCCCGGAGCCTCCTCCGTACCCCAGCGCCGGTTTCTGGGTTTTCCTTGAAAAAACTAAGCCATAGCTATCAAAACAAACTACTTATATTGATAAGACTCCCAATTTGCCGCAAATTTCTCCGCCGCTGCAATTCCAGGTGCCCCCCGCCTCGATAAACATCCTTTTATCAATCAAGTACATCTCTCCTCCTCACTGGAAACTTCCCCGCAGCCCCTGCTCCCCCGCTTCGGTCACAGTCCGTTACTTAGGTCTTAATGTCCTAGCACGAAACAGCCATTGGCTTCCTAGGTCACTTTGCCGATGATGAACACATAACACCGCTATAGAACCGGAATCCAACCGGAACGGCGTGGCTGAATAGAGCGAAGGATTGTTCGCCCTCACATGATCAGAATTGGTTTGTATTCAGAAGATCGCGCTTTGCGTCCTCTTCTTTCTTCTGCCCTTGGTAAAGAGTTCCTGGTACTGCAGGGGTCAGACGCTGAAGAGGTGAGCACTCTCGTTTCCGATCGGGAATGCGATGTCATCATCCTTGATCTGAACTCGAATCGAGATTCGCTCCAGGAACGCATCGAATTCTCACGCCAGTTGATTGCGTCGAATGTCCCGTCGGTCGTCATGGCTGACGATGGCCTTCGTTCCACCGCGTTCGAGCTGGTGCGCAACGGCGCTTTCGGCTACTGCCGCCGCCCGCCTTCCATCCGCGATCTCAAAACCATGCTTAGCAGGGCTTGCGAGAACTCCGCCCTCAAACAGCAGCTCAAGACCGTCCAGCAAAGGCTTGAAGAGCCCGCCAGCTGCGACCGTCTCATCGGCAGCAGTCCGCAGATGAAGCGCGTCTATCAACTCGTCCGCAGCGTCACCGACCTCAACGCCGCCGTGCTCGTGACCGGCGAAAGCGGAACCGGCAAGGAATTGATCGCCCGCGCTATCCATAATCTTGGTACACGCTCCAGCCGCCCGTTTGTCGCTGTCTCCTGCGGAGCCATCCCCGAAACACTCATTGAAGCCGAGCTCTTCGGCCACGAGAAAGGTGCTTTTACCGGCTCCAACGGCGCTCGCGAAGGTTATTTCGAGCAGGCTGGCGACGGCACGCTCTTCCTCGACGAAATCGGCGACCTCAGCCTCTTCACGCAGGTCAAGCTTCTCCGCGTCCTCCAGCAAATGGAGTTCAATCGTCTTGGCAGCAACCGCCTCATCCCACTGCGCGCCCGGCTCATCTTTGCCACGCACCGCGACCTCGCTCAGCTCGTCGCAGAAGGCAAGTTCCGCCAGGATCTCTACTACCGCATCAATGTCATGCGCATCGAATCGCCGCAGCTGCAGGAACATCCTGAGGACATCCCCCTCATCGCCAGGCACTTCCTCCAAAAATATTCCATCAACTTCCAAAAGCCGATGGACGGCATCGAGCCCGACGCGCTTGAAATGCTGCAGAGCTATTCGTGGCCGGGCAATGTCCGCGAACTCGAAAACGTCATGCAGCGCGCCATCATCCTTGCGCCCGGCCGCACCGTCCGCGCTGCCGATTTTACCCTCAATACTCAGGAAGACGAGGCCGTCGGCTTTGAAGACGTCGTCGATATCGGCGAATACCAGCCTGCCGGCTCCTTTGAACGCCAGATTCACGAGTACAAGGTAAGGCTCGCTGTCTCGGCCGTGCGCGAGAACAACGGAAACAAGACCCTCGCTGCACGCAGGCTTTGCATCTCGCGCGCCTATCTCCATCGCCTCATCAGGCTCGCCGGCAGCGACCAGATCTTCGAGCAGAACATGCGCGAATCCGTCACCGCCTGATCCATCCCATCAAATTAAAAAGCGCGCCTCAACGGCGCGCTTTTTTTGCTCACATTCCCTTTTTCGCTAGGTGTGCTGGTTATATTCCAGCGTCCCCGCCATCACCAGGCCGCTCTTCTGCCGTCCATGGATATACCGGCAACACCACGAGGTTTCATGCGCAGCCGCGTCAGCAGGCTCCATCAGATTCCTGTACATCACCTTCCCGTAAAGAAAAATCCGCTCTTCCCAGTTCTCGATCCGCTGCAGCCCATCCGCCGATCCGCTCACCGCCTTCACATCGTCCCGGCAGAATGATTTGATCGTCGCGAATTCGCCCGGGAGAAGAATCATGCTCACCGGCGGTACGTCCGGATCCACCGGCGTGTATTCAGGAATCCCTGGCAACTGCGATTCATCCTTCGCAATGCGCAACTCATCCGCCGTCGACATCACGCGCGCGGGGCTGCGGCCGCGGTTCGTCGCAATCACCGTGAAGCCATTCTCGATCGAGGGCGAAGGCGCCACATGGATCAGGATCCACGGCCGTTCCGCCTGCACAATCGCCTTCGCTTGCATCAGCGCCGCCTCGGCAGCCTCTTGCGCCGCAAGCGCCGCAGTCTCCCCATACTTGGTCTGGCGCTCGATCTTCTTCAAGACCGATACAGCCAGAACAATCCCTGCATAACCCAGCAGCGCCAGCAGCACATCGGCTCCCCACAGAATCCGATCCTGCAAAGGCCAGGGCGCCGGCGCTGGCGCAGGTGTCGCCACCGTAATATGCGGCATTTGATAGTCGCATGGGCCCGATTGACAATCTGTTTTCGCGGCGGAATTCACCGCCCCAGGCGTTGGAGCGCCTTGCGCGGCTGCCGTAACGTTCGATGCCGGCGCTGCACTCGAATGGCCCGCTTGCTGTCCGCTGGGTGTTGTCTGTGATTGCAGGGTTCCCTGCGCAGTCACCAGGAAGATGGCGACGACTGCCAAGTGTTTCAGGAGCATGGCGCAAATGTACCATAACTTCGCTTGCCGGGATGTGTGCCGCTCCATACAGGCAGTCACTCCGGTACCAAGGCCAACGGGTGCGGGTGCCCCCGGTCCCTCGTCCGCCGCGGCGGAGCGACCGGGGATTGAAGCGCTTCCTCCGCCGCACCCGAAGCCGCAACCAATCCAAGTCGCCGGCCGGCGACCTTCGATCTAAGCTTGACAGTGCTGTAGTGAAGTGCAACAATTTGGCTATTGATGGCAATCGATTGCGACGATTCTGGATCGCGTCACCTCATTAAACCATAGAAAGCAGACTACTTCTGCACCATTTGTGGAGCAGCTCCCTCTCATTGCTCCTCAGCCGCATTGGAGTTCTTATGGCCGGAGCAAATCTACTTGTGGTCCAGGCCGGAGGGCCAACGGCGGTTGTCAATCAAAGCCTTTGCGCGGTCCTCGATTCTGAGCGGCTCCATGCTTCCGGCAGAAAAATCTACGGCGCTCGCAAAGGTCTTCAAGGCCTCATCCGGAATGATCTCGTCGACCTTGGTCTGCTCACTTCATCCCAACTGGAGCAGGTTCGCCGCAGCCCCGGCGCGGCACTCGGCACTTCCCGCGTAAAACCATCTGAAGCTGAGCTGACGCAGATTCTTGAATTCCTCCGTCAGCGCGAGATCCGCCAGGCACTGTTCATCGGCGGCAACGGCACCCAGCGCGCCGCCCTCATGGTGAGTACCTTCTGCAAGCAGGCAGGCTACGAGTTCCAGGTCATCGGCATTCCCAAGACCGTCGACAACGACATCATTGGAACCGATCGCTGCCCAGGCTATGCCAGCGCCGCCCACTACGTGGCCCAATCCACGCGCGACCTCGCCATGGACGTCCGCTCCCTCCCGCAGCCGGTCTCGATTTTTGAGACCATGGGCCGTCACGTAGGCTGGCTCGCAGCCGCCTCGGTCGCGGCCAAAGCAAGTCCGCAAGATGCACCCCACCTCGTCTACATTCCAGAGGTCCCCTTCGATCTCGACCAATTCCTCAGCGACCTCGAGGCCAGGCTCAAGCAGCACGACTGGGCAATCGTCGTCGTCTCTGAAGGAATTCGCGACAAGGCCGGCAAGCCTGTCTACGAAAACGCCGAACCCTCGCAGGCTGATGCTTTCAACCGTCCTCTTCCCGGCGGGGTCGCCCGCTTCCTCGCTGAAACCGTCGCCCGCAGGCTAAAAGTACGATGCCGCGATGAGAAGCCGGGACTGCTCGGCCGCTCTTCCATCTTGCACGTCTCACCGCAGGACGTTTCCGACGCCGCCCTCGTAGGCCGCGTCGCCGATGAAGCTCTGCTCGCGGGTCACGACGAACATATGGTGGCGCTCACGCCACTGCGACCCGGTGAACCCTCCGGTTTCAAACTCGTTTCGCTCGAATCTGTCTCGGGGCCTGACCGCGCCATTCCCAAAGAGTGGCTCGGCGACGGCAATCCCCCAACCAACGGAAAATTCCTTGACTATCTCCGACCCATCCTCGGAGACCTTCTTGAATACGAAGATGTTTTTTGATCGCGTGGAGTGAAATGGAATCGACGAGCTTGTCTCAATCGCAGAAATCCGTAGGAGTGCTGATCCTTGGACGCAAGCGTCCCGGCTTCGATCAGGAGTGGAACAAGGTCATCTGCCAGCGCAGCGTCGCTGCTCTTGAGAGTCTGGGCTTGAAGTGCGTTGGCCATGATGCGCCTGTCATCGACGACCAGACCCTCCGCGCCGCACTCAAGGGAATCCAGGCAGCCGGCTGTGACAGCCTCGTCATGCTCCAGCCCTCCATGGGCAATGGCCAGCTCGTCTTCTCGCTCTCCCAAGCCTGGCCGGGACCCATCGTGCTCTGGGCAACCCCGGAAAGACCCGGCGACGGCAAAGTAAGCTCCTGTTCGCTGGTCGGCCAGCATCTGTGGGCTTCCATGCTCCGCCAGGCTGGCCATCCCTTCGAATTTGTTTACGGAGATCCCGACGACGACTTCGGTCAAATCCGATCTGCTCCGCGCCCTCGCCCTCTCCCGCGCCGTCAACCAGTTGCGTACCGCCAAGGTCGGCATGATCGGCTCTTATGCTCCCGGTTTCGTTGACCTCGCCACTGACCCGTTCCTTTTGCGCAAGTCACTCGGCATTCAGCTCCACGCGCTCAGCCTTCCGCAATTCATTGATCGCGTCAATCGCATCGACGCGGCCGCAGTCCAGAAGGACGTGGATCTGGTGCGCAAAATGCATCTGCCCCTCAAGGACGTTGAAGACAGCGACCTCGCCATCAACTCCCGCGTCTATCTCGCCATCCTCGAGCTCATGAAGGAGGAGAGCCTTGACGCCGTCTCTCTCCAGTGCTGGCCTGAGATTCCTGAAGTCCTCGGCCAATGGCCTTATCTGGCCATCTCGCGCCTTACCGCCGAAGGCCTCGCCGTCTCCATGGAAGGCGATGTCGACGGCGCCATAGCCGAACTGATCGGAAACACGCTTGGCCTTGGCCGCGCCTTCCTCACCGACTGGCTTGAGCACGATGCCTCAACCATCTTCCTCTGGCATCCGGGCATGGCGCCCCTCAACATGATTGGACACGACGACGGCCCCACGCTCACGAAGCACTTCAATATTGTTAAACCGCTGGTGGTCGACGGCGAGCTGCAATCCGACCGCCCTGTCACCCTCATGCGTCTGTGGCGTTGCGACAACGAGTACAGAATGACGGCCTTCGAAGGAACCTCCATCCCTCCGCGCCGCAAACTCACCGGAAACACCATCCTCGTTCAGGTCGAGGACCGCAGCGTCGCCTATCGGAGTGTCACCGATCGATTTGATGTCCTCATCCATGAAGGCATGCCGCACCACATCCTGCTGTACTACGGCCACTGCGCTGAAACCTGCCGCCGCCTCGCCCGGCTGCTCGGGATTCGCTGGGTCGAGTAAGTTCGCGCCTTCCGGCTCGCACCGGCCGGAGGCTTTGACAAAGGAGCTGTAAAGATGGCCAACCAATCGCCCATCGCAAGACATCACGTTCGGGAAGAGCTGCAGCGCCGCATTCTCGCTGGAGAAACTCGGCCCGGCGAGCGGCTCACCCAGCAGAGTCTCGCGAGGGAGCTTGGAGTTGCCCAGGGAACCGTCCGCGAATCTCTGCTTGAGCTGCAATGGCTGGGCCTTGTCGAGTCCGTAGACCGTCTCGGCGTCTTTGTCGGCAACCTTGATTCCGATCGCCTCTGCGAGGCCTACCAGGTGCGCGAACTTCTTGAAGGCCTCGCCTCAAAGAGTGCCTGCATGCACGCCGGCAGGGCCGATGTCGCGGAACTCCGCAGAATGGCCGACCATGTCTGGGAGCTCGCAGGTCAGGGCAAGGTTGACGAGATGGGTGCTGCCGATCGCGCCTTCCATCTCCAGATCATGAGACTCTCCCGCAACAAAATCCTCATTCGCCTCGCCGAAGGCTATCGCGTCCTCAGCATGGCCGTCCGGGCTTCGCGCGATCCCCGCGTCGTCTATGAAGAGCATCTCCGCATCGTCGATGCCATCGACAAAAATCTTCCTGAAGAAGCGGAACGCATCGCGCGTACCCACGTTGAGGGCGCACGCCGCATGATCGAGCAACAAGTTGCCGACGGCAAGTTCACACCGCTATGGGTAATGGATGCAAAGACCAGCGACACACCAAGGTTGAAAGGGTGACTCCGCCTATGCCCGCAACAGGACAAGCATCGCACAAGCTCTATCTCAACGGTGAATGGATCTCGACAGGCCACGAGTTGGAGGTCGTCAACCCCGCCGACGGAAAAGTTTTTGCCAGCGTCTCCACCATCAACCGCGACCAGGTCAAAGCCGCTCTCACTGCCGCCCACACCGCTTTTCCCGCATGGCGCGCACTCACCGCCAAAGAGCGCGGAGCCATGCTGCTGCGCGTCGCCGATGAGCTCAAGCGCCGGCTTGATGAAATCGCGCGCACCATTACTCTCGAAAACGGAAAGCCGCTGGCCCAGAGCAAGGGCGAAGTCGGCATGGCCATCGATCATCTGCAGTGGTTTGCTGAGGAAGGCCGCCGCGCCTACGGCCGATTGATTCCCCAGCAGGACCCGCGCAAGCGCAACCTCTCCATTAAATCGCCAATCGGCCCCGTCGGCGCCATCGCACCGTGGAATTTTCCTCTTGTGCTCTCGGTGCGCAAAGTCGCGCCTGCCATGGCTGCGGGCTGCCCGGTCATTCTCAAGCCTGCTTCAAAAACGCCCCTCTCCTCTGTCGCTCTCGCCGAGTGCATGCAGGCCGCAGGCGTTCCTCCAGGAGTCTTTCAACTCGCCATCGGCAATGCCGCCATGATCGCCGATGAATTCCTCTCCAATCCCCTGTGCAGAAAAATTACCTTCACCGGTTCCACTGAGGTAGGCCAGGAGTTGATTCGCGGCGCCGCACAAACCATCAAGCCTCTTTCGCTCGAACTCGGCGGCCACGCACCGCTCCTCGTCTTTGACGACTGTGACCTCGACGTCGCCGTCCGCGAAACCATCATCGCCAAGTTCCGCAACACCGGCCAATCATGCATCGCCGCCAACCGCATCTACGTGCAGAAGACCATCTACAAGGAGTTCATGTCCCGCCTCATCCCGGCCGTACAGACTCTCAAGGTCGGCAACGGACTCGAACCCGGCACGGATGTAGGTCCTCTCATCGGTGAGAGCGCGCTTGCCGCCGCGCTTAATCAAATCGATGACGCCGAAAGGCGTGGTGCCAACATTTGCTTCGGTGGCCACCGTCACACCGGTTCCGATGGTTACTTCCTCGAGCCCACGGTCCTTGAAGGCGTCAGCGCGGACTCGTTGTGCATGCACCAGGAGACCTTCGCGCCCATTGCTCCCGTGTGCTCCTTCAAAACTGAAGAGGAAGCCATCGCGCTCGCCAATCGATCGCCCTTCGGCCTCAGCGCCTACGTCATGTCGCGCGACGTCGCACGCATCTTCCGCTGTGCCGAAGCCATTGAGGCCGGAACCATCGGCGTCAATGATGGCGCACCCACAACAAGTCAGGCCCCCTTTGGCGGCGTCAAGATGAGCGGCTGGGGAAGAGAGTTGGGAAGCGAAGGACTCGACGCTTTCCTTGAGACTAAACACGTATCCATCGGGGGCATGTAATGCCCCACGGAAAATCACTCGGAAGGGACCAATCATGATTCATTTTCTCGTACACGATGCCAAGGATGATGTCGGCGTCGCGGTCGTCGATATCGACGCCGGAACCAAGTGCTCCGGAAAGATCCTGTCCAACAATGCGCCGCTTGAGGCCGCCTCCCTTGAGGCGATTCCCCTCGGCCACAAGATCGCGCTTCGCGATTTTGCCGTCGGTGACTCGGTCACCAAGTACGACGTCGTCATCGGCAAGGTCGTTCAGCCCATCAAGGCTGGACAACTGGTGCATGTTCACAATCTGAAAACGAAGAGGTGGGCATAATGGGGCTCAGAAAAATTTCCGCATACCGTAGAGAGAATGGACGCGTAGGCGTTCGCAACCATGTCGTCATCCTCTCCGTTGACGACATCTCCAACGCCTGCTGCGAAGCGGTCGCCAACAATATTCAGGGAACCATGGCCCTGCCCCACGCCTATGGCCGTCTCCAGTTCGGTGAGGATCTCGAGCTCTTTTTCAGAACCATGATCGGCATCGGCAGCAATCCCAACGTCGCCGCCGCCGTCGTCATCGGCATCGAGCCCGGATGGACCAAGCGCATTGCCGACGGCATCGCCAAAACCGGCAAGCCCGTCGCCGATTTTTCCATTGAAGGCAAGGGCGACATCGCCACCATCGCTGAAGCTTCCTACAAAGCCAAGGAATTCGTGCAGTGGGCCACCGAGTTGCAGCGCACCGAATGCAACTTTGAGGAGCTCTACATCAGCGTCAAGTGCGGCGAGTCCGACACCACCACCGGCCTCGCAAGCTGCCCAACCGTCGGCAACGTCCTCGACAAGCACTGCGCCGCAAACGGCACAGCCTCCTTTGGCGAAACCACTGAGCTCACCGGCGCCGAGCACATCGTTGCCTCCAAAGCCATCAACGACGAAGTCCGCAAGCAGTTCCAGGCAATGTTTGACGACTACCAGGACCTGGTCATGAAAGAAAAGACCGACGACCTCTCCGAGTCGCAGCCCACTAAGGGAAACATCGCCGGCGGCCTCTCCACCATTGAAGAGAAGGCCCTCGGCAACGTTGAAAAGCTCGGCAAGAAGACCAAGTTTGTTGGTTGCCTCAAGCCCGCTCAATCACCTTCGGGAAGAGGACTCTGGTTCATGGACACCTCCAGCGCGGCGGCCGAAGCTGTTACGTTGTGGGCCGCTTCTGGAGCCGTCATCCATCTCTTCCCCACTGGCCAGGGCAACGTCATCGGCAATCCCATCGAGCCTGTCATCAAGCTCACCGGCAATCCAAAAACCGTCAAGACCATGGCCGAGCACATCGACGTTGATGTGTCTGCGATTCTGCAGGGAACCATGACCCTCGACCAGGCTGGCGAAGCATTGCTCGACATGATCGCCCGCACGGCCAACGGTCGCCTCACTGCGGCAGAATCCCTCGGACACAAGGAGTTTGTGCTCACCAAGCTCTACCGGAGCGCATAACCGCACTCGCCATCCGGCGCAGAAAAGAAGAGAGTCACCATGAATCGATACTCTAAGGAACAACTGGAAGCGCTCTCCACGAGCCTGTCCCAGGCCGCAGGCCTCTCATCTGACGATGCGCTTCTGTTTGCTCAAGCGTTGGTCGACGCGGATGTTCACGGAGTATCGACACATGGCTTGTCTCGGCTCGCCATCTACCTGCGCCGGATGGAACTTGGTCTCATCGATCCAAAAGCAACGCTGCGTGTCGAGCGCCAACGGGCCGGAACCCTGGCGCTCGATGCGGCCAACGGTGTTGGTCATGTACAGGCCGTCAAGGCCCTCGACATGCTCATCCCCATGGCCAAGCACAACGGCATTGCTTCGGCCACCATCCGCAACTCGCAGCACTTCGGCGCACTTTCCTATTACTGCAATCGCGCCGCAACGCACGATTGCATTTTAATCGCAACCACCAACTGCGAACCCGCCATGTCTCCTGCCGGCGGCTCTGACGCTTTCTTCGGCACCAATCCCATCGCCGCTTCTTTCCCCACTGGCAAGGGATTCCCCATCAAGATTGATCTCTCTACCTCCGCCATTGCGCGCGGCAACATCATCGCTGCCGCAAAAAAGAATCAGCCCATTCCCTTGGGTTGGGCTCTCGATCCTGACGGCGAGCCCACCACCGACGCGCAACAAGCCCTGCTCGGCACCGTCCTCACCATGGCAGGACACAAAGGCTATGCTCTCGCGCTCATGGTTGAGGTTCTCAGCGGCGTCTTGTCCGGTTCCGCCATCGGATCTGAAATTGGCTCCATGTACAAGAACCTTGATCGCAAGCAGGACGTCGGCCATTTCTTCTGCCTCCTCGACATTGATGCCTTCATGGACCGCGACGAATTCATTCGCCGCATCGACGGCACCATTGACGCTCTCAAAGCGGGCAGAAAACTCTCCGGCATCGACGAAATCCTCGTCCCCGGCGAGCGCTCCGCCCGCAAAGCCGCCGAGAACACGCGTCTCGGAATCCCCATCGGCCCTGAAGTTTTGAAAGAACTTGAAGATTGGTGTTCGCGCTTGAATGTCGCGTTCACCCTCAATCAGGAGCAAGTTACGAAATGATCGATATTCTTATCTCTGAAAACATCGTCGGGCCTTCTGTTGACGCGCTTAGTGATCACTTCCAGGTCTCCTGCCAGCCAAAACTCTGGGAAGACCAGAACGCTCTCCTCAAGGCCGTCCAATCGGCGCGCGTTCTCCTCGTCCGCAACAACACCAATGTCAATGCTGAAGTGCTCCGCGCCGGAAAGAGCCTCGTCGCCATCGGCCGCGCAGGCGTTGGTCTCGACAACATCGACATGGACGCTGCCACCGAGTTGGGCATCGTCGTCACCTTCACGCCGGATCAGAACTCCATCAGCGCGGCTGAGCTCACCGTCGCTCTCATGCTCTCGCTCGCGCGCAAACTCCCGGCCGCAACCGCCGACACCGCCGCCGGCGGATGGAATCGCCAGCAATTTGTCGGAACTGAACTCTACGGCAAAACCCTCGGCATCATCGGCGCCGGTAAAATCGGCTTCCTTGTCGCTCAGCGCGCCCGCGCATTCGGCATGAACATCCTCGCCTACGATCCCTTCCTCAGTTCCGACAATGTTCTCCTCTGCGAACTGCGCGCCGAGTTGGTCGAGTTGGACGATCTGCTCTCGCGTTCTGACGTTGTTAGCTGTCACGTGCCCGGCTCAGCGAAAACCGACGGCCTCATCAATCGCGATCGCCTCGCCAAGATGAAACGATCGGCCTACTTCGTCAACACCGCCCGCGGTCAGGTCGTCGTCGAAGACGATCTCATCGATGCGCTCAAGTCAGGCAAGATCGCCGCCGCCGCGCTCGACGTGCGCGCAACCGAACCGCCCGCCGACAGTCCATTCAATGGGTTGAAAAACGTCCTTCTCACCCCGCACATTGCCGCCTTCACCACCGAAGCGCAGAACCGCGTCACCCAGGCCGTATGCGCCGACATCACGCGCCTCCTCGAGGGCAAGCCGGCCACCAACGCCGCCACTAAATTCAGCCTGCCCCGCAGCCGCGCATAAGCCGTTGCGCCTGCGAGCCTGCCGCACAAGGGACAGGCTCCGCGCGCGGTTTCAAATCCAGCCGCGAACACGCGACCGGATTCGCCGCAGCAAAGCAGCCTTCTTCTCTAAATGAAATGGTTGGCGGACCTGATCGGGATCGAAACGATGACCTCTTCAATGCCATGGAAGACAATCCTCGTAGGCTCTCGACGGTGCAGGACTTATTAACCGTCACAAGTCAGCGTCTGCCTGTCTCAGCCCTGGAATTGCGATCATGGACGGAGCGTCTCCGCCGTGGACGCGCTGCGAGGTTCCCGGCGCGAACCGGTAAACGCTGCCTGTATAGGGTCCCCTCACAAGGATCGCCTGCACCCCTCCGTATGTCAGCCGAATCGGCGCGCCCTCGCTTACCCCTCCGCCGTGATTTGCCAACGATTCCGCTCTTTGTCTCCCGCAACAGTTCATGATTCCACTCCTCTCAAAGTTCGTTCTTCCGATTCCTCAGGCCACACCGTCCACACCGCGCTCTGCTGCGGCCGCGTTGTGGCACGCTCCAGCAAGATTGCCGCACCTGAAAGAGCGGGCCACATCAAAATCCGCTCCTTCCACGCCGCGCTCATCGCCAGCGCGACCGGCAATGCCACCCAAACGCTGACGCAATAGAAACAGTCGAGCATTTTTCCAAGTGCGCCGTTGCCCGCAAGTTTGCGCAACCGGGCCAGGACGTCCCAGGGTCCATCTTCTGCATGGAGCAGGTGAGAAATGCGCCACACGGCAGCCGCACCCACCACCAACTCCGCAACACCAATTTCCATCTCACACCTCACCTGCAGCTTTTAAACCGCCAGCCCACTGCGTGCGCAATGGGCTGGCGGATGGTTCAGCCACAGTTGTGTTGCGTACCTAGCTGATGGTAGGAGCCACCAGGCAGAAACCAACAGCTTCCTGACCTTCGTGTCCGCTGCAGGTTGTGTTGACCAGGGCCCGGTCCCATGCGATGAGCTGGATTGTGTAACCGCATGGAGGCAGCGGGGTCTGATTGGGTTGTTTGTTGTTCATTGGGTCCTTGTTCGGGTCGTAGTTGCCGGTGTAAATGGTGAACGTCCCACTCGTGCCGAACGTATTGGTCCCGTTGTACACCACCGCATCTGGGCCGGAATTGGCGCCTGACAGGTAAACCGTGGGCATGGCAATCGGCGTTCCACCCAGGCTCAATGGTGTCAAGGCTACGGTGACGATGCCGAAGAATTCGTCGGCCACACTGTAGTCGCCCGTGATGATGTCGCCGACTGTGATGTTTCCGCAGTCTGCCGCCGATGTCAGGCCCAGCGTGGGCTCGGGCGCATTGCCGCCCGGCACATATCCGTTGTACACGTAGAAGGTCTTGCTCACCGGGGCCATCGGCTGGTACATCGCAGCATCCCACGCATAGCCATCGATTTCGATGGTGTAGTTTCCCTCAGGCAGCCCACCTGCCGCGAACCACGCCACCACTCGCGGATTCACCAATTGGCCATCGGCGCTCTCGTAATACGTGTAGTAGAGCGCGCCGGCCAGGCCGCCACTGACTGGTCCATACGGAGGCAGCGCCTGTTGCGCGATGACCACTTCGGGGTTCGTGATGGGCGCACTCACCGGAAACACGCCGATGCCGAAGTTGTTCAGCAACTGGAATTTGGGCCCGACCGGAGGCGTAATGTACGCCTGGTAGATAACCGGATGCGCTCCCCCGAGTACGTTCCCCGTGACTGGATTGAATGTGCCCGCCGGGTTCAGCGTAAAGGCGCCTTCAATCCCGATGGTTCCACCAAAGGGGCTGTCGTCGGCATTGTTGCAGTCTTCCGCAACTCCGGTCGGATTCGCCAGATAGTCGCCAAACAATGCGAAATTCACGCTGCTCTGAATGCCGATGACGCCCACATCGCCAACACGCAGCAGCCGCGCATCATCGCCCTCGGTTACACCGTTGACCTGAGGCTGCACATGCGTGTCGTATACGTTGCCCCAGATCGGAATGAAGTTAGGACCCGTAGGTACCGTCTGCCAGGACAGAATCGCGCGCAAGGGAACGGCGGTGAGTTTTTCGCAGATCTCCGACGTCAGATTCGAAAGGCGAATCACTGCATAGTTCACGGGATGGCCCGGCGTGATCGAACTGAGGTCGTGCACATTTACCTGCGCGGTGCCGAGAGCATTCCACACGCCTCCAAAGTAGGCAAAGAAGCTCACATACTCATAGCTGCCAGCCGTGCAAAGGCCGCCTGAGAAGCCCGAGTTCAGCTTGATGGAAATGACAGCTTCCAAGGTCCGCGTCTCCGGGTTGTAGCCCGCACATGTCAGTTGCTCGAAGGTCGTGTCGCCTTCAGTCTCTTCAATTGCGCTGAGAATGGCGGCCAGATCGGCTCCGATCATAAGATTCGTCGACGATGCCTTGAGGCCCTTGACGGCGTCGGCGGCAGCGACTCCCTTTTCAAGTGAGGCCGATGAAATCTTTGTTGCTTCAAGAAAACCGTAGCGGTGCGAGGGCACCTTGCTGTTCGCGTACAACGCTTTCAGGTCCGCGAACGACAGTGGCTGCACGACCTTGGCCGGGAGCGTTTTTGTCAGGTCAAGGGAAGGCTCGACAGCAGC
Source organism: uncultured Acidobacteriaceae bacterium (assembly GCA_963820245.1). Taxonomy (GTDB): domain Bacteria; phylum Acidobacteriota; class Terriglobia; order Terriglobales; family Acidobacteriaceae; genus Telmatobacter. The sequence goes on along the minus strand of CAWFZC010000024.1, from coordinate 255,251 downwards.
ATCGATCTTCAACAAGCCACTGCCCACAAGCGAAGCAATCGGCACTTTTTCAAACAGGGCGGGCGCAATCTGCACACGAGCGTTGACGGCATTGCCCCAAACAGGAATGAAGTTGGGCTGATTCGCCGGCGGCTCAAATTCCCATGAAAGGATGGCTCGTACGTTGAGCACATTTTCTACGGTGCAGAACTTCTTGAGATGGGGAAGGTCGACGGATACGGCGTAACTGACGGGGAAAGTCGATCCCCCAAGGTTGTACACCGTGACCCCGGCCGCGCCGAGATCGGTCCAGCTGGCTCCGTCCTCAACATAGAAGCGGACCCATTCCGTGGAGCCTGCGCCGCATGGTCCGGAATCGTACCCGTTCGGCAGCTTGATCTGAATCACGGCCTCGAGCGTTCCTTCAGCGCCGAATCCCGTTCCCGGGTTGAGGCCCAGGCACGCGAGGTCCTCATAAGTTGTGTTGTAGTTGATCTTCTTCACCACATTCCCAAGTCCGGGAAATGTACCGAAGTAATTGGGGTTCTTCAGCAGGTTGATCTTGAAGTTGGTTCGTTCTTCATGGAAGACAGAGCTTCCGGCGGAGGGCAGTTTCACTTCTTCGTTTGCCATGGATTTTTCCTTTCGGATGAAATTCAGGGGGATGGCGTGCAAACGAGTAGTGAGACAGCCGCCAGAAACGTTTCATCTTGCCACCGGCGAATGCCGTCTTCACCGCAGAATCGTCGGCCCTCCACGATCCGCCAGCCTTTGTTCATGCACAGTTGCGAAGACATTACTTTAGTGCCTAGCCAAATTTGAGCAAGACTCATCATCGTTGCCGCGGTTCGTTTCCGGTTCCAGCGAACAGGCACCAAAGTAATCAACCATCGCTGGAATTCCTTGAAACGAATTCCGTGCGAGATTCACAATTCAGCACACAAGGTCTGACGGCATCCTCCCCCGATGAATGCCTCTCACCAATCTGAATTTACGATTCGACGCGTGTAAGACCCGCACGATGCGGACGCGTCGATGAAGAGGAGATCATTATGCCAAGTTGGAAATCACTCGCCGGCGTTCCCGGTTTCACTCCGGACACGATGCTCCTGATGACGGATGCAACGATTCTGGTTCACGACAGCTACGGAAAAGATTGGTATCGCCTCCATCCCGACGGCAACGGCAAGTATGAAACTGCTGGCGCTTCCTGGTCCGGTCCTTTTTCGATGCTCAACTCAAGACAGTTCTTTGCCTCTGGCGTCCTGGCAGATGGGCGCGTGTTCGTGGTTGGAGGCGAGTACTTCAACGGTTCCTCGACGCCAAACGACACTCCGCTTGGCGAAATCTTCGACCCTCAAACAAACACATGGTCCGCTTTCAATAAACCCGCTGCATTCAACTTCGTCAACGGCGATGCATCGGCCTGCATCCTTCAGGACGGCCGTGTGCTGTTCGGCTCTCTTGGAACGACTCAGACGGCAATCTATGATCCGGCGCTCGATACGTGGACTGCCGCCGGAACCGCATTCGGAACGGTCGCTCCCACCAAGTCTTCAGGGTGCGACGAAGAGACATGGACACTGCTTCCGGATGGCACGGTGCTCACAGCAAACATCGCTTCGCCGCAGTCCGCCGAAAAGTACATCCCGTCGTCCGATACATGGGTGACAGCCGTAAATGCAGGTTCTCCGCCTGACCAGTTGGCCTTGCTAAGTCTCAACGACACAACTGTCCATCCGGCCGTCCCTGTCAATATCGGCGAGATTGGCCCTTCCATCGTTTTGCCCGATGGACGCCTCTTCTTCATTGGCGCAACCGGTCACACCGCGCTCTACACGCCGCCGGCGATTCCTTCGAACGCGGGAACGTGGGCCGCGGGACATGACCTGCCGGCGGACACCAGTGGCAACAATTTCAATAGTCCCAACGGAAATATTCAAACCGCGATTGACGCTCCTGCAGTTTTATTGCGGGACGGCAAGATTCTGTTGATCGGTGGCCAGACTGTACGCGAAGTCAGCGGCGGCCAAACCGAATTCTGGTCCAATCCTTCGACAGCATTTCTCTACGACCCAACCGCGAACACAATGACGAAGCTGAGTTCGCAGCCACCGTCGAACGGCGTCGATACATGGCAATCGCGCTTGTTGCTGTTGCCGACCGGCCAGGTTCTGATGACAACGCAGCAGAGCCAGACGGTTGTCATTCTCATTGACCCCGCGATCATCGGGACGCCCGATCCGGCATGGAAGCCGGTGATCACTTCCTTCACGCCCGTCATGGCGGTCGGGCATCACTACAAAATTTCCGGCCGCCAGATCAACGGCCTATCGCAGGCGAACAGCTATGGGGACGACGCCCAGATGGCGACAAACTATCCGATCGCGATGTTTTCCAACGCCTCGGGAGTTTCCTTCTTCCGCACGTTTGACTTCTCCACCATGGCCATCGCCACCGGGAACGCTATCCACGACACACTGGTTGCCATCCCCGCGTCGGCTACACCTGGAAACTACAAGCTGCAAGTGATAGCCAATGGCATCGCGTCAGATCCGGTGAACGTCAAGATTGTCCCCGCGGCTCCGGCGATTGCCGTCAATCTGCAGGATGATCTGCTTTTTGGAACCGTATGCAGCGAGCCGCAGTTCCTCACGATCGAAGTTTTCAACGTGGGCGGCGCGGACCTGATTGTCGATAGCGTCTCACGGCTTTCCGGCTCTATCGACTTCAGCGTCCTCCCCAATCCTGCAACGCCACTCACCATCGCACCGGGCGATCACGTAGATTTCACAGTGCGCTTCGAACCGACAGCGCATGGCGTCCTTGAAAGTGCGGTGATTCGCATTGTCTCCAATGATCCGGTGAATCCGAATTTCGACGTGAAGACAAGTGGAACTTTCGGATCAGGCAAGCTCGAAGTTGTCATTGCCGACAACGGAAACGTTGGAGATGTCTGCGTGGGCGGCTTCAAGGACACGGAACTGGTCCTGAATAACAACGGCCCCTGCAAGTTGACGATCTTCAACATCGTTTCAAACTCCGTTGATTTTGAGGCTCCTTCGGTAATTTCGTATCCCCTGATCGTCAGCGCAGGAGTTTCCATCGAGGTGCCGATTCGGTTCCAGCCCACATCCATTGGTCCAAAGGCAGGCAAGATCACGATCGTCAGCGACGACCCTGCCAGTCCAAAGGTCATCAATCTCACTGGCGACGCGCCGGCGCCACGGCTGGTCACAATCACGGCTGACTCCGGCAACTTTGGGAACGTGTGCCTGGATTCGTTTAAGGATGAGACGATCACGTTGACCAACGCGGGAAAATGCCCCCTCGTAATCACCGACATCGCTTCCTCCTCAACCGAATTTCTGGTCCCCAGCGTCGTTACGTATCCATTCACTGTTGGAGCGGGCGATGCGATTGAAATACCAATCCGGTTTCAACCCACTCAGCGCGGCGCCCAGGCGGCCACCATCACCATCTTCAGCAACGACCCCGCCGGTCCGCGTGTCGTCTCAGTGTCTGGATTTGTCCCTTCGGGAAAGCTCGCGGTCTGCGGATCCACTTATTTTGGTGAAGTCGACTGCGGTATCGCCCAGAAGACGGTCTCCATCTGCAACGTCGGCGATTGCAAGCTCTTCGTTTCAGAGGTTGCTTTCAGCCGCAAGCGCCGCCATTTCCGGCTGATCAACAATCCCTTCCCCGCACCGCTTCATCCTGGGTCATGCCTCGGCGTGGTGATTCAATACGAGGCCAACTGCGAACCGGAATGCTGTGAACTGGTCATCCGCAGCGACGACCCGCACGAGCCCGTCAAAGTATTGGATGTGGTTGCCTTCACACGCTGCGAGAAGAAATGCTGCTGTGAAGAAAAGCCCTGCGGCTGCAACTGCGGAGACGATGACCGGCACCATGAAGACTGTTAGATCCCTGTCTTTTCGCATGGATCGACCGCAACGATCGCATCCATAGACCGGTTCCAGCCCCCCTGGCAGCCACCGCCTCTGAACCAAAAGGCGGTGGCTGCCAGGGGGCAGTTCGCGCGGAACTATCTTGTCCCCGTCTTTTCGACTGCCCCTCAATTAGCTATTTGCAGCTTTCCAAAAATAATTTGAATTTGGTTGAAACGCTATCACGGTTCTTCGCACTACATGAATGCGCCTGTTTGCCTGGGCAAACGATGCTCCGAAAGAGCTTAGGCGGATCAGATACAAATCAAAGGAGAAGTGCCATGTCCTGCAGCCGCGAGGAAGACAACCTGGAAATGAATAGTACCCGGGGATTCAGTGCCGTAAACATCCATTACGTCGGCAGCCTGCCGGCGGAGGTATACGGGCCTGTAACCGGGACTTTCTACAGATTTTCGCCTCATCAGCCGGTGCAGTCAGTTGACCCCAGAGACGCAATTGATCTCCTTGTAAGCCGCCACTTCAGGTTGGCTCGATGAGTCCTGCAACGCCCAGGCCGGCTCCCCGAAATGGCCACCGAAAGCGGTGTGCCACCAGGGCTGGCGTTCATGACCCAACTTCTCATCATTCGGCTGCGCCCCCAATGCTATACTTGCGTCCACTCTGGTCCCCGGAGCTGGTTTTGCAATTTCATGCATTCGATGCAGCTTACATCGAGAGTTTGTGTGCTGGAGAACAGCGGACACAAGAGCATTTTGTTGGCTACTTCACTGCGCTGCTTCAACTGAAACTTCGTTCGCGCCTCCAGTCGCCACAAGCGAGAGAAGACGTGTGCCAGGAAACCTTTTCGCGGGTGTTTGCGGTGTTGCGCAAAGACGGGGGCCTGCGTGAGCCGGATCGCCTGGGCGCGTTCGTCAATACAATTTGCAACCACGTTCTCTTCGAGCATTACCGGTCCTCAAAGACAACCGAGTCGCTTGATGAGGAAGGTCGGCCCGAACTGCCATCCAAGAGTGCCAATGCGTTCGACGTGTTGGCAACCAGGCAAATCAAGGACAAAGTCCGCGAGATACTTCTCGACTTGCCCTTCCGCGAGCGCTCGCTTCTGAAAGCCGTCTTCCTTGACGAGCGCGATCGCGACGAAGTTTGCGGTGCGTTTGGCGTGGACCGCGAATATTTGCGAGTTCTGCTTCACAGAGCGAAACAGGAATTCAAGACTGTGTACGAAAAGAGAATTGGAAATCAGGCGGGCTTTGACGCGTATTCCGAAAAGAGCTGAAACGATTTGACTGGGCGCGAGCACGATAGAAACAAGAACGTCAGCGCCGGGGAATGAACAATGAATCATAGCCAGGCAGTACAACAGATGACCGCAGAGAGATACCTACTTGATGAGCTGACACTCGAAGAGCGCGATGCGTTTGAAGCGCACTTTTTCGATTGTCCCGATTGCGCGATTGATCTTCGTGCGGGTGCAGCATTTGTAGACGAAGCCAGGATCCAATTGCCGGAGCTCGCTACGCACTCCCAAGCACCCCAGCGAGCCGACATCAGAAAGCCAAAAGGGAATACGAATCGCTGGTTCGTTTGGTGGCGGCCGGCGTTCGCTGCCGCCGCATTCGCCAGCCTGCTTGCTGTTGTCAGTTACCAGAATCTCGTTACATATCCTGCTCTTCGGCAAGCGGCCGATCAGCCGCGCATTCTGCCCTTGGTCCCGATGCATGGAGACACGCGTGGCGGACGTCTGACATTCACCACCGATCGCAAGCACGGCATTTCGCTACCGCTCGATCTCTCCGCCTCATCAAACTCTGCAGCCTACACTTCGTACTCTCTTGACCTGCTTGACCCCGACGGGAAACTTCAATGGACCAGCTCTGTCCCCGCATCCGGACAGTACGAAAGTACTGCCCAGATGTATTCGCTCGCAATTCCGGGGGCGACTCTCAGGGACGGCCTTTATACAATTGTGGTTTCCGGCGTCGAACCTCACGGCGAGCGGTCCGAGATCGACCGGTATGTCATCGAAGTTCACCTAACGGATTGAATCGTCTTCAAGATCCGCGCCGGGTGGCCCCAGAGTGATCGCCCTCCCCTTCAGCAGAAGCCCGGTGTTCACCCTTCGCGATCAAGGTGACTTTTTGTCGATCGGAGAGGCGTGACTCTGCAAGGCAGAGAACAACGTCGTTGTCTTCAGGTTGCAGTAAAATAAGCAAGTCCCAACAAGGGAGGAAGAGATTCTCAATGTTAAAAGCGAACGGGAGAATGCATCGTTACTACGCCGAAGCGACTGTGCTTGAAGGCCACCTGCAGCGTCCCCTTGCCCAGGAAATCAAACCGCAGGCCTTTGTAAAGCTGCCGGAACGCGGCGGGTATCTCTCCCAACGCGCCTCTGATTACCGGCTCGAAGGGGCAATCTCTTTTCGGTCTGCCTATACCCAGGTTGCGGGCAATCCGGACCTCAAGCCCGGCCATGGCATCACCACACTATCGACATCTGTCGTTGAGGGCCTCAATGTGTTGGATGTTGTGACTGCGGATCGCGTGGTCGGCCAGGTTGCCACTGAACATCCTCTCGACGGCTACGTGCCTCATGTGACGTTTCTGGGAACGCGTTTCGAGAATCTGCGCATTGCCGGCCACCCTGTCAAACTCGACCTCGACCTGGATATGCTCGGGCCCAAACCGGACAAGGATGCGCCGTACTCAAAGGCCCCCGGCTTCCTCGATCGCGTCGCCAAACAGCACGCTGGTGTTTCCGCTCATCCCACCCTGTTGGATGAACTCGTTGGTCGCTACAAGGGACGTGCATCCATTCCTGAAAACCCGGAGGCTGTTGACTGTTCTCTGGTCAACAGCGTTGACGGCGCCTTCCCTGGGCGGCGCTTTGGACACGTGATCGATGTTCCCAACTTTGGTACCATCGTGCTGGCGGCCCTGCGTCTTGAACAGTCGGAGTTCGATGCTGACACCAGGATTCCCCTTCTGACGACCATCCGCCTGACAATGATCGAACTCAAGATGGGCTGCATAGGACACGGCAACGTGAATATCGTCGTCAATGTCAACAACGGCGGAGACAGCCCGGGATAACCCGACCGCCCCTTCCTGATATTCCTGTTACTCTGGCGGAGGTAGCAGAGCCGATTGAAAAACTCCCCAGGTCCGTTGGCCGCCATCAATGCTCGATACCATTCTGCCTGCCTTTCGTTGGCTGGAACTTCCGCTTGGTTCAGGGCGATTGTGTTCCAATTAGAAAACACATTGGCGGCGCGCCTTGAATGTCTAACGGGAACCAAAACCCCGTCTGGGCCCTGCAATGTTTCTACATCGCGCGGCTTTGGTGCGCCCAAATTCGTTAACCTGTGGATTGGCTGAACCCAAGTACAACTCCTAAGGCAGGCGTCGTGATCTTTGCTGGCAACTTCTGGCCCTGGCGTTTCCAAATCGCATGGGTGCTCGCGTCGTTGCTCCTGATTCCCCTGCGAGACACACGCGGCGGCGGCGCCCAGGCAGCATATGACCGCGCCCACATGCTCTTTTTGCACGGTGCGCTCAAAGAGAGTCAATCCGAATCGGAACAGGGATACAAACGGTATATCGGCTCGAGTCCTGAATGGGCAGCGAAATTTCAATTGCTTCAAGCCCGGGCCATGGTCGGTCGCGGCATGGACGACGATGCTTTGCGCGTCCTCTCGGCGCAGCCGACTGTGCTGAATACCCGCGAAGAAATCATTGAAAAACTCACGCTCGAGGGAGTGGCCTTTGCCTACCTGCACCAGTTTGCCCTGGCAAGCCAAAGGCTTGACGAGGCGCAGGACCTGTGCGGCGCAGCGTACAGTGCTGCATGTGGCGGAGTTCCGATCAGGCGCGGCATCCTTGCCAACCGGCGAGGACAACCGGATGAGGCGCGGCAGTTCTTTCTCGATGCCCTTCATCTTGCCAGGGCGCACCATGACCCCTGGCAGGAGACGACTGCGCTTTTAGATCTGGGATATGTCTCTCTTCAAACCGAACATTATGACGAAGCTGTGGAATGGTCCGGAGCCGCATATCGTTCTGCCATGGAGTTAGACGCCCAGGACCAGGCGCAGAACGCTTTGGGCAACCTCGGATGGGCATACTTCAAGCTGGGAGATAAAGAGAGGGCGCTCCAATTGTTTCTTGAGGCGCAGAATCGCGCTGAAAAAATTGGCGACGTCCGGCTCGACCTCAAATGGGTTTCCAATGCCGGCTACGTTTATCAGGATTCCGGCGACCTGACTCGCGCCATTCGCGCATACGGGCAGTCACTCCAGCTGGCCAGGCAGATCAACAGCAACGACGACATCGTTAACGCGCTCGAAGATCTTGCGCACGCATCGATCGACGCTGGCAAGCTGGACGAAGCAAGTGCCTATATTGGCCAGGTAAATCCTCTTGTGTCCTCAAGCGGAAATCATCTCGACGCGCTCGACGTGATGCTGGCACAAGCCAGGATTGCAGCCGCGCGACGGCAGGACCAGCAAGCCGAATCCATCTTTCAGACCGTTGCACATGACCCTGCCAGCCAAATTTCCATGCGCCTGGGCTCTCAGCATCAGTTGGCCAGACTGTATGAATTGGAAGGAAGAACAGACCTCGCGGGTCGCGCGTACAAGACCGCGCTCTCCACCTTCGAATCGGCGCGAGCCGACCTTAAAAACGAGAACTCAAAGCTCCCGTTTCTGGCCAACGCTACCAGTATCTACGACGACTATATTCATTTTCTGGTAACTCAAGGCAGGCCTGAGGAGGCACTGTTGGCGGCCGACCAAAGCCGTGCGCGCACGCTCGCTCAAGGCCTTGGCCTGGTCACCAGTAAGCAGGCCTTCCGCCCACCCACTTTTTCCCCGCGCGCCGTGGCGCAAAAAGCCGGCGCTGTAATGCTGTTTTATTGGTTGGGCGAACGGCAATCTTATCTCTGGACCGTCACACCGGAACGGATTGCACTTTCTATTCTCCCCGCTCAAAAGGAGATTGCCCCGCTTGTCGAGCGTTATAGTGCTGCTTTGCTTGGACCAGAGGATCCAATCCAGGCGGGCGATGAAGCAGGTCAAACTCTCTTTCGGTTGCTGGTCGCTCCCGCACTGAAACTACTCCGGACCGGGACCCCGGTCGCAATTCTTGCTGATGGAGCGCTTACGCGATTGAATTTTGAGACGCTGCTCGCTCCGGGGCCGGGCCACGCTCCGCTGCAGGAACAAAACGCAGGACACGCACCGCTCATTCATTATTGGATTGACGATGTGACTCTGTTCTCCGCGCCATCCCTTTCCACACTTGCCGCGGCGAAATCCGTTCATCAAATTGCCCAGAACCTTCTTCTGATTGGTGATCCTGTTTCGCCGAACAGCGATTTCCCAACTCTTCCTTTATTCGGACTCGAGATGAAGCAGATTGAAAAAACCTTCTCTGCTCAAAAAGCAGTGGTGTTTGCCGGTCAACAAGCAAGTCCCGCCGCTTATCTCTCAAGCAATCCGGGGCGGTATTCCTATATCCATTTTGTTGCTCATGCTACCGCCAGCCGCACCGATCCGCTGGACTCCGCGATTATCCTTTCCTCAACTTCAGCGGGTGAGGATTCCTTCAAGCTATATGCCCGTGAAATCATGCAGCGTCCCATCGACGCCAGTCTCGTCACCATCTCAGCCTGCTACGGCACCGGCACGCGCTTCTACGCCGGGGAGGGATTGGTGGGCCTTTCCTGGGCTTTTCTTCGTGCCGGCGCGCATAGTGTAGTCGGCGCTCTGTGGGAAGTGAGCGACGAGTCAACACCGCGCTTGATGGCGTCGCTTTACCAAGGCATCAAGCAAGGTCAGTCTCCTGCGGTCGCTCTCCGCAATGCCAAGTTAGCCCTGCTTCACTCGCAAACCAAGTTCCGCGCCCCCTTTTATTGGGCGCCGTTTCAGCTTTACTCCAGGTTCTAGAGCCGTGCTATCCGCGTAACATACCAGGCAGATTTAGTCGGAATGTTTGCTCCAGCTCTGAACAAGCATCCGAATTAACTGTCGAGTTGAATCCTTTGAGGTCGAGGTGCCCACCGTCGTCGCGCAACTGTGGCAAGCGAGTTCAGGTTCAAACGCCGTTCACGCCCACTGGCACCCTTCGACCGTGCAGGATGAGACGTTATGCAGATGTCGCTTCTCAGGATTAAATTGCTGATATAGAAATTCCACGGAAGCGGTCAATCTCCTGACAAAGATTGCCGTTCTCAATGTATATGTCTCTGATTTAAAAAGATTTGGTGGACCTGATCGGGATCGAACCGATGACCTCTTCCATGCCATGGAAGCGCGCTCCCAGCTGCGCCACAGGCCCACTCAGGGAAAGACAACTCTCTTATTGTCTCTGCTCCCACTCGATTCGTCAAACACCCCGTTCGGGTTACCAACACGAAACAACCTCGTCGTCTTCCGTCATATCTCCAATCCATCCCGCTCACCACCACGTGATGCAAATCACATGTTCCCAGCGCGCAATCCCCAATAATAAGGTTGGTCGATCGCAATCAAGCCGCCCGTGTCCCGCGCCGCCATTGTCCCTTTGTTTCCTGTCGTTTTCCCGGCTGCGCAAACACGCGAGTTCGCTCGTTCAGTCTCTGGAGTCATACCCTCATGTATAAGATCGTCGAAGCACGCAGCGTCGGCCTCAATATCAAGCAGTTTGTCATCGAGGCGCCGCGCATCGCCCGCAAGCAAAAGCCGGGCCAGTTCCTCATTCTCCGCCTCCATGAGAAGGGCGAACGCATTCCCCTCACCATCAAAAGCTCCGATCCCGCTGCCGGCACCGTCACCATCGTTGTGCAGGCCATCGGAAAAACCACCTCTCTCCTCAACTGTCTCGAGGCAGGCGACTCAATCCTCGACATCGTTGGCCCGCTCGGCCATCCCTCTGACATCCAGAATTACGGCACCGTCGTCATACTCGCCGGAAGCGTCGGCACGGCCATGGCCTTGCCCACTGCCAACGCTCTCAAGCAGGCCGGCAACCACGTCATCTTCATTGAAGGCGCGCGCAGTGCCGAGATGGTCGTCTTTGAAGATGAAGTCCGCCAGGCCAGCAGCGAAGCCTTCATCATGACCGACGACGGCACCTATGGCGAGCAGGGTCTGGTCACAAAGAAGCTCCAGGAACTCATCGCCGGCGGTCTCCGCATCCACTTCATTCTCGCCGTCGGTCCCATTCCCATGATGCGTGCCGTTGCGCAAATCGCAGTCCCACTCGGCATCAGGACCATGGTCAGCCTCAACTCCATCATGGTTGACGGAACCGGCATGTGCGGCGGCTGTCGCGTACTCCTCGGCAACAAAAGCAAGTTCGCCTGTGTCGATGGACCCGAGTTTGACGCTGCCCAGGTCAACTTCGATGTCCTTATGCAGCGCAACGCCATGTATCGCGATAAAGAGTGCCTATCCCTCCGCGACTTCAAACTCCATCAGCAGGAAGAACTCGCTCAACTGCGCGCGGAGATCGCGACTCGGGAAAAGGAATTGGCTGAGCTTGAGGTCGACGCTCCTCCAATCATGGAGAAACATTATGTCTGAGAGTGAAACGTCTGTCACCGCCGTTGTCGCTGCTTCCGACCAGCGCAACACCGTTCCCCTCAAAGACCGCATGAAGATTCCCCGCGTGGTGATGCCGGAACTTGATCCCCAGCAGCGCAGCCGCAACTTTGAAGAAGTCAATCTCGGCCTGCCCACACTCCAGGCCTTGACTGAGGCATCGCGCTGCATTGAGTGCGCCAAGCCGGGTTGCGTCGTTCAGTGCCCCGTCGGCGTCAAGATCAAGGAAGTCGTCGCCCTCATCTGTGCAGGCGATTACCTGGCCGCGGCCTCCAAGATGCGCGAAGACAACGCGCTGCCCGCCATCACCGGTCGCGTCTGTCCTCAGGAAAATCAATGCGAAGGCGGCTGCGTCCTCGGCAAAAAAGGCGCGCCCGTCGCAATCGGCAATCTCGAGCGCTTCATCGCGGACTTCGAGCGCAACAGCGGCCAGCTTGGCCTGCCCCCCATTGCCCCATCAACGGGCAAGAATGTAGCCATCGTCGGCAGCGGGCCCGCAGGTCTCTCCGCCGCTGGAGATCTCGTCCAGAAGGGCCACCGCGTCCGTGTCTTTGAAGCCCTCCACGAGCTCGGTGGCGTGCTCGTCTACGGCATTCCCGAGTTTCGCCTGCCCAAATCCATCGTCAAAACTGAAGTCGACAACCTGCGCCGCATGGGCGTCGAATTTGAAACCAACGTCGTCGTCGGCAAAAGTGTCACCATCGACGAACTCATGCACAACGAGCACTTCGATGCTGTCTTTGTCGCCACCGGCGCAGGACTGCCCCAGTTTCTCGGCATTCCCGGCGAGCATTTCAACGGTGTCTACTCCGCCAACGAGTTTCTCACCCGCATCAACCTCATGCGCGCCTATGCCGATGTTGATCAGCCCGTCTACGACTGCCGCGATCGCGATGTCATCGTCGTCGGCGGCGGCAACACCGCCATGGACGCAGTCCGCACGGCTCGCCGTCTCGGCGCGCGCACAGCCACGCTTGTCTATCGCCGTTCCCAGGCTGAGATGCCCGCTCGCATTGAAGAAGTCCACCACGCCATCGCCGAGGGTATCGAGCTTCGCATGCTCACCAATCCTGTCGAGTTCATCGGTGACGAAAAAGGCTGGCTCACCGGCGCACGCTGCGTCCGCATGGAGCTTGGCGAGCCTGACGCCGACGGCCGCCGTCGTCCCGTTGCCATCAGCGGCTCTGAAATCATCTTGCCGGCCAACGTCGCCATCATCGGCGTCGGCACCTCCGCCAATCCACTCATCCAGAGTTCCACGCCCGATATCAAAACCAACAAGTGGAATTACATCCTGGCCGATCCCGAATCCATGCGCACTTCAAAGCGCGGCGTCTTCGCCGGAGGCGACATCGTCACGGGTGGCGCAACCGTCATCCTCGCCATGGGCGCCGGACGCAAAGCCGCCGTCTCCATCCACGACTACCTCACCACTGACTTATGGAGATAGGTCAAATCGAAGCTGATTCCTTAAGCGATGAGTGAATAAGAAAAGCAATGTCATCCCAAGCGGAGTAAAGATAAAAAGCTGGGTGCCCCAGGTGCCTCGCTTTTGGGCACCTGGGATCCCCATGCACTCAACCAGGCACGCTTTTGCCCTTGCTCTTACTCCCCAGCAATAAAAATCGTGGGTGCCCCAGGTGCCTCGCTTTTGGGCACCTGGGATCCCCATGCACTCAACCAGGCACGCTTTTGCCCTTGCTCTTACTCCCCAGCAATAAAAATCGTGGGTGCCCCAGGTGCCTCGCTTTTGGGCACCTGGGATCCCCATGCACTCAACCAGGCACGCTTTTGCCCTTGCTCTTACTCCCCAGCAATAAAAATCGTGGGTGCCCCAGGTGCCTCGCTTTTGGACACCTGGGATCCCCATGCACTCAACCAGGCGCGCTTTTGCCGTTGCTCTTGCTCCCAAGCAATAAAAATCGTGGGTGCCCCAGGTGCCTCGCCTTTGGGCACCTGGGAAAGCAATGCACTCAACCTGAAAGTCTTTCCAATCCCTGATCCCTGCCTTACTTCACCGCATACGGCCCCACCGTCGGCTTCCCCTGCGTATCCTTCAACGGCCCCAGTTCATCGGCAACACCACGGGTAATCGCCTGCACCTCGCTCCCCGCCTGGAAGCAAGTAAAGTCTGGCCGGTCGCGCCACAAAATCGGACCGCAAAGCCGCTTGCCCGCACCCAGCGCCGCGTCATGCACAATGTTGATCAGCCGTTCATAGTCCGGCGTCCCCATCTTGTACCCTGAAAAATTGCCTAGGTCGCCGCTCGCCGCAAACACCGCCGTCACCCCGGGGATCGCCGCGATCTCCGGCGCATCCTTCGCCCCTTCAATCGTCTCGATCATCTCAATCAGCACCACGTTCTTGTTGATCGTGTTGCGATACCCACCCGGGACGTTGCCCCAGAACAGCGGATCGGTCGCCTGAGCCGCGCCAAGGCTTCGTTTGCCAAGCGGCGGATACATCGTCCAGTCCCGCGCCGCCGTTCCTTCCGCTACCGAACGCACCGTCGGAACAATAATCACCAGCGCGCCCAGGTCCATCGCATGTTGAATCTCGCGCTCATCCGTATACGCCACGCGCACCCCGGGCACCGCCTTCGCATGCGGACAAGCCCTCCACATGCGCGACACCGCGTCCCAGTCCCGCGCGCTATGCTGCATCTCGGTCCAGATAAAGTCGTAGCCCGCGTTCGCCATCGCGCAATAGGTCTCCGGAGTGTCGGTGCTCAGCACCGTTCCCCCGGTCACCTTCTCGCCTTTCATCATCTTGATCATCACCGGATTCCAGATCCCGGCATCGGCCGGAGCATCAAACGCCGGCCCATACTTCCACTTCGCCGGATCGAGCGGTCCCTGATTCACCGCTCCTGCGGGAGCTGCATTCATCTGGCCCGAATCCTGTCCAGCCGCGGCAGCAAGCGGAAACCCCGCACCCGGCGCAGCCGCCTGTCCCCACGCAGAAACCGCCGCCAACCCCAGCACAACTCCACCCGCCATTCCACAAAATCCACGCATACCCAGCTCCCTCTTCATTCCTGCGCCGGCTCCGGCGCCAACCAAACAAATACAAACACCCATCAACCACGAACTACCGAACGCATTGACAATACCCCACCAGCCTCAACCCTGAAAAGCAACATACTTCTTGTTCCCTCGTTCCCTTGCTCCCTCGTCCCCTGCCCTAAAAAAATGGGCGGCAAAGGTTGAACCTTTGCCGCCGCCCGTCCCTGGGTTGTCTTGAAGGTGTTACAGTCCTGCGAAACTTATTTACTTCATCAGAAGTCAATCAGCACCACTGAACCCTGAACCCTGATCCCTGACCCCTGCCTTTACTGCAAAAGCTTGGTCACTTCCTGCTGAACGCTGTTCGCCTGCGCAAGCGCCGCAATGCCCGGTCTGGCTCAGAATCTCGTACTTTGACATGTTCGATGTCGCCGACGCATAGTCCGTCGCCTGAATCGCATTTTGTGCCGACACCACGTTCTCCTGCTGCGTGCTCATCACCTGGCTGATCGAGTTCAGCGTGTTGATCTGCGCTCCAATGTACCCATCCATCGCAGCCACGTCGCTGATCGCCACGTTCAGTTTGTTCAGGGCAGCCTCGGCATCCGCTTGAGTCAGCAAGTCGGTGGCGTCCAGAGCTTCGCCCGCTTGATCCGTGTAACTCGTCGTTGCCGTCCCACCCCCGCTGGCCGCGTCGGCTGTCGCGGATACACCCGCAGCGGTTGTGTTGGCATCACCGATCGTGCCGCTGATCCCGGTGGAGTAAAACGTGGTCGGAGTATAGGCCAATGCAGTGGCCACTCCGGTTGAGGTAAGTACGCTCGTAAGGCTCGATACCACCGTCACGTTGGAGGTTGCGTCCAGCGTCAAGGCGCCCGCATTCACTGAGGCCGTGACACCCAGCTTGGCATTGTTGATGGCCGTCATGACAGCATTCATGTCGGCTTCTGCACCCGGCCCGGCTGGTCCGAACGTGTACGCTTTGCCGTTGGCCGCGGCGATTGAAATTGAGCCGCCCAAGGTGCTTAAGGCCGCTACCGCCCCCACTGTGGCGATCTGACCTGGCGTGGTGCCTGCCCCAATTTGCGAAGCCGTAATCTCGATGCCCGTGTCAGTGCCCGTATCACTTGATCCGGCTGCAGCCGCCGTAGTGAACTTGGCCGTCAAGCCCAGGCCGGACTGGTTAATCCTCGTAATCAATCCCTGCACCGTGTTGTCGCTGTTACTCACGCTGAGAGTTGTGGTTGTCGCAGAAGTTGATCCCGGCGTCAGTGCATTGACTGTGATACTGCTGGTTCCCGTGTTCCCACCCGTAAGACTATCGTTGATCGAAGCCTGCTGGCCGTTGGCCATTAGGTCGATGAATACGCTGCTTTGGCCGCTGCTGTAGGACATCGCGCCGCCGGTGTCCCCAACGCTCGACTCCGAGAGAGTCCGTATGTTCAGCTCGTCGATCGAAGAGCCCGTCGTCGAAGAGTCGCCCGTGTAGATCGCAATCGTATTGCCGGAGAAAACCGTTTGCTGATTGAAGGTTGTCGTCTTTCCAATGTTGTTAATCAAGGAAAGAATCGACGTGTACTCCGCGTTCGCCGCCCCCTCCTGCGTCGAATTCAGCGTGCCGTTGGAAGCTTCCGTCGCCAGCGTGATCGCGCGATTCAACAGGCTCGTCACCTGCGATAGCGCGCCGTCGGCCACTTGCAACAGACCCACGCCTTCCGTGGCGTTGGTCCCTGACTGCGTCAAGGCCGCCGAGTTGGCCGCCAGACCGTTCACCAGCGAAAGGCCCGCGGCATCGTCCGCGCCCGAGTTGATCTTTGACCCGGACGACAGCTGCTGCAGAACCGTCTGCAGGCTGCTGTTCGTGTTGTTCAAATTGTGTTCTGCGTAAATCGCTGAAAGATTATTCAAAACTCCGAGGGCCATGGGACCAACTCCTTCTCGGATGCCTTGCTTCCCGCCCCGCCCCGCTTTTCGCTTCATTCCGGGTCTCGGATACTTTCCGAAGGGCCTGTGTGCATCCACTCCCTTCATCGGTGTACCTGAAAATAACTTTAGTCATATTTTTAAGAATCGTTCCCGGGGCTTTCTGTCTCTCTCCGAATCAAACTGTCTCGCTTCTGTTCATCTACTGTCCTGATCCGCATCATTCGCTGTCTCGTTCCGCTTCACTTCGTTGTCCACCTTCGCGACAGCTACACGCCCTCGCCGCGCCCAAAACCACCCGTTTCCGCAGCTCCTCCCCCCGACTTCCCCAAAAACAAAAAACGGCGGCAGGAGGGTTCCCTCGCTGCCGCCATCGGTCTTGACATCAACCGCATTTGCTCTCTGTCTGATACACCCGTGTTGAAGTCCCGTGCCCGCCGACCCGCCCTCTATCGCGGCGCGGCCTCCTGCTTAGCCGGCGACTTCACAATCCTCTTGCTGCGGCGCCTGGAATCCACGCCTACTGTTGCTCGCCTGTTCCCGTGCCTGGTGCAGACCCCGGCGCTCCTTGCGGACCAGTCGGCGGAGTTCCTGCCGGAGGTGGCGGCCCATGATGACGGAATTGTTGTCCGTCAGGTCCCTCCATTCCAGGCCGCTGTCCATCGCGCCCCCATCTCTGGCCGTCCCTGCCTCCCTCGCGCATCCTGTCCCGCATGCCCCCATCCTCGCGGAACGCCTTCACCTGCTTCCACTGGTCAGGCGTCAGCTTGTCGCGAATCGCCAGCAGAAAACGCGCATTCGCTTTCTCCAGTTCGCCGCGTGCTGCCACAACCTTGTCGATCTGCGCAATCGTCGCGGCATCGTTGGGCTCGTCCGCGCTCATCAACGGCTGCATCGCCAGCTCTGCCTTCTCCAGGTTCGCCCGCAGATCGATCAGCTTCTCCCGGTGCTCCATCATCACGTCGTCCATCGACTTCCGCTGCGCATCGGTCAGCTTCAGCCGCTCCACCATCCGCGGATTGTTCCACCAGCCCTTTTGCGCGCTCATCGCGCCAAAGGCCCGCTCAAACGGTGGCCTCTGTCCGCCTCCGCCCGGCCCACCTTGCCCGCCGCCAAATCCTTGCGCTCCCGCCGCAATACCCGACAACAGAATCCCCGCTACCGCCAATGCCAATGGTCCTGCCATTCGTGCTTTCATCGCCTTCTCCCTCACACCTCGAGTTCAGGGTGATCTCTACTCTTAGTTCAATCCCGCTTGTTATTGGGCTTCGCTCTCGCTCATCAGTTGAGCCAGCGGTTCCATCGCACTTGGAACCTCGCGCGAAACATCGCTGTCCACCTTGGCCAGCAAATCCTCATCCTCTTTGAGCGCGCGCTGCTCCGCTTCCAGCTTCTGCTGCCTGGCTGCCTGCTCCGCCGCCGCGATCCTCGCAACTTCCCGCTGGTGATGCCGCTCGTACAACCCGCCCGTCAGGCTTCCTGCTGCCAGAACGCATCCCAGCGCCCAGCCCGCGGCCACCCGCCAGCTCAACTCCCGCACGGTCTTCACTTGCCGCGCGCGGCTGTACTCCGCCTCGCCCCAGGCATGCACGTTCGATCTGAAATTCTTCAGTGCCTCGCCCAGCTCAGCGTCCACGCCCAGCTCGCGATCCTCGTTCTCAAATTCTGCGCCCATTCTCATGGCTTGCCTCTCAGTTGCGCCCGCACTTTTCCAAGTGCCCGCGAAAGATGTGCCTTCACCGTGCCTTCGCTCAGTCCGGTCGCCTGCGCAATCTCACTCAATTCCTGGTCTTCCACATACCGCAGTAGAAAAACCGTCCTTTGCCGTGCGCTCAATCCCTCCACGGCCTTCCACACATGGCCCACCTGCTCACGGGCCAGCATCTGTTGCTCTGCAGACCGTTCCCCGCTCGGCAACCACTCGCTGGCCTCATCCAGGTCCACCGAGTTGGTCCGCGTATGGCGCCAGAACTGCATCCGGCGATTTCGCCAGTGGTCCTTTTCCAGGTTGATCGCGATCCGCATCAACCAGGTCATCGCGCTTGATTCGCCCCTGAAGCTGCTCCAGTTTCGGTGCGCCTTCAGAAAGCATTCCTGGGTCAGTGTTTCCGCCAGGTCAATGTCCCGCGTCGATGCCAGCAGAAACCGGAATATCTGCAGCCTGTGGGCATGGACCACTCCGGAAAACCCCTGCTCGGCAGTCTCCGCCCTTTGCCCGGCACTCTCCGCAACCGCGCCACCTGTCATCGGTTCCAATGCTATGCCGGCCGCCATCACTTGGGTAGACGCCCCCCTTCCATGCGGGTTTACAATTTGCCTTCGATTGTCCATGAAATCTGCCGTCAGTATACGGATCTGTGGCCTGCAATTGCATCCATTCTCTCCCCATTCCATGCGGTTTTCTGCCTGTCTTCGTGCCCCTCGCGGCCTTTAGGCCTGCCCCCGGACCAGGGCGCAAAATCCTTCGGACTTCGGCCTGAACGCCCCGGCCAGCCCCCGCCACGCGGGAATATAATTTGATGCGGCAAGAAAAGCTGTACTGGGAAGCGCTCGAGTCGATCTCCTCGTTTCAGCTCCTTTACCGCATCCGCACACTTCACCGGGATGCGCGCTGTTTCATCTTTCGCACCAGGCTTGGCGACGATTGAAAACTATCCACCGGCAAGACGAGTTCTTGGAAATCGGCTTCATCAATTTCCATCGCCCGGATTGCCGCTTGCTTACAGATAATTTTGAATGGAGACAGGAATGATTTCTCGGCGAACCTTTGTCAATGGCGTAGCGGTCGGTGTGGCCGGCTCGGCGCTCACCGCTTCAGCTAAAAGCTATGCTCAGATTCTCGGCGCCAACGATCGGCTCAACTTTGCCATCAACGGCCTCAACGGTCGCGGACACGCGCACCTTTCCGCGCTCCAGGCCAACAAGCAAATCGCTCGCGTCGCCTACATCTGCGACCCGGACGACAAGATCCGCGGCAAATTTGCCACCGAGGCCGAGAAAGCCCTCGGCTACGCGCCCAAGGCAGAGCGCGACTTCCGCAAGGCCCTTGAATCCAAAGACGTCGACGCCATCTCCATCGCCACCCCCGACCACTGGCACACGCCCCTCGCCATCTACGGGCTCAAGGCCGGCAAGCACGTCTACGTCGAAAAGCCCTCCAGCCAGAACGCCCGTGAAGGCGAACTCCTCGTCGCCGCGCAAAAGAAGTATGGCAAGATGGTCCAGGTCGGCGACCAGCAGCGCTCCTCACCCCACTCCATCAAAATGATCGGCCAGATCCACGACGGCCTCATCGGCGAGGCCTATATGGCCAAGGCCTGGTACGCCAACACTCGCGGCAGCATTGGCATCGGCAAGGTCGTCCCCGTTCCCGAGACCCTCGACTGGGATCTCTGGCAGGGCCCCGCCCCCCGCAGCGCATACAAGGACAACATTCACCCCTACAACTGGCACTGGCTGCGCCGCTTTGGCACCGGCGAGACCCTCAACAACGGCACCCATGAAGTCGATGTCTGCCGCTGGGCGCTCGGCGTTGACTACCCTGAGGTTGTTACCGCCATTGGCGGCCGCTATCAGGACAAGGGCGATGACTGGGAGTTCTACGACACCATCGTCACCGACTTCCGCTATCCCGGAAAAACTCTCACATGGGAAGGCCGCTGCTGCAACGGCATGAAGCTCTACGACCGTGACCGCGGTTCGGTCATCTACGGCACCAAGGGCGCCGTCGTCATCGATCGCGACGGATACGACGTCTTCAACTGGCATGGCAAACAGACCGATAAGTTCCGCACCGGAGCAGAAACTTCCACCAGTGATCTCGTCGGCCGCGACTCCATGACCGACCTCCACTTCGCCAACTTCATCAACTCCTGCAAGGGGACGGACAATCTTCACTCGCCCATCTCCATCGCCAACATCTCCGTCACCATGCTGCTCATCTCCAACATCGCCTACTTCATGAACCGCGAGATGAAGCTCGATACCAAAACCGGCCACATCCTCAACGACCCTGAAGCCATGAAGCTCTGGGGCCGCTCCTACGAAAAAGGGTGGGAAGTCACCATCTAGCGCTTTGGATGTAGCGCGGGCGTCCTCGCAGGTGCCCCATCCATTCCGCGGTCGCCGCGGCGACCGGAATGGGTGGGACTCGAACGAAGTCCGCTTCGACTAATTTCAATCAAGCCAGGAACACGGCAACTGACCACTGACCACTGACCACTGTCCACTGCCTCAAAGGAGCTCTCCAATGCCTGCAACATCTGCAACACTTCCAGCCGCACAAGCGGGAACCTTCACCATCGGCGGCGATTTGACCGTGAACCGCATGGGCTACGGCGCCATGCGCATCACCGGCAAGGGGATCTGGGGACCGCCCGCTGACCACAACGCCGCCATCGCCACCCTCCGCCGCGCCGTCGAGCTAGGCGTCAACCTGATTGACACCGCTGACTCCTACGGTCCCAACGTCTCTGAAGAGCTCATCGCCGAAGCCCTCTATCCTTATCCCGCCGGTCTCGTCATCACCACCAAGGTTGGCTGGGAACGCCATGGCCCCGGCGTCTGGCAGCACAACGCCAGCCCCGCGCATATTGAGAAGGCCATCGACGGCAGCCTCTCCCGCCTGCGCCTCGACTGCATTCCCGTCTACCAGCTCCATGTCCCCGACCCGGCTGTTTCCTTCGACGCCTCCATGGAAGCCATGGCCCGTCTCAAGCAGCAGGGCAAGGTCCGCCACGTCGCGCTCTCCAACGTCACCCTCGAACACATCAAGCGCGCCCAGAAAATCGTCCCCATCGTTTCGGTGCAGAACCGCTACAGCTTCTCCGATCGCGAGTGGGATTTCGTGCTCGACTACTGCGAAGCCAGCAAGATCGCGTTCTTTCCATGGGGACCCATGGCCCAGCAGCGCAAGGCGAATGATGTAGTCGAGAAAATTGCAGCCGACCGCGGCACATCCACAGCAGTCGTCTCGCTAGCGTGGCTCCTGCGCCGTTCCCCGGTCGTCATCCCCATCCCCGGAACCAGCTCAGTCAAGCACCTCGAAGAGAACATGAGCGCCGCCGCCGTCAAACTCACCGATGCAGAATACGCGGAGCTCGCCGCAGTAGTCCCCAAACCCTACTGGCTCCGCGGCTGAACAGGACCCCCACAAACCAACCGTGCCAAACCAACCGTGCCCCATTTATCCCGGCGCTCTTTGCCGGGATGAGTGGGCTCGCAGTTCACTCAACTCCAAAGTTGTCCTGATCCCAAATCCCTGAGTGATGCTGCGGGTGCCCCCGGACCCCTCTCAACTCAAACGTGCACACTCACCTGCTAATGACGCGCAAAAAGCGCGCACATATGCGCTCACAACAACCAAAATCGCACTTTTACCGCACCAAATGTACCCACAACAACCCAACTGTCGCGCCTTACGAGCGGTTTTCGATGCGAATCGTCGCCTCACACGAGTCACCAAACGGAGTGCGCGCAATGACCGCTCACTCGCGAATGCCCCTGATCTCTGAGCCTTGATGATGGATACAGCACTTTGCTGCCACCCGTTACAGTGATTTGCTGCCAACTCACCTTGGCCCGGGAGGTTGCAGAATTATCGCCAGACCAAACGGCCGCTTTCAGCCGTAATCCTGTTTCCTCAGAAGTTATTTCTGGATTCGCGACAATACGGGTGGAACCTCTACAAAGTCTCGTGTCAGGGACTAATAAGCGAATTGTCCTGAATCAAGCAGACCTGCATTATGCGCGTGGTATCTCGCAGAAGAATCGGGGTGTTCGTTTGGTTGCGAAGATTTCTTCGTATTGGAAAGTTCCGTCGTCTGCCCTCGCGTATGGCCTGAACAAATCGACGGACTCCCCGAGACAATGTTCAAGTCCGCAACACATGGCATCCTGCTTTTTGTGTTTGCCGGGAGGAACTGTTAGAGCGTCATAGCAAATTCCGGCAGCACGTATTTTGCCTGTTCTGGCTTCCCTCTGGAAGATCTCCGTCAATAGGTCGATCAAAGATTGGGATGGCGGATGGTCGTCACCGTCGATCTGCGCGCCGACATGCCTGACTTCTCCATCTGAGAGCATCATGGCGCCGATTGGGTAGAACTCTCCATGCTTCGTCAGGAGCATTTCAGCCATTGGAAGAAGTGCGCTCAGTAGCTCGTCTAGATCGTCTGGATCGGCATGTGCCATATGGGTTTCAGGTTGAAACATCATAGCGTACGAACCATCGAAACCACATGAGAGTCGAGTTTCGGTTCTATCACCGCCCATACCTTCTTCACCGGATGGTAAAGTACATCCGGCAAGTCAACAAGGTCCCCAAGCCGATTCGGTGGACCTACGCGAACCCGACGCGGCGCATTGCCCACATTGATGATCACCGGCCTGCTGCCGCTACCGGATCCTCGGCCCCACTATGTCTGGTACGCGCTGGGGATTGTTACACTGGTGTACCTGTTCTCGTTTCTCAATCGCCGGGTTGAATTCCCGATCAGAGAAGCGGTCCATAGGAGAATGTCGGATGCCTGGGAGCGTTCTGGTGTCAGGAGCCGGGGTGGCAGGCTCTTGTCTGGCCTGGTGGCTCGATCGATACGGATATGCGGTCACCCTGGTGGAACAGGCGCCCGAACCCCGCACTGGCGGCTACGTCATCGACTTTTGGGGCCTCGGCTACGACGTGGCCGAAAAGATGGGCATGCTGGATGAACTCCGCCGGCATGACCTCAAGGTTCAGGAATTCCGGATCGTCAATCGCGTGGGCCGGCGGATCAGCGGCTTCAACCAGGGCGCGGTGCAAAAGCTCATCAAGGGCCGCGGCATGAGCCTTCCGCGTTCGGCGCTGGCTTCTGCGCTCTATGAAGCGGTCAAGGACCGAGTCGACGTGCGGTTCGGGAACAGCGTGACCAGCCTCGAAGACACCCCACGCGGCGTGGAGGTGACGCTTCGCGAAGGTGAGGCTCAGACGTTCGATCTCGTCATCGGTGCCGACGGCCTCCACTCCGCCGTGCGACGACTCTGCTTTGGTGAAGAAACGCGATTCGAACACTTTCTTGGATACTACGTTGCCGCGTTCACCGCCCAAGGCTACCGGTTCCGTGATCCGGGCGCGTACGTGACTTACGGCGAACCTGGCCGGCAGATTTGGCGAATCACTGTCGACGAGGACACGACGGTCTTCATGCTGGTGTTCGCCGAGTCCGATTCCCACGCAGCTCCCGTCCCCGATGCCTCGCGTCAGAAAGAGGTCCTGACCCGCCTCTATGCTGGCGGTGGCTGGGAAACCGACGAGATGCTCCACGCGCTTCAGGCAAGCACCGATCTCTATTTCGACCGGGTCAGTCAGATCGTCATGCCGAGTTGGACCAAGGGCCGCGTCGCCTTGATCGGCGACGCGTGCGCGTGTCCGAGCCTCCTCGCCGGCGAAGGGTCAGCGATGGCGATGGCCGAAGCTTACACGCTCGCTGGGGAATTGGTTGTCGCACAGGGAGCCCACGCGTCCGCATTCGAAATCTATGAACAGCGCCTGCGGCCCTATGTGGAGCGCAAGCAGAAGGGGGCGCGCGATTTCGCTGCGAGCTTCGTCCCCAGGAGTACTTACGGGCTGTGGCTGCGAAACGCGACCATCAACGCCGCGAACCGCCTTGGGCTCATTCAGTTGCTGTTCAGAGCCCAAATGCGCACTGGCATCGAACTGCAAGACTATCGGTAAGACTTCACCGGGCCTACCCATCCCTGGTCTTTCCTCCACGCGTTACGCACTCGCCCCCACGCGTGTTGACCGGCAACACTTTCCCAACTCGGTTTTTGGCGTTAGGGAAGAGTAGGCGACCATCCGACCAGAACGAGGGAGGGTCAGCGAGCGCATCAGGAAAACTGATCGCCCCACCTAATGAGTGCGGATTCCGCGGGACCAAAATGTTCGGAAACGTAATGATCTATTTGCACACCGGGAAAGGACCACGTGTGATCTGGACATCCGTCCATCTCCCCTCCAGGAGAGGTCCTTGTCGGCTGACCGAAGGTTGCTTCGAGGTGTTGCTGCAGGCGCGGATACGACTCTTCGATGGAAGCGCCAGCAGGGCCAAATCTGATCTGATACAGTTTTCCGCCGACTCGGTCAAATGTGAATCCGATGCTACAGGAGAGGCCACCAAGCGATACGCAGTTGCCTAGGCCGAAGAAGAATCGATGTCCTGCTCGTTCCAGTCCGGACCCATCAAACAGAGATTCGAGTTCGTCCTGCGTGATGCCCCAGCGTACAAAGACTCGAGGCGTCTCCAATTGAAAACCCTTTGCGATCTCCATGGCGCTTCCTTTGTCTCGTGAATTGACTCCATTAGATCAGGACCGCAGCCGTTTGTACCCGAATAACCGCCCACCCGGAAATTTCTCATCGGTAAACATCTCGGCACGTCTCCGGCGTGGATGATGCTGCCATTTCTCTCGGACCTCCCATCGCGAGATTCTCGTGTCCCGGGTGGCCGCAAAGGGCTATATTCGCTGGCAGGATTGGACATATTGAGTGGCAGAATTGAGTACAACCAGCACCTCGATCCCTGATCCCTGACCCCTGATCTCTGTTCCCTGCTTTGCAGATAATTACCCCCACCCGGCGCACAATCGTCATAGGCGCAAATCAGAGAGAAATCTCCCGGAACAAGTCACGCGCCCAGTGAGCTTGTGAACCCATGAGAGAAACAAGAAACATCACCGTCAGCGTTTCCAAACAAACCTACAGTAGCGCGCGCGTCTGGGCAGCGAGGCACAACACATCCGTCTCTGGGATTGTGGAGTTCCTCCTCGATCATCTGCCAGCGGTCGCGCAGACCATTCGCGAGCTCGAGAAGAAATACTACGACTTCGAGTCCCGCGGCCACACCACCGAATGAAAAACGCAAAAATCGATTGTGAAACTGTGAAATCGTTCTAAATAACTGAAAATACAATGCCGGGCAAGCCCAAATCCCACAGTTTCACAGTGATTTCACAGCCCCTGTGAAACTGTGAAGACCCGTCAGGCCTTTCTACTGTGCCGGTCCCGCCACCCGCAGGCTTCGCCGCAGCCGGTTGGTCAGCCTGGATTCTCAGCGGCTCATTCTTCCCATGCTCCGGATCGTAATCGTGCTTCACCATCCACGCCTTGAACTCCGCGGCAGGCTCCTCGCCCAGCATGCCGTTATGCCGCGTATACGCGGTGTCCTTCATCAACACCTTGAGTTCGCAGCCATTCTCCGCACCCGGCTTGCCGAATTGCGGCAACAGAATTTCCAGCACCCGGCCCGGCTTCTTCCACCGAGCCATGTATGTCTCATAGCCCGCCGAAACCCTTAGCCGGTCTTCGCAGCGATAGCTGAAGTCAAACCCCTTGGGTTCGCCATTCTCAAATAAATTCGCCCGGCCCTCGCCGTCCACCATGTCCAGAGAGCCGTAGGAATAATGCGAATGCCCGTTGTAGCTGAACACGTGAACGCGCAACGGAAAATCCGCAGCCGTCGTCTTGCCCGCGTGTGCATTCGTTGACGCCATAAAGCAACAAGCCAGCCCGGCCACACAGAGATAAATAACCTTACGCATCGAATTAGCCCCCAGTTGAAAATCCCTTGGATGATTTCGCAACCATTCTAACCCCGGCCACGACCGGCGGCGATTGCCCGTGCTTCTTCCCTCAATTCAACGTCGGTGTTACAACACTTTGAACCATCTCCTCGCCGCCCTCCGCTGCTAACCTGTATTTGTCACGGCCGCTCTCGGCCAGGGAAAATCGCCATGCTCCTCGAATCGCTTCGCGAACAAGTCCTCCACGCCAACCTTGAAATCGCCCGCCGGGGCCTCGCTCCTCACACCTTCGGCAACGCCAGCGGTGTCGACCGTGCGGGTAGCGACGGTTCCGGCCGCCAGCCTCTCTGCGTCATCAAGCCAAGCGGCGTCAACTACAGCACGCTCACGCCCTCTGACATGGTCGTCACCGACCTCGACGGGAACATCGTCGAAGGCTACCTGCGCCCCTCAAGCGATCTCGACACCCATACCCTCCTCTATCGCGAATTCCCCTCCATCGGCGGCATCGTCCACACCCACTCTGAATTCGCCACCTCCTGGGCGCAGGCCGGTCGCGCCATCCCCTGCCTCGGCACCACCCACGCCGACTACTTTCACGGACCTGTTCCCGTCACCGAGCCCCTCAGCGCCGAAGAAGTCGCCGAAGCCTATGTCCGCAATACCGGCGCCGTCATCCTCCGCCGCTTCCGCAAGGAAAACCTCGACCCCCTCGCCGTCCCTGGAGTTCTCGTCGCCGGACATGCCCCGTTTACCTGGGGCAAAACCCCAGCCGCTGCCGTCGAACACGCCGATGTCCTCGAGTACATCGCCCGTCTCGCCTTCCGCAGCACCCTTCTGGGAGCGCCCCAATCTGGCATTCCACCGTACGTTTCTGAACACCACTACCTGCGCAAGCACGGCCCCAAAGCCACCTACGGCCAACTCTGAGAACCCATGAAAGCAGGCGTCGAACCACCCCGAAAAGTACCCTCAAAGCAAGCTTTCCCCCATCCGGGCCGATCAATCAGGTCCGGAATTCCTCCCTGCGCCGGTTGGGGAAAATCGACCCAAAATTTGCAAAACTCTGCACAATTCTCGCTGCAAACCAACAGTAACCTGCCTCTCTTCATGGATCTACCGATTCGCGTAGAATGATCCTTGAACTTGTAAGCGCTCTACTGTTTTCTGCATTGTTGACCTGAATTTTTCCTCCCCCATGGTTGACGTTCCATGGAACCGCGAGTCAATATGTCGCGTATCCTCTATCGATTGCCTCTTCCCCGCTCGGCAGACCGTACGCAAACCCAGCGTGGCAACGAACGTGCTAAGCACAATATTGATGTAGAAAGCTCCCTCCATGGAGACAGGCCTCTTTAACCGTGTGCAGGCGACGCTGCTGGCTTTGGTCACAGCGGGTCTCTTCGTATTGGCCGTCCTCAACTTCCTTGAGGAGCGCAACTTCCCGCAGCCCGATGACGGCGTCTGGTGGCGCGAGGCCAATGGCGGCCTCACCGCGGAGCGTGTTCTCCCCGGCATGTCCGGGCAAGTTGCCGGCATTCAGCCCAACGACCTCCTCACTGGCGTAGCCAACTGTGCCGCTTGCGACGACGAGACCGTTTCCAGGCTCTCCGATCTTGAGCGCGCCCTCTATCGCACCGGTCCCTACGGCCAGGTCTACTACTCCATCACCCGTGACGGCATTCCCCTCGACACGCCCGTCAAGGTCATTCCGCTCCCCCTTGACCGCAGCCTCGCGCAGGGCCTCCGCATCATCGGCCTTATCTACCTCATCATCGGCTTTTACGTCCTATTCCGCCGCTGGGGAGCTCCACGCGCTACCCACTTCTACCTTTTCTGCCTGGTCTCCTTCGCTTGGTACGCCCTCAAGTACACTGGTCAGCTCGACGGGCTTGACTGGACCGTCTTCTGGGTCAACACCCTCGCCGAATCTCTGCAGCCCGCGCTCTTCCTCCACTTCGCCCTCAGCTTCCCTGAAGAACGCTTCAAGAGATTGCGCCGCAGCTGGCTGCTGCCGCTCATTTACGCCCCTGGCGCCGGGCTCCTCGGCCTCTGGCTCTGGGCCATTGAAACCCGCGCGGCCACCGGTCTGCTCAAGCATCGCCTTGACCAGACCGCCACCGCCTACGACGCCGCCTTTTACGTCCTGGCCGCCCTTCTGTTCCTCCGCAGCTACGCGCAGGCTGACACCCCTGTCCTCCGCCAGCAGCTCAAATGGCTTTACCGCGGCACTTTCGGCGCGGTTCTGCCCTTCACGTTCTTTTACGCGGTCCCCTTCCTTTTTGACCTGAATCCGCCTCAGTTGCTCACCAATCTGGCCGGCCTCTCCCTGGTTCTTCTGCCTCTCACCTTCAGTTGGGCCATCGTCCGTTACCGGCTCATGGATACGGACCTCATCTTCAAGCGCGGCGTCGCCTACACCCTCGCCACTGGCCTGATCCTCGGCGGCTACTTCGGAACCGTCGCGCTGGTCACGCTGATGGTGCACAACTCCGTGCCTCAAGCGGTGCGCGAGTGGGCCTTCCCCATCGCCATGATGGTCGCATTGGCCGTCTTCGACCCCCTCAAGCGCCGCATTCAAGGTTGGGTCGATCGCGCCTTTGACCGCCATCGCTACGACTATCGCAAGGCCCTCGTCGAATTTGGCCGCGGCCTCAGCTCTGAAACCGACCTCCAGGCTCTGCTCGACTCCATCGTCGAGCAGTTGCCGCGCACCCTCCTCGTCGCCCGCGTCGCCATCTTCCTCGCTCGCGGCCCTGAGGACTCCGGCCTCCGCCTTGCCGCCTCCCACGGCCTGCCCACCGACGTTAGCGCCGTCCAGCAGACCCTCGACCTCGGCTTCCTTAACTTCGACCAGGCCAACGACCATTCCCACATCTTTCTCGAGAACGCCCAGCAGGCCTTCCACCTGCCCCCCGAGCAGCAGCGCGCCGCCGCCATGCTTGACCTCAACTACTATCTGCCCTGCCGCGTAGCCGCCGGACAAATAGAAGGCGCCCCCGCCGCCAGCCGCACCATCGCCGTCATCGGACTCGGTCGTACCATGGGCGGCGACTTCCTCTCCAGCGAAGATGTTGAGCTCCTCGAGTCCCTCGCCAGCTACATCGGCATCGCCCTGCAGAACGCCTCGCTCTACGCCCGCCTCGAAACGAAAATCGGCGAGTTCGAGCGGCTCAAGGAATTCAACGAGAACATCGTCGAGTCCATCAACGTCGGCATCCTTGCCCTCGATCTCGAAGACCGCATCGAAAGCTGGAACGCCCAGATGGAAGCCATGTACGCCCTCAGCCGCGGCGAAGCTCTCGGCCAGCGCGTCCAGGATGTCTTCCCCACTGAGTTTGTCGAAGCCCTTGACCAGTTCCGCTACGAGCAGGGCGTCCACCATCTCTACAAGTTCCGCCTCACCACGCGCGCCGGCGAACTGCGCACCGCAAACATCGCCATCGCCCCGCTCCTCTCCCGCGACTTCGTCTCCGTCGGCCGCATCATCCTCGTCGACGACATCACCGAGCGCGTCACCCTTGAAACCCAGCTCGCCCAGGCTGACAAGCTCAGCTCCATCGGTCTGCTCGCCGCCGGCGTTGCCCACGAAATCAATACGCCCCTCGCCGTCATCTCCTCCTACGCGCAAATGCTCTCCAAGCAGTTGCGCGGCGATGCCCGCCTCGGTCCCGTCCTCGACAAAATCACCCAGCAGAGCTTCCGCGCCGCTGAAATCGCCAACGGCCTGCTCAACTTCTCCCGCACCTCAACCACTGAGTTCCGTTCCACCGATCTCAACCAGGTCATCCGCGATACGCTTTCGCTCCTCGAGCACCAGTTCAAAACGGCGCAAATCGATGTCGAGCTCGATCTCCCCGGCGAACTGCCCCCCATCAACGGCAATCCCGGAAAGCTCCAGCAGGTCTTTCTCAATCTCCTGCTCAACGCCAAGGAAGCCATGCCCGGCGGCGGCAACCTGCGCATCACTACGTTGGTCAACGGACACGTCGAAGCCCTCATCTCCGATTCCGGCTCCGGTATCGCGCCTGAACATCTCAAGCGCATTTACGATCCATTCTTCACCACCAAAACCACGCCCAAACCGGGCGACCGCCGCGGAACGGGCCTCGGCCTTTCCGTCTCTTACGGAATCATTCAGGAACATGCCGGAAAAATTCACGTCGAGAGCGCCATCGGAGCCGGCACTACCTTTCATCTCGAGTTTCCCTTACTAAGGAATTCTGTACATGCCTGAGGTTGAATTGCCCTTGAACGCGCCAGTCCAGATTTCATCCATTAACGGCAACTCCAGCGCATCGGGCGTTCCCGCCAGCATCCTCGTCATCGACGACGAAGCCTCCATCCGCGAGTCGCTTGAGGTTCTCCTCTCGCTTGAGGGCTACTCCATAACCATGGCCGTCGACGGCGAAGAAGGCCTCCGCACGCTCGAGACCAATACCTTCGACCTCGTCCTCCTCGATCTCGCACTTCCCGGACAGAGCGGCCTTGAGTTGCTGCCTCAGATCAAGGAGCGCCAGCCCGAGCTGCCCGTCATCATGATCACGGCCTATGGCACCGTCGACAATGTCGTCGAAGCCGTCCGCGCCGGCGCTGAGAACTTCGTTCAAAAGCCCTGGGACAATGAAAAGCTTCTCGCTGACATTCGCTCCGCCGTCGCTCGCCACCGCGCCGAGGAAGAGAACCTTCAGCTCAAACGCACTCTCAAGCAGCGCTACAACTTCGAGAACATCGTCGGCAAAAGCGACTCCATGCTCAAGGTCTTTGACCTCGTCGCCCAGATCGCGCCTTCCCGCTCCACGGTCCTCATTCAGGGCGAGAGCGGAACCGGCAAGGAACTCATCGCCAAGGCCATTCACGCCAACTCGCCGCGCCGCGACAAGCCTTTCGTCCCCATCAACACCGGCGCCATGCCCCCTGAGCTGCTTGAGTCCACGCTCTTCGGCCACGTCAAGGGCGCATTCACTTCCGCGGTCGCCTCCAAGAAAGGCCTCTTTGAGGTTGCCCACGGCGGCACGCTCTTCCTCGACGAAATCGCCACCATGGGCATGGACACCCAGGCCAAGATCCTACGCGTCCTCCAGGACCGGCGCTTCATGCACCTCGGCGGTATCCAGGAAATTCAGGTCGACGTCCGCATCCTCGCCGCCACCAACGTTGACCTCCGCAAGGAAGTCCGCGAGGGCCGTTTCCGCGAGGACCTCTTCTACCGCCTCAACGTCATCACTGTCGATCTGCCTCCGCTGCGTTCCCGCCGCGAAGACATTCCCCTGCTCGCCAATCACTTCCTCGACTTCTACGCCACCGAGAACGACCTCGCCACGCGCCGCCTCTCGGCTGACGCCCTTCGCGCTCTCGTCGATTACGAGTGGCCCGGCAATGTCCGCGAGCTCGAAAACTCAATCGAGCGCGGCGTGGTGCTCTCCAGCGGTCCCATCATCGGCTCCGACCTGCTCCCCGGTCATATCACCGGCCGCAGCTTCCAGGACGCTCTTCTCGAGCACAATCCCAACGCCTCCCTCTTTGACATTCTTGAAGTCATTGAGAAGCGCATCATCGTCGAGAAGTTAGAGCGTTGCAACTGGAACCAGACAGACGCAGCCGAGCAGTTCCGCATCCCCTTGAGCACCCTCAACCAGAAAATCAAGCGCCTCAACATAGAAATCCGCAAAAAAGGCCGCGAATAAGCGGCAAGAGCAATCTTTCGGCATGGCAGAGCCAATCACCTTCGAACAACTCGCGGCATTCATTCGCGAAGAGGCCGCAATTCGGAAAAAGAAGGCCATCACTCCGGAGACGCAGTTCGAGCGTGATTTAGGAATCACGGGAGACGATGGATGTGAATTGCTCGAAGCAGTCGAAAAGCATTTCGGCTTAACATTGCATTCTGAGGAAAACGGCTATCGAAAAGCCTTCGACCTCGGACCGGATGAATATCTCTTTCACTCCGAAGGCGGTTTTTTCCCTCTCCCATATTCCCCGCCAATTATTACTCTGTTTGGCCCTCAATTTGGCACCGAAAATGTGCGCGTGCTCACCGTCGGTGATCTCTACAGCGCCATTCAAAAGCAAAAACTTCCCTGAGAGTAGCCATCCCAATCCGCGGCCCCCTACGACCAGATTTCTTAGATTTCTCAGGCCAAACCCGCTACCATGGCTACAGGGCACTGAAAGGAGAGACGCATGGGGAATCTGAATCGAATCACTCAAAATCCCGCTGTAATGGGCGGAAAGGCGTGCATTCGTGGGTTGCGTGTCACCGTCGGAATGCTCGTCGGACAAATAGGTGCTGGACGCACTGTTGAAGAAATTCTCGCCGAGTATCCCTACTTGGAGCGCGAGGACATCATGCAGGCCCTTCGTTATGCCGCATGGCTTGCCGAAGAACGCGAGGTCGTCCTGGCCACGGCATGAAACTGCTCGTCGATATGAACCTGTCTCCTGCTTGGGTTGGGCTCTTGGTCGACTCGGGAATCGAGGCAGTGCATTGGTCCTTGATCGGACCAGCGAACGCCCCTGATTCTGAGATCATGGCCTACGCAGACGCAAATGGTTATGTGGTCCTAACCCACGATCTCGACTTCAGCGCCATCCTTGCCGTTACCCACGGTCAGAAGCCAAGTGTCGTGCAAATTCGGAGCGGGGATTTGAGAATAAATTCAATTGGCAAGCAGGTGGTATCCGCAATTGTCCAGATGAAAGCGGAACTGGAACAGGGTGCATTGCTCACGATCGATCCAATCCGCACGCGCCTTCGTGTCCTGCCCTTGTCGTCGAAAGGCTGAGCACGCGCAGTATCCGGTCACCAGTTGCGCCGCGGGTGCCCGACTTTGGTCTTTTTTGTGCCCAGGGTGCGATAGCTCCACCCATTTATAAGTTCTTCGGCCTTTCACACTCTTCGCCTAACCGAACCGGCCAGCATCAATCCCTTCCACCCGGAGGTTTCCGTGGCACCAACCTACAAAGCAGTCATGCTGACAAAAAAGGGCGGCCCTGAAGTCCTCGAAGTTATGGATCTTCCGCTACCGTCGCCCGCTCCAAATCAGCTGCTCGTTCGTGTGTCTGCAGCGGGCGTCGGATCTACCGACTTGGCGATGCTGGCTGGAACCTACATTTACGCCCCAAAATTCCCCTTCGTTCCCGGCTATGAAATCGCAGGTGTCGTCGACTCTGTGGGAAGTGGCGTCACAGGTTTCCAAGTCGGCCAGCGGGTTGCGGCCCTCACAGTTCACGGTGGTTTTGCGGAACTGCTCCTGCGCGAGGCCGAGCATTTCCTGCCCATTCCCGACGATGTCTCAGACATTGAAGCAGCAGCCGTCATCCTCAACTACGTCACTGCCTGGCAAATGATCCACCGCACCGCAAAGGTCCAATCAGGAAAAACTGCGCTGGTAACCGGAGCAGCCGGAGGTGTCGGCACTGCGGCATTGCAGCTTCTGCGGTTGGCCGGTGTCAAGACCTATGGTGCGGCCTCCGCCGGCAAGCACTCCACTGTTTCCACGCTTGGCGCAATTCCGATCGACTACCGCACCGGACCGATCGATCGCCTTGTTCGGCAACTTGAGCCCGACGGCGTCGACTACGTTTTTGACGCAATCGGCGGCGCAAACATCGGTCTTTGTATCGGCGCGGCCCGTCGAGGTGGGATCGTCGTCGGTTACGGCTTCATGGGCGCCAACGGTACTCTCACCACGCTCGCAATGTTCATGAATTTATTCATAGGATCACGCATGAGGGGACGCCGTGGAGCGTTCTATGGCATCACTGCGCTCTATCGGAAGAACCCAACCCTGTTTCGCGAAGACCTGCCTGAAATTTTCAAACTGATCGCCGACAAAAAAATTACTCCGATGATTTCCGCCACGTTTCCACTCTTGGCTGCTAGAGAAGCAATCGAGCTGTTGGCTACAGGTTCAGTTGAAGGAAAGATCGTGCTCACCAACCCCATCAACCCATCTCTTTAGAAACCCCAATAACTCCCCCGGCGGCCGCAGCCAGACATCCGCCACCGTCTCCCGCAGTTCCCGCCGCACCAGCGCGCTCAAATGCGCACCCTCCAGCTCATTCACCACCGTAAACGCCGCCTCATCCGTTAAATCATCCCCAAGAAACGCCGCCGGACCAACAAGTCCTTCACCCCGCGCTTCCTCAAGAATCGCCTTCACCGCACCGCCCTTGTCCCGCCCCGCGCGCAATTCCAGTCCGTAATCAAAATCCAGCAGCATCAGCCCATCCATCCGCGCCATCGGCTCAAACAGCGCCCGCGTCCGCCGCTCAATCTGTTTTGCCTTCGCTGGCGAAGCCCCGCGCCAGTGCATCACCACGCCGTTGGCCTTGTCTTCAAAAAGCCCGCCCAGGCTGTCGCGCCGCAATTGCTCTCGCAGTTCTTCGAGCTTCGCCTGCGTCTCCGTCGAAGCCTCTTCCAATTCGCGCCGGCCATCTGCGCAGATCCGCTCCGCCCCGTGCAAGCCCCACACCTCCAGCGGCGGCTCCAGCCCCAGCAGCGGTCGAATCTCCTGTGCCGGACGCCCCGTAATCATCGTCATCCGCGTCCGTCCCTGTTGTTGAATCTCGGCCAGCAGCTCCCGCACGCCCGTCCATGGACGCGCCGTGAACCGGTCCACCCTGAACGGCGCCAGCGTTCCGTCATAATCAAGAAACAAAAACGAAAGCGGCGCGCCCTTCAACGCGGCGAAGAACTCCTCCAGCTTCTCTTCTCTCCCACCCAAACTGTTCTCGGTCACTAGGCCAGTCTCTCGTCCACCACAACCCCCGCACGAACCGCCATCACCACCGGCCGCCGCGTCACCGCGCCTTCCCCGCTGTCAATCCGCAACTCGCGAAGGTCCCCCAGCACGCTCGCCGCCCACCGGTAGATATTGTGCTCCATCACCTGACGCCGCATCCGTCGCATCCGGCCTCGCTGCTCCTCGGCACTCATCTCCAGCCCTGTATGCACAGCCTCCGCCACGCCGGAAATGTCGTAAGGATTCACCACCATCGCATCGTGCAGCTCCACTGAGGCTCCCGCGAACTTGCTCAGCACCAGCACTCCGCCCAGGTCATCGCGCGCGGCAACATACTCCTTCGCCACCAGGTTCATCCCATCGTGCAACGACGTCACCAGGCACAAGTCCGCCGCGCGATACCACCTGCCCACCTCTTCGTGATCGCAATGCCGGTTGATCAGCACAATCGGCCGCCAGTGCGCGGTCTGGAACCGCTCGTTCACCCGCGCTACCGTCTCTTCTACCTGCCGGCCTAGCGACGCATAGCTCTCGATCCGCGTCCTGCTCGGCGCCGCTATCTGCACCATCGTCATCCGCTCCCGGTGCCAGGGATGCGCTTCCAGCAGTTGTTCAATCGCCAGCAGACGTTCCACGATGCCCTTCGTGTAGTCCATCCGGTCCACACCCAGCACCAGGCTCTCCGCCCTCACGCCAAACTCGCTCAGCAGCTCTCTGCGCGCAAACGCAATCTCCTGCTGCTGTTCGGCCCATGCCTCCGCGCTCACGTCCACATCCGACACCGGCCCCTCAAAGGCCACGCTCACCGGATATGGCCGCACGCTGCTCAGGTGTCCGTTGCGCAGCACCGTCATGTGCTCGCGATCCGTGCGCGCCTCAAGCACTCGATCAACCGTCGAAAGAAAGTTGTTGCAGTGTAGTGGAATGTGGAATCCAAGCAGGTCCGCTCCCAGCATCCCGTCCAGCAACTCCGCCTGCCACGGACAAATGCCGAACGCCTCCGGGTTCGGCCACGGTATATGCCAGAAAATCGCAACCCGCGCATCCGGGCGCGCCGCCTTCACAAGCCGCGGCAGCAGCGCGAAGTGGTAGTCCTGCACAAACACCACGGGATTCTCGCAGCCTTCCATCTCCTCCAGGACTGCGTTCGCAAAGCGCTCGTTCACCCGCTGGTAGCATTCCCAGTCCGCCGTGCGAAAAATCGGCCGCGTATGCGCTATGTGGCACAGCGGCCACAACCCCTCGTTCGCAAATCCGTCGTAATACTGCGACTCTTCCTCGGCTGAAAGCCAAACCCTCCGCAGCGTGTAATGTGGATCGTCCGGTGGCACCCGCAGCCGGTCAAACTCATCCACCATTGCCGAATCTGCATCGCCGCTGCCGCTGGCCACCCACACCCCATCGCAGGCCCGCAGCACAGGCTCAATCGCCGTCACAAGGCCGCTCGGCGGAACAATGCACACCGTGTCCCGTCCCTTGCGTACGTGGATGTATGGTTCCCTGTTCGACACCACAAAAATCCGGCCCGATCCAGAACGGTCGCGCATATGCACGGCCAGCCGTTCCGCGGTCCACTGGTGTTCTCCCGCGTCCCGCAATCGTGCCTCGGCCGCGGCAGAAAGGCGCGCCTCCATCAGGCTTTCCGCCATCGTCTCCACTTCGCGAACCAGTGGCTTGAACAAACTCAGATTTGAAGCGTCCAGTTCCCCCAATGCCGGGGTAGACCCGTGTTCCCCTCGTCCGGCAATCAACCGCAATCTCCGCAGCCGGTCCGCCACCTGCGTCATCGGCCGAAGCAGGAACCAGCTCACCATCGCCAGTGTCACCACCACAATCAAAACCACCAGCGCCACGATCCGCCAGAAGCTCCGCTGCCAGACTTCGATCCCTTCGGTCCGGATGTACCCTGCGTCCATCACCACCGCAAGCGAGCCTTCCAGCTTGTCTCCCTCGTGCAAAGGAAACGACTCTTCCAGCCACTCCGCATCCCCCGCGTGACCAAACGCGCCTAGGTTAGCCCCTTTTTGAAGTGTTTTCTCTACCAGCGCAATCGGCATGGCCGCGAGAACGTCCTGCGGGCCTTTCCATACCAGCAGTTTTCCCTGTGCGTCGTAGATTGCCAGACCAAGAGCACCTGTACCCAACTTCAATTCGTCTGCCAGCCCAGGTAGCGCCGTCGGATCGCCCGCTGCCAGTGCGCTTTCCACGTCAGGCTCAAGACTCGTGCCCATCCAGCGCGTCCGCCGCTCCAGTTCCACCCGCAGCGTGTGCTTATGAGCCAACACATCAAAGTAGGTCGACGCGACTGAAACCAACGTCACGCCTGCAATCAGGGCAAGAATCAACCGGATTCGGAAAAAGTTCATGGCTCACGTCCTTACTCATCGAAGCGGAAGAGAACTCGGCAAGGGTCGCAAACCAGCTCAGAACGCAAAGAACGCAGGCTACTGGTTCATTTAGTTTAGATGCCCATTTTCCACCCTTTGTCCCGTGTTCGCCAGTTAAAATTCCTCGCGCCTTTCCCTTCATCGATTTACGCCGATTTCAACGGCCGCACCAGCCCCCTGTTTCCTCCCTGAAATTATTTTGCACATCCTCCGAACCTTCGCCTCTTGCCCGGCATCCAAAGCGCACCCGCCTCATGCGCTATTCTGTCCGTGAGGCAGCGACCGGACCACCCCGTAATCGGCACAGCTCATGGCGATAATCTCGATCGACCGCACCGCCAAACAAATCGTGCTCACCGTACAGGAATATTCCCTGTTTGCGTGGCGCGCCTTCATGAACCTCTACCGCCCGCCCATCTACTGGACTGATTTCCTCATCCAGTCCGACGTCATCGGCTTTGGCTCCATCTCCATCGTCCTCCTCTCGGGCTTCTTCACCGGCGGCGTGCTCGCCCTGCAGTCCGCCGCCACGCTCTCCGCCTTTGGAGCCACTGCCGTCACCGGCCGCTTCGTCGCCATCACCATGATTCGCGAACTCGGTCCCGTCCTCACCGGCGTCATGGTCTCCGGCCGCAATGCCTCGTCCATGGCCAGCGAACTCGGCTCCATGGTCGTCACTGAGCAGATCGACGCCATGCGCGCCCTTGGCGTCGATCCCGTTCGCAAGCTCGTCACCCCGCGCATCTTCGCCTGCATCTCCATGCTCTTCTTTCTCACCATCGTGGCCGATGCCTTCGGCATCATGGGCGGCGCCTTCGTTACCGTCTTCATGAACCATCAGGACGGCACCCAGTACTTCTCCATGGCATGGGAGTCGCTCCGCTGGCCCGACATCCTCCAGGGACTCGTCAAGCCCCTCTTTTCCGGGTACATCATCGCCTCCATCGGCTGCTTCTATGGCCTCAGAACCTCCGGCGGAACCCAGGGCGTCGGCCGCGCCACCATTCAGGCGGTCGTCTGGTCCTCGGTCTTCATCATCGTCGCTGACTTCTTCCTCACCCAGATCCTGCTGGCCATTTTCCCCACATGAGTCTCGATCCCAACCAGGCCCTGAACGCCTCTGCCAATCCGCCCGGCGCTGCCAGCCAACTCGGCCCGGTCGAGGCTCCTCATGTCTCGCCGGTCCTCGCCTTCAACTACGTCAACATCGCCTTTGACGGCCCGCCGGTCCTCAAGAACATCTCCTTCTCCGTTGCCCCCGGCGAAACCCGCGTCCTTCTCGGCCCCGCCGGCGTCGGCAAAAGCGTCCTTCTCAAGCTCGCCAACGGACTCCTCCGCCCTGACAAAGGCAGCATCCAGCTCTTCGGTCAGGAGATCTCCACCATGCCCGAGGAACAGCTCTTCCCCCTCCGCACCCGCATCGGCATGGTCTTTCAGGAGGGCGCGCTCTTTGACTCCCTCACCGTTCGCGACAACGTCGGCTACCAGCTCATCCAGGAGCGCGTCCCCGACGACGAAATCGACGCCCGCGTGCGCCAGGTCCTCTCCTTCGTCGGCCTCGAGCGAACCTTCGCTTTCTACCCTTCCAGCCTCTCCGGCGGCATGAAGCGCCGAGTCGCCATCGCCCGCGCCGCCATCCGCCAGCCAGAACTCATGCTCTACGACTCACCCACAGGCGGACTCGACCCCGTCACCTCCACCACCATCATTGAACTCATCGTCAAGGAGCGCGACGTCCACAAGACGCCCGCCCTTCTCGTCACGCACCGCCTGCAGGACGCCTTCACCATGTGTACCCACTACTACGACCAGGAGAAAGCCGCCATGCTTCCCCTGCCCGAAGGCCACACCGACCCCAACACCACCTTCCTCATGCTCGACGAAGGCCGCCTCATCTTCGACGGCTCCCTCCACGACCTTGTCCACTCCAACGACCCCTTCGTTCGCGAATTCCTCGAATAAATCCGAAACGCCGTCCCCTGCATCCCCCGTGCTGACTCGCTGACTTGCTACCCCCGCAAAGTGGGGCCTGACTTGCTGACTTAGTCAAAACCCGTCACTGATATCCAGCCAACTTTCATGACCCCATGCGACGGGAATGCGCCCCCCAACGAACTCACAGGAGCCCGGCAGGGACGGAGCCCACCACAACCAATCCGATATGCGCGCGACAAACCAGCCAAGGAACCAGAACCATCCGACCACCCACTCGCGCAGGAGTAGCATGTCAACTGAGAGCTGAAGGCTGAAAGCTGAGAGCTAAAGGCTAGGAGCTAGAAGCTAGTAGCTGAAAACCATGCCCTTCAAATTCCAGAACTTCGATTTCCTCCACCTCGACGCCATCCTTCACCGAAGACGAGCTCCTCGTCCGCCGCACCGCCCGCGACTTCGTCGAAGACAACGTCGTCCCCATCATCGAAGACTGCTTCCGCGACGGTCGCTTTCCCCGCGAGCTCGTCCCCCTCATGGCCTCGCTCGGCTTCTTCGGCGCCACCATTGAGGGCTATGGTTGCGCTGGCATGTCCAACGTTGAGTACGGTCTCGTCATGCAGGAACTCGAACGCGGCGACTCCGGCCTGCGCAGTTTCGTCAGCGTCCAATCCGCCCTCGTCATGTACCCCATCTACACCTTCGGTTCCGACGACCAGAAAAACACCTGGCTCCCCTTGCTCGCCTCCGGCAAAAAGCTCGGATGCTTTGGCCTCACCGAGCCCGGCTTCGGTTCCAACCCCGCCGGCATGACTACCCGCGCCCGCAAAGACGGCGGCGACTACATCCTCAACGGCGAAAAAATGTGGATCACCTCCGGTACCATCTCCGATGTCGCCGTTATCTGGGCCAAACTTGACGGCGAGAGCCCAAATGAAGACACCAGCAACGATTCCATCCGCGGCTTCCTCGTTGAAACCAGCTCTCCCGGCTTTTCCGCCGACGAAATCCACGGCAAGTGGAGTCTGCGCGCTTCCTCCACCAGCGGCCTTCATCTTCAGGACGTGCGCGTCCCCGCAGCCGCCATGTTGCCCGGCGCAGTCGGCCTCAAGAGCCCGCTCATGTGCCTCAACCAGGCCCGCTACGGCATCAGTTGGGGCGCCATCGGGGCCGCCATGGATTGCTATTCAACAGCCCTCCAATATGCCCAGGCCAGAAAGCAATTCCACAATCAGCCCATCGCCTCCCACCAGCTCGTCCAGGAAAAACTTGTCTGGATGGCCGCCGAAATCTCCAAGGCCCAGCTTCTCTCGCTCCACGTTGGCCGCCTCAAGGACGCAGGCAAAGTCGGCCATCAGCACATCTCCATGGCCAAGCGCAACAACGTCTTTGTGGCCCTCGAATGCGCCCGCCTCGCCCGCGACATCCTCGGCGCCAACGGCATCACGAGCGACTACCCCGTCATGCGCCATAGCTTGAATCTCGAATCCGTAAAAACCTACGAAGGCACCCACGACATCCACACCCTCATCCTCGGCCAGCACCTCACCGGCATCGCCGCCTATTGACCCTCGTCAAACGTCTCTTCGCGCGCACTTTCTGCCTTGACGAAGACTTTGTGAACCCGTAAGATAAGCCCAAATTCCGGCTTTCCCCGCTAGCCTTTATATCGCCGGTTTCTCCCCAGAACGCCCCCAGTGACTTATAGAACTCCAGTCTGATCGCCGGTTTCGCAAGGTGATAAACCGGGCTGTTCGTCCCAATCTCTCTTCCGGGCCCCTTTCTGTTCCTGGCAATAGGTCATCATGCAGACCTTTCTCAGAAAATTCAGCGTGGTTGCCGGCTTTACTGTCCTCGTTTTGATGCTCGTTGCAAACGCCGTCATCACCCTGCGCCAGCTTCGCGTGCAAGTCGACAACGAAAGTTGGGTCGATCACACGCGCGTGGTCCTCTTTGAAATCGCTGAGACTGAGTTGCTGCTGGTCGACGCCCAGACCGGCCAGCGCGGCTATCTCCTCACTGGAGACTCAAAGTATCTTGCGCCTTACCTTCGCGCGGCTCAGCAGATGGATGCACACATCGACACCTTGGCTCGGCTCACTTCTGACAACCCAGCCGAAAAGGAAAATATCGATCAACTCCGCGACCTCGCACATCGAAAGCTGGATGGACTGGCCCAGACCATTGCACTCTATCAGGCGGGAAAAACCGATCAAGCCAAACAGATAGTCCAATCAGAAGATGGACTCCTCTTGATGGACCACATTCGCCTGGTCACCGCCTCCATGCAAAACGAAGAGACCAGGCTCGAAGCCGTGCGCAGTTCTCAGTATCGGCGCAGCATCCAGATCACTCGCAACTCCATCGATCTCGCTACCTTGGTCGCCATCCTCGGGCTGGCGCTCCTCGCTTGGTACATACTCAGGGAACGGGCGCTCCGCGAACGCCATGCGCGGGAAATTCAAACCCGTGAAGAGTGGTTCCGCGTCACCCTCACCAGCATCGGCGACGCGGTCATCGCCACCGACCGCGATGGGTTGGTCACGTTCTTGAACCCCGTGGCTGAAGCGCTCACCGGAACCACCGCTGCCGCTGCCGCAGGTAAAGACATCCGTGCCGTCTTCCCCATCTTCAACGAAATCTCGGGAAATCCTGCCGAAAACCCCGTCAGTTCGGTCATGAGCCGCGGTTGCGTCATCGGCCTCGCCAACCATACGGTTCTCAAGCACGCGGATGGGCATCTGATTCCGATTGAAGACAGCGCTTCGCCCATTCGCGATGATAGCCGGCACCTCATCGGTGTGGTCCTCGTATTTCGCGACGTCTCTGAAGAACGCAAATCCCAGGAGATGATTCGCAGAACTGAAAAACTTGCCGCGGCTGCGCGCCTCTCCGCCTCCGTGGCCCACGAAATCAACAATCCCCTTGAGGCCATCGTCAACCTCATCTATATCGCCCGGAACCACGCGGGCTCGCCTCCCGCCGTGGTGGAGCAGCTTACCCTGGCTGAACACGAAATCGAGCGCGTCGCCCATATCACCCATCAGGCTCTCGGCTTTTACCGCGAATCGAACGCTCCGGGAATGGTACAGATTAATTCCCTCATCGATTCGGTCCTGAGACTCTATTCGCACAAAACTGAATCTCGCCGCATCCGTGTGGTGCGCAGACTGGTCGAATCTCCACCGGTTCATGGCATGGCTGGAGAATTGAGGCAGGCCATCTCCAACGTCATCGCGAATGCCATCGACGCGGTTTCTACCGGCGGCGTCATTGAAGTCACTTCGAGATTCGTACCCGCAGGCATCGACGGCACGGTTGAAGTCGTGATCGCCGACAGTGGCATGGGGATCTCGCAAGAGCACCTGGACAGAATCTTCGAGCCGTTCTTCACCACCAAAAAAGACGTGGGAACCGGCCTGGGCCTTTGGGTCACCAAGGAAATTGTCGATCGCCATGGAGGCGCTATCCAGGTTCGCCCCAGTAACGGGCACGAAGGATTGGGCGGTGCCGCCTTTATCCTCGAAATTCCCTGTTCGCCCGCTGCACAAACCGGCGAACCTCCAGCCCCATCCGACGTGTAACGCTGAGCAAATGGAGGTCAGAGGTGCTTGAAACTTTGAATTCGACAACACGCTTTGCATGGAATCACACCGTTGCGACGATCACTCGCTCGCTGGCGTTACTGCTGGCGATATCGTTCTGCGCTTGCCCGGGTCAGGCCGAGCCCGGAGCCGTTCAACAGATTGCGCCGGGCGTTTACGTATGGCAGGGTG
Organism: uncultured Acidobacteriaceae bacterium; assembly: GCA_963820245.1. GTDB lineage: Bacteria > Acidobacteriota > Terriglobia > Terriglobales > Acidobacteriaceae > Telmatobacter. Next base: position 212,459 of record CAWFZC010000024.1, on the reverse strand, counting down.
ACCGCGACAAGCGCGAACCCGCGAATTGCATGTGGGTCGTATTCAAAGACTATGTCGTCGTTGTGGACGCCAATTTTCCCTGGGCCACTCAGGAAATTCTGCGCAAAATAAAGGCCACAACCGACAAGCCGATTCGCTATGTCCTCAACACTCACTATCACGGCGATCACGCCTACGGAAACTCAGCGTTCGTCGACGCGGGTGCCGCAATCATCAGTTCTGAAGCCACCGATAGCGAAGCCCGAACCAAGGGCGTCGATGGCTGGACGCATTGGAATAACCCCGAGCATCCGCTCACGGGCTATCGCCAGGAGTTCGCCACCATCACCTTCCTCGATGAAATGGTCATCGACGACGGAACCCAGAGGATGGAGATCATTCGCCTCGGGCCGGCTCACTCCAGGGGCGACTCCGTAGCCTGGCTTCCCAAACAGAAAATCGTCGCCACAGGCGATCTCTGCGTCACATGGGGCTTCGGCAACAACGTCGGCGATCCGAACGGCAGCTACAGCGGCTGGCTGAAGGCCTTGAACCGCATGATCGGATGGGATGTCACCACCGTTGTTCCCGGGCACGGAGCGGTGTCGGGCCCTGACGCACTTCGCGCACAGCGCGCCTATCTCGACGGCATGCTCACGCAAGTTCAGGCAGGCCGTCGCGCCGGCAAGTCCGCCGATCAACTCGCCACAGACATCGACCTCCGCAACTTCGGCTTCATCGCCTCAGACCCGCCCTCAAACGCAACCTCCATTCGAGCCATGTTCCATCGCCTCGAGACAAACGGTGATTGACACGAACGGCGATTAAGCACCCGTCTTAATTCCCACTCACACGCAACGCGCTATTCCCTGTTCCCTGGTTCCCTTGTTCCCTCGTTCCCTGGTTCCCTGCCTTCCCGCCAATTGTTATAGTCATACCCATGAAAGCCCGCGCCCGCCTTTCCGCATATCTGGCCCTCACTGCCTCGCTCGCCCTCGCCGCATCGTGCGTCTCCGCCCAGCAGCCCATCGTCCTCCACGCCGCGCGCCTCCTCCAGGTCGATACCGGCACTCTCCTCCACCCCGGCGAAATCCTCATCCAGGGCGACAAAATTCGCGCCGTCGGCTCATCCGTTGACCACCCCGCCAACGCCCGCATCATCGATCTCGGCGACACCACACTCCTCCCCGGCCTCATTGACGCGCACGTCCATCTCTTCCTCCATCCCGGCGCTGAAGATCTTCAAACCGTGCGGGAGTCCGTCCCCTGGCGCACTCTTCTCGCCGAACAGGCCGCCAAAGCCGACCTCATGGCCGGCTTCACCGCCGAGCGCGACATGGGCACCGAAGGCGCAGGCTCTGCTGACTCGGCCATCCGCGATGCCATCGATCAAGACATTATCCCGGGCCCGCGCCTTCGCATCAGCGGCAATGCCATTGACCTCCTCGGCGGTCACGAAGATGCCATTGCCTTCAATCCAGCGCAGCACGTTCTCTCCAACGCCGACTACGCCAACTCCGCTCAGCAGCTCGTTGAAGTCATCCGCCGGCAGCACAAGGAGGGCTCAAGCTTCGTCAAGATCTACGAGACCGGCCCCGACGAAATGATCGACGGCGTTCTGCACACCCGCTATCAATACTCTGAGGAAGAGCTCGCAGCGGCCGTCCGTGAGGCGCAACGCCTCGGCACTACCGTCGGCGTGCATGCCATGGGCGAGCCCGGAACCCTCTACGCCGCCCAGGCCGGCGTCGCCTCCATCGACCACGCCACCCAGCTCAGCGACGAGACGATGCGTCTCATGCGCGAAAAGCACATCCCCGCCGTTCCCACCTTCGCCATCTTTGACTACTTCGCTCATCACCGCGATACCCAGGACCAGGCTGCCGGCGAAGTCGCAATGCTCGACTACAAAATCGCCGAATTCAAAAAGCAGATCGCCGCCGGCATCCCTTTCGCTGTCGGCTCTGACGTAGGTCCCTTCCCCCACGGCACGCAGGCTGTCGAAATGGAACTAATGGTCCGCTACGGCATGACGCCCCTCGCCGTCCTCCAGGCCGACATGATCAACGGCGCAAAAGTCCTTGGCTGGCAAGACCAGATCGGCCAGCTCAAGCCCGGCTACTTCGCCGACGTAGTAGCCGTCCCCGGCAATCCCCTCACCGACATCACCGCGGTAGAGCACGTCACCTTCGTCATGAAAAACGGCGCCGTCATCCGCCAATAGTCCTCACGGCAGTCGCATGCCCCCCACAATCGCAGGAACGAACTTGTTTGACAGCAGTGCTTCCAGACCCTTTTGCCTAATCAGGCCGATCGCCGCACTTCCTCCCGCAGGGAGGAAACGAAAGTAGCCCCGGATGGAGTCCGCCGCAGCGGACGGAATCCGGGGAAGCCGCGCCAGTTCCGTTCCGCGTCCCGCAGGGCCGCGGCGATCTCTTTATTGCGTTCACCAATATTCATATTCATGCGATTGCCGCCCACCAACTCGCTCCCGGCCGACTCTTCAATCGCCACTTGCGATAAAATCCATCTCAACCGAATTCACATCGACGTCACCATCCACCCGTCCCCGCATTTACACATCTCGTAGTCAAGGAGCACCACCATGCGCCTCGCCGCTCTCCTTCTGCTGGCCGCATCCTCAGCAGTCATCCTTCCCGCCCAGTCCGCGCCCGACGCACGCCTCGCTGGCGCCTACAAGTTCAACGAGGGCGGTTGGACCTACGTGCATCTCCAGGGCTCACCTGCTCAAATCGGCTTCCAGCACGGCTATCTGCTCGCACTCGAAATTGAAGATATCGTGCATGTCTACCAAGTCGAACTGCCCCACGACGTCAAGCGCGAATGGAGCTTCTTTCGCGAAGCCGCGCAAACCGTTCTCTGGCCGCATCTGGAGCCCGAGTATCAGCAGGAGCTGCAGGGCATCGCCGACGGCCTCCGCGCCAACGGCTCCTCGCTCGACCTCTGGGACGTCGTCGCCCTCAACGGCGAAATTGAATTGAGCGAGTACTACCTGCCCACGCTCAACGAACAGCAAGGCAAGCCCAATCCGCCGCAAGCTGTTGCCCCCGGCAAATGCAGCGCCTTCATCGCCACCGGCTCAGCCACTAAAGACAGCAAGATCGTCATCGCTCACAGCGACTGGTCCTCCTATGCTGAAGGCGAACGCTGGACCATGGTCTTTGATATTGTTCCCGCCAGCGGCCAGCACTTTCTCATGGACGGTCTGCCCGGCCTCATCACCAGCCAGGACGACTTCGGCGTCAATGCCAGCGGCCTCATGATCACCGAAACCACGCTGCCCCGCACCCACGGCTTCGACGTCAACGGCATCCCCGAATTCGACCGTTCGCGCAAGGCCATGCAGTACGCCACATCCATTGACGAATACGCCGACCTCATGCGCAAAGGCAACAACGGCGGCTACGCCAACTCGTGGCTCATCGGCGATCGCAAGACAGGCGAGATCGGCTATCTCGAACTCGGCCTCAAGCACACCCCGCTCACAAAAAAGCGAGACGGCTACTTCGTCTCAGCCAACTTCGCCGTCGATCCAGATCTCATCCGTGACGACACCAATGCCTTCAACGCAACGAACATGGAGAGCTCGATGAACGCACGCCACGTCCGCGCCGAACAATTCGTTCGACAGCACTACGGCAAGCTCGACACGGCTTTGGCTGAGGCCTATCTGTCCGATCACTATGACAGCTATGAAAGCAGAATCGATGCCGGCAAGCGCAGCCTATGCGGTCATGAGGACACATCGCCCGTCGGCGAAAAAGTCTGGGGCGACCCGCCCTTCGTGCCCAGCGGTGCCGTCACCGGCAAAGTCATGGACTCAAACCTGGCCGCCAACCTCAGCTTCATCGGTCGGGCCGGCCATCCCTGCGGAGAAGACTTTAAAGTTGCGCCATTCCTCAAAGCGCATCCTGAGTTCAACTACCAGCAGTCCATCCTCAACGACATGATTGCCGGTCCCTGGACCACCTTCACCGCAAACCAGAAATCCCCATCAACCACGACCGGAAACTAGCGCCGCGTCTCGAAGTTCATTTCAAATGGAATTGTCATCCTGAGCGAAGCGTAGCGCAGTCGAAGGACCTGCGGTTGCTTTTCGCTCAGCCACGAAGGGGTCTCCGTGCCCCACCCGAACGCGTTTCTTCCACCGCAAAGGTGATACGGAACCAACTCCTGATCGCGCCCTTCCTAATCCCTAATCCCTATTCCCTGTTCCCTGTTTTACTCAGCTCGTCTTCGTAGCCGCAGCCGAATCGTCCGAACCCACCGGCGACACGCTCATGCGCATCGAGAAGTAAGTCACATCCGGAATCGCAGCCGCCGCCCGCTTCTCCAGCGGAATATTCTGGTCTGCATCCTTCCGCACCAGGTAGCCCTGCACCAGGTCCAGGTTCGGCAATTCCTTGGCCAGCTCATCCGCATGCTGCTGGGCAACCATCAGGTAATCGCCTGAAACCAGCCCCAGGTAAGGATTTCCGCGACCCGGATCGGCCAACGCCGGTTGCGTCGCCACCGCCGGCATCAGGTTCCCCGCCATAATAAACTTCGTCCGGTCTTCCCAGTAGCTCATTGCCTGCGTAAACGCGGTCAACGCCGGAATGCTGATCGCCGGCAGCGTCACCAGCGGCGCAGCCGTCTTTAGCCCCTGCATGATCACGTTCAGCACCTTCACAAACTTTGACTCCACCGGTGCCCGCGAAATATTCACGGCCATCCTGCCTGAGCCGTTCGTCAGCAGAATCTTGTTCATCCCCTGCGTCGCCGTCGTCGTCTTCAGCCCCAGCCGGTCCAGCGACACAAATCCTGACTTGTCCGTAACGATGGAAGCAATCGACGACCACGCCAGCGGCGATAGAAGGTTCTTGAACGGCGTTATCTGCGTCGTATCCATCCGCAATTGCGCCGCGCTGTTGTTCGGCCCGGCTGTGCCCACCGCCGGCCGATACTGCGACAGCTTGATGCCCACCGCCACGTCACCCGGATGGTCCAGCAACTCGTCCTTGCCAATCTCGGTCGCGTACCGCAGTGTCTTTTTGTCGCTCTGGTATTGCAGATATTGCGTTTGAACCGCCGGATCGGGCAGCTGATCCGCCGGTCCGCGCGACACCGCCTTCGCGCCTCCCATCGGATCCGTTCCGTCGAAAAACCCGTTCCAAAAGTTGAACGAGTCGTGGGGCGCATCGTCGCCCGACGTCTGTGCTTCCAGGATTGGCCGTGCGGCCATCGACGCCTCCTGCGCATTCAGTTCGGGAGCCATTGCCGCAAGAAGCCCCATGAGCGAAGCTTCATTCATCAGATCGCGTCGGGAAAGATTCATCGCCGTTCTCCTCCGTTGAATCGACATAGGAACAAGTCAGGGGAAATGTTGTGTGCGCTCCCCAACCCAGTAGGAGCAGTGCACTACATCATAGACGTTCCAGTTAGTATGAAACCAATTCCGCATCAAAGTCGCGCTGGAAATTTAAAAATCAATCCCAGGTGCAACGCTGCAGGAAAAAGCCGGTGCCCCATCCTTGCCAGCATTTGGGCAAGGGTGGGCTCGCACACAGCCAATCGCGAGGTGGGGCCTTTCGTTAGTGACTACTTGATGTCCCGTGCCCCATTCATCGCAGGGCTTCATCGCGATGAGTGGGAAAGAACCAACTCCCCTTCACGCCTTTCGTTCATCCGTTCCTGAAAAAAGAGTGGGTGCCCCAGGTGCCTGGCTTTTGGGCACCTGGGAAAGCAGTGCACTCAACCCGAAAGCTTTACTAAGCCCTAATCCCTGCCTATTCCAATGCCTGCTTTCTCCACCAGCGCCGCGCGCGTCTTCCTCAGCACGCTCACCGGCAACCCGCTTGCCAGTCCCCCCATGGCGCGCGGATTCTGCTTCCCGTTAGTTGCCTTGGGCACCTCGTTCTGCAAATAGCCAAACAGTTCCCCGGCCGTCACCACCCCGTCGTGGTTCTTGTCCGCCTCGCCATTCAGTCCCCTCAGCAGGAAGTAAGTAAACACCCCGTGTCCGTCCCCCCACTGCGCATCTTCGTATGACGATTCGCTGATGTCGCTTGCCGTAATCACCGCCCGCTGCCCTTTTGACGCGTACCGCTCCATGTACTGGTTGATCAGGTTGCTGCCTTTGGCTCCCGCATCTTCAGCCCGCGCCCCGCTGAATCCGTAGCTGTGGCAGGTATCCGCCACCGTGATCACCTTGTTGGCCTTCAACACCCGCTCAAACACATCCTGCATCTGCCACATCGGAAAAGCCGTCCCGCCCATGTCATCCGGCTTGGTATCGGCCGTAATCAAATACAGGTTCCTCGGATCGTGCGGATCAGGTGCGCCATGGCCCGCAATGTAGATCACCACCGTGTCTTGCGGTTGCGCCGCCGTCAAAAATGTAAACAGCGCATGGCGGATATTCGCTGTCGTTGCCTGTTCGTTCAACAGCAGCGTCACCGCGTCGTCCGTCACGCCCCCGCCGGCCGGCGTCTTCAGAAACTCCAGAAACGACTTCGCGTCCCTGTCGGCATACTTCAAATTTGAAATGCTCGAGCCGAAATGGTCGTATTGCGAAATGCCGATCACCACGGCAAACATCTTGCCCTGCCCGCTTGATGGCCGCCTGGCCCGCCTGCCCCGCCTTGCCCGCAGGTTCCGCAGGGCCCTCCGCAATAAACCCGCGCGACCCCGAGCCGTCTCCCCCAAACGTCAGCAGAAAATTGTAGTAGTGTTGACGCCCAAACTGGTCCTGGTACTCCAGTTCCACCGAGTTCCTGCCCCCCTGAAACCGGAACCCCTGGTCCTTCGTCAGATCCACCCGCAGTTCCAGTCCCTCGGCCCCGCTCACGCTCCTCGTCGCTATATCCGCTGACTCGGTGTTGACCTTCGTGTGGATCGTTCCGTAATTGATGTGCGAGCCGCCACCCGGAATATGGACAACCATCTCCCGGACCGCTCCTGGCGCCTGCGCAAACTCCGCCGTCCCGTTGCCCGTGATGCGGCCGTCGATTTCCGGCAGCAGAAGCCAGGGAATCCGCGCATCCGGCACCTGCCCACCCGCTCCTCCAAGGCACACCGGCGCCAGGCAGGAGAGGCTGAGGAGAGCAGTCCGCGCAGATGACAAAATTTTCATGGATGGGGCCCCGGCGCTTCAAAAAATTCGGGGACAATTTCTCACGGAAATTGTACAATAACCAAACCCGTCCCCCCGGATTTACTTCCCAAGCTTGGCTACGTTCCGATTTACCCGAGGTCAACCATGAGGAACTTTCAAGCAAGACTCACTGCCTCCGTCCTGCTCGCGTTGTTCAGCACCTATGCGTCACCACAGTCGCCAAAGTCGCCGCAGATGCCAACGCCCTCTGCCGTCGCCCCAACCTACTCCGACGCCGACAAGAAGAAAATCGCCGAAATCGAGCAGCGCCCCGAACTGAAGGACGAACTTCAGGCCAAGTGGGATGATCGCCGCCGCAAGGATCTCGACTACATCTACAACATCAACTCCTCCGCCCACTTCGGCGACGCCTCCGGTCCTGAGTTCGCCACCTTTCGCGATCACTACGGCCTGCTCTATAACAACCCGATGTTGCAGCGCTACCTGAATACCATCGGCCAGCGCCTCGTGCCCAAGGATTCGCCCAACATCTACTCGTTCAAGATTCTCCTCGATCCCATTCCCAAGGCTGAGTCGTTCACAACCGGCACCGTGCTTGTCAGCACCGGCCTCATCTCCATGCTCGACAACGAAGCCCAGTTGGCCTACGTCCTCGGTCATGAGATTGCCCACGTTGAGAAGAACCACTTCTACGAAGCGCTCCGCATGGGGGTCATCGAGGACGCTCTCAACAAGGAAAAGGAAGAAGCCGTTGAAAAGAAGCGTGCCATCTTCACGGCTGCCGCAGGCGCGGCCACAGCTGGAATCGGCGGCGGTGTCGCCAACGGGCTGATGGGTGCCATTATCGGCGGCGCCATCGGCCTCGGTTCAAGCGCTTTCCTCAGCAGGCTCCTGTTCCGCGACCACACCACCGTCACCGAATGGCCCGACATTTATGAGAATGACGCTGACCAGACCTCCCTCGGCTACATCCTCGACCAGAACTACGACGTCCGGGAGGCGCCCAAGCTCTACGCCCGCATGGAAACCGAGGCAGCGCACGATCCGAGAATCGGCCTCGGCTTCATAGCCCAGGCCTCGCGCATGAAGGCCCGCAACGCAAAAATCAACGAACTGCTTGCCGGCCCGCTCAAGCCGCAGATTGAGGCCAAGCTCAAGGCCGCCGGCCTCACCGGCTCCAGCGGCGAGTTCAACCTCATCATGGCCACCCTCAAGCGCGACAACGGCATCATCGCCATTGATTACGACCTCTTCGCCATGGCCCGTGACAACCTCGAGGAAGCAGTCAGTCTGCGCACTGACGATGCCCGCGCCCAACTCTACCTCGGAAAGGTCATCTCGCTCACCGCTCGCAACGACGAAGACCGCCAGTTGGCTGAAGAGCATTTCATGAAGGCCATCCAGTACGACCAGGCCCGCGGCGAATATCCTGATCCGCATCTGGAACATGCCATCCATCTCATCGGAACCAACGGCGATAAAACCGAAATCCGCAACGAAATCGAGTCTTATGTCGCGCTCTATCAGCGCCAGCACGCTGGATTCTTGCCCAACAACATGGCCGTCCTCTACGACTACCTCAATCTGGTCGGCGAGCCCAACTGGTACGCGGCGCCTGCCGAGGTCATCTCCACAAGGAACGTTGAGCCCCTGCGCACCAGCACATCGGGCCCAGCGACCGCTCTCACTGGCCCTCAAGTGATCGCTGTCGCCACCAGTGCAAACACTCCGTCGCCCACCGCCGACGCTCAGCAGGCAGCGGTCGCCGCCCCTGCGGTGCCTGCGGCCAAACCCAGGGGATCTGCAAAGAAAACTGCCGCAAAATGATGAGTGCACGTTTCAAGCTGCTTGCTCTTCTTCTCGCCTCCGCCATCGGCGTCACCGCCGGAGCTCAGAAGATCTCCGTTGGCATCGCCCCGGTCTTCGATGGCGGCGGCGAGGAGTTCGGGCCCACCGTTGCCCAGCACCTCACCCTGTTTGTCTATCAGGATCTGCTCGGCAGCCACGCCGCTCAACCGTCCCTGCTCAGTCCCGGCGGCGTCTACTCGCCGCTCGACACCAGTTGGCTCGTCGAGTACGTGCAGGACCGCCCCGAACTCACCCTCCTCCTCGTCGCTACGCTCAAGCCTGTCATCAATCCCTCCAAGGAGCACTGGATCATTCCCGTCGACCTTGAGCTCCTCAACGCCAAGTCCGGCGAAACCGTGGCCTCCTGGTCCGTCAACACCGCCATCGATTCCCACAAAACGCTCATGGACTACGGCCAGGTCATCCTTCAGCAGCAATCTGAATCCCGTTTCGGTGGCCGCCTCAAAGGCGTGTACACCGGCGTGCCTTCGCGTGACTTTGAAAAACAGCCTCTTGGCAAGGCCACGGCTCAACTCGCTTCATCCATCCGCCAGACGCTCGAAGCCAAGTTAGCCGGCCTCCCGTCGACGGCATCGGTCCCCGCACCCCAGCCCACGCTCGTCTCAACCGCCGCGTCGGGCTCCGCGGCCACCTGCCCCATCAACGTCCGCATCACCTACACCTACAAGCACGCCGCATCGCACGCCTACGTGCTCCTCGCCAATGGGATGGACGAGTCCACCGATCTCAAGGACGGCGTCGCCAGCTTTACCGCACCCTCCGGCGAGCTTCTCCTCCAGTTCTCCGTAAACGACGCACCCTACAAGCTGCAAAAGGAAAACCTCTACCAGTTCTCCACCATCAACACCTGCAAACTCTCAACGCTCATCGTCGACCTCGGCCCCGGCGGCGACGCCCGCGCCCACTGGGAGTAACGTAGTGAGTAACGCACACACCGAATCATCGAACGACGAGTAACTCGCCCCAAAATTTCATATCAAAATTGGCTGCCATTGTCTGCGAAATCTAATCAGCGGTGCCCCATTCATCGCAAGCCTCATCATCGCGATGAGTGGGCGGGTGCACCCCGCCAGGCTCCCTGCCAGGAGAACACGACAAAACCCTACTGAAAAATCCAATCAATGTTTTTCTGGAGGGAGCGTGAGGCTTCAGCCTCACGAACAAGGTCCATCCAATGACGAGGGCTTTAGCCCCGGATCTTTTCACAGAATGTGGGATTAACTTTGTCATCAGCCCGCCGCCTCGAGGAAGGCGAGCCCTCGAAAACAGCCTCGGTCCTTTGTTCCCTTGGTCCCTTGGTTCCCTGTTCCCTGTTCCCTGCTTTTCTCACACCCGCACAATCAACTCCGAATACAGCGGCCTCTGCACATTCCCTGACACCAGCCGCAGCGGCTCCACAATCGCCTGCGCCACCAGCAACCGGTCGAATGGGTCGCGATGCAACAGCGGCAACTGTGCGGCGGCTACCGTATGGCGCGCCGTCACGGGCAACTCGATCAGCCCGGCCTCCAGCATCTTCTCCACCAGCTCTTTCGCATCCACTTCGATCTTGCCCAGCCGCGCCTTCACCGCAATCTCCCAAATGCTCGCCGACGAAAAATAAACCTCGGCCGCATTGTCGATCATCTCGCGCCCCTTCTCATCGAGTCGCGGATGACCCTCCATCACCCACAAAAGCACGCGCGTGTCCAGCAGCAATCGCATCAGCGTCCCTCAAATTCCGCGAGCACATCTTCGCGAAGCGGGCCATCAAAGTCGTCGGCAACACTCATTTTGCCCTTCATCAAGCCAAACGTGATGTGCAGCTTTTCGGGCTCTAGCTGGGTCAACCGCGCCACCGGCCTGCCGGCGCGCGCAATCACCACATCCTGCCCTTTTTCAGCCATTTCCACGTATTTTGAGAGTTGAGTCTTCGCCTCGAACATGTTGACGGTCGTCATGGGTTCCCCTTCAAGCGTCTTAGCTAGCCTAGCCTAACGCCAAAAGTCCCTAAACTGCAACCGTAAAACTGTCCTCAGTCCGCGTCACCGCGTGATAAAGAGTATCCCGCTCCACCGGTACGCGCCCGGCCTCCGTGATCAGCCGGCAAAGTTCCTTCCGCGTCATTCCCTGCGGCGTGGTCGCTCCGGCGTCGTGGTAAATCTTCTCCTCGATCACCGTGCCGTCCAGGTCGTCCGCGCCAAACCGCAGCGCGATCTGCGCAATCTTCGGCGTCATCATCTGCCAGTACGCCTTGATGTGCGGAAAGTTGTCCAGCATCAGCCGGCTCACCGCGATCTGCCGGATGTCGGTCAACCCCGTCGTCACCGGCAAATGATCCAGCGCCGTATTCTCCGGGTGAAATGCAAGCGGAATGAATGTCTGAAATCCGCCCGTCTCATCCTGCACCGCGCGCAATTTCAGCAGGTGGTCCACGCGGTCAGCATCGTTCTCAATATGCCCGTACAGCATGGTCGCGTTCGATTTGAATCCAAGCTTGTGCGCCAGCCGCGCCGTCTCCAGCCACTCCTCGCCATCGATCTTGTGATCGCAGATAATCGACCGCACCCGCGCCGCAAAAATCTCCGCGCCGCCCCCCGGCATTGAGTCCACGCCCGCATCCCGCAGCTTGATCAGCGTCTGTTCAATCGTGAGTTTCGCCCGCCGCGCCAGGTAGGCTACTTCCACCATCGTGAAAGCCTTGATGTGCACCTTCGGGAACCGTTCCTTCAGTCCCTTCACCAGGTCGAGAAAATACTCGAGCGGCAAATCGGGATGCAGTCCGCCAACAATGTGAAACTCCGTCACCGCTTCCGAATAGCCTGAAGCCGCCGTCTGCCACGCTTCTTCCAGCGCCATCGTGTAGCCGGCCGGATCGCCCTTCTTCCGCCCGAAAGCGCAAAGCTTGCAAGCCGCCACGCACACGTTGGTCGGATTGATGTGCCGGTTCACGTTGAAGTACGTCACGTCGCCGTGCATCCGTTCGCGCACGTAGTTGGCCAGCCAGCCCACCGCGAGCACGTCCGGCGAGCCATAGAGCGTCACTCCATCGGCCTCATTCAGCCGTTCGCCCGCCAGAACCTTGGCAGCGATCGGCTCCAGCCGCCGGTCATGCGTCCGAAACGAGCCCCGCTCCTGCGATTTGTTGGTCTCAACGCCCATAGTATCTATGATACAGAAACCCCGCCCACAGGCGCCCGCGCCAAAATCTTCCCGGATCCCTGGCTCCCTGGTTCCCTAGGTCCCTTGCTGACTTGGTCCCTCGTTCCCTTGTTCCCTGGTTCCCTAGGTCCCTTGCTGACTCGTTCCCTCGTTCCCTCGTTCCCTTGTTCCCTCGTTCCCTTGTTCCCTCGTTTTCCCTTGTTCCCTGTTCCCTCGTTCCCTTGTTCCCTCGTTCCCTTGTTCCCTCGTTCCCTGACTCACCGCTCCACCACCACCCCGTCGTACATCGACGCGGCCACCAGGTGGTCACCCGCCGCCCTGATCAGCGCCGTCGGATATCCGGTCCGCCAAAGCTTCCACGTCATCGTCTTCGGATCGATACCGAATACCTGGTCGCTCTTCTGCGAACTGACCAGAACTCGCTGCGACCCCGCGTCATATTCCACGTCGTCAATATCCCGAAACGGAAGCCGTCCAATCCACATCCACGTCTTCCCCTGGTCGCTTGAAAAGTAGACCCCTTCGCGCGTGCCCAGCCACATCGTTCCGTCAGGTGCAAACAACACCCGATGAATTCTCGTCAGCATCTTCGGCAGCCCGATCGGCCACCACGACTTGCCCCCATCCTTCGACAGAACTGCGGTGTCGCTCCGCACCGCGACCATCAGGTCTCCGTGAACCGCCACCGACACGTAGTCGCCCAGGCCCATCACTGGCCCGCCCTGCCAGCTCGCACCCTGATCCCGGCTTGTGAGCAGCCCCAGGCTCGTCGACGCCAGCCATACATCGCCCGACACATCCAGCGCATTCACGCGGCTCTCCAGTTCGATCACCGGGGCCTGCACTTCTTTCTCCACGTTCACTTTCGTCTTGTAGTGCGTCTCAACCGAGACCTTCATCTCCGTATTCGCAATCACATTGCGCGGCTCCCAGCTCAGCGCCGCGCTGGGCGCACTCGCCGTCCCCATCAGCCTGTGTCGCATCCGCGGCGCCGCCGGCGGATCAAGCGCAAAAATCCCCTGGCTCGTTCCCGCCACCACCATCCCGTCCTTGGTCTGCGACAGCGCGTACACATCGCGCCCTTCCAGCCCTGCGGCAACCTGCTTCCACGCCCCGCCGCCATCCTCCGACATAAACACGCCGCCAAATTTCTTGTCGTTCACCACGCCCGCAAACAGGTGCGCCGCATTGCCGCGATCCACCAGCAGTGCAGACACCTTGCGTTCGGAGAATCCTTCGTTCGACAGCGCAAACGTCGCTCCGCCATCCGTGCTTGTCATCACGCCGCCGCGATCCGTCGCCAGCAATACGTGATTTGAATCCCGCGGGTCCACGAAAACGTCGTTCACAATCACGTCATCGTCCGTCAGCAGCTTGAACGTCCTGCCTCCATCCAAAGTCTTGTAGAGCCCTTCGGTCGTCCCCGCGTACACGGTTTCCCGATGCGCCGGATCCTGTTTCAGCACTCGCGTCCGGCGTGCCGTCGATGGTATCCCTTCAATCTTCCGGAATCTCGCTCCCCCGCTCTCGCTCTTGTAGATCCCGCTGCACGCGCTCAAAAAAACCGTCTTCGGCTTCTCCGGGTCCAGGATGATCGAGAACACATCCGAGTCGTCAATGATCCCCTGCTTGATGTTGTTCCAGCTCTTGCCGCCATCCTCCGTCTTCCACGGCAGGTGCCATGTGCCCGCATAAATCACGTTCACGTTTCCCGGATCCACGGCCAGCGACTCCACCTCGTGAATCTCGCGGCTCCCCGCCGGGCTGATCTCATTCCACGTCACGCCTGAGTCTTCTGAGCGATAAACGCCTTCCAGCGTCCCCGCCAAAAGCACCTTCGCATCCGAAGGCGCCTGCAAAAACGAGCGAATCGACTGCCCTTTCAGGCCCTCCACCTCGCTCCAGTTCTTGCCCTGGTCATGGCTTACCCATAATCCGCCGCCCTCATCCCGCCAGCCCGCCACAAAAATCGTCGCCGGGTCCGCCGCATCCACCACGATGTGGTCCAGAACCAGCGCATCCGAGCCATCCAGCTTCACCAGCCGGTGCCAGCTTGCGCCCCCGTTCGCTGACTCGTAGAGCCAGCTGTTCGTGCTGCCCAGGTAAAGATGGCTTGGGTCTCCCGGAACCATTGCAAACGCGCGCGCATCGCCGCCAGCCGGACCAACGACAGTCCACGCCGGCTGGCCGCCCCCCGGCCTGCCTTCCGTCTGCTGTGCTCCAAGCCCCGGGCAAATTCCCAGCAGCGCCACCAACAAAAACAGCGCTGCCACCGGCCGCGCGCTTCCCTGATCAGAAAACTCCGTAATCATCTTTCTCAAACAAACAGCTCCCTGGCACAAAGAAAAATCACAACAATATCGCGTACAAAATTCAAAAGGCTGACCGGCAAGCCGGTCAGCCTCGAAGGATTGCAGGAGGAATCGCATGGTTTTGCTTTCGTCAGGCCTTCGATCACGAAGGCCTGACTTGGCGGTTTGTTTCCGGCTTCGCGCCGGCGCTGCTTACTTGGCTGCGGCGGCCTTCTTGTGCGCCGGGTGACGCTCGCCCAGAGGCTTGCGAACCTCAACCTTCACAGTCGTTTCATCCACGGGCGTCGTTCCTGCCACATCGCTCGAGAAGTTCGCGCCTGCCGGCACAAGGTAGTCTTCCACAGTTTGACCATCCGTGGATCCGGTCGCGACGCTGACGCGTGATGCGTCAATGCCCTTCTCCGTCACCAGGTAGTCCTTGGCATTCACACCGCGCTGAGCTGCAAACTGCTCAACCACTGCCTTCTTGTGCTTGGCCGCAACCTTCTCCTGTTTCGCGGTGATCGCACGCTCGGCATCGGTTGACTCGCCCACAACCACTGCCTTGGCATCCGCCTGACGCTGAAGATCCAGCGCTACTTCATCCAGGCAAGCCTTGGCTTCGTTGTCTACGCGTGTCGGACGCTTCTTGTCGGTCGCAAAGCTGATCGAGCAAAGCGCCTGTGTCTTCGGTGCTGGCGGTGGCGCCGGCTGCACGATCGTCAAGCTGGTCGATGCCGATGCCGTATGGTTCTTGTCGTCAGAAACGTTGCACGTAATCCCAACCGCGCCTGTCGGTGCGCCGGCCGATGAATACTGCGCCGTTGTGCCCGTGCCCGAAATCGTTCCGCCTGTCGCCGTGTAGCTGTAGGTCAGAGGACGGTTCTGCGGGCTCAAGCCGGTTGAAGTCACTGTCGCACTGTCGCCGGGCTTGATCGTCGTCGGATCAACTGAGCAGCTGATCGTCGGCGGCTCAAAGTCCTTCACTGTGTACGTCGCTGAGCAATCCGCGGTCTGGCCGGCCTTCAACCCTTCCTTGCCGGGCTTGCCTTCCTTCACTTCAGCCTTCACCGTGTAGGTGCCGGGGGCTACCGAAGCGGTGTCGATTGTCGTCGTCGTCGCCGTGCCCGAAGCTCCGGATCCGCTCCACGAGTACAGAACATTCATCTTCGGAAGCGCGCTTCCCGCCGTCGCCGTCACCGTAACTGGCGTGCCGGGGAACACTGCGTCCGCTGGGCTCGCTGAGCAGGCCAGCGTGATCGGGGGAGGCGGCTCGATCGTTCCCGCGTGGATCACAACGCCCGCGCTCAAACGTGCTGCGTTGATGTTCGCGCGCCCGCCGTAGGCCACTTGGCCAAAATCCACATGCATGTATTGATAGTCGGCCTGGAAAAGACGAATCGCCAGGTGATGATTGAACCAGGGCGTCTCGTAGTCGATTCCGCCGCCAACCGTCAGCGCCACTCCATACTTGTTCGGTTCAAAGAACGGTCCGTTCACCCGGTCGGTGCCCACCAGTGCGTGCGCAAACGGGGTGATATTTCCATCCGGGTAGCGTCCCACAAGGCCGCCGGCGAAACTCATGAATCCGTCGTCGTTGCCGTGTGTGCCGATGTTGGCTCCCGGTGCACTCAGAGGAAGGTTCGACTGGTCGCCCCATTCGTGGAAGCCCCATTCACCCTGCACACCAAGGTACCGGTTAAAGTAGTAGGCAACACTCGCTACCCCACCCAGGTTCACGGCATCGTAATTCGCTGAAACCGGCGTCCCGTTCGCGAATGTGGTGTTCACAGTCCCATGCGGCGCAAGGTAGCTGTAGCCAGCGAAAATGTCCCATTTTGACGGGTTATCTCCCCGGTCGGCTTTGGCCTTCGCTGGAGCCTGGGCACCCATGGCAACGGGTAACAATGCTACAAATGCCAGGGCAACGACCCGGCCTGCAGATCTAAGAACACGAGCAGACATACGTTTATCCTCCGAATTAAAGCTGGTGTACTGAATGAAAAAAGCTGCCAACGAGCACTTGCCCCCTGCTCGCTTTGGCCGTTTTGCACAACCCCTGTGGAAAACAAGACCTTACAGCACTCTTAAACTTACCATAGGGCGATTCCCCCCAGAACATTTTTTTCAACGAGTTACCAGTCTTGCAACCCTCTTTTGGGGAATATTACTGACCCTTACCTGACCGTTACCGTAGTAATGTAGAGGCCCTCTTTAAGCCTTGCACTAGCGCCCTCAGCCCACATTCAACGTCTTCAAAAGACTCCGGCGCTCTCGCTGGATCTTCTCTTGTAGAAGCGTAATCGCGTAAATGAGTTGCTCCGGGCGTGGCGGACATCCCGGGACATAAACGTCCACGGGCACCACCTGGTTCACGCCCTGCACCAGCGCGTAGTTGTTGAATACGCCCCCTGAGGTCGCGCAGGCCCCCATGGATATCACCCACTTCGGCTCCGGCATCTGGTCGTACAGGCGCCTCAGCACCGGAGCCATCTTTTGCGAAACCCGGCCCGCGACCACCATCAGGTCCGATTGCCTCGGCGACGGCCGAAAGACCTCGGCCCCGAACCGCGCCACGTCGAACCGCGACGCCCCCATTGACATCATCTCGATCGCGCAGCACGCCAATCCAAACGTCATCGGCCACACGGAATTCTTCCGGATCCAGTTCACCGCATAGTCCATCGAAGTCAGGAAGACGCCTTCCGGCTCTTCGTAGCCGTAGTTCACTTCCTGCAACTTCAGCCGGTTTTTTGCGCTGCTCTCCAGCGCTCCAAACAGATACCGGTCCTTTTCAGCCGAAACAGCCATGCCTCTACTATATCGCTATCTCCCCACCATCTCGAATCCCTCAAACGTTCAATCAAGGAACCTGTTCGTAACCTCTAAATGAAAACTGATGGGGATGCGGAGCCAGGATTGGCGCGCATTGCGCGGCAACTTGCCTGACCTGTCGTCCTGAGCGAAGGTCGCCGCTGCGGACGAGTAGAAAGCCTGCCCGCGTGGCGGGGACCTGCGGTTGCTTTTCACCAACTAAGAAAAAATCGCGGGTGCCCCAGGTGCCCAGCATTTGGGCACCTGGGAAAGCACGATTTCCCCCTCGAGCTTTTCTATCCCTAATCCCTAATCCCTGTTCCCTGTTCCCTGTTCCCTGGCCCCTGTTCCCTGGCCCCTGTTCCCTGGCCCCTGGCCCCTGGCCCCTGGCCCTTGGCCCCTGGCCCTTGGCCCCTGCTTTTACCACTCCGAACAACCCGACCGCACCGCCTCAACCCCTTTCGCCGCCCTCCATCCCGCAGGCAGCCACAGCGTAATCGAAAACCGCATCCACTCCAGCTCTCCCAGCGGCGTTGCCTTGGCGCCGGAAGAAGGCGCAACCGTATGCGGTGTCCTGGAGGACTGAAGCGCCCATCTTTGCGCGAACGGTGCCGCATCCCCGGTCCCGGGAACAATCCTCGCATTCAAAATCCGCAACTGCCCCGCCGACGACCTCCGATTGATTTCCAGCAATCGTTGCTCGGCCATCTGCTCCTTGCTGCTCCGCTCACGCTTCTCCGTCCAGATTTTTGTTCCGCCCAGGGCGCGGAACTGTTTCTGGCTTTCACTGAGCGCTTCGGGATCGGTAAGAAAGTGAAAACTCCGCGGATTCCACCCGATCGCATCCTGCGCCCGCACGCCAAACGTCGTTCCCACCTCGCGCTCGCTGATCGAGTAATACGGCGGTGTGGCTACCAGCAGTGCGTCAGGATAACCCGCAGTTGTGTTCCGATCGACGACGAGATCCCAGCCGCTGTACCCGGCCTTCCCCGCATCAATCGGCACCAGCCGGAATACCCACCCCTCGCCGAACTCCGCCTTCCACTCCTGACCGGGCCCGACCTCGCCCGCCAACGAAATCTTGCTGCAGACCCGCCCCTTCACCGCGCCCGCAAAACCCGCCGTCGGCAGCAGAACCGCCAGCCAGACCACCGCCAAACCCCTCACATGCCACGATCTGTGGCTCATTCTCATCACGGCTCCTCGCCCTTTCCGTTTCTGCCCTCAAACATTCCAGCCATGAAGATGCAATAAAGAACAAAAAGAAACTTGCGTTCATCCCCGGTCTTCGTGACAATGTTAGGAAAGCGCACTTACTCTTCGCAGAGCTTGTGAATGTCAGCCGCCAAACCGGGGCCAGCGGCCACATGTGCTCTCCACAAAATAAGTTGCACTCCACAGCCGGACGAAATCGATGCCCGATGCCGGCTGCTTTAAACACAATTGCATCTCCCGCTCGATCCCGCCTGGGAATACCCGCTTTTGGAGCTGAAAATTAGAATGTCCAGTCCCTCCGCACGACGTTTCCTCCTGCCCGCACTGTTCGCCTACTCAGCCGTCGCCTTCGCCCAGACGCCCGCCCCCGTGCAAGGCCCCGTCACACAAGCCCCCGTCACACAGGCTCAGATCGCCGCCCTCCAGCAGGCCGTCCAGAACGCCCAGTCCGCCGGCGACAACGCCTGGATGCTCGTCTCCGCCGCCCTCGTCCTTCTCATGACTGGCCCCGGCCTCGCCCTCTTCTACGGCGGCCTCGTCCGCAAAAAGAACATTCTCGGCACCATGATGCAAAGCTTCGCCATGATGGGCCTCGTCACCGTCATCTGGGCCGTCGTCGGCTATTCCCTCGCCTTCGGCCACGGAAACCTCTTCATCGGCAGCTTCGAGCACCTCTTTCTCCGCGGAGTCACGCTCACCCCCAACCCCGACTACGCTCCCACCATCCCTGAGCAGACCTACATGGTCTACCAGCTCATGTTCGCCATCATCACCCCTGCCCTCATCACCGGAGCCTTTGCCGAGCGCATGAAGTTCAGCGCCATGGCCCTCTTTCTCTCGCTCTGGTCCATCTTCGTCTACTGCCCCATGGCTCACATGGTCTGGGGCGTCGGGGGCCTGCTCAACGCCACCGCCGGCCACATTCCCTCCCTCGACTTCGCCGGTGGCACCGTCGTCCACGTCACCAGCGGCGTCTCCGCCCTTGTCACCTGCCTCTATCTCGGCAAGCGCCTCGGCTACCCACAAACCAACATGCCGCCCCACTCCATGGTCCTCAGCTTCATCGGCGCATGCCTGCTCTGGGTCGGCTGGTTCGGATTCAACGCCGGCAGCGCCCTCGCCGCCAGCCCTCTCGCCACCAGCGCCTTCATCAACACCCACTTCGCCGCCGCCTCCGCCGCCATCGGCTGGACCATCTTCGAGTGGTTCCACAACGGCAAGCCCACCGCCCTCGGCGCCATCTCCGGAGCTGTCGCCGGACTCGTCGCCATCACCCCCGCTTCCGGCTTCGTCCAGCCTTTCCCGGCCCTCCTCATCGGCCTCATCGCCGGCTTCTTCTGCTCCTTCATGGTCTTCAAAGTCAAAAGCATCTTCCGCTATGACGACTCCCTCGACGCCTTTGGCGTCCACGGCGCCGGCGGAACCCTCGGAGCCATCCTCACCGGCCTCTTTGCCACCCAGTCCATCAACGCCATCTACGGCCCCGGCGTACCTACCGGAGCCATCGACGGGCATTGGCGTCAGGTTCTCAACCAGCTCGCCGGCGTCTCCATTGCCTGGGGCATTTCCATCGTCGGTACCCTCGTCCTTCTCTTCGTGGTCGACAAGATCCTCGGCCTGCGCGTCTCCGCAGAACACGAAGCCGCCGGCCTTGACCTCTCCCAGCACGGTGAAGAAGGCTACGACCTCAACTCCTGATGTTTGTTCCTGATTTTTATGTTCATTTATCACAGGGAGTCCCGACTCCCTGTGGTACTCAAAATAGATACGGCTGGGTACGGCCAACTCGCCCCCCCGCCTGATACGCTGTCAAACGAGGCATTTTCCGTATGCTCAAGATCGAAGCCGTTCTCCAGCCTTCCAAGCTCGACGCTGTTAAAGATGCACTGCTCGAAGCAGGCATTGAAGGCATGACCATTCTCGAAGCCCGCGGCCATGGCCGCCAGAAAGGCCACACTGAGTTCTATCGCGGCCGCGAATACACCGTCGATCTCCTCCCCAAGGTTAAAATCGAGCTCGTCTTGCACGACGACTTGAAGGAGAAGGCCATTCAGGCCATCATCGGCGCCGCCCGCACCGGCCGCATCGGCGACGGAAAGATCTTTGTCAGCCGCATCGACGAAGCCATCCGCATCCGCAACGACGAGCGCGGCGAAACCGCCCTCTAACTCCCACCCACCGGGATCAGCCAAGCCACCTCCAGGTGGCCGCTCCCTGCTGAAGATTCGAATCGTTGCTTTTCCGGAGCCAGCGCGAGGCTTCAACCTCACGAATCAGCCCCGTCGATTTAGTCGGGCGTCAGCCGGGTGCCCCTGGTCCCTGGCATTTCGGGACCAGGGATCGAGAAAGCCCGGTACCCCATCGGGAACCCTCTGGGTCAGCGCAGCCGGGGACACTCTTAACCCCAAAAACACTCATTGATCATTTCTTCGGGAAATTTAGGTCGAAGCACTTCAATTAAATGGAAAATTTCTCGGTTTTAGAAAGCTTATGTCACACAATTTCCAGGTTAAGTATCTCGAAAATCGTACCAACTGGATTTTGCATTTCGCATTGTTTCGCAACCATTTGATTGAACATTTCGCGCCATTTGGGTTGTATGAATGCGAACGTTTAACGTTGTCGAACAACCTTATAAGCCAACCATTTACCCCGCGAGTTACCCTGTCCAGCAGCCCTCTCGAGGCCCTATTTTCCGTTTTGTTTTTTCAAGGAGTCAATTCCATGTTCCGCCGCCTCTCCCTTCTCGCCTTCGCACTCGCATCTCCTCTGCTCACTGCTCAAGACACCCGCACCGTAGTAGAGCCCTCTCTGCCCGCCGCCTGCGCCACGCTCGATGCCCAACTCCAGTCAAGCGGCCGTTCCATCGCAGCCGCAGACGAGCACAAACTCGACACCGCCCGCATTCAAAAGGCCATCGACAAGTGCGGAAAGGGCCGCGGCGTCCTGCTCCACGTCAACGGCAACAACAACGCGTTCCTCAGCGGCCCGCTCGAGTTGCGCCAGGACGTCACTCTCATCGTCGACCGCGGCGTCACACTCTATGCCTCGCGCGATCCCTCTCTCTACGCCATCACGCCCGGCAGTTGCGGCCTCGTCAATGAAGCTCCACGCGGCTGCAAGCCTCTCCTCTCTGTCGATCACGCATCAGGCGCAGCCGTCATGGGCGACGGGACAATCGATGCCCGCGGCGGCGAGAAAATGCTCGGCTCCCAATACTCCCAATACTCTTGGTGGGACCTCGCCGAGCAGGCCCGCTCCGGCGGCCGCCAGCAGGTGCCCCGCATTCTCGTTGCCGATTACGCTGACAACTTCACCCTCTACCGCATCACCCTCAAAAACTCTCCCAACTTTCACGTCGTCTACAACCACGGCAACGGCTTCACTGTTTGGGGATTGAAGATCGACACGCCGCAGCGTCTTGCTCGCAATACTGACGGCGTCGATCCCGGGCAGGGCTCGAAGAACATCACCATCACCCACAGCTTCATTCGCACCGGAGACGACAACGTTGCCATCAAAGGCGGCCCCGGCGGCGTCACCAACATGACAGTAAGTCACAATCATTTCTATTGGGGCCACGGCATGTCCATCGGTAGTGAAACCGATGGCGGCGTCAGCAAAATTCGCGTCTTCGATCTTTCTCTTGACGGCCCTGACAATGGCATCCGCATCAAGAGCAACGGTTCGCGCGGCGGCCTCACGCACGATGTAATTTACGACGATGTCTGCATTCGCAACTCGCCCAATCCCATCACGCTTGACACCGGATACACCGCCGCTGGAACCGTGAAAGGAAACTCACCGCCCACCATACGCGACATCACGCTCCGCAATATCCGCATCTCCGGCGGAGGCAAATTCAGCTTCAACGGATACGCCGCAGACTACCGCATCGCCGCCCTCTTAGATGGCGTTCAGATCACCGACGAATCCAGCTACTCCTACTCCCTGAATCACACCGACCTCACCCTTCGCTCCACTAATCTGCAATTCCCAGCGGGCGTCGATTCCACCGTCCAGGGAGCCGTTGCAGAAAATAACCCCGCATCGTGCGAAGATAAATTCATTCAGTTTCCTGAGTGATTTCTCGCGAAAAATCAATGCCCTGTAATCGCTGCGGTCGGCGATGGTGGCGAAGTGCGGTGCACCTTCAGGTTGTTCAGAGCATATTCAATAAATCGCGGCTCGAAGTGCGGATGCTGTCCAATAAAGCGGCAGGCGGCCACCACCTGGTCCACGATGAATCGGGGCTGAAATGCGGCAAGATCGAGATTTTTTTCCTTAACAACTTTGTAGCAAATGACACTGAAGACATCGTCGGTCAATTCGAGATGGTGCTTCGCGCACTCATTCTCGAAAATCTTTCTGTAGGTCTCCGGTGTGGGCGATCCCACTTCAACTTTGTATGGAAGCCGTCGCAGAAAAGCCGGGTCCATCAGGTCTTCCGGCTCTAGGTTGGTTGAGAAAATCACCAGCTCTTCAAACGGAATGCTGAAGCTCTTGCCCGTATGCAGGTTCAGATAATCCACGCGATCTTCAAGCGGCACAATCCAGCGGTTCAGCAGGTTCCTCGGGCTCACCAGCTGCCGGCCGAAGTCGTCAATGATGAAGCATCCGCCCAGCGCTTTCACATGGAGCGGAGCTTCGTAAAAATGGCCTGTCTCGTCGTATCTCAGGTCCAGCATGTCCAGCGTCAGTTCGCCGCCCGTCACCACAAAGGGCCGCTTGCAGGCAACCCACCGCGCATCGTACTCCGCGGCCCTGACGAAACTTATCGCGCCATCGTCCTTCTGGTTTGTCGTAGTCACGGGCACATGAATGCTGGGGTCAAAATAGCGAATGATCTGGCCCTCGACTGAGATCGCATAAGGAACGTAGATCACGTCGCTGAATATGCTTCCCAATGCATGAGCCACTGATGTCTTTCCATTGCCCGGTGGGCCGTAGAGCAGCATCGCTCTGCCTGAGTTCAACGCCGGCCCGTACTGTTCGATCATGGTGTCTTCAAGAATCAGATCGCCAAGTCCGGCACGAATCCGGTCGAAGGTCACAAGTTCGTTGGTCAGCTTCTGCAGGTTTACGCGAAATGTGAAATCGTCGATAGCCACCGGCGCAGGTCCGATGTAGCGCAGCCGCTCCAGCGCATCGAGCGTCCAGCGTTTGCCCTCCTCGGTAAACGAGTAAGCCAGATCGAGCGGCCCGCTGGAGCCGCGCGTCCCCAGCGAATGAATCAGATGCCTGTCGATCGCCATCGTCACCAGTTCCATGACGATCGGATACGGCAGCTTGATCGCCTCGACAAACTGGCGGCAGGTCTCCAGCCGGCCTGAGTACATCAGTTTCATCAACAAACCCATCAGGTCGAGTTCGTCGATACCTGTCGCCTTGATATCGGCCGGCTCGCCTGGAATGCGATGCAGAAAATCATTCAATACTTTTTGGTCGATGGCCCCGATCGCCACCAGACTGTCGCCCAGCCGGCCGCCGCTCGTCACCATGCGCTCAAGACCCTTGGCCACATCTTCCTTGGTGACCAACCCCGCCTGAATCAGCAGATCCGCCATCCGCATTCGCGTACTGATAACGTCCTCCTTGCGTTGCACGACTCAGTGCAACTCGGCTCAACGGTGCCGGGGCCTTCATAAAAGGAGTCGATTCGGGCCCTTGCCCAGCAATATGGAACCTGTCAGTAACTATAGTTCCGACAAGCGCTTGGACGAGCCTCCCATACAACTTTCGAGGAATCTCAGGGCGCAACATTTTTCGTTACCGGGCTGCCGGACGCACACAGGCGACTTCCACCGCCGATTTCCCTCATCACGCAATCAAAAATTCACTTCCGCGCAAAGATCGCTTATGCTGAATGAACATCCTTTTTGCTTCGGCGAGCCACGCACAACCACTTATGAATCCAGTCGCTTTGGCGGTTGACGACCTTCGGGAGCAGTATCTGCGGGAGATGGCGCTTGTCCGCCAGACCTGTGAGCGCACAGGTGACGGCACGGCAGCCATCCGCCGCCGATCGGCGGTTGTCGACCGTATCCTCATTGAAATGTGGCGCCGGGCCTTCTCCGGGGCCACGACCCCGAACGCCGCCCTGCTCGCGCTTGGCGGATACGGACGCAAGGATCTCTTCCCCTTTTCCGATATCGACGTTCTGTTCGCTTTTGCCGACGAACGCACCGAGGAGCAGTCCAGAGAGGCAGTCCGGGCCATCATCCAGGGCATGTGGGACATTGGCCTACGTGCCAGCCCCAGCTCGCGTACGGTCAAGGAAGCCGGCCGTTTTGACCCAGACAACCTTGAATTCACTCTCGCTACCCTCGACCGCCGCTTCCTCGCTGGACAATTTCCCCTCTACCAGCAGCTCCATCAGGTAACCCTCCCCGGACTCGTCCTCAGCGAGTGGACCACCATCACCCAGAAGCTCGGCGAAATCGCCCGTGCCCGCCACGCCAAGTTCGGCAACACCATCTTTCACCTCGAGCCGAATCTCAAGGATTGTCCCGGCGGTCTCCGCGACTACCACCTGGCCGTCTGGTTTGCCGTGCTCTTCCACCTCAAGGACACCAAGGAATGGCCCCGCCAGCGGGGCGGCGTCTTCCAGAGCGCCCGTGGTGACGCTGAAGCCGCTTTCGATTTCCTCGCCGCCGCCCGATGTTTCCTTCACTTCCGCCATGGCCGCGACGACAATACTCTCGACTGGCAATCGCAAGACGAAGCGGCAGCTCTCTCCATCGGTCTTGAGACCCGCGGCACTGCCGATCCCTCCTACTGGATGCGTACCTATTACCGGCACGCCCGCATCGTCTATCGCCGCGCCGCACTGCTCATGGAGCATCTTCCCGCTCCGGTCAGCTTTTATCGCCAGTTCCGTCGCCGCCGTACTCCCATTGCCGGCACTGAATTCCTCCTCGACCAGGGCCGCATCGATATTCAGCCCGGCGCGCAGTTCAACGACACCAGCGCCATCCTCCGCGTCTTCTCCATGATGGCCACGCACGGTTACACCCTTTCGCAGGCCGCCGAAGATCGCATCACCGACGCCCTGCCCGTCCTCGCCATTCACATTCCGGAGGGGCCATACCTGTGGAACTCGCTCCGCGAAGTTCTCCTCGGACCCCACGCAGCCCACGCTCTCCGTACCATGCACGCTCTTGGCGTCCTTGAAATGCTGATCCCCGAATTTCACGGGATCGATGCTCTGGTCATTCGCGATTCCTATCACCGCTATACCGTTGACGAGCATACCTTCCTCGCCATCGACAACGTCCATAGCCTCCGCCAACCCACCCACGATTTCGAACATCGCCTTGCCCAGCTGTTACCGGAGATCGATCGCCTCGACCTCTTCTTGCTGGCCCTGCTGCTGCACGACACCGGCAAAGCCCGCCGCACAGGAGAACACGCCAGCCAAAGCGTCGAATTGGCAGATGCGTTC
Organism: uncultured Acidobacteriaceae bacterium; assembly: GCA_963820245.1. Classification (GTDB taxonomy): domain Bacteria; phylum Acidobacteriota; class Terriglobia; order Terriglobales; family Acidobacteriaceae; genus Telmatobacter. The sequence continues at coordinate 186,589 of CAWFZC010000024.1, read as the reverse complement.
CTCGCCCGTCTCGATTTTGACGCTGAGGAACGGGAGTCGATCCTCAAGCTCATCCGCCTCCATCTTGAAATGTCTTCAGCTTTGCGCCGCGACATCTTTGACATGGAAAACGTCCGCCAGTTCGCTGAGAAAATCGGCAGCCCGCAGTTGTTGAAGATGCTCACCATCATGACCTATGCCGACATCAAGGCCGTCAATCCTGACGCCCTTACGCCGTGGAAGGCCGAGAATCTCTGGCAGTTCTATATGTCGACGGCAAACTTCATGGACCGCTCCGTCGACGAAGTTCGCTACCATGCCGCAATTGATCCCACCCTGCTCAACCGCTTGCGATCCATGGTCCCCTCGGCCCAGTACGACGCACTCGGTCAATTCCTTGAGGGCCTTCCCCAGCGCTACCTGCAAACCCGCCTCCCTGAGCAGATCCGCAACCACTTCCACATGGCTCTCAACCTCGACAAGGATGCGGTTCAACTCGATCTGAGGCCCAACCGCCAGCTCTTCGACTTGACCGTCATCACCCGTGATCGTTCCCGCCTCTTTGCGGATGTGGCCGGCGCCCTCGCCGCCTGGGGCATGAATATCGTTCGAGCCGGCGCGTTCTCAAACGAGGCTGGCGTCATCGTTGACTCATTCCACTTCTCTGACGTCTTTCGCACCATCGAACTGAATCCCAGCGAGAAGGACCGCTTCCTCGCCAATATTCATGACGTTGTAGCGCAAAAGGTCTCGGTACAGAATCTCCTCGAAGCCCGCCGCCATCTGAATCATCCCTCCAACCTCAAGGTTGAAGTACCCACGCGCCTCGAGTTCGATTCCGAATCTTCCACGCACTCAACGCTCCTGCAGGTTGTGGCGCAGGATCTTCCCGGCCTGCTTCGTCAGATTGCGCTCACCCTTTCGACCCTGCAATGTAACATCAAGGTTGCCCTCATCGACACCGAAGGCGAAACCGCCATTGACGTCTTCTACCTCACCAGCCACGGCGAAAAGCTCACCCCAGAGACACAGCAAGTTCTTGCTTCTGGCCTCACGACGGCCCTTGAAACAATGCGTGTGCCGGCCGCCTCGTAAGACCACGCGCGGGGCTAACCCCTTTCATCACAATCTTGAGTTATTGTGAGGCTGCGGCTTTTGGGCCAGGCCCGGCCCTCGGAAAGCCAGGGTGGTTCAAGTGATTCATCGTGGATTCATAGAGATGCGAATTTCCGTTATCGCTAAGGTCAGACCTCTCAACAAGCAGCCTGCCACAAAAGTGCTAGATAAGCCCATCATTGTTGCGAATTTACGGGACATCCCCCCTGATTCTGAAAATAACCCTTGACAGACGTGGACTGACCTCGTTAAAAGTGTCCGGTGAGTAAAAAGAGCATGGGAAAGTTGCGCCATTCCCCAGCGCTTGCTCAAAGGCCCCAACCAGACGCCGGTTGGTCTCAATTCACAGTCAATAACCACTTGGAGGCTTCAATGCTATACACACGCTTCAATGCGCAAAGAACGGTAGCCCGTTGGGCAACCCTCTTCTGCTGCATGGCCGTGCTTCTATTCGCCCGTCACGGCTTTTCTCAAATCGCCGGAACCGGCAACATTCAAGGCGCCGTTTCGGATTCAACCGGGGCGGTAATCCCGAATGCGACCGTGACCCTCACCGATCAGGCAACTCAGGTGAAGCGGACATCCACGACCAACGGCGCGGGCGCTTACCTGTTTCCAGGTATCCCCATCGGCACCTACAACCTTCAAGTCGCGGCTGCCGGCTTTAAGACCTATGTGCAAACGGGTATTGTGCTTGAAGTTGGCAGCAACATCGCCGTAAACGCCAGCTTGAGCATCGGCGCTGCCGACGTAAGAGTTGAAGTCCAGGCGGAGGGTTTGGCCCTCCAAACCGAAGACGCCACGTTCAAGCAAACCATCGATTCAAACGAAGTTTCGGAGATGCCACTCAATGGTCGGCAAATGACTGCGCTGATCACTGCTTCCGGTGGTTCCAGCCCGGCTCCGTCGGGCGACTTCACCGGTAGCAAGTACTCCTACCAGACGATCTCCGTCTCAATTGCAGGCGGCGGAGGCAACACCACACTTTGGCGCTTCGATGGCGGCGACAATCAGGACTACATGGCAAACGGCAATCTCCCGTACGCCTTCCCGGACGCCGTCAGCCAGTTCAGCGTGGAATCCACCGATCTTGGCGCGCAGGATGGCGGCCATGTCGGCGGCCTCGTCAACGTTGTCACCAAGTCTGGAACCAATCAGTTTCACGGTTCGGGCTTCGAGTTCATCCGCAACAACTACATCGACGCTACAAACTTTTTCTCCACTTCACCGGATACGCTTCACCAGAATCAGTTTGGCGGAACGTTTGGCGGCCCTGTCAAGCGGAATAAGATGTTCGCCTTCGCGGCCTATCAGCGTTGGATCGCCAAACAGACACAAGCAAGCACATCGGCCACGGTGCCCACGGCGGCAAACCTGGCAGGCGACTATTCTGTGACCGATGGCGTTCCCGGTCCTCTTGGCACCACCGCCGCCAACCAACCCAAAGACAACCTTTGCAATTCGAGCGGCCTGGCAATTCAATTGGTGGATCCGCTCAACGGTACAGCTCTCACCGGAAATAAATATTCGGCGGCCCCCACTTACAGTGCGCCGGCTGTGGCACTGTATGGTTACCTGCCAAAACCCACCGCCGCAACGGATCCAAACAACTGCGGCTTCGTCCGCTATTCGATTCCCTATGCCGTTACCGACAACCAGTTTGTCACCCGCGTCGACTATACGGTGGGCAGCAGGCAAAATATCTACGGCCGGTATTTCGTTGACGGCTACCAGTTCCCCGCATATTTCGATCCACACAACATTCTCATCACTACGCAGTCCGGCAACATTCAGCGCGTTCAGACCTTCACCCTCGGTGACGCCTACACCATCACTCCCAATGTCGTGAACGCCGCGCACATCTCGATTCTGCGGCGCGTGAATAACCGCGGCTATGCGCCCAACGACATCAACGCCACAACGCTAGGCATACCTACCACTGCCCTCTACCAGGCAGTACCGAATGGCCTGCAGCTGTCTGAAGGCAAATTCACCATCGGCGGCGGCACAAACTCAGTGGCGCACTTCAACGACAACACCGCCTCCATTGATGATGACGTGGTCTGGGTGCGCGGCAAACATCAGATCGCATTCGGCGGTGAGTGGGTGCAGAACCAGCTCAACATCGGCAATGCCTATGAGTCCAACGGCATCTTTACCTTCAATGGTGAATACAGCGGCAGCGGCCCCAAGGGTGGAAGCACAATCGGCGACCAGAGCCTTGACTTCCTGATGGGCACGTTGGGATCAGCGTCCCCGTTCCAGCAGAGCAAAAAGCAGCAGAATGCGCTGCGCGGACCGATTCCCAGCCTTTACATTCAGGACACTTTTCATGCCTCCTCGCGCCTCACCCTTGTTGGCGGCCTGCGCTGGGGACCCAATATCGAGCCCGTCGATTACTTCAATCGCGGTGTCGAATTCAGCATGACTAATTTTCTTGCCAACAAGACCAGCACCGTCTATCCCAATGCCCCTGCGGGAGCGCTCTATTATGGCGATCCAGGCGTAAGCCGTCAGTTCACCAAGAATTCCTATGGGCAGTTCTCTCCAAACGTCGGAATCTCTTTTGATCCCGTTGGCAACGGCAAGACTGTGTTCCGCACAGGCATCGCGCTGATGTTTGACAATCCCAATTTCTTTACGGCACAGCGCAACCAGCAAAACCCGCCCTTCGCCACGGCCGTCACCAACGCCCAGGCATCTGGCAGCTCGGTTCCCGTGCCATTTGCAGCTCCCTGGTCGGTGGGCACAATCGTTGGCAGCCCATTTCCGCAGCCCCAGATCCCAACACCGTCGCAAGCACTCTTCTTCCCGCAGTCGCAGTTCATCGTGACGGTACCGCAATTCAAGCCCGCGTACTCAATTCAGTGGACCCTCAGCGTCCAGCGTGAATTCGGCCACGGCTGGCAGGTGCAAGTCGACTACATCGGCAACACTACGCGCCACGATCCCCTTGGGTCCACATTCGACCCAGCCACGTTCATTCCGGGCGTATGGGGTGCAGGCGGCACTGGCTGCGCTGGCATCGTCACCACCGGCCCAGCTGCTGTGAAAGCTGGCGCTGCCGGCACCAATTGCTCTACCACCGGAAACCAGACCTCGCGATTCCTGCTTACCCAGCAAAATCCAACGCAAGGCAATCAATATCTGGGCGGCGGCGGCGGTTCGGTCGTCGTCGGCGATGAAGGAACAGCCAACTACAACGGCATGGTCGCTTCAATCAACCACCGCCTCTCCAGCACCTTCAGCCTGCTGGGTAACTGGACCTGGTCCAAGTGCCTCAACATCTACGACGCGCAGGGTGACTATGCGGGAACCGCAACGGAGAACATCAACAAGATCGGAATGGACTACGGTCCGTGCGGCTCCGATTTCCGGCATATTGAGAATGTGAGCCTCGTGGCCAGGAGCAATTTCACCAACCACTTCAACTCCTTTGAAAAACTGCTGGCGAATGGTTGGGAGCTCGCGCCCCTCATCCGCATCCAATCAGGCGCGCCATTCACAGTTACGGCCGGGCAGGACAACTCTCTCACGGACATCGGCAATGACCGCCCCAACCTTGTTCCAGGGGTCAACCCTTACGCCGAGGTGAAATTCCATAACGCCAGCGGCGTGGCCAATCGCGAGTACTTGAATCCGAACGCTTTCCAGCAGGTTTGGCAAACCGCCGGCTGCGCTTCAGCCACCGCCAACGCTTGCCCTGCCCTTGGAACCTACGGAAACATCAGCAGGAACTCTTTCCGTGGACCTAAGCAGTTCAATTTCGATGCGCAAATCTCGCGGATCTTCCCGATTCATGAGACCCTCACAACCACGCTTCGACTCGAAGCATTCAACGTGTTGAACCATCCGAACTTCAACATTCCTACTGGCGGATCAACCGGAACACCAGGTGGAACAACTGGAGGAGCAGCAGTTCTCACCTCATCCACCTTCGGCCAGATCTCGACCACAACCAACCAGGCGCGCGTCTTCCAGGGCAGTATCAAGATCAACTTCTAAAGTCTGCCTTTGCCTGATTGCCAACAGAATGTGTCTCGCCTGCCCATCACCGGGCAGGCGAGATACATCGCAACAAGCCTCGATCAACGCACCTTGACCCATATTGTTGGAATATCGCACTTCGATGATTCTCTGCTTTCCTGCCTCCTCAAATACCTGCTCCGTAAGCAACAAGACAATCCCTCGCTTGACGCGATGCGCCTCGTGGTCTGACCATAGGTTTTCCGGCGGCGAGCACTTTCTTCGGGCGCCCGAACCGGACTGAACGCGTTCCATTGACCAGAAGTCCGGTATCCGCACCTGGTGGCACACTTCAAACCAACCCATGGAGGGTTCGATCATGGAAGTACCCGATAACAATCGCAGAGAATTCTTGAAGACAGGCAGCGCAGCGCTGGCCGCAACCGCCGTCGCCGGCTTCACATCTTGGAGCGCGAAAAGCTACGCCGCCATCGTTGGCGCCAACGATCGTGTCCGCGTCGGCATCGTCGGCTGCGGCGACCGCATGAAGCAAGGCGACCTTCCGGCCTTTCAATCAAATGCCAAAGATATGAACTTCCAGATCGTCGCTGTCTCCGACATTTGGAGCCGCCGCCGCGAAGAGGGCGCCGCCTTTATCGAGAAGCTCTGCGGCAATCCGGTCGACCAGGTACGCAACAACGATGAGTTATATTCCCGCAAGGATGTCGATGCCGTCATTATTGCCACCGCCGATTTTCAGCACGCATACCACGGCACTGAGGCGGTCAACGCCGGTCGTGACGCCTATGTAGAAAAGCCCACAGCCCACACTATGGCCGACGCTCGCATGTTCCGTGCCGCGGTTCACATGTCCGGCAAGATCGTGCAGATCGGAACGCAGCGCCGCTCCACCCCCGCCTACATGAAAGCCGCCGAGTACATCAAGTCCGGCAAGTTCGGCGATATTGTCATGGTCGAAATGACCTGGAACGTGAATCAGCCTGGACGCTGGCGCCGCCCCGACCAGGTCCCCCTGTTGAAGGAAGAAGATACCGACTGGAAGCGCTATTCCCTCGGCCGCAGCATGGGCCCCTTCGACGCGCGGAAGTATCTTGAGTTCCGGCTCTTCTGGCCGTTCTCGTCGGGAATTCCCGATCAGTGGCTCGTCCACCAGATCGACACGGTTCATTGGTTCACCGGCCTGCCCCATCCCCGCTCCTGCGTGGCCAATGGCGGCATCTACCTCTGGAAAGACGGCCGCACCAACTGGGATACCATGACGGCTGTCTTCGACTACGGCCCGCTCGACGACCTCACCAAGGGCTTCCAAGTCCAGTACACCTCGCGGTTCACCAACTCCGCCGGTGGCGTCAAGGAACTCTACTACTCCAATGGCGGCATGATCGACATGTCAAAGCAGACCGTCTCTCCCACCGGGGGACTCACCGCGCGCTACGCCGACGAAATGAAGATGCAACCCAACCTGCTGCCCAGCTTCTCTCTCCTCGAAAAGGCAGAGACTGTCCAAACGGACGCCAACACAAACATGCATGGCGACCCGGAGACGGCTGCAAACATGCGCAACTGGATGGAGTGCGTGCGCTCGCGCAACACCCCCAACGCATCCATCGAGGCGGGATACAGCCACTCGATTGCACTGTGCATGAATGTGGCTGCCATTCAGACCGGACAAAAAGTGACTTTCGACGAGAAGACCCAGCAAGTCATGGCCGGAGGCAAGGTCTATGCGTAGCTTCCCCGCTCTCACACTCATGGCCGCCAGCTCATTGCTGGCGGCCACCGCCTTTTCTGCCGCTCGCGCAGCAAGAAGTGAAGGTAACCCCCGACGAAGCTCAACGCCGTGTCGATATCACCATCGGCGGCCAGCCCTTCACCTCCTACATCTGGCCCGCAAACCTGAAAAAGCCCGTCCTCTATCCAATTCTTGATTCAGACGGCGTCACGCTGACACGCGGGTTTCCCCCCGGTCCCAGCGAACGTGTTGACCACCCGCATCACGTCGGTCTCTGGTTCAACTACGCAAGGGTAAACAACTTCGATTTCTGGAACAACTCAGAGGCCATCAAGCCGGAAAATCATGCGAAGATGGGCACCATCGTCTTCGACAAAATACTCTCCTCCAGAAGCGGTAGCAAAGGCGAACTGTCCACCCTCTCCACTTGGATCGACGGCAACGAGCACCCCATCCTTGAAGAAACAACACACTTCGTTTTCTCCGGCAACAGTGGAACTCGCGTCATCGACCGCATCGCCACACTGAAAGCTCTCGACCATGTCGTCTTCGAGGACGAGAAGGATGGAATGTTGGGTCTGCGTGTGGCCAGTTGGCTCGAGTCTCCAACCGCCAAGGACGCCGTATTCACTGATTCCCATGGTGTGCAGACCAAAACCGGCGCCGCATCGCCCGACGCCACCGGTGAGTACCTCACCAGTGAAGGCGCAAAGGGCGATGCCGCATGGTCCACACGCGGTCGCTGGTGCGCGCTCACGGGCCACAAAAACGGCCACACAGTCACAATCGCCATCTTCGATCAACCGAAGAATCCCGGCTATCCAACGACATGGCACGCACGCGGCTATGGCCTCTTCGCCGCCAATCCGCTGGGGATCAGCGTCTTCAACCCCAGGGAAAAGCCAATGAACTTCACGCTGGAGAAAGGCCAGACGGCTACCTTCCGCTACCGCATCGTCTTCTACACGCATGCCGCCACGCCCGCCGAGCTGAACCACGAAGCCGACGCCTTCGCAGCGGAATACAAGTAGCCCACTATGACTGCTGCTCCGGTAAGGCCCTGAAATCAACCGCTCTTCCGCCCGGCAGCGTCCCTTGTCGCCGGGAAAAACGGCTTCTGGTATACTGATCGGAGCGCCTCGAGTGCGGGGAAGTCCCTGTCTCAAGGTCAATCGGACGGGCTTGCCCCAGTCCAAAAAGAGAAGAAAATGCCCAAGTTGAAGACCCATACGGGCGCGAAGAAGCGCTTCAGCAAAACTGGAACCGGAAAAATCAAGCGGGGCCAGACGAAGACGCGTCACATCCTTACGTCGAAGGGGCCAAAGGTGAAGCGCAAGCTCGGACGTACCGTGCTTGTCTCCGATGGCGACTACGCGAAGGTAGCGCGCATGATTCCCTACGCCTGATCGCTGTGCCGGCTTCCTCAGGAAGCTGCACTTCAGGGCCCTGTGAATGCGTTGCATGGCCCCCGGCAATCCGGAAAGCTTTCGAGCAGCCGGAAAAACCGAGAGATTAAGGCTTGATTGAGCGAGTGAAGAGGCTTACAGCGCCGCCCTCATGGGATGGGCGCCTCCTGCCTCCAGCCGCAGAACACGAAGACGCAAAAATGGAGAAACCCAATGCCCCGCGTAAAACGTAGTACCAAGCGGAGTGACCGCCGCAAAAAGATTCTTGAACGCGCAAGCGGTTACTTCCTTACAAAATCCAAGCTCTACCAGGCAGCCCAGGAAGCCGTCGAGCGCGGCCTCAAGTTCGCCTACACCGGCCGCAAGCAGAAGAAGCGTCAGTTCCGTTCGCTCTGGATTGTCCGCATCTCCGCCGCCGCCAAGCTCAACGGCACCAGCTACTCGCAGTTCATCAACGGCCTCAAGAAGGCCGGGGTCGAACTCGACCGCAAGATCCTCGCTGACATCGCCGTCCACGACGCCGCTGGCTTCACCAAGCTCGCCGAGCAGGCCAAGTCGGCGCTGGCAGCCACCAAAGCCGCTTAACCGCATTTCCACTGACTGGCGGAATGAACGGCCCGGAAGCTGATCAGCTTCCGGGCCGTTCTGCTTTCACGGTCGCGCACCCGCCGCATGCAATGCTTTATCCTGCTCTTTACGCATGATGATCGATTCAATACCCAATCTGACCGCCTTTGACGGGGCCTCACTCGACAAAGCCTTTGCCGCAGTCGAGCAGTTGGCCCGCCAGGATGCTTCTTCGCTCGACGGCCCTGACACAGTCGAGGCCTTCCGCCTCAAATGGCTCGGCCGCAAGCAGGGCCTGCTCAACGAAGTCTCGAGCCGCTGGCTCAAGGCCGCGCCCCCTGAAGCCAAGAAATCCGTCGGCGAACGCTTCAAATCTCTCAAAGAACTTGTCGAGCGTCTTCTCGAGACGGGACTCGGCTCGGGCCCAACCGATGCCGCTCTCGCCGCCGAAGCCATCGACATCACGCTCCCCGGCACCGAGCGGCTCATCGGCGCTGAACACCCCATCACGCGCACGCTCAACGAGATCACCCACGTCTTTGCGGCATTGGGTTACTCGGTCGGTGTCGGCCCCGAAGTCGAAACAGACTTCTACAACTTCGAGTCCATGAACTTTCCGCCCGGCCATCCCGCGCGCGACACCCAGGACACGCTCGTCATCGCCAACCAGGAACGTCGTCCCTTGCGCGACCGCCTCCTGCTACGCACCCACACCTCGCCCGTGCAGATGCGCACCATGGAATTGCAACCGCCGCCCGTGCGCATCGTGATCCCCGGCAAGGTCCACCGCAACGACGCCCAGGACGCGACCCACTCGCCCATCTTCCACCAAGTCGAAGGCCTCTGCGTCGACCGCAACATTACCTTCAGCGACTTGAAGGGCACCCTCGACCACGCCATGAAAGCGCTCTTCGGTTCCGCAGTAAAAACGCGCTTCTTCCCATCGTTCTTTCCATTCACCGAGCCCAGCGCCGACGTGCAGATCAGCTGCATCTTCTGTGCCGGAAAGGGCTGCCGCAAGTGCAAGCAGTCCGGCTGGATCGAACTGCTCGGTTGCGGCATGGTCGATCCCGCGGTGTTCGCCTTCGCCGCGGAAAAGCAGCCTGCCTACGACCCGAAAAAAATCTCGGGCTTCGCCTTCGGCATGGGCGTCGAGCGCATCGCCATGATGAAGTACGGCATCAGCGAAATCGGACAGTTTTACGCAGGAGATATGCGGTTCTTGAATCAATTCGTTTAGCAGGTTGGCAGCATGAGCAGGACCAGGCATTATCGTGATCTGATCGCGTGGCAGAAGGCCATGGAACTTGCGCGAGCGATTTATGCGCAGACCGAGAATTTTCCGAATTCCGAGACCTTCGGCCTGCGGATGCAACTGCGTCGTTCGGCAGTAAACGTCGCCAGCCGGCTCGCTGAAGCGCATGGACGATTGAACGATGTCGAGATGAGAAAGGGACTCGGAGCAGCGCGGGCAGCCATCAACGAATTGCAAACACAGATCGAACTGGCTGCAAGTCTCGGCTTTTTTCAGGCCGGTTCGAGTGAGGAACTGCTCGATCTTGGCACGCGCATTGCGAAATTGATCAATGGACTATTGGGCGTGCTCGAATCTGTGAGTGACTCCACGCGCGAACCTGCCAACTTGCCACGTGCGTAGCACGCCAACTTGCGAAAAGAGAATCCAAAGAGATGAAGATATTGACCAAGTGGCTCCGAGCGTACCTACCCGAACTTCCCGTCAATGACGCCCAACTCGCGGAAGACCTCACCCTGCGCGGCATCGCCGTCGAAGGCATCTACGATCTCGGCGCAGGCAACGGCTCGCTCTACGAAATGGACATCACCACCAACCGCGTCGACGCGATGAACCACTACGGCGTTGCGCGCGAAGCAGCAGCCATCTACGGCCTTGCACTTGCACCGCTCTCGTATGAACTGCCAAAAGCCCGCCCGGCCGGCCAGGCCTTCTCCGTAAAGATTGAATCCGAAGACGCCTGTGGCCGTTTCACGGCTCGCGTCCTGCGCGGTATCACGATCGGCGAGTCAACCGACTTGCCAAACGGACTCGAGGTCGCAACATACTTCGAGCGCATTGACCAGAAAAAAATCTCCAGCGCCGTTGATGCCACCAACTTCGCATGGCTTGCCATGGGCCAGCCCACCCACGCCTTCGACCTCGACAAGATTGAAGGCGGCATCATCGTCCGCCGCGCCCGCAAAGGCGAGAAGTTAAAGACCCTCGACGGCGTCGAGCGCACCCTCGATCCTGAAGACCTGGTCGTCGCCGACCATGCCAAAGCCCTCGCCCTTGCTGGCGTCATGGGCGGCTGGGACACCATGATTACCCCGTCCACCACCAACATCCTGGTCGAAGCTGCGTGGTTCGAGCCCATGGCTGTTCGCCGCACCGCACGGCGCCACGGCCTGCACACCGATGCCAGCCACCGCTTCGAGCGCGGAGCCGACTTCAATGCCGCACCCGTCGCTTCGGCGACTCGTAAGCAGCATTCTCCTCGCCAACGGCGGTCACATCGAAGGTGAACTGGTCGATGTGCGCGTCCCGGCCTTTGAATCCCGCACGGCAAATCGCAAACCCGTTGCTCTCGCCCTAAGTGAAGTCCACCGCATCCTCGGCGCCACGACCGACCCGGAAGGAATCACCGCAGCGACCGTCGAAGGTGTCCTCCAGGCTCTTGGATGTGGTCTTGCCAGCAGTTCCAACGCTTCATGGCAAATCACCCTGCCCAGCTGGCGCCTCGATCTCGAGCGCGAGATCGATCTCATCGAAGAAGTTGCCCGCGTCTATGGCTACAATGGCTTTGCCAATACACTTCCCTCCTTCGGCGAGGGCGTGCAAGCGCTGCCGTGGGCCGAAGCTGAAGCTGCCGTTCGCCGCACCTGGTTTTCCGCCGGATTCCACGAAGCCATCTCCAGCACTTTCTGTTCGGCCGCTGAAGCTTCCCTCACCGCGCCCCAACCCGGGCTCGCCATCCCGCTCGGCAACCCGCTCAGCGAGGAAGCCGGCGTGATGCGCCCCTCCCTCGTTCCGGGAATGTTGACCATGATTGCCGGAAACCTCAACCGCGACGTAAGCGACGTCCGTCTCTTCGAACTCGGAACCATCTTCAGTGGAACAACGGAAAAAGTGGAAGAAAAGCCCTCCGTTGCCTTTGGCGCCGCGGGCGCTTTTCCTGAGCAGGGCGCTCTGCACCCAGGCAGAGCCATCGAGTTCCACGACCTGAAGGGAGCGGTCGAGCAGGTCCTCGCGCGCTTCCAAACCCGCGCCATCTACTTCGACCGGTTCCCGGCCGACTCCGGCCTCACGCCCGCGTGGTTGCATCCCTATCGGTCCGCCCGGGTGGTCGTCGACGGCGAAACGGCAGGCTGGTTTGGCCAGCTCCATCCCCGTGAAGCGGCCTCCCGCAAGTTCAAGGAGCCTGTACTGGCTGGCGAGCTTTATCTCGACCGGCTTTACAAACTGCCCCTCCGCAAGCCGGCTGCGCGCGAAATCTCCCGTTTCCAGCCTGTTCGCCGCGACTTTTCGCTCGTTCTCGACAAAAAAATCAGCTGGGAACAGGTCGATCGCGCTCTCGCCGGCCTCCAAATCCCCGAACTCGTCGAATGGCGTGTGCGCGAGGTCTTCCATGACGCCAGGCTCGGCGAGCACGAGTATTCTCTGCTCATGGGCACTACCTTTCAGGCATCTGACCGCACCCTCCGCGACGAAGAACTGCAGACCTTCCAGGCGCAAGTAGTCGCGGCTGTTGCCAAGGCAGGCGCGAGGTTGCGATCCTGAATGAGAAATAGCGCTCGATAGGCGCTATACTTACTCGGTCACGTACTAGGTGCGGAGGTTTCCTCATGCCCGAAACGTTCTCGGAGCCGGAATTGTCAGACCAAAATCGCGAGTCACAGCCGCAAAATCCACTCACTGAAGCGGCTGCCTTAACCGTCAGCGCTGTCGATTTCTCCGCGCTCGAAGTGCGCATTGTCCGCGCAGTGGAAATGGTGAAAAACGAGCGGCAGGCCCGTGTCGCAGCCGAGGAAAAGGCTGCCAAAGCCGAATCCGAACTCCAGGAGCAGTTGCCAAAAATCGAGCGGCTCCAAAAGGAAATCAACTCGCTCGTCACCGAGCGCGACCAGGTTCGACAACGCGTTGAACGGCTCTTGTCCCAGCTTGACGCATTGGAACTCTAGCGCAGTTTTTTGAAGGGAGGTCCCCATGGCAAACCAACCAACTGGTAACCCCACCGAGTATGTCACGGTCGAAATCTACGACCAGACCTATCATCTCTCCGGGCAGGATGCCGACCATATTCGCGAACTGGCGGCCTGTGTCGACGCCAAGATGCGCGCGGTCGCCGCGCAAGGCCGCACCGTGGACTCGTTGCGCGTTGCCGTGCTGGCTGCTTTGAATCTGGCCGACGAACTGGCCCTGAACGCCTCCGCCGATCCCCGCCAGGGACACGCGCGCGCAGCCAATCTGCGCGGCCTGCTCGACGAAGTGCTCGACGTCGAACGCAAAACCGGATCATGAATGCGCGTCTCCAAATTGGGAACTAGTCGCCCAAACAGGTCGGCTTGAGAAGCTAGCACACTACGCCCATCCCCTACAAGACTTGCAATTTCTCCGCCCAACCCCTACTATCCGCAATAGAAACCGGCCTGCAAAGCAGGTGGGCGATCAACGCTGGTTGAACCAACATTCAATGAACAGGGGCTCAACTCGACAATCGGTTCTGTGTGCCGTGTCCGCCAGTCCGGAATGCCTAATGAACCGCGGAGAGCTCCACCTTCTTAGGAAGGGTTCACCAGCGCATCTTCCACGGCCCCGTGGGTCGGATTCTACCTTCCTCCTCCCCTAATCCTTCTTCCATTCCCCTGCGCCTCCGGCTCAGCTCCTGATGCCGTATGCTGACTCAGGTGCATCCAGTCCTCTTCCACATCGGCGCAATTCTCATCCCGTCCTATGGCGCTGCGGCCGCTGTGGGCGTTCTGCTCGCCCTTTTTCTCGCTCAGCGCACGGCGCGCGTCGCCGGTCTCAACGCCGCTCATGTCTGGAACCTCTGCGTTGGCGCGCTGTTTGCTGCGCTCATCGCCCAGCGCCTCCTGCTGGTCTTCCTCAATCTCCGTGATCTGCGCAGCCATCCCTCTTGGCTGCTCGCCCTGGCCATGATCCACCATCCGCTTCTTGCCGCCTTCGGATCAATGGCGGGCGCCCTGGCTGCCATTGCTTTTGCGCGCTGGCAAAAACTGCCCATGCGCGCAACAGCCGATGCACTCGCCGCCCCCCTTGCCCTCGGACTTGCCTTCGAGCAGCTTGGCGCATTGCTGGCCGGCTCAGGCTACGGAACCGAAACCGGCGTTCGCTGGGCTGTCACCTACACCCATCCGTTGGCTGCCATATGGAGCGGCACACCGCTTGGAATCGCCCTTCATCCGGTCCAGGCCTATGCGGCCTTTGCCTTCCTCAGTCTCACCGTCGCGCTGCTCATCCTCCAGCCGGCCCTGCCGCGGCCCGGCGACCTGGCCGGAATCTGCCTCATCGGAACCGGCGTCTCCATCTACATCACAGAAATCTGGCGCGACACTGAGGGACGTGGCTCACTCCTCGATGGTGCATTAGACGGACCCCAGATCGGCGCGATCCTGATGGTGCTGGCTGGGACGCTGCTCCTGCTTGAACGCAGCAAATCACCCATACACCCTGAGGTCGCCCATGGCTGACACCGCAAACACCGCTCATCGCGACCTTCAAGTGCCCACTGAATCAGCCGGGCAGCGTCTCGATCAGTTCCTTGCCCAGTTCCTTAGCGCGCAGGGTGAGCCCATCAGCCGCTCGCGTGTGCAAATGCTCCTCGACCAGGGCGATGTCCTGGTCGAGGGCAAGCGCGAAAAAGCATCCCTCAAGTTGCGTGGCGGCGAGCGAATCGCCCTTACCGGCGAACCGCACCCAGCGCCCCTCAAGGCAACGGCCGAGGATATTCCCCTCGATGTTGTCTATGAAGACGAGGACCTGTCGGTGGTCAACAAGCCCGCCGGTATGATGGTCCACGCAGGATCGGGACAAAATGACGACGCGCGCAGCCGGGGAACACTCGTGAATGCGCTGCTTCACCGCTTCGCCAAGCTCTCTTCCACGGGTGGCGAACTCCGCCCCGGCATTGTTCACCGGCTCGACAAAGACACCAGCGGCCTCATCATTGTTGCCAAAAACGACCGCGCCCACGCTGCCCTCGGAGAAATGTTTTCCAGCCGCCAGATCAAGAAAACCTACATCGCCCTCGTCCAGGGCGCCGTCGTTCGCGACAAAGGCACCATCACCGCCGGCGTAAGCCGCGATCCCTTGCGGCGAACGCGCATGACCGTACTGCCAAACGAAAACGCCCGGTCGGCAGTCTCACACTACGAGGTGATTCGACGGATTGCTACCCGTTTCGGAAAATTCGCTCTTGTCCGTGTCCGCATTGAAACCGGGCGTACCCATCAAATTCGCGTTCACATGGCGTCTATCGGCCATCCAGTCGTGGGAGACACTCTGTACGGCGGAGCCGGGCATCTCACGGATCAGGTGGCTGCGCAGGCTGGAAAGTCCAAGTCTGCGCGCCGCAAGGCTGACCCTGAAGTGCTTCGGTTGGGGCGGAACTTTCTCCACGCCGCCCGCCTCGAATTTGTGCATCCAGTGACAGGAAAGACGTTACAGTTGGAGGCCCCCCTACCCTATGAGCTGACACGGTTTCTTGCCCAGCTTGAATCCGGCCCGGTCGACCCCGCTCGGCCATGACTCAAAAGGGTCATTTCGCAGCCGTCCTCACAGTGCCTGCCGACCCGCACACTTGGTAAAATAAGGGAGATATGACAAGACAGCTTTCGTCCCCCCCGGCGACCCTGACCCGGTACTGGAAACCTCTAGTCCTTTGCCTCGCCCTTGCTCTGGTCTACCAGTCAGCGCCGCTGATCGCTCAACAGCCCGCGGCCCAACCCGCTCAGCCGGCACAGAACGCTGCACAGCAGCAACCCGTCGCTCAGGTCAATGCGGGCGGTACGGACGTGGGCGTCACCACCCTTAAAACCACGGTCAACGAAGTCAATCTTATCTTCACCGTCACTGACAAGCACGGCCACTACGTTCCCAATCTGCAGCAAAGCGACTTTGCCCTGCTCGACGACCAGAAGGCGCCTGAGAGGGTGAACTCCTTCCACCAGCAGATCAATCTGCCCCTGCGCGTCGGCATCGTCATTGACACCAGTACCTCCATTCACTCCCGCTTTCAGTTCGAGCAGCAGGCCGCTACCGACTTTCTGCTCCAGATCCTCAAGGCCCACAGCGACCGCGCCTTCGTCATGGGATTCGATGTCACACCCACCGTCACCCAGGACTGGACCAACGATCTCGACGGCCTCGAGACAGGCATCAACCGCCTCAGTCCCGGCGGCGGTACCGCGCTCTTCGACGCCGTCTACACCGCCTGCCGCGCAAAAGCTTCTCGATGAATCGCGCGGCCAGGAACCGGTGCGCAAGGCCATCATCCTGCTCTCCGACGGCGACGACAACCAGAGCCGCGTCTACCTGCCTGAAGCCATCAAGGAGTGCCAGCGCGCCGAGACCATCATCTACTCCATCAGCACCAATTGGACTCCCAGCCGCGGCGCCGGCGACAAAGTCATGGCCCAGTTGGCTGAGGACACCGGCGGCCAGGTCTTCTTCCCACCATCGGTAGAGGAAGTTTCCACCAGCTTCCACGATATCGAAGAGGAGTTGCGCAGCCAGTACGCGCTCACCTACACGCCGGCAGACTTCAAAGACAACGGCGCCTTCCGCACCATCTACCTTTACTGCTCCGATCGCCGCTACCAGGTCCGCGCCAAAAAGGGCTACTTCGCTCCAAGGAACTAGTCCGCGATCTTCCGCAAACACACTCGCAACTCAGTCTGCTCCATCGAGGGGACAACTCCACGGGGACGGATCCTTTGATCTGTCCCCTTTCTTAACCCCTCAATCAGTCGACTCGCCTCCGGCCTCCCTTGCTCCAATGTCCCAATTCAGAACACTCCCACCTTCCCCGTTCAATTCCGGCCATTTGCAAGATTCCCTCCCATCTTCGCTCACGTATTTCCCAAAACGCGCGATGAAATAGGGGAAGGCGATTCCAAGACCGCTCCTCGCAGGGCAACTCGAAACAGGGTCGGCGCAGCTGCTTTCAATTAGCTGCACGCCCCATACCCCGCGAAGGCAAAGCCTTGAATCAACCTTCTGTACGGACTGGAGGCATTCGGGTGATCCGGCAGGCAATCTCGTGCGACATCTGCGCAACGGAAAAAAAACAGACCAACCATTGGTTTGTCGCTTACGAACAAGGAGGCGAACTCCGTGTCAGCGGATGGCAATCCCGCAACCGCCTCCGCCCCGGGTCGAAGCATCTTTGTGGACAAACCTGCCTGCACAAGCTTGTCGATGAGTTCATGGCAAAGGCCATCGCCCTCAAGCCACAAAAAAATTCGGCCAGCTTCTCTGAAACGCAGGATGAGACCGAGGCAACCGATACGAGCCTTACCTCCAGCGCTGCTTATGTTGATCTTGAATCATCAGCACGATTAATCCCACAACCCGCGCGCCCCGCGCCGCCCACCCCCTTCAAGGCCTCGGCAGAGCTGGTTACAATCTCGCCGCGGCCAGATTCATCTGAAGGCTTTATCTCCGATGAGCCCCCGCGTTTCGCCTCCCGTAACTGGCGCGCCGAAGCATGGGAGCGCGAACGCGAGCGCGAACTACGCGCAGTCGAGCGCCGTCCTGACATCGCACGCCGCCGTTCCAATGCTTGAAAGGAATTCCTTATGTGGATCGATTTCTTGCTTCTTCTTATTGCCGTGTTGCCGCTCTTCAGCCGCAACAAAATTCGCTTGGAGAACGCTGACGCATCTCCGACAGCAATCGCCGGCCAACCAACTATTCCGCCGCAGATACGTCTTTAAGCAGCGTCAGCAAGCCAGCTTCATCAAGCACAGGAACCTTCAGTTCGATGGCCTTGTCCAGTTTGGAACCGGCTTCTTCACCTGCAACCACGTAGCTGGTCTTCTTGCTCACTGATCCGGCCGTCTTGCCGCCGGCGTCCTCGATCCTCTTCTTGGCTTCGTCGCGTGTCAGAGTCGGCAGCGTGCCCGTCAGCACAAATGTCAATCCCGCCAGCTGCGTCGACCGTTGTTTCTTCTCGGCCGTCATCACAACACCGGCTTTCCTGAGACTTTCAATCAACGCCAGGTTCGCGGGCCGCGCAAAAAACTCGCGTATTGACTGGGAGATGCGCGGACCCACTTCCTCCACGCGCTCCAATTCTTCTTCGGTAGCCTGTTCCAGCGCCTCAATCGAACCAAATTCCTCAGCTAGCAGTTCAGCCGTGCGTTCGCCCACAAAGCGGATGCCAAGGCCCATGATCACGCGCGCCAATCCCGCTTTCTTTGATCCTTCGATCTCTTGGAACAAGGCACGCGCCGACTTTTCAGCAAAGCGGTCAAGGCCGGCCAACTGCTCTTCGCTCAGGGTGTAGAGATCGGCAACGCTGCGCACCATGTTCCGCTCCAACAGTTGTTGCACAACCGCATCACCAAGGCCTTCAATGTTCATTACTCCGCGCGAACCAAAGTGGAGCAGCGACTCGCGCAGCTTGGCAGGGCAGTCCACATTCACGCAGCGCCAGTCCACTTCGCCTTCTTCGCGCACAACTGGATTACCGCACTCTGGACAGTCCGTCGGGAAATGAAACTTGTGGCTCCCACGGGGATGCGCGTCGTCCGTAATGACCTCGGCAACCTTGGGAATCACATCGCCGCCACGCTCCACCTTCACCCAGTCGCCAAGAAGCAGACCCAGACGGTCAATGAAATCGGCGTTGTGAAGGGTTGCGCGGCTCACCGTAACACCGCCGACGAACACTGGCGTAAGCATCGCCGTCGGCGTCAGCTTGCCGGTTCGGCCCACCGTGATCAGGATGTTCTCGACCTGTGTAATCGCAGATTGTGCCGTGAACTTGTAGGCAATGGCCCAGCGTGGCGCGCGCCCCGTGTAGCCAAGCCGCTGCTGCGTCGCATGCGAATCCACCTTCAGCACCACGCCATCGATCTCGTAGCCCAGCGTCGCCCGATCCGACACGGCCTTTTCGATAAACTTCATCATCGCATCGACAGACTTCACGCTTCCCCGGTGAGGATTCACCCGAAATCCAAGCGTCGTCAGTGCATCCAGAGTCGCCTCCTGCCCCGCAGCAAAGTACTCGCCCTCCACAAGCAGAAAGTACGCAAAAAACACCAGCCGCCGATTTGCAACGATGCTCGGTTCAAATGTCCGCAGCGTTCCCGCCGCAGCGTTGCGCGGATTGACCGCCGGAGCAAGGCCCTCCTGTTCGCGCTCCTCATTCATGCGCAGAAACGCCGCTTCCGGCATCACTACTTCGCCGCGGATCTCGATCCCCTGCGGTAATCCCGCCTTCTTCAACTTTTCTTTCGAAAGCGAGAGCGGCACGCTGCGAATGGTGCGCACGTTCGAAGTGACGTCTTCGCCCACCTGGCCATCGCCGCGCGTCACCCCGGACACCAGCCTCGCAATGCCGTCTTCGCCCGCCTCATAGCGCAGCGCAATGCTCAGCCCGTCGAGCTTCAATTCCGCAATGAATTCGACCGGCAGGCTGCCCGCCAACTCGTGCACCCGGCGGTCCCAGTCGGCAAGTTCCTCGGCTGAGTAGGCATTGTCGAGGCTCAACATCGGCCGTGAGTGCCGTACCTTCTTGAAGCCTTCTGCCGGCTTGCCACCCACACGCTGTGTGGGCGAATCGGGTGTCAGCAGTTCGGGGTGCGCAGCCTCGATCCGCTTCAGCTCATTCATCAGCGCGTCGTACTCCTGATCAGAGACCGCGGGCGCGTCGAGTACGTAATACAGGTGTTCGTGGCGGCGCAGTTCAGCGCGCAATTCCTCTGCGCGCTTGGCCGGTTTCAATGGGGTGTCTGAACGCTTGCCCATGGGCTGGATTATAGGAGGCGACAGGCCCTGTGAGCAGGCCCGATAGTATTGAATTAAGAGAGCCATGGAACCGATTACCCATTTCCTCACTGGAGCCTGCATCGGACGAGCGGGCCTGAACCGCAAGACGGCATACGCTACCCTGGCTGCCGTGCTGGCAGCCGAGGCAGCCGACATCGACGTCCTCTGGTCCTTCGCCGGCCCGGTCGAAGAGCTGAAGCACCATCGCGGCATCACGCATACTTTCATCGGCGCGCCCTTCGTCGCCGGAGCGGTAGTCGGCGCAATCTGGATCGGGCACCGCATCTGGACGCGCCGCCATCGCACGACCGATCCACTCCTCCAAAACCCAAGAGTGCCCCCGGCACCACCACCGCCCCATTGGGGCTGGCTCTATCTCACCGCCCTGATTGCCGCCCTCAGCCATCTCCTCCTCGACTGGACAAACAACTACGGCGTGCGGCCATTCTTTCCATTCAATCCGCGCTGGTACGCGGGCAGCTTTGTCTTCATCGCCGAGCCGGTGCTCTGGGCGTTGTTGATTTTGGCTTTATTGATGCCTTTGATCTTCGGCCTGGCCGACCGCGAGATTGGCGCGCGCCGCAAGGCCTTTCGCGGCCGCGGTTGGGCCATCTTTGCGCTTGCCGGAATGGTAGTCCTCTGGTGCTGGCGCTGGGCGGAACATGCACAGGCCCAGGCAATGCTTGAGAACGTCCAGGTAACTTCGGCCCCCGTCAATCGCATCGCACTCGAACCATATCCCGTGAATCCCTACCGTTGGCATGCCATTCTCGAAACCCCGGACTTCTACCAGACCGCGGAGATCAATACCTGGACGGGCGAAATTTCGAGCGAGCCCCTGCGCGATTCAATCCCTAAACCCACGGCCACTGCCGCCGTCGAGGCTGCCAAGCAAACGCCACTCGGTAAGGTTTATCTCGACTGGGGAACCTGGGCTGTCGTGCGCGATGTGGGTCAGGAGCCCATGCCCGCCTTGAGCCCACCGGATCTGTCCCCCAACCGCACTTGGACTACGGTCGAGTTCAGCGATCTGCGCTTTGCCTACTCCTTTCTGGGAACAGGCCGTCAAACAGGCCGATCAGCCCTCGGAGGATGGGTCTACATCGTGGATAACCACGAAGATGGGGGAGAAGGTATGGGCGGACGCCCACAGAAATAGAAGAGTTTTGACTGCGATGGAAATATTTATTGGCCCAGTGGAACTCTTTGGGTTGACCCCGAGACCTGTGGACCGCAGAATGAATGAGTAGACTTAAACATTCGGAGTGGATTCCCTTTGTCCCAGGCAAATCACTCCTGACTCCAGAAGAATGAGGTTTTCATGATCGCCTATCTGCTGCTGTTGGTTGCCGTCCTCACTCGCCTATTACCCCATGCCGGGTGGTTGAACTTTACCGCGGTAGGTGGCATGCTGCTCTACTTTGGCGCGCGGCGCTCATGGCGCGAAATGCTGGCTCCCCTCGCAGTGCTCGTGGCGACAGACTACTTCCTCACCGTCTACACCTATCACTACGCTTTCCGCTGGGAGGCTTATCTTCCCACCTGGGCTTGGTATGTGGCGGCAATGGCGCTTGGACAGATCCTGCTGAAGGCCAGAACGACCTTCGTGCGCGTCGCCGCAGCCACACTGCTCGGCCCCACCTCGTTCTTTGTGATTTCGAATTACGCGGTATGGGCGGCAGGGGGCATGTATCCTCGCACCCTGGCCGGACTCGAAGCCTGCTACGTGGCGGCCATTCCCTTCTACCGCAACGATCTCGTCTCAACGGCGATCGTTCTCGGCGTGGCTTTCGGAGTGCCGGCGCTTGTCCGGCGCTTCAACACTGCCCCCTCGCTGGCGGCTCTGGCCAGCAAATAGCTCTCTCTAATTGAAGTCAGGCTTAATTTTGAACCGCGCCCTGGGGTAGGGCGCGGTTTGTGTTTGTGACCATGATAGGGGATGAGCGCAAACGAAAGTCATTTGACAGCTGCGCGCGCAAACAAATCGAATAGCCCAAATGCTGTTGGTTCCATTCACCACCTGGAGAGACTGCCATGCGGATGCAAATTAAAACGGGAGTTGCTGTAGCCATGCTCGCGGGAGCAATCCTGGCAACTGCCAATGCTCAATCGGCCAAGCAAAGCCCGCAAAAGAACGGAAGCAACCAGGGTCCAGGCAACGCCCAAACCAACGGAGCGAATGCACAAAGGAAGTCTGGCCAGGTTGTGCATCAGGACTACGACAAGGTGCAGTCGGGCAAGCCCGAAGGCCCATCGGCGCCGCCAAACCAAAGCGCGGCGCAGGCATCAACTGCGGACAACAACGGCGCCGCCAATTCAAAAACAAAATTTCGCCAGGAATTTGGACCGACACAGGCCAACAAAAAGAATGACGCAATCGCGCCTTCCGGATCTGGCGGAAAGGGCGGCAAGCCAAAGTCAACCGACGCGAAGCCGCAATCGCCAAAGTAGAAACCGTTCGCTAAGATAGCGACGTCCGAGCCGCGCTCGTCAGTCCTCCAGCAGATTTCCTAAACGTTTCCTCTTCGTCCACCACCAGGCAAAGCCCAGTATTCCCAGCAGCAGAACGCCGCCCACCAGCCAGATAGCGTGGTGCGCCACAAGGTCGGCCGCGCCAGGACCGAGTTTGAGCACCAGCAGCGACAGAATCATCCAGCGCACCATCCTGCCTGCGACCACGGCAAGCATGAATGGAATCACGCGCATCTCAAAAACGCCCGCAGCGAAAACAAACATCTTCCACGGCGCCGGTGGCGGCAGCATGGAAGGAATCATCACGGCCAGAAACTCCTGCCGCTCAAAGCGGGTGCGCAGCCGTTCAAACCGCTCGCGGTTGATGCGCTTCAGCAGAAATAGTTCGCCGCCGGCGCGGCCCAACCCATAAGGAAGCAGCCCTCCAATTGAGGAGCCGATCGCAGCCATCAGGCAGTAGAGCCAGAAATTCGACTTGTTGTTCCACACATAGACTGCAAGAATCGCGTCCATCGGAACAGGAATGCTCGAGGAGTCAAGGAGGGCAATGAGGCCAATTCCCCAAAATCCAAGCTTCGCCAGCGCCGGCAGCAGCGCAAGCTTCCACCAGGCCATAATTCGTACAAAAAACTGCATCAAACAAGTTCCCTTTCAGCCCGCTGATCCGTCCATCCAATAAGACCATTGTACGTGTGGACCGCCGGTACGAATCCTGCCGTTTAGACACTGAGAGTCTGCCAGCCCCCAGGACAATCTCGGTTCTGGATCACAATTTGAGCGGGATGAGAGAATAGATCGAAAGGATTCCGAGCGGAACCGGCAAGAAAAGCACCACCGGGAGTCTCCTCTAGAGCGAATGCCCACCAGCGAAGCCCCAGCCGACGTGAACGAGCCCAATAAGCCGCAGACCAGTCCAACGGCGGCTGAGGACGCGGAAAGCCCTGTCCCTGACCCGGAGAGCCGGCAATCTGTTTCCCCAGGGTTGCGAGGGTCGCGCTGGGTTGACTACGACACCCACGAATTGCTCGAGATGATCAGCGAGCTCGAAGACGAGCGGCGGTGGGCAAGACTGCGCGAAGGAATGTTGTGGGCGCTTCTGGCTCACTTTGCGATTTTGCTTGCGCTCTTCCTGTTGCCCAGATACATCGTCATGCCCAAGGTGGTCGACAAAACCGCAAAGCTGGACAAGGACGAGTTCACCTACATGGACACGCCGCGCTTCCGGCCCAAGGTCGAGGTAAAGCCGCTCATAAAGCCGCCCGTCATCGACAAGCAGACCATGGACGAGATGCGGAAGCAGTCGGCAGCGCAAGCGCCGGTTACGCCTCCACCTCAGGAGACCAAGCCTCAGGAGCAGCAGGCGCCTGTACAGCCCCAGCCAGCACAGCCGCCTCCACCTAACCCGCAGGCGCAGCTTGAAGCGCCGCGGCCGGCGACTGTACCGGCACGGCCAAACTTTGCCATGAACTCGACCAATCCCGCCGACCAGCTTCGTGAGGCAATGCGGAACGCCGCGCGCAGCCACGGCGCCGGTGAGACAGGTAGTCAACCTTCCCCCGGACTTGCTATGCATCCCGGCGCGGGCTCAGGTGGCGTGCAGGTCCTCTCTGATACCCAGGGCGTCGACTTCAGCAACTGGCTGCAGCGCTGGCATTGGGAAACCGAGCACACATGGGACCCTCTCATCCCCGATGAGGTCAACCCGCCCATCAACAAGACCGGCATGGTTGCAATCGAGTTCAAGGTCTTGCCGAATGGGCGGTTGATGCCCGACAGCGTGCATCTGGTCGGGCGCTCAGGCGACACTGCCCTCGATCGGGCTGCATGGGGCGCACTAACCGGATCAAATTACCCGCCACTGCCGCCCGAGTTTCACGGGCCGTATCTCGAGTTGCGCGCATACTTCCTCTACAACATGGAACCCGGCCGCTAACCCGAAGCGACTCGCGATTCATTCACGCAAATGAAAAAGCCCACGTCCGACGCGTGGGCTTTCTCGCGAACAAACTTGAACCGCCTGCCTATTGCGGTGGGGGTAGCTTCACGCGCTGCGCTGGTTGGTTGCCATTCGTCTGGTCCGCGCCCTGCCCAGGGTTGTCCGATGCATTCGACATCGATGCTAGCTCCGATTGCCGATACTTCGAAGTGCTCACATACCCGTGAATGTGATTTTTGCTGATGTCGTTGATCACAATCTCCACCGGCTGCGGGCTATCGGGCATGTAGAACATCACCGGCTGAAGCAGATTGACGTGCTTCTGCGTTACGGTACGATCGTTCACCATCAAGTCGAGGTCGGCAAACTGATGCTTGTTGTCAGCTTTCCTTAGCCGCAGTTCAACCGACCCGGCATGCTTGAACACTTTCGCCTTCGTCACATCGAACTCCGCGTAGTTCCGCTCGCCCTTCTTCTCCAGCAGCACAAGCTCATCATGGGTGTGTGCGATCGAACCGGTAAGTTCAGTGCGCGTATTTACCAGATCGCCCTGCGTTGAAGTCAGCCCGTTGCGCGTATCATCGATCGCTTTGCCCTGCTCATCCAGTTGCGCCTGCAGTTTCTTGAAGCGCGGATCATCCCTGCGAATAGCCACAGCGCGCCGGCCGCCGGCTCCCTGCGCTCCCGATCCCTGCGTTGCGGCCCGCTGAGTGGCCTGAGCCTGCTGTTCACGCGTCGCCAGCTCATCCACTTTTGCGGTCAAGTCGCCAATCTGATGCTGCGTTGCGCTCAGCTGGGCCGTCTGCTGTGCGTTGGTCGTCGCCAGGTCCTGCGCCGCCCGGTGCTCGTGAATCGCGTATCCGCCCAGGCCGCAGCCAAGTACCACCGCAGCGACCAGGGCAATCATGCCTTTGTGTTCCACCGTTACAGGGGACGAAGCAAACTCCACCATATTTCCTCCCGGGAAGGCATTCAGAACTGCGCCTTCCATGGATTCCCTGCACGTTCGATTCCAGTCTTCCGAAACCGCGAAGTCCCGTGAATGCCTCAGTTTGCCAATCCTGCGTAACGTTCGACGATGGAAAGAATTGCCAGCCGCTGTAATTTTTACCTGATTTTTGCGGTGAATCCAGCGAAAATATGGCGCCGTTTGACCCATTACGTTGGTACCGTTCAACAAAAAGCCCACGCTTTTCAACGTGGGCTCTTCCTTTGAGACTAGTCGGAATAACTAACCGTTCAGCACATCCTGAAGCTTGTTCAGCGTGCGATGCAGATCCTTGTCCGTGCGGCGCTGCTCATCGATCTTACTGATCGAGTGCATCACCGTTGTGTGGTGTTTGTTGCCAAACTGGCGACCGATCTCAGGCAAGCTGGCTTCCGTCATTTGCTTGGCCAGGTACATGGCAATCTGGCGCGGCACAACCACGTTGCGCGAGTTGTTCTTCTGCTTGAGGTCACTGACCCTCATGCCGAAATTTTCTGCTACCGCCCGCTGAATGGCTTCGATCGTGATCTTGCGCACCTGCATGTCAATAAACTGCTTCAGGCACTGCTGCGTCGAGGCGAGCGTGATCTCCATGTGGTTGTGATGGCACCAGGCGATCAGCCGCACCAGCGCACCCTCGAGTTCGCGCACGTTGGTCCGCACATTTGAGGCCACGAAGAGCGCCACATCGGTCGGCAACTGCACCTGCTCGCTCTCGGCCTTCTTCAGCAGGATGGCCACCTTGGTCTCAAGATCGGGTGGCTGAATGTCCGCAATCAGACCCCACTCAAACCGCGACCGCAGCCGGTCTTCAATCTCCGCCAGTTCCTTCGGCGGACGATCCGAAGCGATCACAATCTGCTTCATGCTTTCATGCAGCGCATTGAATGTATGGAAGAACTCTTCCTGCGTGCGCTCCTTCTGTGCAATGAACTGGATGTCGTCAATCAGCAGAACGTCAACTGAACGGAACCGGTCGCGAAAGCTCGTCATCCGGTCGTTGCGCAGCGACGTGATCATCTCATTCGTAAATTTTTCCGCCGACACATAGCAGATGCTTGCAGTAGGCTGGCGCCGTTTCACCTCGTGGCCAATGGCATGCATCAGGTGCGTCTTGCCCATGCCGACGCCGCCATACAGAAACAGCGGATTGTAAGCGCGCGAAGGCCGCTCTGCAACCGCCAGTGAAGCAGCTCGCGCAAACTGATTGCCGTTGCCGATCACGAATGCGTCAAAGGTGTACCGCGAATTGAGCTGCGCCGCTGTCGACCAGTCAAATCGTCCCTGCTCGGGTGCGCGCGCGGGAACCTGCGGTGGGGCAGTGGGAGCATGTGCCGGCACGGGCGCGAACCCGCCATCCTTCCGCTGCGGCGGAATCGAAGGATCTTCCTCGGCCGTGACAAAACTCACATCGTCAAACTCGAGTGACTGAAGATCGATGGCTTCCTGAATCAGATCGCCGTACTTGTCCCCAATGTGCTGAAATTCAGGCGAAGGTACGCGAACATAGAGCGTTCTGCCCGTTGCGTGGCTGTAACGCGTGGGCTTGAGCCAGGTCTCGAAGGATTGGCGGATCACCTTCTTCTCGAGTGCCGCGAGAATCTGGAGCCAGGGATTGAGAGCCGAGCTGGGAGAAGTTGCAAAAGCCATCGAGCATTTCCTTGAATTTCGTCGCCTGCAAAACGATTATGTCGGTAAATCAGCGGAGTTTCAGCAACGGGTCATCAATGGCGGAAGATGATGGCATTCCGTCTTGCAAGCAATGACCAATTCCCCTGATTGCCGCTGATGTGCCCCCGAAATTGTGAGCCTGGGGGCGGTGAGTAACAAGACCGTTCCGTGGGACGATTTAAAGTTTCCTGAACGGTCCCGATAGTAGCACATTTGACGCTCGTTGCAATCACTCTTTCACAAACTTTTCCCGAGCGCGATTCAGTTGCACCATGCATGGTGAAACTTCTCTTGAATGTTACCGCAAGTTACTTTTGAAGGTTTCGAAACTTACTCAATTTTTCTGACGCGGTGCGATTTCGAGTTCGCTACTTCTCTTTGTTTACTGGCACTGTGAACCGTACAATTTTGGCGGTTCGCCGCCATGGATGGGTTCGCGCTGGATTCCTGGCCCGCATTGCGTTATACTTAAATTCGCTGTCAAAGCGCAGATTCTCTAGAGGAAACAGGAGCGCATTTCCATGCCCAAGCGCACATTTCAACCTAACCGCCACCGCCGTGTAAAAGTACACGGATTCCGGGCGCGCATGAAGACCAAGGCCGGCGCTGCCGTGTTGAGCCGCCGCCGTGCCATTGGCCGCAAGCGCGTTTCCGTCAGCGCTGGTTTCCGCGACTAGGTCTTCCCTCCCATTCGGTCCGCCCCACCCTGCAAATTTCCAGTTTCGATCCGGAATGTGCTGCCGGGTGCCGCAGTTCCGGATCGGCTTCGCGCCCGCAATTCAATGACCCCTTCGCTCAAGCCCTCCGGACACCAGTCGTTGGTGGGTCTGCGTCTGCGCAAACACGCCGACTATCAGCGGGCCTATGCGGCTGCACGCAAGCGTCAATCCGCATCGATGAGTTGGTTTCTGGCGCCACAAACAATCGAGGCCACTGGCCCGCGTGTTGGGCTCACGGTGGGCAAAGTAATCGGCAAGGCACACGAGCGCAACCGCATCAAGCGCCGCATGCGTGAGGCTCTGCGCCGTCATGTGGATCTGCTCACCGCCGGCTTCGATCTCATCCTCCATCCCCGCCGCTCGGTGCTCACCGTGGAATTCGCGAAACTTGAGGCCGAGCTTGTGCGTATCCTTCAACAGGCAAGAGTCGATGCCGCGCGCCTGGGTCAAAACCCTTCAACGCGGCCGGCAACGCCCGCATCATGACCCGCCTCCTGCTCGCGCTTCTCGCCTTCTATCGCCGCTGGCTCTCGCCTGCCCTCCACTCGCTGGGCACCGGAGGATGTCGCTACCTGCCTACTTGCTCGGAATACGCTGAGATCGCAATTGCCACACATGGCCCGTTGCGCGGTACCGGCCTGGCGCTCTGGAGGCTGCTGCGCTGCCACCCATTCACCCGCGGAGGCCTCGATCCCGTTCCCCCAGCCGCGCATCCGAGACCTTTTCCCCACGAACCATTACCATAGGAAGTGAGGCGGCCCTGGGGCTGCCCTTTCGAATCGACAGGACGTATCCTTTGCCCGAAATTCAGAATCCAAATATTCAAGCGCAGGGCCCCGGCGGCGGTAGCGGTGGCGATATGCGCTCGACGATCATCTTCACCTTGCTCATTCTCGCCGGACTGCTGGCTTATCAGTATTTCGTCAAGCCAGCTGCGCCTCCAGCCCCCGCGCCGCAATCGCAATCGCAGCCAGCCGCTCAGCCAGGCCAGCAGGCCGCGGCAGAACCGGCCGTCGCCCAGGCTCTGCCGGCAGCAGCAGGAGCGGCGGCAACTCCGGCCATTGGCGCGGCCCTTGAAACCGATACCACGGTCGAGAACGAGCTCTACAAAATCGAATTCACCAACCGCGGCGGACGGGTAAAGCATTGGATCATCAAAAACTACGTCGACACGGCCGGCAAGCCTCTCGATATGGTGCAGCCGCAAGCCTCCGAGCAGTTCGGTTATCCGCTCTCGCTGTTTACCTATGAGCAGCAACTCACCAGCCAACTGAACAATGCGCTCTACGAAGTCACGGTCAACGGCACGCAGCCGCGCAGGCAACGGCCCGCTCCTGGCGCCCACCGCCATTACCTTCCACTACGCCCTCAACGGGCTCGATGTGGTCAAGACGTTCCGGTTCGATTCCAGCTATGTGGTCACGGCCGATGTCGCTGTCCGGAAAAATGGCGCGCCGGTGCGCGCATTGGTTGAGTGGCCCGCGGGCCTCGGCGACATGGAGGAGTTCCTGCCGTCGTCGTCCACCCGTTCTCAGGTGCGCACTTCCTTCGCTTCTTCCTTCGCATGGTCGCTGGACGGCAAACAGGATTCAATCGCCGCCAAAAAGCTGAGCGGCAACGCGACCCTGGTTGCCCCCTACAGCTATGCGGCCATCATGGATCTTTACTTCGCGGCTGCCTTCCTTCCACAAAATCCCGAGACGGCGACCGTAGTCACGCTGCATCACTCCATCGATCTCCCCACCGACCTCAGCGATCCCAGCAGCAAGCCGAGCCCCGCCGACGTCATCGGCCTGGCAGTTGGCGACACCACCGGGACAACGCAGGTTCGTCTCTTCGCAGGACCCAAGGCGACCGACATCTTGTCCTCGATCCACGCCACGGGCCCGGACGGCAAGCCAACCGGTCAGTCGCTTGAACCGCTCATCCAGTTCGGCTTTTGGACGTTCATCGCCAAGCCCCTCTACATTGTGCTCCGCTTCATGGTGCTCCATGGCATCGGCAACTGGGGCTGGGCCATCATCATCTTCACCGTTGTCTTCAGCATCGTCATGCTGCCCACGCGGTTCATGATGATGCGGTCCTCGCTCAAGATGATGCGCATTCAGCCCAAGGTCGATGCCATCAAGAAGCGATACGCCCATCTCAAGACCAGCGATCCTAAACGGTCTGAGATGAACACCGAGATGATGGAGCTGTACAAAACCGAAGGCGTCAACATGTACGGCGGATGTCTCCCCCTTCTCATCCAGATGCCGCTCTTCTTCGCCTATTTCCGCGTCCTGCAAAACGCCGTAGAGTTGCGTCAGGCGCACTGGTACTGGCTCACCGATCTCTCCAATCCTGATCCCCTGCATATCCTGCCCATCCTCATCATCCTCACCATGTTCCTCACGCAATACATCACCCCGTCTCCCGGCATGGATCCGGCACAACGCCGCATGATGGCTTTTATGATGCCGATCTTCTTCGGATTCATGTTGTGGAAATACGCTTCGGGCCTCGCACTCTATTGGGGAACCAGCAACCTTATCAATCTCGCCATCCAGGTCTCCATCAATCAATCCAAGCTGGGCAGGGAGATGCACGATATAGCCGCCAAACGAGCCCTCAAAAAATCCGGCGTAAACCCCAAAACGATTCAGGGGCGCAAGTAAACCTGCCCTCAGTTCTTGAAGCCCCGCTTGAGGTCATCCTCGAGCGGGGTTTCTCTTTGAGTCGCCAACCATCATTCGATCCGGCAACGTCCGGTGGTGTATCTTCCTACCGTATGGGGTCTACAAACAACATCCCGCATCCCGCGCCTGAAGCGGAAGAAGTCTATCGCCGCTGGCTCCAGTTTCTTGACGATGAGTTCATTAGGCACGGCTCCCCGGAGAGGCGTTGCGAGATTGTGCGCGACCAGCTTCATCAGCTCTACCTTGGCCGCCCGCATGCAACCAAATCCGCTGTTAGCCTCACCTCGGAGTTGCCGGGAACCATCCTCGCGCTCTCGCTCGATCCCGCCAACGTCACTCTTGAAGCCGAGTACTTTGCAGACACTGATCGCGAGCGCTACGCTCGGCGCAAGCCCTTGCTCTGGTTCTGGAAAATGTTCGATCGCTCGCCCATCGGCCTCAACCACTGGCTCGGCTTGCGTTTCCGCTGCATGCTCGCACGCCACATCTTCGACCACCTCGGTACGGGAGTGAAAATCTACCACGGCGTCGATCTCACATTCGGATACAACCTCTCCGTCGGCGACGGCGTCACCATCCGCCAGGGAGCTCTGCTGAACGATCGCGGCGGCCTCAAGGTGGGCAATGGAGCGGTCATCGGATCGTTTTCGCGAATCTTTTCTCACTCCCACGATCCAGAGGACTTCGAAAAGGTCACGCTCGTCCCAACCGTCATCGGCCCTCGAGCCCGCATCGCCAGCCACGCAATCGTGCTCGCAGGGCACCATGTCGCGGATGGCGAAGCAGTCGGCACCTTCCCTGCAAGCGGCATCTGAGTCCCGCAACGGCCACATGCTAACCTGAATTGTTAGTGATTGTGGAGAGTTCGTTTGATAGAAACCCGCTTTCTTATTGCTGTATTCGAGTTCGTTCTTTTGCTGTTTTCGCTCAGCTTTCACGAGTGTGCTCATGCCTGGATGGCCTCGCGCCTCGGCGACCAGACCGCTCGTCTTGAGGGCCGCATCACGCTCAACCCCATGTATCACGTAGATCCCGTGGGCACTCTGCTTTTTCCCGCGCTCATCATCTTTGGGCCATTCATTGGTTTAAACTTCTTCAGCGGCTTTCTCATCGGGTGGGCCAAGCCGACGCCTGTCATCACACGAAATTTCAAAAAAATCGTGCGCGATGACAATCTCACCACTCTGGCCGGCCCTGTTTCAAACCTCATCCTCGTTCTGCTTGCGTTTGGCGGCCTCGCCATTATGTCAGTCGTCATTCCAAACGGCCGCGACGTTGTGCAGTCTTCGTTCATCGCCGCACTCAATCCCGGCATGCCTTTGACCATGCAGCCGGTAGCCTTGCTCCTCAGCCTGGCTATCCTGATTAATCTCTCCCTCCTGTTCTTCAACCTGCTGCCCATTCCTCCTCTCGATGGCAGTCGGGTCGTGCGCAATCTACTGCCTTACAACGCCGTCCAGGTCTACGACCGGATTCCCATTTGGGCCAGTTACCTGCTGATGATCTTCGTCGGCGGAGCCATCATGGGAATGCTTCTCAGGCCTTCGCTCCAACTGGTCTTCAACGCTCTTATCCACATTTAAAGAGCCCGCGGCATTGCGAGCCGTCTTCGGGCGGGCCCTCGCTTCCCGGTACAATGGAATGAGCCTGTTGAGCAGTCTTTTAAAGGGCGGCCGCACTCGTTTCGCATCACTACGGAATTGAAGATCAAACATGTCTGAAACTCAAACTTCACTGCTTCGTCCCCGCGTGCTCAGCGGCATGCGCCCCACCGGCAAGCTCCATTTGGGAAACTACATGGGAGCCCTGGCCAACTGGGTCAAGCTGCAAAATGAAGACAAGTACGATTGCTACTTCTTCATCGCCGACCTGCACGCGCTGACCACCGATTACGCAGACACCACGGCCATCGCCCCCAACACTCTTGAAGTTGCTCTCGATTTTCTCGCCGCCGGTCTTGATCCTGAGCGCTCCACCATCTTTGTTCAGAGCCAGGTCAAGCAGCACTACGAACTGCCGCTGCAACTCGGCATGATCACGCCTCTCGGCTGGCTCGAACGCGTGCCCAGCTACAAGGAAATGCAGGAAAATCTCGCCAGCAAGGACCTCACTACGTACGGCTTCCTCGGCTATCCGGTCCTTATGGCCTCTGACATCCTGCTCTACCAGCCGCAATTCGTTCCCGTCGGCCAGGATCAGCAGGCGCACGTCGAACTAACCCGCGAAATTGCGCGCCGCTTCAACCAGTTCTATAAGCCCGCCGCGGCGGGCAGGCTCGGTGAACAAGAAGTCTTGCCCGAGCCGAAAGTTCTCCTTACGCCTTCGCCCAAACTCCCCGGCACCGACGGCCGCAAAATGTCGAAGAGCTACGGCAACACTATTCAGATGACCGACCCCGAGCCGGTCGTCCGCCAGAAGCTCAAGACAATGGTCACTGACCCCGCACGCGTTCGCCGCACCGACCCGGGCGACCCGGACAAATGCCCCGTTGGCGATCTGCACAAGGTCTTCTCATCGCAAGAAACGCTGGCGAATGTCTACGAAGGCTGCCGCTCGGCTTCCATCGGCTGCATAGAGTGCAAAGGCTGGGCCGCGGATTCGCTCGTGCAGATTCTCAAGCCCATTCAGGAACGCCGCGCCACCTATACCGAATCGCAGGTCGTGGAAATTCTCAAAGCCGGCTCCTGCCGCGCCACCGCCCGCGCCGAGCAGACCATGCGGCAAGTGCGTTCTGCAATGCATCTTCCGTTCGCCGCGGCGAACGGCCAATGAGCGCCGCGTAAGCCTCCGAGGGAAATTCAATGGAAGAGAAGTCGGTCCCGTGGTGGCGCAAAGCGCTTCATTTTGCTCTGGACGGAATTCGCTCCGGATTCGGCCTCTTCGCGCGCCCCGCAAAATCCAACGGCCATCATGACCTGCATCAGTCCCCCGTCCCACAAGAAAAAGTGGCGCCTTCGGAAAACATAAAAGAAGGAACAACATTGATCGCCCCGCCCCCCGCACATCAACCAGTCGCAGAAACTGGCAACGAATTGAAAACTCGCCACGAGATTGAGGCCGCATCGGTGCAGGCGCCGGAAACACCACCGGCACAAGCCTCATCCGAACTGCCTCCTGCACCCGAGCCTGCAATAAGCGCTCCCGTCGATCAGGTGCCTGAACTCGAAGCCACGCCCGCGCCTGAGCCTGAGCCACACGCCGAACCCGAACCGGGCCCGGAACCAACGCCGGCGCCTGTTGAAGTGATCGTCTCAGCCTCGCGCGCCGAACAAACTCAACTGGCGCCACCCGCTGAAGCCCCAACGGAAACTGGCAACGTCGAGCCCGGGATCGGAGCCCAACACGAACCGGAGCCCGAAGCGGCAACTGAGCCTGAACCCGAGCTGCAGCGCGAGGCAGAAATCTCTCTTCCCGCCGAAGAGAAAGCTGCAGCGCCCGAAATTCCAATCGAATTCGACGCACCCGCAACGCCAGTTTCGGTTCCGGTTGAAGAACTCGCCGAACCGGAACAGAATTCCAAAGAAATCGACACGCCCCAGGCATCAGCCGGGCCCGCCCCAGAATCGTTCCATCAACCCAATCGGGCCCCGGCTTCCGAGACCGAAATAGACCCCGAACCGCAGCCGATCGAACCAGCCCCATCAGCCGAAGCCACTCATCCCGCACCGGCCGACATTCCAGTTCCTGCCCCCGCCGCCGCGCCCGTAGAATCAAATGAGTCGGTAGCCATCGAAACCCCGCCCGATGCAGCCGGGCAACCCGCCCCGCTTGAAGAGGAATCATTGGACGAAGAAATACCGGCAGTAGAAGCTCTCGCCCAGCACGCCGGGAAAACAGAGATGGAGCAAGAACCGGAGCCTGAGCCAACCCCGGAGCCGCAAGAGCAGGAACCCTTGCAGCAAGAGAACCAGACTCAGGAAGTCCCGGAGGAAAAGATCAAGGTTAATGAAGTCCAGGAGCACGAAACCCAGAAGCACGAAACCCAGAAGCAGGAGACAGAGGAGCCCGCCGCCAATCCAACGACGAAACACGCTGCTCCCGACGAAGCCCCATCCCCTATGGAAATGAACGAACACATCCCGGACCCAGCTTCAGAGGAAGCCGAAAGCGACAGC
Source organism: uncultured Acidobacteriaceae bacterium (assembly GCA_963820245.1). Classification (GTDB taxonomy): domain Bacteria; phylum Acidobacteriota; class Terriglobia; order Terriglobales; family Acidobacteriaceae; genus Telmatobacter. The sequence continues at coordinate 152,191 of CAWFZC010000024.1, read as the reverse complement.
GCCAACGCGATCGAAGCCACGCCGGAAGAAACCGCTCCCACCAAAGCGGCTGCACTCGAGTCGTCCCAGGAATCCGCGTCCGCGCCGTCCGGAGAAACCCATCCCGAAGACGCACCCGCGGCCACGCCGGCCAACCCGCCCGTTCAAAAGCCGCTCATCAAGCTCGAATCCCGCGACAACCAAGCCGATCTCTCTCCGTTTTCGGTCATCGTAGACCAGGTGTACGACGGCCCGCTTGACCTCCTGCTCGATCTGATCCGCAAGCAGGACATCGACATCTACGACATCCCCATTGCCCGCATCACGGCGCAGTTCCTGGCCTACGTCAATCAGTTGAAGGCTACAGATGTCGACGTCGCCGGCGAGTTCATCTATACCGCATCGCTGCTCATCCACATCAAGAGCAAGATGCTGCTTCCGCGCGCGCCATCCGGCCCCGACGACGCCGCCGAAGACCCGCGCCGCGAGTTGGTTGAGCGCCTTCTCGAGCATGAGCGCTTCAAGAATGCTGCCCAGATGCTGCAGCAGAAGCAGATGCTTGAAGCGGCTACATGGTCGAACCCCGGCATCCACGAGTTTCGCGACGACGTTTCGGCCGAGCCTGAAATCGCCGCCGACACGGTCGACCTTGTCCGCATCTTCCGCGATATTCTGGAGCGCGCCCGCAACAGGCCGGTCATCAACGTAGCGGAAGACTCGGTCACGGTCGGCCAGATGATCCAGTTTCTGGCCCGACGCCTCACCATGGAAGACAAGCCGGTAGCCCTTCGTCGGCTGCTCAGCCATACACGCTCAGAGCGCGCCCTCATTGCCATGTTCCTGGCCCTGCTTGAGTTGGTGCGCATGCAGGCCATCCTGCTCCGCCAGGACCGCGCCTTCAGCGAAATCTTCATCAAGAAGCAAAGCGGCTTCGAGAACCTGATGAACGAGGGCCTGGCAAGCGCGCGGGACGACTGGCAATAGATCCTTCTAAGTCAACGGGCATCCGTCACTTTTCGGGGATCGCGTGCCAGTTCAGGCAATCAGTTTTTCCTACGCCCCCTCCTTTTCCACCGCGGCCGGATACCATTTTCATCCCGTAAGCGCTATCCGGTGTAAAATCAAAGGTAACCCGGTATCCGCTCCCTCATCGCCGGATAAGCAATCGCAGCTAGATGCGGTTGTTGAGGTTTTATGGACGTCCTCTCTCCCGACCCTTCACACTCCAGCTTCAAGCCATCTCTATTTCATTCGAATCGCAATCCCCTTATGCAGCACCTCAATTGGAGGACCAGGCGTCTCCGGACTCTTTCCGGACGCATTGGTGATTTCTAATGGCTGACCTCGCAACGGTCGTCGAAGTCATGCCCGCGGGCAAATCCCTGCTTGACCGCAGCACCAGGAAGTCTTCAAGCCGCGCTGGAATCATCGCCTTTCTCATCGCACTGGCAGGCGGCCTCGGATATATAGCGTTCCACGTGGCACGTGATCTCGATAACGTCACGATCACCAGCGCGTGGCCCTACCTCCTGTTGGGTCTGGCCCTGCTCATCGCCCTTGGCTTTGAATTCGTCAACGGATTCCACGACACTGCCAATGCCGTCGCAACGGTCATCTACACCCACTCGTTGGACCCTAATATCGCCGTCGTGTGGTCGGGAATCTGCAACCTCGCCGGGGTGCTCTTCTCCACAGGCACCGTGGCCTTCGCGGTCATTACGCTGCTCCCCGTCGAACTCATCCTCAAGGTCAGTTCCGGCGCAGGCTTCGCCATGGTCTTCGCCCTTCTCATTGCCGCCATCATCTGGAACCTCGGCACCTGGTGGTTCGGACTTCCGGCTTCCAGTTCCCACACCATGGTCGGCTCCATCATGGGTGTTGGCCTTGCCAACCAACTCTTGAACTTCCGCAGCGGCGCCTCCGGCCTCGACTGGCAGCAGGTCATCAAGGTTCTCAAGGCCTTGCTCATCTCGCCCATACTCGGTTTTGCCCTCGCCGGTATCCTTGTTCTCATTTCCAAGCAGCTCATCAAGAGCCCCTCGCTTTATCAGGCGCCTAAAGGCAAGGAGCCCCCACCGTTTCCCATCCGCGCCCTCATGGTGCTCACCTGCACTGGCGTCAGCTTCTTCCACGGCTCCAACGATGGACAAAAAGGCATGGGCCTCATCATGCTCATCCTCATCGGTACCGTCCCCACGGCGTATGCCCTCAACCATGCCGTCAGTCCCATGGAAGTGCAGCAGTTTATTGCGGCCTCTGAGCAAGCCGGACAAATCCTCGATCGGTATGTGAGCCCTGGCGCCGCCGTCGACCCCGACCCTCGCGCCACGGTGACCGCCTACCTCCGCAACCGCCAAATGCAGCCCGGCACCATGCCGGCTCTCCGCGATCTGGTGGAGAATGTGAACCGCGAAGTTGTCCTCTACAAGGCATTCAAATCCGTTCCGGCTGAAGATCAGTCCAACGTCCGCAACGACATGTATCTGGCAAGCGAAGCCATCCGCATGATGGAGAAGGACCATAACCCGGCCTTCACCGCACTGGAGACCGCCGCTCTCGACAACTACAAGACCCGCCTTGATAAGGCCACCAAGTTCATTCCCTCTTGGGTCAAAGTGGCTGTTGCCCTCGCTCTTGGCCTCGGCACCATGGTTGGCTGGAAGCGCATCGTCGTCACCGTCGGCGAGAAGATCGGCAAAGAGCACCTGACCTACGCACAGGGCGCCAGCGCCGGCCTCGTCACCATGGCCACCATCTTTGCCGCCGACCAATTCGGGTTGCCCGTCAGTACGACCCACATACTCAGTTCCGGTGTAGCCGGAAGCATGGCTGCCAATGGAAGCGGCCTCCGGCTGTCGACGATCCGCAATATCGCTGCCGGCTGGGTCTTCACGTTGCCCGCGGCAGCCCTCCTCTCGGGTTTGCTCTACCTCATCTTCCGCAGCATCTCCTGACTCCCGCAGTAACTCCCCGCGCTCATATCCAACGATTCCCTCATGTGAGTCTCGTCAACGCCGATACATCTATTGGACGGTTCCGCATTCTGCCCGCCGGCATTGGCATTGCGCACGGCCCCACAGGTCCATGGGGCTCATGCCGTATGCCCTCTTCTAATTCTTCACGGTGATCAGCTGCCCCGTTCCAGGGAGACACGCTATGGCGACACTCGCGGCAGAAGCCCACAGGCCCATCACTGCTCAGCCGGAGTTGGCAGCTGAAATGCGCTACGTCGCCCGCCAGCCGATTCTTGACATACAGGGCCGCGTTCACGCTTACGACCTGCTCTTCCGCAACACGCCCGAGACCATCCTTCGCAAAGATGGCGAAATGGCCGTCGAGACCATGCTCGACAACGAAGTCATCTTCGGACTCGAGCGCCTTACAAACGGCCTCCCTGCGTTCATCACCTGCACGGCTGAGGCGCTGGCTGAGGGTTGGGTGCTCGTGCTGGTGCCCGGACTTACCGTTCTGGGCGTTTCGGCAAGCCTCGACCCCGCTCCCGACCTCGTCGATGCCTGCGAAACCCTGCGGGGACGTGGATTTCGTCTCGCTCTCGACGATTTCATGCGGACCGAGCCTCCCCACCCGCTCCTCGAGCAGGCCGACTACGTCCGTCTCGACTTCAGGCACTTCACCAATTCTGAAAACACCCAGCTCGAAAAATGGGGCCTCAAGTCGGTCGTCAAAGTCGCCCAGAACGTAACAACCGAAGAAGATCACCGCAAGGCCTCGGCTCTCGGATTCACCTTGTTCCAGGGCGATTACTTCTGCCATCCGGTCCTCTTAAAAAAACGTAAGATCCCCGCAAGCCGCCTGTCTCATCTTGAAATCGTCCGCGAGCTCTATCACGATCCCATCAACATCCATAAGGTGAGCGATTTGGTCAGGCGCGACGCCGCTCTTACCTATCGCCTCTTGCGGCTCGTCAACTCCCCCATCTACGGCATCTACCGTGAAATCCGTTCCATTGAGTCAGCCATCACTGTGCTCGGCGAGGCCACCTTCCGTCGCGTCGTGTCGCTGGCCGTACTCAGCGAACTCAATGCCGACCAGCCTGCCGCAATCCTTCAAATGGCCTTGGTCCGCGCGCGTTTTTGTGAGCTAGCCGCCCACGACTGCGACCTGGATCCCGAGGAACAATACCTTTTAGGCATGCTCAGCCTGTTGCCCGCCATGCTGGGCGTACCCATGGAAGAGATTGTGCCCATCCTTCCCTTGCGCGGCCAGATTTGCGAAGCCCTCGCTGGAAATCTCAACTCCGAAGCCAGGCTGCTGCGTTGGCTCGAATCGCATGAGCGCGGCGACTGGGCCTCCTGCGACCGGATCGTCACAACCCATTGCCTCGACGCGCAAAGGCTTCTCCATAGCTATCTCGAGGCCGTCTCATGGGCAGAGCCCCCGGTCACCGCCTGACCAGACACCGTGCTCTCTTTTTGGCCCTTGGGACCACCATGACCAGGGTCTTCCGGCACCCAGGATCTGCCCTGCTTTCCCTCTTTGCCTTATTCCCCTTCCGGCAGATTTCAAACTAGTTAGCCAAACCCTCCAAAACACGGTCAGAGACGCCATTTTTTGCGTTTTTCAAGGGTTATCTCGACCCCGTCAACAGGCACCGTGGCCTCATATCCGGTACCATACTTGAGGTACCTAAAGACGAATGAGCCTCAAAGCAAAGCTGGAAGCTGTTATTTACGCCGCCGAAGAGCCGGTTACCCTGGCCCAACTCGCCCTCCTGTTTACCACCGAAGCCCTGGAATGGAAGGCAGACCAGGAGGCCGCTGCAGCCTTGGCCGCCGAAGCCTCCGTCCCTGACGGAGAATCCGCGCATGCCGCCAACCCCGAACTCGATTTCATCGAGCCTGATCTCGCGGCCACCGAAGCGCCGATCCCGGATGAGCCATCGCCGGATGCATCCCTCCCCGCCAGCCCGCAGGCGGTAGAATCCGCCTCCGAGGGAGAAGACTCAAATATCGAACTTTCCGGAGAAAGCGGCGCCGAGCTCGACTCCGAATCCGAAGCTGCCGGCGAAGCAGCAGCCGAGGCAACCCTCAAGCGCGAAGCTCGATTGCGTGACCGCGAGGTCCGCAACACTCTTCGCCAGTTGCTTGACGAGCTGATCGCGACCTACGCCTCCGACGGCCGTGGCATCGAAATTCGCGAAATCGCCGGCGGATATCGCATGGCCACTAAGCCCGAATATCACGATGCCGTGCGCACCTTCGTCAAAAGTCTGAAGCCCGCCCTCAAGCTTTCCTTGCCCGCCCTTGAAACGCTCGCGGTCATTGCCTATAAGCAGCCGGTCACCGCTCCTGAAGTGAACGAAATCCGCGGCGTTGATTCGTCGGGCGTCTTCGGTTCCCTTCTGGCGCGCAAGCTCATCGCCACCGCCGGCCGCAAGCCCGTCATCGGCCGTCCCATCCTTTACAAGACCACCAAGGAGTTCCTGCTGCGCTTTGGCCTCAAGGATGTCACCGAACTGCCTTCGATGGAGGAGTTCGAAAAGATGGCCGCGCTTGAGCTCGAAGAGCCGGAACTCGCCGAATCAGAACATGCCGGTCAGCGCGATGCGGTTCCGGAGTTCCGCGAAGATCTGAGTCTTGAAGTTGATCGAGCCGACGCCGAAGAGCGTGACGGCGAAGCATCCGCTGAAGCCACCACCGAGGCTGCGCCCATCGCGCTCCCTCCCACTGAGTAAGTAGAAACAGAGGCTCTCCCCATGGAGAAGAAACCCCGAAAGTCCGCCAAGACTCGTATCCCCAAAACCAAGCCAGCCGAGCCGGTGCAGGAAGCCGCGGCCGTGCCGGAAGCTCCTCCGGAAACGCCCGTTGAAGCGGTTCCTCCCGCAGCAGTGGAAGACCCCATCGGCGATGTGCTCGACGGCGAGGGAAAAGTCTTGTTGACCGACGACTCGTATCCGGGCGAAGACCTCGACCGCGAAGACAACGCGCACAAACCCGATGCGGCCACCGATGCGACCGAAGAGAAAAGCGAGGGAGAAGGCGAGGAAGAATTCGTACCCCTCACGCGCCCTGCCGGAAAGCAGGAGCGCCTCCAGAAAATCCTTGCGCAGGCGGGCGTAGCCAGCCGTCGCAAAGCCGAGGAAATGATTGAGCAGGGTCGTGTGCAGGTCAACGGCACAACCGTCACTGAACTTGGCACCAAGGCAGACGCAGGCCGCGATCACATCCGCGTTGACGGAAAGCTCCTCCACGGCGCCGAGCGCATTCGCTACTTCGTGCTTAATAAGCCGCGCGGCTTTGTCACCACGGTCAAGGATCCTGAGGGCCGCCCCACGGTTATGCAGTTCTTTGAGAAGATGCGTGAGCGCCTCTACCCCGTCGGCCGTTTGGACTACATGAGCGAAGGCTTGCTCGTGGTCACCAACGATGGTGATCTGGCAAACCGTCTCTCCAAGGCTGGATCGGGCGTCGAAAAAACCTACCTCGTCAAGGTTGCCGGGCAGCCTACTGAAGACGAACTCGACATCCTTCGCAGCGGCGTCAGCATTGAGCGTGGAAAGCCGGGCTCGCCACAGGTACGCACCTCGCCCGCTCGCATCCGTCAGGTTCGCCTCGGCGATAACCCATGGTTCGAAGTGGTCCTCATCGAGGGCCGCAATCGCGAACTGCGCAAGATGTTTGCCGCAGTGGGACATTTTGTCGAAAAGATTCGACGCATTGGCTACGGTCCCCTCGTTCTTGATCAGGAGCCGGGCAAAATGCGTGAGCTTCAGCCGGACGAACTGGCAAAGCTGCGCCTGGCTGCCGAGGGCAAGTGGAAGACCCCAAAAGCAAAAGAAGTGCGCCGCCGCAACATGGCCGACGCCGCGCTGCCCACGCTCCGCCCCAAACCAGGCCGTGTCGGCGCTCCCAAGCCATTCGACTCACGGAAACCATCCAGACCCTTCGAACCGCGTACCCCTGAAGCGGGCGCAGCCCCATCAAGCGCTCCCGGCGAGTTCCAACCCAAGCGTCCGTTCAGCCCAAGCAAGCCCTTCCGTTCCGACAAGCCCTTCCGCCCGGCGCGCCCCTCAGGTGAAGGCTTCCGCCCCGCCTCCGGCGCATCCAAATTCGGTCCCGCCAAGCCAGCCTGGAAGAAAGACGACCGAGCCCCCCGGCCGCCCGCGCGCTTTACCGCAGGCGAAACTGGAGAAGCTCGCCCGCCTGCCCGCAAGCCTTACGGTGACAGGCCATCCACACCCCGCACATACGGTTCGAAACCCACCACCGGCCGCACCTTTGGCAGTAAGCCCGCTGGCCGTTCATTTGACCGCGAACCCGCCGCAGGCAGGCCAGCCCCGCATAAGCCGTCTTTTTCAAAACCAGGCAGCGAACGCCCGCCCTTCAAGCGCCCCGCCGCACCACGCCGCGACGCAGCTCCTCGCGAAGAAGAATTCCCGGTAATTCGTCCCGGAGGCTTGCGGATCGACCCCGTAGAACCGGGCCACGCTGAAACCTATCGTCCCGAAACACGCAGCAAGAGTCCCGTCCGCCCCAGTGCAGGCCGCCCTCCATTTGACCGCCCGCGCACAGCCAAGCCAAGCTTTGGCAAGCCCAGTTTTGACAAGCCCCGCTTCGAAAATTCCGGCCCCAGCAAACCCCGCTTTGAGAAACCCGCATTCGAAAGATCGGGACCGCCGAAGCCTCGCTTCGACAAGCCCGGATTCGAGAGATCAGGCCCGCCAAAGCCCCGCTTTGCAAAACCCGGTTTCGACAAACCCCGTTTTGAAAAACCCGCGTTCGAAAAACCGCGCTTCGACCGCTCCAGCTCTGGTCGTCCCGCCTCTCCCGGCCGCCCCAGCGGCGGCTCCTCGCGCCCACCACGCACCGAGGGCGGCCTCGCCCGCCCCTTCACGACCAGCAGCGGCAGGCCCAGGGCAGGCGGAGCACGCCCCAGCAGCAAACCCTTCAAGCCCGGCGGAGCCGGCCACTCCAAGCCCAGGCCGGGCGGCTTCTCAAAACCCGGATTCAAGGGCGCGCCCAAAAAGGGCAAACCCGGCGCCAAAAAACACACCGGTCGCAATCCCGGCAAAAAGCGATCCTGATCGGGCGCGGGCAGAGCCCAGGCTCAGCCCGCATCTCTTCTAGGTCGCGGCAACCCGTAGCGCCGATCTCCAGATCGGCTGTCCTGAGGGCCTCTCGGCCCTCAGATGCCTCACCAAAATTTGAATTCTGGGGATTTGCATAGCCTGCAACAAAAACGGCCTAGTTCTTCGGCTCCGTCTCCCGCATGAACTCCGCCAGGTAGTCCTTCCAAACCGCGGCAACCGTATGCGTCCCGTGCCCCCTCGTCGCATCCGTAATCGGCAACAGAATAAACCGCGCGTGCGGCATGCGTTTCACCATTTCCTGCGCAATCCCCAGCTCCGGCGGATTGATAAAGTCATCTGCCGAGTTGATCCAGAGCACCGGCGTCGTAATGCGATCAAGATGCGGGCTCGGGTCATAATTCCTGCTAGCGTTCACATAAAAGAGCAAGTCGTTCGCATCGGTACTCGCATCCGCGCGCGCCAGGTGCTCGTCCACATATTTCTCGGCCAGATCCCTCGTCGGAGCAACCTTCTGCATCTGCAACGGGCTCGAACCCATGATGAAGATCATCTCGTTGGCATTGTGCAATCCCTGCTTGGGTTCCGCCTTGTACTCGCCTCCCATCCATGACGGATCGTTCCTGATCGCCTCTATCGCCATGTACCGCATCATCCGGTTGCGCCCCGCCAGCGGTACCGGCAAACACGCAAACGGCGCCAGCGCGTCCATGAATCCGGGATAGGTTTCGCCCCACACAAACGACTGCATGCAGCCCATCGACGTGCCTAGAATCAGCCGCAGGTGATCCACCTTCATCTCATCCAGCATCATCCGCTGGCCGCGCACCATGTCATCGTAGTCATAGGCTGGGAAGTGCGCATGCAGTCCGTCTGAAGGCTTCGAGCTCTGCCCATGGCCGATGTCATCGGGCAGGATGAGAAAGTATTTCGAAACATCCAGCAGCGCCCCCGGCCCAAACAGCACATCTGCAAAAAGCGGATTCAACAGGCTATGCGCGTTGCCGCCCGTCCCATGCAGCAAAAGCACGGCATTGTCAGTCTGCCCCGATCCGTTACGATGCGGCGTCCCCAGAGTCAGGTAATGCAACTTTAGTTCCGGCAACGTCTCGCCCGTGCCAAAGCGGAAGTTCTTCAACACCACCGTCCCATCCACCGTCGGCCACACCTTCGCAGCCGGTGTCCCGGCGCTCGCCTCCACGTGCGACATCGTCTGGCCCGCCATCGATCCTGCCAGCAACACTACCCCCGCTGTCACCAGGCCAAGCCCGCGCATCCCCATCGCCTTCCTCCCTTCGCTCACCGTTTGAGCCTAGCTTCTAGTCGTCCGGCGTTGCAAATCGAGCTTCGTGCGGTGTCTTGCCAATCCACCAACTGATTCTCATTCCCATGCTGCCCGCGTCCGCGCTAGAATTTATCTGTCAGCCATGTTCAGCCGTTCCGCAGTTCGTATCTCCTCGACGCCCGTCCTCAAGCGCTTTCGCCGCGGGCACCCCGACCGTGGACGGCACTCCTCCCTCTGAGTAATCTAGTCAGTTGACTCGTTCTCTGGTCCGTTCCGTGCGCTATGCGTCGCGGCGGCCGGCGGATTTTCCTCGTATCGGAACTTCCGCTCGTGAACCCCAAGCTTTGAGATCCATCCGCCGATGCGCGGATAGAAAGGTCCATCTCCCATGAATAGCTTCGCAAGCAAAGCCGCGCTTACCTCCGGCAATCACTCCTACACCATCTACCGTCTGCCCGCGCTCACTGCCCGTGGCTTCAATCTGAGCCGGCTGCCCTTCAGCCTCAAGATTCTCCTCGAGAACCTGCTCCGCCGCGAAGACGGCATCACCGTCACGGCCGGCGACATCGAGTTCCTCGCCAACTGGGACGCAAAGGCCGAACCCAGCCGCGAAATTGCCTACATGCCTGCCCGCGTCCTTATGCAGGACTTCACCGGCGTCCCCGCAGTGGTCGACCTGGCCGCCATGCGCGACGCTATCCGCAAGCTCGGCGGCAATCCAGAGCGCGTCAATCCCCTCGTTCCCGCCGAACTCGTCATCGACCACTCCGTCCAGGTCGATGAATTCGGCACCACCGGCGCCTACGCCGCAAACTCGCTGCTCGAATTCCAGCGCAACCGCGAGCGCTATGCCTTCCTCAAGTGGGGCCAGACCGCCTTCCGCAACTTCTCCGCCGTCCCACCCGGCATGGGCATCTGCCACCAGGTCAACCTCGAGTACCTCGCCCGCGTCGTGTTCACCAGCGAAGTCGACGGCGAACAGGTCGCCTATCCTGACACCGTTGTCGGCACTGACTCCCACACCACCATGATCAACGGCCTCGGCGTCCTCGGCTGGGGCGTTGGCGGCATCGAGGCTGAAGCGGCCATGCTCGGCCAGCCTGTCTCCATGCTCGTACCGCAGGTTGTCGGCTACAAGCTCACCGGCAAGCTCCGCGAGGGCGCAACGGCCACGGATCTCGTCCTAACCGTCACGCAGGCACTGCGCAAGCTCGGCGTGGTCGGCAAGTTTGTTGAGTTCTATGGCCCAGGCATTGCCGCCCTGCCGCTCGCTGACCGCGCCACCATCAGCAACATGGCGCCCGAGTACGGCGCCACCTGCGGCATCTTCCCCGTCGATGCGGAGACGCTCACGTATCTCCGCCTTACCGGCCGCAGCGACGAGCAGATCGCTCTGGTCGAGGCCTATTACAAGGAGCAGGGGCTCTTCCACACGGCCTCATCGCCTGAGGCCGAGTACACCCAGACCCTCGAACTCGATCTGGCCACCGTCGAGCCAAGCCTTGCCGGACCCAAGCGCCCGCAGGATCGCGTGCTGCTCAAGGACGCAGCCGCCAGCTTCGCGCAGCAGCTTCCATCGCTGCTCGCACCCACCGCGAAACCACTCGGCACGCGTACCGCAGAAGCATGGCAGCGTGTGAGCGTCACCGATGCGGCGCTGGCGGAGGAGAATGAAGGCTCTTCAACAGCAAGCCAGCCCGCCGGCACATTCCAAACCGGACACGTAACAACCACGGTAAAAGAACGGTTCAAGATCGATCCGGACAAGTATCTCGATCACGGCTCCGTCGTCATTGCCGCCATCACCAGTTGCACCAACACATCCAACCCCTCTGTGATGGTGGCAGCCGGCATCCTCGCCAAGAAGGCCGTCGAAAAAGGCCTCTGCGTTCCGCCATGGGTCAAGACCTCGCTCGCGCCCGGCTCCCGCGTCGTCACCGACTACTACACCCGCGCAGGCCTTCTCCCTTACCTTGAGAAGCTCCGCTTCAACGTGGTCGGCTACGGCTGCACCACCTGCATCGGCAACTCAGGCCCGCTTCCTGCCGACGTCTCCAAAAGCATTGACGAGCACGGCCTTGTCGCCGTCAGCGTTCTCTCCGGCAATCGCAACTTCGAAGGCCGCGTCAATGTGGACGTTCGCGCCAACTACCTCATGAGCCCGCCGCTGGTCGTTGCCTACGCACTCGCCGGGAAAATCGGCCACAACTTCGACACCGATCCCTTGGGAATCGACGAGACCGGCAAACCCGTCTACCTCAAGGACATCTGGCCCACACAGGCCGAAGTTGCTGAAGCTATCAAGAAAGGCGTAACCAGCGAGGGCTTCCGCAAGGAGTACGCCACCGTTTCCTCCGGGGACGCCAGTTGGCAGGGACTCAGCTTCCCCACCGGCGACGTCTACCAGTGGGAGCCCGATTCCACCTACATCCGGCAGGCGCCGTACTTCGACGGCATGACTGCAACGCCCGCGCCCATCACCGATATCGCCGGCGCACGCGTCCTCGCAGTCCTCGGCGACTCTGTCACCACTGATCACATCTCGCCCGCAGGCAACATCAAGGCCAGCGGCCCGGCCGGAAAGTATCTAGCCGACCACGGTGTCAAACCCGCAGACTTCAACAGCTACGGCTCCCGCCGAGGCAATCACGAAGTCATGGTCCGCGGCACCTTCGCCAATGTGCGTCTGCGCAACAAGCTCGCGCCCGGCACTGAGGGTGGTGTCACCCGCCTCCTGCCTGACGGCGAAGGCATGTCCATCTTTGACGCCAGCGTCAAATACGCTGAGCGCGGCACGCCGCTCATCATCCTTGCCGGCAAGGAATACGGCTCGGGTTCATCGCGCGACTGGGCAGCCAAGGGACCAAAACTCCTCGGCATCCGCGCCGTAATTGCCGAAAGCTACGAGCGCATTCATCGCTCTAACCTCGTCGGCATGGGTATTCTCCCGCTCCAGTTTGAAGCTGGCCAGAATGTCGAGTCGCTCGGTCTCACCGGCGAAGAGGTCTACGACTTCCCCGCCCTCACCACGCTGCTCAAAGACAAACTCTCCAACGGCCGCACTATCGTCGTTAAAGCCACCGCAGCCGACGGCAAGGTCAAGACCTTCAACGCAACAGTCCGCATCGACACGCCGCAGGAGATCGGTTACTTCGAGCACGGCGGCATCCTGCAATACGTCCTCCGTCAGCTCGCCGCAAAATAATCCGCCGCAAAAAACAATCTGGGTGCCCCGGGTGCCTCGTCCGCCGCGGCGGAGGCACCCGGGATACCGAGAACCTGAATCCAGAAACTAGAAATCCAATCCGAAACTTTTTGCGTTGACACTTCGATTCCCTTCGTTTCAAATCCCCTTAATTAGCAGAACAATCACGCAGGTCATCCTTTGCCCTGTGAGCCTCTAACCAATTCCCCTCGGAGGAGCGATGAGTAAGCAAAAAGTGACAGGCGCCATGGTTTGCGCCCTTGGCTTGGTCGGTGCAATTCTCTGCATGCAACCAGCACGCGCACAATCGGGAGCATCCGCCCCCAAGCCCGGCACAACACGCACCTACTTTGTCGCCGCCGACGAGGTGGAATGGAACTACGCGCCCAGTGGTCGCGACGAGGCCATGGGAATGGACTTCGACGAGATCGCGAAGGGCTTCACTGAATCCGGACCTCATCAGATTGGCCGCATCAACAAGAAGGCCATCTATCGCGAATACACTGACGCGACCTTCACCACGCTTAAGCCGCGCCCACCGCAGGACCAGTACCTCGGGCTCGTCGGCCCCATCCTCCGCGGCGCGGTCGGCGACACCATCAAAGTCGTTTTCAAAAACAACGCAACCCATCCTTACAGCATGCATCCGCACGGTGTTCTGTACGAAAAGGACTCCGAAGGCGCGGACTACAACGACGGCACCAGCGGCAAGGACAAGGAAGACGGATGCGTCGCTCCCGGCGCTACCCACAATTACACCTGGAGAATTCCCGATCGCGCTGGGCCCGGCCCCGCCGACCCCAGTTCCCTCTTCTGGCTCTACCACTCACACTGCGACGAACTGCGCGACGTGGCCGCCGGCCTCTTCGGCGGAATCGTCATTACGCGCCGCGGCAACGACCTCCCCGATGGCCGTCCGAAGGACGTTGACCGCGAATTCGTTTCCATCTACATCGCCATCAACGAAAATGAGAGCTGGTATCTTGACGACAACATCAGCGAGCACACCACCGATCCCAAGGGCGTAAAGAAAACGGAGTTCGGTCTGGCCACTGTCACTGGCATCGTTGGCACCGTCGCCAACACGGGCTTTGTCCCCACCAACGTCAAATGGTCCATCAACGGATACATCTACGGCAACATGCCCATGATGACCATGAAGATTGGCGATCATGTGCGCTGGTACGTGGCCACCCTTGGCGACTTCAACAACGCCCACACTCCACACTGGCACGGCAATACGGTTCTCATTTCCGGCCAGAGGACAGACGTGCTCGCAATCACCTCCGCGCAGATGGTCACTGCAGACATGGTCCCCGACGCCACTGGAATCTGGCTCTATCACTGCCACATCAGCGACCACATGCTTGCCGGAATGGTCGCCCGCTACGAAGTCAAAGATCGCTAGAATTCGTTGCGTAAGTCGGGTTTTGAAGGGGCGCGGCTTTAGCCGCGCCACTCGATGACCAAAATGATGCAAGGCTTTAGCCCCTGAGGGACCTTCTACACTTGTTGAACTTGATTTATGCAACCAGTTCTGGAACAAATCACCGCAGTCGGCACTCAAGAATCTCATACGCAAGCAAAAACGCCACTCCGCAATGGAGTGGCGTTTTTCGTCCCTCGGCTCGACGCCAATCTTACGGGTTTGAGATCTTTGGAGGATTAGGCGAAGGATATCTCGTGAAAGTCTTCGGCTTTTTGGCTGCCGCACGCTTCGGCTTCGGTTCCGCCGTCGCCGCCGCATCATGAGGGCCTTGAAAACGCGAACTCTCGGCCTTCGCATCGCCCATCACGTGCAACCGCATAAAGTTTGTCGAGCCGGATTTGGTGCGCGTTCCGGCCACAATCGCGATCACCTCGCGGGGGCGAACATATCCGCCCTGTTCAAGCAGGCTTTCTGCGCAATCCACCAGTGCTTCAGTCGAGTTGATCTTCGGGCAATGGATCGGCGTGGTGCCCCACAGCATACTCAGACGGTTGATCGTGATCTGGAGCGGGCTCAAAGCGAAGATCGGTGCCGTCGGATGATACTTTGACAGTTGCCGTGCCGTGCCGCCTGATTCGGTGAAGAGCGCAACGCCGCGAAGGTCAAGGTCGTCCGCCGCATGGGCGGTCGCTTCGCAGATTGTTTCGGCAATCGAAAGGTGCGCCTGCCGGACGCGCGCCTCGTACGGGTTCTGCTCCTTCATGTCGCGCTCAGCTTCTGACACGATCCGCGCCATCATCGAAACGGCTTCCACTGGATACTTGCCCACCGCCGACTCCCCGGAGAGCATCACGGCATCGGTGCCGTCGTAAACGGCATTGGCCACGTCTGAGACCTCGGCGCGCGTTGGCCTCGGGTTCTCAATCATCGACTCTAGCATCTGCGTCGCGGTAATTACCGGCTTTGAGTAGTCCGCCGCGCGGCGAATAATGTGCTTCTGAATCGCAGGAACCATCTCCGGCGGCAACTCCACGCCGAGGTCGCCACGGGCAACCATGATGCCGTCAGCTGCTTGCAGAATGCTGTCCAAGTGCTCAATGGCCTGCGGCTTCTCCAGCTTGGCGATGATCCACGTCTCATGCCCGAGTGCGGCCACCCGGTTGCGCACCAGCCGAACATCCTCGGCAGTCCGCACAAATGACACGGCAATGGCATCGACGCCGTTCTTCAGTGCAAATTCCAGGTCCTCGGTGTCCTTCTCCGTAAGTGAGGGAACTCGCACAAGAATGCCCGGCAGATTGATGCCTTTGTTCTCGCCAAGCATGCCACCGTTCACCACGTCGCACGACACATCGTCACCCGTCACCTCGCGAACGCGTAACTCAATCAGCCCGTCTGAAAGCAGTATCCGCGATCCTTGCTCCACGTTTTCAGCCAGCGTTTTAAAAGTCGTGCCCACCAGCGTCGCGGTGCCCGGAACATCCCGTGGTGTAATCGTCAGGCGTCCGCCGGCCTTAAGAAGCACGGATTGGTGATCTTTCAATTGGGAAGTGCGGATCTTGGGGCCCTGCAGGTCGCCCATAATGCAAAGCGGCTTCCGCTCCTCACGGCTCACTTTGCGAATCAGCCGGATTACCGACAGCTTCCTCTCGTGGGAACCATGCGAAAAATTCAACCGCATCACATCCACGCCGGCTCGAACCAGGTCGCGCACCACCGATTCGGTGTTCGAGGCGGGTCCCAGGGTGGCGACAATCTTTGCGCGGCGTTGAGCTGGAGACCCGGAGAGACCAACTTCAGAGAGCGACATAGCGATAGCTCCTCGAAAAGCACTTCAATGGTGGACAAAAAGGCTGAGTGGAACAGAAAGGGAAAGAAGGAAACGTCTTCCCTTATTGTACATGCAGGTTTTCTGGCCAGTCCTTGACGGACTACCGGTGTCTATTGCTCTTCCGGCGAGGTAGAATCCGTCAGCCGGTCTGTAAAAATCTGGTTCGATAGCTGTTCCTGGCGATCGCCATAAAGAACACCATTCAGCTCGGCTCCAACCAGAACGCTGAACGACGTAATGTAAAGCCACACGAGCGTCGCGATCCCAGCGCCAAATGAACCGTAAAACATTGAGTAGTCGGCAACCCGCGTCACATACCACCCAAAAGCAAGCGTGGACGGAAACCACAAAAGCGTGCCCGCCACCGCTCCTGGTGCCACCCGGAACCAGTGCTCCTTTCTCTTCGTGCCAAAGTGATACAGAGCCGCCAGAACCGTAACGCTGGTAAACAAGGCAATCGACCACCGCACCATGCGCCAGAAAAAGAGCACGATGTAGCGCATCTCGTGACCGTTGGCGTTGTCGACCATCCACAATTCAAACTGATGGCCAAATACCACCACCAGTGTCGCCACTGAAAGCGGGACCAGCGCGATCGGCACTAGCAGCAGCGCCCGCAGACGGCGTCCCCCAAATCCCCATGCTTCATGCGGAATCTGGTATGCGCGCCGAAAACCTTCCATCAGCGACAGCATCAAACCGAGACCGGCAAAGATGCTCAGGCCGGTGGCCGACAACAACAGTTGGCCTGAGTAAACACGCCGGGTAAGCACATACGACTGCAGAAGGTCCATCGTGTCGGCGGGTAGAAATTGATCAAAGAGCGTTCGAATCTCGCCCACCATCGTGCTTCCTTCCTGCACCTGCGCCAGCAGCGTGGTCGCCACCAGCAGCGCCGGAAAAAGCATCAGCATCCCCGAGTAAGCCGCCGCCTTCGCGGTATTGATCACGTCATGCTCTAGGGCCTGCAAAATGGCCTTCCGGATTTTTCGAGTGAAAGGTCTCATGCGCTCACAGGAAAGAGTAGAGCATTTCCCGGGTTCTCGTCGAAAAGTCTTTGTGAATCATCGCGAATCGGGGATCGCCGCCAGTTTCAACTCTTCGCGGCACGTCAGCCAGGTCCTTGCTCCCCCGGCCTGATGCACGCGAACTCAGTTCACGATTTTGAGCTCGGCGCACGAATTTGTTGCTCCAGGGCACGGCAGGGAGGCGACAAGGTACGATTGTGTGCAGCAAAGCTGTCATCGCGTGCGCCAGCCGCCGCAGGGGGATCGGAATCGGAATGATTCGAAACCAGGAACGTAAGGCAGGCGGGGGACTGCCCATCCGTTATCTTCTCGTCCTCTGGTTGTTCGTCCTCAGCACCATTGCCTTCCTTGATCGCACCAACATCTCCATCGCGGGCCCGGAAATCGCTAAAGAATTCCGCATCGACAACTCCCATCTCGGATGGATCTTCAGCGCGTTTCTCGTCGGCTATGCGGCCTTCCAGATCCCCGGCGGCGTCCTCATCAAGAGCTTCGGTCCGCGCCGGGTACTCACCACGTTTGTAACGTTGTGGGGTGTCCTCACCGTTCTTGCCTGCTTCGTCCCGCCTTCAATGCCTGGCGCCATCTGGGTTCTGTTCCTCGTCCGGGTCGCGCTCGGCGCCAGCAGCGCAGTCATGTATCCCTCGGCAAACCAGTTTGTAGAGCGATGGTTCCCTGTCCACGAACGCGGCAAGGCCAGCGGCATTGTCTTTGGAGGAGTGGGGTTCGGGTCCGGCATCGCGCCTCCGCTGCTCACCTCCATCATCCTGCTCTCCGGATGGCACGCCGCATTCTGGTTTTGTGCGCTCATTGGTGTCGTCGCTGCAGCCATCTGGTACGTGATAGCGCGCGACACGCCGGAGCAGCATCCATGGGTCACCACCAGAGAACTTGCCCTCATCTCCTCCGGCCGCGGAGATATTCACTCTCCCCGCCAAGTTTCTACACAGCTCGAAGAAGTGAGCGCTGTGCCCCTCAAAAATGACCCGTTGCCCTGGGCAAAAATCTTTTTCTCAAAACAGGTCCTGGCTCTTACCGGAAGCTACTTCACCTACGGCTATATCTCCTGGATCTTCTTCAGTTGGTTTTATATCTACATGGCGCAGGTTCGCGGACTGAGCCTGAAAACCAGCGCGGTCTATTCCATCTTCCCGTTCATCGCCATGACCGTCGGCTCGCTTTTTGGGGGCGTGGCCAGCGACTGGTTGGCCCACAACGTGAGCCCGCGCGTCGGTCGTTGCTTCCTCCCGGCGTTCGCCCTCACCATGACCGGCATTTTGCTCGCAGTCGGCTCGAGAGTTGAAAGTGCCGTCGCCGCCACCGCCTTGCTCGCCTGCGGAGCCGGAGCTCTCTACGTCTCGCAAAGCTGCTTCTGGTCCGTCACTGCCGATTTTGCCGGACAACACGCCGGCGTTGTTTCGGCCACGGTCAACATGGGCTGCCAGATCGGCGCTGCCGTAACCGCCTCGCTCACGCCGCTGATTGCCGCACATTTCGGTTGGGAAGCATCCTTCATGACCGCGACCGTCCTCGCAATTCTCGGCGCATCGGCATGGTTGCTGGTCAATCCTCAGGCGCGACTGGCTCACTAGCCGAGCGCGCCCAAAACGTACAATGATCCCATGCAGCGTTCAGTTTTCTCTCTCCTGCTGGTCCCGGTCGCCCTGGCCCTTTGCCTCGCATCTACCTCGCTTGCCCAGAGCCCGTTGCCCACAGCATCGGCAGAAGACCGTGCGCTTGCGCGCTCCATCCTGAAGGAACTGATCGAGATCAACACCACCGATACGCCTCGGGGAAACGTGACCACGGCAACCGCCGCCATGCAGAAGCGATTTCTTGACGCAGGATTTCCACCCGAAGATGTGCAACTCCTCGGGCCCGGCCCGCGCAAACAGAACCTCGTCGTCAGAATGCGTGCCGCGGGCTCTCCCACGCAAAAGCCTGTTCTCTTCCTCTGCCACATGGACGTTGTTGAAGCCCTCCCGTCCGACTGGACAACCGACCCATTCCGACTTGTGGAGAAGGACGGCTACTATTACGGTCGCGGAACCCAGGACATGAAGGAAGGCGATGCCGTAATGGTCGCGACATTCCTGCGCCTGCATCTCGAAGGCTACAAGCCTCGCCGCGACTTGATTCTCGCGCTCACGGCAGATGAGGAAGGCGGCCGCTTCAACGGCGCTGATTGGCTGGTCGAGCACCACCGCGAACTGGTCGATGCAGCCTTCGTCATCAATCCCGACTCTGGCGGTGTTGAACTCGAGCACGGTCGAGCCATGGTCGTTGACGTAGGTGCGACAGAAAAAATCTACTCCGATTTTCAGGTGACGGCGCTCAATCGCGGCGGGCACAGCTCCGTGCCGCGGCCTGACAACGCTATTTACGAATTAACGGCAGCTCTCAACAAGCTGGCTGCATATTCCTTCCCGTTCGAATTGAATGCGGTAACGCGAGCTTACTTCGGCAAGCTTGCCGAGCGGGAAACGGGCCAGGTGGCCGCCGACCTGAAAGCGATCCTCGCCACTCCGCCCGATGCGGCTGCCGAAACCCGCCTCAGGGTCGAGCCTAGCTTCAACTCGAACATGAGAACAACCTGCGTAGCCACTCGGTTGAATGCTGGAGTGGCTAACAACGCTCTTCCTCAAACGGCGCAGGCCATTGTCAATTGCAGAATCTTTCCCGGCCATTCCCCTGAAGAAATCCGACGCCAACTGATCGGAATCTTCGCCGACGACAAGCTCTCGGTAAAATACGTCTCCGATGCAGGAGAAATCTCTGACACTGCCCCCGGCCGCAAGCCGATTGCGCCACCCGCACCAATTCCGGAAGTCTTTGAGCCTCTCACCAGCCTTACAAATCTACTCTGGCCGGGAACGCCGGTCATCGCAGAGATGGAGAACGGAGCTTCGGACTCCATCTATTTCGCGCAGGCTGGAATTCCCTGCTACGGCTTTTCGGCTGTCGCTCTCGAACGCGACGACGAACGCGCTCATGGACGCGATGAGCGCCTTCCCGTCGATTCCTACTGGAAGTCGCTGGACTTCTTTTATTCGTTCGCCAAAGCTCTCGGCAGCGAATAGAAGCCGGTTCGGCGTATTCCGCCTCTAACCCATGCCCTCCACTCCCAGACCTACAGCCAGGCAGGGTTTGACGCAAAGGGGTAGGGACAATAGTTTTGAAGTGTGCGGGAGATCGGGTCTCGCCGACTCTCGAACAAGGAGATTGGATGCATACCAGAGCTTTTCCCCCAATTCGGACGTGTTTCCTGGCGCTGGCGCTTGCCGCCGCAGCTGGCCTCGCCGCCCAGGCTCAGGACCTGAAAAGCTTCGAACAGAGAATTACGACCAAGGTGCTCCCCAACGGGCTCACCTTGATCATCTGCGAGCGGCCTGAGGCGCCGGTCTTCAGCTACAACACCTTTATCGACGCAGGCGACGTGGACGACCCATCAGGAGAGAGCGGACTGGCTCACATGTTCGAACACCTTGCCTTCAAGGGGACAAGCCAGATCGGCACCACTGACTATGCGGCAGAAAAGGTCGCACTCGCGAAAGTGGAGGCCGCCAACAACGCCTACGAGGCCGAATATCTCAAGCCCGTGGGTCGCGACGAGAAGAAGCTCGCAGACCTCAAGCAGGCCTTTATCGCAGCGCAGAACGAAGCGCACAAATACGTGGTTCCTAACCAGTTCACTGAAGTGGCTGAAGGCAATGGCGCAGCCGGCCTCAACGCGGAAACCGGCCTCGACGAAACCCAGTACTTTTGGTCGATGCCTGAAAACCGGCTCGAACTTTGGGCCTGGCTTGAGAGCGGCCGCCTTTCTGACGCTGTGCCCCGCGAATTCTACAAGGAGCGCGACGTCGTCGTTGAAGAGCGGCGCATGCGCACCGATTCCAATCCCATCGGCCGCATGATTGAGCAATTTCTCGCAACTGCCTATGTCGCGCACAACTACGGCCGCAGCAGCGTCGGCTGGCCCAGTGAAGTAAGTCAAATCAACGCTACTGAAGCCATGGCGTTCCACAAAAAATATTATGTCGGCGGCGACATCGTGGTCACCGTCGTCGGCGATGTCAATGCCAAACAGGACCTGCCCATGCTCGAGCGATACTTCAGCAAAGTGCCCGGCGGGCCAAAACCGGAAGAGATGACGACCGTCGAGCCAAAGCAATTCGCTGAGAAGTCCGTCATCATCCGCGAGCAAACCCAACCCTTCTACATTGAGGGCTATCACCGTCCCAGCTATCGCGATCCGGATGATGCGGTCTTTGACGCCATCCAGGACATCATGTCCAACGGGCGCGTCTCCCGGCTCTACCGCAGCCTCGTCGAGGAGCAGCAGATCGCCGCTGAATCCCAGGGATTCAGTCCCTTCCCCGGTGACAAGTATCCCAGCCTGTTTGCGTTTTATGCGGTTCCGCTTCCCGGACACACACCCGCGCAAATGCGCGATGCCATTCACAAGGAAATCGACAAGCTCAAATCCACCGACGTCACTGACGCGGAGTTGCAAATGTATAAAACCCGAACCCGTGCCGACCTGTTGCGCGGGCTCGCTGACAACCAGGGATTAGCGAATGCTCTGGCCGAGTACCAAACCCGCTACGGCGACTGGCGCGAGCTCTTCCTTCAGCTCGATAGAGTCGACAAGGTAACCAAGGCTGACATTCGCCGCGTGGCGAATCAGATCTTTGTCGCCTCCAACCGGACTAGCGCGGAAATCGACACGGCAGCTCCCGCGGCAGCCGCAAAGAGCAATGGAGGCGCGGAATGATCACGATGACTCACAAAAGTGCTTCCCGACTGATTCGGATCGCGGCAATGGTCGCTGCCTTCGCTTCACCCGCATTCATGCCCGCGCAGCAGAGCAAGCCGTGGGAAAAAATTCCCATCCCAAAACTTCACGACTTCAAGCCGCAGCAGCCGAAGCGCATCGAGCTGAAAAACGGAATTGTAATCTTCCTGCAGGAAGATCACGAACTGCCCTTCGTCTCCGGCTCGGTACTCATTCCCGGCGGTTCGCGCGATGAAACAGACGCATCCAAAATCGGCATCACCGATCTCTATGGCGAAGCCTGGCGCACCAGCGGCACCGCCAAAATGGACGGCGACGCCATGGACGACTTTCTCGAGATGCGCGCCGCGCATATTGAGACCGGGGGCGACGTGGACTCCACCGCTGTCTCATGGGACTCGCTCAAAGCCGACTCCGACCAGGTCTTTGACCTCGCCATGGATCTGCTCTTCCATCCCAAATTTAGCGCGGAAAAGCTCCAGCTCGCCCAGCAGCAACTGGCCACCGGGATCATGCGCCGCAACGACGACGAAGGCGGTATCGCCGGCCGCGAAGCCGACAAGCTCGTATACGGCGTTAACAGTCCCTACACGCGTCAGCCGGAGCTGGCCACCATCGGCGCCGTTACGCTCGCCGATCTCCAGGCCTGGCACGACAAAACCCTCAAGGGAAAACTCATTGTCGGAATCAGTGGTGACTTTAATCCCGTAGCCATGGAAGCCAAAGTCCGCGCCGCCTTTGAAAGCCTGCCGCAGGTTCAGGCTCTTCCGCAGCGCAACGATGTGTTCCCCGGACCAAAGCCCGGCGTCTACTTCATCGACAAGGAAGACGTAAATCAGTCGAACGTCGAGATTGTCGGTTTGGGAACGGACCGCCGCAATCCCGACCTGCCCGCCATCTCCGTCATGAACGAAATCCTCGGCGGCGATTTTGTGGGCCGGCTCTTCCAGAAGGTGCGCACTGAGTTGGGCTTGGCCTACGCCGTCGGAGGAGGCATGGGAGCCTCCTACGATCATCCCGGTGCCTTCAAAGCAGAGGTAATCACCAAGAGCCCCTCCACCGTTGAGGCAACCAAAGCAACCTTGGCTGAGATCGCCGGCCTCAATTCGAAACCCTTCACTCAGGAAGAATTGAAGCGCGCAAAAGACGACATCCTCAACTCCTTCCTCTTCCGCTACGACACCAAAGACAAGATTCTCGATGAACGCGAGCGTTTGGAGTTCTATGGGTATCCAGCCGATTATCTCGAAACCTACAAGACTGGCGTTGAAAAAGTAACCCTGGCTGACGTCACAGCGGCAGCAAAAAAATACATCTACCCTGACAAGCTGGCCATCCTCGTCGTGGGCAACGGCCCAGAGATCAAGCCTGGCCTCGATCAGCTGGACCTCGGGCCCATCCAGAACATCGACATCACGATCCCGCAGCCCGGTGGCGCACAGGGCGCAGCCGCTGGAACAGGTAACTGAGGAGCTGGAAACTAAGCCCGCGCCTCCCACGTCGCGAGGTCGGCAAAACCCAAGTTTGGAGAATACTGAACGTGAAGACAATTGCGGAGTTGGTAGCGGAAGATGCTGAGCTGCGCGCGGCAACTGCAGCACGGCTAATGGCCTCTGGCGTAACCATCTACCGGCCTGATACCTGCGTCATCGATGCTGAGGTTCAAGTTGCGCCCGATACGGTCATTGAGCCGTTTGTGCAGTTGCTCGGCAATACCCGCATTGGTTCCAAATGTCTCATCCGCTCCTACACCGTCATCGAGAACTGCACGCTCGGCAACAACGTTCTCGTGCGCCAGAATTGCGTCCTTTCCGAAAGCTCGGTTGCCAATGGCGCCAAGATCGGCCCCTTCGCCCATCTGCGCCCTGAGAGCGAGATCGGTGAAGATGCCCATATCGGCAACTTTGTTGAAACCAAGAAGGCGAAGGTCGGCAAGGGCGCAAAAGCCAGCCACCTCACCTATCTCGGCGATGCCGAAGTCGGCGAGGGAACTAACATTGGCGCCGGTGTCATCACCTGCAACTACGACGGGGTAAACAAGCACCGGACCTTGATCGGCAAGCATTCTTTTGTGGGCAGTGATTCAACCCTGGTCGCTCCCGTCAATATCGCTGACGGAGCCTATATCGGCGCAGGCTCATGCATCACCAAAGACGTGCCCGCAGGCGCTCTCGCCGTCGGCAGGAGCCGGCAAACCAACATCGAAGGCTGGGTCGAGGCCAAGAAAGCCCGACGCGAAAAGAAGGGTTAGCGCCAACTGACCCAAAAGTGGTATCGGCGCCAGGAGTCCGCCGCTGCGTCCGGGACGCGTATCAATCCGTATCTGACCGTTGAACTTACTATCGGCGCCTAGTCCTTTATCGCTCGCCCCACCCAGCACGTTCGAGGGTCGGCTTCGGTGCCTCCCGCCCGCCTCCCAGCTCACTCAAGTCGGTTTCCAGCATCTAATCCACTGAGTGAACTCCGCTCTACCCTGCCACGCTCGCGGAGGATCACGGCTTGCCTCGAGACAACGGCTTACGTCCTCTCGATTGCTCTAATTGTTGCCCTCTGCCACTTTCAGGTCGTTATCGTCGGGATTCTTAACCGCGCTATAACGCTTTTTAGTGATAGTCAGGCTGCTCGATTGCTTGTTTACTAGATAGAGAACCCGGTCGCCTCCAGGCGGCTAAGGTAAACGTTATGAATACGGCATTTGCCCCCGGAGCACAAACGAGCCTGGGAGGAAATTTCTTGGCAATGGATCTCGCAGGACAAGGAACATCGAACCCGTCTACCGAGTTGATCGCTGAAGGGGAAGCCCGCGCAATCATCGAAGCGGGCAGGCCGGCGCGAGTGCTTGTCGTCGACGATGAAACCCATGTCCGCGCCATGATCGGTTCCACTCTTGAGCGCAAGGGATACGAGGTCCAACTGGCCTCAAGCGTTCGTGAAGCCCTTGAAGCGCTCGAGTCAAACACCTACGATCTGGTGCTCACTGACATTGTCATGCAGGATCTCAACGGCATCGCTCTGCTTGAGAAACTGCACGCACAGCAGCCAAATCTTCCCGTCGTCATGGTCACCGCCATCCACGACATCAGCGTCGCCATCGACTCCATGCGTCGCGGAGCCTACGACTACCTGCTCAAGCCGTTTGAGCGCGACCATCTCATCGGCACGGTCGAGCGCGCCCTCCGCCACCGCCAGGTTCTTGAAGAGAGCCACAACTACCAGCAAAGCCTCGAGCAGATGGTTCGCGCCAGGACCGAAATGCTGCGCCACGCCATGGAGGATCTCGAACACTCCTATGACGTCACGCTTGAAGCTCTGGGTGACGCCCTCGACCTCAAGGACTCTGAAACTGAAGGTCACTCCAAGCGTGTCACCGCTTACACCATTGCCCTCGCCCGGGCCATGGGCCTCACTCCTGCCGAGATCAAAATCATTGCCCGCGGAGCCTTTCTCCACGACATCGGCAAGATGGCCATCCCTGACGAGATTCTGCGCAAACCTGGCAAGCTGACGCCGGAAGAGCAGGATGTCATGCGCGAGCATTGCACCCGCGGTTACCACATGCTGCGCAAAATTCCCTTCCTGTCCGGCGCGGCTGAAATCGTCTTTTGCCATCAGGAACATTTCGACGGATCGGGCTATCCCAGCGGTCTCGCCGGACGTGAAATTCCCGTCGGAGCCCGCATCTTCGCGGTCGCTGACACCCTCGACGCCATCACCAGCGACCGGCCTTATCGCAAGGCCCGCAGCTTCGACGCTGCACGTGAAGAAGTCCTGCGCTGTTCCGGCACTCAGTTTGATCCGGCCGTCGTTGAGGCCTTCCTCAAGATTCCAAACGAGCTCTGGCAGGAACTGCGTTCCGAAATCAGCGGCCAGAACAGGCGATTCTCCTCATTTGATCTAGCCCAGCCGCCCAGTCCGCAGGAATTCAAGAACTGATTCCAGCGTTCAGAATCTGCATCCTATAACTGGGTCCGAAATCAGGAGGTTCTCCTATGCCCGCACTCTCTGCAGATCAGGCCAATGCCCGCCTCGCCTCCGTGCCCGAATGGGAAATCGTCAACGGCGAGCTGGTCAGAACCTTTCAGTTCAAGGATTTCCGCGCCGCACTCGGCTTTGTGAATCGCGTCGGCGAGCTGGCCGAACAGGCGGGCCATCATCCCGATATCGATATCCGCTACAACAAGGTACGCCTGGCTCTCGTCACCCATGACGCCGGTGGCCTCACCGCCAAGGATTTTGATCTCGCCGCCCGTAGCGACACCGCCGTCTAGGGTGAATCTGTCCAATCCACGTCGTCACTCATCGTGGGAAGCCTCGTCCATTTCGCTACCAAAATGCGGATTTATGGCAATTTCTTCGGTTTGACGCAGGGTTTTTAGGGTTTTTCGGTACCACCACGCTGCGGCAAGCCCTCCGGCAAGAGCTGAGGCCGCCGCAACAATACCGACCTTGAGCCATCCCGAGCCTTGATCACCTTGGTGATTCCTCGACGAATAACCATCTGAATCTGAGGGCTTTGCCACCTTCGTTCTCGCTTTCCGGCCTTATCCTGGCCCGCTGCTTTCTTGAGATTTCGCCTGCGATTTAGATGCTCGATTGCCAAAGATGCTGACATTCTGTGTCGTCGCTAAAAATTTAGATTTTTGTATTTGCATTCTCCCCAATCTATGCTATGCTGTATTTATTCCGCTGGTAGAGCCGGTCTACACCGTCTCCCCCAGTAGGAAGTAGTTTGCGTCACTGGCCTCCCGGCTCGAACAGCTAGACCGTTCGAGCCGTCTTTTTTTTGTGCGGGCAGCAAGCTCCATCCAAAACCGGGGTCCGACGACGCCCAAGCCGGATTGCTCACTTTTCCCGGCTCCGGATAAAATGACTTCCAGAGAGGTTCCATGAAAATCCTCCTCAAGAGCCGAGCTGTCCTGGGATTGGCAGCCTTCACCCTCACCGCAGCAAGCTACGCGCAGTGGTCCAACCCGTCGCAGGACGTTCCCGCCTATCATCCCTCCGCTCCCCTCAGAGTCAGCGCCCTGCCTCCAATCCTGTCAGGATCGAAGCTCACAGGCGAAAACTTCCAATACCCCTGGCAGGTCCATGTCTACCAGCAGGTGGCCAAAGTCGGCAGCGTGGTTTATCAGTTGCCGTGCAACTGCCGCTGCGATCGCGCCCTCGGCCACACCAGCCTGCGCAGCTGCTTTGAGGGCCTTCATGGAACCGAATGCTCCACCTGCGCCAAGGAAGGTTTCTACGCTTATCAGCAAACCCGCCTCGGCAAGACGCCCACACAGATCAGGGCCGGAATAGCCAGGCTCGACTACGAAAAGATCGACCTCGACAAGCAGTAGACCCCGGGCCGGAAAGTCCGCAGTGCCCGGCGTTCATCTGCCGGGCATTCGTGTTAGCGGCCGATGCCCGTCCAATACTGAAAGAAAGCTGCTCCGAATCCAGCTGCCATCGCGGACACCTTCGCCCCCGGATCGCCATAAAATTCGAACCCATCCACCGCGCAAACCGCTGCAAGTTTCGGCACAAGTTGCTGCACAACCGAACCCATGAAGTGCGCCTCCACAGCAGCCGCATCCGCATAGGTCTCCACCAGCCGAAAACGCTTACCGTCTCCGCTCACAAACCACTCGTAGCCCATCGTTCCGGGCTCTGGTTTGGTGCCATCCGTCATCTCCGTAGCAATACTCTTGAAGGCGCTCATCTGCGCGTCCGTCACTGAGAAACTCACCGTCAGGCGAACTACTTGCTCCACCATCCTCGATCTCCTCTTTCACTTCACTGGGGATAGGTACCTCGCCACACTAACACCTCCGCGCAATCCCGTGAAACGGCAAAGAGCGTAGAATGGTGGTAGCAGCACGAGCCAGTTGTTCCGGCTCGCACCTATGCTTCCTGCTTCTGCATCTAAAGAGCAGGCCACACGTGGGGGCGTCACGGTTTCGACGGGATCGAATGCGGCTTAGGAGGCATGTCAGGGTGTGGGCACCTGTAATCGCCTGCAAAACAAAAGTTGCCAACGATAATCTGGCACTTGCAGCTTAATTAACTAAGCTGCCGTCTTCCACGGCTTCGCCTATGGGCTGTGAGCGGACGTCATTCAGTAGGCTGGCGCATCCGGCTCGGTCCGTGTCGGTGTGCGCGAGATCATCGGACTAGCTTCTGTCGCATCTTGTCCGTTCTGAGTGCCAGGAGTGAATCAAAAGGAATCGGACAAAGCATGAACTCTCCTGGCTGACAGCGATTTCGGACGCGGGTTCGACTCCCGCCGCCTCCACCAACCTTCGCTTCGCGAAGGTTGTCCCGCCGTAGCTTTAGCGAAGGCGGACCTTGTCCTCCGGCAGCTTTAGCGAAGGCGAGCTGCGGAAAAGAAACGATCAAGCGAGCAAGTCCAAATGAAGTACGTCTACATCCTTCAAAGCTTATCCGGCGAGCATTTCTACACCGGCATTACCGAGGATCTGGACGCCAGACTGGACAAGCACAATGCCGGCGCTGTAACTCATACTTCACACTTCCGCCCATGGCGCATCAAGACCTATGCCGTGTTCACAGAGGGAGAGCGAGCGATCGCCTTTGAGAAGTATTTGAAGTCCGGGTCCGGACGAGCTTTCGCCAAAGCCCGGCTGTAGACCGGTCAGCAAGTCTGTATGTCGCACGCAAACTGAGGCACATCCGCATGGTATTGCTAGGGAGGGTTATTTCCAGCCATTGCAATGTCGGTGTCGTCAGAAAGAGAGATCGTATTCGCCTCTCCGACTCGACTCAGTCGACGGAATCCGCCTTGGGGACCGGGATAAGGTCGGGGTTCTGTGCATTACGCTCTGGCAATTGATCGAGCAGAACCACATTCAGGAGAGACCGGTGTACCTGGATTCGCCCGTTATAGCTGATAAAACCCAGTTTGCGAAAACGGTTCATAAAGAAGCTCACGCGTGATCTTGTGGTACCGATCATGTCTGCCAGGGTTTCCTGCGTCACGGGTGGGATGAAGGTTTCCGGTTCGCCCGGCTTGCCGAATTCAGCCATCAGCAGCAGAATCCTCGCCAGACGCTTCTCACTGGAGTTGAACAGTTGATCGACAAGGTCGGCCTGGGTCCGCATGCTGCGCGTCAGAAGGAATTTGAGGAAGATATCCGCGAATGCAGGCTCGTCATGCATCATGCGAATCATCTCATCTCTGCTGATCTTGAGCGCTGTGCAGGTATTCACCGCGGTAGCCGTGGCCATACGCAAACCGGAAATTGCCGCGAGAGATTCCTCTCCTACGAAATCGCCGCTCGATAGAAAAGTGATTGTGGCTTCTTTGCCCCTGTCCGAGATGACACTCACTCGTGCGCGGCCTTTCTGTAGATAGAACACGGAGTCCGCTGTGTCTCCTTGGGAAAAAAACGTCTGCTTGGGCTTCAAATCGATCATGGTTCGGCCCATCCCGGCGTTTGCAAGAAAGGCAGTGGAGTCGAACGTCGTGACTTTCTTGCTCATCGGAGTGCAGCCTCGTTCTCAGCTGTTTGGTTTGGCGGCCAGTTCATTCTCGAGACGGCACCACCGCGGTGTACCGCAATTGAAGTGTCTTGAGACCAGATAAAAAGACGCATTCGAAACGCTCTCCAGTTCGGCATTCCTGTCGGCCTGGAATCGACAGGACACTCCCGAATCGAGATAAGTGGGAATCGCGCATTTCAGTACAATCTGCCTGTCTATCATCGCTCGGATTCCGGCCGGTGTCTGGTCTGTATTGCTCACCACTGCACGTCATCGGGAACTCTGAAATGATCAGGCCCCGCCGATCGAGCCCCAGATCCCTACCACCATCGAGAGGTATGCCCGGCGTGACGGTATGAGACAAAGTATCTGGCCCCTCATCCCTCCCGGCTTGAGATGAGTCGCGCACGCTCCGCCTTTTTCGTAAGCGCTGAACATCTCGGTGTCGCGAACGAGTAGACAATTCTCTTCGCATCCGCATCCAACAGTTATCAGAACGATCGAACAGAATCGGCATGATCAGCCCAGGCAAGATCGGGAACAAAATTGTCCGACAGGTTATGCGCACCCACTATTCATGCTATGTGTATAGAATTCATGCGGGAGGCGTCCAATCGCCTTTGAAGGAAGGTACTTGATGGCCGAGTCGCAGTCGGATGCTCTGGTGGTCTTTGGTGTTACGGGCGATCTCGCCCACAAAATGATCTTCCCCGCTCTCTACGCAATGGTGAAAAGTGGTGCACTCAAAGTCCCGGTCCTCGGCGTTGCGTTTCCGAAGTGGAGCCTTGAGCGCCTGCACCGGCGTGCGACTGACAGTATCAGGCGGGCCGGCGGAATCGATGACAAGCGGGCTCTGAAGCACCTTCTGTCTCTGCTCACGTACGTTAGTGGAGATTACACTGACAGCAATACATTCGCTGCGATTAAAGCCGCCTTGGGTAATGCGCGGCGTCCCGCGCACTATCTCGCAATTCCACCGGCGCTTTTTGAAACAGTCATTAAGGGACTGGGAGCCGCGGGCCTCGCCACAAATGCACGCGTAATTGTCGAAAAACCGTTCGGACGCGATTTGGCATCTGCTCGCAAGCTCAACAAGGTTGCGCATGCGGCATTCCCTGAAAATTCGATTTTTCGCATTGATCACTTCCTGGGAAAGGAAGCGATCATGAATATCCTCTACTTCCGCTTCGCCAATTCGTTTCTTGAGCCTATCTGGAACCGCAACTACGTGGCCAGCGTGCAAATCACGCTCGCTGAGGATTTCGGCGTGGGCAACCGCGGCGCGTTTTACGAAACCGCCGGCTGTCTGCGCGACGTCATCCAGAATCACCTCTTCCAGATCGTGGCGCTGTTGGCAATGGAAGCGCCCGCTGGCCGCGACTTCGGCGACGTGCAAACAGAAAAGGCCAACGTCTTTAAGGCCATGAGGCCTCTCAAGGCCGATGATGTGGTGCGCGGCCAGTATGCCGGTTATCGCCAGGAGTCCGACGTGGCGAAGCGCTCTGACGTCGAGACCTACTGCGCCATGCGGCTGTTCATCGACTCATGGCGCTGGGAAGGCGTGCCGTGGTATCTGCGCTCAGGCAAGTATCTGCCTGCCACTGCAACGGAGATCCTGGTTGAGCTGAAGCGGCCACCGCAAAAGCTTTTTGCTGACGCCGTGCAGCCTGACAGCAGATCGAATTATCTGCGCTTCCGCCTCTCTCCTGATTCGGCCATCGCTCTGGCCGCACGCGTCAAGCTTGCCGGACAGCAATTTATTGGAGAGGCGCGGGAACTCTTCCTGTCTGACGAACAGCCGGGAGAGGAAACGCCTTACGAACGGCTGCTGGGCGACGCAATGAAAGGCGATGGGGCCTTGTTCACCCGCGAGGATGCTGTCGAGGCCGCTTGGAAGGTTGTCGATCGCGTGCTCAAAGTCCACCTTCCGGTTCGCCCCTACAAGCGCGGCACTTGGGGGCCGAAACAGGCCGACGCGCTCATAGCTGCAGACGGCGGTTGGCACAATCCCAGCCCCGGCGGCACGCCTGAATGATCGTCTGCCTTCGCGCCAATTGAACCCGCTTTCATCGCGTTGATCCTTCGCACACAATCAACTGTCACGCTCGTCCATCTCATCGCGCGGCAACTCCCTCAACATCTTCGCGCAATGAGCAATCGCCGCATTTGCCAGCGCAGGACTCCGCCAATTCGCCCGTGTATTCAATTGCTCAGACAGCTCCCTCGCAAAATGGAAAACTCAAAGAGATAGGTGCGGCACGGCTCCGCATCAGGACCGCGTAGGGTCTACGCCCGTTCAACGGCCGAATGCCCGCAGCCTCAAAACATGCCGGTCGGTACGGATCGGATCCGCAAAGAAATTGGAGAACACGATATGCCACTCACTACGGTCCTCATCACTCTCGTCGCAGCAGGAGTTTTGCTATGGCTGGTGAACAGATTCATCCCGATGCAGGGACAAATCAAATCCATGCTCAACGGGCTGGTTGTCATCGTCCTGGTCTTATGGATCGCAAATCTCTACGGGCTCTTTGATCACCTCCACCAATTCCGCGTCGGGCGCTGACAAATCGCATCACCTGGCTCTGCACGGCTTAGCCCGCCAACCCAAAGCAACAACGTAATACGCAGTCTTCTGACTGCAGGAGATCTTGTGAAATATTCACTAGTATTCGTGATCGGAAGCGCGCTCAGCTTGGGCGCGATCGTCCCTGCGAACTCGCAGGAGTCGATCGTCACTGTCGACTCAGCGCCGGCTTACTCCATCAGCCTAACCAGCCGCACGGTTGAGGCAGTCAATTATGAGCACCGCGGCGGAGCTACTGGCATTGACCTCGCAGGCACTTCCTTGATGCCTTTGACGAGCGGTAGTGCCAAGGTGCGCAGCAAGCGCGGCACCATGGAAGTTGAAGCGCAATTCGAAAACATGCAGAGCCCTTCCGCGTTCGGCGGCGAATATCTCACCTATGTGCTCTGGGCAATTTCACCGGATGGTCACGCCGTGAACCTCGGCGAAGTGCTCGTGGGTGGCAACGATCGCAGCAAGCTCACTGCGACCACAAATCTGCAGTCCTTTGCGTTGATCGTAACCGCGGAACCCTATTTTGCCGTTCGCCAACCAAGCAATGTTGTCGTCCTTGAGAATGTTGTCCGCGCCGATACCAGGGGAACATCCCAGCCGGTGAATGCAAAAGTCGAGCTCATGGAACGCGGCGGCTATATTCCCACCGGCTACAAATTCGACCCTGTGGTTCTTGACGCCAAGCTTCCATTGGAATTTCTCGAAGCGCGCAATGCGGTTCGCATTGCAAAATCTGAGGGCGCCGAGAGATATTCCGGCGAGAGCTATCAGCACGCTGTTGAGATGATGAATAGCGCCGACAGATACGCCACTGAAGGACATTCTGACAGAAAGCAACTGATCGCGAAGTCCCGCGAGACGGTGCAAACCGCGGAAGATGCGCGTCAGATAGCCATCAAGAGGATTGACGAGGACCGTGCGGCCAGCGAACGCCAGGCATCAGCAAATGCGCAGGCACTTTCGCAGGAACAGGCCGATAGGGCGACCCGCCAAAAGGAACAGGCGCAAGCCTCTGCTGCAAACGCTCAGGCGGTCGCGGCGCAGGCCCAGACCGATGCGGCAAACGCACAGGCTGCCAACGCAAGGGCCCAGTCGGATATGGCCAACAACCAGGCAGCATCTGCGGCGGCAATTAGCGCTGCGCAAGCCGACGCCGACCAGTCACGCCAGGTCGCCCAACATGCGCAGGAGGGCGAACACCGGGCCGATAGTGAAAAGGCCGCCATGCGAGCGCAATTGGAAACGCGGCTCAATGAAATCCTCGAAACACGCGACAGCGCGCGCGGGCTGATCGTCAGCATGTCCGATGTCTTGTTTGATACCGGAGAGTTTTCGTTGAAGCAGGGCGCGCGGGAGAAGCTGGCGAAAGTCGCGGGAATCCTGATTGCCTATCCGTCGCTCAACATTGCAGTCGGCGGTTACACCGACAATGTCGGTGGCGATCAGATGAATCAGAAGCTTTCAGAGAACCGCGCCGGGGCCGTTCGCGATTTCCTCGTCGTTCAGGGCGTTACTGCAAACTCGGTCAGCGCAACAGGATTTGGCAACAGTGCACCTGTAGCTTCTAACAGTAACTCCTCCGGCCGGCAAGAGAACCGGAGAGTAGAGTTGGTTGTCTCGGGCGAAGCAATTGGGAGCCCGGTCAACACAACGACTGGAAGCCTGCGTTAAATATCGCGACTAAGCTTCACAACAAAGAATCGCGAATATTGACCCGCTGCGGCCTGAGACCGGCCACAGCGGGTCTTCACACAGAACGACGGGAGAGGCAATGAGCCTCATCAAGAAAATCGACGTCGAAGCACATTTCGCAGCGCGCCGAGCCATGAGGCTTGGTAGGATACAGCCGTTGAGCAAGCCAGGCACCGCCGCGATCAAGCCACCCAATAAGAGGAAAGCAATTCCAGCTTCTGCAAGCACCCCAGCATTGGAACATGCTTCCCCCAGCTTGCCCACTCCCTCAACGCCCATCACCTACGACTCTGGTTGGAACCATCTGCTCAGGCCCGCAAAGCATCGCCAGCAGTGACGATACATCTCATCTGATTTGAGAAATCGTAATTTGAACGCGTAGTATTGCTCAGGTCCGATTGCCGCTCCGCGTGTAACGCGAGCTTTCGATCCGGTCGCAGGGCTGTTCGCGTCTATGAGCAAACTGACAGGCCAACTGGTTCGCATTTCTAAGAGTGATTCTCTTCGGCGATCGGTCCTGTTCCTCGCACCCGCCGTGCGTCACTCCTTGCTGCCGCTCTGGCTCACGCACATGGGAACACTGGGACTTTTTGCTGTTGCTGTCGTCGACTCCTCCTTCATCCCTTTGCCTCTTCCTGGTAGTACTGACCTGCTACTCCTCTGGCTGGTCGCGCACGACGGAGATCCTTGGCTGCTTGCCGCGCTCGCCATTGCGGGCAGCCTCGTGGGCGGGTACCTTACTTGGAATCTCGGGCGCAGAGGCGGCAAAGGGGCATTGCGCCGCTATGTGCCGGCGCGCCTTCTTGAGCGAGTCGTCGCATGGGTTGAGCGACACCGCATCCTCGCCTTGTTTCTTCCTGCCGTGCTTCCACCACCCGTTCCGCTCTTGCCCTTTGCGCTTGCCTCGGGGGCACTCGGCGTGTCACGCCACCGCTTTCTACTCGTCTATGGCTCGGCTCGCATCGTGCGTTACTCCCTCATCGCCTGGTTCGCCGTTGCCTATGGACGTCACGCCATTCGTCTTTGGTCGGGAACGCTCCAGAGATAGTCGACTCCTCTGATGTGTCTGTTCGCAGCTCTGCTTGTGGCTGGCACTTGTTTTGGAATCTGGAAGATTGGCGGCCTTCGTCGTACCGAGACCTCTGAAAAACTTGCGTTGTAGAAAGCAGCCGGTCGCGCTTGCAAGCCCCGGCTGTTGCCCGGCCTTGCAGCTTACACAACAAACATCGCAACACCCGCAGCGAACATGGCCAGTGTCGTGATCGCCACAACAATCCACCCCAGCCGCGAGCTCGGCTGGCCCTGCATGAGCTTCGCATCCCTGGCCAAAATGAGAATCGCTACTAGAAGAAAAGGCGCCAGCAGTCCATTGATCACCGCTGTCCAATACAGCGCCTTCACCGGGTTGATCCCAATAAAATTCAGCGCAACACCCACTCCGGTCGAGAACAGAATCAGGCTGTAGAACCAGCGGGCCTGTCGCAGCTTCAAGTTCAATCCCTGTCGCCATCCCAAAGTCTCCGCGAAGGCGTAAGCAGTTGATCCCGCCAGTGTGGGAATGGCAAGAAATCCGACTCCGACAATCCCGAGTGTGAACACGGTCGTGGCGAATTTTCCTGCAAACGGACGAAGAGCCTCGGCTGCCTGACACGAGGTCTCTATATTTGTAATGCCGTGCCGGTTGAGAGTGACAGCCGTCGTCAGGATGATAAAGAACATGACCACGTTCGAGAAGAACGCCCCGACGCCCACATCAATGTTTCGTAATTCAAGCTGTTGCACTGTGGCCCCTCTGCGCTTGGCGAGCGTTGTTTCGCCTACCGACTTCTCCTCTTCCACTTCTTCACTGGTCTGCCAGAAAAAAAGATATGGGCTGATTGTTGTACCCAGAATCGCAACCAGCGTCGCCCATCCAGTTCTTGTACTCGGCAAGGAGGGAATCAGGGTATCGCGCAGCACTTGGCCCCAGTCGGCTCCCACCACAAACGCAGTAACCGGGTATGCGAAGAGTACAAGTACCAGCCACTTGAGCACATCTGCAATCTGTTTGTATTGGAGCCGAATTGTGGCCCATGAGATGAGAACGGCAAACGCGACGACAATCCGGCGCGAGTTAATTCCCGTCAACATCGAGGCCGCATCGGCCATTCCAGCCAGGTCAGCAGCGATGTTGATAGTGTTGGCGGCCAACAGGGCGAAGACAACTGCAAGCAACAGCCACTTTGGAAATCGATGTCTGAGATTCGCGGCCAGACCCTGCCCTGTCACCTCGCCGATCCGGGCGCACATCATCTGCACCGCGGCCATCAGTGGCCACGTCAAAAGCGCGGTCCACAGAAGCTGGGTTCCTAGCTGCGCGCCCGCAACCGAATAAGTGGCAATACCCGATGGGTCGTCGTCCGCGGCCCCCGTGATAATCCCGGGACCAAGCGACTTGAGGAGCGATCGAATCCAGCGAGTTGGACTAGAGTTCTGCAATAAGGCGAGATCGGATCTCCAGGTCGCCCTTCGGCCGGCCGGAGTTACTCTTCGGGGCTGTTGGAAGCGGCTTCCGCCTTCGAGCTATCTTCATGCGGCGCATCGTGCAGAATCACGTTCAGCAACGACTTATGGACGCGGATTCGGCCATCGTATTCGATAAAACCCAGCTTGCGAAAACGGTTCATGAAGAAGCTGACCCGGGAGCGCGTGGTGCCGATCATCTCGGCCAGTGTCTCTTGCGAGATTTTCGGAAGCAGGGTTTCCTTGTTACCGGGCTGGCCAAATTCTGCCATCAACAGCAGAACACGCGCGAGACGCTTTTCACTGGAGTTGAAAAGCTGGTCGATAAGATCGGCCTGGATGCGCATACTTCGAGTCAGCAGAAACTTCAGGAACAAGTCTGAGAATTTATGCTCCTCGTGCATCGCCCGGGTCATCTCATCCCGCGCTATCTTCAGAGCGGTACAGGCGGTAAGAGCCGTGGCCGTCGCCAGGCGAAGCCCCTCCGGTGTCACCAACGACTCTTCCCCAATAAAATCCCCCGCCGCCAGCAGCGTGATGGTGGCTTCCTTGCCTAGGGTTGAAACAACCGTGACCCTTGCCCGGCCTTTCTGCAAATAAAAGACCGCGTCAGCGGGATCTCCCTGCGAAAAAAAAGCTTCCTTGGGCTTCAATTGGACGATACTGCGCCCCAGTCCCGCGCTCGCCAGAAACGCAGCGGCATCAAACGGTGGCTTCTCGAGCTCAACCATCGATCAAGCCTCCATCCGATTGAAGCGACAGAACCTGGCTTGATGCGCCATAGCGCGGAGGGGTTGCAGCTTCCCGCCCGGAGAAAGCCACCTCATGCCTGGCGCCGAATGATCTGCGCAAAGGTTTCCCGGATTGCCGCGGCGCGACCTTGCAAGATTGGGCAGTCCACCGCATAGCCGTCTCCCGCGGCATCAATTGATCGGCCGCCGTCCTTCAAGAGAGCCTTATTGCTCAGACACTGCCGGTCAACGCCTCTAAGTTAAGGATACCTTGTGCGTCTCAGTGCGCAATATCAAAATGACGCTGCGCACGGGTAGAAAATGGTGAATTCAGTGAAGAAATTCATGACGTTAGTGGCACTGGTTAGTTTGGGTGTGGCAAGCACGGCCTGCGCGGAGTCTCGCGAAGATGTGCAGAACCGGCTCGACAATGCAACGCTCGTCCTCCACCAGGTTATGGCTGCGCCGGATAAAGGCATTCCGGAAGAAGTGCTGGAG
Source organism: uncultured Acidobacteriaceae bacterium (assembly GCA_963820245.1). Taxonomy (GTDB): domain Bacteria; phylum Acidobacteriota; class Terriglobia; order Terriglobales; family Acidobacteriaceae; genus Telmatobacter. The sequence continues at coordinate 115,106 of CAWFZC010000024.1, read as the reverse complement.
CACGCGAAGTGCATTGCCGTAGTGCCCCACATGATCAAGGGCGGCTTGGTGTTTGGCGCGGAGAATGGCAGGGGCGTTGCCACCTGCAGGACCGATCATGGTTGGAGCGCTCCGGCGTTCTTCGCCATCACCGGCGGAAGCTGGGGATTGCAAATCGGCGTCGAAGGCGTGGATCTCGTCATGGTTTTCCAGGGCGACCGGGGAATGCAGCGCATGGAAGACGCAAAGTTCCAGATTGGTGCTGACGCCTCCGCGGCAGCCGGACCGGTGGGTCGCCACGCTACTGCCGACACCGACTGGAAGCTGAACACTGAAATCCTCACCTACTCGCGCGCCAAGGGCCTGTTCGCCGGACTCACGCTAACCGGCGCCGATGTTCGCCGCGACGACGATTCCATGGAAGCCTATTACGGTGCTGATATGTCCACACATCGCGTTCTGCGCGGCGAAGTGGCCACGCCTGCCTCGGCAGACCCATTTGTCAATGCTGTCAGAGAGGCAAGGGCGCAGGCCATCGCTTCCAGGTAACCGCAGTTTGTACATGTGTTGACTGCGCGTGGGCCGGGCTTCCCGGCCCACGCGTTCACAATCGAGAGAGGTGTGTCGTATGCTTTGGACAATTTTTGCCGTTCTTCTTGTCTTGTGGCTCCTGGGTTTCAGCTTGCACATCGCCGGTGGCTTGATTCACATTCTGCTCGTGATCGCGTTGATCGTCCTGGTCATCAACCTGGTCTCCGGACGCCGCAACGTGTTGTAACGCAGCCTGAGCCAGGTGCGACGGATGTATCCGTTATTTATCTCCGCGTAACGGATACCCGCCTTCTCAAAACGTCTTTTGATCAATTCGAGTTTGCGCGCCCACAAGGCAGCGCGCGCGAACTCGTTCAACTTCCCTTCTGTTCAAAAGCGGCCTCGCCAGTTCAGCGCGTTGGCCCACTCATAGACGGAGGAGCGTCTTCCGGCCGGACTCCCCATTGCAGATTCGGCTTGTCCCCCATCTCCAGCGTCAGTGTTCCGCCGTTCGCAATCTCCGCATGCGCAAACCACGCGCGATTTAGTGCCTTGCCGTTGAGCTGTGCTGACTCGATGTACTTGTTGCGCGCTGACACCTGGTGCGCCACAATCGTGAACAGCTTGCCGTTCCCCAGCCGCACCGTACTCCGCGCAAAAATCGGGCTGCCGATCTCGTACACCGGACTCCCCGGACACACCGGATAAATCCCGATCGCGCTCAGCACATACCACGACGAAGTTGCACCTCCGTCGTCATCTCCGGGAATGCCCAGCGGACCATCCGTATACCAGACATCCATCAGTTGCCTCACACGACGTTGCGTCTTCCACGGTTGCCCCGAGAAGTCATACAAGTAAGGAATGTGAAAGCTCGGCTCATTGCCTTGCGCGTAAAGTCCCACCAACCCCGTCGCATCGGGATACTGATTCAGGAAGTGCCACTTCGAGGTTCCGTATTGCTCCACAAAAAGCCGGTCAAGCGTGGCATTGAATGCGTCCCTCCCGCCCTTCAACCCAATCAGTCCCGCAACATCGTGCTGAACGCTGAAGGTGTAGATCCAGGTGTTCACTTCGGTAAAGTAATCCCGCCCACCCTGTCCGCCATCCAGCTTCGTATCAAAATCAGGAATCCACTTCCCGTCTTTGTCCTTCGGCGCCATCAACCCGATCTCCGGGTTGAAGACATTCCTGTAGTTCTGTGCCAGCTTGTCAAAATACGTTGCATCTTCCGTCTTGCCCAGCGCTTTTGCCAGTTCTGCCACGCACCAGTCGTCGTAAGCGGCCTCAAGCGTCACGGAGACTGCTTGCCGTCGTTCGCCGCCAACCTCGGCAATCGTCTCCTTCTCGCCCCGGTCGAGCGCCGGAAAAAATCCCTTGTCAAAATACACGCGATCCGGTTCCGTCAGAGGCCCGCGGCTCCACGGAATCATCGTTGTCTCCGTCGCGGCCTTCCGCACCGCCGCATAAGCCCGCTCGACATCAAAGTCGCGATAGCCCTTCTCGTACGTATCCAGAAACAGCGGCGCCGCATGATGACCGATCATCACCGCCTGCTCTCCCGCCACTGATGGAAACGAGGGCAGCATCCCGCTTTGCTCGTCCATCCGCAGGTACGATCGAATCATGTCCTGCTGACGCTTTGGATCGAGCAGCAGTTGTAACGGATGAAGCGAGCGATACGTATCCCATAAGCCGTCGTCCACATAAAAATCATGCCCTTCCGTGTCGTGAACCGAATGGTCGTACCCGCTGAAGTACTTTCCGTCCTCCGTGATGTCCGTCATGCGCTCGAGCGAGCGGTAAAGCGCCGTGTAAAAAATCGTGCGCTGGCGCTCATTGCCGCCCACCGTGCTGATGCCCGCCAGCGCCGTGTTCCACTCGGCGCGCGCCTTCGCTTTCACGCCATCGAACGTCCATCCCGGAATCTCCCTCTCCAGATTTCGCCGCGCCTGCTCTTCGCTGATGTACGAGATCCCGATGCGCACCTCGATCTTTTCGCCGGCCGTGGTCGCCACGTCTGATACAAACCCAATCTCATCCCCGGACTGCTTTGCTTTGCTCGAAATCGTCTTTCCTTGCCAGGTCAGGCCTTCGCCAAAGGGTCGCGAGAACTCGGCATAGAAATACTCCCGCGTTGTTCCCGTCTCGTTCCTGATCTGGCTTACGGTTCCTCCCACCCGCGCACTTCCCTCCACGGTGTGGCTGCCGACAACCTCAATCTCCGCATCCTTAAGTGCGCTCAAAATCAGGTGAGCATGCCGGCTCTGCGGAAACGTAAAGCGATAATAGGCGGCAGATTGCGTCGCCGTGAGTTCCGCATGAATGCTCCACGTCGCCAAATCGACAGCGTAGTAATACGGTGTCGCCGTCTCAAAATCGTGGTCAAAATCCGAAGCGTAGGCTTCGCGCCTGGTGCTGGTATCGCCCGTCGACGCCATCAGCAGCGCTGGGCCCGCCGGAAAGCCATAGATCTTGTCCGCAAGATAGCGGTCCGTGATCCCCGGCGTCGTCATCGGCGCAAGCCTCGCCATCCCATAGGGCGTTTGAACGTAGGGAACCGTCGCGGTCAGCAACTGTCCGATCCCCCCAATATTCGGCGACACATAATCGACCGGATCTTTTTGCTGTTGAGCCCACGCGGCACAGGCCATGCTTCCCACAAGAATCCCAGTCATCAAATCACGAACAACGCTCATTGCGAATCTCACTCTCGCTTGCCATCCTAAAGGATCACGCTCAACCCGAGCGCCGTTTCTTTCCAAACGCGCTTTCTTCTGTGCCAAGCCCCTGCATCGCATCCTCCCTCTCATTGCGCACCGATTTTCCTCGGTCGCCCGCAAGGCCCATCGGGATATCATGAAAATCCAGAAGCAATCATCTGATTTTCTTTGAGCAAGAGGGCGTAAACGTGTCTGGCAAGCTGGAACTGATGTTGGGGCCCATGAGGAGCAACAAGACTGCGGAGTTGTTGCGGCGCGCGGAGATGCGCCGTCAATACGCGAGCCAGTACGTGCTTGTTCTCAAGCCCAGTGACGACACCAAGGGCGGTCCCGGCATGGTCGAAAGCCGCAATCCCAACGGTCACGGCAAAATGGATGCGCTCGAGTTCAATTCCCAGAACCCCTGGGAAGTTCTCAAGGCAATCGCTCAAAGAGAAAAGCAGATCGGCAAGAAGGTGGAGTGCATCGCCATCGACGAAGGCCAGTTTGTCAGCGAGCTTTTCCTCTTCACGCGCCATCTCCTCGACGCCAATCACGATGTCCTCATCGCCGGCCTCGACCTTGACTTCCGCGCCCTTCCCTTTGGCGAAATGCTCAACCTCACCTGGCTCGTTAATGCCTATGGCGGCAGCATCACGGAATGCATGGCCTACTGCAGTTGTGGAAGCCGCGCCCTCTACTCCCAGCGCCTCATTGAAGGCAAGCCCGCCGCCTACGACTGCCCCGTCAAAGTGGCCGGCGACTCCTACGAACCCCGCTGCGCCGAGCATTTTGTGCTTCCCGGCAAACCACACTAGTGCCGACGTAGCGCCGGCGTCCACGCCCGGGGTCCCCGCGGACAGGTCGTCGTCCGTGGGGTGGTAGGCCGGCTGTAGTGCGGGTCTCCAGACCCGCGCCATACGTCAATCACTCCTCGATACCATCAACCCCGCGCTGATAAACTAAGGACTCATGATCCTCCCGTTTGTCCGCGAAATTTTTGCGGAGCTGGAGCACTCTTCGGGATTTGACCGCGTAATCAGGCATCTGAGCCTGGGTGCGGGGCGGAGACGTGTTTCCGGCCTCACGGCGACGGCTCGCGCAATCTACATTCCTCTCATGGCGCGTGCCGCCAGGCAGCCTGTCGTCGTCATCGTTGCCGACAACAAGGCGGCGGAAACACTCGAGCCCATGCTCAAGGCCGGCTGCGAACTCACAGGCGCGGTCGATCCTGCGCGCGTCGTTCGTTTGCCCGCCCACGACGTGCTCCCTTTCGAGAATCTCTCCCCCCATCCTGACGTGCAGGAACAGCGCGCCGAGGCTCTTTGGAAACTCGCAACCGGTGCCGTCGACATTTTGATCGCGCCCGTCGAGGCGGCTGCGCTCCGCCTCTTTGACCGCGAGTACTACGCCGGTCTTGCTGTCACCCTTCGTCGCGGCGAGGAAGTCGACGTCGAGGTCCTCACCACCCACCTCGCCTCGGTTGGCTACACCCAGATGGACCTCGTCGAAATGCCCGGCCAGTTTACGCGCCGCGGCGGAATCCTCGACGTCTACTCGCCTGAACACGACCGTCCCGTTCGCGTCGAATTCTTCGGCGACGAAATTGAGACGATCCGCAAATTCGATCCTGAGACGCAGCGCTCCCAGTCTCCTCTCGACGAAGTCCAACTGCTCCCCCTCACTGAAACCCCGCTCACTGAGCGCCTGTTAGCCGCCGTGCACGGGCGTTTGAGCAAGCAACGCGTTGCCTTCGACACCACCGGCGAAATTTCCGAAGAAGATCGGGACATGGCCGCCGAAGCAGCTTCGGCCGGTGGCGTCAGCGTCTTTCCGGGTTGGGAATTCTTCACCTCCGTCGCTGGCGCTCAAAAATCAATTCTGTCGTTGGTGCCCCGCTGCGCGCTCTTCGTCGATGAGCCGGCCATGGTCCGCAACCAGATCGATCGCTGGTGGAACAAGGTCGAGCAGCGCCACGAGCGCTCCGGCATCGGCTCCCTCATCACCCCTGAAGACATCTATCTGCGGCCTGAAATTCTTCAGGCTCAACTCGCTTCACACATGGGCCTCGATCTCGATCAGCTCGGCGCCGTCGATGTGCTTGACGAAGACAACACCCTCGGCGAAATTGAGCTCAATACCCGCCCCACCCTGCGATTCCACGGATCCATCCCTGCCCTCATCGCGCAACTGCAGAGCCTCATGGCAACCGAGACGCGCATCGTACTCGCCGCGCCCAATCAGGGCGACGTCGAACGGCTTGCCACTCTCTTGCGCGAGTATCAGATCCCTTACCGCCTCGGCAGCCGCATCCTGCGCCCCGGCGGAGAAACGGTAATCGACGAAGCCAGTTTCATGGCCGGCGATCTGCGCGTGCCCGTCATCGTGCGCACGCCCCTTGCAGCCGGAGTCAGCTTCGCAGATGCCAACCTGATCCTCTTCGGCGCCAACGACCTCTCTGACGAAGCCGACGTAGCGGCCCGCCCCGAGCCCAAGCGATCCAAGACCGCTGCCTTTGTCTCCGACTTTCGCGACCTCGGCGTCGGCGACTACGTCGTTCACACCGAGCACGGCATCGCGCAGTACCAGGGCCTCAAGGAAATTGTTCAGGACGGCCTCTCTGTCGAGTTCATGATCCTTGAATTCGCCGAACAGACCAAGCTGTATGTCCCGCTCACGCGTCTCGACCTAATCCAGAAATATCGCTCCACCGACGCCGGCCCCGCCCCGGAACTCAGCAGGCTTGGCTCGCAGCAGTGGACCAAGACCAAGGCGAAGGTCCGCAAGGCCATGCAGGACATGGCCGCCGAATTGCTCAAGCTCTATGCTGAGCGAACCGCCGCCCAGGGAACGGCCTTCTCCAAAGACAACGACTTCCAGCACGAGTTCGAAGGCTCCTTCGATTACACCGAAACCGAAGACCAGTTATCCGCCATCCGCGCCATCAAGTTTGACATGGAGTCCACGCGCCCCATGGACCGTCTCCTCTGCGGCGATGTGGGCTACGGAAAAACTGAAGTCGCCATGCGCGCCGCATTCAAGGCCGTGCAGGATGGCAAGCAGGTCGCTGTGCTCACGCCCACTACCGTCCTCAGCTTTCAGCATTTTGAGACGTTCAAAAAAAGGTTCGCTCAGTTCCCCATCAACATCGACATGATTTCGCGCTTCCGCACAGCCAAGGAGCAAAAGTCAATCGTCGAGCGCGTTGAAACCGGCAAAGTCGATATCCTCATCGGCACCCACCGCCTGCTCTCCAAAGACATCAAGTTCCAGGACCTCGGCCTTCTCGTCGTCGATGAAGAGCAGCGCTTCGGCGTCCGCCACAAGGAACGGCTCAAGCAGATGCGCAAGGAGATTGACGTCCTCGCCATGAGCGCCACTCCTATTCCGCGCACTCTCCACATGTCGCTCGTTGGCCTCCGCGACATGAGCGTCATTGAAACTCCGCCCAAGGATCGCATGGCCATTCAAACCGTGGTGGCCAAGTTCGATGAAAAGCTCGTGCGCTCCGCAGTCGAAATGGAACTGGAGCGCGGCGGCCAGGTCTACTTCGTCCACAATCGCGTGGAATCCATCTACGACATCGCCTCCCGCATTCAGGAGCTCGTCCCCTCCGCGCGCGTCGGCGTCGGCCACGGCCAGCTCAACGAAACCGAGCTCGAGCGCGTCATGCTGGCCTTCATGCGCCATGAGTTTGACGTCCTCGTCGCCACCACCATCATCGAGAACGGCCTCGACATTCCGCTGGCCAATACCATCCTCATCAATCGCGCTGACCGTCACGGCCTCAGCGAGCTCTACCAGTTGCGCGGCCGCGTCGGCCGTTCCAACCGCCGCGCCTACGCCTATCTCCTCATCCCGCCTGAAAACGAACTCACTGAAATCGCGCGCAGAAGGCTCGCCGCCCTCAAGGAGTTCAGCGACCTCGGTGCCGGTTTCAAAATCGCCGCTCTCGACCTCGAGCTCCGCGGCGCCGGCAACATGCTCGGCGGCGAGCAAAGTGGACACATTGAGGCAGTCGGCTTCGAACTCTATACGTCCATGCTCGAGGCCGCAGTCAAGGAGATGAAGGGCGAAAGCAGTGAGGAGCGCCCAGCAACCCAACTCAACCTCGGCATCGCCCTACGCATCGACGAGAGCTATGTGCCGGAAGAAAATCAGCGTCTCCGCCTCTACAAGAAAATCGCGGGGACCACAAGCGAGTCCGCCATCGACGAAGTGCGTGCTGAGCTCGAAGACCGCTACGGCGCACCGCCCGATGCCACCGTCTATCTGCTTGAGGCCGCGCGTCTGCGCCTTGAGAGCGAGCGCTTGGGCATTGCCCAGATCGATCGCAAGCGCTCCGAGCTGCAGATTCGCTTCATGGAGAATGCCACCGTCGATCCGCAACACCTCATGCGCCTGGTCGCGCGCAACGCCAAGCGCGGCGCTCAGTTCACGCCGCAGGGAATGTTGAAGTTTCCCCTCGCCGCCACCAGGCCCGATGAAATTCTTCTTGAGATTCACGAATTACTTGAGAAACTGGCACCAACACCCGTAGGCGCGTAGAAATAGCCGCCTGCAACAAAGAGAGACGATGAAAATTACAATATCCATCCTTGCCATTGCGGTTGCCATATCAACCGCAATCCCCGCGATCGCTGCGGCTGAAGACTGGAAGCAACAGTTCACCAAAGCCTCAGACGAATATTTCGAGCAGGCTGTCTTCCATTTTGGCCCTACAGGCGGCACCTTGACCGGATTCCACCAATACGACTCACAACTCGAGGATTTCTCGCGCGCAAACATTGACGCGGAGATTGCGACGCTCAAGCAATTTGAGGCGCGCATCCAGGCAATCCATCCCAGCGGCGATGCCGCTGATTTTGTCCCTCGAAGCGATCGCGAAATTGTGCTCGCCAGCATCCACTCCCAGCTTTTGGAGCTTGAGACCATCCGCCCCTGGGAAAAGAATGCTGACACTTACTCCAGCACCTGCGCCAGCGCGGCCTTCGCCTTGATGGAACGCAAATTCGCTTCGCCTGATGACCGCCTCCGTTCTCTCATCGCCCGCGAGAAACAAATGCCCACCCTGTTCGGCGAGGCGCGCGTCAATCTCAAAAATCCACCACGCATCTTCACCGAAATTGCCATTGAGCAGTTGCCCGGCATCATCGACTTCTTTCAGCACGACGTCCCATCGGCATTTGTCGACGCTCACGATCCCCAGCTCAAAGCACAGTTCGCTCAATCGAACGCCGCCGTCATCGCGGCCCTCGGCAGTTACCTCGACTGGCTGAAAACTGACCTCCTGCCCCGCTCCAACGGCGACTTCCGCATCGGCGCGCAAGCCTTCCGCGACAAGTTGAAGTACGACGAGATGGTCGACATCCCTCTCGACAAGCTCCTCGAAATCGGCTGGGCAGACATGCGCAAAAACCAGGCGCACTTCAAGGAAGTGGCCCGTGACCTTGAGCCCGGCAAGACTCCCGCCGAAGTACTGCAGGAACTAGGCGAAAACCACCCAGCCCCGGATCATCTTCTTGACGCGTTCCGTTCAACGTTTTCCGGCCTGATTGACTTCATCCGCACCCATCACATCGTGACCATCCCGTCCGAGGTGCGGCCCATTCTGGAGGAGACACCGCCCTTCATGCGTGCCACCACAACGGCAAGCATGGACACGCCCGGCCCATTCGAAACCCACGCCACCGAGGCCTACTTCAACGTCACCCTGCCCGACGCCAAAATGACGCCCGCCGAAGTCGACGGCTACATGCACGGATTCAACATCGGCACCATTGTCTCCACCGCCGTGCACGAGGCATATCCCGGCCACTACGTGCAGTTCCTCTGGCTTCCGCAGGCGCCAAGCAAGGTGCGCAAACTGCTTGGCGCCGATACTGATGTCGAAGGTTGGGCTCACTATTGCGAGCAGATGATGCTCGACGAGGGCTACGGCCAACCCGGCGTCGGCGCAAAGGACGAACGCGATGCAAAGTTCCTGCGCCTCGGCCAGTTGCAGGATGCGTTACTGCGCAATGCCCGCTTCATCGTCGGCATTCAAATGCACACGGGAAACATGACCATCGAGCAGGCTGAGGACTTCTTCCAGAAGGAAGGCTTTCAATCAAAGGAGAACGCCATCGTCGAAACCAAGCGCGGCGCAGGCGATCCCACCTATCTCTACTACACGCTCGGCAAGCTTGAAATCATGAAGCTCCGCGAAGACATGAAGAAAAAACAGGGCGCCGCCTTCTCGCTCGAGAAATTCCACGACGACTTTCTCAAGCAGGGATTCCCACCGATCAAAATTGTGCGCGAAGCCATGCTGGGAGACGACTCGCCAACGCTCTAAGCGCAACCCCTACGTAGCGCCGGCCTCCGGGCCGGCTGTCCTGCGGGTCTCCAGACCCGCATCACTTATGCCTTCCACTTGATATTGCACCCTATCGACGGGTTCTGTTCCTCGGCAACCTTCTTCCCCGCAAGCACGGTGTCAATCGCAGCGCGCAAATCTTTCCCAGTCACCGGAACTCCGTTCCCCGGCCGGCTAGCATCGAATTGCCCGCGGTACGCCAGCTTGAAATCCGCATCGAACAAATAAAAATCCGGTGTGCATGCCGCATCGTATGCATGCGCCGCCGCTTGCGATTCGTCATAAAGATAGCTAAAGACAAATCCAAACGTCTCCGCCTGTTGCTTCAAACCCGCAGGGCTGTCGGCCGGATGCGTCGTCACATCGTTCGAACTGATAGCTACAATCCCCAGCGATTGCCCGGCATAATCATGCCCAAGCTTCGCCAGTTCTTCATTGATGTGTTTTACAAAAGGGCAGTGTGCGCAGATAAACATCACCAGCAGTCCCTTCTTGCCGCGGAAATCATCGCGGCTCACCGTCTTGCCGCTCACAACATCCGTCAGTGAAAAGTTCGGCGCAACGGTTCCCAGCGCGAGCATGGTCGATGCAGTTTGAGCCATGGAAATACTCCTCTAGAAAAGCGGTGTCTGGCGGCTTGGCAAAGCCAGGCCGAAGTGTTCGTAGGCAAGGCGCGTGGCAACGCGTCCTCGCGGTGTGCGGTCCAAAAAACCAATCTGAATCAAAAACGGCTCGTACACTTCTTCCAGTGCGTCTTCCTCTTCGGCAAGCGTTGCGGCCAACGTGCCCAGGCCCACAGGCCCGCCATCGTACTTCTGAATAATCGTCAGCATCAGCCGCCGGTCGATCTCGTCGAACCCGTGCGCATCCACTTCAAGCATCGTGAGAGCTTTGTTGGCCGTGGGCAGGTCGATGGTTCCCGACCCGCGCACCTGCGCATAATCCCGTACCCGCCGCAGCAACCGGTTCGCAATGCGCGGCGTCCCGCGCGAGCGAAGTGCAATCTCCGCCGCGCCATCCTCGTCAATCGGAATCTGCATCACCTCGGCCGACCGCGTCACAATCACGCGCAGCTCTTCTTCCGTGTAGAACTCCAGCCGCAGCAAGATCCCAAACCGCGACCGCAATGGCGACGACAGTAACCCCGGCCGAGTCGTTGCACCCACAAAAGTGAACGGCCTAAGCTCCATCACATGTGTGCGCGCCGCCGGCCCCTGCCCAATGATGATGTCCAGCTTGTAGTCTTCGAGCGCCGTGTACAACTTCTCTTCCAGCACCGGTTGCATTCGGTGAATCTCGTCCAGAAACAGCACCTGCCGCTCGCGCAAATTCGTAAGAATCGCCGTCAGGTCTCCCTGTATCTGCAGCGCAGGCCCTGAAGTCTGCTGGAATCCCACATCCAACTCGTTGGCAATAATTGTCGCCAGGGTAGTCTTGCCAAGCCCCGGCGGCCCGAACAACAGCACGTGGTCCAGAGCCTCGCCGCGCGATTTGGCAGCCTCCAGCGCAATCGCAAGCTGTTCCTTGGCCTTCGATTGTCCGATAAATTCCCCCAGCCAACGGGGACGCAGTTTCAGTTCAAACCCTTGTTCTTCTTCGGCGCGGGCAGCGCTTACAAGACGTTCCGGATTGTTCTCACCAGCAATGGCCATGCTGAGGGAAGTGTAGTCGTTGCCGCCCTCGCGGGCAAAGTGCCGATGCCGCCCTCTTCGCTCTACCCCGGCGCCTTCACCTCTGGCCAGTAACGGAAAGTGCGGAATGTCGCACCGCCCGAGCCAAACGAGCAGATCGCGGGACGCACATCGAGGAATCCGCCGAGCACATTGTGATCCATCCCGGAAATCTCCGCCGACTCCTGCGTCCGTCGCCATTCCATTCCCGGAAGGCGGTAGTAGAAGTCGATCTCCTGTCGGTCGTTCACGATGCGGAGCGTGGCGCGGGTTGCGCCTTTTTCCTGGTTGGAGTGGGTGCTGTTGTTGGCATTGCGCGCGGAGATGCCTTCAGGAGAGATCGTGATCCCGGTCGAGTGTTCCGGATTATAGAAGAGTAAGAGTCCTGCCGTGCAGCCATGCTCAACTTCAACATCGATCTCAACAGTGTAGGAGTGCCCTCCGACAGGCGTGGTCAGAACAGACGTGTCCATCAGCGACTGGCCGCGCGCTTTCAGCTTCAGCGCGCCAGTTCCGGTTGTAAAGCGTGTTGGATCGAACTCCTGCCAAAAGCCCCATTGAAGGCCGAGACTGGGTCCGGTGAAGTCGTCGGATGGATCCAGAAACGGCTCCTGCTTTGTCCCATGAATCGGCATCGGAATAGCCGAATCCGCACTGACGCCATCCGCAACTTTGAACCAGTGATCGGCCGTCCACTCGATGGGCAGCAGCAGTAGCTGCCGGCCCAGAGCGCGATATCCGTTCTCATAAGCATGGACGGTCATGTACCACTTTCCATCCGGAGTATCGACAAGCCTGCCATGCCCAAGCGAGAGCCAGCGATCGTCCCTCGAGCCGGTGTGGACCACCGGATTGTACGGAGAAAACTCCCATGGGCCGTCGGCGTGCCGGCTGCGCGCGGACACAACCGCGTGACTCGTGCCCGGACCCGCAGTGCCGCCCTCGGCCACATTCAAGTAAAAATACCCGTCGTGTTCCATTACCTTCGGGCCTTCGAGACAAGTACATTCCATCCGTATCGACGCGGGCATCGGCCATGCCTCAAGCACTGTGCGGGGTGCGACCTTCACGGCCAGACCATCAGCAGTCAGCTCAGCCATCCTTCCGCCCGCCATATAGAGAAATCGCCTGCCGTTCTCAGCAATGTGCGCAGGATCGATCGCCTTGATGCCGAGATCAATCGGCTCGCTCCACGGGCCAACCGGGTGGTCCGCATGAACTACCTTGAGACTTCCCGCCGCCGGAAAATAAAGAAAGAAGTGCCCTTCGTACTCGCAAAGATACGGTGCCCACACCGTGCCGTAATAGCGCTTCAGCGCAGCAGCCACAGGACGCCAATTAATCAGATCCGTCGAATGCCAGATCAGGAGTCCGGGAGCGTAATTGAAGCTTGAGTGAGTAAGGTAGAAGTCATTCCCCACGCGGATCGGGCTGCCGTCTGGATGGTCGCCACCAAGGATCGGGTTGCGATAGGTGGCGTCAGTTTCTGAAAGTGCGAAGCGTGTCTGCGCTGCAATGGCGAGCGCGGCGGTATTTAAAACGAACTTGCGTCGGGTTAGCATGACCCGCACAGTGTAGCGTCAGGGCATTCGACTGGTAAAGCAACGCAGACCACCCACCCTCGCGATTTAGACTGGAATCTACCCGCTTACGTGATGACCCACCGGTTCGGAATCCTTCGTCGCTTTCGCTTCAACCTCCCGCAACGCATCGCGGCCGGATTGCTCGCGCTCTTCCTGCTTCAGGGCCTGTGGCTCACCGGCCGCCAGACACTCACTGACCGCGACTATCAATACGCCCGCTGCGGCCGCGAAACCTGGGAACGGCCCTCGGCTATCGCCGGCTACTACACCACCTGCGGCAACATTCACGACGGCATCCTTGCCTATCGCCTCGCTGGTCTCCCCCTCACCTTGAATTTTCTCGCCGAGCGCGCACTTGATCACTTCCGCAAACCGGAAGACCGCGTCGTGCAGGCCCCCGGCGGCGAAATCAGCACATGGGAATTGCGCCACCAGATGACGCACATCCTCCTGCTCCTCCGGCTGCCTTTTCTCTTCGCGGGAGTCCTTCTGGGCGGCTGCATCTGGTGGGTCACGCGCCGGCTGTACGGCAACTTCGGCGGATACACGGCCCTCGCGCTCTACTGCTTTTCTCCACCAGTCATCAAAGCATGTGTCACTCCCAATCCTGAAGTCCTTGCTGCGCTCGGCGTCTACGGCGGCGTCTACACCTGCATCGGCGTAGCCCACGCCATGCAGGGCCCCCGTCGCAAGAGCCGCGCGCGCATCGTGCTTCTCACGCTGCTCTTCGGAGCCGCCGCTGCCTCACACATCGCCGCATTGCCGTTGGCCGCCCTCCTGGGCTTCGTGCTCATGCTCTGGGTTGCTGAAGGACACAGGAGCCAGGCACTGCCAGTCGTCCTCATCGCAACCGCCGGGGCGCTCGTGTTGCTCTTTGCCTCGTACGGATTCTCGCCGGACGCCTTCAGCTACGTCTTCCGTTCCGCTGCTGGATTCCTTTGGTTCTCGCTCGATCCCGCATGGCGGTTCTTCTCTTCCCTCAGCAACGCAGGCATCACCATTGCCACCATTTCATCGCTCCTGCTCTACCTTGGCCTCAGGCGTTCGCGCTACTTCGGCAACACCACTCCGCTCCTCTGTGCTTGCATCTTGTTCATCCTCATCACTACCGGAACTCAAGCATCGCCGTGGATGTGGGCGTTGCCCTTCCTCGTCACATTTATCGGTGGAGTCTTCGCGGATGCCTATGAGAGCCCGCGTCCTCGTCTCGCCCTCGCCGCCGCCGGCTCCATCGTCCTGCTTCAAATCGTCTTCTGCCTGCTGAGCCTGCCCGGCCTTCTCTAGCCCCCGCACAACCGCCAAATCACCCCAAAATCCCGTCCCAATCACGACTTCAAAAGGGTCAGAAATTCACCCGTCCGGCCCGGTTTTCCTCCATTCCCTCAAAGCCTCCAAAAATCTCCCATAAAAGCAAGATAAATAAGCACTTATTTCCTTAGTCAAGCCTTGCTAATCGGCCCCTCGAACGCGTAAAATGAAACCACAGCTTGCGGACCCGGCCCTGCTTGTTCCGGACCACTTTTGCCGCCCTCCCGTAAGCCCACAAAAACCCTATGGCAGACGATCAGAACCCCCAGCTCCCTCTCGAAGGCGGAACGCCCCCAAACGGCGGACAGAACCTGATTCCCATCAACATCGAAGAGGAGATGCGCCGCTCGTATCTCGACTACTCGATGAGCGTCATCATCGGGCGCGCGCTCCCCGATGCCCGCGATGGTCTCAAGCCCGTTCATCGCCGCGTCCTCTACACGCTCAGCGAGATGGGCCTGCAGCACAACAAGAAATACACCAAGTGCGCCAAGGTCGTAGGCCAGGCCATGGGTGTCTACCACCCCCACGGCGACTCCGCCATTTACGACACCCTCGTCCGCATGGCACAGCCCTTTTCCCTGCGCTATCCGCTCGTCGACGGCCAGGGCAACTTCGGTTCCGTCGACGGCGATCCTCCCGCCGCCATGCGTTATACCGAGTGCCGCATGGCCCGCATCGCCGGCGAGTTGCTCGCTGACATCGACATGGAGACCGTCGACTTCGTTCCCAACTACGACGAGTCCACCTTCGAGCCTTCGGTCCTGCCCACCCGCATTCCCAATCTCATCGTCAACGGCTCCAGCGGCATCGCCGTCGGCATGGCCACCAACATTCCGCCCCACAATCTCACTGAGATCGTCAACGCCGCCATCGCCCTCGTCAACGATCCCCACGCCGGCCTTGCTGAAGTCCTCAAGCACGTCCACGGTCCTGACTTCCCCACCGGCGGCTTCCTCTACGGCAAGAGCGGCATACCCCAGGCCTACAAAACCGGCCGCGGACGCTTCCTCATGCGCGCAAAAACCGCGCTAGAAAACATGACCAAGGAAAAGCAGGCGATCATCGTCACCGAGATCCCCTACCAGGTCAACAAGTCCAGGCTCATTGAACGCATCGCCGAGCTCACCAACGAAAAAATCATTGACGACATCAGCGACGTGCGCGACGAAAGCGATCGCGACGGCATGCGCATCGTCATCGAGCTCAAGCGCGGCTCCCAGCCCGAGATCGTGCTCAACCAGCTCTACAAGCACACCCAGATGCAGGAAAGCTTCTCCATGATCTTCCTGGCTGTGCTCAACGGTCAGCCCCGCGAGCTCGGCCTCGATCAGGCCATCCGCGCCTTCATCGACCATCGCGTCGATGTCGTCCAGCGCCGCACCGTCTTCCTGTTGCGCAAGGCGCGCGAGCGCGAACACATCTTGGAAGGCCTCCAGATTGCCCTCGACAACCTCGACACGGTGATCAAGATCATCCGTGCATCAGGTTCGAGAGCCGAAGCCCGCGAAAATCTCTATGCCTGGGGCAAGGGCAACGAGATCGTCATCAAGCTCGATCGCAAGCGTCTGCCCAACGAGGAAAAGGGCCTTACCCTCCGCCAGATCGACGCCATCCTCGAGTTGCAGCTCTATCGCCTCACCCAACTCTCCATCGACGAACTCCTCACCGAGCTCAAGCAGGTCCGCGAGCGCATCGCCGAGTACGAGTCCATCCTTGCCAGCGAAACAAAGCTCCGCGCCGTCATCGTTGCTGAGCTTGAAGAAGTGCGCGATAAGTATGGCGACGCGCGCCGCACCGTGATCATCGATGAAAGCGCCGAATTGCAGCTTGAAGACCTCATCGCCGACGAGCAGGTCGCTGTCACCGTCAGCCACCAGGGCTACCTCAAGCGGACGCCCATCTCCATCTATCGCTCCCAGCGTCGCGGCGGCACCGGCCGCACCGGCATGAAGACCCGCGAAGAGGACTTCGTCTCGCAACTCATCGTCAACTCCACGCACGCCTATCTGCTCTGCTTCACTAACACCGGCCGCGTCTACTGGCTCAAGGTCTACGAAATTCCCGACGTCAGCGCAGCAGGCAAAGGAAAGTCCATGCAGAGCCTGCTCGACCTGCAGCCCGGCGAAAATGTCCGCGCCATCCTCCCCGTCCGCGATCTTGAAGAGGAAGGCAAATTCATCTTCTTCGCCACGCAAAAGGGAACGGTCAAAAAGACCCCTCTCAAGGACTTCTCCAACGTCATGGCCCGCGGCATCATCGCCATCGGCATCGACAAGGACGATGAGCTTGTCATCGCCCGCATCACTGACGGCTCGCAACTGGTCTTCCTCGCCACCCACCTCGGCATGGCCATCCGCTTTGACGAGTGCGACGTCCGCTCCATGGGCCGTCCCGCTTACGGCGTGCGCGGAATCGCCCTCGCCAAAAACGACTTTGTCGTCGGCGCCGCCATCACTCCCAAGGAGCACGAAGAGGGCGCATTCCGCATCCTCTCCGTCACTGAGAACGGCTTCGGCAAGCGCACCGATGTCGACCAGTACCGTCTGCAGACCCGCGGCGGCAAGGGCGTCAAGAACATGGCCGTCACGCCGCGCATCGGTCGCGTCAACACCATTCAACTCGTCGACGACACGTCGGAGCTCATGGTCATCAGCCAGTTCGGCAAAATCATCCGCTGCGACACCAAAACCATTCGCTCCGCAGGCCGCGCCACCCAGGGCGTCCGCATCCTCAACCTGGAACCCGATGACAAGGTAGCCGCCGCCGTAATCATTCCACCCGAAGAGCTGAAAGACGACGAGCCGACGCTGCTCCAATAGGGGCGGAAGATGATCGGAGAAGATCGAATGGATAAGACTATTCGTCGAGTTACGGACCTTGATGAGCAGCAGGCGGAAACCTATCGCTACTGGCAAAGCCGGCCCATTGGCGAGCGGTTGATCGCCGTCTGTGAACTGACCGAGTCAGCCTACGCATTCGCAGCCGGTTTTAAGAGAAAATCCGATGAACCTGACGAAGGACTTGAAGGTCATCCTCAAAGCGTTTAATGCGCACGCCGTCAAGTACTTGATTGTCGGCGGTCATGCGTTCGGCGTACACGCGGAACCGCGAACAACCAAAGATCTCGATCTCTTTATTCGGTCTGACCCGGAGAACGCTCAGGCCGTCTTTCGAGCTCTGACGCAATTCGGCGCGCCGATTGCCGGTATGTCGCCTGCGGACTTTGTCGACGGAACGACCTGCCAGATGGGACAGCCCCCGGAACGAATCGATGTTCTTCAGCGGATCGATGGCGTGACCTTCGACGAGGCTTGGAAGAACCGCATCGAAGGCGCAGTCGACGGCATTCCAGCGTGCATCATCTCTCGCGAAGACATGATTCGAAATAAGCTCGCTGCCGGACGCTTGCAGGATCTTGCCGATGCGGAAAGGCTGCGCGCGGCAGAGCGCGCGACGAAGCCCGAGCCGCGCTGAGGCGTTGCTGCCTCGCATACAAACTCGACATCTTGCGGAATGCGATCCCACGTAGCCAATTGCCTTGGCACGTACATTGAGTCAAACGTCGGCTCATCCATGAAACGCCTCGGGCTTGATTCCAGTTCTGCTCACTCGAAATACTCACGAATTGGAGCAAGCCTCTGATTGCGACCATCCGGCAAGATTGGGACGCCTTTCATTGCATCTATCCGCGCAAACAATTCCTCAATCGATTCTTTCGGGGACTCAAGGATGGGCTCAAGCAACACTCCGGCACCCATGCGCCGAATACTTACCGGTCGCCCTCAATCCGGAATCCCTTGGGCAATCGCACGGCCTGACCGCGGCCAGCCCAAAACAGCTTAGCTACCGCCTGCTTAGAAGTCATTTTGGCTTTTGTGGTCATGCTGCCCTCCGGAATGGGATCTCTTAGCAGGATATCCTCACTCAAACAATTACGATAGAAGAGCGGGCATCACCCGCAAATTCCTATGATTCAAGAGGTAAGACGCATTATGCCGGCCACAGGCGCAAAACCGCAAGGCGCAAAGGACGAAGCAGACGCCGCCCAGGCCGTGCGCCAGATGTTCGACTCCATCGCACCCCGCTACGACCTGCTCAATCACATCCTCTCGGCCAACGTCGACCGCCTCTGGTGGCGGCGCACCGCGCGTCGCTTCCAACCCATCCTCGCCAACCCGCACGCATCCATCCTCGACATCTGCTGCGGCACCGGCGACATGACCATGGCCCTCCTCAAGCTGCGCCCGCGCAATTCACAGCCCATCCTCGCCGCCGACTTCTCGCGCGGCATGCTCACCCGTGGCGCGCAAAAATTCGGCTCATCGGCCTCCGATCCGGCCCTCCCTTACGCCATCCCGCTTGAAGCCGACGCCCTTCATCTGCCGCTCAAAGATGCCTCGCTCGATCTGGTCGTCACCGCCTTCGGCTTTCGCAATCTCGCCAACTACGAGTCAGGCCTGCGCGAATTCAACCGTGTGCTCAAGCCAGGCGGCCAACTCGGCATCCTCGAATTCAGCGAGCCCGGAGGCCTCCTCGGCAAAGCCTACGCAGTCTACTTCCGTCGCGTCCTCCCAGCCATCGGACGCCTCGTTTACGGCAAGCAAGGTCCGTACAACTACCTGCCCACTTCGGTCGGCAACTTTCCCCCGCCGCCCCAGATGCTTCAACTGATGCAGTCCACCGGCTTTCAAAATTCATCATGGCAGCCTTACACCTTCGGCATCGCCGGGTTGTACACCGCCAAGCGCTCGCTTGTAGTCTAAGGATTCAATGTCCCAGGCTCCGTCCAGTTCGCCCGCAGTCGATTCGCCGGCAATGACGCTGGCGGAATCCTCCGCCGCCAAGCGCAACGTAGCGCGCAACTCCATGGTCGCCGCCGCGGCCATGACTATCCTCAAGCTCGCCGCTGGACTCCTCTCCGGCTCCCTCGGCGTCCTCTCCGATGCCGCCCACTCAGCGCTCGATCTCGTCGGCGTTGCCCTCACCTTCTTTTCTGTCCAGGTCAGTGACAAGCCGGCCGACGAAGACCACACCTACGGCCACGGCAAGGTCGAAAACCTCACCGCGTTTTGCGAAGCCATCCTCATGGCCCTCTCCTGCGCATGGATCATCTTTGAGGCCCTCGACCGCATCGTCCACCACACCACCCTGCTGCACCACTCCATCTGGCCCATCCTGGTGCTCCTCACCTCCATCGCGGTCGATTACTGGCGGTCCCATCAGCTGCGCGCCGTGGCCGTCCTCACCGGTTCTCCCGCGCTCGCGACGGATGCATTCCACTTTGCCAGCGACATCTGGGCCACTCTTGCCGTGCTCTGCGGCCTGGGCGCAAGTTGGCTGGGAGCGCAGTATTCCATCGCCTGGCTCCAATACGCTGACCCCTTCGCCGCCGTCGTCGTTTCCATCATGATCCTGCGTCTCACCCTCCGCCTCGGCCGCGAAACCATTGCCGTCCTCATGGACGAAGTCCCCGCCGAGACCCGTCGCCGCCTGGTCCGAGAAGTGCAGCAGGTCGAAGGCGTCATGGCTATCGAGCAGGCTCGCGTGCGTCGCGCCGGCGCTGGATATTTCGCTGACCTCACTCTCGCGCTACCCCGCCGCTTCACCTTCGAGCATACCGGCGAACTCGTGCAGGCCGCCACCGATGCGGTGCACCGCGCGCTGCCCCGTGCCGACGTCGTCATCCACACCGTTCCCCGCGAAGCCCGCGCCGAAAGCGTATTCGATCGCGTTCGCGCCGTCGCCGCCCGCAACAACGTCTCCGTCCACGACCTCAGCGTTCAGTCGCACCATGGGCGTTTGCGCGTCGAACAGCACGTTGAGCTCGACGAGAAAATGACACTCCGCGTGGCCCACGGCTTTGTCTCTGCCCTTGAAGCGGAGATCCTCCGCGAAGCACCTGAGATTGATTCCGTACTGACCCATATTGAGAGCGAGCCGGCCACCATCGAGCTCCCCCAGGAAATGGTCGAAGAAGACCGCAAAATCGAACTCGCCTTGCGCTCGGCCGCTCATCTGTTTTCCGAAATCATTGACGTACACGAGATCATCGTCGGGCGAACGGCCGAGCACCTTAACCTCAGTTGCCATTGCACCTTGCCCGACGATCTGCCCATGCAGCAGGTGCACCTCGTCATCACCGCGCTTGAGGACCGATTCAAGCTCGAGTGTCCCGAAGTCCAGCGCGTCACCATCCACCCCGAACCCGTCACAGACAATACGCGCTAGCCCGCATTTCCCTCAGGTCGCAGAAAACCGTAGCGCCGATCTCCAGATCGGCTGTCCTGAGGGCCTCCCGGCCCTCAGACCCCTCGCCAGGCCTTGTATTGTGGGTTGTTGCCCAGTGTGCGGGAAATGCGGACTAATCAAAATTGACTGTCATCCTGAGCGAGTCCGCCGCGGCGGACGAGTCGAAGGACCTGCGGTTGCTTTTCGCACACCTCAAGAAAAAGGCTGCGGCCCCATCCATCCCACCTGTTGCGATGGATGGGAAACCAATGCACTCAACCCAAAAGTTTTCTAATCCCTAAACCCTGAACCCTAATCCCTGTTCTTGGATGCGACAATAACAGCGAGGATAAAGCCGCGGGAATGGATAGCCGCCCCATCGTCAACTTCTTCCGGATTGCGTCCCTGCTTCTTCTGCTGGTCGCTGTCTGTCTGCTCGCGGCCATTACCACCATGCACTTCGCCATTCATGGCGCTGAGGTGCAGGTTCCCACCCTCAAAGGCATGACCGTTCCCGACGCTCGCAGCCAGACTGCCGGCCTCGGCCTCAACCTCAACGTTGACAATCGCTACTACTCAGCAGATGTCGCCGCCGGGCATATCCTCTCGCAATCGCCGTCACCCGGCTCCGTCGTCCGCCGTGAGTGGACAGTGCGCGTCTCTGAAAGCCTCGGCCCGCAAAAGGTCGACGTGCCCGATACCGTCGGCCTCGATCAGCGCGTGGCAGAACTTGACCTGCGCCGCGCCGGACTTGAAGTCGGCACCACCGCAAAGCTCCCCCGTCCCGGCGTTGCAGACGGCACAGTCCTCGCGCAGGATCCACCCGCCCACGCACAGGACATCGCGCAACCCACCGTCAATCTCCTCGTCGCCGCTCCTGATGGCGAAGTGCCCGACGGCTACGTCATGCCCGACCTGGTCGGCCTGCCCATCATCACCGCGCAAAGCGAACTCATCAAGGTCGGCATCAAGGCCGCCCCCACCTATGTCAGCGTGGGCGTTGGCCCCATCGGCACCGGAAACGCGCCGCCCGTGCTGCCCATCAGGCCCGGCGCCATCACAGGCCAATCGCCGCCCGCCGGAGCCCGCGTCGACCAGTCCACCACCGTCCGCCTCTCCGTAGCTAAGTGAGCTCACCGCAACCAGCTCGGGTGCCCCATCCATCGCGTCGTTTGCGATGGGTGGGATCACATGCACCCAACCTGGCATCTTATTTTGAAAGTCCGCAACTGAATTTCAAAATGTACCAGAGACGAGGACCTTATGGGAGTCACAGAAGATCTTGAACGGGTTTCACTGCAAGAGCGCGAACTGCAACTGACGCGAATGGATGAACAGATGGCCTGGGAAATCGGCACGCGCCTGCGGACGATGGCCGAAGAGCGCGGACTCTCCATCGTTGTCGACGTGCGCCGCTTCGGCCAGCCCCTCTTCTATACCGCGCTCAAAGGAACCACGCCAGACAATGTTTCCTGGGTGCAGCGCAAGAGCAACGTCGTCGCGCGCTTCCACCGCAGCTCCTATGGCGTCGGCCTCACCATGAAATCAAAAAATGATTCGCTTGAAGCCCGCGGCCTGCCCATCGGCGAATACGCGTCGCATGGCGGATCGTTTCCGCTCACCGTCAAGGGCGCTGGCATCGTCGGCAGCGTCACAGTCTCCGGACTTCCGCAGCGCGCCGATCATGAACTGGTAGTCGAAGCCCTCTGCGGCCTCCTCGGCAAAGATTACGCCTCGCTCAAGCTAGGACCCGAGTAGCCCGCGTCGGTCTGCGCCCCTACCCTGGCTCACCCAACCCGCTCCATCAGCGCAATAAAGAATCCATCCGTATTCAAGGCCTCTGGCAGCAACTGCAGCGCGCCGCCAGCCGTCAGACAAGCCCGCAGACGCTCCGCCCCGCCCGCACTCAAAACACCACTCGCGCCCAACGCATCAGTCCGCCCAACAAGAGAAACCTTCCGCGCCTTCACGCCCGTAGCCAACACCGCCTCGACCACCTGCTCGTTCTCTTCCGGCTCCAGCGAACAGGTCGAGTACACCACCTGCCCACCGACCCGAACAGCGCGCAGCGCCCCGCCAAGAATCGCCCTCTGCCGCTCAGCCTGTCTCGCCAGATCCTCAACCTTCAGCCGATGCCGAATCTCCGGATTCCGCCCCAGCGTGCCCGTCCCACTGCAAGGCACATCCGCCAGCACCAAATCGAATGCCTCGTCCACCGCAAGCGCCGTCGCATCCGCCAACCGGCATTCAACGCGCTCCCCATACACCGCGACGCGTTCCCGCAATTGCCCAAGCCGTTGCTCGCTCAACTCGCAAGCCACAATTCGTGCCTCCGGATTCCGTTCCACCAAAATCAGCGTCTTGCCGCCCGGGGCCGCGCACGCATCAAGGATTGAGTTGACTGCGATCCCGCTTCCCCGCCCCGCAAGTTCCGCCACCAGTTGCGACCCTTCATCCTGAATCCGTGCGCGCCCCTCGCGAAATGCCGCAGTCGCAGTCACATCTCCCGAGGCAACGGCACGCGCAGCAGTAAGGACTTCACCCGGCCCAAGATGAACTCCCTCCCGCGTCAGTTCTTCCTCGACTCCAGGCCCAACAAGGCGAACCGTCAACCCGGGCTGAATTTGCCCATGTCGGCAAATCGCACGCGCGGCCTCAAGCCCATAGAATTCAACCCACCGCTCCACCATCCATGCCGGGTGCGCCTGCGCCATCGCTAACCCAGGAGCACTCTCCTCCAAAAGGTTAGGGCGCGGAGCGCCGCCGCCAAGCTTGCGCAGCACAGCATTCACCATGCCTGACGCAAATTTGTGCCCTGCCTGTTTGGCCAGCTCAACGCTCTCATCAATCGCGGCCCGCGCCGGAATGCGATCCAGATGCAGCAATTGAAACGCGCCCAAACGCAACGCGATCAGAATCTCCCGATCAAGTTTGGCGTTCGGCCGTTTCAGCAGAGCCTGCAGTTGGTGGTCGAGTTGAATCTGCCAGCGAAGCACGCCGAGAACCAGCGCTGTTGCCAGGTGTCGATCCGGCGCGGACAGTGCGTTGATCGCCTTGCCGCGCAGCAGATCGTCCGAGTGCGATTGACCCCGTTCCACCGCCATCAGCACCTGGAATGCTGCTTTGCGCGCTGCGGAGATTGGAGACATCGCCCTCAACCCAGCCGCGCATTTTCCGCGAGCGGTGTTCCGCGCAGAAACTCAGCCGCGGTCATCCTCTTCTTGCCCTCGAGTTGAACCTCGATCAGTTCGAGCCAAGTCTCGCCGGCGCATGCGGCAAACAGCCGATGATTCTCGACATGAATCTGTCCAGATTGAATCTGTTTTGGCTGCAAAGAGATCGGCGCGGAAAAACCGGCTCCGTCGGCAACATGCATGCGATGAACGATGAGCTTTTTTTCGTCGAGCGCCGTAAACGCTCCAGGCCACGGCTGAAATCCCCGCCAGCGATTGTAGAGCTCATGCGCGCTACGCGCCTCAAAGTTCATGCGCCCATCCTCGCGATTCAGCAGCGGCGCAAAGCTTGCGAACTCGTGATTCTGCGCCTGCGGCCTGATCGTTCCGTCCGCGAGCCCGGCGAGCGTCGCCACAACCAGCGGCGCGCCCGCGTGCGCAAGCGTGTCGAACAACTCCACTGCCGTCGCATCCGGCCCAATCTCCACCGTCTGCTGCAAAAGAATCGGCCCCGTATCCAGCCCCTCTTCCAGCAGCATCGTCGTGTTGCCCGAATACGCGTCGCCC
Organism: uncultured Acidobacteriaceae bacterium; assembly: GCA_963820245.1. Taxonomy (GTDB): domain Bacteria; phylum Acidobacteriota; class Terriglobia; order Terriglobales; family Acidobacteriaceae; genus Telmatobacter. The sequence continues at coordinate 91,004 of CAWFZC010000024.1, read as the reverse complement.
ATCGCCACCGCCCACTGGATTGGCGCAGCTCCGCGATACTTCGGCAGCAGCGAGCCATGCAGGTTGATGCAGCCCAGTCTCGGCAGCGTCAGCATCCACGGCGGAATGATCCGCCCGTAGGCCACAACCACAATCGCCTCGGGGCCAATCGCCTCAAGCTGGCCGCGAAACGCTGCATTAGTCTTGATTTTTTCCGGTTGCTCTACTGGAATTCCCGCCGCAATAGCCGCCAGCTTCACCGGCGGTGCCGTCATCGTTTGCGCGCGCCCCACCGGCCGGTCCGGCTGCGAGACCACCAGCGCAACCTCGTGCCCCGCGGCAAGCATCGCCTCAAGCGTCGGAACCGCGAAGCTCGGCGTGCCGCAGAAAACCAGTTTCACTGCTCTACCACTCGCCGTCGGCTTGCATCTTGCGAATCTTCCGCAGATTCAGGCTCCGCTTTAGTGCGCTCATCCTGAACAAAAACAGAACCCCATCCAGGTGATCGATTTCGTGCTGAAAGCACCGCGCCAGCAACTCCTCGCCATCCATCTCAAACCACTTCCCATGCACGTCCTGCGCGCGTATCCGCACCTTCGCCGCGCGCACCACCTTCTCCCGAATGTCAGGGAAACTCAGGCAGCCTTCCTCTTCGTAGAGCCGCCCTTCGCTCGAAATAACCTCCGGGTTGATCAGCACCAGCTTCTCTTCCGGCCTCTTGCCCATGCTCAGGTCAACCACCGTCAAGCGCTTTGACACGCCCACCTGCGGCGCTGCCAGCCCAACGCCCTGCGAGGCGTACATGGTTTCGAACATGTCTGCAGCCAGCTTGCGCAGCTCTGCGTTGAATTCAGTCACAGGCTCACCCGGCTGTGACAAGACCGGTTCAGGGTATTTCACTATCTTCAGAATCATTGTTGCTTGCTAAAAGCTCCGTATCTGTTCGATGTATCCAGCGAAATTTCGTTTCATCTCCAGCATTGAGTCGCCGCCGAACTTCTCTTGCGCCACGCTCGCAATTGTAAGAGCCACCATGGCTTCCGCGGCCACGCCCGCCGCCGGAACCACGCAAATATCGCTCCGCTCATACGCCGCGCTGGTCGCCTCGCGCGTATCGAATCGAACTGACTCCAGCGGCCGCCGCAGCGTCGAAATCGGCTTCAGGTAGCCGCGCACCACAATGTCTTCTCCATTCGAAACCCCGCCCTCAAGACCGCCGGCGTTGTTGTGCGGGCGAGTAAACCGTGTCGGGTTTCCGTTATCCTGCGCGGCGTAATGGATGGGATCGTGCACCTGCGAACCAAACGACTCCGCCGCCGTCACGCCCCGCCCAATCTCCACGGCCTTCACCGCCTGAAGACTCATCACGCTCCATGCAAGCAAGCCATCCAGCCGCTCGTCCCAATTCGCATACGTGCCCAGTCCCGCCGGCGCTCCGTGAACCACAACTTCAAACACCCCGCCCACCGTATCGCCGGTCCGCGAAACCGCTTCCACTTCTTCCTTCATGCGCGCTTCCGTTGCCTCGTCCACGCAACTCAGCATGATCTCGTCCTTGGCCACCACTGCCTGGATCTCGTCCCATGTCGCCGTCCGCTCCAGCTCTGCGTGCCCCACGCGAATCACATGGCTGGCCACTTCAATCCCCAACTCGCGCAGCATCAATTTCGCAAACGCTCCGGCCGCCACTCGCCCCGTCGACTCCCGCGCCGACGCCCGCTCCAGTACATAGCGCGCGTCCGGAAAGTTGTACTTCAGTGCGCCCGCCAGGTCCGCATGTCCCGGCCGCGGAGAAGCCACCGCCTGGTGTTTCCCCGGATCGCCCGCCGCCACTGGAAGCTTCTCTTCCCAGTTCTTCCAGTCGCGGTTCACAATCTCCATCGCCACGGGCGACCCAATGGTCTTGCCGTGCCGCACGCCGCTCAGAACGTGGGCCTTGTCGGTCTCAATCTTCATCCGCCCGCCGCGCCCATAGCCCTGCTGCCGCCGCCACAGCTCGCGGTTCACAAAATCAAGGTCGACGGGCACGCCTGCAGGCAGCCCCGAAATCAGGGCCACAAGCGCCTCGCCGTGCGACTCGCCGGCTGTGGAGAAACGGATCATCTTGATTCCATTGTACCGGAGACAAATGTTGTTTACCGCCCCATCAAAAACGCGATGTGCGACTGGCTCTCCGCAACCCCGGCCTCCACGCCCGCCTGCTCGTAGAGCGCCCGCGCCTCATACCAAAGGTACTTCGCCTCATCCTGGTCGCCGCACTCGCCCATCAACAACGCGTATCCCCTGATCGCATTCGCCAGTTCCAGCGCTGGCGTCTCCTCATGTGCCCTGTACAGCGCAAGAGCCTCTTCGTAGGCCGCCGCGGCCTTCGCCACATTCCCGTGTCCCCGCTCAATATCGGCAACGTGACGTATCGCATGCGCCAGCTGCCTCTCATCGCGTTCCTCGCGCAGCAGTTCAACTGCCTCGCCGTAATGATTCAGCGCCGCCTGCGTTTTCCCTTCGTCCCGCTCAATCTGCCCCAGCCCCGCCAGCGCCTCTGCCAGCATCCTTGTGTCGTTCGCTTTTCGACATCTTTGCACAGCGCCGCTGAACAAAAACCACGCATCCTCCAGCCGATCCTCGCGTCGAGCTTCAAGTCCGCTCTCAATCAACTCGCGAGCCGAAGAATGCACCATAGCGCAAGGTTAGCAGCAAAATCCAAACTCCGCAGGCGCAGCCCCCAAGTCCAAAATCCCGAGTCCCGCAGTCCCTCTTGCCTAATCCCTATTCCCTGTTCCCTGCTTTTCCGTTCCCTCGTTCCCTTGGTCCCTGTCTTCCATTCCCTATTCCCTATTGCCTATTCCCTGCCTTACCATCGTCCCCATGGCCTACTTCCTCTTCAAGTCCGAGCCCGACGTCTACTCCTTCGACGACTTCCTCCGCGACAAGGAAACCGTTTGGGACGGTGTCACCAACCCCACCGGCGTCAAGCATCTCCGCGAAATGAAAGCCGGAACCAAATGGATCTTCTACCACACCGGCGATGAGCGCACCGCCGTCGGCACAGGAACCGTTTTGAGCGTAGATCCCACCGATCCCAAAGTCCCCATCGTGCGCGTCAAAGCCGGCAAGCGTCTAAAGCACCCCAAGCCGCTCCCCGCCATCAAGGCAGAAAGAATCTTCGCCGGCTCCCCTCTGCTCGTCATCGGCCGCCTCTCCATCGTCCCCCTCACCGCCGAACAATGGGCGTGGTTCCTCGCCTAGAGCGCGTCCTGTGGCACCTCAACCCCGGCGGCAGTGACCCGCCCCGTAGGCGTCCGCCGCGGCGAATATGTTAGCCCCGCGCTTCAGCGTGGGGTTGCAGTAGCCAATCATTCCTCCGGAGTCCAGTAGGGACGGTGCCCACCTTCCGCGCCCACCTCCGCCATATGCTACGATTCCCCCGACAATCTTGCGCCAACAGGAGCTTCCCCTCAGGGACCTAAATATGGATATATCAAGAAGAGGATTTGTGCGTGACGCCCTCGGCACGGCAGTAGCACTTTCAGCATTCCCCGCCACAACCGTAGCCCAGACCGCCGACACAGACGACCCCTACTATCTCCAGCTCGTCAAAGCAAACGACGCCGAACTTCCGTCCCTTCTCGATTCTGCCAAAGCTTCACCACGCTATGGCGCGCGCAGCGTCGGCGAAGCCGTTCAAACTTTGGCAGCCGGCTACTGTGCGCCGGAATCCTCTTACTTCAAGTCCCAGAACATCTTGCCCGGGCTGGACGTTCAAGCCGAAAAGCTCCTGGCTGCGCAGCACGCTGACGGCACCATCGACTCCGGCAATCTTTCCTCGCCACCCGACACCGCATTCGTGGTCCAGACCGTTTGCTCGGCGCTCACCATACTCCAGCGCATCAGCGCCCCCCAACTCGCCTCCATCAACAGCAAACTCGCCAAGTTCCTTCTCTCTGCCGGCGAAGCGCTCTCTACCGGCGGCATTCACACGCCCAATCATCGTTGGGTGGTTTCCTCGGCTCTCGCACAGCTCAATGCTCTCTTCCCCAACCCCAAATACGTCAACAGACTCGACGACTGGCTCGGCGAAGGCGTCTTCTGCGACGCCGATGGGCAATTCGAAGAGCGCAGTACAGGCATCTACTCCCGTGTCGTGGACAATGCGCTCATCACGATGGCCCGCCTGCTTCAACGCCCCCAGCTCCTCGAGCCAGTCCGCCGCAACCTCGCCATGAACATCTTCTACATGCACCCCAATGGCGAACTCGAAACCGTTGGCTCCCGCCGCCAGGACCAGACCATGGACGCGTGGATCTCAAACTATTACCTGCAATATCGCTACATGGCCATCCAGGACCAGAATCGCCAATTCGCCGCCGTCGCCCGCCTCGCTGAGCAAATTGGACTCGACCGCGCCGAAGCAAAAATTCCCCTGACTGAATTTCTTGAAGAGCCGCTCTACCGCCGCAATCTTCCCGAGCCCGAGCCGCTGCCCACCAGCTACGCGCGCTATTTTGCTGGTAGCGCCCTCGCGCGCATCCGCCGTGGCGATACCAGCGCCACCGTCTACGGCGGCAGCGACTGGCCCCTCGGCATCTCCTCCGGCCTGGCCTCGAACCCAACCTTCTTCACCTTTCGCAAAGGCAAAGCGGTGCTCGAGTCGGTTCGCATGATGCCCGTGTTCTTCAGCGAGGCTTCCTTCCGCAGCAGCGGCATGCGCGTTGAAGACAATCGCTACATGCTCCAGCAGCAGAATCACGTCCCCTACTATCAGCCGTTGCCAAAGCATGCACGCAATCCGCAGGGCGACTATCCGTTGACGCCCGCAGGCAATCGCTTCTGGAGCAAGCTCAACTTTCCAGCTCGCACCATGAGCAACATTCAGTCCCTGCAGCAGAACGTCACCGTCACTGAAAACGCCGGTGCCTTTTCGCTCGCCTTCGACATCGGCGGCCACGATCGCGTTCCCGTCATCATTGAGCTCTCCTTCCGCCACAACGGCGAACTGGATGGCATCGAGCCGGGTCAAACCAGGCCAAACCTCTTCTTCCTCCGCCAGGGCAATGGCACCTTCCGCGTCGGCGACGACGTCATCACCTTCGGTCCCGGGCAAGCCGATCACGAGATGATCCGCATGGAAACCGCAACCGGAGATCTGCGCCAGGACCCATCGCAACCGGACCGTTTCCGCGTCTACATCACCGGCTTCACCCCGTTCAAAAAAACAATCACCATCGCCTGAGCAAATGAATGACGATGAATCCAAAGGCCGACGCGTTTCTAAACAAATCGAAAAAGTGGCGCGGGGAATCCGCCAAATTGCGGACGATCCTTCTCACCTTCCCGCTGACTGAGGAATTGAAATGGGGTGAGCCCTGCTACACGTTCGAAGGAAGCAACGTCGTCCTGATCGGCGGATTCAAGGACTACGTCACGCTTCTGTTTTTCAAAGGCGCGTTGTTGAAAGATCCTCATGGCCTTCTCGTCGCACCGGGACGAACGCAGGCGGCCCGCCAGATCCGCTTCACAAGCCTCAAAGAAATCGTCGCCATGGAAGCCAAGGTGAAGACCTACATTCGCCAGGCCATCGAAGTCGAAAAATCCGGCTTGAAAGTGGAATTGAAGAAGCACTCTGACTACGCAATTCCTGAAGAGCTGCAAAAGAAACTCGATGAACTCCCAGCCTTGAAGACCGCCTTTGAAACCCTGACGCCCGGCCGCCAGCGATCCTGGATGTTCCACATCTCCAAGCCCAAACAATCCGCAACGCGCGAGGCAAGAGTAGAAAAGTGCATCCCAAAAATTCTCGCCGGCAAAGGCCTCCTCGACTAGACCGCTGGGGTGCCCCATGTCTCGCTTTTGTGACTTGGAAATAAACCAACTTAAAATCCGAGTGTTCGGTTTTCCGGAGGGAGCAGGGGCCTTCAGGCCCCTGAACCAAGATGAAAACTCCGCGGGCTTTAGCCCCGGGCCCTGGGTCCATGCGCCGGGCACCCCATCCTTCCGCAGCTCCATCGCTAGTGTGCCCAAGGCCCCGGAGGGGCCGTCAGAAAATAGCCCAGGGCCGGGGTCCCCTCGGACAGGTCCTCGTCCGTGGGGTGGAGAGGGACGTCCATCGCCAGCGGCGGCGGACGCAACCCTGGGAACACAACCAAAGGAAGCACCCCAGCCCCGTAGGGGCGACAGAATCCTCCCCACAAATCAACATCAAGGGTGCCGCTCAGGCTCTTAGTCAGCATCCCCTTCTGCCAGCCAGCGCTTCGTATTCAGCAATTGTCTATTGTCCAGGGACCATACTTTCCCTGTCAGCTCGTCGGGGCCCTTACCCTCGCGTGCCGACTTGTCGAATTCGCTCATCACGGCCTGCATCTTCGCGTCGAGATCGTCCACAAAGTTCAGGGCCAGCGCCTCGGGGATCATCGGCAGCTTGGGTGAGCCGAACTCGAGCTTCCCGTGATGCGACAGAATCATGTGAATCACCAGCGTGCGCAGCCGGCTGGGAAACCCGGGCAAGCCGGCGATCGTCTTCTCCACCAGGTCAATGCCCATCTGGATGTGCCCAAGCAAAGTCCCCTCAATGGTGTAGTCGAATCCGACGCCCCACGAGAGCTCGCGAATCTTGCCAATATCGTGAAGGACGACGCCGGTCAAAAGCAGGTCGCGATCGAGCAGCGGATAGTGTCCGGCAACGCGATCCGCCAGACCCAGCAGGCTGACGACATGCTCAAGTAGTCCGCCCAACCAGGCGTGATGAAGTTGTCTTGCCGCAGGCGCTTCGCGAAAGGCCGTGGCGATCGCTGGGTCGGCGAGAATCGTCGCCAATAGCCGCTTCAAATCAGGGTTTGCGAGGCTATTCACGCTCGCTTCAAGCTGGCTCCAAAGCGCCGCCACGTCGTAGGTTGTCGACGGCAGCAGGTCTGTCTTGTCCACTTCAAGCGGCGTGGCCACGCGCAACTGATCGATCTTCATCTGTATCCGGTCGTCAAACTTTGACGCGCTCCCGCGAGCCTTCACCATATCGCCTTTGTCAAAATCCCTGGCGATGCGCGGGTCGCCCGGCTCCCAGATGCGCCCTTCAAGCTGGCCCGTCTTGTCGCCGAGAATCAGGTTCAGATAGGGCTTGTTGGTCTTCGTAAGTCGTTGCTGCTTCGACAAGACAAGGAAAAAACCATCAAAGGGTTTTCCCTCGTCAAACGCACTCAGATCGGCAATATAGATATCTTTCATTCTGCCCAGAAGGTTAACGCACCCGGCCCGCATTTCAAAAACAAAGGGTTCCCGGACGCCTGGCTTCGGACGGGTAATTTCCGATTGCGCATTTTGCGCGCACAAAGTTTTCCACCGCGTATGAGTTGCTGATTTGCACCTAAATCGGCAACTCACACGCGACGGTTGGGCAGGTGCAGGCGATGGGTTGCGAAGCCTCCAGAACCGGCACGACGGTTTCGCGTCGATCGTTCAGCACCGTCAAGACGCATTCTGAGCAAAATGGACTATTTAGGGAGTATTTAGGGGTATTTTGCGTGTTCTTAGCAAGTACTTTGTACAGGTCCAGGCAGACATCTAGACCGCAGGAGGCAGGGAACAGGGATTAGAAAACACGGACCGGTCGAACATCGGACTGCCGCGGTTGGCGCGAGAAATTGCGCTTGACCCGTCTCCGCGCAAACCAAAGCCCAATCCCCGCCTGCATGGAAGGATTTTGCCCAACCGCAAGAAAATCCGGATACAATCCCGTCTAATTGAAAAAGGACCGTCGCGGACGAAGCGCACGATGCTGTCTGCTTCGAATCTGGGGAAACCTTCAAGAAAAATGAAAGTCACAAAGACATCGCTCCATGTCGGTGCGGCGCTGATGTTCTGTTGACCCGCTCTCGCATCCTCACAACTGGTGCCCGAGGCGGACGCCCCGCCGCATTTCGAAGCACCGCCCGCCTCGCAGGCACAGGCGCCAGCCCGCGAGCCCAGCCAGGCTCAAACGCCCGATGCTCAGCCCGAGCTGCCTCCTCCCGGACCTCCGCCTCCAGCCAATCTTCAGAGCTTCATCCCCGCCGATCAGCTCGCCTTCCTGAAGGATTACGCAGGCCAGCCGACCAAGACCCTGCTCAAGGACAAGCGCTTCAAGAGCCTCATGAAGCTCGCCATCTCCCACACCGAATACCACTACGGCCGCGACATGTCTCTCTCTGACGCCGTTGAGACCGTCCTTGATGGCTCAACGCTCGCCGTCGTGGTTCGCGAGGGGCGCTACGTCTCTGTGTACGGCAATAGCGGCCCTTACCTCAGGGGCCGCTCCTTCCTCTGGTTCGATATGCAAACCGGCGTCGGGCTCGGAGCCTTTTCTTTCCAGCCCACCAACGGCGAGCCCTCGCCCACAGTCACCGTCTTCTCGCGGCAATTGACCGATCACGAGCTCTCCATGGGCCAACTGCCTGGGCCCTTCGCTGAAGACTTTCAGCAATGGGCGGACGGCTCGCGCATTCCCACGATCTCGCCCCGCTACTTCATCCCCCAAAACGGCAAGAAGTATGTGCTGACGCATGATGAGGATTATTGCTGGCGTCCGCCCGGCTCCTTTCCGCCAGACCAGGACGCCTGCCAGCAGATGAACGCAACCGCGGCCGATGACGACATGAACGCCGCCTACTTCATGCAGGAGACGGGAAACGTCGCAAACGCCACAGCCTGGATGCTGGGTCCCGACCAGGTTGAGTGGATCAACCTCCGCGACAGAAGGTGCGGCGCCGGGCCTGGCCTGCCGCATCAGAATCACGCATGAGCGCACCCGTGTTCTGATAGGGCATCCATCCGCACCTCACGGAAGAAGGTAAGCGCCGAATGCAGCAAGGCTCAGTTTTATGGCTTGGGAATGCACTATGTCCCAGATGAAGGTGATCCGCACGGAATCCAGAATTTCACAGCTGAACGCCTCGGTGCGCTCTTCAGCAGTTTTGTACAAACCAGGAATCCCGGCGCATGAGTGACGGGTGGAACCTGTCCGCGTTGCCGCTCATCGACGCGCTCACAATTCATACTTTGGCCTGTCCTCAATCACTCAAATTCGGCGTGGAGGCATTCGGAAGAGGTTCGGCTTACGCAGTAAGAGCCGCAACGGGGACAGATCGTATGGTGAGCACTGTGATGTCATCTTCCTGGCCGAAGGCCTGCGCGGCCGCAGCTAAGGCCGCGCCACCGTACACGCCGTCCCCTAACAGTTCGCTGATTCGGTCGAAGCCGAAAAGGCGGCCCTGGGCATCCTGCGCCTCGACAATACCGTCGGTCATCAGAATCAGCGAGTCGCCTTCGGCAAATTTGAATTGCGAGACCGGGTAATCAATGCCTGGGACTGCGCCGAGCGGCAGCGCGCCTTCAACCTCCAGTTCCTTTCCATTGAAATACGGCGGAAGGTGCCCGGCGTTTGCCAGGGTTGCGGAGCCGCCGGACTCGATGCGCAAGGCCACGCACGTAACCAGGCCTCGCCCCTGCAGGCGATGGTTGAGGAGCGAAAGGATGCGATCGGGTTCGGAGGTGAACTCCGCCGAGGTGCGGATAGCGCCCACGACAAGCGCAGCCAGCATTCCCGCCTCCACGCCCTTGCCGGCTACGTCACCCACCACGACGAGCAGGCTGCCGTCAGACGGCTGCGGAAGCACCTGGAAGAAGTCTCCGCCTACCTCGCGCGCCGGGCGATATTCGCTTTCGATGGCGAAGCCCGGCGTTGCCGGCAGTTGAGCCGGAATCAGATACTGCTGCACGCGGCGGGCGGCTTGCATTTCGCCCGCCATCTCGGCGCGCTCGTCGGCGACCTGGCGCTGCTCTCTGAACAAAAGCCACATGAGCGCGGTGATCACGCATAACGTCATAATGGGCTCAATAGAGGTCATCATGTAGCCCCAGGCAGGCGCGAGATTCGGAATGCCGAAGACATTGAAAATCGTGAGGCGAACGAAGAAATAGAGAACCGATTGCACTCCCCAGACCATGCAGAGTATTGCGACGAGCGGGCGCACGCGACGAGTAATCGTCGAATACGGCCAAAACGCAATGAAGGGAGCAAAGGCTGCGACGACCCGGGCGGCAAAGCCTATAGGCGCGGCCCAGTGGGCGTAAAACGCCGAAAGCTGAATGTTCTCGACGGCAGGGAGTAATGCCTGGGCAAGCCAGAGCGCGTGATCCTGGATTGCCAGAAGAATGACGAGCCAGAAAAGCAAAGGAACGCGACGGCGGACCAGAGTGAAGAAGAACAACGGTTGCGCGAACCCGGTCGTCACTGTTCCAAGAACGTAGATCACAACGTACACGACCGCGGGATAAGCGACCAACGCGAGGCTGGCTTCAAGATTCAGAAAGATCGTCGCCAGCCCCAGGCAATCCAAGCTGAGAAAGAGAAGGTCGGGGCGGCTGCGGTCGCTGAAATAAAGTCCCAGAAGAACGAATCCGAAGACGCCCACGATGCCGTCGTAAATAGCGGTCGTGAGCCGCCTGGTGCTTTGCGCCAGCACAAAAGCGGCGCGCTGGTCGCGGAGCGAGCTCTCGTCCCCTACCTCGATTGCCAGCGGCGGCAGCGAGATGGGGTTGGCCAGGACCATGTCCCGATAGGTCACCCGCAAAGCGATCACTGCATTCTCGGGCTGCGGGGCAGGTCCAGTGCCAAACATTGGTGCGAACAGCGGGAACGACCGCATGCTGTCCATGCTGAAGTATCCGGTGCTCAGGTCGCCTGCCGCACCAACCAGCTGGCCGTTGACAAAAAGCTGGTATGCATCGCGAAAGGTGATCTGGATCGACGGATGCGCAATGCCGCGCAAACCGGACAAGCTGGCGTGGCAGCGCAGCCAAAGATGCGCATCGGCGGGTTGCAAGTTCACTACTGGAAACGACCGCCAGCCGGATTCATCCAGATCTGGCGCAGCCCAGCTTACGTCGTCGCCGCCGTGCCAGGCGCAGTGCTGCGTGGAGACGGATGCGACAGTGGCATGGGCGCACAGGCTCGCGGACGCCAAAAGCAACGACGCGAGAATCGAGTTACGCATGGATGATCCCGACTCCGGACAGGAATTGTTCTCGAAGGAAGACTGCAACGCCAGTATAGTCGGCACTCTGCCATGGAATGACGGCCGGTTGAAGTAAAATCGCCGATCAGCTTTCAGAGAAAAGATTGATTGCGATATGCGCGATCATGAGCGTGTTGATTTGTTGGAATGTCGATGGATTAACGCCATCGGCCAAACTGCTCATTAAGTTGCAAAACGGGGAGCTCTTGCGAGTTCCGACCGGCTGGTCATTCACACGGAAATGACCACCCTGGAAACAGCATTTCCCTTGGCCAAAGTTGACGGGAATCCACGGGCGCATTCCCGGTGTGCCAACATGAAAGCCGCGCCCTGAAACAGGCGCGGAGGGGAGTTCTTCGTATCCCACTCAGCGCAATCAGACACTGCGATGAATGGGGCAAAGGGGTTTTTCATGGGATTTGCGAAAGGCAACCGCTGATCCCCGCCACGGCGGGCAGGCTTTTGAGTCGTCCGCCCCCACCCCACGGACCAGGACCTGTCCCCGGGCAGAAGACCGGCGCTACTTTTTCTTGATCACGCTCAATGCGCCGGTGCAGGCGCTCCGGGCTCTTGCGGAGCCGGCGTGAATTGCGGCTGAGGCTTGTCTGCCTCGGGTTCCTTCTTCTTGTCGGCGAGCCTGGTCTTTCCCTCGTCGGTCGTCGCCTTCTTCTTTTTCTTGGTGGCCGTGTCGCCGTTGAGTCCCAGCGGACTGTTCTGTGTTGCGCGGTCCGCAACCTCTGCCGCATCCGCCGCGGTGGGCGCCAATGCATCCGGCTGAGCACCGAGCTTGGGCTGTTTAGGCGCCTTGGCGCGCATGCTGTAACGAGTCTTCGTCGTAGGCGCGGCGGCCTCAAGCGGATTCACCGGCTCATCGCCAGAGGAGGCTTGCTCCGGCAAGGCCCCAGCATTCTCCACGGTGCCGTTGGGCGCAGCCGGCAGAGCCTCACGCGGCTTTTGTCCGTAACGAATCTTTTCCTTCTTGCCCGGCTTCTCCGTCCCCGGCTCGGTCGATTTTGGCTTCCTCTTGAAAAACCCCGTCTTGACCACAGCGGGCTTGGGAGCCGCAACCGGCGGCGGTGGAGGCGCGGGCGCTGCAGCCTGCGGAGACTTCTGCCGGAACGTGTGTTCACTTTCGCGATAGCGGACGCGCTCCACCTTGGCCTTCTTCTTGGGCGCGGGCGGAACATAGGCGCTATACACCGGCTTGGTTTCATTGGGGCTTGCGCCTGAATCGGTATACCCGTCCTTGATATTGATGTACGAGTCTACGCGGAGCTGAGTCAGATATGCGCGAATTGCAGGCTCCATGCGGCTCATGTAGAAGTCGTTTTCAACCTGCTCCTGAACGTCCTTGAATGGCCGAGGACCTCCCGGAATATGCTGATTGACCCTCAGAATGATGTAGCCCTGCCGGGTGAGAATGGGATCGGTAAACTGGCCGGCCTTGAGCGGGAACGTCTTGTCCTCAAGGGCTTTGGGCAGTGCGCCCGGCTGATAGTCGCCCAGGTCGCCGCCCTGCGCGGCCGTGGGGCCGTCGCTAAACGATTTTGCCAGCTGGCTGAAGTCGCCTCCGGCGTGCAGCCGGGTCTCGATGTCCTCTGCCTTGGCCTTGGCCGCGGCCATCTTGGCGTCGTCGCCCGTGCCGGTGGAGATAAGGATCTCGCTCAACCGAACGCTCTCAGGCTGCGCATAGTCCTGCTTGTGCTGTTCGTAGTAATGTTCCGCTTCGCCCGGCGTGAAGCGGATGGAGGATCCGACTTCCTCGCGCATCACATCCTGGGTGATGATGCCATTGCGGATATTGGCCTTGAAGTCCTCAAACGATACGCCCTGATCCTTCGCGGCCTTTTCGAGATCTTCAATGGTATCCAGATGGTATTGCTTGCGAATCTCATCCAATTTCTTGATAAGTTCGGTATCACCGGTGATGCCCAGTTCCTTGCCTTTTGAAAGCCACAGCTGCTGGTCGATCAGGTTGCGCAGCAGATCCTTGTGCGACGCAGAGATCTCCTGGAGCGTGGTGGCGCCGTGCTGGCGAGCCTCCTGGTCCACTTCCGCCATGGCGCGGTCATAGTCAGAGCGCGTGATGATCTGGTCGTTCACCCGGGCAATGATGTCCTCAACCGTGGTGCCGCCGTAGGGACTCTGTGGCGCGACGTTACTTTGGGCATGGGCCCACGTGGGACCGGCGAGCAGCGCCGTGCTGAGCACGAAGGCTGCGGGAATGCGAAGAAATCTCAGGGTCATATATGTCAGCACGCAACCTTCAGGGCGAAAAACTACCCCTGGGTCATAGACGTCATTGTAAATGGCTGGGGAGCAGCAGCGCGATTCCCGGGGCGTTTTCCCGGTGGCGGTCAGAGGGGTGGCGATGGACGGCCCGCCGGGCCAAGGGGCAGAATCGACGCAAATTGCGGGCCGGGGCGCTTGTCCTGGGCGGTGTCCCGGCTGGTTTCGACCCCTTATATAGGGGTGGACGCTACCCGAATGGTGTATGCCGAAGTCAAACATTCCGGTGCTACACTAGCCCAATACGGCTCTGCGGAGCCACGCAAGCGGATAGCCAGTTTTCTTTGCCTTGCCGGGTTCGGGCAAGGCAAACTCATCTCAGGGAGCGTTCCGGCCGGCGTCCGGTGGGGCTTCACCCTGAAAATTGGAAATTCGCAGATTGCCGTCTGCCGCAATCGCCGTTCGGAGGTTCCATCCGACTATGACTCCCCGTGCACGTCGCGCACTTTTCGCACTACTGTTCTTTTTCGCTTTTTGCGCCCTCGGCGGCAGCTTGCTGCAGCGCCAGGTTGGAGCGCAAAGTGCGACCGACGAGAGCCAGCTTCGCGACAGCCTGAAGTCGTTTGCCGATGTCTATTCGCTGGTGGAACAGAATTACGCTGAGCCCATCAACGGCGACAAGGCCGACACGGCGATCTACGACGGCGCCATTCCGGGCATGCTCCGCGTGCTCGATCCGCACTCCAATTTTTACGATCCCAAAGCCTACGCGCGGCTGCGCGAAGACCAGACCGGCCACTACTACGGCGTGGGCATGGTCATCCAGCAGCAGGCCAACAAGGTGGTGGTGATCACACCTTATGAGGGCACGCCTTCTTTCCGGGCCGGCATTCACCCGGGCGACATCATTGCCTCAGTGGACGGCAAGGCCACAGACGGCTGGACGTCAGACCAGGTGGCGAAGGCGTTGAAGGGGCCCAAGGGCACCCATGTGCAGGTATCGACCATCCGTACCGGCCAGGCGGCGCCGCTGACGTTTGACCTGGTGCGCGACGAAATCCCCCATCCCTCCGTCGATCTGAAGTACGAGATTCGTCCCGGCATCGGCTACATTCATCTCACCCAGTTCCAGGAGACAACAGGCGACGAGATCACTGAGGCTGTGAATGGCTTTGGAGATCTGAAGGGCCTGGTGCTCGATCTGCGCAACAATCCGGGAGGCCTGCTGAGCCAGGCAGTCGACGTGTGCGACCACCTGTTGACCAAGGGGCAGACCATCGTCTCGCAGCGCGGGCGCGCCTATCCCGACCAGAACTACACGGCCACCCACGGCAACAACGGCAAGGCGTTTCCCATCGTGGTGCTGGTCAACCGCGGCACAGCTTCAGCGGCTGAGATTGTTTCCGGCGCGCTGCAGGATCACGATCGCGCGCTGATTGTGGGAGAAACCACCTTCGGCAAGGGCCTGGTGCAGACGGTGTACAACCTGAGCGAGAATACGGGTCTGGCTCTGACCACCTACCACTACTACACGCCGTCGGGCCGGCTGATCCAGCGGAACTATACGGGCGTTTCGCTGTATGACTACTACTACAACCATGCGGGCGCACTGCCTTCCAACTCGACCAACCAGGAAGTGAAGCTGACCGACTCAGGCCGCACGGTCTACGGCGGCGGCGGCATTACGCCGGACGAGAAAGTCGACACGCCGACGAGCAACCACTTCCAGGACGACCTGATGTACAAGGACGTGTTCTTCCACTTTGCGCCCATTTACGTCTCGACGCACACGGTGGATAAGAACTTCCAGGTGGACGACCAGGTGATGGCGGCGTTCAAGAGCTTCCTCACCAGCCAGAACGTGGAGTGGACGGATAAAGACATCGATGGCGTGCAGGATTGGCTGAAGGTGCGCATCAAGGAAAAGATTCTCACCATCCAGTTCGGGCAGCTGCAGGGACTGCGCACGCTAGCCGACTGGGATCCCGAGATCCAGAAGGCCTTGACGTATCTGCCCGAGGCGCAGGCTCTCGAAGACAACGCACACAAGGTGCTGACGGAAAAAGCGATGGCCCGCACGCAGGGCGTTCCTATCCAGCCGTAACGCTTAACAACATTCGAAGCAGAAACAAGAAGGCCATCCTCGCGGGGATGGCCTTCTTGTTTGCTATTGAATCGGTATTTCGCACGTCGGAGGGAGCAGGGGCCTTTCAGGCCCCTGGATACAATCCTCCAATCGAACTGGGCTTCAGCCCCGGGCCTTTCGTACTGTCCGTGAAGTTTGTTCGTTTCTTATTCAAACGCCGGCAGCCCCGCCAGCGCCATCGCCACTTCCTCCGCCGGATACTCGTAGTTCTCCAGCTTCCCCGCCTGGTACGCGATATAGCTCTGCATGTCGAAGTGCCCGTGGCCGCTCAGGTTGAACAAGATGGTGCGCGCTTTGCCTTCCGCTTCGCTTCGAGCGCTTCGCTGATGGCGGTGGCAACGGCATGGTTCGATTCCGGCGCGGGAATGATGCCTTCAGAGCGCGCAAACTGGATGCCGGCGGCAAAGGCATCCAACTGCTGCACAGTGACAGCCTCAGCAAGCCCGAGATCGAGCACATGCGAAACCAGCGGCGCCATCCCGTGATAACGCAGCCCGCCCGCGTGGATGCCGGGAGGCATGAACGTGCTGCCCAGCGTGTGCATCTTCACTAATGGAGTCAGGTGGCCTGTGTCGCCAAAGTCATAAGTGAAGCGCCCTTTGGTCAGGCTCGGACATGCCGACGGTTCCACGGCGACTACGCGTGCGCTGCTCTTGCCCTTGAGTTTGCGGCCGATGTAGGGCATGACGAGTCCCGCGAAATTGGAACCGCCGCCCGTGCAGCCAATGATCACGTCGGGATCGTCGCCCGCCAGCGCCATCTGCTCGATTGCCTCCTGGCCGATCACGGTTTGGTGCAGCAGCACATGATTCAACACGCTGCCCAGCGCGTACTTTGTATTCGGATCCTTGGCGGCCACTTCCACCGCCTCGGAGATCGCGATGCCGAGTGATCCGTTCGAATCAGGATGCGCGGCGAGGATGGCGCGGCCCGATTCGGTCTCCATGCTGGGGCTTGCGGTTACCTGCGCGCCAAAGGCTTCCATCAGCGCGCGGCGATAGGGCTTCTGGTCGTAGCTCACGCGCACCATGTAGACCTTGCAGTCGAGGCCGAAAAACGCGCAGGCCATCGACAGCGCCGAGCCCCACTGTCCGGCTCCGGTCTCCGTCGCCAGGTGCTTGGTGCCTTCCTGCTTGTTGTAATAGGCCTGCGCCACGGCCGTGTTCAGCTTGTGCGAGCCGGCCGGGCTGCCGCCCTCGTACTTGTAGTAGATGTGGGCCGGCGTGTCGAGCGCCTTCTCAAGACGCCGAGCGCGAAAAAGCGGCGACGGCCGCCACTGCGCATAAATCTGCCGCACTTCTTCGGGAATCTCGATCTCCCGCTCGCCGCTTACTTCCTGAAGAATCAGTGCCATGGGAAACAGAGGGGCCAGATCGTCAGGGCCGATCGGCTTGTGCGTGCCGGGGTGCAGCGGAGGCGCCATCGGCTTCGGTAAATCCGGAAGAACGTTGTACCAGACGCGGGGAATCCGGTCTTGCGGCAGGTTGTATTGGATGGTTTCCATGCGCAACATTCTAGCAGCGAATCAGTTTAGCTGGCTTGTAGCCGCCGTCACAGCGCGGTCCGATGTGCGTGCGTAGGCTGGGTACGATTTTGTGGAGTGTGTTATGCCGATCCTCGCCGCCGAAAACCAGGTCACGGTCCAAAATCTCTTTGCCGCCTTTGAAGGCGAGTCGAATACGCATGCGCGATACATCGCTTTCGCCGCGAAGGCAGACGAGGAAGGATTCCACGGAGCAGCCAGCCTGCTTCGCGCCGCGGGCCGGGCCGAGCAGATTCATGCCGCCAACCACGCGCGCGTCATCAAGCAGCTGGGCGGCGATGCCCGGTGCGCCATTCATCCCGTCGTGGTAACGACAACGCTCGAAAATCTCAGGGCCGCGCTCGATGGAGAGTCGCATGAGATTGAAAGCATGTATCCGAGCTTTATTGCCGAGGCACAGGCGCGCGGCAACGCCGCGGCCGTAAACACCTTCACCGGCGCGCTGGCAGCTGAAAAGGCACACGCGCGGCTCTACGGCGAAGCCATCGCCCTGCTCAGGAGCGGCAAGACCGATTCATGGATTTCGTCAGCGCGCGAGTTTTACGTTTGCCCGGTCTGTGGCGACACAGCCGAAACGGAAGAAGAGCACGAGCGCTGCCAGGTGTGCAATGCGCCCTGGGAAAAATTCGAAATCATCCGCTAATCCGCACTTGATGCAGGGCGCCGAAAATCGTAGCGCCGATCTCCAGATCGGCTGTCCTGAGGGCCTCCCGGCCCTCGGATACCTCGCTCGGAATTGAATCCTGGTTGTTTCGCAGCATGCGAGAAATCCAGACTAGTTATCCGCTCGCCGCAAACCCCAATGCAGCGGGTTCGCGAAATCAGGAGCACACTCGCCTACCGCTGACTCGCCTCACCCGCCGTAACTTTGCGATTGAACTCCGCCGACTGGTTGCGTGGAACGCTCAGCGATTTCCAGTGATCGCAGCCGAAGTGCTTTGCCAGAAAAATAATCTGCCCGATGTGCAGCGCATAATGCGCCACCTGGCGATTAATGGCCTGCATCACGGAGTGCGCTTCCCCGCGAATCGTCACGGTACGCCCCAGGTCCGCATCCGTCAGCGGCTCCATCGCCGCGAAGACACGGCCCCAGCCGTCCTCCCACTGCGCGATCAGCTCCGCACGCGTGGTTGCCGGATTAATGAACTCCCGGTCGCGATCGCGGTCGGGCTTCTCTCCGTCCGTGGTCAGGAAGTCAGTCCAGCGCGAGCGCATATTGCCGGCCATGTGCTTCACGATAATTGCAATCGAATTGGCTTCCGGGTCGAGCACCGCAAAAAGCTGCTCATCGGTCACCTGCTCCATCGCCCGCTCCGCAAGCCGTTTGGAGGACCTGAAGACTTCAAGCGAATCCTGAATATACGAGGTCGTGAACTCAAGCGCCATGCAGCCAGTTTAATCGAGAAATATTGCGGCGCGGGTTCGGATCGGGGTTTTGTTCGTGCGGCGTCCGGACTCCCTACGGCTCGTCGTTATAAATCCCAATCTCGAGCTTGCCGCCTTCGGCCAGCTTGGCGCGATACATGCCGGGGGTGTTGAAGCTCCAGGCCATCTGGCCGTCGGGGGCGACAGCAATCACGCCGCCGTCTCCGTGCAGGCCGGTCACTTCTTTGTGAATCACCTCGTCAACAGCAGCCTGCAGCGCGAGCCCCTTGTACTCCACGAGGGCGCAGACCGTGCGCGCCACCGTCAGCCGGATAAAATACTCGCCGGTTCCCGTCGCCGAGACCGCGCAAGACTTGTTCGACGCATAGGTGCCCGCGCCAATCAGCGGCGAATCGCCGACGCGTCCCCACCGCTTGGCGTTTGTCCCTCCGGTGGAGGTGCCTGCGGCCAGGTTGCCTGCGCGATCGAGAGCAACCACGCCCACGGTTCCATACTTGTGCGCATCGGGCGATTCCATTTCAGCAGCGGGCACAGCAGGCGGAGGAGGCGCACCCGCGGGCCGCGGCGGAATGGGCAGGCCTTCCTTCTTCAACTCGCGAACCAGTTCTTGCCAGCGCCGTTCGGTGAAGAAGAAGCTAGGATCGGCCTGCTCGAGCCCCGCATAGGCTGAAAACGCATCGGCCCCTTCGCCAACCAGAAACACGTGTGGAGATTTCTCCATGACCGCGCGCGCCAGTGAGATGGGATGGCGCGTACGCGTGACGTCGCCCACCGCTCCGGCTTTCAGGTTGGATCCGTCCATGATCGCCGCGTCCATCTGGTTTCTACCGTCGGCGGCGAAAACCGATCCCCGCCCGGCGTTGAAGAGCGGATCGTCCTCGAGAATTCTTATGGCGGCTTCAACGGCATCGAGCGAGGAGCCGCCCCGGTCCAGCACCTGCGCGCCCGCCTCCGTGGCCTGGGCCAGCGACGCGCGATAGGCGGCTTCCCTTGCAGGAGTCATACTGGTCCGCTCAATGGTTCCGGCGCCGCCATGGAGCACAATGGCCCAATGGTGAGCCGCGGGCTGTTGCGCCCAGGCTGTTGCTGCCATCAACGCGCCTCCAAGAAAAATTCTGCAAACCCAACGCATCGTCCCGGCCCTCCGGCGAACCTCGCGCCACATCAGTCCGCTCCGCGCGGCGCACGCGATTGCTCAACTCATGCTAACGCTTTGGCAAGCCGCGACGAGCTCAGTCATTACGAACACCGTAGAATGAGGCTTGCCGCAAAGCAGGAGGGCAAAGTTGAAGCTCAATCTCATTACTCTGGCCGTGATCGTGATCGCCGTGATTCTTTGGGCCGCACGCACCTCCCATCTCCAATTCACACCTGCACATATCGCAGGGATGGCCATCCTGATTCCATCGTTCATCCTGTTCGTCATCTCCCGCATGCAACTCGGCAGCGCCTTCAGTGTGGAGGCCAAGGCAAGCGCACTCGTCACCACCGGTATCTACTCACGCATCCGCAATCCGATTTATGTCTTCGGCTCGCTCATGTTCCTGGGTGTCATCGTATGGGCCGCCAAGCCGATCTTTCTTCTCATCTTTCTGGTCATCATTCCGATGCAGGTGCTTCGCGCACGCAAAGAAGGGCGGGTTCTGCAAGAGAAATTCGGCGATGTCTACCTTGAGTACAAGAAGAAGACCTGGTTCTGATTTTTCTCGAGGGATCTTTATCCGTCCACCATTTGTTTTCGTTTAACATCGCATCCATGACCCTGCGCGCGTTTGTTCTCGGTTCACTCTCGCTCATGTTGTGTGCGGCCACGGCTCTCTGCCAGCCGAAACCAATCCCCGTCAAAGTCGTTGTGATTGCCATGTTTGAGCAGGGCGCCGATACCGGCGACGCCCCCGGCGAGTTGCAGTATTGGGTCGAGCGCGACCACCTCGACAAAATTTATCCATTGCCCGCCGGTTACCACTCCGTGCGCATGAACGACCAGGGAGAGATGGCAGTCCTTACCGGGCAGGGCACCGCCCATGCAGCCTCCACCATCATGGCAGTGGGCCTCGATCCGCGCTTTGACTTCAGTCATGCCTACTGGCTCGTGTCCGGCATCGCGGGGGGGTGTCCCGATCGTGTCTCGCTCGGCTCCGCATTCTGGGCGCGCTGGATTGTGGACGCGGACCTCGGCTACGAAATCGATGCGCGCGAAATTCCATCGGACTGGAGCACGGGCTATTTGCCGCTGCGCAAGGCAAAGCCGTTTGAACAGCCGGTCGATTCTCAGCCGGGCCAGGCGTACGCGCTCAATCCGGAACTTGCGCAGTGGGCCTTCAAACTCACGCGCGCCATTCCGCTTGAGGACTCCGATCGCCTGAAAGAAATTCGCAGCGAGTTCGACGGAGCCTCAGCGCAACGGCCTCCGTTTGTCGGCATGGGCGATGAAATTTCTTCGTCCACTTACTGGCACGGCAAGCTCATGGACGCGTGGGCCGCGGAGTGGATGCGCTACTTTACCGGCGGCAAGGGGCAGTTTGCAACCACGGCGATGGAAGACACAGGCACGCTGCAGTCGCTCGAATTCCTGGCCAATGCAGGACGCATGGATCTGAAGCGCGTGATGGTACTCCGCGCGGTAAGCAACTATGACCGTCAGCCGCGCGGGCTCACCGCGGCGGAAAGTCTCGCCCGGCAGCGCATCGGCAAATATGCGGCCTATCTGCCTTCGCTTGAGGCCGCGTACCGAGTGGGTCACGCGGTCGTAGGCGAACTGCTGACTCACTGGCCGCAGTATGAAGCCGCAATTCCTGCGGCCGCCGAAACCTCCCCAGAACCATCCGCAGAAAAGCCGTAACCCGACTCGGATGATGAACGCCGAGCGCGAGACACTCTTCAGCGTCGGCCGTCCGCAAAGGACTTGGCGGACATGGGGTCGGCAGGTGAGAATGCATTGGTTCCTTGAATTCAATTCCGAATTGCATCCAGCGCTCTCACCGGCCGGCGATGCAGTCCAGAGGCAAGACGAATGCATTCTGTGTGGCTGGGCGAGTTTATGGGCACGCTGGTCCTGGTGCTCCTGGGCACGGGCGTTGGCGCGGGCGTTACGTTGCGCAAATCGTATGCGGCAGACGCAGGCTGGATGGTCATCACCACCGGTTGGGCGCTGGGCGTGCTCTGCGGCGTCCTGGTGGCGCAGGCTTTCGGCAGTGCGGGCGCGCACCTCAACCCGGCCATTACGCTGGCCGCGGCGGTGACCAGCGGCGACTATTCCCATGTTCTCTACTACTGGTCAGCGCAGTTGCTGGGCGCCATGTGCGGCGCGACGTTGATGACGCTCCATTACGGTCCGCATTGGAAGCACACCCCCGATCAGGCGGCCAAGCTCGGCATCTTCTGCACCAGTCCGGCTGTCCCCAGTCCACTTTTCAATGTCTTCAGTGAGATTTTGGGAACCATGGTGCTCGTCGTGGTGGCAGGTTCCATCTTCTCGCACGGCGTTTCCATGACTGGACCCGCAGCAGGCCTTGGTCCCTGGCTTGTGGGCAGCCTGGTGTGGGGCATCGGCCTCTCGCTGGGTGGAACCACCGGATACGCCATCAACCCTGCGCGCGATCTTGGCCCGCGCCTCATGCATGCGCTCCTGCCCATTCCCGGCAAGGGCGGCTCGAACTGGAGCTACGCATGGGTTCCCATCGTCGGCGATTTGACCGGTGGCGCGCTGGCGGGTCTTCTGTTGCACTACGCGCATCTGTAGCGCCGACGCCCTCGGCTGTTCCGTCGGCAACGCCAGAGTTGTATCCTTTCTGTTGACTGCACCTTCCCCGCAACTCCGGAAATGAGACCTCATGGCTGAGACCATTCTGCAACT
Source organism: uncultured Acidobacteriaceae bacterium (assembly GCA_963820245.1). Lineage (GTDB taxonomy): Bacteria > Acidobacteriota > Terriglobia > Terriglobales > Acidobacteriaceae > Telmatobacter. The sequence continues at coordinate 68,823 of CAWFZC010000024.1, read as the reverse complement.
CGACCCGCGCGACAACGTTCTTGTCGCGTTGACTACGCTCGACCTGGGCACCTATGTGCGCTTCGGCTCCTCCGCCTCGCCGCTTCAGTGCCAGGTAATGCAGACCATCCCCGCCAAGCACAAGATGGCCACGAAGGCGCTCAAGCCGGGCGACCTGATCTATATGTACGGAATGGTCGTGGGCGAAGTGGTTGAGCCGATCCCGGCCGGCGGCCTCATCACCACCAGCAACATTCGTCACCGCGCAGCCGACTACACCGCCGCGCGTCACCCTGTCACCCATCCCTTGCCGGATCCGGCACCGTGGGCCGGACGCACGTTCATGGGTTACCACCGCGCCGACGGCCAGGTGGGCACGCGCAACTACTGGATCGTGCTGCCGCTGGTGTTCTGCGAGAACCGCAACGTGGAACAGATGCGCGAGGCTCTTGAAGAAGAGCTGGGCTACGGCACCGTCAACAGCACCTATCGCCGCCACGTGCGCGAATTGATCAAGATGCAGGGAAACGGTCACAACGTTGCAGAGGAACTCGCCGCCGCGCGCCGTGAGCGCCTCTTCCCCAATCTCGATGGCGTGCGCTTTCTTCCTCACCAGGGCGGCTGCGGCGGAACGCGCCAGGACTCGCAGGCCCTTTGCGGACTGCTGGCCGGCTACATCCATCATCCCAACGTTGCCGGGGCCACCGTGTTGAGCCTGGGCTGCCAGCATGCGCAGGCCAGCATCCTCATGGAGGAGCTGCGCGCGCGCGACCCCAAGCTCCGCAAGCCGGTGATCATCGTCGACCAGCAGAGCGCGGGAACCGAATCGAACCTGATGAACATCGCGCTCGACAAGACGTTTGCCGCGCTCGCCGAGGCCAATCGCGCCGAGCGCGCGCCTGCGCCCCTCTCCGCTCTCACCGTCGGCCTGCAGTGCGGCGGGTCCGACGGATTCAGCGGCATCTCCGCCAACCCCGCCGTCGGCTACGTCTCCGATCTCGTCGTCGGCGCCGGGGGAACAACGATGCTGTCGGAATTTCCTGAACTGCACGGCGTGGAGCAGGAACTGATCAACCGCTGCACAACCGATGAGCTTGCGCAACGCTTCCGCGACCTGATGCAGACGTATGCGGCGAGCGCCCGGGCGGTGGGTTCTGACTTCGCGTTCAATCCTTCGCCCGGCAACATTCGCGACGGGCTCATCACCGACGCCATCAAGTCAGCGGGGGCGGCGCGCAAGGGCGGTTCGAGTCGCCGATCAGCGGCGTGCTCGACTATCCCGGAATATGTTTCGGCTCGCGGGTTCAACCTGCAATGCACGCCGGGCAATGATGTGGAGAGCGTGACGGCGCAGGTTGGCGCGGGATCGAACCTGGTTCTCTTTACAACCGGCCTGGGCACGCCGACTGGCAGCCCAATCGCTCCGGTGGTCAAGATTTCGACCAGCACGACGTTGGCCGAGCGCATGCACGACATCATCGACTTCGATGCCGGCCCCATTGTCAGCGGCAAGTCGACCATCAGGGAAAGCGCGGAGGAGTTGCTTGAGATTTCCATCGCTGTGGCTAGCGGTGAGCGGCAAACAAAGGCCGAGCTACACAACCAGCGCGACTTTATTCCCTGGAAGCGCGGCGTCTCACTGTAAGAAGTTCCGCATTTCTACTCCAGGCAAGAAGCAACAACGGATAGAGCCGCGATCGCAGCCGTCTCCGCGCGCAGAATGCGCGGCCCCAGTGTGACCGCACGCCATCCATTGGCGTCGAAGAGCGCTTCTTCCGCCGGAGCCCATCCACCTTCAGGACCGATCGCAATTTCCAGCGACGGCATTTCGCTCCCCGCCGCCTCAATCGCCTCCGCCATCAGTTGTCGCAGCGTCGTGGTGCGTTCCTGCTCGGCGAGCACAATACGCACGGATTGCGAAGCAGCGCGAATGCGCGAGGCGAGCGGAGCCGGGGTGATGGACGAGCGGCACATCGGAGCGGCGCGACTGCTGGGCTGCCTCGTGCGCAATGCGGCGCCAGCGCTCGGCGCGTTTCTCCGCGGCCTGGGCCAGGTGCTTCTCCGTCCGCTGCGCGATCACAGGCGCCAGAGCGGCAACGCCGAGTTCCGTCGCCTTCTCAATGGCCCACTCCATGTGATCAAACTTGTAAATAGCCATGACCAAGGTAATAGGCAGCGCGGGATCGGCCTGCAATTCCGCAACCAGGTTGAAGCGAACCTCATCCGCGGAGACGGCCGCAACCTCGGCGTGAAACACGTGGCCGCCTGCCACCACGTCGGCTTCCATGCCGGGCTGCGCACGCAACACACGCGCCATGTGCGCGGCCTGCGCACCCGTGATGGTGGCCGTGGCCTCATCCCAGTGTTCGGCAATCCAGCGTCTGCGTGTCATCGTGATTGTGTCGCGGCTCCTTTATTCACAAGTCTAATCCTTGTTTCGCAATTCCATTCCTCGCCCAGAAACACCGAGGGGGATGCTTTTTAGCATCCCCCCCGAGTGTTGCCTTTTGGTTGGTAAAGCCGCTTACTTCTTCTTCGCGGCCTTCTTTACGGCCTTCTTTGCTGCCTTCTTCGCGGGTGCCTTCTTGGCTGCTTTCTTAGTTGCCATTTGCCTATTCTCCCTTTTCGATGGGTTGCATCGATGCTGCAATATAAATTGCAGTTGATGAATGTATAGATTTATGTTGCGGCAGTGTCAAGAAAAAAACGCACAAGGAGTGGAAAAATCGTCAACAATTTTTTGCTCATCATTGAGGGCCAAAATTGAAAAATGAAATTCTTCGATGATGAAATCCATTTTCGCAACGAATGCATGAGCGAAATTTTGCAGACGACAACGCTGAAGGCACATCGCGGTCTCTCGTATTCAACACTCGATCTGATTCAACGCAAGACCCGCGAGACTTGTTTCCTTGTAGCGCGATTGCATGTCGAGACCCGTTAAATACATGGTGCGGATCACTTGATCGAGTGAGACCTTGTGGTCTGCCGACTCATTCAATGCGAGGCGCGAAGCCTGCACTGCCTTGGCCGCGCCCATTGCGTTGCGCTCGATGCAGGGAATCTGCACGAGGCCGCCAATGGGGTCGCACGTCATGCCGAGGTTGTGCTCCATGGCAATCTCCGCGGCATGCTCCACCTGTCCGTTGCTCCCGCCGAGAGCCGCCGTCAATCCTCCGGCTGCCATGGAACAGGCAACGCCCACCTCGCCCTGGCATCCCACCTCCGCGCCGCTGATGGACGCGTTCTCCTTGTAAAGAATCCCGATCGCCGCCGAAGTGAGGAAGAAGCGAATGAGTCCCTCGTGATCCGATTCGGGAATGAAGCGGTGATAGTAATGCGCCACGGCGGGAATCACGCCCGCGGCTCCATTGGTGGGCGCCGTGACCACCCGCCCGCCGGCAGCGTTCTCTTCATTCACTGCCATCGCGTACACCGTGACCCAGTCGAGCGGCGCCAGCGGATCGCTGCGCTTGCCATCGGCTTCCTTCTCATCCAGACGCGCGGCCAGTCGGTGAGCGCGTCGGCGTACGTTCAGGCCGCCAGGCAAAATTCCTTCGGCCGCAATGCCGCGCTTCACGCAATTCTGCATCGCCGCCCAAATCCGATCGATTCCCTCGCGCACCACTGCAACGGGAGACTGATCCGCACTCGGCGCCGCCAGCGCGCACTCGTTCTCAAGCATCAGCTGGCTGATGGAGAGCTCATTGGCCTCCGCGGTGGCCAGCAGCTCCGCCGCGCTGTGAAATGGAAATGGGAGGACGGGTCCGCTCTTGTCGGCAGCGGCGGGCACTCCGGCGGCATTCGGATCTGCATCCTCGGTGATGAATCCGCCTCCAATCGAAAAGAACGTGCGCTGCACCAGGATCGTTCCCGTCGCGTCGAAGGCGGTGAGCCTCAGGCCGTTTGGGTGTTGCATGTGCGCGCCCGGGGGAAACATCGTGTCCCTGTGAAGCAGCAGGTCGCTGATCTCGTCGAAGTGAATGGAGCGAACGCCGGCAAGATCGAGGCGGCGCGCTACGCGGATGTTCTTTACGGTCAAGTCAATGGCCGCTGGATCGATGGTGGCCGGCTCGTTGCCAGCCAAACCAAGCAGCACGGCGCGGTCGGTCCCGTGGCCCAGGCCGGTGAGCGCCAGCGAGCCGTACAGGTCCACCTGAACGCGGGCTACGCGGTCCAGCACTCCCGCCGGTGCGAGCTCGCGCGCAAAACGGCAAGCGGCCTTCATGGGACCCATGGTGTGTGAACTTGATGGACCAACGCCGATTTTGTACAGATCGAAAAGACTTGTGGGCACGGGATGATTGTAGCGTGAGTCACAGATTCCGGCACCCATCCGTCTGGTACACTCGCTGCACCTTAAAGCTATGTTATTTAAAGTTCTCAGTGCCGCCGTTTATGGAATCGACGCCAACCTCATCGATGTTGAGGTGGACTATTCCGGCGCCGTGACCGATAAAGACATCTTTCATACGGTCGGCCTGCCCGACGCCGCCGTGCGCGAGAGCCGCGACCGCGTCCGCGCCGCCATCAAGAACACCGGCTACACCATTCCGCCCACGTTCATCACCATTAACCTGGCGCCCGCCGATCTGAAAAAGGAAGGCTCCGGCTTCGACCTTCCCATCGCTGTCGGCATTCTGGGTGCATACGGCGCTCTGCGCGTCACTGACCTGAGCCAGTTCCTTCTGGTGGGCGAGCTTGGATTGGACGGCAACCTGCGGCCGATCCCCGGCATGTTGCCGGTAGCCATTCTCGCCCGCGAAAAAAATATTCCGAATCTGATCCTTCCTCTCGCGAACGCGGCCGAAGCCGCCGTTGTGGAGGGAGTGAACGTCTATCCGGTCTCCTCGCTGATGGATGTTCTGGATTTGCTGAACAGCTCGGTGGTCGGCGTGATCCAGCGCGAACCTTATAGGGTGAACACAGTGGAGCTGCTCGGAGAATTGCAGCATTTCTCCGTCGACTTCAGCGATGTGCGCGGCCAGCAGACAGCCAAGCGCGCGCTTGAAGTGGCCGCGGCCGGCAGCCACAACATTCTCATGATCGGGCCGCCCGGCTCCGGCAAAACCATGCTGGCCAAGCGCCTGCCCTCCATCCTTGCGCCGCTCACGTTTGAAGAAGCGCTGGAGACCACCAAGATTCACTCCGTCGCGGGCGTGCTCGATGCCTCGGCCGGCCTGGTCACGCAACGGCCGTTCCGCTCGCCACACCACACCATCTCCGACGCGGGCCTTATCGGTGGCGGCATCGTGCCGCGTCCCGGCGAAGTGTCGCTGGCCCACAACGGCCTGCTATTTCTCGACGAGCTGCCCGAATTTCCGCGCAACGTGCTTGAGGTGATGCGCCAGCCGCTCGAAGATCACACCGTAACCATTGCGCGCGCCTCCATGTCGCTCAGCTTCCCGGCGCGCTTTATGCTGGCGGCCGCCATGAATCCCTGCCCATGCGGCTATTTCAACGACAAGTCGCGCGAGTGCATGTGTACCCCGCCGATGATTCAGCGCTACGTGGCCAAAATCTCAGGGCCGCTGCTCGACCGCATCGATATTCACATTGAAGTGCCTGCGGTGCAGTACAAGGAGTTGCGTGGCGGCGCAGCGGCTGAAGGCTCGGCGCAGATTCGCGATCGCGTGATGGCCGCCCGCGAACACCAGCGCAAGCGCTTTAAAAAGGCCGGCGAAAAAATCTACGCCAATGCGCAGATGACCACGCGCCAGATTCGCACCCACTGCGAACTCGCCGCCGACTCCGAGCGCCTGCTCGAACGCGCCATGCAGCAGCAGGGTCTCACCGCCCGGGCGCACGACCGCATTCTCAAGGTGGCCCGCACCATCGCCGACCTTGAAGGCGCCGAACACCTCGCCGTATCGCATATCGCTGAAGCCATCCAATACCGCACACTCGACCGCAGCTACTGGGCGTAATATGATTTGCCGTCAGCCCTCTCGGGGGAAAGGCGTGCGCGAAATTCCATGCTGCCTTCTTCTTCGCAGGGCTCCCCATCAAAAAACATGCGGTGCCTGTCCCGGCGACACCCCGCAAAGGAGAAACAATGAAACTCTCGGCATTCAAATGCGCGGCGGTTGGTTTTGTCCTGGCTTTTGCGTTTGGCCAGGCTCCGGCGCAAAGCAATACCGACGCGCTCAAAAGCGGATTCGAAAATCCTCCATCAAGCGCGCATCCCCGCGTCTGGTGGCACTGGATGAACGGCAACATCACCAAGGAGGGCATCAAGCTCGACCTCGAATGGATGCACCGCGTCGGCATCGCCGGCTTTCAGAACTTTGACGCAGCGCTGAATACGCCGCAGGTCGTCGAGCATCGCCTCTCCTATATGACGCCGGAATGGAAAGACGCCTTCAAATACGCCGTCACGCTCGGCGATCAGTTGGGTCTCGAAGAAGCCATTGCCGGCTCGCCGGGATGGAGCGAGTCCGGCGGTCCATGGGTGCCCCCTGCCGAGGGCATGAAGAAATATGTCTGGAGCGCGACCGACGTCGAAGGCGGCAAGCCGTTCACGGGAGTGCTCGCTCACCCCCCATCGAGCACCGGCGCATTTCAAGGCATGACCCGCCCGAGCCGTCCGCCGGGACCCGGCATCCCTGCTCCTATCGGCGAGTTTTATGCCGACTCAGCCGTTGTTGCCTATCGCAGGCCGGCAAGTGACGTGCCGTCAGATATCGCCATGGAGCACGTCAAGATCGCCTCCAGCGGCGGCTCACCCGACTTTGCGATGCTCAACGACGGCGATTTGCAGAAGACAACGAAGATCCCGATTCCGGCAGTCGGTGAGTCGTCCTGGATTCAATTTGAATTCCCCGCGCCCACGACCATTCGCTCCATCACCTACGCCGTGATGTCGCCCGACCGGATGACGACCGCGCTCTTCGGCATCGGCGCTCCCGAAAAAATGTTGATGGCCAGCGATGACGGCAAAAGCTTCAGTCCCGCTGCGGAACTGCCGGCAGGCCGCGCTCCGGAAACTACGATTTCATTCCCGGCAGTCACCGCGAAGTATTTTCGCATCACCTTCAAGCGGATCGCCACCTGCCGCGCCGTTGGCTGACGCTTCACTGCGCGAAAATCGAACGCCTCCCACCGACTACGAGATCGCCGAGCTCGTGCTCAATGCAGGCGCTCGTGTTAATCGCTTCGAGGAGAAAGCAGCCTTCGTCACCGATCCAAACCTCTACATCCTGTCCACTCCCGCTGTGAGCCCCGCAGATGCGATTGCAAAAAACGACATCATCGATCTCACCACAAAAATGCATCCAGATGGAACACTCGACTGGACGCCGCCGCCCGGCAACTGGGTCGTGCTGCGCTTCGGCTACTCTCTGCTGGGAATCACCAACCATCCGGCCACTGCCGAGGCCACCGGCCTTGAAGTCGACAAGATGGACCGCCGCTATGTGAAGAAGTACATGGACACGTATCTCGACAGCTACAAGAAAACCGTGGGGCCCGACCTCATCGGCAAGCGCGGCCTCCACTACGTGGTCAACGACAGCTGGGAGGCCGGCGCGCAAAACTGGACCGACAACATGATTGCCCAGTTCAAAAAACTGCGCGGCTACGATCCTGTGCCGTGGATGCCGGTGCTCGCGGGCCAGATTGTCGAGAGCTCCGCAGACAGCGACAGATTCCTGTGGGACTTCCGCAAGACCATCGCCGATTTGATCGCAACGGAGCACTATGGCCAGCTTGAGACCACACTGCACGAATGGGGCATGGGCCATTACGGTGAGTCGCACGAAGAGGGCCGCGCCCTCATCGCCGACGGCATGGAAGTAAAAAAGATGAACGAAATCCCCATGAGCGCCATGTGGGTGCAACTGCCCGGCGTGAACAACGAGATGTATCGCTACGATGCGGACGATCGCGAGTCCGCTTCAGTGGCGCACATCTACGGCCAGAACCTTGCCGCGGCCGAATCCATGACAAGCTGCACTGCCTCCGCCGCATGGGCTTGGTCGCCGTCCACGCTGCGGCCCACGGCCGACATGGAGTTTATCAACGGCATCAATCGCATTGTGATTCACGAGTCGGCGCACCAGCCCCTCGTCGATAAGATGAAGGCGCCCGGCATGACGCTCGGTCCCTGCGGCCAGTGGTTCAATCGCAACGAGACCTGGGCCGAACAGGCAGGGCCCTGGGTCAACTACCTGTCCCGCACCAGCTTCATGCTTCAGCAGGGACACTACGGCGCCGACCTCATCTACTTCTACGGCGAGGACTCCAACCTGACGTCGATCTTCGTCGACAAGCTGCCCAACGTGCCCGCAGGATACGGCTTCGACTACGTCAACGCCGATGCTCTGATTCATGAGCTGAGCACAGCCAACGGCCGCATCACTACACCGGGCGGCACCAGCTACCGCCTTCTCGGACTCGATCCCTTCAGCCGCCACATGTCGCTGCCCGTGCTCCGCGCCATTCACAAGCTGGTGGAGAGCGGCGCAGCCGTTGCCGGTCCAAAGCCCATCGACGATCCCAGCCTCGCCGACGACCAGAAAGAATTTTCCCGGCTGAGCGATGACCTCTTTGGCGACGGCTCCGGCATCCATCACGTCGGCAAAGGCGTGGTCTATGCCGGCCAGGATCTGGGCGATGTCTTCAAGGCAATGCACATCGAACCGGACTTCGACTACACGCATCCCGAAGCCGACACGCGTCTGCTGTTTGCTCATCGCAAACTTTCCGATGGCGACGTCTACTTTGTGGACAATCGCAACGACCGCACAGAGAATGTCGACGCCACCTTCCGCGTCTCCGGCAAAGCGCCGGAACTTTGGCACGCAGACACCGGCAAGACCGAACCGGTGTCCTTCAACATCGCAAGCGGCCGCACAACCATACCGCTCACGCTGGAACCCTACGGAAGCGTCTTCGTCGTCTTCCGCAAACCCGCGACCGCAACTTCGCGCACAGTGCCCACCGCAACTGAGTCGGTAATCGCGAATATCGAGGGTCCCTGGAGCGTGAACTTCCAACCCGATCGCGGCGCGCCCCCTTCCGTCTCCATGGACACGCTTTCGTCGTGGAGCGACAGCTCCGATCCGGGGATCAAATATTTTTCCGGCACAGGAACCTACACAAAGACCATCGACCTGGAGGCCTCAGCTCTGAAGAGCGGAGCGCATCTCTGGATTGACCTGGGCGACGTGAAGAACCTTGCCGAAGTCACCGTCAACGGCAAGTCTCTCGGCATTGTCTGGCACGCTCCTTACCGCGTAGACGCAACCACCGCCCTCAAACCCGGCGCCAACGAAATCGCCATCAAGGTGACCAATGCGTGGGTCAATCGCCTCATCGGCGACGAGCAGCCAAACGCCGTGCGCATCACCTTTGCCGACACCAAACCCTACAACGCAAATTCACCACTGCTGGCGTCGGGCCTGCTGGGGCCGGTGCGCGTGGTGTCCGAAGCCCCGCCCGCAAAGTAATTCGGAATCCTTCAGAACCGGGGGAACCAGGCCAATCATCAAAATTGGGTGCCCCAGGTGCCTAGCTTTTGGGCACCTGGGATTGCCCCCCTGGCAGAACCTCTCTCTCTCTAACTCGGACCCCGGCCTCCTCACAAGCCTCCCCTCACCCGGATTGCGAATACCTCCCTCAAAGGTGCCATTGACCGTCGTATTCGAACGGTGGTTACCTTGGTTCTTAAGCAATTCTTAGTCTTAATCCGATAACCATTAAGACTGCTTAAGAAACACTGCAGATTTTGTTGCCGAGGCCATTTCAATGACAGTACTCAATGAGTCCGTTCTAACTTCGAGCTTGGACGCGATGCTCGTAGCAGTTCCCGCTTTCATCGTCCTGCTGGCTGGAGTCTTTCGCGTAGACGAGCTGATTGCCGCCCCGCGGCACCCGGCCCGGATGCGGCGACCGGCTTCAGGAATCGACCAGGACGGCCGTCCCATGCTGTTTGACCCCGATGGGCGCCCCTCCGGCTCGCTTGCCACGCGAAAGTAACCAGATTGGTACGCTTTTCGAGCGAATCAGCCGGCTAAGCCCTGCATAGCCTCGCCATCTGCCAAAACCAGGCAAAAGCTCCCCGTGCGACTCGAACGCATTTGATTGAAAACAAGCACTTTAATGACGGTCCGAGCTAGACGTTCCAAGACTGTCAAAACTGTTCAAAAACCCCTGAAAAAACTGTTGACCTGCGCCTCTCACCGGTATACATTCATGAGAGCCATCCATATAGGGCAGACTGTTTATTGCGATTTGATGTGCCCGTGAGCCATTTCCCGCATCATACTAGTGAGTCCAGGCTCTTCTGTTGATGCCTGCGGTGCGTTGCGAAAGCTTCCGGAAATGGGCATGACGGGCGTTGAAACTCCCAAAGTTGCAGTCTGATTCACCCATACGGCCTAAGGCCCGTTTTACACGCCCGAAAGTGCGTCAAGATTGTTGAACTGGATGCAAGGTTCGTGCGTCTAAAACATGAATGTGAAAACTTGGGGCAGCCCTCGCTTGATCGGCTCCCCGCGCTGCACCGGCCGCATTCCAAATCACCAGCCGGGCGGTTACTGACGAAGGAGAATATTGCAATGCGTTCTGATCTAGTTTTTGGGGCACTCTCTCATGTGTCCAATCGCTACCAGCTCTGTCAACTGGCAAGCAAGGCAACTCGCAAGCTGCACAAGCCGAATACACGGCTGCAAGACACCACCAATGAAGTTCTGTGCCGCTTCCAAACCACCAACCCTGGAACGCTTGGGCCCGTAGCGGCTCCGGCAGTCCAACCGGTTGAAAGGCGCCGCGCAGCTTAACGGCGTCTTTCAATCCACATCTTGAGTAAGAAAACCACGTAAAAACAGCATTCCAGGTTCGGACGGCTGTGTTTCCCCGGCGTTTCGATACTCCGCACGCGTTAGGATGATGCTTCAAGGCCGGCACACGCCGGCTGCATCCCGGCATTTCCGCAAGGTTTCTTTCTGGAGCACTTCCCCCTCCCGCATCCCACCACAAACATCCCGCCTCGCAGGTGAACATGACCATCGCTGAACTGAAAGAAAAGAACATAACTGAACTGAGCCGTATTGCGCGTACCCTGGAAATCCCGGGTACCAGCGGCCTTCGCAAGCAGGATCTGATTTTCAAGATCCTCCAGGCGCAGAGTGAAAAAGAAGGCCACATCTTTGCCGAGGGAGTCCTTGAGATTCTCCCTGACGGCTACGGTTTTCTGCGCTCGCCCGACTACAACTATCTCCCCGGCCCTGACGACATCTACGTCTCGCCTTCGCAGATCCGCAAATTCGATCTGAAGACCGGCGACTCGATCAGCGGCAACGTCCGGCCCCCGCACGAGGGTGAGAAGTACTTCGCGCTGGTCAAGATCGAAGCCATCAACTTCGAGTCCCCTGAAGAAACCCGCAACAAGATTCTCTTTGACAACCTCACCCCGCTCTATCCCCAGGAACGCATCAAGCTGGAGACAGTGCGCGAGGCCACCAGCGGGCGCGTGATGGATCTGCTCACACCCGTCGGCAAAGGCCAGCGCGGTCTCATCGTCGCTCCGCCCCGCACCGGCAAAACCATGCTGCTGCAGTCGCTCGCCAACTCCATCTCCACCAACCATCCTGAAATAGTCCTCATCGTTCTGCTCATCGACGAGCGGCCTGAGGAAGTCACCGACATGCAACGCTCGGTCAAGGGCGAAGTCATCAGCTCCACCTTCGACGAGCCCGCGGCCCGCCACGTACAGGTGGCTGAAATGGTCATCGAGAAGGCCAAGCGCCTGGTCGAGCACAAGCGCGACGTGGTCATTCTGCTCGATTCCATTACCCGTCTTGCCCGCGCCTACAACACCATCGTGCCTCCCTCGGGCAAGGTGCTCTCGGGCGGCGTCGATTCAAACGCTCTGCAGCGCCCCAAGCGGTTCTTCGGCGCGGCCCGCAACATCGAAGAAGGCGGTTCGCTCACCATCATTGCCACCGCCCTTGTTGACACCGGCTCCCGCATGGACGAAGTCATCTTCGAAGAGTTCAAGGGCACCGGCAACATGGAAATCATCCTCGACCGCAAGCTCGTCGACAAGCGCGTCTTCCCGGCCATCGACATCCAGCGCTCCGGCACCCGTAAGGAAGAGCTGCTCATCCCCAAGGAAGATCTTTCGCGCATCTGGGTACTGCGCAAGGTGCTTAACCCGCTTTCACCCGTTGAAGCGATGGAGTTGCTCATCAGCCGGCTTGAGAAGGTGCGCAACAACGCTGAGTTCCTCCTCAACATGAACCAGTTGTAGTCGATTCCCAGTTTTAGTCGATTCCCGGATGTCCGCCTCTGGTTCATCCGGGAGATCTGCTCCAAATCCTGGACCGCCCTTTCGGGAATCCCGGCACACTGCTAAAATAATGAAGTCGTGGGGCTGTAGCTCAGCTGGGAGAGCGCCTCGTTCGCAACGAGGAGGCCAGCGGTTCGATCCCGCTCAGCTCCACCAACCTTCGCCCGCGGGCGAAGGTTGTCGCGCCGATTTGTCGCGCCGTAGCTTCAGCGAAGGCGGAAGCTTTACCGTAGGCGGACTATATTTTGTACGGAAGCCGAAGCTTTAGCGTAGGCGGACTATATTTTGTACGGAAGCCGAAGCTTTAGCGCAGGCGGACTATATTTTGTACGGAAGCCGTAGCTATAGCGTAGGCGGACATGCCCCACCGAACTCCCCCATCGTTCTCAAAAGTCATCCAACTGTATACTTGACTGGTCCTCCATTGCCCATAAGTTGCACGGCGAAGCCTGCAAATTAGGACAGAATTGTAATAAGCCGAGTTGCGTTTGTTCATACCGGCACTCCTCACCGAGGTGAACGGTTGTCCCAGATCGTCTCCCAGCCGGAACCAGCGCAGGAAACGCTTCGTCCGCTCTGTATTGACCTTGACGGCACGCTGGTCAAGTCAGACACGCTGGTCGATTCATTGCTGGCGCTCCTGCGCAAGCGTCCCTTCCTTGCGCTGGCGCTGCCTGGGAAGCTGTTTCGAGGGAAGGCGGCTTTCAAGGCCTTCGTCACGGAGTCCGTCTCGCTCGACGTCGAAAGCCTGCCGTACAACCACAAGCTCCTGCACTTCCTCAAAGACCAGCACGCCCAGGGCCGTCCGCTGTATCTCGCCACCGGGGCCGATGTCGCGCTCGCCGATCGCGTATCAGCGAGCCTGGGCATCTTCAGCGGCGTGCTCGGCTCCGATGGCACCACGAATTTGACCGGCAACAAAAAACTCGATCGCCTGCGCAGCCGTCTTGGCCCCGGCGCCTTCGACTATGTCGGGAACGCGACGCCCGATCTGCCCTTGCTGGCCCAGGCAACTGAAGCCATGGTGGCCAACCCCAGCATGGCGCTTCGCGGCAAGCTTCGTTCGCGCGGCATCAAGCCGGCACGCGAATTTATCGAGCGCAGAAACCCGGTCACCGCCCTGGTCCGTGCCATGCGTCCCCATCAGTGGGCCAAGAATCTGCTCATTTTCCTTCCCACGCTGCTCGCGCACAACTTCACCATTCCCGCCCTGCTCACGGCTCTGCTGGCCTTCAGCTGTTTCTCGCTCACCGCTTCGGCAACCTACATCGTCAACGACCTGCTCGATCTCGAAACCGATCGGCACCATCACAGCAAAAGAAGACGGACCTTTGCGGCTGGCGATCTGTCCCCGCTTTGGGGTGCGGCGCTTTCGGCAGCGTTTCTGCTCATTGCGTTTGTGGGTGCGCGCCTCCTGCCCCTGGCCTTCTATGGCTGGCTTGCGTTCTACCTCGTGGCCACCCTCGCCTACTCCCTCTATCTGAAGAAGATTCCCCTGCTCGACGTCCTGACGCTTTCAGGGTTGTATACGCTGCGGCTTCTGGCCGGCAGCGCTGCCTCCGGAGCCCAAATCTCCCACTGGCTGGGCGGCTTCTCCGTCTTCCTGTTCTTTTCCCTCGCCATCGTCAAGCGCTTCGCGGAGCTTGAAAACCTGCGCGCCAGCGGCAAGTTACCGAAGAATGGACGCGGTTACCTCCTGGATGATCTGGAACAGTTGCGCAGTTTCGGCACAGCCAGCGCCTTTTCCGCCGTCGTGATCTTCATCATCTACATCAGCGGCAGTGAAGTATCAAAGCTTTACCACAAGCCCGAAGTGCTCTGGCTGATTATGCCCTTGATGCTTCTTTGGCTGTGCCGCGTCTGGCTGCTCGCGTCGCGCGGTAAACTGCACGAAGATCCCGTGGTCTTCGCCTTGACCGACGTCATGAGCCTGCTGATCGGCGCGGGCATCGCCTGTGTCGTTTTGCTCGCACTCTGACGACACAGGGCCGGCAACACTAGAATTTCAAGAAGGCGCGTTCTTCACAAGGAGATTCAAATCTTGGCTAATCAATCCGTCGTTGCAGCAGTCAGAACGCGTCCGGAAACCGTGCTGGAAGATATCGCGCGCCTCAGTGAACTCGCGGGTATGTCTGCAGCGCTCGATCCAAAGGCAAAGACGATTCTGAAGGACAACATCTCCTGGCACTATCCATTTCCCGGCGCGAACACCACGCCATGGCAACTGGAGGGCACCATCCAGGCCCTGCGCGGCAGCGGCTTTCAAGATCTGGTCTGCGTCCAGAACAAGACCGTCGTCACCAACGCCTTCAAAGGCGAAGATCTCAACCACTACCTGCCCATCTTTTCCGAATACGAGATCCCGGTCCTCTACAACTTCCGCGATGGCGACATGAAGTGGATTCCCTTCAAGCCCAAGGCAACCATGCTGGCGCTCGACAAGGTCTTTCCGCAGGGCATCCACATCCCCGACTTCTTCTTCGGCAAGAACATCGTTCATCTGCCCACGGTGAAATGCCACATCTACACCACCACCACCGGCGCCATGAAGAACGCCTTCGGCGGCCTGCTGGCCACGCACCGCCATTACACGCATTCCTGGATTCATGAAACGCTCGTTGACCTGCTGGCCATCCAGAAGGAAATCCACTCCGGCCTGTTCGCCATCATGGACGGCACCACCGCCGGCGATGGCCCCGGGCCCCGCACCATGCGTCCGCACGTGAAAAACATCATGCTGGCCAGTTCCGACCAGGTTGCCATCGACGCCGTTGCCGCCAAGCTCATGGGATTCAATCCCATGGACATCAAGTACATTCATCTGGCCCATCGCGCCGGCCTCGGCACCGGCAAGCCAGAAGAGATCAAGCTCGTCGGCGACGACATTTCGCAGGAAAGCTGGAACTTCACCGTCGGCGACAACATGGCCAGCCACGTCGGCGATATGATGTGGTTCGGACCGTTCAAGGGAATTCAGCGCCTCTTCTTCCATACCCCGCTCGTCCACCTCTTTGTCTTCGGCTCGGAGTCCTATCACGATTGGTATCGCTGGCCGGTGAAGGACAAAAAGATCTACGAGAATTGGCTGGAGACGACGCAATGGGGCAAGCTATTCGAGGCCTACGCCAAGTAGTCAGAACGACAGCCAAATGCAGAATGAACCTATGCGCCCGTCCGGCAACCAAGCTCGGCAAGGACTGTCGTCGCGTCTTCTTTCGTTGGAGAATCGACTCGGCGCATGGGCGCTTTTCGTCGGATGCACTGCGCTCGTCGCGGTAATCGGCGGAACCGCCTTCGGCAAAATCTTCAACCTGCCCGACGTCAAATTCTATTTGCAGATCGCGGCGGGAGACACCGCACACGTCCTTCAGCCCTTCGCCTCGCGGCAGTTGGGGCCGCTGGTATGCAGGGCCCTCACTTCCCTGCTGCCTGTCAGCGTTGATTCGGCGTTCCTGGTGGAAGGCATGACTTCGCTGCTGGTGCTGGTCGGCGGCGTCGGCTTTCTCCTGATGCGCGCAGGCGCCAGTCAACGAATATTCCTCGCCATCGGGGGACTCGCCTTCTGGGCTGCGCTCTTCAACGGACTCGCCCTGCCAGACCTTTGGTACGCCGCACTGCTCAGCATCTTTCTTCTGCTGCTGTATCGGAAACACTTCCTCGCCGCCGCATGCATGTTGTTTCCCCTCTTTCTTTCGCGCGAATCCACCATCCTTGTGCTCGTGTGTTTCCTGATTGCCGGCTGGCGACTCATGCGCAAGGTTGACTGCGCGGCCGCCGTCATCGCTTCCATCGCGGGAGTGCTCACAATCAAGATGCTGACCGCCGGAAGCATGGCCAATCAGGAACAGATGAGCCCGCTCCTCTATATGGCGGGCAAAGTTCCCTGGAACCTTGCAAAGAATGTGCTTGGGTTGCCCCTGTGGAATCCGCACAACACAGGCGGCTGTACAACACCCCAGTGGCAGGTCCCTTTCCATTTCGCCGGGCTGCATGCGCTCGGCGTATGCGACTTCGAGCCGAACCTTCCCGCCTGGACTCTGAGGCTGGCCCTCAGCAGCTTCGGCCTGATGCCGCTTCTCGTGATTTTCCTTTGCAGTAAGGCGCCCCGCTCCCTCTGGACCAGCGACCTGCTTCTCCGTTTTTGCATTTTGTATGGAGCGCTCTCGTTCGTACTCGCGCCCGGGCTCGGATCCTCGGTGCCGCGTCTCTTCAACTACGCGTGGCCGCTCTTTATCGTTGCCGTGCCCATGGTTGCATCGCGGCATCTTCGTTTGGCGGACAAGTTCGCATGGCCATTGGTCGCTCTCCATCTCGTCGTTGCCTGGTCGGCCGCGCTCAATTCCTTCAACCCGATGTCGCTCCCTGTGGAGTTGGCAACGGTTCTCGCCCTCGCCTCCGCGTATGTCGCCGGCTGGTTGTTGTTGCGCCAGTCCACACTCATTCCTTCGTCAAACTGAGTCCTCCTGCACCCACCCATTCGCACCTTGCCACGCATCACCGGCACTATGATAGGCTGCTGACACTTGGCTGATTTGCCAGGATGACTTTCCCAAGGTCACTTCCCCGAATCACGTCCCCGAAAGCTTGTACTTCACCGAACGCAAACAACCTGGAGGTTGCCATGAGTGCTGAAAACCACGCGGATGCTCCGTTGAACCCCGGTCTGATCTTTGCAATGATGCAGGCACACCAGCAAACGGCGGCTCTTCGAGCGGCCATTGAACTCGACCTGTTCACAGCCGTGGGCAACGGGCCGGGAGATGTGGCCTCCATTGCCCGCCACTGTTCCGCATCGGAGCGCGGAACCCGCATCCTCTGCGACTACCTGGTAATCTGCGGTGTCCTCGCCAAGGAGAACGGACACTACAAGCACACGGCCGTAAGCGGGGCCTTCCTCGATCCTCGCTCTCCCGCGTGCATGGCGTCTGTCGCCCAGTTCCTTTCGAATCCCGCGGTGCTTGAGCCGCTCAATCATCTCAGTGAAATTGTGCGCAACGGCCGCACCAGCCTTGAAGGCGAAGGCACAGTCGAGCCTGAAAATCCGGTCTGGGTCCAGTTCGCTCAGACCATGGGGCCTATGATGGGTCCCATGGCTGGTCCACTCGGCGCCATCGTGCTTGAAGGAAGCACCAGCCCGATGCACGTGCTCGATATCGCCGCAGGCCACGGACTCTTCGGCATCGAAGTCGCCAAGCAGAATCCGCAAGCCCAAGTCACAGGGCTTGATTGGGCGCCCGTTCTCCGCGTCGCTCTCGAAAACGCAAAGAAGGCCGGCGTCCATGAGCGCTACAACATGCTCCCCGGCTCTGCCTTTGAAGTGGACTACGGTGGCCCGTACGACGCCGTGCTGCTCACCAACTTCCTGCACCACTTCGACGTTCCAACAAACGTGGCGCTGCTCAAGAAAGTTCGCGCTTCGCTCAAGCCCGGCGGCCGTGCCGCCACGCTCGAGTTCGTGCCCAATGAAGATCGCGTCTCGCCACCGCAGCCTGCAGCCTTCAGCATGACCATGCTCACCACCACAGCATCTGGCGATGCCTACACCATGCGTGAACTGTCGAGCATGTACACCGATGCCGGATTCAAGAACGTCACCGGCCATCCCATTCCCATGAGCCCGCACACGGTCGTCATGGGCGTAGCCTGAGCTCGCCGCGATCCTGCTGATCGAAACCGGCGAATGAGCCTCATTCGCCGGTTTTCCATCTCCGCCTCGTTGCCTCATACTTCTCGTGTGCCTTCTCCTGTGTGCGGATTCACTCCATCTCTCGTAATTCTGATCGCCTGTGCAGCGCTCGGAGCATCTGCTGGTCCCAATCCAGTACCTACCTGGCAGACGGCAGCGAACCGCGCAGCGCAAACCGCGCCCGATGCGCGCATCCTTGTGCTCGACGTCGCGACCGGCCGGTTGTTGGCCGAACATTCGCTCGACGAAGCGCGGCGTACGCTTGCAGCACCCGGATCAACGCTCAAACCAATCGTCCTCTACAGCCTCATCGCCGCGGGCCGATGGAACCCGGGGCAGCGTGTGGCTTGCGATCGAAAGCTTGTGGTCGCCGGTCATCGGCTGGCCTGCACGCATCCGCCCGCGCCGCCTTTCGATGCACGCGAAGCCCTCGCCTGGTCGTGCAATAGTTACTTCGCACAAGTCGCGCGCACGTTAAGGCCCGGCGATCTAGGCCGCCTCCTCCGTCCCACTGGGCTCCTCGGCATCACAGGCCTTGCAAGCCGCATGGGAACGCCTGAGCGAAGCTCCGCAACTGAAGCATCCGCCGTCTTCCGCGAACCAGCGAGCATTGAAGCCGCGCAACTCGCGCTCCTGGGCGTGGACGGCATCCGCATCACGCCGCTTGAGTTGGCTGTTGCCTATCGCTGGTTGGCCATGCAGCTCGCCGCGACTCCCCAAACCACAGCGGCGCAGGTCATCAACGCAGGTCTCGCAGACTCAGCCGGCTTTGGCATGGCGCGGCAGGCAAGCCATTCCGGCGCATCCGTCGCAGGCAAAACCGGCACGGCGGAGGGCACAGCATCCACTCAATCACACGGTTGGTTTGCGGGACTCGCGCCGGCCGGCAAGCCTCAGGTGGTCGTAGTCGTCTATCTGCCCGCAGGCCGCGGCGCCGATGCAGCGCGTGTAGCCGCCGAACTGCTGGCCCATTCGCCGGTGATGCGATGAGCGCAGTCTGCAACTCTCGCCAACTGTTCAGCGTGCTCGTCGCCGGCGTCCTACTTGTCATCTGCTGTGCGCTCATCTTTCGCCTGCCGCGGCCAGCGCTCGCAGACGACGTCGCCAGTTCCCGCCCAACCCTCCGCGTCGGCATGTGGACGCTTATGGCATGATCGCGAGCTGACGTCTCACGCCCGCCGGCGCTGACCGCACAGTCACAGCGTTGCAGTACGTGCACAGCGATGCGCCACCCTTACGGCTGCTCCAAGCCAGTCACCGTGAAAGCTGACGGCAACACCATCGCGCTCATCGGGTTCTGGTCGAACCGAAACACGCGACAGCTCTGGCTCAGCGGCACATCAACGCTCGCGGCCCACGGCGAATCCGTCACCCTTCCCTATCCCGTCAAAATCTCCGCGCGCGCGGGCAAGCTCATCATCGCGGTCACCATGCCCGTTGAAGTCTATGTGGAGCGCGTAGTCGCAAGCGAAAGCGGACCAGCCGACACTCCCGAATCGCTCAAAGCTCTCGCCATCGTCGTCCGCACCTTCGCATTGCACGAGCTGCACGGCCACCCCGACTACGACGTCTGCGACTCCACCCACTGTCAGCTTCTGCACTGGAGCGATACCGGCAACAGGCGGCCCCAAGCGCACGCCGCCACACTCGCCACCTCTGGTGAGACGCTGTGGTTTCGCGGGAAGCGCGCGCTCGCCTACTTCAACAAGGATTGCGGCGGCCACACCGCCTCTCCCGTAGAAATCTGGCCGAGGGCGCACGCAGTTCCCTATCTGCCTTCCGCTCCCGACCGATTCTGCAGTGCGGGCGGAAGCAAAGAGTGGGCGTCCGATCTGACTCGAAGTGAAATCTCGCGCGGCACTGGCGCAAGCGGGAATCGCCAAACCCGGCTGGCAGCAACTAACGGTCGCAAAACGCGGCGAGTCAGGCCGAGCCATGACACTTCGCCTCGACGCAACGCAGATCTCCGCTGAAGACTTCGAGCTTGCCATCGGCCAGACTCTCGGTTGGAACAAAATTCCGAGCACATGGTTTGAAGTCAGCCAGCAGGGCGACCATTTCCTCTTTCACGGGCGCGGCTATGGACACGGCGTCGGCCTGTGCCAGAAGGGCTCCGCAGCCATGGCCGCGGCAGGCCGCTCGACGGAGCAAATCCTCGCGCAGTATTTCCCCGGCGCCCAGTCCGCAGACGAAGCTACAGGACGCGCCTGGAAGAATTTCGCAGGCGAAGGCTTCACGCTTGAATCGCTCGACACCGCCGATGCCGCCTACCTCGCCGACTTGAATCGCGCTCGCCACGAAGCATCAGATCGCTCCGGCCTGATTGACTCACCCATCCATCACAGTCCGCGCCTTTCCATCCACGCCGGCCTTTCGCGATGCGACGCTAGCCCCTGGATGGGTTGCCGCGTTCACTGAAGGGGACTGGATTGCGACCCAGCCGCTGCGCACGCTGGCCGCGCGAAAATTGCTCAGCGACACGCTGCGGCACGAGTTTCTCCACGCACTCGTCGAAACCCACGCCAACCCCAACACGCCTCTATGGCTACGCGAAGGCCTCGTCGAAACCTGGACCGAAGCCTCGACCGAAGTATCGACCGAAGTATCGCCCGAAAAATCGTCCGAGCCAAACGCCAAAACCCCCGCGCCCGCACGCTCACGCTCGAAGCCCTCAACCAGGCTCTCGCCCACGCAAAGACAGAAGCCGCCTCTGAAGCCGCTCATCGAGCTGCCGGTTTTTATGCCGCGCAACTGCTCAAGCGCTACGGCCGCACGCAGGTACTCGCATGGCTCCACGCCGGTCTGCCTTCAGGCGTCGTCGCCGTCCTCGGGCAGCGGTAGACGAACCGCGTCTGCCCCCAGTGAACCGGAACCCACCGCAACAGGCTCGCCAAGTTCATCGCCGCCATCATCCGCACCCGGTGCGCTTCGATCCAGCAGCACAGCGGCCCATGCGAGCAGCAAAACCCAACTGCCGATCACCAGCACATACGTCGCAATCAGCTTCCACGCAACTGCCCAGATCTGTGCTGACACGGTTCCATGCGGAAGAACGTCGAAGAAATGCGCAGGCAGCGCCACGCCCACCAGCGCAGCCACGATGACCGCGGGCCACCAGCGCCAGCCCAGCAGCACGCGAAACACTCTGCGAAATGGAATCCGCCAGCCCCACTGCGCCGAGACCACCGAGTACGGAATGATCTTTGCCCGGAACAATAATCCACCGCAGGATCCACTCGGCAATCGTGAGCCAGCGTGCGATGTGCGCCCAGGTGAAGACCATGGAGCGACCCCCGGCTGACACCTTCGAGTTCAAATAGCTTGCCCATTGCGGAATCTGATCGTCGCACCAGTCCAGCGCCAGCCAGCATGCCCAGAACAGCCCCGACCACACCAGCAACGTAACCGCGCCCCACACCAGCTTCACGCGCTTGCCGTCATCGTCGGCCAGCGCGCGCATCGTCCCGGCCTCCGTTTCCAGCACCGAGATCACAAGCAGAACAGGAATCAGCGAGCGTGAAGCACAACCTGCCACCAGTGCCTGTCAGGAATCTTTGTCCATGCCAGTCCAATCAGCAACAGCACCAGCGTCCCCACAAACTGAATCGCAATCCACCACCGGCTGCGACGAAGGCGATGAAGAAAATCCTGAAAATAACTCACGGTTGCACCTCCAGCGTTGCAGGATCGGTTGTCGCTTGAACATTCGATTGATACATGGGGCCGGCCTGCGCCGGGCTGATGGCGAACTTGCCCGCGTTGACCACCTTGAGTAGATACACATATTCGCGCCGTCCGCTGAAGTCAGTGTTGAAGAACGCCGCGCGATCGTCGTGAAACTCCTTGCGCGTAAACCAGTCGGCCCACCAATCCGGCTTGTTGTTCAGCTTGTAGAGGCCGGTCTCCGCCAGAAACTCCGTGCCCGCCGGAATCGGATCTTCGGCTAATAAATAGTTCCAATCAGTCCCGCTCACCGCGAGCCGCACCGCCACAATATCTCCCACGTGCACCGCACCTTTGATCGAAGCCAGGTCGTACGTGATGGGATCGGTCGGCTTGTCCTGCCGCTTCTGCAAGAGGTAGTAGTCGCGCGTAAGATTCAGCGCCAGCTTTTCCTGCTGGAAGAGCCGCTTGTCTGCCGAGTACCACGCGCTCTCCGTCGACCAGTATGTCAGCCCATTGCCGCTCTTGCGAATCACCACTTGCCCGCCGCCGCCAGCCTGCGCCGCCGGAACCTGAATGCGCCACGGCGCCGCAAATCCGTCGCCCGGACCAAAGTGCCGCTTGCCCACGCTCGTGCCGTTCACCAGCACTTCAACGTCAGACGAGTTGGCCAGTTCCCCGCTAAGCGCCACGTAGTCCGTGAGTCCCTGGATCACCATCGCCGTCTGCTTTGTCGAGTACCAGTAGTCGCCATCACGATGGCTCGCCAGCCACACCGCCGCCTTCGGCAACAAGCCACTCGCACGATCCTGCTTGATGAGCAGCTTGATCGCGAAGGCCGTGGTCTCACTCGACGTATCGTCCCAATACTCCATCAGTCCGTCGTAATTGCCCTCCCAGTGCGCATCGATATCCGTGACCTTGGCCTTCTTTTCAAGCAACCCAGCAGCCTCATGCGCACGCGCATCGCCACTCGCATCCATCGCCAGGCCCAGCAGCGCCAGCCCTTCATCGCTCAATTTGCTGCGGCTCCCCCATGCAGCGTCGACCGCATCTTTCGGCACGCCTCCTGTGGTTGCCAGCGCAGACACCACGTAAGCGCGCAGATCGGGAACCATGTCAGGATGCGCGGCTAGCGTGGTCACGAGCCACGCGCGTCCATTTTTCAAATGCAGCGGTTGACCCGAAGACATTTCCTTGTCGATGTTCCATCCGGCCGCCTGCGCCTGTCCCAGTCCGCTCACCACATAAGCCGTCATGAACACCCGGCTCGGATCATCAGGCCACCAACCCCAGCCGCCATCTTCGTGCTGATAGCTGTACAGCCGCTCGATGCCCGCGTTCACCATGTCCTTCAACGTCGCCGGATCGATCGGTGACTTCAAATGCAGTTTGTCCACCGCCTGCGCCACAATCAGGTCCGGCAGGAAGCTCGACATCGTCTGCTCCGTGCAGCCCCACGGATAGCTCGTCAGATAATCGAGCGCATCAAACACCGTCCCCGCCACTGACGGAGCAACCGTAATCGTCAACCCGCGCGTGCCAGCATCCGAGCCCGGCGGATAGTTGTATGTCCACTGGTTCTGCGCCGCGCCGGAGAACGCGACTCCCGAGCCCGCAGCCTTCTGCTTCACGCCGTACGCAAGCACTGGCAGCGTCATCTCCAGCGCGTCTGACTCCTCATTCGTCAGCGCCTTGGCGGTCAATACGGCATTGCCGGTTGCATGCGCCTTCACGCGCCAATCCACAAAGGCCTCGCCCTTCGCCGGCACATTCACTTTCTGCGTCGCGCCGCTCATCACATCCACGCCGCTCACATCGAGCGCAAACGTCACGTCCTTCGCCGTTGCCAGATAGTTGTGCGCAATCACGCGCAGCACCGTCTCATCGCCCTGACGGAAGAAGCGCGGAGCGGCCAGCCGCACGATCAGATTTTTGCGCACCAGCACGCGCGTCACCACGCCGCCCGCCTTGCCGTCGTCCGTCATGGCGCGAATCGTCGTCCGCCACGTCGTCAACGCATCGGGAAAATTGAACTCCACACGCGCATGTCCATCCGGCCCCGTGTGCACATTCGGATTCCAGTAGGCCGTATCGGGAAACGCCTTGCGCACCTTCGGCACCACCAGGTCCGACCCCGGCTTTACCTGCGCCATCCGCGGATGGAACAGCCCGGCATTCAATTCAGCAAGCAGCGGGCTCTTGGTTCCCGCCTGCCCCGTAAAGAAAAAGTCGAACGAGGTCTGCGGTTCAAGATACGAAAATCTCTTTGGATAAAACGCACTCACAATGTCGCCGCTCGTAGTCGGGCCGCACCGAGTAGAGCGCCTCATCCACTTCGCCAAAGCTCAGGTCCGCCTCCACCGGCTTGCCCTGCGCGTCCGCGACGAATACATCGAAGCTGCCTTTCTCTCCCGGCAGGTACTGGCTCTTGCTGGCCGTCGCTGTCACCGTCAACGTGCGCTCCACCAGCGGAACCTTCAAACTTTTCTGCGCCACCGAAACCTGGTTATCGTGCACAATCACCGCATTCACCAGCAGATTCGGCTGCGACTGCTGATTGATGGGAACGTCGAAGGCAAAGCTCTCACCGGTCGCATGCATCAGCCGGCGCGACTGCACCGTGTCGCCCTCAGTCGTCACCACCGCCCACGATTCCTTCAGCCCCGTCACCAGCAGCAGGTGAGCCGTGTCGCCAACTTTGTAGCTCTTCTTGTCCGCTACAATCTGCGCCTGTGTATTGGCCGTGTACCACTGGCCCGCGCCATTCCAGATCCAAACCCACGTGCGCCCCTGCACTGAACGGTTCTCCGGCGTGCGCGCAATCGCCGTCACCTCAAAGTCGCCGGTCTGCCCATTCATCCCCAGATCCAGCATCGCCGTTCCGTCGGCTCCCGTCGTCGCACTCTGGTTGGCCTTCAGCGTCACCGTTCTTTCGTGCGTAACGGAGTCCCACTTTTCGAGCGACGCCCGCACTTCCACCTGTGTCTGCACCGGCTTGCCGTCGTAGTCCTGCGCCGTCACCTTCACGCGCGCCGGCTGCCCGGCCTGGAACACGTAACTCGTCGGCTCCACGCTCACGCGGAACGATCCATACGTCGCAAGCACGGTCGTGTGTCCGGCTACTTCGCGATTGGCCGCATCCGTTACCCGCGCTTCAATGCGATAGTCCTGGTCCTCGCGCTTGTCATCCACCGCCGTCGGCAAATTGATCGTGAGCCTGCCGTCCGCGTCCAGCACGCCCTGGTGTTCCTGTTGCTCGGTCTCGCCAAATCCGCTGTCGGCCTCGTCTGGCGCGCTCGCGTCGTCGCTGTCGCTCTCCGCATCCCCTCCGCCGTTATCGTCCCCTTGGTCCTCATCCCACCAGTAGTGCACGGACGTGTGCACCACGTACGTCACCTTTGCGCCGGAAACAGGCTCGCCAAAAAAGTACTTCGCCTCAATCGTCGCCTGGATCTGTTTACCCTGCAGCACCCGCGCCACCCCCGGCACGGTCACCTTCACCTGGTATTCCGGCTTCTTATAGTCCTCCACATAAAAGCTGCCACTGCCGTCCACGCCATCGCCTGGGAATTCGATGCTGTAGTAACCCAGCGCCGCATCCGCTCCAAGATTCACATCGGCAGTCACCGTGCCGTGCGCCGAAACAGTCACCTCGGCCTTGAACACTTCCTTTGAATCTGGCCCCATCACGCGCAGCGTGCGTGTGTGCTCGTCGGGCAGATCGAGCGAGTCTTTCACTTCCTTGCGAAGAATGCCTTTGATGTGTACCGTGTGCCCCGGCCGGTAGACAGGACGGTCGGTGTAGACGTACGCCCTCTCCTGTTGACGGTCCTGCTGGCCGAAGTTGTAACTCCACGGCGTCACCAGCGCGCTGTCGTCTCCGTGCCGCGCAAGAATCCACACGTTCTCCGGCTCGACGCCGGGATGCGCAGCAGGCCCGCCCATCGCGAGCGCAGCCATGCCGTCGCCATCCGTCGAACCTGACGACTGCATCTGTCCGCCGGTCCACAAAGCAACATCGGCCTTCTCCACCGGAGCGCCCGTCATGCGGTCGGCCACGTAGAGCGCAACCTGTCCGTTCTCGATCCGCTCCACCATGGCAATCTTCGTCACCATCGCCACGGTGTAGGCCTTGTACGTGCCGTCGGTCGCTTCAATCAAATAAACGCCCGCGCCCAGGCCGTCAATCGGAAGCTGCTGCGTCTCGCTCACCAGCGCCGGCGGCGTCTCCAGCTTCCAGCGCGCCACCAGTTGGCTCGCATTCAAAATGGGAACCTGCGCAAACTGCGCGGCGCCCACCACCCGGCTCTTCTTGCCCAGCTTGCCCTGTTGCTCGCGGAAGTTGTCCCGCGCCTCGTCAGTAAACTGGAAGCGGAAGAAATGCCGCATCATCCACCACAGATGCGCCTTGAAGTCGTGCAACCGCTCGAGCAGTGTCCGCTGGTCAATCTGCTCCGAGGGCGACTGGCTCTGCACGCCAAAGCTGTGCAGATCCTTGAGTCCCGCAAAAAACTTCTGCGCATCGCGGATCTTGTAGACGCGAAACTCCAGCTCGGGCACGTTGCGCGCCAGCAGCTGAATCTTCACGCTCTCGCCGGGCGCAAAGGTGCGCGAAGTCGACAGCGAGAATGAGCGCGGCGCATCCGTCGCTCCGGCAGGAATGGTGAACAACATCAAGATGAGTGCGAAAACGCACCACAGCCATGCATGCGCCGCGAGCTTTGTATCAGTCTTCCACCGTCGATGCTGATCCGCGAGGGAATGAAACAGGCCGATGCGGTTTTGTATTCGCGGAGGGAGCAGGGGCCTTTCAGGCCCCTGAAATAGGAAGCCGATAACGCGGGCCTTCAGGCACGGGCATTTTCCCTGGCCCATTGTCTTATCGAACTTGTGCCGCAGCTCCTTTTTTGGCCGCGACGTCAAAGCTTGATGCAAGAATTCATAGGCTAATCGTTTTGTATCAGGCCGCGGCTTCACTGCTTGCAGCGAGAACCCATAGGCGAATCGTTTTGTGTCAGGGCACGACTTCAGTCGTGCCGAAAGCTCACGAATAAAACCGCTGGGCTTTAGTGTCTGCGTGAGAACCAACAGTTTTGACACCGCGAAGCGGCAAAACCTCCCGGAGGGAGCGAAGGATAATAGCCCAGGATGGAGATCGCGCTCGCCGCGGCGAGCGCGGACGGAATCCTGGGAAGTGCAAGAAATCAAACCTAAGCCCCGTAGGGGCGCCCGAAAGCAAGCAATCGAGTTGTTAATCGAATCGGGAGCCATCTGCAACAAGTTCTCACGCAGGCACCTTAGCCCCTGCGAAATCTCCTCGCGCAGCGCGCCTGTGTCTTCGGATTCCTGCAGGCCGAACACGTTTCCAATCAACGCACACTTGCTCATGGAGTTCCTCGCAAAATATTCCAGCGGTAAACACCGAGAAAATTAGGATTCCCCTGGACCGGCCGCCACTGCGGTTCGGGATGGTCCACAAGTTCAGCCAGCGCAACCCTGCGCAATTCTCCTGGCTTCCCTTGATCTTGCCCCGTGTCGTACACCACCGCAGCCTCAGACCCCACGCGCGTCACAATCATGGAATGCCACGGCGACGACTGCCCGAACTGCCGGTAGAAAAGCAGATCACCAGGCAAAGCTCGATGCACATCGCGGCTCACCTGGTAGGCATTGCGCTCCACTAGCGTTCGCGCGTCGGCAAACTGAGCAAAGGCGCCATCATTCACGTCGTTACGCACAAACGCGCCCGGCTTCACACGGAACAGCGCCGGTCCCAGAGCCGTGTGCGGATAGGACCACGCGCGAATCTCGCCCGGCGGCGCATTCACTTCCATCCCGCTCGCCATGAACCAGTTTTCGTCGTGACGCTTGAGCGCCTCGCGGTAGGAGTAGCGAAGCAGGCTCGCGCAATCCGTAATCTCGGCCGGTAATTCCTGCTTTGGCCGCACCGCCTGGTATTCGGCAATCAGCGTAAACCAGCGCCGGAAGGCAGCCTGGTCCGCCGGGTCATTGAGCCGTAGAAAATCCGGAGTCCCGTCGCCAAACCGGTCCGTCCATAGCAGCGGGCTTGTTCCCCGTGCCGACTCAGCCACAGCGCCGGTCACCTGCACTGTCGGCTGTCGATTCAGCATCCTGCGGCCTGCAAGTCCGCTGAACCACGGCAGCGCCAGCAAAATCACCAGCGTCGCCAGCGAGCCGGCAAGAATCCTGGGGCTCAGGCGGCGGAACATCGCGGCGGGGGTGGAGTCGAGTCGTGCTTCGTGTGTGTTCACGGGAATGGAAGAAAGTGGGTCGCACTCATCCTAGCGCGAAATGACGTTTCGTGCGCCCGATAGTTGATCAAGACTAGCGTCCTGAGTTTGAACTTCATATAGAAACTAACTGTCATCCTGAGCGGAGATTGGCGCGTCTTTTGCGCCAATCGCAGTCGAAGGACCTTCGGTTCGGGTGTACGACTTGTGCGACGAACTTCTGATTCACCACATTAGTAGGCCAGCGCGCAGCCGTCCGCGCGCATCTCGCTGGCCGCGGAATAGAACCGTTCCCCCTTGTTCACGCCCCCGCTCGCGCGAAGCTCGATGCACTCGTACCGTCCAAACCCGCCGTCCGACTCGCCCATCGGCCAACCCAGCTCGATCAGCGCCTTCCGGCTTGCCACCGGCACGCCCGACTCCAGCCGCAGAACTCCCATCGGTCCCAGGCCCGGCAAATCCTCGCCCATGCTCTGCGACGATCCCTCATGGTGCCAGCGCGGACTGTCGCCCGCCGCCTGAATATCCAGCCCATAATCCACGCGGTTGATGATGATCTGCGACTGCCCCTGCGGCTGCATGTCGCCGCCCATCACGCCAAAACTCATCCACGGCTTTCCGTCCCGCGTGGCAAATCCCGGAATGATCGTCTGAAACGGCCGCTTGCCCGGCGCGTAGATATTCGGATGACCATCCTGCAGCGAAAACAGCTCTCCGCGATCCTGGAACATGAAGCCCAGCCCGTCGGCCACCAGGCCCGATCCCAGCCCGCGAAAGTTCGACTGGATCATCGAAATCATCATGCCGTCCGCGTCAGACACGGTAAAGTACGTTGTGTCTCCATGGCTCGGCGCCTGCCCCGGATAGATGGGCGTCAAAATCTTGTCCGGCCGAATCAGCTTTGCGCGCTCCGCCGCATACTCCTTCGAGTTCAGCCACTCAATCGGAATCTTCGCGAAATTCGGGTCCGCATAGTACCGCGCGCGATCTTCGTACGCCAACCGCTTGGCCTCAACCTGCGCATGGATCGATGCCGACGATTGAAAACCCATCCCGCGCAGATCGAAATTCTCCAGGATGTTCAGCATCTGCAGCGTCGCCAGCCCCTGCGTATTCGCCGCCATCCCATACACATCCACTCCGCGGTACTTCGTCACCAGCGGATCGTTCCACTCCGCGTGCTGCTCGCGCAGATCGCTCACCGCAAGCCATCCGCCAATGCGCTTGAAGTACGCTTCGATGGTCTGCGCAATCGGCCCATCGTAGAAAGCATCGCGCCCCCCTTCGGCGATCATGCGGTAGGTCCGCGCCAGGTCAGGATTGCGAAACACATCGCCTTCGTTCGGCGCCGCGCCTCCGGGCGCAAAGGTGTGCACCGCATTTGCCGTCTCCTCCACGCCGGAACCGGGCTTCACAAATCCAGCCAGGTCCGCGCTTGATGTAGTAGCCGATAATCTGCGGCACCGGCACGCCCTGTCTCCGCCAGGTGAATCGCAGGCTCCAGAATCTCCGCCCACTTCAATCGCCCGTAGCGCTGATGCAGCGTCCACCACGCATCCAGCGCGCCGGGCGTTGAAATGGAGACCGCGCCCTCTTGACGGAATCACGCCGTTCACTGCGCGCTGCCGCACCGTCTCAAGCGTCAGCGCCTTGGGCGAGCGGCCCGATCCGGCCAGGCCCACCACCTTGTTCAATTTCGGATCCCACACCATCGCGAAGCAGTCGCCGCCCAGCCCGCAGCTTGTCGGCTCCAGAAATCCCAGGCAGGCATTCGCTGCAACGGCCGCATCCACAGCGGAGCCGCCGCGCTTCAGCATCTCAATCGCCGTCAACGTCGCAATCGGATGCGCCGTTCCCGCCGCGCCTGATCGCCCCATGGCCGCCGACCGCGATGCAAAGCTCGCGCCGGACGGCCGGTCGCCCGCATGCACGTCAGGCCGGATAAATCGCTCCTCGCCCACCGTCTGAAATTTAGGCAGCGCTGGTTCCGCTTCGGCTTGCGACGCTTGCGAACCAGCCGAGCCCTCGGCCGCTGCGTTCCCATGAGTCAGCGCTCCAGCAGCAGCCAATGGCAATGAAGCAACAAACGTTCTGCGACGCATAATTCCTCCGGGGTGGTTGTGGAGCGCGATCTGTAAATATCTTCTGGCGCGGATCGCGTCCGCATTTACCCATCGTATAAGAAGGAACTCTCGCAACAACCAGACTCGCGAAACCCCAGCAGCCTACTTCCCTTCCTGCTCGTCGTAGTAGGCCTGCAGGCTGGTGCGCCCGTCCGGCAGTTTCCAGCGCCGCGCCACAATAATCATCCAGATAAAGTTCAGCGCGGCAACCACAGCAGCCACACTCCACACCGGCCAAAAAATCGGGTTCTTCAATCCGAGAAAATACAACGGCCCGATCAGAATCACAACCTCTAGCGCCGCGAAGCCAAGAGCGAAGACAAACTTCGACCAGCTCCACAACCCGGCACGCTGTTCCCGGCGGATTCCCGAGATGATCACTGTAGCCTGAATGAGCACGAACAAAATCCAAAACATCGCCCACCAACCTCCACCCTGACTGGAACAACCTTACTGCTCCCAAGACGCCGTGTTCCCTCGGTCCCTTGTTCCCTTGGTCCCTGCCTTTATCAGTTCCCCGTCGGAATCAGTTCAGTCCAGCTTTGCCGCACCGGGTCAACCACTCCATTGGGATTCGCAGTCGTGTCGCTCGTCAGCGCCACGCTTTGCCCGTCCGATGAAATCCACGCCGAACTGAACTGATTCGACGTCTGAATCCTCTGGCCAGTATTGGGATCGATAAAAATCTGCTGGTTAAGCGAGTCGCGCACTTGTGCCTGCGCGGCGCTGTCGATCGCGCCCTGTGTTGCACGGTCCTGCGCCATCGCTGCGTCGGTTGAGGCCTGCGTTGTAGCCATTTGCTGCTTTGCCCTCTGCTCCATGCCGGCAGTCACCTGTTGGAAGTGCTGCTGGATGGCCTTGAACTGCGCGTCGTTAGACGCCTGCCACTTCGCAAAGCCGGTACGCATGTTCTGCTGAATCATGCTGTCCCATGCAGGATTGATCTGCGGCGCGGGCAGGTTCTTCGCAATCATCGCATCCAATGCGCCCTGCGGCGCGCGCCGGATCGCGGTCCCGGTTGACTGGCAATTCCGGCGAGTCATCGCCGGCCGGTGCAGCAGCGGATAGGCCGGCATCGCTGACTCGCTGCACGTCACCACCGCGCCCAGCATCTCTTCCACCGGCTTGCCGTTCAGCGTGTAGCTCAGGCGAATGCGCGCCGCATCTACCAACTGCCTCCCGTTTGCGGTTGCCCTGGCGGCCAGTGCCTGCTGCTGCGCCTGCAGGCCCGATTGCATTGCCTGCGGCAGCGGCACCACCGAAATGTTTTTTGCGTCGGGCCGCATGTTCGGCACAACAATATTCAGCAGGAACGCCGAAGCACTGGTAATGCTCACCGCGGCGCACTTGGCCGACGTTGGATTGGAGCCGTCACTGGCCCATGCCCACGAAACGCCCGGGAGCCCTTCGTACGCCGTCACGCCGTCTGGAGCAAGCGCTGTATAGGAAAGGCCTCCAGCGGCCACTGCGGGAGGATGGCAGCCGCCCGGCCGCAGCATCATTCCTGTAAACCGCCAGCCGCTCGGAATCTGTACGGTGAAGGCCGGCATATTTACACCGCTGTCGATCACCGTTTCCGGCGTAGTGGTCGACCAGTTGATGGCCGCGCTCGAAGCGCCTCCGCCGGAACTCGAAGACCCGCCGCCCCCATTCGGAGTTCCTTCGGTTGACGCTGCGTTTGACTGGCTATGACAGCCGACGATGACCACAACGGCAAGAATCACCGCTGCTCGAAGCGTTGATGACATGCTCTTCATTTGGACCTCTCAGTTCATTCTTCGCGCTATGCCGAACGCCTTCACGCCCGCAAGGAACGGCGTGAAGGTTCCGTTTACCTGATGAAAAGCCATTCCTGCAAGCCCCGAAGATACCACAGGCCGATTGGGATTGACCTCGTACTGCTATGGAAGCGTCAAACCGCAGAAAAATGAATCAGGCCCCTCGGAAAAAAGTCCTCCATCAGCGAGATCGCGAATCAACGCCTGATGGTCCTCCTTGATTGTCGCCTTGATTGTTATTGCCCACCTGGTGCAGACTTTCTGCATGAAGAATCTCTTCCAGTCGGACACCGCGGCTGAGGTCAGGCACCGTATCTCCAGCCTTGCTCCCATCAGCCCGCGCCAGTGGGGCAAAATGAATGCCGCGCAGGCAGTAGCGCACTGCTCTCTGGGCATGGAGTGGGCGGTCGGCGACATCGTTCCGCCACGCATGTTCATCGGACGCATCATCGGCGGCATCATCAAGCCGTTCGTCCTGCGCGACAACGAACCCATGCGCCGCAACTCCCCCACCGCGCCCACACTCATCATCCAGGACGAACGCGACCTCGATTTCGAAAAACAGCGCCTCGGCGGCCTCATTGACCGCTTCACCGCCGCAGGTCCCCGGGCCTTCACCACGCGCCCACACTGCTTCTTCGGCAAGCTCACGCCCAACGAGTGGGCCATCCTTATGTACAAGCATCTCGACCATCACCTGCGCCAGTTCAGCGCGTGACCCGCTCCAACTCGTGCCGCCTTCCGCCTTCAATGCAACAGCGCCGGACAATTTCAGACCGCTCTAACCCCAACAAATACGCCAACTTCCGGCACATTCGCCCCCTTCGGGTTTTTGACCAGGTCCCGACTCTCTGGTACATTCTGACCATGGTTGTTCACCGCATCCCGGCCTCTGCCTGCGCGTCCTGTTGCGCATGTTGTCGCGCTTGCTATAGCGCGCGTTGCTGTGCGCCGTGCCGGTGTTGCCCGTGAGTCTCTTCTGACTTCAACGGAATCTTCAAGGCCGCGCTCAGCTCCTCCAATGCGCGGCTTTCGTGTTTTTCCGCTGTCAATCGTCAGTTGAAATTCAACCTCTCGAATGAGAAACCCTGAATGACCCTGCACCTCGCAACAACCCTTCTTCCGGCCCGGTCCCACGCACCCGCATCCCCGCGCGTGCGCTGTTGTTGTTGTCGCTGATTCCCTTCCCACTTCCAGCACAACCAGTTTTCTACACGCCCTCATCGGGCATCCGCGTCCGCATTGCCGGCATGCGGAGCCCGCATCAACACCATCTTCAGGAGGTCAAAAAAGTGAAATCTTCCAGGCGCTTCTTTCTTCTCATACTTTTATTCGTTCTTGCTGCTGTCTCTACCGGTCATGCACAAATCGTCGGCGGCACCATCAGCGGCACCGTGCGCGACACATCCGGCGCAGCCGTCACTGGCGCCACAGTCACCGTTCATCAAATTGAAACCGGCGCCACCCGCATTCTGGCCACCAATGCGGACGGCCGCTTCTACGCGCCTTCGGTCCCCGTCGGCAACTACGTTGTCTCGGTCGCCCACGACGACTTCCAGACCGACCGGCGCAGTGGCATCTCGCTCGCCATTGGCCAAAGCATCGACCTCGCCTTCGTCCTCGGCGTTGCCAAGGTTCAGCAGGAAGTGGTGGTGGATGCGGAACAGGTGAGCGTCAACACCACCACGCAGCAGACCGCGGGACTGATCGACGAGCGCCAGGTGAAGGAGCTTCCGCTGAACGGCCGCAGTTACGACCAATTGCTCTCGCTGAACCCGGCAACCGTGAATTATTCCGGCGAGCGCTCCGGCGGCATCGGCACCTCAAACTCATCGGTAGGCAACATGTTCAGCGTGGGTGGACGCCGCCCGCAGGACAATCTCTTCCTGCTCAATGGCATCGAGTACACCGGCGCTTCACTCATCAACGTCACGCCCGGCGGAACCAGCGGTCAGCTTCTCGGCGTAGACGCGGTGCGCGAATTCAACGTGGCCTCTGACACGTATGGCGCGAGCTTCGGCAAGCGCGATGGCGCGCAGATCAGCATCGTCACCACCTCTGGCACCAACAAACTCCACGGCTCCGCGTTCGAATTTCTGCGCAACAGCGCCGTCGACGCGCGCAATTATTTTGACCAGGCAGCAATTCCCGAATTCCAGCGCAACCAGTTCGGCGGTTCGCTCGGTGGCCCCCTTCGCACCGACAAGCTCTTCCTCTTCGGCAACTATGAAGGCTTCCGCCAGAGCTGGGGCCTCAGCGACGTGACGCTCGTTCCCGATGCGCAGGCGCGCCTGGGCTTTGTACCCAACTCCTCCGGTGTGGAACAGAATGTCGGCGTCAACGCCGCGGTTGCGCCGCTCTTTAATCTTTGGCCTGTCGCCAACGGCCCCGAACTCCTGTCGAACGGCAATCCCAGCGGCATCGCGGAAGCCTTCAGTCATCCGCCGCAACACATCTACGAGGACTTCGGCACCACGCGCTTTGACGCGAACCTCAGCAGCAAAGACCTGCTCTTCGCCGTCTACACCGTGGACTCAAGCTCTGCCAACACCCCTTCGGCCAATCCGCTGAGCCTGGTCAACGAGAGCCTCCGCGAGCAGGTTTCAAGCATCCAGGAGCAGCACGTCTTCTCGCCATCGCTGCTCAACACCGCGCGCTTCGGCTACTCGCGCGCAAGCTATGCTTTTTACGGCTTTGTGCCGGTGAGCCTGCCGGGTTGGGTGTCGGGCGATCCGATAGGCGCAATCGTCATCAGCGGCAGCACAGCTTCTAACGGCGCTTCCGCCATCACCGGCGCAGGCGCCAACGTGGGCAGCAATAACCTCACGTCGCGCAACCTGTTCACGGGAGACGACCACATCTACTGGTCGCGCGGCCGTCAGCAGATCGAGGCCGGTGTCTGGATGCAGCGCGTGCAGGCCAACGATCTGCTCGCACAGGATCAGTATGGGCAGGCTTCGTTCAGCACGCTGACGTCTTTCCTGCAGGGAACCGTGGCCACCTTCACGCTGTTCCCTGCGCCAACGGAATTGGGTTGGCGTTCTCTTGAGGTTGCGGAGTTTGTTGAAGACACCATCAAGCTCACGCCGCGCCTGGAACTGCGTGCCGGCTTCCGCGCTGAATCTACCAACGGCTGGAATGAAGCACAGGGCCGCGCATCGAATTACGTCCTCACCAACGGCGTGCTCCAAACGCAGCCCGTCGTCGCCAACTCAGCGCTCTCCAACAACCGCGCCAAATTCCTGCCTGCGCCGCGCCTCGGCTTTGCATGGGACGTGTGGGGCAACGGCAAGACGGCGGTCCGCGGAGGCGTGGGCCTCTATCACGGCCTGCTCGATACGCTCGACTATCGCCTCGACCAGACGGCGCCCTACAACACTGCCGAATCCATCAAGGCCATCGCGGTCTCGAACCTGCACTTCACGGCGGGTGTGCCGCCACCCTCTACTGCCAAGATATCGCCAAGCAATGTGCAGCCCGACATTTCCACGCCTGCAGTGATTTCGTGGAGTTTCCGCGTGGAGCAGCAGATTGCTCCACAGACCTCGCTCACGGTTGGCTACGTTGGATGGCACGGCTACCACCAGATTCAGTCAGAAGACATGAACGAGCCCATCCCGGCCTTCACCGCTGCTGGTCAGGCCTACTACCCCAGCACCGCTCTCGCCAATCCGAACCTCGCCAACACCACGTCGTGGGTCTCAGGAGGAACGGGTTTGTATAACGCGCTTGAAGCCGACGTGCGCCGCACCTACGCCAACGGATTGCAACTCCGCGGCAACTACACGTGGTCAAAGAACCTCGACAACGGCTCCGCATGGAACACCAGCGTCAGCGGCAACACTCCAGCGTATGTCGCCTTCCCGCTGCAGCCAAAGTCGGATTGGGGCCCGGCGGCCACTGACGTCCGCCAGGCAGCCTCGATCAATGGGAGCTATGAACTGCCGTTCGGCGCCAACCGGCCTTTTCTGCGTCACTCCCCCTCAACGGTCCAACTACTCGCCGCGGACTGGACGGTCAGCAGCATCCTCGCCGTACAAGGCGGCTTCCCCTTCTCGCCGCAACTTGGCTACAACGCGCCCAACAACGGCGACTCGCGCAACCCCATCCGGCCCAGTTGGAATCCAGCCTTCACCGGCAATCTTTATCCGCACAAGGTGGGCGAATACTTCAACCCGAACGCCTTCATCCAGCCAACCGTGAGCATCCCCAACGGCAGTGGAGGCAACACCATCTACGGCACCTACGGCAACGCAAAACGCGATTCGCTGCTGGGCCCGGGCCTGACCGAGTTGGATTTCTCGGCGACAAAGAACGCGCACCTCTCAGAGCGGCTTGCACTCCAATTCCGCGCCGAGTTCTTCAACATCCTCAACCACACAAACCTGCTCACGCCAAACGAAGTTGTGTACTCGTCGGCTCCCACCATCACAACCTCAGGCGGCGTGCAAACATTGGTTCCTTCGTCCATCTCGCCCACCGCCGGCGTCATCACGGCAACCTCCACCACCTCGCGCCAGATTCAATTCGGCGCAAAGCTGGAGTTCTAACGCCCTGAGTCTGAAGTTCATATAAAAATTGACGGTCATCCTGAGCGACCGTAGTTCGCCGCGGCGGACGCAGGGAGTCGAAGGACCTGCGGTTGCTCTTCGCTGGTCGCACGAAAAAAGTCGGATGCCCCATCGGGGTATCCTCTGAGTCGGGGTCGATACGCCATCTAGATGTAGACAAATTATGAAAGGGCACGGCTTCAGCCGGGCCACCCAAGTGTAGACGAGTTTTGAAAGGGCGCGGCTTCAGCTGCGCCAAAAGCTGTGCAAGATAAACGTGGGCTTTAGCCCCTGAGGGAAAACCACCCCCGCCACCCAATTTCAAAATCTGCTTCCACTTCACCTGAACGCAAACAAAGCGCGGCGAGAATCCCAATCGATTCTCGCCGCGTCCAATTTCTTCCCAGCCTGTTTCGCCCTAACTGAACAGATCCTTCATCTTCTCCATCAGCCCCGGCGACGTCGGCTTGTTGTCCACCGTCAGCGACTCGCTCAGCTTGCTCACCAACTCCCGCTGCGCCCTGCTCAGCTTTCGCGGAATCTGCACCACGACCTTCACAATCAAGTCGCCATGCCCCTTCTCGTTCAGGTACGGCATGCCGCGTCCGCGCACCCGCACATCGCGGCCGTTCTGCGTGCCTTCGGGAATCTTGATGCTCACCGGCCCGTCAATCCCCGGAATCTCAAACTCCGCGCCCAGCGCCGCCTGCGGAAAGCTGATCGGAATCACGCATTGCAGGTCGTAGCCGTGGCGCTCGAAAAAGTCATGCGGACGCACCGTCAGCACAATGTACAGGTCGCCCTTGGGTCCGCCCCCGCGCCCGGCGTCGCCTTCCCCTGCGTAGCGGATGCGCGTTCCATCCTCAACGCCCGGCGGCACCTTCACGCTCAGCTTGATCTCCTTGGTCGCGCGCGTCTCTCCGCGGCAGGTCGTGCATGGATCGCCGATCACCTGGCCCGTCCCGCCGCACGCTCCGCACGTCCGCGCAACCGAGAAGAATCCCTGCTGATAGCGCAGTTGCCCGCGTCCCTGGCACTGCGCGCAAACGCTCGGTCCGCGTCCTGACGCGCTGCCGCGACCCTTGCACGTCCCGCAGATCTCGAGCCTGCGGATCTTCACTTCCGTTTCAGTGCCGAAGAACGCATCCTCGAAGTCTATTGCCAAATCGAAGCGCAGATCGTCGCCGCGATGCTGCCGCGTTCCCCCACGCTGCGCGTTCCCACCCATCGAAAACATTTCGCCGAACAAGTCGCCGAAGATGTCGCCGATATCCACGCCGCCTGAGAACGGATTGCCCGTGGCCGGGCCGCCCAGCCCCGCATGGCCGTAGCGATCGTACGCGGCGCGCTTGTCCGCGTCGCTCAACACCTGGTACGCCTCGCTGGCCTGTTTGAACCGTTCTTCAGCCGCATGGTCGCCCGGATTGCGGTCAGGATGGTACCTCAGCGCCTGCTTGCGGTAGGCACTCTTCAACTCCTGTTCGCTCACTTCACGGGTTACGCCCAGAACCTCGTAATAATCTGCTTTGCTCACGCTTGTCTTTGTACTCACTCGCTAATCTGTTTCGGATTATGGGCCACGCGCACCATCGCGGGGCGCAGCAGCCGTTCGCGCAGCTTGTAGCCGCGCCTGATCTCTTCAGCCACATGCTGGTCGGGCACATCGTCGCGCTCCACCGAGCCCAGCGCCTCGTGCACCCGCGGATCGAACTCCTCGCCCACCGCCGCCACCGGAGTCACCTGCAACTTGCTCAGCACTTCTTCCATCTGCTTCACGATCAGCGCCACGCCCGACCGCAACTGGTGCGCATTGCCTGTCGACTTCAGCGCCAGCTCAAAGTTGTCCAACACCGGCAAAAACTGCTCCACCACGCTTCCCGTCGCGTACTCGCGAAACTCCACCTTCTCCCGCTCGGCCCGCTTGCGCGCGTTCTCAAACTCCGCCTGCAGCCGCGCCACGCGATCAATCAACTGGTCCCGCTCGCCCTTCACCCGGTCAAACTCCGCCTTCGGCACCGATTCCCCCGACCCGGTTTCCCCTGGCCCGGCATCCATTGCCCCGGCATCCTCAACCAACTCAGGCCCCGCCGCGACGGCCTCCGGCGCCAACTCCTCCGCCTCTCCGCCAGCCGCGCTCACCGCAGCGTCTTCGGGTAGTTCCAGCTCTGTCATCTCTTTGTCGTGTCTCCGCATATCTCTCTTCATTGTCTCAAGAAATCGGCATCGCCTGATTCCATTGTATTTTGTTGCCTGAAAATCCGCTCGCCGCGGGAAACCCCGGTCTCCTGAGTCCTAACCCTTTAGATGATTTGACTGTCATCCCGGCATCAAAATTGACTGTCATCCTGAGGATCAAAATTGACTGTCATCCTGAGGATCAAAATCGGTTGTCATCCTGAGCATCAAAATTGACTGTCATCCTGAGCATCAAAATTGACTGTCATCCTGAGCGGAGATTGGCGCGCTTTTTGCGCCAATCGCAGTCGAAGGACCTGCGGTTGCTTTTCGCCCGCCCCAGAAAAAACCCTGTGCCCCAGTCCTCGCGACTTTTTGCCGCCGTTAATCAGGCGGAATCTCAAGCAGCCGCTCACTCAGCCGCGCAATATACCGCACCGCCTGAATCATCTCCTGGTATTGGATGCGCGTCGGCGCAATCACAGCCACCGTGCCCAGGTTCCCCGCCCCCAGCCGCGCCTGCGCGCCAATCAGCACCAGGTCCTGCATCGCCGGAGAAGCCTCATCCAGCCCCACCACCACGCGGACCTCCTGTTGCCGTCCGTCCACATACGCATTCAGCAGATCCACCAGCCGTTGCTTGGCCTCCAGCGCCGCCAGCATCTGCCGCAGCCGCTCCCGGTCAAGTTCGGTCGATAATCAGGTTCGCAATCCCATCCACAAAAATCGCCGGCCCTTGATCTCCCGCCGCCAGCGCGCCTTTGCGGCAAAGCTCCTCGATCGAAGACAGCATCTCCCGGTACGCCTCGCGCTCCACGTCCACGCGCCGCGCCACCTCCGCCCGGATCCGCTCCACAGGCCACCCGCGGAAGTTCTCGTTCAAATAGCGCGCAGCGGTCTCCAGCTCCAGGTGCGTCAGCTCGTGGTCCAGCACCAGCACGCGGTCCTGCACGGCGCCCGACTGCGTCACCAGCACCGCCAGCACCCGCCCCGTCGACAGCCGCGAAAAATGAATGTGTTCCAGCACCTGGCCCTCGGTCGAGCTGGCCAGCGCCACGCCCAGCCCGCTTGAAATCAGCGCCAGCAGGTGCGATGTCCTCTCCAGGTACTCGTGCGAACTGGTCACGCCCGTCAGGCTCTCATCAATCTGCCCCCGCCGCGCATCGCTCAACGTCTGCGGCCCCTGCGGAACGCTGCTCGCCGCTTTCTGCCCCGCCGCCAGCTGGCCAAACTGCGTAATCTGCTCCACGTAGTAGCGGAACGCCGCCGCCGTCGGAATCCGCCCCGCCGAGGTATGCGCCTGCTCCAGCAGCCCGTTGTCTCCCAGAACCGCCATCACGTTGCGCAGCGTGGCCGAGCTCAACCCCTCGCGGTCCGCAAAACACCGCGCAAGCGCCTGCGAAGCCACGGGCTCGCCTGTAGCGATATACATCTCGATGATTGCCGTAAGCACCATCCGCTCGCGCGGGCTCAGGCGCAAATCGGATCGTGATTTCGGTCATCTTCCCTGCTCCCAATCAGAGCGCCGTATCGGCCGAAGGGGGACAGCCGTCCCCGGCAAGTCCTGACATGTGCCCGCTAAGTGCTTCTACGTCCAACACTTATTTAAGGCAAAGAACCGGATTCCTGCATTGATTGTAGGGATCGCTAAAACACCATGTCAAGGCACGGGCGTAACTGGGCCGTAACGACCATTGATCTGGCGCAGAAAGAGAATTCCGCTATGTTAAGCGGCGACACATCGAATTGGTCTTACTCGATCTTTATTAGACTCCATTTCAATACGGTTCTTCGTAACGGAAGATACTGCAATTGATTGCAACGATATGCCTGGAAGTCGACCAAGGGTATTACTAAAGTCCGACAATGTTTGTTCTAGGCATTGCATCTATCAGATGAGGTAATGCATCATATTGACAGGTTAATCAGCGGTCTTCGCTGGACCTTTGCTGGGTCGCACCCGGCTTTCCCCGCGCCCTTGGGTATAATGAAGGGCAAGAGGGCCGCCTAATCAGCGGCCCTCGCCATTTCATGGCCACACTTGCTTATACGCCTTACCAAGGTTTTTCTTGTCTGAGGGATGCGACGTGATTGGAACCAGCAGATGTTCATTGATGCTGCGGCATACCAATATCTTGCGACGGTATCCAGGCTTATCGAACTCTTTGACAATCAGTGTATCTCCAACTTTTCCCCATAGATCAGGCTCCGAAACTTCAAAGATCTGAGAGGGCTCCTGAACCGTACTAGGAATCCATGGCAAAGTTCTGGCTCTTTCAGTGTCGTATCCGCCATAGTCTGCGTTCCCCTTCCTCCCCTCACGAATTGCCTCGACTTCCTTCTGCGGACGCTTCACATCAAAACCCGTAGTGGAATCTAGAAGTTTAATAAAATGCGGAAATCGCTCAGGGGAAAACCTCACTCGTTTGCCCCGGGGGTCGTACAGCTCTACGCCGCACAGATTCTCCTCATACCACGCAAGTATGTCCGCGATCTGGGGCTTCCAGAGCTTCTGTGGAGGGCGAGCGGCCGGCCGAATTACAACTTGCTTGCACATTTAGAGCTCTTCTTAAAACCATCGCAGAGAGCGGGAGAGTCGAACTCCATTGCCAAGAGCCATCCTAGGGTATAAATCCCAGTCCAAGCACCCGCTTGACGCGCTCCGTCTGTTGCTATGCTTCCGGGTACTCCAGAAGCAATACATTATTCAACGTTTCTACCCATCGTTCACGTTCGTCTTTGGGCCACGGCGTACCCGGTATAGGCAGCCGCTGAAAGAGGCCCGTTAGCAACAAACTAGACTGAGCGTGACCCGGCACAATCTGCCCGGCAAGCCGCTCCACCGACTCGGCTCTAGATGGGGCAGAGTCCGCCTGCTTTGTTCCTTCCTTCCGCGAAATTGCCGGCCTTTTTCGTGGGGAACTCCCCCTCGTCTTTTTCTGAATGAGGAATGGCGAGACGACCACACCCGCATCCGCTGCCGCGTCCTTTAAGAAAGCGATGCAGCGGCCAATTGTTTCTCCAGTCGCAGATGTGTGCGCCTCGAAAGTCTCGCGCAACTGAGATCCAGTTATGGTAGAGAAATCAATATTACCGTTGAAAATATATGGATAGGCATCTTGAAGCGCCTCGCGAAGCGCCGCCCTTTGTTCCTCTTGCTCTCCCATTACGTAGCGCTTCATTATTTCAGTAGGATGGTTATTCTCAGTAATCATCCCGAGGTAACGAAGTGCCGTAGTGACCTGAGACTGCGCAGCCCCTGACATTGAGGCCATTAGCCCCCGATCAATCCGGGACGGAAGTCCTTGTCTATAGCGCTCTACAAAGTTTCTCAGTGTCCTGTAGGCGACATAAGGAGGGACGGGCACTTTTTTAACCAATGCTTCCACGGGTAACCTCGCATCTGTCCACGACGAACTCAGACAGAATCAATATACGATCTTGAATAAGAATTGTCAAATACGTCGAAAGATACTTTATCTAGCGCGCGATGTTGCCTCTCATTGCGCATATGGTAATTACGAATATTTATCGTGAAAGCATTGAGAATAAATCATTTATTAGAATAGCGCTTATACATACATCGCGATGCGCTCCTGGACAACAAATTAATACGAACGATAGTGTTAATAATTAGATGGCGATAGGAGAGATAGAGCGTGTTGACATGTCCGACCTTCGCTATGCGAAGTATATGAATATACATTTTGTGACGCCGCAATGACTGCCACTGACCCCGACAGATGGCCACCCTGTCGCGGCATTTCCATCGTGCAAAACCTAGGCCATCTGTGGAAAGTGCCTAACCTGCTTCTTCCGTAACTCTCGGAAGACCTCCGCATTGCCCGTCGCAGGCGAATGGTGGAAGATGGTTGTGCGCGCCGACCCCGGCTTTCGCACCTACTGGGAATCCGTCGTTTGTTCACGCTGCCATCTCTGCCCTGGCCGCCGTCCACTCGCCGGAATGTTGACGAACTGTACAGAGGAGAACCACCCATGATGCGCGGCCCGGTCTGTCTGTCGTTTTCCCCTCTCTCTCCCGCCCCGTTCCCCAACGTATCCGCCGTTCTCAAATCGTGTGGGCCATCTTCCTTGCCGTCGTACTCTGCCGTCCCCAACCCTCCCATGCGGGCCGCAAACCGCCTCCGCGCAATGCTGCCTCCGCAATTTCAGCCGAAGCGGCCCAAGGCCTCTCCGGCCTGGCCGAATGGCGAACCCAGCGCGAGATGGAAATCTCAGCCCCCGACGGCTGGCTCACGCTGGCTGGCCTCGAATGGCTCAAGTCCGGCGTCAACTCCGTCGGCGCCGCCGCCGACAACCAGATTCATCTCCCCGCCGGCTCTCCCGATCACCTGGGCCTGTTGACCGTCAGCGGCAAAGCTCCTGACGAAGTGGTCCAGTTGCTGTCACCGTCTGCCGGATTTCCCGCAGAGCTCACCACCGACGGCAAGCCCGCGCGCGAAGGCTCGCTCGTCGTTGACGGCGCCAGGCCCACCATCCTCGCCTGGCATGGGATTACGCTCGTTGTGCTCCGTCGCGCCGATCGTTTCGTCCTCCGCATCAAGGATGCCGGCTCCTCCTCGCGCACCGGATTTCGCGGACTCAAATGGTATGCGCCCAATCCGCAGTACCGCGTCACCGCCCGATGGGTTCCCTTCAAGCCCCCGCAAGTCCTGGAGATTCCCACCGTCATCGGCACCACCCTCAAGCTGCCCGCGCCCGGCATCGCCATGTTCCTGCTCAATGGCGTCATCGTCCATCTCGAACCGGTCATTGAAGATCCCTGCAAAGAAAACCTTGTTCTTCATCCTCCGCGATTCAACCAGCGAATCCACCACCTACCCCGGCGGACGCTTCCTCCACACCGGCCTGCCCGATCACGGCCTCGACAAGCCCGGCAGCCTCATCCTCGACTTCAACCGGCTAGAGAATCCCTCCCTGCGCCTACACCGTCTACGCCACCTGCCCGTTACCCCCCGACATGAACAAGCTCCCAGTCCCAGTAGAAGCCGGCGAACGCCTCTACGAACGCTAGAGCTCTGATCGCTTGTACCTGGACCAACCTTGGGTGCCCCAGGTCCCTCGCACTTGGTGACCTGGGAAGGTGAGAATCAAACAACAAATCACGCGGTCGGTGCGCTAGTCAAAAGACCGCCCCACCCAATCCGCTGTACAATTCCTCTTTCCCGGAGGCTCTATGAAACCCTCTCTCCCTGTAAAGCTGGCTGTCTCGCTGACCGTTGCTTTGGCCTTGTTTGTCGCCGTGCCCGCTAGCCACGCAAAGACGAGCCCGGACAAAACGGCAAAGGCCCTTCAAAAACAGGCGCACAAAACCCAAAGCGCCCTTGCCAAATACCAGGCCGGGAGTCTCCTGCGCCTCTCCATGCGCGACGGCACGCAAACCACCGGCAAACTGGGCACCATGTCCGAGAACAGCTTCGCCTTCGTCAACGCCGACTCCAACGCCAACGAGACCCACCTCTACAGCGACGTCACCAGGGTTGAAAAAGCCAAGGAATACATAGGCGAAGGCCCCGGCCACAAACACATCCACATCTTCTAGAGCGAGTTCAAAAGATCAGGCCGGGTGCCCCCGGTCTCGTTTCTGAGACCGGGGAATGAACCAACTCCCCCTCGAGCCCTTCTGATCTCTGATCTCTAATCTCTGATCCCTGTTCCCTGTTCCCTGTTCCCTGTTTTCGACCCAAAAACGCATTTTCGCGATTCTTTGCGAAATTCTCGTCGAAGCACTTGAATTAAATGAGAAATTACTGGGTTTTTAAAAGCTTATTTCAATGAATTACTGGGTCTGGTATCTCAAAAATCGTACCCACCGGCTTGTGGATTTCGCACTGTTTCGTACCACTCCGATTGAACATTGCGCGCTATTTAGATTGTATGTTTGCGAACATCTAACGTTGTCGAAGTACCACAAATGGTTCTACTTATCGCCCGATTCGTGAGCCGCATCACCCCCAAAATCCCCCTCAAATAAAATTCGGCCGCCGCAAAACCAAATCTGAAGGTCGAAGGCCGCTCGCCGTCAACTGATCACTGACCACTGACCACTGCCTCTCACGGCTGTTAGATTTTAAGGAGAGACCGCGCCAGGAAAGAGCCATGTTCCGTACAACCGAAGACATCCACATTCAATGGACGAAGGTGGTTCTCCCGCCCGTCTTTCTCGAAGAAGAGTTCCCTGTCACTGAAGCCGCCTCGGAAACCATCTTCACTACCCGCAATGAGATCAACGAGATCCTCAGCGGCGCCGACGAC
The DNA here is from genome assembly GCA_963820245.1 of uncultured Acidobacteriaceae bacterium. Lineage (GTDB taxonomy): Bacteria > Acidobacteriota > Terriglobia > Terriglobales > Acidobacteriaceae > Telmatobacter. The sequence goes on along the minus strand of CAWFZC010000024.1, from coordinate 24,047 downwards.
CGCCTCCTCGTGCTCGTCGGTCCCTGCTCCATTCACGACACCAAGGCAGCCCGCGAATACGGCGCGCTCCTCAAGGGCGCCATCGCCGAACACGCGCGCGATCTGCGCATCGTCATGCGCGTCTACTTTGAGAAACCCCGCACCACCATTGGCTGGAAAGGCCTCATCAACGATCCGTTTCTCGATCAGTCCTACAAGATCAACGACGGTTTGCGCCAGGCACGCCACCTCCTCATCGACCTTGCCGAGATGGGCGTCCCTACCGGAACCGAGTTCCTCGACATGATCTCTCCGCAGTACATCGCCGGCCTCGTCAGCTGGGGGGCCATCGGCGCGCGCACCACAGAGAGCCAGGTGCATCGCCAACTCGTTTCCGGAGTAAGCTGCCCCGTCGGCTTCAAGAACGCCACATCAGGCGATGTGCAAGTCGCGATTGACGCCATCCTCTCCGCCGCGCACTCGCACACATTCCTCGGCCACACCAAGCACGGCCAATCCGCCATCTTCGTAACCACAGGAAATCCCGACTGCCACATCATCCTCCGCGGCGGCCGCAAGACGACTAATTACTCCGCCGACTCCGTAGCCGACACCGCAGAAAAAATGCAACAAGCAAAAATTTCCCCAAGAATCATGATCGACTTCAGCCACGCCAACTCCAACAAGGATTACAAGCGCCAATCAATCGTCTGCCACGATGTTGCCGCGCAAATCGCAGCCGGTGACAAGCGAATTATGGGCGTAATGATCGAAAGCAACCTCGTCGCTGGAGCGCAGCCGTTAGTCCCCGGCCAGCCTCTCGTCTACGGCCAAAGCGTGACCGACGCCTGCATCGATTTCGCTGAGACGCGCACATTGCTCGCAGAGCTGGCTGCGGCTGTGCAAGCGAGACGCGGCTGAGCACTCCCGGCCGCAAAAGCCGCTATCATTGACTGCAGCGCGGCAAATCCATATATCCGCACGCGCCGTTCATCCATCGATGTCTCCAACCATCTTCATTTCGGCGGGAGAAGCCAGCGGCGAGCATTATGGCGCGCTGTTGGCTACCGCTCTTACTAAACAACTCTCGTCCAAAGGTAAAACAACGGAGTTGTTTGGCATGGGCGGCGAGCGCATGGCCTCGGCCGGTGTCGAGCGCATCGTGCGCTCTGAGGATATGGCGGTCATGGGCTTTACCGAGATCGTCGGCCATCTGCCCCGCATTTACGGCGAATTTCACAAATTAAAAAAGGCTATCCGCGCGCGCCGTCCCGACGTTGCCGTTCTCATTGACTTCCCTGAGATCCATTTCCGCCTCGCCAAAGAGTTCCATCGCCTCGGCATTCCCGTCATCTTCTTTGTGAGCCCGCAGTTGTGGGCCTGGAAGAAGCACCGCATCAAGCTGGTGCAGAAATACATCCGCAAAATGCTGGTGATCTTCCCGTTTGAAGAAGCGTTCTATCGCGAAAACGGTGTGCAGGCGGAGTTTGTCGGTCATCCCCTGGCCGAACTGCCCTTGCCCTCCATCAGCCGCGAGCAGTTCGCCACAGACAACCATCTCGACCCTTCCAGTACATGGATCGGACTTCTCCCCGGCAGCCGTCCCAAGGAGATTCACGACCATCTGCCGGTGATGCTCGATGCGGCGCGGCTGCTGACCCAGCGGCAAGGTGAATTGGAGTTCCTCGTGCCCCTGGCTCCAACTCTGAGTCTGTCGCAACGTACCGAGGTGCTCGAAATCGTGAAGGAATTCGGCCAGGGCCTGACCGTTCGAATAGTCGACGACGCGCGTGGCGCACTGTTCCATACCCGCGCCTCCGTCGTGGCCAGCGGAACAGCGACTGTGGAAGCAGCCCTCATCGGCAATCCCTTTGTCGTGGTCTATCGGGTTTCTGCCCTCACCTACGCGATTGCCAAACGCGTGGTCAAAGTTCCCCATATTGCCATGGCTAACCTCATCGCCGGCAAGCGCCTCGTTCCCGAGCTCATCCAGCACGATTTCACGGCGTCAAATATTGTCGCGCAGATCCAGCTTCTGCTACCCGACGGGGCTGCTCGCGAGTCCATGATGAAGGAGCTGGGGACGATCCGTGAACGGCTTGGCCTTTCCCACACCCAGGGCCGCAGCGGAACCCCGACCTCCATTGACCGGGTCGCAGCCATTACTCTTGAAGAACTTGGATCGGCTTCTCCGGCGGTGATTGAGTTGGCTGCGCAACCCTGATTCGTTGAAAATGGACCACTGACAGCGGTGGCCAGACAAACCATCGCAAGGCAAGGATGACCTCTTATGCGGAACGAACAGCACAACCTTTTGGGTGGATTCAGCCGGCGCCTTCTTGCCGGCTCTGTTGGAGTCCTGGCAGCTGCGCTCTTCTGGGCCGCTCCTCTGGATGCGCAGAGAGCCGAACGCCCGGGATTGAACATCACGGGCTATGTCATCGACGCCGAGCTCGACACCCTGGCGCATCATTTAACCGCCAAGGCCGTGGTCAGCTTTACCGCCCCCGCCAATCTTGAAGTCGTCAACTTTGGCTTTCATCCTGCCCTTAAGGTCACCAAAATCACCGATGAAAGCGGCAAACTGCTTGAAGGTGAACGCACCGCCGACGGAGCCATCCGCGTCACCCCGGGGACGCCTTTTGTCCAAGGGCAAACCGTCCGCTGGACCTTCGAGTACGACGGAACCGTCACCGGCTCCGAAGATGGTCCCATCGAAGGACTTAAGCTGGCCGCCATTCAGGAGCCCATCAGCTACCTGCTCTATGCTTCGCGCTGGTTTCCCACCACCGGCTTCATGACGGACCGCTTCACCGCTGAAATGCATATTCGCGTTCCGCAGGGCATGCGCGTGCTTGCCAGCGGCAGTGAGGGCGCCTCCCACCCCGTGACTCTCTCCACAGGCAAACCCGGCGATCAGTTCGACTTCAAATGGGATAAGCCTGGATTCCCCGGCACGGTGATTGCCGGCCGCTTCGTCGCTCCCGTTTCGGTCGGTGCCGGAAATGTCAAAGTCTATCTCTCCGTTAGCCACCAGGCGTCGGCAAATCAGCTCGCGCAGACGGCCGCCAAGGAATACGACTTCTTCACTGACTCCTTCGGTGAGCCGGAATCCAGCCATCTGATCGTCACCGAGCTTCCCGACGATACTTTACCGGCCGTCTGGGCTCCAGAGCTCGCCGCCATTCAAGGCTCGCGCGTTGGCGACAAGAGCGGCATCCGTCTGCTCGCCAACACCATCGCGCACCAGTGGTGGGGTTCGGAGGTCAGCCCGAAAACTCTCAACGATGCCTGGATCACCAACGGCATGTCGCGCTATGGCGAGTTGATGTACCTGCAGGAGGAGAGCGGCAAAGGCGCTCTGCAGGCCGCCCTGGGGGACATTGCTGCCGGAGCCCTGGCTTACGACACCATTCCTCTCTCCAGCGTCGGCCGTCTTGCCCCCTTCTCGCCGGAGTTCCAGTCCATGACCCTGGAAAAGGGCGCAATGGTCTTCCATATGCTCCAGGGTGAGGTAGGCGACAAGGCCTTTCTGGCCACCCTTAAAGGTGCGCTCAGCCAATTCACCGATGGCTCCATCCGCACCCAGGATTTCATCAAGGTAAGCGAGTCGCAGAGCCAGCAGCAGTTAACCCCCTTCTTTGCCCAATGGATCGACGGTACCGGCGCGCCCACATTTACTGACAAGTACGCCGTCTATCGCCTCGGCAACAACAAGGGCTTCAGAACCATCGGCGAGGTACAGCAGGACCTCGACCTGTTCCGCATGCCCGTCGACCTGCGCATTGAGACCGACGGCAAAACCGAAGACCAGAAAATCGAAGTCGTCGGTACTGATACGCAGTACGTCGTAGATACTTTCGGCCGCCCCCGGCGCATCAGCGTTGACCCGGACAACATGGTGCTCAAGACCACACCGGACCTCGAGGTGCGCATCGCCATCCTCAAGGGCCAGCAGCTGGTGGCGGAAGGCGACCTCGCGGGCGCTCTCGCGGAATACAAGAAGGCTCTCGACGCAAACCCTCAGAGTTCGCTCGCCTGCTACCGCATCGGCGAGATTCTCTTCAGCCAGCACAACTACCAGGCCAGCGTGAACTCCTATCGCGATGCCCTGCGCGGTGACGATGAGCCCCGGTGGACCGAGGTCTGGAGCCATATCCAGATCGGCAAGATCTTCGACGTCACCGGCCAGCGCGATCGCGCAGTGAATGAATACCGGCTTGCCGTGCAAACCAACGACAATACCCAGGGGGCCGTCAACGAGGCGCGCCTCTACCTGCAGAAGCCCTATTCCGCACCAACCAGCGAATAAGTGTCTTCACCTGCAAAAGCAACGGCCAGCCCGAAGGCTGGCCGTTTGTGGTTCTGGGGGAATCTTGATGTCTCTACATCCGGTGATGAATCGCCCCCAGCGAAATCACCTGCAGATCGACCTTCGCCAATCCGGCTTTGGTCATTGCCAGTTTCGCCGCGGCTCCGTAGGAAAGGTCGATGATACGCCCCTCGTCTACCAGATCTCCTCGATCAATGATCCGCACCACAACCGAATGATGGTTTGCCTTGTTGACAACCCGTACGAGAGAACCAAAGGGAAGGGTCGGGTGACAAGCGGTCATCGCGTACATATCGTAGCGCTCACCGCTGGCCGTCTTGCGCCCGTTGAATACCCCTCCGTACCACGATGCAATGCCGTGGAGCCTGTCTCCCCGCTTGATCGCAGTCTGTTCCGCTTTGAGGGCGGCTTGCTGCGATACAAGTGATTCCGGCGTAGGACTTACCACTGGAGACGCGACCGTAATGGTGGTAGCAACGGGACGGGGAAGTCGCGCGTCCGCATGCACTGTCCGCGTGGCAACAAAAGTGACTACCAGCGCAGCAAGCGCAAACGATGAAGCTCCCGCCATTAACCACTTGCCTGGCGAAGTCTTCAGACTCAATTTGCGAAAGTTCCGTTTCATAACCATCCTTTCATTTTACCAATTTGCCACTCCCATCATGGGAATATTGGCGAGATGTACACCAGTATTTACTGTGTAAATAATTGCGTTTTTTCGGCTATTTTCGCTAAATCTTTCATCCTTTAGGGCTTAATTCCCTCTCTGAAAGTCTTTCGGAATTCACCCACTGAGACGGTTCCCGCAATTCGCATTATGGGACTGTCAAGTGCGATTCTTAACGAGAACAAAGGGCGAATATCGATGCCTGTAACGTCCAGGATTTTCGCGATCCCCGCTCGATTTTGCTTCACTGAAACTTGCCGCCGAGCTCGCGCGTCTCCTGCATCGGATGCATCGAAGTGAAAAGGGGTTATCGTCATGCGCAAGACTATGTCGCTTCTTTCTGGAGCCACCCTGCTCTCCGCCTCCGTGCTGCTTTCCGTCACAGCGCTTGCCCAACAAGTGGCACCAATCGTATCCGCACCGGTGCCGTCAGCCATCCTCACAGCCACCCGCATATTTGTCTCCAACGCCGGAGCTGATGCGGGCCTGTTTCCCAGCCCATTCAGCGACACTCCAGACCGCGGATACAACCAGTTCTATGCCGCCCTTAAGAATCAAGGTAGTTACCAGTTGGTTAACGACCCGTCCCAGGCTAACCTTGTCCTTGAACTTCGTCTTACCGCCCCGTACGGCCCGTCGCAGCCCAGCAAGCAGAATGGCGCCTCCGACCCGCTGCCCATGTTTCGTCTCGTGGTCTACGACGCCAGGACCCACTACATCCTTTGGGCTTTTACTCGGTCCATCGACGTCGCCTACTTGCAAAAGAGCCACGACCGCAACTTCGACAAAGCGCTGTCCGACATCGTGAGCGATTTCAACCTCCTGACAGGCAAGCAGTCTGTCACTACCCATTAGTGTTGTGAAGTTGTAATTCGTTTCAAGGAAGGTTGAGAAAATCTGAATTTCTCGATCTCGCGGCCGGTTGTTCAAAACGGGTAAAGGTGCGGAGGGGTTAACTCCGGCAGCCATGGAGTGCATCGGTCATTTTTGAGGCTGTAGCTGTACCCTTGGAACTGCAAAGGGGAGCCATGCCCATGCGAAGCGTCGTTCAGGTAGCGTTTGCCGTGACCATGATCAGCCTCGGCATCCTGGGCTTCGTCAAAGGCGGCTTTACTCCAGTGTGGGCGCCGGTGCCAGCAGGGTTGCCCGCGCACGAAGTGCTGGTTTATCTTTGCGCTTTTGTCTCGCTGGCCACTGGCCTGGGGCTGCTCTGGCAGCGCACAGCCGCTAACGCAGCCCGTGCGCTGGTTGCCCTGCTCGGGGTCTGGTGGCTGCTGTTTCGCCTACCCGACATCTTCCGCGCACCCGCATCTCAGGATTCCTGGTCCGGCGCAGCCGAGACGGCCGTAATGGTGGCCGCCGCATGGGTGCAGTATGCCTGGTTCGCCTCGGACTGGGACCGTCGCCACCTCCGATTCGCCTCTGGCGCTCAAGGACTGCGCGGAGCGAGGATTCTCTATGGTCTCGCGCTGATCCCCTTTGGTGTGGCCCACTTCACCTACCTCAAAGAAACGGTCAGCCTGGTGCCTGTCTGGCTGCCGGCGCATATCTTCTGGGCATATTTCTTCGGATGCACCTTTATCGCTGCGGGCGTGGCCATCCTGATCGGCGTGTATGCGCGGCTGGCAGCTGCGCTCTCGGCGGTGCAGCTCGCCTTGTTTCTGTTCCTGGTGTGGGTCCCCATCGTCGCGGCCGGCTCCAAGAGCACCTTCCAGTGGAGCGAAACCATCCTGTCCTGGGCACTGGCCTCCGGCGCATGGGTGGTGGCCGACTCCTATCGCCCCTTCAGTGACTCCTTTCCGAAGTGATATAAATCACATCCCGAGGGAAAGAGTGGTGGGAATATCTGCCTATGCGGATGAACCTCATCACCACCCCAATCAACTCAACCAGGCCCCATCGGGGAACCGTTCGGTATTCGTTGACGGTTAAACCAGCTTTCGGCGTCCCCGGCGACTATGAGATGCAGACAACGCACGACCAACTCTTGAATCTGCTCAAGAGCAAGATCCATCTCGGAACAACCAAAATTGCGCGATTTGAACGCGCTCTCTCCGCTCCCGCCGGCGCACGCCTGCTCGATGTCGAAATGAGCGAGTCCGTCCTTACCGAGATTGGCTACTTTATCGACTGAGCACGACTGTAGCTTTCAGCCGAAGGCGCTTGATCGGCATACGGACGATCGAAAGAAATACACGATGCAGTTGCAGATTAATTCCAGCTTCCTGCCACGATGAATTCAGGGCCATTTCTGGCCGAACTCGGGGCAATGGATGAAGCGGAGGAAAGTGTGAAATTGAGCAATGCAGGTATTGATCTCATTAAACGGTCTGAAGGTTTTCGGAGCCACACCTATCTCGACGTCAACGGGTTTCCCACCATTGGCTATGGCCACAGGATTCTGCCGTCCGAAGCGTTTCCCGGCTCAATCGCCGAAACCCAGGCTGCTGAAATCCTCGCCTCCGATCTGCGCGTGGCGGAGCAGGCCGTCGAGCGGGTCGTGAAGGTTCCCCTCACCCAGGGCCAATTCGATGCGCTGGTCGATTTCTGTTTCAACCTGGGCGGCGAACGGCTCGCTTCTTCCACATTGCTCAAGGTACTGAACGGCGGGCGGTATCAGGATGCTGCCGAGCAACTACTCCGTTGGGATCAGGCCGGCGGACAGGTGAATGCAGGACTCAAGGCCCGTCGTCAGGCTGAATGTGCGCTCTGGAACTCTGCTTCGTCAGCGCAAGCAGTGGCCGCCTGAGGTCTCCTCAGAGCTCGACGATTTTCAGGCCCTCGCCCGCCTTCAGATAGCCCTTGCGGCGAAACCAGTCTTCCATTGCCGGTTTCAATCGCTCCAGCGGCACGCGATGGCTCGCCTCCAGCACGCCATCCTCCGCTGGAAGCGTGTCGTCGAAGACCGCATCGTTGGTAAAGTTGCGCATCGCGAAGTTGTCGATCCAGTGGATGGGGCAGGGATGGCAGGCGCCGTCTAGATCAACCCGTTCAATGGAGAGACGCCGTGCAAACATGGCTCTACTCTATCCGTAAGCGCGTCTCGATGCGAATCCCCAGGCGAATCTCGACGCGAGGCGGAAAGCGCCGCGCCGAGGCCAGTCTTGCCTTCACGGCTTCTGCGGACTCACCTTCGCATCTTTCGCTTGCTGCGTTTCCACGCTGAAGCGCTTGTAATCGTAATCCCGCTCCACAAAGTGCTGGCGAAGATTTTTCACCAACAGAATGCGCGCCTGAACAGTAGCTTCGGCGCCCGTCGGCAGCCACAGGCCGTCGCTCACCGGGGTCCCCGACGACGGGTCCTTGTCGGCGGGGTGGTTCACTGCTGCCTGATCAAATCGAAAATGTGATCCCTTCTGGATGCTCGCGAACAGCCCGCCCGCCACTTTGAAATTGTCATCGAAGCTCACCTCCAGGTGCGCCACCTGCCGGTCAAGCTCATCAATCCAGATGGTGCCCTGCAGCTTCTTTGACGCGTCATCCACGATCCCATGCGTTTTGGCATCTTTGCGCCCGATGAAATCAAACACAATGGTGGAGCGCCCGTGAAACTGCTCGCGCCGCGGATTGCGCACGTCCATGATTTCGAGCACATGGCTTATGCTCACCGTGGGGCCTTCCAGCGGCTGATCTGACGGCGTGTTCTGCGCCTTCTCCACCAGCTTGGTCACGCGCTCAGTTTCTTTCTGTTCGTCGTGACCATCGAGCGCCCGGCCGTTCTTCTTTACCCTTCGTTCAATCACATGTCCGTTGACGAAAAAATCCTCACCCTCTTCACTCTCGGTCTTGGTCACGGTTCCGTTCTGGTCAACGTCCTGGGTAGTCTGCAGCGAGCTGTACGTGTAGTTTTCGCGCACGTGTTCAAGCTGTTTCTGGTGGGCCTGCACCTCGCTCATCAACTGGCGAATGTCCGGCAGCGGCGCATTCGTCTTCTGCTGGCATACGGCTGTTGTGGCCGGCAGCAGCAACAGAATTACCGTCAACAGCCTGATGCGTACCGAATGCATGAGTCCTGTTCCTTGGCGGCCGTCTTCACCGTTCGCTGCGGACCGCGGTGCAACCCTGGCTTCCCTGCTACGCTTGTTTGACCTTGTTTTGTCGGGGAAGGTCCCGGGCCACCGGAGAAAAAAGCGGCTGTATCTTCTTTCTGCTGATGCTATACCGTTGAACTATAAGCTGCATCCAACACCAGAAAGCGTCTCTACCCACCGGCCCGCGAGGCCTGTCAAAAGGAGAAGACCATGGCACTTTTGCTTCAATGGATCCTGTGCGCGCTCGCGCTGTTGCTTGTCTCCCGGATTGTACCCGGCTTTCAGGTGGCCGGCCTCTTGCCCGCGCTCATCGCTTCGCTCGTGATCGGACTCCTGAACGCCACCGTAGGCTTCGTCCTCAAGATCATCACATTTCCCTTGAGCATCCTCACCCTGGGCATCTTCCTCCTGGTCATCAACGGGATCATGATTATGTTGGCATCTGCCCTGGTGCCGGGATTCATGGTCCGGGGATTCATGCCCGCATTCTGGGGTGCCGTAGTACTCGCCCTGTTGGGAATGGTGATCAGCGCGGTCGTCAAGAAAGCTTAGGAACGGAGTGCGGCTTCACCCGGATCTTGCCCGGTGAACAGCTGCGCTTGGGCATGCTTTCCCTGCCCATCCTACTTTGCCGCCGTGGCACTCGGCTGACCGGAAACCGCACTTGTGGCATCCGGCTGCAACGCGCGCAGCGGCAGATGCACAACGCGTGCCGGCGTCTTCTTTACCGTCTTCGGATCAATCGGCTTGTCGGTAACAGGCCGGGCCACAACCGGACCGTGCAGTGTCTCCGGAGTCCGCATCGCACCCGCGCCGGAAAATCCTCCGGCCGCGCCCGCCCGCGGCATCACCAGAACCCGGGCTGGCTGTGCGGGCTCCACACGCATGTAGATCCCCCATCCTCCGCCTGCAACAACAAACACAATCGCCGCCGCCGCAGCACCACGCATCCAGGCACCGCCGGAACCGCTCAACGTCCCAGGCCAATAAAGAATGCGGCCTCTGCGCGGAGCATGATGAAGACCAGCGATTACGCGGTCTTCAAGACCTTCAGGAGAAGGAAGGTGTGCGATCAGGCGCAACGTCTGCTCCGCTGAGCTTGAAGCAGAACCGGAAGATGCCGACCCCGGGGTCGATGTAAGGTCTTGAATGGGAGAGTTCATCGGAGGCTCCTCGAATGGTTGAGCAGCTCAGCCATCAGGTTGCGCGCGCGAAACAGCCGTGAGCGCACGCTGGATTCGGTAATGCCCAGGACTTCGGCAATCTCCACGCTGGAGAGCTCTTCAAACGCTGAGAGCATGAGAACCTGCCGTTCCTTGGCCGGTAGTTTTTCCACGCAGCCGAGCACCTTGGCATGATGTTGCGCGGCAGAGGCGATCTCCTCGGCCGAAAGGCCGCCGCAAGGAAGCACGCGCGCCAGCTCGGCCACGTCATCTGTCTCCGGGCGCGTCTTGGCCCGGCGCTTGCGGTCGAGCACAATGTTCCAGACAATGCGAATCAACCAGACACGGTGGTCGCGTACCTCATCCAAGGTGCCGCGATGCCGCAGCACACGCATAAACGCTTCCTGCACTGCGTCTTCGGCATCTGCTGGATTGCGCAGCACGGAGTAGGCCACGCGATAGAGCGCTCCGGCGTACTGGTTCACCAGTGCCGCAACTTGAGCCTCTTCCGCCTGCGTGCGAGCCAGATCGTCCACCGCGCTGTTTGGAATCTCCATCCAACCTGCGTAAATTGCCTGGCTGGTGCTCATACATCACCAGACGCAGGCAGCGCTAAAAGTGCTCAACACGGGACCGGGGAGTTGAAAGTTAGCCAAAAGGAGAGACTCGCGAAACCGTTGGTTCCGCGAGCCATTTTGCTTGAGCCTCTTGTACTACTTGGCGGCCAGCTTTTGTGTCGCAATGGAGCCTGCGGCCCCATCCTTATCCGCGTCTTTCACCTTGGCCCACAGTGCCCGAGCCTGATCCTGCTTGCCTTCAGCAGCATACAGGTCAGCCAGGTCCAGTTGCGCCACCGCGGTTGATACCGTTTCTGAGGGCTTGGCAGCGAGGGCGTTGTAAATGTCGATCGCCTGCGAGTCGCGCGCAGTCTGGTGATAAAGGCCCGCTAAAGCAAGTTGGGCAAGATTTGACACATTGCGATTCCAGGCTCCCGATGCGGCCTTCAGCTCAGTCTCAGCCGAGGCGTTCTGTCCAAGCTCTTCGTCGGTGATCCCGGTAAAGTAGCGCGCCTTGGTACCCTGGGGCAGCCAGCCGTATTGGTTGGCAACCGCGGTAAACTTCTGGTTGGCGGCCTTGGAACGATCGGCGGCCGTAGCATACACGCCATTCCCCACCGGAAGCCCCGGCTGGGTCAACGGTGCGCTGTAGGTATCCATCGCTGCACCCAGCGCCGTGTCGGCTGCGGCCGATTTTACGTTCCAGAAGATTAACGTGCCGATTGCCAGCACAAGAACCACTGCGCCACCAATCACCCAGCGCAATACGCCGGAACGGTGGCCGCTGAGCCAGCTGAAACTGCTGGCGGTGGCCTGGGCAAAGCTGTCTGTCTTTAATGCATGACGCGTTTGTGTATCCACTGAGTCTTTTCGATTCCTTCGTCGGTAGACTTGCAGGCGGGTCCGAACGGGTAGGAGCACTACGACTGCAACCCTATTAGTCTATCAGCGCGTGGAGAGCAGCGTCCACTCAGCAAAAACGCCCTAAACCCCCGAATTCGGCTATCTGGACGGCCCGCGAGACACCGTTCTAAGAGCCCTTATCCGTTCAATGGCATCGTCCACCATGGGACGCTCCTTGACTGAGCTCATCCCGTGGTCGATTAAAGACTCAACAAAATCGATGACAGGTAGACCACGGGCTCCGGCCTCGCGGACAAGTGCATCTGAGACGGTGACAGTAATTTGCATGATCGGCGTTCCCTTTCACGATTCATCGGCAGTTCGTATTCCGGGGATAATTCTTAAGGCAGTATGGTTCACTTCCGGCCAGTCGAAAGACTCTGTTCCCTGTTCCCTGTTCCCTGTTCCCTGTTCCCTGTTCCCTGTTCCCTGCACTGTGATCCAGCCGCTTGCCCTTCTCCCACCGGGACGATAGGCTAGTTGTATGTACGAAGATTTCCACGTAACTGACCGCTGGAGCAGCGAAGATCTGCATTGCCGCTGGAAGGGCACCATGGTGGCCATCGCCACGCGTCATGCGGACGCAGTCGATATACGTTTCGACGTCAATGGCCGCCCCATGTGGATCGCTCTTCCCTGCACTGCCTGGGTTGAGCAGAAGAAGCGCTCCGGCAAGGTCATCACGGACCAGCTCGCAGCCCAAATCGCAGGCCGCTACCTCAAGCAGCTCATCGAAGAAGGCTACGACGCGGGCCGCGAGATCTACACCATGACCGTGCCGCAGGTCCTCGAGTTGCTCGACGTTGTCGTGGAAGAAGCGAAGGCCCTCGGCGAGATGCCGGCGCTGCCCGTGGTTATTTAAAAGCACCGATTTCAGACTCGCCCTTTCTGTGAAATTGAGAACCTGCTGCAGGTTACGGCCTTCCTGGGCCGAAGGCAGTTGCTCACCGCCCCGCGATTCTTCAAGAAATATAGGTTTATGTGCTATAGTTCATAGTGTTAGCCAGTCTTATGAAAGTCTTCAAGACGAAGTGGTTCGCGCGGTATGCCAGGCACGAGCTTATCGCTGATGCCAGCTTGCGAGAAGCAATCGCGCGGGCCGAACGTGGCCTGGTTGACGCTGACCTCGGCGGCGGGCTTTTCAAGCAGCGTGTCGCCCGTCGGGGGCAGGGACGGTCAGGCGGATTTCGCGTCATCGTTGCGTACCGGTCAAAGGGACGGGCTGTTTTTCTTCTCGGATTTGCGAAGGCCGAGAGGGAAAACATCAGTCAGGATGAACTAGTACCATGTACCATTTGATATTTCGCATATTGACGTAGGATGTTTCTCGGTAAATGATAGAGGCATGACACCCCGTTATCGAGTGACACTCAGCGAGGATGAGCGCAGCCGGCTGGAAGGGTTGGCGCGCTCCGGCAAGACAGCGGCCCACACGTTTATCCATGCCCGCGCATTGCTGTTGTGCGATGCAGGACCACATGGAAGTCCCTGGAAAGTTGCCGACGTAGCCGAAGCATTGGGCATCACTGCGCGCACGATCGAACATCTCAAAGAGCGCTTCGTGGAAGAGGGTATCGAAGCTGCGTTGCAGCGCAAACCCCGTGCCAAACCACCCAGGCTTTCCTTCGACGGTGCCTTTGACGCCCGGTTGACGGCCTTGGCGTGCTCGCCGGCGCCCGCCGGTCGTGCACGGTGGACGGTGCGCTTCTTCGTGAACTCGCGGAGAACTGGCTCGCGGCGGGTCCCGCAAGGATTCGCGAGGAGATTGAAGCCGGCAACTTACAGGAGGTCGAAGATGACGAAGAAAATTAGCAAGGTGTCGGAGGCGATTCTTGAGATGGCCGGCGACCAATATCGGAGCGGTTTGATGGACAACGCCACTCACGAAAAGATCACCGTTCGCCTGCTTGGAGCCCAGCCGCTTCCTATGGCCAGGCCCATCAGCGCGAAGCAGATTCGCAGCCTGCGAGAGCGCGCGAACATGAGCCAAGCCGCGTTCGCCCGGTCGCTCAATCTGAGCGTAGGGTACATCTCGCAGTTGGAGCGGGGCGCGAAACAGCCCAAAGGCCCGGCGCTGGCGCTGCTCAATGTGATCCGGCGGAAGGGTTTTGAGGCGATACTCTGACCTAATGCCTGGAGCTTTGATATTCTCAACCGAATGCTCTTTCGCAGTCGCCTGTGCAGTGCCATTGGCCTGGCGAAGATGAACCGGACTTAGCTCGAATGCCCTCGCATTCTCACTCGTGCCGCAGCGCCTCCATCGGCTGCACTCCTGCCGCCCGGCGCGCTGGAATCCAACTCGCCGCCAATGCCACCGCAAGCAAGATCAGAACACCCCCCACCAGCGTCGCCGGATCCCACGGCTCGATCCCATAGAGCATCGACTTCACCAGTCGCGTCAGTGCCAGCGCCGCGGTCAATCCGGCAACAATGCCCACCGACGTCAGCCAGGTGCTTTCGCGCAGAATCATGATGCGCACCTGGCGCGGTTGGGCTCCCAAAGCGAGACGAATCCCGATCTCATTGCGGCGATTGGCCACCGAATAGGCCATGATGCCGTAGATGCCGACCGAAGCCAGCACCAGAGCGAGCAAGCCAAATCCCGATGTCAGCGTGACGAAAGTGCTCTCCTCCTGCAAGGTCGCTTGAATTTGTTGGTCTTGCGTTCTTACGCGCAGCATCGCAAGGTCGGGATCCACTTGCCGAACGACTTGCCTCAACGCCGGAACGATTTGCCCGGGCTCCATCGCGGTGCGAAATTCATAGGTCATCCCACCCACGCTGGGCTGTTGAACGTAAGGTAGGAAAAACTGCGGCGGCGGCTCTGAGCGCATGTCCGTGTAGCGTGTGTCGCCGCAGATGCCGACAATCTCGAACGAATTTTTCCCAAGGAGGCCGCCGCCTCCATCCACATCGTGCGGGTCGGTGACAAAACGCCTGCCGATGGGATTCTGACCGCGAAAACGGGTCTGCGCCAGGCTCTCGTTGATCACTGCTACCCTGGGAGAATTCGCGGTGTCCTGCGGCCCAAATGCACGGCCGGCAAGAATGGGTATCTTCAGCGTGGAAAAGAACTGGTCGCCGACTACGTTGTAATTCTCTTCCTGGTGCTTCAGCGCGCCCAGCTTCTCCCCCTCAGGAAGAAAGTCGGTAGCATCCTGATCGCCCGATAAATACGCATCCATTGCGGGCGAGACGAACTCCACACCTGGAATGGCTGCAAAAGCCTGTTCCAGGCGCTGATTGAGAGCAACATCCTTCCCTGCCGGATAACGGTTCCGCGGCGGATCGATTTCACCGAGGAGCAGGTGGTCTGGCTTGAAGCCGACCTCGACTGAGCTCAAACCAGTAAGGGTGCGCAGGAACAAGCCTGCTCCGATCACGAGCAGCGTTGAGAGAGCAATCTGAACCCCAACCAGGAGCTTGCCACCTGTGCCTTTGCGCCGGCGCGTCGCAGCCTGTGACATTTCGTTGGGGCCCCGGTTCGGTTCAGCGCGAGCAGCGGCCCAGGCCGGAGCCACGCCGAACAGGAGACCCGTGAAAATTGTGAGACTGGCAGTGAACGCGAACACCTTCCAGTCAAAGTGAATTTGAAAGTCGGTGCGTTCCCATGCGATTCCGGTCATGTTTGGAATCGCGTTGCGTGCGAAATAGCCAATGATGACGCCGCCCGCCCCGCCCATCGCCGCAAGCAGCAGACTCTCCACCAACATTTGCCGCAGGATGCGTCCGCGCCCTGCTCCCAGCGCGAGCCGCACGCTCATCTCCCGCTCGCGTTGCGCTCCGCGCGCCAGCATCAGGTTTGCAATATTCGCGCATGCCAGCAGCAGCACAAGACTTACAAGGGTCACCAGTACTGCCATGGGCCGGGTATATTGCTTCGCTTCCTCAAAGAGTCCGCGGCTTCCATCCCGCAAGTCGAGCCGCGGCAGATCTTCATTGGGGCGCACGGGCATAGTGCCCCGGACGATGGCCGCCAGTTTGCCGTCGAGCGCCGCACGTGCTGCCGTGTCGCTTACTCCGGCTCGCGAACGGCCCATGACATTAACCCACCATCGCGTTGGATCGACAAAGAGAGACGAACTGCCAGATCGCGGGAACACCAGCGATTGCATCGAAAGGGGAATGAAAAAATCGTCTGCGATCTGCACATCCCTGGCCCCGGAGAAACCCTTCTGTGCAACCCCCACAATCGTGAAGGGAATGTCGTTGAGTTTGACCGTCTGCCCCAACACCGCAGGCGACCTTGCAAACACGCGGTCCCACATGCCGTCGCCGAGAACCGCCACAGCGCCCTGACCGGGAACGGCATCGTCGGCAGGCTCAATGACGCGGCCAAGCTGCGGCCGCACGTTGAGCGCTCCAAAGTAGTTACCGGAAACCATCTCGGCGTGAACTGTCTGCCCATCCTCGTGGATGGTCGCAATCATCGTCATCCGCTTGAAAGCGAATAGATCATCAAGGACTTGATTCTGCGCGCGCAGTTGTTGAAACGCCGGATAAGAAAACACTGTGCTCGCGACTCTGCCTCCGGGCAGCGGATCCCAGTCGCCCCATACATGATGGACCGCGACATGATCCCTCGTACCTGTCCACGAAAGGAGACGGAGATCCGCCGCATGGGGCACGTTGAGGCGTTCATAGAGCAATTGCTTCGCGACAGAAAAGATGGTGGTGTTGGCGCCGATGGCGAGTGCGAGCGAAGTGACAGCGATGGCCGTAAAACCGGGACTCTTGCGCAGAACGCGCGCGCCATAGCGAAGGTCGGCCCACAACTCATCCCACCAGCGCAGGCCGAGTGAAGCGCGCATACCTTCCCTGGTTGTGAGAGCTGAGCCAAGCGCAATGCGCGCATTGCGCGATGCCTCAGCGGCCGATTGGCCCTCGCGAATCAGGTCAGCGGTGAGGCTTTCCAAATGATGGGCAAGCTCCGCGTCCATCGACGCTTCGAGGCGGTTGCGGCGCACGACAGAGCGCATCCATGAACGTATTCCCGACCGTAGCCGGGCAAATGCGGCAGCACCAAAGAATTGCGAACTCATAGACCTCCTGCTCTATTCATGTCTCAACGCCTCCATCGGTTGCACTCCTGCGGCCCGGCGCGCCGGAATCCAACTCGCTGCAAGCGCCACTAACAGCAGAATCATGACTCCGCCAATCAGCGTGGCGGGATCGTGCGGCTCGATTCCAAACAGCATCGACTTGACCAGGCGCGTAAGTGCCAATGCCGCGGCCAGTCCAGCAACAATGCCTGCGGCCGTCAGCCAGGTGCTTTCGCGCAGAATCATCGTGCGCACCTGGCTCGGCAGCGCTCCCAATGCCAGGCGAATGCCGATCTCGTTGCGGCGATTGGCCACCGAGTACGCCATGATTCCGTAGATGCCCACGCAGGCAAGCGCCAGGGCGAGCACGCCGAATCCCACGGTGAGGGCGGCGAAGAGCCGCTCGATCTGCATGGTGGCGTTGATCTGCTCGCGCTGCGTGCGCACGTCGATAATGGGGAGATCAGGATCGATCGACTGCACCACGCGGCGCAGAACGGGCGTCAGTGATGCGGGATCGAGCGACGTGCGCAATTCGTACACCATGCTTCCAACATCAGAAGTCTGAATATACGGCAGGAAAAACTGTGCCGGCGGCTTGTCGCGAAGGTTGACGTAACGGGTGTCAGCGCAAATGCCGACGATGGTATATAACTCTCCGGTATCTGCACGGGTAGTGCGGAAGCGCCGGCCGATTGGATTCACATTGGGAAACCGCTTCTGCGCGAGTGCCTGGTTAATGACGGCGACTTTTGGCGACGTGGCCGTGTCTTGCGAACTGAATCCTCGGCCGGCAAGAATGGGAATGCCCATGGTGTCGAAGAAATTGTTTCCAACCGCATTGGTGTCCTCTGCATCGTTTTTGTGAAGGCGCTTGTAGTCGTCGAACCTCTCCCCTTCAGGCAGGAACTCATAGTTGTTGAGGTTGTCGGCGATGTAGGGCGTCGATGCCGCGCTAGCCGCTTTCACGCCGGGCAGCGCGGCGAAGCGCTGTTCGAGTTGCTCGTGCAGGAGTATGTCTTTGCCTGCGGGATATCGAGCGTCCGGCGGAGCAATTTCAAACAGCAGTAAATGATCCGCGTCGAAGCCCACATCGACCGTGTTGAGCGCGATGAGAGTGCGCGTAAACAGGCCTGCGCCCACCACCAGCAACGTTGACAGCGCAATCTGAAAAGCAACAATGGATTTCCCACTCAGGCCGCGGCGGCGGCGCGTAGCGCTCTGGGCCGACTCCTTAAGCGTACTGCTGATCTCAGCGCGCGAGGCCATCCATGCCGGCGCGAGGCCGAAGAGAATTCCCGTGATCAGCGTGACCGCAGATGTAAATGCGAAGACGTCCCACTCAAAGGGGGTGCTGATGTGGTTGTGTTCCCATGCGTTGGTCAGCAGATTCGGTAAGATGTTGCGGCCGAGGTAGCTGAGCGCGAGACCGCCCGCGCCGCCGAGCGCGGCGAGGAGCAGGCTCTCGGTGAGCAACTGGCGAAGGATGCGTGCTCGGCCCGCGCCCATGGCAAGGCGGACGCTCATTTCGCGCCTTCGCTGCGAACCGCGCGCCAGCAGCAGGTTGGCTATGTTGGCGCAGGCCAGCAGAATCACAAAGCCTGTGAGCGCGAGGAGTACGTAGATGGGCTTCTTGAACATGCGGTCGGAGAAATGCAGGCCGCGGCTGCCGTCCGCGAGGTCGAAGCGCGGCATGGTCTCGCCGGGCTCCATCTGCGTGGAGGCGCGGACCGCCGCCTGAAATTGCACGTCGAGGCCCGCTTGCGCGGTTCGATCGCTGACGCCGGGCTTGATGCGCCCCACCACGTTGACCCACCAGAGGTCGGACGTATTGAAGAGCGCGGCATCGCCTTTGGGATCGATGACCGGTTGCAGCCTGATCGGCACAAAGAGGTCGGGGGACTCCATCACGCCTTTTGCGCCTGTGAATCCGCGGGGAGCGACGCCGATGACGGTGACGGCGACCTGGTTGAGTGTGATGGTTTGTCCCAGCACCGCGGGAGAGCGACCGTAGTCGCGCAGCCAGACCGCGTCGCTGATCACCGCGACGTTTCCAGAACCGGGTGTGGCGTCGTCAGCGGCCTGGAGCGCGCGGCCAAGTTGTGACGGCACTTCGAGCACCTGGAAATAATTTCCGGTGACCATGGCGGCGTTGACGCGTTGCGCGGTGCCGTGGATGGTGGCGTTCATGCTGTCTTCCTTGAACGCGAGGAGGTCGCTGAGCCATTGGTTGTGCGCGCGCAGCTGCTGGTAGACAGGAAACGGGAACACGGAGCCGGTGGTGCCGGAACCGGGCGTCAAGTCGAAGTCACCCCACATGCCGTGGATAGCCTCATGGCCGTCGCCATTCCAGCGCAGTATGCGGAGCTGCTCCGGGTGCGGTACGTTGAGCTGTTGGTACAGCAGTTGCCGGGCGATGGAGAAGATGGTGGTGTTGGCGCCAATGGCGAGTGCGAGCGATGTGGCGGCAATGGCCGTAAAACCAGCACTCTTGCGCAAGATGCGGGCGCCGTACCGGAGATCGGCCGAAATTTCATCCCACCAGCGCAGACCAAGTGAGGCGCGCATGCCTTCCTTGGCCGTGAGAACCGCGCCGAGGGCGATGCGTGCGTTGCGGGATGCTTCGGCAGGTGATTGGCCGTCGCGAATCATGTCGGCGGTAAGGCTCTCAAGGTGGTGCGCGAGTTCTGCCTCCATCTCCGTTTCGAGCTGGCCACGACGAACAACCGCGCGGAACCACGAGGTCACGCGCGCAAGGATTGAAGAACCAAAAGCTCGGATATTCATCGCACCCCTATTCCCTGATCCCTATTCCCTGTTCCCTGTTGCTTCATGCTTCCTCCGGAGTTGCCGTGAGGATGGCGCCCATGATGCCGGCCATGCGGTTCCATTTGTCGGTTTCTTCGCTGAGCCGTTCGCGACCGGCGTTCGTGAGCTTGTAGTACTTGGCGCGACGATTGTTGTCGCTTTCGCCCCACTCGCTGGCGATCAGCCCCTGGTGTTCGAGCCGGTAAAGCGCCGGATAGAGCGACCCTTGTTGAATTACCAGGGTTTCGCCGGAGATCTGCTGAATGCGCAAAAGGACGCCGTATCCATGAAGAGATCCGAGAGAAACGGCCTTCAGAATCAGCAGGTCGAGGGTTCCCTGCATCAGGTCCATCTGGTTGTGGAGCTTTTCCTGCGCCATTGCTCTCTCCTTGACGATCTAGGAGAAAAGTAGCGCCGTTCTCCTAGATTGTCAAGGAGAGAGGGCAATTGAGGTTTCGGGACGGAACTTCGGAGTGCAATGGACTTCCAGGATTGAAGCTCACCCGGACGTGGGATGAGGCTGAGAAGGGTTGCGGCAGATGCAAAAAACAACTCCCAAGACTGCCTTTCTTGATGGATGTGTTTTGCCGGCGATCACCCAATCCTCCAAACATTTGCCCTTGTGACACCATCAGCGCAGCAGCAGTTGTTCACCGGGAAGCAACGCGTCCTGTTGACAACTTTTGAGAAATCGGGAGTATATTGGACGCAAGATTTCGGACTCATGGGTTCGTCGAGCCCGGCTTGAAAGGCCCAATTGGATCACTAACGAGGCAGACCTCTGCGCGTCCAATTGGAATGGAGACCTCAACAAAAGCGGCGGGGCGTTCAAGAGATCATGCAGCCGAAAGTTATCTAACTTAAATGACTGCGGATGGGACATACCAGCTGAAAGAGGCTTCGACTTGAAGAGGCTGTTCGGCGATGGGCAAGACTAGAGAGAAAAGTTGAGGTGGAAGCATCATCCAGGGCCCAAACACGCGTTAAAGGAAAGCGTCGGCTTGCGCATTGAATGCGCACTTTCCGTTCCATATTTCAAATTGATGGCCTTTCCCCAAGAAAGTCCTGCTCGCGAAGCGCACTAAACCTTCGCGCCAGCGCACCGATTCACGCGCAAACGGCCCCGGTCACTTCGGAGCGCTAGACCCGCACTGCAAAGCGTGCTTATTTCTCCTGTTGCATTCAAACGATGCAACTGGGTGATGGCGCTCGTCCGTAAAAAAGGGCGGTCACGTCGCCGCTGGAGACGCGCTTCGCGCTCAATCAATCGACAGACCCAATCCAAATCCCCAAGGAGATGCACATGTCGAATGCAAAGAAGACTTTCCTCAAAGGCACCGAGCACACGAAACTGGCCGGAGCTCGAGCGGTCAGGCCGAGCGACCCACATCAACTCATCCTGGTGTCCGTCATCCTGAAGCACCGCAAGCCGTTGCCGAAGCTTGAGGGCGAGATCCAGACAATGAGCCACAACGATTTCGCAAAGACCTATGGAGCAGACCCTGCGCAGGTGGACAGAATCCGGCAGTTTGCGAAGGAGAATAACCTGCAGATGCTGGAACGGGGCGACGAGATTTTGCGCCGCACCGTGACACTGGCGGGATCAGCGTCAAACATGGAGAAGGCATTTGGAGTGGAACTGACCGAGTTCGAACACGAAAACGGGAGCTATCGCGGTTACAGCGGAGCCATCCAGATGCCGGAGGATTGCGCTGCCTTCGTGACCGGCGTCTTTGGACTGGATGACCGGCCCGTTGCCCAACCGCATTTTCGCTACCGGAACACGAACCGCGCATTCGGAGCCCGGAGTTCAACGATCGCCTACAATCCGGCGCAGGTGGCGAAGCTTTATTCGTTTCCGCAGGATGCAAATGGCGCAGGGCAGACAATCGGCCTGATTGAGTTGGGCGGTGGTTATCGTCACAACGATATCCGCGAATACTTCCAGAGTCAGAGTCTGCAAGCCCCGACCGTGAAAAGCATATCGGTGGACCAAGCCAGCAACCGGCCGACCACGGCTCAGAGCGCGGACGGAGAGGTGATGCTGGATATCGAAGTTGCCGGATCGGTGGCGCCGGGAGTGGCCATCGCCGTTTACTTTGCGCCGAACACCGCGCGGGGATTCCAGGATGCCTTGAGTACGGCGATTCACGATCAGCTCAACAAGCCCTGCGCGCTTTCACTCAGTTGGGGAAATGCTGAAGAGACATGGACGGCTCAATCAATGGAGAACTTCGACCAGGTGGCCCAGGAGGCAGCTTTGCTGGGCATCACCCTCACGGTGGCGGCCGGCGACAATGGTTCCAGCGATGGCCTGAACGACGGCAAGAACCATGTGGACTTCCCAGCCTCATGTCCCCATGTGCTGGCGGTGGGCGGCACACGGCTAGTGGCTGTTAACGGCTCAATCGAGAGCGAAACCGTATGGAATGCCGGTGCGCAGGGAGGAGCAACTGGAGGAGGGTACAGCAAGGTGTTCGCGCGACCTTCATACCAGGCTGGTGTGGCGTCGCAAACTGGACGCGGCCTCCCCGACGTGGCCGGAAACGCCGATCCTGAAACCGGCTACAACATTCTTGTGGACGGACAGCAAATGGTGGCCGGAGGAACGAGCGCGGCGGCTCCGCTTTGGGCGGGCCTGGTGGTGCTGCTGAGCCAGAAGCTCGTTCGCCGTTTGGGATTCGTTAATCCGACGCTGTATGGGATCCACGAGTCGGGCGGGTTCCACGCCATTACGATGGGCAACAACGGGTCGTATTCGGCAGGGTACGGCTGGGACCCGGCGGCCGGTTTGGGCTCTCCGAAGGGCGCTCCAATGCTGCAAACGCTGCAAGGGGATTCCGCGCAGTCTGTCCACGCGCAGAGAAAGGAGAGTTCGCACGCAACGACGGCTCGTTGAGGGGCAGTTGCTGAAACCGTTGACGAAGCCGGAATGGCTGCATGGGGTGGATGTTCCGCGGCGAGCATCCGCCCCACGCTTCGTGCTCCGATTTTTCTTGCTAGGCAAGTGGATCATGGCTTGACGACTCGTAAATTTGGAGCGAACGCAAAAAAGCCATGCCGTAGCGGCATGGCTTTCCTGTTGGATATTTATTGCCGGCGATCACCTGATCTCCCACACAGTCGCCCGTAATCTTGTACGCATCATTCGACTGGCGGGTGATTCTGAATCTGATCGAGCAGTTGTTGCGCTGGTTTCGATCCGCCGTATGCAGCCATTTGGAGCCAATATTTCGCCACGTTCAGATCCTTCGGCACGCCGTTTGTTCCATTGAGCGCGTCGCGCCCTAATACATATCGGAAACCGTAGTCGCGTTCGTTGCGGACCTTCCGATAGATAGCGAGCGCAGATTGATAGGCGTGCTCGTCGGTCGCAGCTGAGCTCTCAAGGTTAAAGGCCTCTCTCAGCTGCACATCCGGGTCGTCCTGATCCATCGCCGCAAGCTGCGCCGGCGAGGGATCGCGCAGAGGATCGTCCTGCAAATAATAGGCGCCGTACTGAGTTCGCTCCATGATCAGGGCCTGGTAGGCCGCTTCCGCGGCTGCCCGCTGCTCCGCATTCATCGACGAGGTCATCGCCGAGAGCAGCGACTTGTCGGCAAACATCTTCTGGGCGTTGAGCCGCGTCAACGCAACGGCATCGTAGCCGGTATGGTCGCGCACTTCGCCCTGGTTGATGGAGTCAACGTATGAGTGCTGAGCGTTATCGATGTTGTACGCAACTGCCCGCTCGCAATAACGCAGCCACATTGCGTTGTCTTTGGGCAGGCCGTGATTGCCGATCGCATATTCGACTGCACTCTGAAATTCCTTTTGGCCAAGCAGTTCCTGCGCGATCATGCGTGCCCAGGCAAGGTTTTGTGCGCGCACTTGGGTATCGTCACCGGCGCTATAGATCCCGTCGATCACGAAGTTTCCAAGCTCGAGTTGCGCAAGTCGCGCTTCGGGCTGACTGGGATCTTTGAGTAACTTCAGATAGATTGCTATGGCCTTGGGGTAACACTTTCCCGCTGCGGTCGGTTCGTTTTGTGCCGCCGCCTTGTAGGATTCGGCAAGTTCGAAGAAGCTGGACGGCCTGCCCGCCGCGGTATACCAACGCTCGACAGCATCGAGATCTTCTGGAAAGTATCCATGGGCATAAAACATGCCCACCATGGCCTTCTTGTCTTCATCGACCGCGCCGATTTGAAACATCCGCTCGGCCTTTGCGAAGTCCTGGGGGACGCCGAGGCCTTGCATATAGGCCAGGCCAAGTTCCCAGGCGGCGTCATTATTGCCTTTGGCGAATAGCTTCAGGTTGATTTTCGCGATGTCCTCATCAGTCAAGGGATCTTGCAAAGACGCCCAGAGTGTCATCTTCGTAAGCGTCCAGCGAGCCCCGGTTGACACTCAGAGTGAGTGGTAGTTGCGATAAGGACTGATTTGGGGAAGTGTCCACTTAACTTAAGTGGACACTTGTGGAAGGACTGGTCAGGCGGCCTTGTTTTCGTCTTTAGGGCAGGCTTCTGCCAGGTTCCATGGCAGGAGTTCTGAGATCTGTTTAATCGGATGATCGGCAACTCGG
>CAWFZC010000023.1:0-54816 GCA_963820245.1 uncultured Acidobacteriaceae bacterium | reverse complement strand
GAAGCAGCGCGGTTGCGGGTAAGAAAAGTGGCGAGGGTGAACCTGGACGAGAGATGCGGCCATTCCGGAAGCCGGGGATGGACAAGAATCCGACGAACGGGCTGTTGCGGGCGGTGCGGAAGGTTCTTGGGATTCCGGTGAGGGAGATTGCGGAGAAGGCGGGCATGGAGCGCTCGGGGATTTATGAGATTGAGGAGCGGGAGCTGAAGGGGAAGGTGATGCTGCAGTCGATGGTTAAGCTGGCGGATGCGATGGATTGCGTCGTGGTGTACGGGATCGTGCCGAAGGGCGGATGGACACTGGATGAGCTTTATGAGAAACGGTTGTGGGCGAAAGTCATGGAGGAGGATGAAGCAGGGAATGGGGATTAGGATCCCTATTCCCTGTTCCCTCGTTCCCTGTCCCCTTGTTCCCTGCTCCTATGCAACCCCCGGCACGATGAACTATAACGGCTGTGCCAGTTTTTCATCCACCGGCAATCATTCCTGCGAGAAGCAGAGGAGTCTCGAACAATGAAATCGAATTTGTCCCGTCGTCGTTTTGTTCAATCGGGCGCGGTCATGGCCGCAGCCTGCGTCGCTTCCGGCGCGGCTCCCGCCGTCGCTGAGGCGCTCAAGGAAACCGGCAAGCCCTCGCCGATCAAGCTGGGGATCTGCAGCTACACGTTCCGCAATTTCACGCGCGCGCAGATGCTCCCGTTCCTCAAGCAGCTCAATCTCACCGACCTGAACTGCAAAGACGTCAAGGATCACCTGCCCATGGACCCGGCCGCGGAAGCGCAGGCGCTGGCCGACTACGCCGCGGCAGGCATCAAGCTCCATGCCGCCGGAACCATCTACTTTCCCACCGCCGATGACAAGGACATCCGCGGCAAGTTTGAGTACTGCAAGCGTGCCGGTATCAACACCATTGTCGCCGGCGATCCCACACCCGAGTCGCTCAAGTGGATCGAGAAGTACGTGAAGGAATACGACATCAAGATCGCCATCCACAACCACGGCCCCGAGGACAAGTTCTTTCCGTCGCCCTTTGACGTGCTCAAGGCCATCAAGAATCTCGATCACCGCATCGGCTTTTGCATCGACGTGGGCCACGCGGTCCGCGCCAACGCCAATGTGGTGGAGGCCATCCATGCCACCGGCTCCCGCCTCTACGACATGCACGTAAAAGATCTCACCAGCTACACCAGCCGTGAAAGCCAGGTTCCGGTGGGCGAGGGCGTCATACCCTTCCGTGAAATCTTCCAGGCGCTTGTTGAGATCAAGTATCCGAACTTTGTCGATCTGGAATACGAGATTCACGCCGACGATCCGATGCCCGGCGTCATCGAGAGCTTCGCCTACATGCGCGGCGTACTCACCGGCATGGGCTACCTGACCCACGCCTAGCAGCCCACACCTCTCCAAAGAGGAGCGGGTGCCCCTGGTCCCCTCTTCCGCCGCGGCGGAGGGACCAGGGAATGGATACAGCTCACCAAAACTGCCCCGTGTCCCATCCATGACAACAGCCTTACCGTTGTCATGGGTGGGATGCGACGAACTTCTTCTCTTCATTTCCCGGGCTGCATTTAAATTCTCCCTCATGGGAGAATCAGGCGGGTTTAACGCCCGCCAGCAACGCCAGCTCCCGCCACTTCCAGTGGCAGTCCACATCCACAAACCCAATCTCCCGGAACCACGACAACTGGGTTTCCAGGTCGAGCAGCTTGTTCGATCGGTCTTCTTCGGCACACGCGATAGCCCGCAGGAATTCCGTGTGCAGATGCTCGGTGGGCGACGAGACGTGCTCAAAATTCAGAAACACGCCGCCGGGCGCAAGCAGCGCGAAGATCTCCGCGTAGAGCGCTCGCTTGCGACCGTGGTTGACATGGTGAATGGCAAAGCTGGAGACGACGGCATCGAAGGCGCCGAGCGACGGCAATGTGTGGTCGAGGTCGTGGGCGACGACAGTGACCGCCGACTCCGCGGCGAACAGCGTGCGCAAAGTGGCCAGCATCGTCGGCGAGAAGTCGAGCGCAACGAAGCTTGCGCCCGGCCGCGCTGCTCTAACCAGCGAAAGCAGCCGCCCCCCGCCGCTGCCAATGTCGAGAATGCGTCTGGGAGCGGCAGGCACGAACTCAAGCAGAGTGGCCCCGCCCTCCACGCGATGAGGAACGGAGTCAGCACGGCCGAGATACTCAAGCGCATGCTCTGCAGACGACCAGAGGTTGACTTCGGGCGCGGGTGTGTTTGGAGTTGCCATGCCTTGATTCAACCGCAGGCAAGGGTGCACGTCCAATTCGAAGTGGTTATGGACAGCCGCGGATTCGGTAATGGGGTGGGTTTCAGGGATCAACGACCGGCGATTCACTGATTCCCTGTTCCCTGCATTACTGCAGAATCGGTATTCCCGCAATCCGCTGCTGCCACTCCGCCGGGCCCGTCTGGTGCACGCTGGTTCCCTTCGAATCCACCGCCACCGTCACCGGCATGTCACGCACTTCGAACTCGTAGATGCCTTCCATGCCGAGGTCGTCGAAGGCCAGCCGCCGCGAGTGGATGATGGCCTTGGACACCAGGTATGCAGCGCCGCCCACAGCCATCAGGTACACGGCTCCAAACTCGCGAATTGCGTCGATCGCCGCAGGTCCGCGCTCGGCCTTGCCGACCATACCCAGCAGTCCCGTCTCGGCCAGCATCTGCCGCGTGTACTTGTCCATGCGCGTCGCCGTCGTCGGTCCCGCAGGCCCCATAACCTCGTTGCGCACCGGGTCCACCGGCCCCACGTAGTAGATGAAGCGGCCCGTAAAATCGACCGGCAATTTTTCTCCGCGGTTCAGCATGTCCGTCATGCGCTTGTGCGCCGCATCGCGGCCGGTGAGCAGCTTGCCGTTCAGCAGCAGCACTTCGCCCGGCTTCCACGTCGCCACTTCCGCCTTCGTCACCGTGTCAAGATTCACGCGCCGCGCGCCGGAAACGTCGTAGGTAAGTTTGGGCCAGTTGTCGAGCGACGGCGGATCGAGATACACCGGCCCTGATCCATCCAGCACAACATGCGCATGGCGCGTCGCCGCGCAATTGGGAATCATCGCAACAGGCAAATTGGCCGCGTGCGCCGGCGTATCCACTACTTTCACATCCAGCACGGTGGTGAGCCCGCCCAACCCCTGCGCGCCAATGCCGAGCCGGTTGACTTTGTCGTACAGCTCCACGCGCAATTTCTCGGCGGTCGTCTGCGGCCCCCGTTCAATCAGATCCTGAATGTCGATCGGATCCATCAAAGCCTGCTTCGCCATCAGCATGGCCTTCTCGGCAGTACCGCCAATGCCGATACCGAGCATGCCCGGAGGACACCAGCCTGCGCCCATCGTGGGTACAGTTTTGAGCACCCACTCGACGACCGAGTCATTGGGATTGAGCATCACAAATTTACTCTTGGCCTCGGAACCGCCGCCCTTGGCCGCCACCGTGATGTCGACTTTATCGCCCTTCACCAGTTCTACGTTCACCACGGCGGGGGTGTTGTCCTTGGTGTTGGTGCGCTTGCCGGCGGGATCGCTCTGCAGCGAGGCACGCAGCTTGTTATCGGGGTCGAGATAAGCACGGCGCACACCTTCGTCCGCCATCTGCTGCAAGTCCATCACCGGCTGGCCGGGCGCGGGCTCAAAGTGGACATCCATGCCGACTTTGACAAACACATTCACGATGCCCGTGTCCTGGCAGATGGGCCGGTGGCCTTCGGCGCACATGCGGCTGTTGATGAGGATCTGCGCCATGGCGTCTTTGGCGGCGTGCGATTGTTCCTTCTCGTACGCTTTGGCGAGGCTGGTAATGTAGTCGACCGGGTGGTAGTAGCTGATGTACTGCAGCGCGCCCGCAACACTGGCAATAAAGTCTTCCTGGCGGATGATGGTCATTGAATCAGGAACTCCTCAACTCTAGTTTAGGGCCTGCGAAGAGCTAGGACGTTGACAGGGCCGACTTCAAGTCCGTGTGAATAAAATCTTCGCCTTTGAAGAGAATAGGCTCGCGCTTGGCTCGCGCGAGGGCGTAGCTGAAGCAGTCACCGAAGTTCAGGCTGGCTGCATGGCCGCTGCCTTTTCCGAAATTGCGGTATGCCTCGCGAGCGACGAGGGCCTGCTCCGCCGAAAACGGCTCGATGACAATACGAAATTCTTCAATCAACTCGTCGATCCGACGGCTCAACGTAGGATTCTTCCATCGGTCGGCAACGATTGAGAGCTCGACATAACTCGATGCTGAGATGGAGGCGCGGTGAGCAGAATCCAGAGCCTTCGCGTAAAGCTCCCATCCCGACTCCCGCTTGAGAATGGCGACCAACGCGGATGTATCGACGATCATTTGGGCAGGCCTGTCTCGTCGTCGTAAAGCTCATCCATCAATTGCTTCGACGTCCGGCCATCATTCATGATTGCCGCAGTCTCCTCTGTAATGCGGCGCAGCCAATCGAGGCGGCCTTCGCGCCGGGCTGCCTTTTCCCTTTCGAGCGCCTCGCGAGCGGCCTCGGTAACGGCAGTTACGAGGCTGACACCTTTGAGGGCCGCAAGCTCACGGATCAGCTCCTCAGATCGCGGATTCTTGATGCTCAGGCCCATGAGTCTACCTTTCTACCATCGACATCTACCATTCTACCACGACGCCTTCCGTATCCCGACAGAACCCCTCCAATGCCCGCAAATCCCCTCCATGCACTAATCTAGAGGCATGGACGACGCCAACGCTGATGCCGCAGCGCGATTGCCTGAGAGCTTCGATCTCCTGGTGGTGGGCGCCGGCCCCACAGGCCTTGCCTGTGCAATTGAGGCGCAAAAAGCAGGCCTGCGGGCTGTGCTGGTGGACAAGGGGTGCGTGTGCAATTCGCTGTTCCACTACCCGGCCCACATGACGTTTTTCACGACGTCGGAGCTTCTGGAGATCGGGGGCATTCCCTTTCCGAGCCCGAATGCCAAGCCCACGCGGAATGAAGCGCTGGAGTATTACCGGCAGGTGGCGGCGTACTACAAGCTGGACGTGCGCCAGTACCATCGTGTGGACGGGGTGAGCGGCACGGACGGCGCCTTTAAAGTGCACTTGACCGACCGGTTCGAACGGGTCTCGCAACTCAGCGCCCGCAAGCTGGCGATTGCTACCGGGTATTACGACCTGCCGAACTGGATGGGCATCCCCGGGGAGACGCTGAGCAAGGTTCACCACTATTACAACGATCCGCACCCGTTTTACGGGCTGGATGTGGCCGTGATCGGCGGCAAGAACTCGGCAGCGATTGCGGCACTGGAGTTGTGGCGCCACGGCGCGCGGGTCACGCTCATCCACCGCGACGCGATCATTCATCGGCATGTGAAGTACTGGATCAAGCCCGACATTGAGAACCGCATCAAGAACGGCGAGATCGCCGCGTACTTCAGCTCGAGCGTGGTTGAGATCACGCCCGACACCGTGATTCTGGAAACGCCGGAGGGACGGCGCGAGCTCACGAACGATTTTGTTTTTGCGATGACTGGCTACCATCCTGACTTCACCTTTCTTGAGGGGCTGGGGGTGCGTTTTGAAGGCGCCGACAAGCTGCCAGTCTGCAACCCGAAGACGCTGGAAAGCAACGTCCCGGGAATTTATCTGGCTGGAGTGATTGTGGCGGGATCGCGGACCAACGAAATCTTTATTGAGAACGGTCGTTTCCACGGGCTGCAGATAGCGGAAGCTCTGAAGATTGCATCCAAGGTCTGAGGGCTGATTCCGGGGCTGGGTTCGTCCCCAATCCGATACACTGGTTCGCAAAGCATGACCTTCCCAATGCGCTGGTGGCCGCGCACAATTCGTTGGCAAATGCTGGCGGGCCTTCTCCTGCTTGAGACGCTGTCGATTGGCCTTTTTGCGATTGTGCTTTTCAGGCAGCAGACCAACGAAGTCTATGCGCGGGCGCGGGTGCGGCTCTCGTACGAAGCGACTTCGGTGGCCCTGCAGTCCAGCGAGGCGCTGCTGCAGAACCGTCCGGGTTGGGTTGGGCTCTCGGTGCGGATGATTGGCGAGGCGCCCACGGTGGCCTTTGCCAAGGTGACCGATCAGGTGGGCAACGTACTGTTTGTGAGCCGTGGCGAAGCCGATCAGGTGACGCTGAACCCCACCGAGCGCGCGCAGTTGCCGTTGATACGCCGCCAGGATCCTATCTTTTTTGCCTACGACGGGAACCGCTGGGAGTGCGCGGCGGCGATCTACACGGGGACCGATTTGCGCGGCTATGCGTGGGTCGAGTACCGGCAAGAATGGTCGCGGGAGCAGTTGGATTCCATTTTGCGCGCCACATTCCTGTTCGGCATCATCTGGATCTTCGCCTCGGCCCTACTGGTGTTGATGATGGCGCGGTCGATCTCCCGTCCGCTGGCGGTGCTGCAGCGGGGCACACGCGCGCTGATGACTGCGCCGGAGGGCAGCGCCAACTTCCCCCTGCAGGCCGGGCCTATTCAGAACGAGATTGGCGAATTGATTGAGGCGTTCAACAGAATGGTTGCCTCGCTGGCCGAACAGCGGTCCGGGCTGAACGATACGCTCTCGCTGCTTGACTCGATGCTGGCCAATGCGCCCATCGGGCTGGCGTTTTTTGATCGCGAATGCCGATTCACGCGGGTGAACCAGGTATTTGCCAACCTGACCGGAGTGTCGCCGAGCCGCCACCTGGGCCGGACATTGCCGGAACTGTTTCCGCCCCATGTGGCACTGCAAGTTGAAAACGCAGTACAGCGGGTTTTTGCCGAACATGAGTCGATGCGCAGCTTCGAGTTGAGCGGCCAGGGGGGCCCAAAGGGGCGTCCTTGGACATGGCTTGTCAGCGCTTACCCGGTACGCACCACGCCGCAGCAGATTCGTTGGGCCGGCATCATCGTGTTGGATGCCAGCGACCGCAAACGCAGCGAGGACTCGCTGCGCAAGGCCGAGAAGCTGGCCGTCACAGGCCGCCTTGCCGCCTCAATCGCGCACGAAATCAACAATCCGCTTGAGGCCATAACCAACCTCCTGTTCCTGCTGCGCAACTACTGCGATCTGCAGGACCCGGCGCTGAACTACGTGACGATGGCGGAGTACGAAGTACGACGCATTGCGGAAATCACACAGCAGACACTGCGCTTCTACCGGCAGCCCACGCTCCCGGCGCGCACCAAGATGAGCGAACTGCTGGACTCCGTGCTGAGCCTCTACCAGGGCCGCTTCAACTCGCTCAGTATTCATGTAGAACGCAAATACGACTCCGATCTTGACCTGTTCTGCTTTGCGGGGGAGATCCGCCAGGTGTTTGCGAACCTGGTGGGCAACTCGATTGACGCTTCATCCGTCGGCGGCCGGCTGCTGGTGCGGGCGCGGCGCTCGCGGAACTGGAAAAACCCGCGGCAAACCGGCGTCCGCTTTACTACGGCAGATACGGGCGCGGGCATGGATGCGGAAGCCCGCAAGCGCGCGTTCGAAGCGTTTTTTACCACTAAAGAGGTCACCGGCACAGGTCTGGGACTATGGGTGAGTTCCGAAATCATCAACAAGCACCATGGCTCGATCCATGTCCGGAGCCGGACTGCGAGCAATGGAGGACCTTCGGGCACTGTCTTTCAGTTCTTCATTCCCGACGACCCGACGCTGCTGGCCGCCACTGATGCCACGCAGGAAACCACGGTAAACGCTTCGGCCTGAATAGAAAAATATTTTCCTGCTTGACCGCTCACGCCTTTTGTATGCTACAGTCAGTAACACTATGACAAGTAACACTCGCCCCGACCACAAAAATACAGAACCCAAGAGCTCCGATCACGATCCCGCTGAACTCGGCGAACTGGAGCGCAGCATCCTGACCCTGGTGTGGCGCATGGGCGCCGCCACCGCCGAACAGGCACGCGAGGAGTTGGGCCGGCCGCTCAAGGACTCGACGATCCGCACTGTCCTGCGCCGGCTTGAGGAGAAGGGCTACCTGGCTCACTCGGTGGAGAACCGCACCTTTGTTTACCGCCCGGCGGAGTCGCGCCAGCGCGTGGCGGGGCGTGCTGTGAAGCGCATTGTTGACTGGTTCTGCGAGGGATCAGTGGAGGCGCTGCTGGTGGGCATGGTCGATTCCAAGGTGCTTGACCGGGCCGAGCTGCAGCGGCTGGCCGATCGCATCGCCCTGGCGCAGAAGACCGTCCAAACCAATGAACAGCCCGCGGCCTCAAAGCCCCGGTTGGCCTCATCAGACTAAGGAGAAGCCATGATTTCAGCCCTTGTTCCACTTCTTGTTGAAGCCTCGCTTCGGGCCCTGGTTGCGGCGGTTGCGGTATGGGCCGGGCTGCGCCTGCTGGGTGTGGGCAACGTCCTGGTGCAGAAAGCAGCGTGGGGACTGGTGCTGCTCGCGGCGCTTGCCATGCCCCTTCTACCGCGGTGGCAGTTGATGCCGGCCTGGGTCGCAGTGAAGTTGCCGATGGTGCAACTGCCGGCGCTCAGCGTACGGAGCGAAGGGCAGACGGCGAGGCTGGAGCAAGCCGCGCCCGCGGCTGTGACCGAATCAGACGGCGGCGCCTCCCGCTATCCCGCCCCGGTGATTTCGACGGCACAATTTGACTCGCCGACCGACGAGCCGGCGGCAAGCGCGGTTCCATCGCCCGGGAACGCAGTTCCGCCGACCGCGCAAATTTCATTTACCCCTGCAACTCCGGTGGCGACGAACGCTGCCGAAGGCTCAAGGACGCCAGCCGCGACCCATGCACACAGTTTGAGCGTGGCCGCATTTGCGTGGCGCCTTTACCTTGGGGTTTTTGGCGCACTGCTTTTACGCATGCTGTTTGGCCTGGCGTCGGCGCTCGGCTTGTGGCTCACGGCCAAGCCGGCAGAGGCGCTCACTGAGCAGGAAGCCGGGGTTCAACTTCACGTGCGGGCCAGTGCCCGCGTCGCTTCCCCGGTGAACATCGGCTCCGGCATTGTTCTGCCCGCCGATTACACCGGCTGGGACGAGGAGAAGCTGCGCATCGTGCTGGCCCATGAACGCTCGCACGTCCGCCAGGGCGACTTCTATCTGCAGCTGGCCGCCGCGTTTTATGCAGCGCTGTTCTGGTTCAGCCCGCTTGGTTGGTGGTTGAAACGCAAACTCTACGAACTGGGCGAAGCCATCAGCGACCGCGCCGGCCTGGAGCAGGCAGCCAGCCGCTCGTCGTACGCCCAAGTCCTTCTTGAATTCGCGGCCCTGCCGCGCCCAACGCTTACAGGAGTTGCCATGGCCCGTACCAGTCATCTTTCTCAGCGCATTGAGCGCCTTTTGAACGAGTCCAGCTTCCGCCAGGCCTTTGCAGCCGCCGGCCGGCGCGCTCTGCTGGCCGTACTGCTGGTGCCGGTGGCGCTGTTTGCCGCCACCGCGCTGGTTCGCGTGGAAGCATCCGTTGAAACCGCGCCGAAACCCGCAGCGATCACCGGCCAGTCCACACCCGAACAGGTGACGGACGCGGCTGCACCGAGCGCAGCGCAGGACGCAACGCCAAATTCTGCTCCGAGCCCGGCGCAGGCTCCCGAGGCTGGACAAAACTCTCTAACAGCTCCACAGGCTCCGAACGATCCCGCTGGCCCGGCGAGCCTCCCAGCGCCGCCCGCTCCCGGCGCACAGGCTCTTCCCGCGCCGTCCGCTCCCGACGCCGATGATGAACCGAGAGTGATCGTTGATCCGAAAATGATCGAAGATCCAAAGGTGATCGTGCTTCCGAAGGGTATGGGCCCCGACGGTCCAATTGTGATTACGATCCCCAAAATCGACATCAAGCCCATGCCCCGCATCAACGTCAGGATCCCCAAAAAGGATTTTGCGAATCTCAACTACAACTTCGAGTTCAAGACATTGCCCTACATCACCTTGGATGACGGCGAGCAATATGCGCTGGTAGGCGATCCGGGCACCAAGACCCGCGTCCACGGCTGGAATGTCGATGGACCAGAAGACGTTGAAAGGGCCCGCAAGATGGCCCATGGGCACTTTCTCTGGTTCCGTCACGACGACAAGTCGTACATCGTTGACGATCCCGCCATCGTGGCCGAGGTTGAAGCGATGGAAAAGCCCATCGACGATCTCGGTGACCAGATGAAAGCCTTGGGCAAGCAGATGAGGGACCTGGGCCAGCAACAGACGGGAAGCCGGCAGCCAGATGCGCGCCGTGAACGTCCCGACGCCCGACCTCTCAAAGGAGATTGCCGATTTGACCGCGGCGCTGAGCGCGCTGCAAGCCAAGCAAGGAAGCACGATCAATCAGAAAGAGCTTGGAGACTTGCAACGCCAGATGGGCCAGGCCATGGGTCAGCTGGGCGCGCTCCAGGGCAAGATTGCCAGGGAGCAAAGCGGGATTGGCGACTCAATGGGCCAGTTCGGAAAACAGCAGGGGGAACTCGGCGGCCAGATGGGCAAGCTGGGCGAGCAGATGGGCAAGCTCTCGCGCGAGAACCACGAAAAAATCGAGGGCATCATCAAGGACTCGCTTGCAAACGGCAAGGCCAAGCCGGTGGAGTAGCGCAGTCTGGATTGAAGGAATGGAAAAGCCCCGGAACTTTCGAAAGAGTTCCGGGGCTTTCGATTTCAAGGCAGATTCAGCGTCCGCTTATCGAGGGTCTTGATCCGGTCAAGAAGGTTGGGGGCAAGAAGGTTCGCCTGTCCCGCCGGCCGCACACCGCAGCGGCTCCGCGATTGGAGCTTCTCCGCATACGAGCGCGTGACGTGCAAGCGATCCATGATGACGTAACGCGTGCGCAGACCGTTGACCGTTGGCGGCAACTCGGCAGGAATATTTCTGCGATCGACGTAGATGACCAGAGCGGCCTCTTTCGGATTGTCGAGGCTTTGGCCCACGCCAACACCAAAGAAGGCCGGATTCTGCTGCATCAAGCCCAGGGCCGTTTGCTGTTTGGCCGCAACCGCCTGGTTGAGCACGGCAGCCGAGAGGCCGGGGATGGCCGCCATCTCAAGCGAAGATTGCGGCGCGGATCCGAGCGCAACCGCGCGCGCCGTGGTGGGAATGACGATGGTGCGCACACCATTGACGGTAGCCGGAACGCTCACGTTGGCGGCCTCATCCACGTAGACAATGACCGCGCCCTCGCCGGCCGAGTCGCCGCTCTTGCCCATGGCAATGCCCAGGATGCCTGTCGATGGGCTCACCAGCATGCGCGCCTGGTTGAGCGCAGCCTGCGCACGCGTCGTCTCGCTGTTGGTGAGCACGCGCGCTTGCGCCGCCGTTGCCGTGCTGTTGCCGTAGTTGAGGCAGCTGACCGCATGGTCGGTGGTGCCGACAAAGGTGTAGGGCCCGCCGCCTTGCGTTGCCAGTTCGCTGAGCACCTCGGTGACCGGGTTGGCCACGCCCTCGCTCACGCCGCCCGTATCCACACCGCCCGCGAAGAACAGACCCACGGGCTCGGCGGTCGAGGAGTCAACCACCAGCGAACCGGAGTCGCCCGCATCGCTGAACTGGTTGCCGGTGATCGCAATCTGGTTTGTATAAACCTTCGTCAGGTAGGGCTTGGTCTCAGCGCAATCAGTAAAGTAGTCGACGCTGACGGAAAGGCTCACCGCTGAAATGTTGGCACAAGTCAACCCCGTAGTCCGGCCGCTCTTGGCCACGCTCATGTTCAGGGCTGCCGTTTCGCCCTTGCCGGCTGTGGATGACGTTCCGGGCGGCGCGGCGCCCAGTGTGCCGTTGGCCTGCAACGTGCCGAACTCAAGAATGTTACCGCTCTTGTTGACGGCACCGGAGTTGACCGACGCGATGGCCGCATCGGCGTTGGTCGTATTCGATTTGAGCGAAAGAACCTCAAACAGCGCACCCACCGGCGTATTCGCTGCTCCAATCTGTCCGTTGGGTGTGCAGTTGTCGTCAATCAGGCCGGGCTGCACAATGGTTTCGCCGGTGGCGGCCTGGTCACTGCGCGCCAGCACGTGATTGTTGCTGAGCAGAAACTGGGCTCCGCTGCTGTTCTGAATCAGCGAACCCAGCGTGCCACCGCAACAATCCACAATCTGGTTGCCGGATGTGTCGTACGCATTGTTGTTGCCGCCCGAACTGCCCAGCGCAATGGGCGTGGCGAGCTCGGTTTCGTGACTCGCCGGATCGCTCGAAACACCGGCCGTGTTGAGCAGGATTTCGCTCGACGTCCGCGAGGAAGAACTGCCGACGTTGGCCACGACATACGTGCCACTGCTGGAGGTGACCGTTGTGGGCGCCGTGTACGTGACCTTGCAGTACGTAAACACGATCGTACTGCGCGTGCAACTGGTCGCGCCGAGCGTGCCTTGTCCGCCGCCAGAGCCGTTGGCCGTGCTTGAGAGCGCATACACGATTCCCAGGCTTCCGCCCGCTTCAGCAATGTAACCCGTGATGGCCAGTGTGCCGTTGGCTCCGACGGCTGCGTTCTCAGGCGTAAGCGGCTGCAGGAAGCCGGGCGTCACGGTGAGCACGGCGCTCGCGGTTGTGCTGGTGTTCGAGGCGAGCGTCGCGGTCACGGTGACAGAAACGTGGTCGGCCGTGAGGTAGCTGGGCGGCACATACTGCCCGCTCGAGGAAATAGTGCCGGGGCCACTGTTCGCGTCGCCGCCGCTGACCTTCCAGGTGACACTGGCAGCGCCACCGGCAGTGAGCGTGGCGGAGAACTGCTCAATGGAAGCGCCCGAAGAGTTGGTCGCGTTGCAGCCGGTGCAATTGGTGTCGATGGTGGAAGTGCCGGGGGAAACGGAGAAGGTGCCGTTCGAAGAACTCAAGGTGGCGGTGCCGCCGCCGCAACCGGTGACGAGGATGAACACAGGAATCGCGGCGAAGGCAAGAACGCGCCCGGCAAGACGGGTGGGGGTGGTGAAACGAGGACACGCAACGGCGGCCATGTCTCGCCGCAGCCGTCTGCTCGCTGGTTCCGATTCAATCTCGATCAATGCTTCCCGCGCCTTCTCCCCAGTTTAACGCCCTTACCGCTGTCGGCTCTCACACTCAGGTGCAATTCCCGGTCGCCTTCCCGGGCCGGACCCACACTTACCCCGTGTCTCCCATTTAGACCGCAGGAGGGAGCTAAAAGTTGTCTTCCGCACTAAACTTAACCCAGGAGCAACTATGGATTACGTGAATCTAGGCAACACCGGACTGAAAGTTTCCCGCCTTTGTCTTGGCTGCATGAGCTATGGCGCGCCCGCCACAGGAAAACCCCAGCCCGGCCGGCACGCATGGACGCTGAATGAACAGGAGAGCCAGCCGTTTCTCCGCCAGGCCCTGGACCTCGGCATTAATTTTTTCGATACAGCGAACGTCTACTCGAGCGGCGACAGCGAGGTGATCCTGGGCCGTTTTTTCAAGGCCAACACGCGCCGCGAAGCAATCGTTCTGGCCACCAAGGTGCACGGAGTGATGCGCGACGAGCCCAACGGACGCGGTCTCTCCCGCAAGGCCATTCTGAACGAGTTGGACGAGAGCCTGAAGCGCCTGCAGACCGATTACGTTGACCTGTACCAGATCCATCGCTGGGATTATGAAACGCCGATTGAAGAAACGCTGGAAGCGCTGCACGATGTTGTGAAGGCGGGCAAGGTGCGCTACATCGGCGCTTCATCGATGTATGCGTGGCAGTTCGCCAAGGCGCTCTACATCGCGCGCCTCAATAGCTGGACGCGCTTTGTCTCAATGCAGAACCACTACAACCTCATTTACCGCGAAGAAGAGCGGGAGATGATGGGGCTGTGCCGGTCGGAATCGGTGGCCGTCATTCCCTGGAGCCCGTTGGCACGCGGCCGCCTCACGCGCGCGTGGAAAAGCGAAACAACGAAGCGCCTGGAGACGGATGCCTTCGGCAAGAGCATGTATGCGCGCACAGAAGAAGCCGACGAAAAAGTTGTCGATGCGCTGGGGCAGCTCTCGGAGAAGCGCGGCATTCCGCGCGCGCAACTGGCGCTGGCGTGGCTGTTGTCGAAGCCGGGCGTCACATCGCCGATTGTCGGCGCTACCAAGCCGCACCACCTGGGCGACGCCGTTGCAGCGCTCGCCGTCACACTGTCGCCTGAAGAGATAGCCGCGCTTGAAGCGCCGTATATTCCGCATCCTGTTCTCGGCTTCAGCTAAGAAACTCCGGATGGGTAGGTTTTCGCGTTCCCACCTCGGATGGCCGCTCAAATCAACAATCAAACGCAAAAGCCCCAGCCGATTGGCCGGGGCTTTTGCGTTGCTGGTTCAGCTGCGCTTGTTTAGAACTGCAAACGCAGGGTGAGCTGGATCTGACGAGGCGTCCAGTACGAAGTGGATTGAGTATTGGGGGCGTATGAAATTTCGCCCGTGGTGGTATTCGGGTTCGCAAAGCCCTGGATGTTCAGAGCGTTGAACGCGTCAGCATTAAAGCGCAGAGCCATTCTTTCCGTGATCGGGAACAACTTGAAGACCGATAGGTCGACGTTGTAGTTGAACGGTCCCGGAAGGATGGTGCGCGAGTAAGGGTTGCTGCCAAAGTTGCTGGGCGCGGGCGTGAAGGCGATGTTGTTGTAGGTATTCAGTGGGCCTACGACG
Source organism: uncultured Acidobacteriaceae bacterium (assembly GCA_963820245.1). Taxonomy (GTDB): domain Bacteria; phylum Acidobacteriota; class Terriglobia; order Terriglobales; family Acidobacteriaceae; genus Telmatobacter. Next base: position 40,304 of record CAWFZC010000023.1, on the reverse strand, counting down.
TTCACGTTGTTTGAAGTTCCGGTAATGTTGCCTGTCGTCCCGATGAAGTTGATGGGCGACTCATAAGCCGGGCTGGCTGCTGAGCCCACAGTGTAGCCTGAAGGCATGCCGGTGATTTTGCCCAGATTCGCCGCGTTGGGAACGATGAAGCCGTTGAACCACAGCTTCTTTTTCTGGCAAACGCCGATGCAGTCAGTGACGGTTACGCCGTTCTTGTAGAGCTTGATGGGGTTGGTTGCGCCCCAGTTGCCTGACGCGGGAGCAAAGGCCTGCGAGATAACCTGGCCGGCTCCAGCGATCTGCCACCCGCCCACGGCTTCGTCGGCAAGCTTGTTGACGTTGCCCAGGAAGCGCTTGCCGCGTCCAAACGGGAGATCGATAACCCCGTTGAACGTGATGTGATGGAACGGGACGGCCGTGTCCGGCTTGTATTGCTGCCAGTAAACCAGCTTGTGGTATTCCTGCCAGGGCAGCGTGCCCGAGGGACCAGAGGGAGGCAGGGAAGGCGCGGTTACTGTACCGCCGCCGGCAGTGTTGAGAGCCGGACCTGTGCCGGTAGCAGCAGTGGTATAAGAGGTTCCCGTAGCGATGGGAAGCACACCCAGGAAGTTTGCACCCGGGTAGAGCGTACCGTCGCGGAAGTAGTTGCCGCCCAGGCGGAAGGCCTTGGACCAGACGTATGCGATCTGGTAGGCGATGCCTTTGTGGAAGAGGCGCTGATAGTTGACCTGCAGCGCGTTGTCGTTTGACCAGCCATCCTTCACGTCCCAGGTATTGTTGCCCCAGGTGGTGGTGTCGTAGGGGCGCGTGGCGATGTAGCTGTTTGCCGAACTGGGCGTCGTATCGTGGGTCATATCCCAGAGGAACTGCTGCGAAGTGCTGGCAGTGGTGTTGTTGGGATAGTAGTAGTGGTCAAGGTTGGTGCCGTGGCTCCAGAGGTAAGTAACGCGGAGTGCGGCATTGCCCGGGAGCGGCTGCTCAATGGTGAAGTTGAGCTGCGTGACGAAGTCCGGCGGCATGGACTGCGAGTTGCTCCAAAGACCAACACCAGGCGTAATCGAGGTGGTCGTCGCGCTGTTCACGTTCGTTGAGCCATTCGAGCCCATGATCGGCAGGTACGGGCTCATGGTTGTGCCGGCCTGTGTCCAAACCGCGGGGGCGCCTTGCTGCGGGTAGCGCAACTGGGCGTTGGCAAGGCCGTCAGTCTGGTTGGAGTTGTCAAAGTTCTGGCTATAGCTGGCAACCAGCGGGTTGTTGCCCATGGGGTTCTTGATAAAGCTGCGGGTCGGCATGGGATAGATATACCGGCCATACGCGCCGCGGATGACTGTGCCATGTTTGCCGCCGAAGGGCTGCCAGGCAATGCCCACGCGCGGGCTGAAGTTAAGCGGGTAATTCCGCATGAGGGTGGAAGGCACACCGGCCTGCGCGGGGGTCTCGTACTTGGCCCCAATGTTCTGCATGTTGGTGATGATGGCCTGGGTGGTGTAGCCCTCCTGAATCAGGGTTGCGGGCGGCACCTGGAGAATTTCTGCGTCGTTCTTGAGATCGAAACTGTTGTAGAGCCCGGCTCCGGTGTAGGTTGCCGGGTGATCTTCCCAGCGGAATCCCAGGTTGGCCGTCAGGGTGCGGCTGACGTGCCAGTTGTCCTGGAAGTATGCGTCAGTTTCCATGTCGTGGAACTTCGAGTAGGGCGGCTCCTGGGTAACGGAGTAGGAGGAGACGTTGCCGAGGAAGGCATCAGGGTCGTCGCCGCCGGTGTTCGTTGCCGGAGTAAAGGTCGTTGGGGCGGACGGGTTGTAAACGTTGATTGCAGTACCGAGTCCGCCGAAACTGGTGTTGTCTGCCGATTCGTCGGGCAACCAGCCAAAATGCTCGTGGCGGTAGCGCCCGCCCATCTGGAACTGGTGCTTGCCGTGCGTGTAGGTGATGTTTTCGTCGAAATTCAGAACAATCTGGCTGATGCCGTAGATGAACTGCGTTCCGCCGTAGCCCCACAGAGCGTTGAGCAATTGGCCTGAGCCAAACGCCGGGAAGCCAGGCTCGCCGAAGTTATCGGGGGTGCCGAGAACCTTCGCGAGAGCCACCGTCGGTGTGCCGCCGGCAAAGTTGTGCTGCGCCAACCACTGCTCGCTCACGATGGTTTCAGAAAAGAAGTTGGGCGAGAAGACGTGGGTGAATCCGAGGGCCGCCGCGAACGTCGATGACGGGTTAATTGCGACGCCGGTTGCCTCGGCAGGAAGACCGTCGGCAGCAAGCGTGGTGGGATTGTTCAGGTTGGTGTTGGTATAGTTGCGCAGCGAAATGTTGGTGAGGTTGGTATTGGTGTAGCGCAGGTAAGAACGATTGTCCTCGTTGAATTCGTGATCGAGGCGGAAGGTGATGTTGGGAACCACAACGAACGTCGGATTGACGGCCGAGAGGTTGCCGTTCAGGATGGAGCCCGCCGCCGCGGAGTTACCGGCGTTGGTAGCCAGCATTGGGTTGAGCGTGTTGCTGGGCAGAGGGGTGATGTCGTAGATGATCTTCATGGTCGGCGAAAGACGGCCGATGGGAATCTGGTTGTTGGCCGGATCATTCAGAACGCCGCTGCCATTGCCGAAAGGCGCACGGCAGTAGGGATTGGGCTGACCGCTGCCATTGCAATTGGGTGAGTTGGTCGTCGTCGCCGGATCATACAACTGCTGAGGCACGTTGGAGTTGTTGGTGTAACCGCTGAAGTCACCCTTTCTAAAGGCCGGAGTGGGCACGTCGACGATTTCATTTGACGGATTGGCCAACGAATAGCGCTCATAGGCGAAGAACCAGAAACTCTTGTCCTTGCCGTGATAGAGGCCGGGGATGATGATGGGGCCACCGGCCGAAGCACCGAACTCGTTTCTTACCAGGTGCGGGGCGGCAAAAGTGGCTGGATTGTTGCGGTTCTTGGCAATGCCGATGGCGTTGTTGCGCGCCGTTTCAAAGGCCGAGCCATGCAGCGAATTGGTGCCCGACTTGGTGGTGATGATGACCGTGCCGGGCTCGGAATACTGTGCGCTGGTGTTGGTCGTCTCAGCACGGACTTCCTGCACTGAATCGGGGTCGGGAGCCTGGGTCTGCGCCAGGTTCATGCCGCCGAACTGGCGGTTGGAGAGTGACACGCCGTCCGCGACGTACTCGAGCGCTTCGCCCATCAGGCCGTTGGCGCGGGTTCCGTTGGCTTCCAGCCCCGGCGTTGTTTCGCCGACCAGGCTGATGAGAGTACGTGTGTTCATCGGGAGCTGATTGATACGTGCGGCTTCCAGCGTGGAAGCGATGGTTCCGTTGTCGGTAGTCGTCAACTGCGCCACGTCGGCGGCAACCTCAACCTGTTGGGTGATGGAGCCTGCCGTCAGGGTCGCGTTAATGGTCGCGTTCTGGGCCACCTGCAGATCGATACCGGTTTTGTAGGTCTTCATGTTCGCCGCGGTGATTGTGACCGTGTACTGGCCTGTAAACAGGGCAGGCACCTGGTAGAAACCCACACCACTCGACGTCGAGTCTGCGGCGGACCCGGTCGCATTGTTGACTACATGGATTTTGGCTCCGGGAATGACAGCGCCCGTTGAGTCGGTCACCGTTCCCTGGATGGAACCGGCGCCGCTCTGGGCATACAGACCCGTGCAGCACAAGATGGCCGCTAGTACGGCCATGATGGCAAAAATTGGAACTCTCCGTTTTGGGAGAGGGTGCGTCAGATTACTGGCTAAGTGATTCATCTGAAATATTCCTCCTAAGGATCCCTGGTTAACGCAATTTGGTTTGCGTACGTGTTTTGCGTGGCCCTTCCACTTGCAGCACGTCACATGCCGCCCGTGGGGAAACGAAATCCATATACCTCCGGCGCCGAAGAACCGCCGGCCTAAATTTGCGCATAAGCAATTGACTTTAAACGTTTTCAAAGGTCAATGCCTAAGCAGACAAACCTGAAGAACACATGGAAACAGAGAGCCTCTCCAACTCAGAGACAAGCAAATCCACGTTTCAAATTAGTCGATGAATTCTTGTTCATGTGTTGAACAATTGTCAAGACCCCAGTGCAGGATTCGTTAACGCTTTCGGAGTATTGACCTTAAAGCTCCCAGGGCATCCCGGGAGCAGGCATGCGCTATCCGACCGACAGGACCATTTTGCCGAAGTGGCTGGCCTCTTCCATGCGCGCGAAAACTTCCGCGGTCTGGGCCCAGTGGAACTCCTCGCCTATAGGCCGCAACTCCGTGAGCGAGACCGCCCGGTTCATTTCAAGGAAGTCCGCTCGCGACCCCACGTAGATCCCCTGAATGCGCGCAACCTTATGCAAGATGAGGGGAATGGGGATGGGATCAGACGCCTCTGTAAGGACGCCGATCTGGGCGATCGTGCCCCCGGTTTTGATGGCCTTGAGCGAGCGCGGCAGCGTGCCCACTCCGCCCACTTCAACCACAAGGTCAACTCCTTCCCCGTCAGTCTGGTCCAAAATCCAGCGGTCCCAGTCGGGATCGGTCTTGTAGTTCCGCCCTGCGTCGAGCCCGAGCGTCTTCGCGCGCTCCAATTTCTGGTCGCTCGAAGAGATGCCCAGCACCCGCAGTCCCCGCAGACGGGCAAACTGCAGCGCAAAGATTGAAACGCCGCCGGTGCCCTGGACCAACACGGTCGCCCCCGGCTTGAGATCGCCGGCCGCAAGCGCATTCCAGGCCGTGACCGCCGCGCAGGGCAGGGTGGCCGCCTCCTGAAAACTCAGGTGCGCCGGAATTGGAACGAGGCCGCTCTCTTTCAGGACTATGTGATCGGCCAGCATGCCGTCCACGTCGCCGCCCAGGGCGCCTTTGGCCTTGGCCGCGGTCAACTTCCCCTCCAGCCAGTTCTGCATGAAGATTCCCATGACGCGGTCGCCGGCCTTCCAGGCGGTGACGCCCTCGCCGACGTCCACCACGACGCCTGCGCCGTCAGAGCAGGGAATGCGGGGGAGCTTCATCCTGGGGTTGTATTTTCCCTTCACGACAAGCAAATCGCGATAATTCAAAGAAATCGCATGCAAGGCTACCAGCACCTCGCCGGGCGCGGGCTGGGGTGTTGGTTTCTCCACAAACTCCAAGGAATCAATGCCGAACGACGCAATCTGCCAGGCGCGCATGAGCCGGATCCTCCGTTAATCAAGGGCAAGTCTCTTCAAAGCGCGGGGCTCTCCGCCCGCAAACCCTCGTAGAATGAAGATAGGGCTCGTGGATGAAGAAAGTAAACCATGGAGGAGCAGATGGCAAAGGCTGTGAAGCAACCGGAGGTTGAAAGCGGCGGGGGTTTTGAAACAGAGGATGCGCGCCGTTTGGCCGCGCAGCGTCGCGCTGCGCACGAACGGCAGAAGCAGGCGCTCAACCTGCAGCGCGAAAACATTCTGTCGCAAAGAACTTCAAGCCCGGTGCGCCGCCAGGCGCTGGAGGCTGCCCTGGCTCAGATTGAAGGCCAACTGAGCGCAATGGGCTAAGAGGCCAGGGCTTATCGGCCTAGCTCTCTCGATTGAACAGCAACGAATTGGCCTGATCCACCGACGTCAAGACCACACGCGCAATGTTGACGTGCGAGGGGCGCTTGACGACCCAGACAATCGTTTCGGCCACGTCTTCCGGCGTGAGCGGAGTGACGCCTTTGTAGACCTTGGCCGCCCGCTCGCTGTCGCCCCTGAACCGCACCAGGCTGAAGTCGGTCTCCACCATTCCCGGATCTACCGACGTTACCCGCACGGGCGTTCCCAGCAGATCCTGGCGCAGTCCTTCATTGATCAACCGCACCGCCGCCTTGCTGCCGCAGTAGACAGCACCGTTCGGATAGGCAAGCTCACCGGCCGTGGAGCCAAGGTTCACCACGTGCCCCCGGCCACGGACCACCATCCCGGGAACAACCGAGCGGGTTACGTAGAGCAAGCCCTTGACGTTGGTGTCGATCATCTCTTCCCAGTCGTCGATCTTGCCTGTATAGAGCTTGTCGAGCCCGCGGCTGAGGCCGGCGTTGTTCACCAGCACCTCAATCTCCGCCCACTCCTCAGGCAATTCGTCGATGACCCTTTGCACGGCGATGCGGCTGCGCACGTCCAGGTGGATGGAGTGCACTGCCTCTGCGCCGATTTCAAGGGCTCTGGACGCCACTTCAGCCAGCTTGCCCGCGCGCCGGGCCGTGAGCAGAAGGCGCGCGCCCTCCGCCGCAAAGGCCAGGGCCGTGGCGGCGCCAATGCCAGAGCTGGCTCCTGTAATGAAGACGATCTTTCCCTTTAAGTCCATACTTTTATCCTAATCAAGATTTTGTAGGGTTCCTTCTAAACCTTGCCCCGCTTCTGCGCCATGCGGTACTGCCCCACTGCCCAGTCCTCGTCGGCCATCCCGGCACGCTGCGCCTCGGCAAAAATCCCGGCAAGCGTATCCGCGAGGCTTGAGCGTGTGTGCCGGCTGGCCGCGGCCTCGCGCAGCAGGCCCACGTCCTTGGCTCCCAGCGCAACCGTGGCTCCCGCCTGCGGAGGCGGATCGAGCATCACTTTGCCGTAGAGCGCATAGAACGGCGACTGAAACAGGGCGCTGTTCACCGTCTCAAGAAAGGTGGCCGGCGCAATTCCCTGCCCCTCGGCGTAGACAAACGACTCGCTCAGCGCATGAATCATGGCGCAAATGAGGAAATTGCCGCCGAGCTTGACCGCATGCGCCATGCGCGGCTCAGTGCCGACAACCGAAATGCCGCGCGACATGGGCTCGAGTACAAGACGCGCCCTTTCGACAGCGCCCGGTTTGCCTGCGGCTACAATCCACAGCTTGCCGTCGTGGGCCACGCTGGGCCGCCCGAAGACCGGCGCAGCTACAAAGTCGATGCCCCGCTTTTCGTGTTCTGCCGTCAGCCGCTCGCTCAGGGCCACGCTGATGGTGCTGCAGCAGACGTGCAGCCCCCCGGGAGAAAGCGCATCCAGCAGGCCATTCGATCCAAAAACCACGTCCTCGACGGCCGCATCGTCAAAGACCATGGTGACCACTGCGTCTGCGCCCAGCTCGGCTTCAGCGGGCGTGGCCGCGGCAATTGCGCCTTCGTGAATCAGCGGCTTGGTGCGTCCCTCAGACCGGTTCCACACCGCCAGCTCATTGCCGGCAGCAATCAGGCGGAGCGCCATCTCGGTGCCCATCTTGCCCAAACCCAGAAAACCAATTCTCATCGGCTCAAAAACCTTCCTTCCGCATTGATAACTCAGATTGACGTCTAGTCAATAGGATGACGGACACACATGCATCGAGAGCAGAAATCTGTGCGCCGCCGTCTCACTGGGCGAAAATCTGCCGGCCTGCCGGCCGATACACTGGATTTATGACACTTCCCCAAGTGATCCTGCTGGCCATTATCCAGGGCCTCGCCGAACTGTTGCCTGTCTCCAGTTCCGCCCACGTAGTTGTTGCAGAAAAGCTGATGGGCCTTGACCCGTCCGCTCCGCAGATGACGCTGCTGCTGGTCATGCTTCATACCGGAACCATGTTTGCCGTGATTGTCTACTTTTGGCGGACCTGGAAACAGGCTTATTTTTCGAGCCTGGAAACCTTCAAGCCCTTTGCCGTGAACCTGGTATGGGCAACCCTGCTGACGGGCATCGTGGGCGAGGCACTCAAGAAGATCATTGAGCTCACCCTGTTTCGCGGCACGCCCAAAGCGGAGATTGAAGACCTCTTCAGCCACCTGGAGCTGATTGCGCCCGCCCTGGCAGCCGCCGGATTGCTGATCCTGCTTGCCGGCGTGCTGGAAAAACGCAAGGAAGACTTTGCCGGACGCTCCAATTCCGCGCCGGAAGAAGCGCTCACCACTCCACAGGCGGGATGGATGGGCATCGTGCAGGGTCTCGCGCTGCCGTTCCGCGGCTTCTCGCGTTCCGGCTCAACTATCTCCGTCGGAATGCTGGTGGGCGCAGAGAAGCAACCGGCCGAGCGCTTCAGCTTTGCCATGGCTGTTGTACTCACGCCGCCCGTGGTGGCCATGGAGGCCATGCGGCTGGTGAAGGCCGCGCATAGCGCAGCCACTCCGATCGATCTGCACGCATCGATCGCGCTCTGCCTGGTTGGAGCCGCGTGCTCCTTCCTCGCGGGACTGCTCGCACTCAAGTGGCTGAGCAGTTGGCTGGAATCAGGCCGCTGGCACTGGTTCGGCGTCTACTGCCTTGTCGCCTCCGCCGCAGTCTTCTATCTGCATGCACGCGGTCTTTAGACGGCTGCGGGAGAATGCGCACATTCGCGCGCCGCTCACATCTTCTGCATCAGAATCGTTCCGCGATCGGCGCCAACAACAGTCCCGCTCAAAACCACCTTCTGCCCTACGCCGGTCAGCGAAATAATCAGCACATTCCTCGAGCCCGGCCCGCGGCGAACCAGGTGCGTCACATCGGCTCCATCCTGCTCGAGCTTCAGATCGCCGATGGCAGTCACCGCGCCCGTCTCGGCGATCAGTCGAATCTGGTACTGAGCGGCCTCAGTCATTTTGCTCGATAAATCCACTTCAAATTTGCCATCAGCCCAATGACCCACGGTGTTATCGGCCCATAGCTCCGCCGAATCGTTCCACGTTGCCGGAGCAGGCACACCCACATGGAATGCCGCGAGTCGACGGATGCGCGCCTCGCCCTCGCTTTCAGTCACCATCAGCCGCAGCGCGACAAACTCGCCCACTGCAATAGGCACAATCCGCTTGTGCCCGATGGAGCTGCCCGTGTAGAGCGCGCTCCACTTTCCGCCTGATTGCCCTTCAAGCCGGAAAGCAAGGACGCGCTGACCGAAGCGGAGATCTTCCTCGAGAATCACATGGTCCACTCGTGCTGGGGCGCCGAGCTTGAGTTCAATGCGCTCGCCGGGCCCCGAAGTCTCCGCCACACTTGTTCCGAACCGCTTTCTGATCTCGTCGCCGAACTGTTGGGCACGCGCAAAGTCCGCATCCGCCATGTGCCCTGTCCTGTTGGGCGGAATGTTCAGCAACAACTGTGCGCCGCGCCCCACGGACCGGTAGTACACCTCGATCAACTGATCGAGCGTCATCAGATTTTTCTCGTTCTTCGTGCTCCAGAACCAGTTCGGCCGGCGAATCGACACGTCACATTCAACGCCTACCCACGCATCGCCATTGGGATCACCCAGCAGCGAAGTCGATGTTCCGCTGGTGGCGTCAGCCTTCGACTCCGCATTCCACAAGGGGTAGGGCGCGAAGCCCATCTCTGTGCCAACCCAGCGAATGGTCGCGTCCGGCCCTTGAAAAATGGCTGCATGCGCCGCGTATTTGCTGACCAGGTCGTGCGCCGGCACCACGCTCGACCCATCGAACCATACTTCCACCATCTCGCCGTAGCGCGTTAGCACTTCAGTCAGTTGCTCGCGGTACATCGCGTTGTATTTTTCCTGGGTGGCGGCATCCTTGCACACGCCGCCGAGGCCCGCGCCAAAGTTCCTGTCACGAGGCGAGAGATAAACTCCCAGCCGCAGCCCGTGCTTCCTGCACGATGCTGAAAGATCCGCCAGCACGTCGCCCTTGCCGCTCTTCCACGGCGTGTTGCGGATGCTGTACTCCGTGGTCTGGGTTTGCCACATGCAGAAGCCGCCCTCGTGCTTGGCCACAAACACGATGTACTTTGCGCCGAGGTTCACCGCGCACTCGGCCCAGTTGCCGGTATCGATGTCAGGATTGATTGCGCTGAGCGGAGTGGAGAGATCGTCGCCTTCCTTGTCCTGCCAGGTATTCGGCGCTATGTGGACAAACATGCCGATCTCAAGATCGTGCCAGGCAAGCTGATCGACGGAAGGGATGGCTCGGGGAGCCGCGGCCACTTGTGCGTAAGCTCCGCGCATGGGCCAGGCCGCAGCAGCAGCGGCACCCTTGAGGAAGCCTCGCCGGTGAATTTCTGGAATCAACATGGTCAGTTCGGCGAGCCGGTCGTTTCTGTTTGGGCAAAGGTGCACTCGCCGCACTGGCACGCGCGCCGCAGATACTCCCACGAGTAGATTCCGCCGGAGTGGCCGTCCTGCCAGTTGAACTGCAGAGCGTAGCGGCCGATGGGCTGTGCGCTTTTGGGCTTGGCGGGTGGCGTGTACATGGGCAGCACGGCAGTGGGCTTTGGCTTCGGTTGCCCGGCCTTGCGGCCCTCCTGCTTGCGCTGATCGACGCAGGTGGCGCAGGGACAGGCTTCACGCAGCCACGCAAATGTCCACGAACTTTTGTGGCCATCGGCCCAGTCAATCTCAAGGCCTTTGCCCTCGGACAGCAGTACGCGGACCTTTTCCGGCGTCATGGCAATGCGCGCCAGAGGCTTGTTCTCAGCGTTCTCGCGTTCCTGCTCTTCCTTAGAGGCAAAGCGGATGCCTTCGTGGCTCATATGTACAGTTTACAGCTGAGAGTGAACAGTGGTCAGGTGACGGCCCTGAGATTAAGGCTGTTCCCTGTTCCCTGTTCCCTAATCCCTGCTCTATCCGTTTCTCCAAAAGAACCAGGCCGCCATCGAGAGCCCGATCACAACCACCAGGCTGCGCAACACCTTTTGTGGAATCAGCTTCGCGAACCGCGCCGAGCTGTAGCCGCCGATGGCGCACACCACCATCGCCAGCAGGCAGAAACGCCACACCACCTGCCCGTCCACAACAAAAATGAGAAAGGCCACTCCATTCGCCATCAGGTTTGCCAGCACCTTCAGCGCATTGATGTCGTGGATGTCCTGGTAGCCGAACAGGGAGAGCATGGTCATGAACAGGAATCCCGCGCCCGCGCCGAAGTAGCCCACATAAAAGGCGACGGCAACGGTGGCAATGAACAACGGCAGTCGCCGCGGGTGCGACGGCGTCTGCACCGTGCCCTTGCGCCGCTCGAGCCAACGCGTTACCGGCCCGCTGGCCGCAAACATTGAAGCGGCGAACAGCAGCAGCCACGGAACCAGGTGCATGAACGTCTTCTGAGGCGTATTCAACAGCACCACCGCGCCCGCCGTCCCGCCCAGCGATCCCGCCAGCGCCATCGGCCATGCGGAGCGCAGATTCTTTTGAATTCCGCTCCAATACGCAGCCACCGCGGTCAACTGCCCCGGCCACAGCGCAACCGTATTCGTGGCATTCGCCTGCACGGGCGAAATCCCGATGCCCAGCAGCGCCGGAAACGAGAGAAACGATCCGCCGCCCGCAATCGCATTCAAAACGCCGGCCAGAAACGCAGCCACCACCAGCCACACCCAGCGCCAGTCAATCGAAGCAGGGAAAATTGAGGAGAGAACCATCCCCATCATTGTAGTGGCCGCTGCGAAGTACCCAAAACGCGGACGTCAGCCTCTCGAAAAACTTCTATCGTCAACAGAACCACCAGAGTATGCTCTTCACATGACAAGGCTTCCCCGCCGTTTGCTCGCTTCCGCCGGGCTTGTTTTGGCCGCTATCACAACTTTCCCTTTGCACGCCGTCGCACCCTCGCAGGCTGGCCCGGTCCAGAGCCCTGCACTTGCCATCGACGGACTCGGCAAAGGCGTGACGCCGCTCAGCGGCCCCTGGCAGTTTCATGTGGGCGACGAACCGTCCTTCGCCCTGACCCAGACGGCCGACGCCACCGGCATCGACGGCTGGGAAGCGCTGAGTCCCGACGCGACCTGGGGCGCACAGGGCCATCCCGCCTACACCGGCTATGGCTGGTACCGCAAGCACATCCACCTGACCACGTCGCCTGGCGCAGAGCCTGACATCGCGATGCTCATCCGCCACATCGACGACGCCTACGAGATTTACTGGAACGGCAAGCTGGTTGGCCGTTACGGCTCCATGCCGCCCAACCCATCGTATCTGTGGACCCCACCGCCGCAGACCTTTGGACTGGGGCCGATCAGGGACGGCGTTCTGGCTTTGCGGGTGTGGAAGGCACCGCTGAACTCCTTTGACACTGATCAGCTAGGCGGACTCTATGCTGCACCGGTCATTGGAGGCCCCAGTGCAATTGCTGCCCTCAAGGCGCAATCGGATTACTCCTGGCTGCGCAGCCGCCAATATATGTTCGGATTGGATTCGCTGTATGTCCTCGTTGCGCTGCTTGGTCTGCTTGCCTGGCTGCGCAACCGTTCGCAATACGTACTGCTGTGGCTCGCGGTCTTTTGCGGTGCGCCTCCCTGCTCCTTGTTTCTGGTCGGCCTGCGCCTTCCATTCACCTACAACTTTGCGCTCGGCTGGCTACAGCCGGTTCTATCCATTCAGGATATTGGTCTCTGGTTCCTGCTGCTTTACCTGCTCAAGCTGGATGAGAACCCGCGCCTCCACCGCCTTACGCGCATCATTGCCATTGTCAGCATCGTCTCCGCATCGCTTGACGGCTTGCTCACCCTGAACGACTGGAGCGATCCGCGCATCACCATGTGGGCGCAGATCGCAGACGCTGGTCTCACCCTCATCTTCACGGTGCTTGAGGCTTATCCGTTGTTGCTGGTGGGCATGGCGCTGCGCAAGAAGCTCGAACTGTCAACGTGGCTGCTTGCCATTGCAGCTTTCGTCGCCGAAATGCTTTCCGTGGTCCGCATCGCCATGGATCAAGGCAGCCGCTATACGCACTGGACCATCGGCCAACGGCTGATCGCACCGCTGTTTTCCATTAATGGAAACGTCTTTATTCCGCAGACGATCACCAACTCGCTGCTGCTGTTGGCCATCATCTACGCCGCCTACCGTTATATTCGCGATGCGATTCATCGCCAGGGCGCGCTCGAGCAGGAGTTCAAAAGCGCGCGCGAGTTGCAGCAGGTTCTCATTCCAGACGTGCTGCCGGAGTTGCCGGGCTTTGCGGTCACCAGTGCCTACCGCCCGGCGCAGGAAGTGGGCGGCGACTTCTTCCAGATCATTCCCCTGGAAGGCGAATCCACAGGGTCAACGATGATCCTGCTCGGCGACGTGAGCGGCAAGGGATTGAAGGCGGCCATGACGGTGTCGTTGATTGTGGGCGCGGCCCGCACGCTTGCGAAATTTGCTCCAACGCCGGGCGATCTGCTCTGCTGAACTGAACGTGCGGCTGTTCGGGCGTATGCAGGGCGGATTCACGACCTGCCTGGCGATGCGCATTTCGCCCGAAGGGCAATGCACGATGGCCAGCGCAGGTCATCCGGCCCCGTTCCTCAACCTGCACGAGCTCGAGTTGCCCGGCGCGCTACCGCTCGGCCTGGTTGCCGATACCGCGTACAAAGAAGCCACCTTCAACCTTGGAGAAGGCGACCACTTTGCGCTCTACACCGACGGCCTGCTTGAAGCGCGCAGCCCCAGCGGCGAGATCTTCAGTTTCGCGCGGCTCGACAAGCTGTTTTCGTCGCGGCCCAATGCGGACCAGGCCACGCAGGCAGCTGTTGATTTCGGCCAGGACGACGACATTACCGTGCTCACGCTCACGCGGCTGGCCACAGGGCAGAGGGCATCGACGGCGCTGAGCACGCCAGGTTTCGCGCCTGCATAGCAAGACTGACCACCTTGAGGTTTCCGCGATTGATGCGCTTTTTGCCGAAAGTCTTTTTGCTCTTCTTGCCGCTCTTCGCCGTCGCGCTGCCGGCTCAATCTGTCATTCCCATTGCGACTGGCCAATGCCTCTGGCATGAGGGCGACGATCCCGCATGGTCCGCCGCCACGCTCGATGAATCCGGCTGGCGTCCTTATGCGGAATGGAAACCGCAATACGGCCTGACGCGCATCTGGGTGCGCTGCCACCCGGATCTGAGCCTGCTCAAGAGCCAGCCGCAACCGGCGCTGCAAGTCTCGTTGGTGGGCGCCTACCAGGTCTACTTAAATGGACAGCTCATCGGTGGCGACGGCAACGTTGAAAACGGACGCTCGAGCGCGGATACCATGCGCTCGTTTCCAGTGTCTCCTGGCCTGTTGGGATCGCAGCCTGCGAGCCTGACGTTGCGCATCACCTATCGCACCCTTTCTTTGCTGGGAGGAACCAACTCCCTCTTCGGGGGTGGCTCAGTGCAACTCCGCGCAGGCAGTCGTTCGCTGCTCGATGGCTTGTTCGCGGCTGCTGTTATCTCGCGCGCGTTGCCTTTCGCTCTGCCGGTGCTCTGCTTTGGCGTGATCGGCGTGATTGCTGTCATGCTGCTTGGGTTGTATTTCTACGATCGCAGCCGGGTTGAGATTCTGTTGCTCAGCCTCGCATGTCTGGCTCTTGCCGGCATCCGCATCAATGAGTTCTGCCGCGCGGCGATGTACGCCTACCCGCTGGCGGTCTGCTTCATGATTCAGAGCGCCGGTAACATTGCGCTCACGGTCACGGAGGTTCCCTTTTTTTACGCGCTCGTAAAACGGCGGGTGCCGCTGTTCTTGCAACTGTCGATGCTCGCTACTTCTCTTATTTATTTGGCCCTCTCCGCCCCAATCTTGTGGGTAAACAGCGAAGCGCTGGCGCCGATCGACTTCCTGATCCTGCGGCCCGCCTCGCTTGCGATGCACCTTCTCTTCTCGATTACGCCGTTTCTGGTTTTCTGGCCGAACCTCAAGATCGCGGACCGGGTGCGCCCCCTGGCCGTATTATGCATGGCGTGGGGAGCTGCCGACTTCATCTGGTTCGTGGTTGAGCTCACCGGCATCCCCATTCCCGGCATCCCCAACCTGTTTGTGCCTTGGGGCACCACCCTGCTGGCGGCGCGGGGTTTTGCCGTCGCCGGCTTGCTCACAGCGCTGTTGGCCCTGATGTTCCGCGATCAGCGCCAGGTCACCGAAGAACGCGCCATCCTTGCCGGAGAAATGCAGGCGGCCGGAGACATGCAGCGCATGCTTGCCCCGTCAGCTCTCGAAACCGCCCCCGGCCTGCTGATCGAAGTAGCCTTTCGCCCCATGCGCGAAGTGGGCGGCGACTTTTACCAGTGCCGCGTCCTGCCCGACGGCCGCCAGCGCCTCCTCGTCGGCGACGTCAGCGGAAAGGGAACCGGCGCTGCCATGGCTGCCGCGCTCATCCTCGGTGGAGCGGCGGCACGCGATTCCGATTCGCCGGCCGAACTGCTTGCGCACCTGAATCGTGTCCTGCTCGAGAGCCAGGTCGGCGGATTCGCCACCTGCCTCTGCGCCGATGTGGCTCCCGATGGTTCTGTCCAATTTGCCAACGCGGGACACCTGTCGCCCTACTGCGCCAATCGCGAGATCGCCGTCGAACCCGGCCTTCCATTGGGCCTTGCCGCCGAAACCATCTACGCGGAGTCGACATTCTCATTGGTTCCCGGCGCGATGCTCACTTTCATGTCCGACGGCGTGGTGGAAGCCCGCGACTCCGCAGGACTTCTCTTCGGCTTTGAGCGGACCCGCGAAATGAGCTCCAAGCCAGCCTCCACCATCGCCGACGCTGCCCAGAGATTCGGCCAGGAAGACGACATTACCGTGCTGACGCTGACCCGATTGGCCGCCGGCCGGCAGTCCCCAACCGAGCTAGGTTCGGCAGCTTTCGTCCCTGCGTGAGACTCGAAAAGCCCCCAGAAATCGACTGTAAATACTTGAAAAATAACCAGATCGCTTTCTTTTCAGAATATTAGTGTATTACGCTCATATTTTATGAATCATATGTGCTATAGTTTCATCAGATTGATTGAGCGGCAGGTCCAATGGCCTGCCCGATCATCACAAATCCAAGAAACACGAAACCAGACTGGAGGACAATTTCCATGGCAATTACTCGTTGGGACCCATTCCGTGAAGTCGTAGCTCTGCAGAACCGCGTGAACTCGTTGTTCCGCGACATGAACGAATCCGACAGCCCGTTGACGACTGCTGCTTTTGTGCCGGCCGTCGATGTGTATGAGGACGAGAAGAAGGTGGTGCTGAAGCTGGAAGTGCCCGGCATCGAACAGAAGGATCTGGACGTGAGCGTCGAGAACAACACGCTCACTGTGAAGGGCGAGCGCAAGTTTGAGAGCGAGGAAAAGGAAGAGAACTTCCATCGCATTGAGCGGCGCTATGGCAACTTCTTCCGCGCCTTCACGCTTCCTTCAACGGTAGACACGGAGCATGTGCAGGCGAGCTACAATGCTGGCGTGCTCAAGCTTGAACTGGCCAAGAAGCCCGAGGCCCAGCCCAAGCAGATCAAGATCAACGTGGCCGCATAAACGCAGCTACTAGCTGCTAGCTTCTAGCTACTAGCTTTTCCAGAGCTGAAGTGGCAGCCGCGAATCATCCGCGCCGGGTGGACCGGATCTATTTCGGCCCCCGGCGCCAAACTTTATTGCGAAACAGGAATCTAAGAAGTTCGTCATTTTGAATCAGAGCAACTGGCCGGCTTCCTGCGAGAAGAAGCTGGGAGCTCGAGGCTAGGAGCTAGGAGCTGTTTTTCATGGCTATACGTGGAGACAAATTTACGGTGAAGTCGCAGCAGGCGATTCAGCTGGCGCAGGAGCACGCCGCGGAGCTCGGCAATCCCGAGATGCAGCCCGTGCACCTGTTGCTGGCGCTGCTTGAAGACCGCGAGGGCGTGATTCCCTCGGTACTTGAAAAGATTGGTGTACCTACGGAGCGGCTGGAGAGCGATCTGCACGGGATCGAGGACAAACTGCCTCGCGTCTCCGGTGCGGCTGCGCAGCCTAGCCTGAGTTCCTCGCTCAACAAGGCGCTTGAGCAGGCGTTCAAAGAGGCTGCAAACTTCAAGGACGAGTACGTCTCGACCGAGCACCTGCTGCTCGGCATCGCCAGCCTGAAGAGCGACCCGGCGCGCGAAGCGCTGGTGGCGATGGGCGCCACTCACGAAGCAATCCTGAAGGCGTTGACGGCCGTGCGCGGATCGCAGCGCGTTACCGACCAGAATCCCGAAGGCAAATTCCAGGCCCTCGAAAAATACGCCAAAGATCTCACCGAACTCGCACGCCGCGGCAAGCTCGACCCCGTCATCGGCCGCGACGAAGAGATTCGCCGCGTGGTGCAGGTGCTGAGCCGCCGCACCAAAAACAACCCCGTCCTCATTGGCGAACCCGGCGTGGGCAAGACCGCCATCGTCGAAGGCCTCGCGCGCCGCATCGTCTCTGGCGACGTGCCGGAGAGCCTCAAAGACAAGCGCGTCATCTCGCTCGACCTCGGCTCTATGCTGGCCGGCGCAAAATATCGCGGTGAGTTCGAAGACCGCCTGAAGGCCGTGCTGAAAGAAATTGACGAAGCCAACGGCCAGATCATCCTCTTCATCGACGAGCTGCACACGCTGGTTGGCGCGGGCGCGGCCGAAGGCGCAATCGACGCCAGCAACATGCTCAAGCCGGCGCTGGCCCGCGGGGAACTGCGCGCCATTGGCGCCACCACGCTGAACGAGTACCGCAAGTACATTGAGAAGGACGCGGCTCTCGAACGGCGCTTCCAGATTGTCTACGTAGGTGAGCCGAACGTGGAAGACACGATCGCGATTCTGCGCGGGCTAAAGGAGCGCTACGAGGCGCACCACAACGTGCGCATCAAGGATGCAGCCATCGTTGCGGCGGCCACGCTTTCGCATCGCTACATCAGCGACCGCTTTCTGCCCGACAAGGCCATCGACCTGGTGGACGAAGCCGCAGCTTCGCTGGCCATCCAGATCGGCTCAGTGCCGACGGAGATCGATCAGCTGGAGCGCGACGCCACCTCACTCGAAATTGAGCGCGCGGCGTTGAAGCGCGAGACGGACTCAAACAGCCTCAACCGCATGAAGGAAGTGGAGCGCGAGCTGGCGACTCTCAAGGAGCAGATTACGGCTCTGCGCGCGCGCTGGACCCGGGAGCGCGAGGCCATCAACCGTGTAGGCGATTTGAAGAAGAAGATCGAGTCGCTGCGCTTCGAAGCCGAAGAGCAGACCCGCAAGGGACAGCTCGATCGCGCCGCGCAGATCCAGTATGGCGAACTGCCCAAACTCGAGGCGGAGCTGAAGAAGCTGAACGCCGTGCAGGACGACGCAGGAAAAGTGAGTGCCGGCGTTGCCCGCATGTTGAAAGAAGAGGTTGACGAGGAAGACATCGCCAAAATCGTGAGCAAGTGGACCGGCATTCCCGTCTCCCGCATGCTCGAAGGCGAAGTGAAGAAACTCGTCCAGATGGAAGACCGCCTGCGCGAGCGCGTCGTCGGCCAGGATGCCGCGTTGACCGTTGTCGCCAATGCTATCCGCCGTTCACGCGCTGGTCTCAGCGATCCAAAGCGTCCAATCGGCAGCTTCATCTTCCTCGGACCCACCGGTGTGGGCAAAACTGAAACCGCCCGCGCTCTCGCCGAGTTTCTGTTCGACGACGAGCAGGCCATGGTCCGCATCGACATGAGCGAGTACATGGAGAAGCACGCCGTCGCGCGCTTGATCGGCGCGCCTCCCGGCTACATTGGCTACGACGAAGGCGGCCAGCTTACCGAGGCTGTGCGCCGGCGTCCCTACGCCGTAATCCTCTTCGACGAAATCGAAAAGGCGCATCCCGACGTCTTCAACGTACTGCTGCAAGTTATGGACGATGGACGACTGACCGACGCCAAGGGCCGGACCGTGGATTTTAAAAACACGATTCTGATCATGACGTCGAACCTCGGCGCAAGCATGCTCATCGGCGACGCGCTCAAGACCGAGCACGATTACGACATGGCCCGCGAGTCCGTCATGCGTGTGCTGCGCGAGCACTTCCGTCCGGAGTTCCTGAATCGCGTCGACGATACGGTGATCTTCCGCTCGCTGGGCAACGCGCAATTGGGCCAGATCCTGGATATGCGCCTCAACGACCTCGGCAAGCTGCTCGAAGACCGCGCCATCTCGCTCGAGCTGACCGAGCCGGCACGTCAACTGATTCTTGCTTCGGGTTCCGACGCAGCCTACGGCGCGCGGCCGCTCAAGCGGGCGCTGCAGCGCATGGTGCAGGACCCCCTCGCCATCAAGATTCTGAACGGCGAAATCCTGCATGGCTCGCACGTGCGCATCGACGTGGACCGCAAGTCGAACCAGCTCCACTTCGAGCCCATGACCCGCGAGGCGATGGCGTAAGCCACCTGCAGCGCGGCAGGCAGCATGCGCGCCGTGTCGCGCAAACTCCAAACTCCCACTCTTGCGGCCCGATTGCTCTCGCTGCATGAGTGGGAGACACACTCTCTCCAGCATCCAAATTCACACCAAAAACTCTTGCGCACCGCGTTTTTGGGCGATAGGCTTGTGCGCATGAGGTCACGCGCAGTTCCCTTCCCCCGAATGATTGCGGCCGCGGTTCTACTCACCGCGGCTTTATACGCCCACGCCCAGGACTGGGCCAAAACGCGCCTCGAAGCCTCGCCGCGCCATCGTGAATATGTAGCGCTCAAGCATGGCGACCGCACCGTTCAGGCGCTGGTGGTTTATCCCGAAGTCAAGCACCAAGGCGCCGGTGGTCATTCTGATTCACGAAATCTTTGGCCTGAGCGACTGGGCCAAGGAGATGGCCGATGAACTGGCCGGCGAGGGATTCATCGTGATTGCCCCTGACCTGCTCTCGGGCTACGGGCCCAACGGCGGCGGATCGAGCGAGTTTCCAAGCCAGGACGCGACCGTAAAGGCGGTCTCCGGGACTGGATGCGGCAGGTGTCATGGCCGACCTGGACGCTGCAGCCGACTACGGCAAGAAGCTGCCCGCGGCCAACGGTGAACTCGCTGTCGTGGGCTTCTGCTGGGGCGGCGGAAAGTCATTTGCGTTTGCCGCGCACCGGCACGATCTGTCGGCGGCCTTTGTGTTTTACGGGCCCGGCCCCGCCGACGTCTCCACCATCAACGCGCCCGTCTACGGCTTTTACGCGGGCAACGATGCCCGTATCGGCGCCACCGTCCCGGGTACGACCGATGCCATGAAAGCAGCAGGCAAGTTCTACGAACCTGTGATGTATGACGGCGCAGGCCACGGATTCATGCGCGCCGGTGAGGATCCGGGCAACACCGTCCCCGGCAACAAGACAGCACGCGACCAGGGGTTTGCGCGCCTGGTGAAGCTGCTGAAAGAGATGAAGGCCGCGCACGCTTCAAGCATCACCCTGCCTACAAGGACCACGGCGCGTAAGTCCGTGCCTGCGGCCGCAACCTGCCACGACACGACCACCGGGTCAACACCATCATCAATGTGAGAAATGAATTGGCCCCTCCGAATCCCAGGAGATCGGAACCAGAAGAGCCCCAGGAATTCTCTTGTGACATGGTTACGACGCCTTAGATCGGCGGTCCCGCTCCGAAGCGCGCAGCGCTTCATGAATGATCATCTTGAGATAAGTCTGGTACCTCAGTCCACGCTCAGCTGCCTGAACGCGTGCCTTGGCAATGTCTTCAGGATCGAGACGAATGGTGGTTGAAGGTAATGCGGCTCGCTTGGCAACCGTGCCAATGCCTACTCTACCCTCGGCCGTGGCCTTCTTGAAATCCGCAAGGAGGGCATCCTCATTAGCCTTCCACCACGCCGCCTCTTCCGATTCATTCCTGAATGTCTTGTTCTTGAGCTCTTCCAACATTGCCATTCCTCTTCAGTGAAGCGAAGTAGCGCCGATAGTTTTTGTTTGCAGGCCAGGCTGTTACAACCCGAATCTTCTCATTGACCTTTGTCGAGATCACAACCAAGACTCGCCCTGCGTCCGTTTCACCGATTTGGGCAATTCGCTCCTCGCCGCTGCGAAGTTCCGACCCAAGGTCAACGGGGCGGTTCAATATGGCCTGCTCCGCCTCTTCCGGCTTCACGTCGTGCCCGGCTAAGTGCTGGAGGTTTGCATCGTCCCAATCGAACTGGAGCATATTTACGAGCTTCGCCTGAGCAGAAGTTCTCT
Source organism: uncultured Acidobacteriaceae bacterium (assembly GCA_963820245.1). Taxonomy (GTDB): domain Bacteria; phylum Acidobacteriota; class Terriglobia; order Terriglobales; family Acidobacteriaceae; genus Telmatobacter. The sequence continues at coordinate 19,572 of CAWFZC010000023.1, read as the reverse complement.
TAGAAGGCGGCATACGCTTTCTCCCACGGGGCTAAGCTCACCCCGAGCCCCGGGCTATAACCCCCAGGCGTTTATGGCCCTGCTCAGCGTTGCGCACCAAAGTTCTTAGTGCGGCCTTCGTGTTCCAACTTCACCATAATCGTAGCTACATCGTAGCTATTTGTCAACTACTGCCGCAACTCCACCAGCGTCGCTCCCTGCCCGCCCTCATTCTGCGGCGCCTCCTCGAAAGTCGCCACATGCGGATGCCCCTTCAGAAACTCGCGCACCCCGCGCCGCAATATTCCCGCGCCATGCCCATGAATCACGCGCACCCGCGGCAGCCCCGCCATGAAGGCGCGATCCAGATACTTTTCAAGTTCCCCGGTAGCCTCGTCCACCGTGCGTCCGATCAGGTTGATCTCCATGCTCATGTCGTCGGTATTCGCGCTGGTCACCGACACATGCACACCCTTCTGCCTGCGTGCAGCCGCCAGCGGATCGGCCTGCTCACCACGCGCGGCCTCCACTTCAGAACGCGAAACCTCGGATAGATCTGCACGCTTGACGCGCATCTTGATCGGCCCCAGCGCCACTTCAAAAACATCCTTCTCCACTTCGCGCTGCACCACAGCCATCTTACCCATCGACTTGATCAGCACGCGGTCGCCCTCCGCCACGTGCTTCAGCAGATGCGGCTGCGCATTCGCGTCGCCCTCATCGGCGCCGGTGCGATGCGCAACAACCGTCTGGTTAAAGCTCTCCTGAAACTCGCGCCGCAACCTTGTCATCCGCCGCTCTGCTTCTTTCGACAGTTTTTGCTGCGCGGCGCGGTCTTCAATGGCCCGCACCGTCTCGCGCATCTGGAATTCGAAATCCTTCAGCAGCGCGGCAAGCTTGGTTTCAAGCTCGCGTGTACGATTGCGCAGTTCCACATCACCCTCGCGGGCCAGCCGTGCGCGCTCCTGGTTGAGCGCATACTGCTGTTCGCGCGCGGCCTTGCGGTCCTCTTCGAGTTTGGCAAGATCGTTGTGCAGCCGGTCAAGGAAGCGCGCAATATCCACCTGCTGCGAACCGAGACGCTGGCGCGCGGCAACAATGATGCTGGAGTTCAGTCCAAGCCGCTCCGCTGTTTGAATGCCCGCCGACGCGCCCGGCACGCCCAGCCGCAACTGGTAGTTGGGCGCCATGGTGACTTCGTCCACGCCGGCCGCTGCATTGATCACGCCATCGGTGTTGGCCGCGTAGACCTTGAGCGAAGTGTGGTGCGTGGAGATGAGCGACCACGCGCCCGCCTCAAGAAAGTAGGCGGCAACGGCGACCGCAAGCGCCGAGCCTTCTTCAGGATCGGTGGACGAACCAAGCTCATCCAGCAGCACCAGCGAGTTTGGCCCTGCGAGCCGCGAAAGGCGATCGAGATTGGTGATGTGCGCAGAAAATGTGGAGAGCGCGGCCTCAATGGATTGCGCATCACCGATGTCGGCAAGAAACGCCGTGAAGACGGGGAAGCTGGCCGCCGCAGCCGGCACCGGTAACCCCGCCTGCGCCATCATCGCGAGCAGCGCCGTGGTCTTGAGCGTCACCGTTTTGCCGCCCGTGTTGGGTCCGCTGATGATGATCTGGCGCTCAGCGGAAGTGAGTTCCAGCGTGAGCGGAACGATTTTGCCGTTGCCTGTGCGCAATCGCTTCTCAAGCAACGGATGGCGCGCGCCTTCGAGCCGCAGCAGGTCGGGCGTCATCGCGGGCGCAACGCAGTCGTAGTCGCGTGCAAAGCGTGCGCGAGCCTGAAGGCTGTCAACCAGCGCAAGCACGCGCGCGCCTTCCACCAGTTCGTGCGCATAGCCGCCCACATGGCGCGTAAGAGCAACGAAGATGCGATGAATCTCGGCCTGCTCCTCTTCAAACAGGCGCACCAGTTCGTTGTTCTGCTCGATGGTTTCAAGCGGCTCAACATAAACCGTCTGCCCCGACGAACTCGCTCCGTGAATCACGCCCGGGATGCGCCGCTTGAATTCGCTGCGCACCGGAATCACGAAGCGCTCGCCGCGAATGGTGATCAGGTCTTCCTGCGTGGCGCCGTCGCTCGCGAGCTTGCGCAAGGTGGCGCGCAGGCTTTCTTCAATTTGCCGCTGCTGGCGTTCCTGCTCACGTCGGATGCGGCCCAGCTCCGGCGATGCGTTGTCGGCCAGCGATCCATCGGGCTGAATGGTGCGCTCAATCGTCTCGGCCAGTGGCCGCAGGCTCGACACCAAGGCCGACGAGAGCGCCGACAACCTCGGCAACTTGCCAACCAGCCGCGCCGGGGGCGACTGCAGCAGCGCCTGCCACGAGGCCACATCGTTTGCCAGCCGCGCCACGGCCTGCAACTCGACCGCTTCAAGGGCCGCGCCTGCGATCTGCGCCTTGGCCGCAAGCTGCGTCGGATCGAACAACCCGCCAAGCGGAACGGAGACCTGCTCTGTCGAGAATCTGCCGCACTTCACCCGTGAGCGCGTGCTGCCTCAAAATCCATTCCGCATCAGTCGACGGGCGCAGATCGAGAATGGCCTGCCGCCCAACGGGCGATGCCGAGAAACCCGCCACCAGCGCGAGCAGCGGCTCCCACTCGAGCGCAGCGAAGTCCGCGTCAACCACGGGAGACGGAATGGGATCGAGCAAAGGCATACACGGCTATTATCGCAGCGTTTTAACATGCGATTACACCCGGGTGCCCCATCGAAACCGCGCGCTTTGCGGATTCGGTGGGAAAGCAAGGTGCTCATCGCTGCTTTCCTACGCCGGTTGCCCCGTCCCCAATTCGCCTTCCCAGCGCGCGACCACCGCCGCGGCCATGCAGTTGCCGGTGACGTTCATCGCCGTGCGGCCCATATCCATCAGCGTATCCACGCCGAGAATCATCATCACGGCCGCAGTGGGAATGTGCATGGCGCCCGCGGTAGCCATCAGGATGACGAGCACCGAGCGCGGAACCCCGGCAACGCCCTTGCTGGTGAGCAGCAGCGTAGCCAGCATTACCAACTGCTCGCCCCAGCCCAGGTGAACTCCCGCAGCCTGCGCCGCAAAAATTGCCGCCATCGAAAGGTAAAGGCTCGATCCGGTCATGTTGAAGCTGTAGCCGGTGGGGATGACGAAAGAGACAATCCAGCGCGGCACGCCAAATTCTTCCATGCGCTCCATCGCCAGCGGCAGCGCAGCCTCTGACGTGGTGGTGGCAAAACCGATGGCGGCGGGCTCAGCCACTGCCGACCAGAAGCGCCGCAAGGAAATCCGCGCTATCAGAAGCGCAGGCACAAGCACCAGCAGAACAAATACGATCAAGGCGGCGTAATAGGTGGCCACCAGCTTCATGAGCGGCAGCATTGTGGCGAGCCCCATGCTCCCCACGGTAAAAGCCAGCGCCGCACCCGCGGCAACCGGCGCCATGTACATGACGATGCGCGTCAGCCGGAACATGACCTCGGTGAGCGACTGCAACACCGTGACCAGTGGAGCGCGTTTCGATTCCTCCAAAGTTGCAAGCGCCGTGCCGAACAGCAGCGCAAACACGGCAACCTGAAGAATCTGATTCTGCGCGACCGCCTGCGCAATGTTTTCAGGAAAGATGTTGAGCAGCACATCCTGCCAGCTGTGATGGACGGCGGGCGCCGCTACCCCAGCCATCGCGGGCAGCACAACGCCCACGCCCGCCTGCGAAAGATTGATGGCAATCAGCCCGATCACGAGGCCTGCGGTTGTCACCACCTCAAAAAAGATGATCGCCTTGAGCGCGACACGTCCAACACCCTTCAGTTCGCCATGGCCGGCGATTCCGGTCACGATGCCGCCAAAGATCAACGGAGCGACAATCATGCGGATGAGGCGCAGAAAAATTTCAGCAAGAAACTGCGTTTGCGCGGCAAAGTGCGGTGCGTCCACGCCCAGTTCGGCCCCGGCGAGCATCGCAAAAAATGTCCACACCAGCAGCGAACGCCGCCGCACGGCAAACGGAATAAACAGGACAAAGCCGGCGCATCGCAACGCCAACCCGACAACCGCATTTGCGTGGAGCACTTCGGCCAGCGTGCCTGCGATTAACAAAACCGCCGCCGCTATGGCAAGTGCACGCGTGAACCCGCCGCTCTTGGCAGGAGCTGACGGCGGCTTTTGTTTGATATGTGCGGAGTCGTTCTGCGGTGCGTCGGTCGTCATCGAGGTACCTTGAGATTCAAGGTCCTATTATCGTACGCCGCGCCCGCCTTCCAGAACGGCGCGCCGGGATTTCGCTTCCGGTCAGCTCGACGGAGTTCCTGACGCCGCTGTCTTCGCAGGCGCGGGAGTGGCCGCGCTGGAGCTTGTGTCGCTCGACGGCTTTGTCTCGGTCTTCGTCTCAGACTTGGATTCCGATTTCGAACCATCAGTCTTGGTTTCGGACTTCGAACTTTCAGAATCAGAGGAGGACCCGCTGCTCTTCGACGCATAGTCGTTGACGTACCAGCCGGCCCCTTTGAAGCTGAGGCCCGGGGCCGTCAACGGCCGTTCAAGAACGCCATGGCACTTGGGACACTCCTGCTCAGGTTCTGCGCTGAAGTTTTGAATTTTCTCGAATTTATGGCCGCACTGGGTGCAGCGGTAGGCATACAACGGCAAGGTTCTTTCCTCTCCGGGAACACATCGACCACTATCTCTATTGTACCGGGAACGGGCAAATTCTACGCAAAAGGCCGGCGGACTCCGCGTTTATGCCTTCGCGGTAGCTGCCGGCCTTCTGCCGTCTCAAATTTTCAAGCGCCTATGCGCTCAGTTTGCCTTGATGGAAACCGAAGCCGTGTGATCTTCCCAGGCCAGGGTCAGGGTGCCACTCCCGCCGCCGTTATCCGTGATCGTGTAGACCAGGTTCTCAACCATCGCCGGTGGCTTGGCCATGGTCATCTTGGTCCGGCCCAGGTCCTTGGTTCCGTCATAGGCCAGTCCCCACTCACCGGTCGCCTTGCTCACAATCAGCGTCCAGTTGTTGGGATCGGAAATGTCGACGAACAACGTATAGTTGCCAGCGGGAACTGCCAGATCGCCCAGGGTAAAGTTGCCCGTGGTCACCAGGGCCGTGGCCTCATTGGCGCCGCCACGCCACACTGGATAGTGCGGATCTTTGCTGATGCGCCCGTCCTTGCCGAAGAGCTGGCCCTCGCGCCCCTTCACGCCGGGCGAACTGTAATTGATGGTGATTGTCTTGCCGCCGATGGTTGCCGACGCTGTTTCCGGAGGGCTTGGCCGGGGCTTTTTAGGAGCCGTCTGTGCAAGCAGGGGCATGGCGGCGACGAGAGTCGCGACGATAAAAATTCTTCGATTCATCATGATGTTCTCCTTGGGCTGAGCCCATTTTGCCTGAAACAAACCCAACCGGACGATTGTCGCACCATCCGGCCCGGTTGGGGAACTGTGAAGAACGGCGTGCAGGCAGGCACGGAAGAAGTGCGGCGCCTGCTATGATGCGGCCCAAGGAAGTTGCATGGCTGACCTATCAAAATCGAACTCGCCGGGCGCCCGTTTTCGAATTGCTATAACCGAGGAACGGCCGCTGCAGGTGGCCGGCGCCATCAATGCTTATACGGCGCGGCTGGCCCAGGCCACAGGCTTCCGCGCTTTGTATCTGTCTGGTGGAGGCGTGGCGGCCAACTCGCTCGGCATGCCCGATCTGGGCATCAGCACCATGGAAGATGTGTTGACCGACGTTCGGCGGATTACCGATGTCGTGCCGCTCCCCTTGCTGGTCGACATCGACACCGGCTGGGGCGGAGCGTTCAACATCGCCCGCACCATCCGCTCCATGATCAAGGCCGGGGCGGCTGCCGTGCATATTGAGGACCAGGTAACCGCCAAGCGCTGCGGCCACAGGCCCGGCAAGGAACTGGTGGCCACCGACGAAATGGCTGACCGCATCAAGGCCGCCGTGGATGCACGCACCGATTCTCAATTTGTCATCATGGCCCGCACCGATGCACTGGCCAACGAGGGACTGGCCGCCGCAATCAGCCGCGCACAGGCATACGTTGCCGCCGGCGCCGACATGATTTTTGCCGAGGCCATTACCGAACTGGCCATGTACAAGGAGTTCCGCGCAGCCGTCGGCGTGCCCATCCTGGCCAACATTACTGAGTTCGGCCAGACACCGCTGTTTACGCGCGACGAGCTCGCAGCCGCGAACGTCGATATCATTCTCTATTGCTGCGGCGCTTACCGCGCCATGAACGCCGCCGCGCTCAAGGTGTACGAAACCATTCGCGCCGAGGGCACGCAGAAGAGCGCGCTCCCGTTGATGCAATCGCGCGCCGATCTCTACAAGTTCCTCGACTATCACGCATACGAAAATAAGCTGGATGAGCTGTTCGCGAAGGAAAAGAAATCAGACCAGAGTTCCTGAAAGGCTCTGGACACGCGCGCCGTTCATCCGTTAGCTTGATGCTTTCCGGAGGTCAAAATGCCCGAAGGCAAACCCGACTCCCCTGCCCCCGACTCCCCTGCCGCCTTCAAGCCAAAGAAGTCCGTGGCTCTCTCCGGCACGCCTGCCGGCGAAACCGCCCTCTGCACTGTGGGTCGCAGCGGCAACGACCTGCACTATCGCGGGTACGACATTTGCGACCTGGCCGCGCACTGCGAGTTTGAAGAAGTCGCACACCTGCTCGTCCACGGCAAACTGCCCACCGCTGTCGAACTAGTGACGTACAAGGCCGCCTTGCGCACCATGCGCAGTATCCCCGCGTCAGTCAAGCAGGCGCTGGAGATTCTGCCGCCCTCAACACATCCCATGGACGTGCTGCGCACTGGAGTTTCCGTTCTGGGCTGCGTGCTGCCCGAGTCCCCTGACCACAACGAGGCGGGAGCGCGCGCCATCGCAGATACGCTGCTGGCCTCGCTCCCATCCATGCTCCTCTACTGGCACCATTACGCGCGCAATGGCCGCCGCATCGAGGTGGAACGATTTGAAGATTCGATAGCGGCGCATTTTCTGCATCTGCTGCACGGCTCTGCGCCCCGTGCCGAGTGGACAGCCGCCATGCAGACCTCGCTCATCCTCTATGCCGAGCATGAATTCAACGCCTCAACTTTCACGGCACGCGTCATCGCCGGGACCGGCTCCGATCTTTACTCCGCAATTGCCGGCGCTATCGGCGCGCTAAAGGGTCCCAAGCATGGCGGCGCCAATGAAGTTGCGCTTGAAATTCTGCTGCGCTACGCCACGCCCGATGAAGCAGACGCAGACATGCGCCGCCGCGTAGCTAACCGCGAAGTGATTATCGGCTTCGGTCATCCGGTCTACACCATCAGCGATCCGCGCAGCGACATTGTGAAGGAAACAGCGCGCAAACTCGCTGTGGCAGCGGGCGACATGCGGCTCTTTGACATTGCCGAGCGCATTGAGAAAACCATGCGCGAGGTCAAGAACATGTTCCCCAACCTCGACTGGTACTCGGCCGTGGCCTACCACCTGATGGGCATCCCGGTTGACCTGTTTACTCCGCTCTTCGTCATGGCGCGCACAGCTGGATGGTCGGCGCACGTGATCGAGCAACGCCAGAGCGGCAAGATCATTCGCCCCTCCGCCGTTTACACAGGACCGGAAAACCTGGCGTTCGCTCGCATCGCTGACCGTAGCTAAAACCGATACACTACTCCATATACACAGGAGTCAGCGTGTCCTCGCACATCAGCCAAATCTCAAACGCTCGTCCCGAGCCCGACCGAGTTCTCACCGACATCGCCGATTACGCCTTGAGCCACGAGATCGCGAGTGATCTCGCCTACTCGACGGCGCAGCACTGCCTCATCGATACGCTCGGCTGCGGCCTTGAGGCGCTCGAATATCCAGCCTGCACCCGCCTCCTCGGCCCCATCGTCCCCGGCACAGTGGTTCCCAACGGCGCGCGCGTTCCCGGCACAAGCTACCAGCTTGACCCCGTGCAGGCCGCGTTCAATATTGGAGCCATCATTCGCTGGCTCGACTTCAACGACACCTGGCTGGCCGCCGAGTGGGGACACCCTTCAGACAACCTCGGCGGAATCCTCGCCGTGGCCGACTGGCTCTCCCGCACAGCGATCGCCAACAACCAGCCACCCCTCCCCATGCGCGAAGTGCTGACGGGCATGATCAAGGCACATGAGATTCAAGGCTGCATCGCTCTCGAGAACTCCTTCAACAAGGTCGGCCTCGATCATGTAGTACTTGTAAAGGTGGCCACGACTGCAGTGGTCAGCGAGCTCCTCGGCCTCTCCCGCGACCAGACCATCGCCGCACTCTCCCTGGCGTGGGTTGATGGCCAGAGCCTGCGCACGTATCGTCACGCCCCCAACACCGGCTCGCGCAAAAGCTGGGCCGCGGGCGATGCAACCAGCCGCGGCGTGCGCCTGGCGCTGATGGCGCGCACCGGCGAAATGGGTTACCCCTCTGCCCTCACAGCAAAGACGTGGGGATTTTACGACGTCCTGTTCAAGGGCCGCGAGTTTCAATTCCAGCGGGCCTACGGTTCCTACGTGATGGAAAACGTGCTGTTCAAAATCAGTTTTCCGGCGGAGTTTCACGCACAGACCGCTGCTGAAGCAGCCATGACTCTGCATGAGCGGCTCGTCCAGCGCGGGCTCTCCGCCGAAGCCATCAAGACCATTACGATTCGCACGCACGAAGCCTGCCTGCGCATCATCGACAAGAAAGGCCCGCTCGCCAATCCCGCAGATCGCGATCATTGCGTGCAATACATGGTTGCAATTCCATTGCTTTTCGGCCGGCTCACGGCAGCCGACTACGAAGATGCCGTTGCCTCCGACGCGCGCATTGACGCGCTCCGCGCAAAAATCGCATGCGTTGAAGAGCCGAGCTTCACAGCCGACTATCACGATCCCGAAAAGCGATCCATCGCGAATTCACTACGCGTTGAATTGAACGACGGAACCGTACTGGAGGAAACGGTCGAATATCCCATTGGCCATCGCCGCCGACGCACTGAAGGACTGCCCTTGCTTGTCGAAAAGTTCAAGACCAATCTACGCCGCCGCTTCCCCGATGCGCAGCAGGAGAAAATCCTCTCCGCTTCCCTCGACCGCAATCGTCTTGAAGCAATGCCGGTGCAAGAATACGTCGATTTGTACGTGCCGTAGACTTCCTCAAGCGGCCGGGTAGTTTCAGAACCGCGCGAAGCACCTGATTGGCTCCTGGTCACGGCAATGAGCCACGCAATGCGCTATAGTAGTCCAAATACTCAAGAGGAGCAGCACCCTTGTTCATCCGCCCTCGTGTCTTTTTCCTGCCATTTCTACTTCTTGTTGCCTGCTTCTCCGTTGTGCTCCAGGCCCAGCATCCGGCCAACAGCAACGGCTACTATCAGCAGTTACGCGGCCTTCTACCTGGCGGCGAGGTCATTGCTGTCAACAATCTCGAGCTCAAGCGAGACGCCGCCACATTCACTTTTCACAGCGGAAACATTGCCTTTGACGGCCAGGTCAACGGCAAGGTCACGGGCGTTGTCTTCAAAGGCGAAGGGCACTTCCACCTGACGCCGCCCACCGCCGAGGAGCGCCATAACCTGTCGATCGTCAACCACAGCGAAGAGTTCGATGAGGACTTTGACCAGGTGGTGCTGCGCTTTACCGATGACACGGCCGCGGAACTGCACAAGGGTTCGGCAGGCACAGGCCAGGCCAGCACGGAATACGCCCAGGCAGCCGCCGAGTTGCACACCTTCATGCGCACAAAGCTGAAAGACAATCTCGATCTGCGCCTCCTTGAGGATGTGCTCAGCCCCGCAAAGGGAGGCTTTTTCCTTGCCGCAATCCATGGCAGCAAGCATGGGCATATGATCTTCACGCTCGATCCTCATGGCGACGGCGACCTTGCGCCCGAGGAGGTCTCGCTCCTCATCTACAACGACTGGGGTCCTTCGTGGCCGACTGCGTTTCATAAGGCCTCTGACATTGCCCGCGGCACGGCAAGCGGCCCGGAGCGCAACGCCGCCAGCCGCATCGACAGTGAACAGCTCGACGTCACCATCGAGAGGAGCGGACTTCTGTCGGGACAGGCCACCGTCCACGTGATTGCCCAGGAAGACGGCGCGGCAGTGGTGCCGCTCTCGCTCTTTCCCACGCTCCGCGTCAGCGATGTGGAAACGGACAAAGGTGCGCCACTCGATTACGTGCAGGAGAAGAAAGACGAAGACGCAGATTTTGGCGTGGTCCTGGCGCAACCGCTCAAGAAAGGCGAGTCCACCTCCCTCCGCATTACCTACAGCGGCAAGGACGTGGTCATCAACGAAGGCAACAATAACTATTATCCCGTTGCCCGGGAAAACTGGTACCCCAACATGGCCCAGGGCCTGGGCAACTATGCCTTGTACCAGATGACGTTTCATGTGCCCAAGGGATTGCAGCTGATTGCCACTGGAACCAAACAGAGCGATCGCACCGATGGCAAGATTACGACGACGGAGTGGAAGACCGACGTGCCGCTCGCCGTCGTTGGCTTCACCCTGGGCGACTTTGCGATGAAGGAGGCAGTCATTCAGGGTAAGCTCGGCGACAACCTCACCATTGACGCCTATGCGAACAAGCAGGTGCCTGACGCCTTGAGCCGGATCAACAGTGGCCCTAACCAACCCGGCAGTGACGAAAATTCTGAGCTCAGCGCGGTGGGACAAATCAACACCGCTTCCATGCTTCCCGTGCAGTTGAGCCAGGGACAGGTGGCCTCGGAGATCTATACCAACTACTTCGGCGCGCTCCCGTTTGCCAAGATCGCACTCACCCAGCAAACTGCCTGCAACTACGGACAGAGCTGGCCGATGCTTGTGTATCTTCCCATCTGTGGCTTTCTTGACGGCACCCAGCGGCACTTTCTGTTGACGAGAGGCGCCGAAGATATGTATTGGAAGATCGTAACGCCGCACGAAGTAGCGCACCAATGGTGGGGACAGACCGTCGGCTTCGCAAGTTATCGCGATCAGTGGATGAGCGAAGGATTTGCCAACACGTCGGCATCCATCTTTCTGCAGGCTACTGAACCCAAGGGCGACAAGTATCGCGAGTTCTGGAAGGAGCAGCGCCGGCTCATCACGGAAAAGAACACTATGGGATTTCGGCCCATTGACGTTGGCCCCGTGACCATGGGCTTTCGCCTCAGCTCCGAGAAGACCGGGTGGGACATCTACCAGAACCTCGTTTATCCCAAGGGAGCCTACATCCTCCACATGATCCGCTCCATGATGTGGTCACCGAACACGGGCGACCAGGAATTCAAAGAGACCATGCGCGATTTTGCGTCGACCTATCGTATGCGGGCCGCAACCACCGAGGATTTCAAGACGATGGTTGAGAAGCACATGAACCGCGGCATGGACATGGATGGCAACCATCGCATGGACTGGTTCTTCAACGAGTATGTGTACGGGACGGAACTGCCCACTTATCACATGGAGAGCGAAGTTGGGCAAAGCGGCGACGCGCCCACCTTGCACGTCAAGCTGACGCAATCTGGAGTTCCGCCCACCTTCAAGAACCTGGTTCCCATCTACCTTGAGCTGACCGATGGCAAAGTGGTGCGCTGGATTTCAGGCGCGATCATCGGCTCTTCATCTCTCGAACAGACGTTGCCGCTGCCCAAAACGCCATCTCCGGTAAAGCGCGCTCTCATCGATTACAACTACGACGTGCTCTCGACGGATAACTAGGCCGCGACCACCGACCTTTGTATAAACCATGGGTGAACTAGGCCGCGCCATCGGCTTTCGTATCAACCATGGAATCCCCGGTCTCGTCCGCCGCGGCGGATGAGACCGGAGATTCACCAAACAGATGATCTGCCGGGTGCCCCATCCATCACGCTTTTGTGATGGGTGGGATAACAAGCACTCAACCCGAAAGTTTTTCTAATCCCTAATCCCTGTTCCCTAATCCCTGCCCTCGGACCCCTTCCCCAACGCCGCGCGAACCGACCGCGCCACCTGCTCCGCTTGCACTGCATAGCCCGCATCGGTAAAGTGCACATCGCCATTATGCAGATCAGCGTGTTTCAGCATCAGCGCATGCTGATCGTCGATTGCAATCCCTTCGTGCACCATGATCTCCGCCGCCAGTCGATTCCGTTCGTCAATGCGCGCATTGGACGACTCACCCTTGGTGGAATCGTGAAGCACCGGGGTTGTGCTCGCCCACACCAGCGAGGCATGCGGCTCACCCTCGCGCAGCGCACCGATCATTCCAGGCAACCCGTGCGCGTATTCCTGTTCCGTATATCCCCACCCGTGCATTCCGTTGTTGAAGTGAATCACCGCGAATTTGAGTCCCATCATTGCGAAGTAATCATGCAGTTGTCCGGGCAGGCGCTTGTCGCCACTGCTCGCCGAAGTGGCAAACAGATACACATTAGCAATCCCGTCTAACTCCTTCGCCGTCGCCGGATAATATCCACGCGTGATGGAGTCGCCTACCAGCAGCACATTCGACAGCCCCGCCACCGGCGCATCCGGCCGGTCCGTCCACGTCCACTCGATCTTCTCCGTGATGGGAAGCGGAGACTGGGCTCTCGCAAAAACCGGAGACAGGATGGCCAGCAGGAGCAGCGCATACGTCCACAACGTTCGACGACCGCAACTCAGATTGAAGCTCATGAGAGGTGATCCATAGACACCGAAAACAGACTACAGGCCAGACGGCCCCTAATTCCACGACAAAAGCGCAGCTGGCGCCATATCGCGAAGCCATCATGCGTACAAGAACAAAAACGCGGACCCGAAGGCCCGCGTTTCTTTCTGCTTCTACTTCAGCTGCCTTACGCCTTGGCCGCAACCGCTCCGGCCATGCGCTCCCGCACCAGTTCATGTCCGCGTGCGAACAGTTCCTCAACCGGCAGCTTGCCCGCATCCACTTCGGCAAGAATCGCCTTCTGCGCGGCATACTCCTTGTTCACGATGCCGGCCTTGGACTGCAGCATGCGCCATGCCTTCCGGCGCTCCACGCAGAACATCACCAGCTGGCGGCTCAACGCGTAGTAAACCGTCTTGCCGTCCTGCTCCTGCTTGATGTACACGCCGAAGTCAGGAATGAAAGCGCGGTGTCCCGGCTTCACGTAGTACCGGTAGACCACATCCTGCTGCGTGATGCGCACCAGCATGTTGTCCAGGAAAATCATCTTCTCCGCCTGCTCCGGCTTGATCTTCTTCAGGTGGTTGCGGAAGCGGGCTTCCGTCGTGCACCAGTGAGCAACTGTGTAGCGCGCAATCTCGCCGGTCTCCTTCGACTTGGTCTCGTACCAGTCCAGATCGATCGAAGGATTGCCCTTGAGGTCAAGCGCTTCCTGGTACGTCTCGCCAAGCCGCGGATTGAAGACAAACTCCGGTGCGCCGCGCGAGTCGCGCACGCGTTGCGCCTGGTGGAGCGCCATGTCGTCGGCAACACCGTGCTCCGGCTGGCAGGTGGTGAATGCCTGCAGGAACATGGTGCCGCGATACTCAAGGCCGTCGAGAATCGAGCGGTAGAGCTTCGGTGCGTTGGCCATCGAAACCTGCGCCACGAAAGGCGATCCGTGCCCGCCGAGGAAGGTCTCCGCCACCGTCTTCTTCTCCGTGTTCTTGCCCTGTGTCGCGGAACCGAAGACATTCATGTCGTTGCCGCCAAGCATTGGTGTCGAATCCGAGTTCTGGCCGCCCGTGTTCGAGTACACCTGCGTGTCGAGCATTAGCACCTTCACGTTGGGCCGGTTCTGCAGCATCACCTTCGACGTGTTCTGGTAGCCGATGTCGCCGATACCGCCGTCGCCACCAACCACCCAGACCTTGGGCAGCTCCACGATTTCCTTGTCGGTCATCAGCGCGTCAGTAAAGTGCGTGAAGTGGTAATACTCTTCCTCGTTGATCACGTTGGTTTCGCGCGTGAGCAGAATGTCGGCCAACCGCTCAGGCAGCACCGAACGCCGTGCATGGTCAACGATGAAGCTCTCGCCCATCAGCCAACCCACCGTCACGCCGTCCTGGAACAGCGAGTTCATCCAGGGATAAGGATGCGGATTATTCGGCGCGGTTGAGCCGTACACCGTGTTGCAGCCCGTATGTGCAGCCATCGCCATCACGCTCATGCCGTTCGCCAGGCGTCCGTCCACCGGCTGCAGGTTCTTGTGGTTGAAGGCTTCCGTCAGCAGCACTGCCGCAATCGCCTCCACAAGCTGCGCGTCGGTCACGACGCCATTCGCTGCCTCGTAGGCCGCGATGCGCGTCTTGGTGTCCTTGACGTCTTCGCCGCCGAGGCCCATCACCAGGTGAAGAATCGCCTGGCGCAACAGCGCGTACTCGCCTGCATTCTTTTCCTTCAGCGCGGCCAGCTTCGCCACGCCCGTCTTCTCCAGCTCGCCAGCCTTCGCCACAAAGCGATCGCTCTTGGCGTGGAACACTGGCCGCATGTACGCTTCGGTCACGGCGGCAATGGAGCGCAGCACGCTCTTTTCGCCGCAGCCAGCGCATGCGCCGTCGCCAGCCACCAGTGCGTCGTAGTTCGTGCGCACCATCAGCATGTTGCGCAGCGTGGCCGTCTTTGAGTCGGCGGGATTGGCGCCGTTGTAAAGGCCAAGATACTTTTGCGACGTGTCAGGAAGCAGATCGAGGAAGCCGGTGCCTGTTTCGTGCTCGGCATTCACCTGCTCGGTTTCCGCAACCATCTTCAACGCCTCGTGCTCGCCGCAGGCCGTAACGCAGGCTGCGCACCCCTTGCATAGATCAGAAACAAAAATCGAGAAGATGCCGCCTGAACCCGGCGCCTTGCGTTCCGGCGACGAGAAGATGGCGTTCACCTTCTGGTAGGCCATGGGAACCTTCTCCATGATGGCGAAGAACTGTTCCTTCGACGCCGCGGAGAATCCATCCACCTGCTCCACCACTTCGCGCAGAATCTTCGGCAGCGGTGTTCCGGTCTTGATGTCAGCCAGCATGCGCACGCGGGCCTGCTTCTCAATCTCCGGCAGGGCGCGCAGCATCTTGGTGCGCTCCACGCCATCGGAGACGTAGTACGAAATGGCCGTCGACAGCAGCGTGCCCATGTCTTGCGAGGTGTTGGGCAGCGCCGTGTCCGGGCAAACCGAAATGCACTCCATGCACTGCGTGCAGTTCTCGGGAATGTAGAGCGGAGTTTCGCGGCGAGCCACGTACTTTGAAGCCGTGTCGCCAGTCGCGGCGGCAATAATGCCCATCGCCGAAAGCGGCGTGGCCGGCTGATCGTAGCCGTAGTTGGAGCGGAACTCCGCATCGAATGCTGAAATGCTATCAATGGGTGCGCGCGGCCCTTGTCCAGCAGGCACTGGTGTGGAACGGCATCCCGTCCCGCACGATCCGCCCGCCGTCGCCAATTCGAGAATCGGCATCAACGCCTGGCCGCGCAGCGTGGAGTGATCGGCAGCGGAAAGCGCGCCAACCTTGATCTCCTTCACGCGCTCAAAGCCCTGCAGCATCACTTCCATGTTCGACTGAACAACCGCTTCGCCCAGCTTGCCAAACTTCTTCACATACTGCTTGTGGACAACTTCGCGGAACTGCTCCTGCGTGATGCCAAACTCCTGCAGCATCGGGCTCACCGCGAAGAACGCGCCCAGAAACGCATTGCCCTGCATGCGCAGTTGCAAGTCAGCGCGGTCCGTTGCCTTGCGCGCAATGTCAAAGCCGGGCAGCGTGTACACGCGAATATTCTTGTCGATAATCTGCTTGCGCGCCCACAGTGGCAGGTTCTCCCACGCGCGCTCACCGTCCGCGTCCGATTCCCACACCAGGCTTCCGCCCTCCTGAATCCCGTCAAGCGGATTGGTGTGCGTAAACGCCTTGGGATCGCAGCAGAGCACCACGGTCACATGGCGCAGATCGCAGTTCACGCGAATACGGTCCTTGGCCGCGACCATGAAGTAGCTGGTCGGCGCACCCTTCTTCTCAGAACCGTACTTGGGGTTGGCGCTGACATGAATCACTTCCTTGGGGTTACCCAGGTTGTCCCTCAAACCATCCCGCTCAAAGAGCAGGTCATTCAAATCGCCGAGAATGGCGCCCAGATTCTTGCCCGTGGTGATGGCGCCCCATCCGCCGATCGAGTGGAAGCGCACGGCAACCGCGCCCTCAGGCAGAAGCGAGGGCGTCTCGTCGGCCACCACTGAATAAGGATGGTCGATGCCGAGTACCATGAACGAAACGCCGTCAGAAGCCTTCTTGCCGTCCTTGCGTGCGCGTGTGCCGGTTGCGAATTCGTACGCGCCGATCACGTGCTCCGGTCGGAAGTCGCGCGAACCCAGCCCGTACGTCCCGCCAAAAATCGTCGGCACTTCATTCAGCGACACCGACGGCAATCCCTCAGCCGACGGACGCCCTTCCGTCTTGATCGCCTTCGACAGCGCCGTGCGAATATCCTTGCCCAACGGATTGTCAGGCGACATCGCTTCGTCAGTCCGCTCCAGGATGATGACGTTCTTCTTTCCTCTCAGCGCGTTCACAACTGCCGCCTCAGGGAAGGGGCGGATCACATTAATATGGATAGACCCAACGCTGGCCCCGCGTGTCTCGCGCAGATAATCGACCGCAGCCTCAATGTTCTCAGCGGCCGAACCAAGCGAGACAAACACCGTATCCGCGTCAGCGGTCTTGTACTCGGTGAGCAGCCCGTACTTGCGGCCCGTCAGCTCGCCAAAGTCCTTGTAGGCAGCTTCAAGGAATTCAAGAATCGGCTCGGTGAAGTTGTTTCTCCGCGCCACCACTCCGTTCATGTAGTGTTCCTGGTTCTGCACCGGGCCCAGCAAAACCGGATTGGCCAGGTCCATCATCTTGGGAACGCGGCGGCGCGTGGGTCCAAACAGGACGCGCTGCGCTTCCGTCGGACAGTCAATAACGTCGTCGGGAGCGCCGAGGTACTCGCGGATCAACTCCGACTCATGCTTGTAGAAGGTGCGCTCCAGGTGCGTCGTCAAAAAGCCGTCCATGATGTTCATGCCGGGCGTCAGGCTCAGCTCGGTCACGCGGCGCAAAATCAACGCCTGGTCCGCCGCCTGCTGCGCGTCTTTGCCGAACAACATGATCCAGCCCGTGTCCAACGCTCCATAAATATCGTCGTGGCCGCAGTGCACATTCAAGGCATGCTTGGTAAGGGCGCGCGCGCCCACTTCAAGCACCATCGTGGATCCCTTGCCGGGCGCGTGATAATACTGCTCCACGCCGTAGACAACGCCCTGGCCCGACGTGAAGTTCACAACGCGCTTGCCGCAAACCGAGTGGGCAATCGCGCCGCCCTGGGCCGCATGCTCGCCTTCGGTCTCAATGGCAATGGTGTTGTTGCCGAACACATTCAGGTGGCCTTCAGCATAAGCCTGCTGGAACAGCTCGCCGCCCTCGGTCGAAGGCGTAATCGGATAGAACACGCCGGCATCGGCGATCCGCGTCTCGGTGTGGTAGGAGACCAGCTGGTTTCCGTTGGCTGTAATGCGAATGCCTGGATAGCGAGCAGCAACTGTCATGAATCCCTCTCAATGAGCTCTGTTCTTAATTGGTTCAGTTCATCGCCTTGCGCACTGAGCTCCGGAGGTCTGAGTCTTCATCCGTGCGCAACGGCGCCGCGCCTTTTGTCGATCGTTTTCAGTCCGCTACCTGGGACTGCCCTAAACGATTCACGCTTGCAAGTTTAGCGGCCGGGACGGAGCAGAGGGAACCTGTGGGGAACGGTGCCCCTCAATAGGTACGGCCTAATCTCAAGTATGCACCTGTGCAAGGGCGGGTGTATATCAGGATGGAGTATTAAATACCAATATACGAGACGGCGAATTCCCGACCCTCTTTGTCACTTTTTCGGGCGCTCCCTTCGTTCTTTCTGCGGCCGGTTTTTGCCTATCTCCACGGCTAGTCCCAGGGCCCGCAGCCCGCCTTTCCGCTCGCAGCGTATAATTGCGCCGGTCCGCTGGCCGGCCAATCTCCATGCGTGTTTCGGCTACTGCCCCGGTCTTCTTCATCATTTAACAACCGGCCATGCCGATGGGAGTTTTTTGCGATGACTTCTGGCTCGATTCGCCCTGCAGCCCCGGGCCTGTTTGCCTTTATCCTTTTGCTTTCTGCTTGTACCCTTCTTTCAGCTCAAACACCCGCGCTCACCTACCCCGAGCTCAGCCAGGCGCGCCGCGCTGAAATAGCGCGCATGCTTCCGGACAAACCTGCCGGCTTCGGCGCTCCCTGCACCGACCGCGCCGCATGGCAGTCCGCCTCTCAATTCTTTGAACCCAGCGTCCAGCGCGCCGAAACCCTCATCGCCTCCCCGCTTCCACCCTGGAACGACGAGGCCTACCTGCGTTACTCCCGGGACGGCGACCGCAATGAAGGCCAGGCGATGCTCAGCGGCCACACCGGTCAGCTCACGCCGCTCGTCCTTGCCGAATGCAGCGAGTGGAAGGGACGCTTTCTGCCGCGCATTGCCGAGCAGCTCGACGCCATCTCCGCCGAGCCCTCGTGGACCCTGCCGGCGCACGATCCGCAACTGGTGAACTTCCACGGCACCCGCTACTACGTTGACCTGAACGCGGCCACGCTTGGCCATTCGGTAGCCGAGGCGCTCTACTTGATGGGAGACAGGCTACCCCCCGACACCCGCAAGCGCGCGATGGCAGCGCTCGAACTCCACGTCTTTGGTCCGATGCGCCGCGCCTACGCCGGCCAGGAGAAGACCTTCATCGGCTGGCTCGACGTCAAGCACAACTGGAACGCCGTCTGCCACAACGGCGTTACCGACGCGGCCCTCACCATCCTGCCTGACCGCAACGACCGCGCCCTCTTCGCCGCTGCCGCCGAGCACTGGGTTCCAAACTATCTCGACAGCTTCTCCGCCTCCGGCTACGACAACGAAGGCATCGGCTACTGGGTCTATGGCTTTTCAAACTACGCCATGCTGCGCGAGCATCTCTGGTACTCTACCGGCGGCAAGATCGACCTCTTCAGCAATCCCAAGGCCCGCAAGGCCGCTCTCTTCGGCTTCCAGTTCGCCATGCTCCCCGGCGTCTACGCCGACTTCGGCGACGCGCACTTCGGCTACAAACCCGACCAGACCTTTCTCGCCTACGTCGATCGCACCTTCTCGCTCGGCATCTTTGACGACGACCTTGCCATCCTCCGAGACCACGCTCAGAGCCTGCCTGATGCCATGATTGCCGCCTTCCCCATTAACTCGCAGCGCCACGATTCCGACGCCACCATTGCGGGCCTTCAAGGCCCCCGCGCCTGGTATCCAGAGAACGGCATCCTGGTCGATCGCCCGACGCCCGGCGGCGCGCTCGCCATCACCATCAAGGCTGGAGGCAACGGAAACCATAGCCACAACGATGTCGGCTCCTACTCCATCGGCCTGAAAGGCACACAGATTGTCGGCGATCCCGGCGGCCCCAGTTTTTACATCGCCGACACCTTCAACGACAAGCGCTACACCTACCGCCTGCTCAACTCCTTCGGCCATCCTGTTCCCGAGATCGACGGCAACCTGCAACTCGAAGCCACCACGGTTCATCCCACCGTGGTCTCCACAGAATTCACCGCCCCAAAAGACACCATCGTCATGGACATCACTCCCGCCTACGACGACCCC
>CAWFZC010000022.1:0-20492 GCA_963820245.1 uncultured Acidobacteriaceae bacterium | reverse complement strand
CGCGATGAGCGGGCGGGCCTCACTCCGCCGCCCCACGCAACCGCATCTACGCGATCAAATCCTTATTGATCTCCACGCCCAGCCCCGGACCATCCGGCAGGGCAAGATACCCATCCTTATCCACCAGCGGCGGGTTCTGCATCATCGCGAACCCATTGGTATACGCGGCCACCGGCGGGTCGTGCAGAATCTCAATCCAGGGCGCATTCGGCCACGACGCAATCGCGTGCAATTGCGCAATCGTTCCCAGATTGCCTCCGCCGTGATGCGGAATCAATCTCTTGTGGTGCGCCTGCGTCATTGCCCCAATCTCACGAAATCCCGTCACGCCATCGGCCACCATGATGTCCGGCTGCACAATGCTGAAACAATTCTGTTCCAGCAGCCACCGGTATTCGTGCACGCCTCGATTGTTCTCCCCGCCCGCAATCGGAATCCCCACCAGCCTGCTCAACTCCGCCAGCTCGTCGAACGCGTATCGCAGCCGCGGTTCTTCAAGCCACGCGCAGTTCAAGCGCTCCAGTTCCCGCGCCGTATCAAGCGCGCGCCGAAAATCCCACATCACCCCCGGCTGCCACGAGCCAAAGGCCTGCGCCTGGTTCGCGTCCACCATAATCTCCATGTCGTCGCCCACCGCTTTGCGCACCGCTTCCACCAGTTGCACGTCTTCTTTCAATGTGGCGTAATGCGCCCGCAGCTTGATCGCCTTCCACCCCTGCGACTTCAACTCCACCGCCATGCGCGCCCGCTCTTCCGGAGTCGAAAGCTGAATCATGCTCGCATACGCCGGTACCCGATCCTTGGCCGCGCCCCACAGTTTGTAGAGAGGCTGCCCAGTCGCTTTGCCCATCAAATCCCACAGCGCAATCTCCAGCGCGGAAACCGTCCGCGGACTTCCACCCACGTAGTACCGCAGCGGCCCGGCCAGTTGCTCAATGTTGAATGGGTCCTTGCCGACGAGTTGTGCCTTGGCCGCATCCAGCGAACCGGCATCCATCCCCGGCCCAATGCCTGTCAGCCCCTGGTCGGTTTCAATCTCGACCACCGATCCGCCGCCAATCCGCTGCGTGGTCATCGTTCCCGGATTCCACGCCGCTTCCATCTTGCCGGTCTCGCGCACGGTCTTCAGGTTCACGATCTTGATGTCGGTGATTTTCATCCGCACCGCCGCATGCAACTGCGGCATCAGCGCGGCAAGCGATGCGGACTTTAGAAATTCTCTACGCTGCATACGCAACCCCCGGGGGAGTATAGCAGCCGCACAGTGTACAAAATCCAGCGATACTTTTTCCCGAGCGGCGGGTGCCCCTGGTCTCGATTTTGAGACCAGGGGAAGAACCAACTTACCCGAGCGCTGGGTGCCCTATCCTCGCCACGCCTCAGTCTTTGTGGCCATTGGGGCGATCCAGCGGGGCATCGCTTCACCCCACAAAAGGCTCACCCCCCTGTAGGCGACCAAACGACCGCCATCCCGAACGGCGCTAACCCCTGGCCGATCGTCCAACTCGGAGATGGGCCGTGTTGAGCATTTCATTCTTTCTTGCGCAATTTGCCGACGTAACAGGGATGGGGTAGACCTGTTCGCTAAGGCGCGCTATCCGGGTCATCTTCATAAGGAATCTTTTCATGTCCTCCAGATCATTACATTGGGTAGTAATCATTTCTCCTGAGGTTGCTGCTGAGATAAATAACGGGAATGGCCGCGCCCGTTTCGCACTCCTCACTCGTCACCGCGCTCCCCTCGAATTCACGGTTATCGTCGGTCGTGCATTCGTAATACGTCTTGAATCGATTGCCATTCGGCACACAGCCTGTCACTCTTCCTTCGACCACAACCCCGATCCGTGCCAGTTGTCTTTTTCTCCACCCCGCGACAATTGAAGCTCCTATTCCTGCCAGGAGTCCCAACCCCAGGACATAGAAAGGCATCTCCCATACCGAAAACCATTCCCAATTGACCGGCTGATTGACGCGCGGGGCATTCGGCAGATATCGGATAAGAATCTTTTCGCCCGGAGCTTGAACCTTGTAGTCAGCTGCGATCATTTTTGCGCTGCCGGTATAGATTGCTCCGCCAACAGAAAACTTGTACATCACACTCACGCTGCCGCGGCCAGGATAGCTTTCTGTAACTTCGCCATTGGCCACATTACCTTCCTGGCGCAAGACATGGGACGTATGGACGTCATACGCTCGCCAGCCAACCGGGATAAGCCACAGCACGAAGAAGAAGACCGTGAAACTGAATGCCGCTATGATTCCATCGTCGAATCGCGCCGCTCTGGGTATCTTGGCGTTAGCCTCTGAGACATCGATTCTGCTCAATAAATCATCCTTTCATCTCGTCACTTTTCCGAGTCAAGGGAGGCGCCAGGACGCTTCACCGACATATTCGGTTCTTCTTGCGATGTTCCTCCGCAGTATAGTTCCCACCGCCAAACGGGAAGGAAGCCCAAAACCGGGTTATTTCCACTTGGCGACCATATGGGAATAATCGGAAACAGGTCTGGTTGAGGTGCACTGCCCCCCATTTTTTCCTCGATGCCTGTCAAATTCAAGAGAGAACCCGAGACCATTGCACTGTTACTCTCAAGCAAGCGAGGCACACAATGACTCCGCTATTCGCCAGTATCCTCATCCTCGCCGGCGGCCCAATCACCCGCTTCGAAATCATTCTGATCTCGCTGGCCGTCGCGGCCGTCATGCTCGTGGCCGTCTGCTGGCAGATGTTAGATCACTGGATTGAACGCACGCGCGGCCGCAACTGGCCCACGGTCTCCGCCGTCGTTGACATAGTGAGTGTCGCCTGCATCGAGGATGATACCCCGGGGATGAAAGCCTATCCAGACCTCTCCAACTACCAGGCCACGCTCACCTACACCTACCACAATCCCGAAGAGCAGATGGGCGACTACAGCCGGAGGTTTGCCAGCGAAAGCGATGCCAGGGCCTGGGCGAATTCCTACAAAGGAGAAACCGTCAAGGTCCACGTAGACCCCCGCGACTCCACCCGCTCCGTGCTGCGGAAAGAAGACCTTTAGGCGGCTGCCTGTCCCGCCGGGTGCCCCCGGTCCCGGGGCCCCCAAGGACAGGTCTTCGTCCTTGGGGTGGTGATCCCTTGTCCACCGAGGCGGAGGGATCGGGGAGTGACTCCACCCCATCCCAGATTAAAAGCCGGGTGCCCGTGGTCTCGTCCTTGAGACCAGGGAAAGAGCCATCTCCCCTCGAGCCTTTCATTCCTTCTGCGCCACGCGCCATTTGCAGAAAATTACCCCGCTTTCCGCTACGCTTGAATCAGATCCAAAGTAAAGAACCAAAAAGGAGGGCAGGAGACAGCCCTCCTTTTAATTCAACAGGCCATCTTCGCGGCGCGCGTGCGCAGAGGAGACGAAAATATCGGCAACTATCAATCATCATTGGCAACATTTCTGACGATTCGTTTTCGGGGCGGTTCCGGTGCGGAGCCGTCGCATGTTGCTCTTCTGCGGGCACGAAAGTCCGTGGAGCGTGGCCGGAAATAGGTGAACGATGGCCTCGAAAAAGGCTGTACCGAACTACAAAAAGAAGTCAAACAAAAACCTGAAGCCGGCCCCCAAACCGGCCTCCGAACAACAAGCAGCGTCCGGGAAGAATGTTGATCCGGAAAGCAAACCGAGTGGCAAACCGCGTGGCAGAAAAGCGAATGCAACGATCACGAACCCCGGGGACACGAGCCTTGCCCCCGGCGTTGCCGGGTCCAACCTTCGCAACGCCATCAACGTTGCGGTAGCTTCGCAGTCTGACCGGATCGCTACCGCGCTGGTCCAGGAAGCCGTTAAAGGCAACACGGGCAGCGCAAAGCTCCTCATCGAAATCTCCGGAGCCAGGAACCCCGAGCCGAAGAAGAGGCCGTCAGGCCCTACCCCGGCGGAGATACTCATGAGGGAGCCCCAGTGGCAGGATCCCCCCGGGTCCCCTCCCTGGGGTGATCCGTACGCCAAAGTCGACGCCCCCTTCGGTGGCCGCGAACCGGAACTCTGACCCGCCTCAAGATCCCCGACGCAACAAAAACCCACCCTCGCAGCCACCTCCGGCCAGCGAGGGTGGGCCCTCCTCGGTGCCCCCGGTCCCTCGTTCCCTTGTTCCCCTAATCCCTGCCCTTCAGCCCCTTCCGCGTAAACCGCTTCCTCCACAAAGCCTGCTCCACCAGCTCCATCGCCCGCTCCTCCAGTGACCGGTGCCACGGCGCCAGCCCATACCCCAGGTCGCATTCCAGCGCCTGCGCCATCTTTCCCAACCGGTCCAGAGTGATCGTCCCTGTCTGTTCTGAACGCTCCACTCCTCCACCCTTCGCCCCAAACGCCAAAGGGGCCCGTCTCCGGACCCCCTCCCTGTACGCAAAAACAAACGATAAGCACCTCAACGTATCGCTGAAAGCGCCTGCTAAACCGTCAATAACCTCATTCTTCCGAATTACCGTGGAATTCTCTGCAAACAACTCGAATTAAATGGAAAATTTCTCGGTTTTGAAAAGCTTATTTCACTGAATTTCTGGGTCCAGTATCTCGAAAATCGCAACCATTTCATTCAATATTTCGACCTGTTTCGCAACTATCCTGATGGAACATTGCGCGCCTTTTGGATCATATGAAATCGAACATTTCCCGCGCTTTACGCCCGTTTTCAAGCCATTTCAAAAATAGCGCCCGCGATCGCAGCCACTTCCACAACGCGCCCGCTTTTTCTTTCGTTCTTTCTTTCTTGCCGCGCCCAAACGTGACTCCCGGTCTTTGCCGCATTCACGAGGCGAGCAGCGATTCGTTGGCGAGGATGCGGTACAGCGTGGAGCGGCTGATGGCGAGCTGGCGCGCCGCCCGCAGCTTGTTGCCGTGGTTCAGATCAAGCACGTACTGCACATGCTGGTGAATGATCGCGTCGAGCGAAAGATTGTCAGACTGCGTCGCCGGCCGGTGTGCGATGGGCTGGTCCGATTCAGTGGGCAGCGCGAGGTTGTTGGAGAGAATGACGCCGTTGTCGGCTTCAAGCAGAGCGGTCTCAAGGACACCGGCAAGTTCGCGAATGTTCCCTGGCCATGGGTGTTGCAGCAGTCGCGCGAGCGTGCCGGGGCCGAGCAACACAGGCCGCTGCTGATAGCGCGAGCAGATGCGGTCGAGCAGGCACTGAGCAAGCGGAGCAATGTCTTCCCGCCGCTGGCGCAATGGCGGAATGGCGAAGCGAATAGAGGTCAGCCGGAACGCTAGATCGGGCAGCAGCAATCCTTGTCCGGCCATCTGGCGGAGCGGCGTTTGCGAGGATGCGAGCAAGACAGCGCGGCCCGGAGGACGGTCCTGCAAAGCGCGAAGAACACCGAGCAACAAACCCTGCCCCGGAGGCGCGAGCAGATCAACACGATCAAGATAAGTGAAGCCGGCCAGCGTCGACGGATCGGCATCCGTCGCGAGCCACTCGCGCGCATCGCGGCGCTGAAATCCCGACCCCGAAAGCGGCGAACGCGAAAAGATATGTCGAGCCAGCGTGTGTTTGCCGGAGCCGTGTTCGCCTTCAATGGAGGCGACCTGCAGATGCGGCGCGGCCATTTCGGCTTGCATCAGCAGCTTGCGCCACGTGGCGCTGATGCCCACGATCTGGAGGGCGGGAGTGGCGTCGGCGTCAACGAGGGAGAGCTTGGCGGTCGGCTGAGGCTGATATTGAGCGGCGCTCTGCATGGTTCTCAACGTGCCTCGCCTCCGTGGCCCAAAATCAGTGGATTGGGCCGACGCTCATTTCATCGGCGCTGCGAAAAAAAACATGAACAGTGGTGGAAAACTGCGGCAACGGAACCAAATCCCGCTCGGGGTGAAGGATGATGAAACGCGGCGGGCTGGCGGTGGCTGGCTGGAAAGTGGGAGAGAATGCGGCGCTGTTCCGCTATACTCGGTGCATCCCCGCCGAGGCGTTTCTTATTGCAGCTTTTACCGTACTCAGAATGCTGGGCGAGGAGTATGTCGTGGCGTTTGAAGCTGTATTGTGCGGGAGAACGGGCCATTGAATCCTGGGACACGACGAGCGCTATTGGGTGCATGGCTGCTGGTGATTGTCGCGTTTGCGCTGCTGCATGCGCTGCACCTGCGAGCCGATTTTCCGAACCACTCGCCGTGGATGTTTGACTGGGCCAAGTACACCGACGAGGGCTGGTATGGGAATGCCGCCATTCGCGCGCACCTGTTTGGTTCCTGGTATGTGGCGGGCGACTTCAATCCAGCGGTGGCGCTGCCGGTGCTGCCATTTCTTGAATGGCTGCTTTTCTTTGTGACTGGGGTTACGCCGGAAGCGGCGCGCGGATTGTCGGTCGCATTTTTCTTTGCGGACCTGGTGCTGAGTTATCTGCTGATCCGGTCGGCTGGACCGCGCTGGGCCGCGCTGATGGCGGTCACGCTGATGGTCACGAGCCCTTTCCTCTACTGCTTCAGCCGGCTGGCGATTCTTGAGCCGCTGTTAATGACGTTCGAACTTTGCGCGCTGAACATTGCAGTGCGCCTGCCGCGCCTGAATTGGCCGGTGCGTTCTTCCGCGGGCATCGGATTGCTGTTCGCGGTGATGATGCTGACCAAGACCACGGCCATCTTTCTGCTGCCGGCGCTGGCCTGGGCGATGCTTGCGCCGCTGCGGCGCAACGTGTTTCACGCGGCCCGCTGCGCATTGGCGGCCATTTGCGCGTTCGCGCTTTGCTACGGTCTGTGGCTGGGTCTGGTGGCCTGGAAGGGATTGTTCGGCGACTACAAATATATGTACATCGTGAACGCCTACGCCAAACCCAAGGAGGTTTACTGGCCACTGGTAAGCGCGGCGTGGTCCTTCCATGGCGGCTTGTGGGCGGATCACATTCTGGTTCCGCTGGCAGGGGTCGTGCTGTTGTTCGCTGCGGCTTCGCGGCGAACGGCCTGGTCGCGCGCAAGCAGGGCGAAGGCGCGTGCGGCCGGCGCCGAGAGGCGGCGCGATTGGGGAAGGCGGTTCTTTCTTGATCCCGTGCTCGGCGCCTCGGTACTTTCGGTGGGGGGCTACCTCCTGTTCATGGCAGTGCAGAATCATCCGCAGCCGCGTTACTTCACGGTTGTGGGCTTGTTCTGCTTTATTGTGATCGCGCGCGGAGCGCCGGCGCTGTTGGGCGCGGGCCGCGAGGGAACTGCGACGCGCGGGCGAGTGCTGACCATCGCCGGCGCCGTTGTGATTGGGGTTGCCGCGCTCGCCGCCGGCCTGAATGGCGCAAGGCTGATCGATTACGCTCTTCATCCGCAATACACCTTCGTGAATGCGGCCGGGAATTTGGTTCGCTATATGGACGAGCATCCCAATGGCAAACGGCTGCTGGTCTCGATCAGCGGCGACGAAATCTCGCTGGTTGCGCATGTGCCCGCGTTGTGCGACGATTTCGTCTCCCCAACCGCCCAGATTCCCGACCTACCTGCCAAGACCGCCTATTATCAACCCGGTTGGTACGCATCGTGGAACGATCTCGATCCGGGAACGCTCGAGGACTTGCACGTACATTTCTCGCTGGAGCAGGTGGCAAGCTTTACAGCTTTCGACGATCCTGATCGCAACCAATTGATTTTGTTCAAGCTTCATCCGCTGCCCGGCGGCGAGGTGCGCGACCCAAGCGCGCAGAACTTGAAGGATGTGTTGCCGGACGATTCAATCCAGGCGCCGATCGAGTGAAAGCGGGAACGAGGGCGCGAGGGAACGGGGAATTGGCACTTGGGGTTCACTCGCGGTTACCAGGGCCCCTGCGGAAATTAACGACCATTCGGGGTATTCTCAAACCATGGTTCGTTTCACAGTGCTGGCGTCTGGGTCCAAGGGCAACTCGACAGTTGTGTCGGGTGGGCGGACGCGGATCCTGGTGGATGCGGGCCTGAGCTGCAGGGAACTGTTCCGGCGGATGAGGCTGGCGGGGGAAGATCCTGAGACGCTGAACGCCATTGTGATTACGCACGAACACATGGACCACGTGAACGGGCTGGCCGTGACCGCGCGAAAGCTTGGGATTCCGGTTTACTTTACCGAGGCAACGCACAGGGCGTGGATGCGTTGGCTGACGCCGCGCAGACAGATGACATATGCCCAGTGGCTGGAGGCCGCCGCGGCGGCCCGCAAGCAGGCGGCGGAGCGCCAGGGCGAAGTGGAAGCGGTTGCTCAGGTAGGTGAATTGGGCGAACCAGAGGCAGAAGGGCCGGAAACAGACGCTGAGACCGTGGGTGTTCTGGAGGCGGTATCCGCAGCCGAGGCGGTTGAGGAGGCGGAAACCATTGCAAATGCAAGCCCTGGCGCTGTGTGGCCGCCGTCGCGCAAGGATGAACCGACATGGCTTCCGGCGTTGGAGTATTTTGAGGCGGGCAGGCCGTTCGAGATTGGGGACATTGGCATTAGCCCGTTCACGATTCCCCACGACGCGACGGACCCGGTGGGCTTTGTTTTTCGCGCCGAAGGCGTGCGGTTGGCGGTGGCAACCGATCTTGGCTATATCCCGCCGAATGTTAAGGCGCAGTTGCAGGGATTGGACTTATTGCTGCTGGAGTCAAACCATGACCTGGAGATGCTGCGCGACGGCCCCTACCCCTGGTCAGTGAAACAAAGGGTGCTTTCGCGGGTGGGGCACCTTTCAAACGAGGCGGCGGCAAATTTTCTCGAAAACAGCTACGACGGGCAGGCTGCCTACGTGATTCTTGGGCATCTATCTGAAAGCAATAACCTTCCCGAGTTGGCAAGGGTGACAGCGGAGCGCGCCCTGAACGGGCGGGCCAGCCTGCTGGCGAACCGGTTGTTGCTGGCATCGCAACATGAGGCGCTTTCTGCTATCAGTTTTTGAGACAAGCGGGTTACAATAGAAAAACACGGGCAAGTATAAGAAGCAGGAAGGTTTGGCACCATGACTGCCATGCCCGGTGAGCCACGGCGAGGTAGAGCTGTTGGAGCGGTTCCGGAATCATTCTGGTCCGGTGCGCATCCTAGGTACAAGGGCCCTCGCTGGCCGTAAATGCCGCAGATCAGAGCAGCGGACAAACGAATTTTTTTCAGGTGAGTCTTTATGTCTATGACAAGTGCTATATGTACGGACCGGGTTGTCGGCGCCATCCTCGCAAGCTGGCGTTATGACATCTCGGGCATTTCTCCGGAGATGCGTAAGGATTATGAGCTTCACTTTGTCGAGTGCGGGCGTTGCAGGGCCCGGCAGAGATTTCATCGCAGCCTGGATGTAACGCTGGCAGGATTAACCTTTACAGCCGCTCTTTTCTTTCTTTTTGCACTTGCAGTTCTGAAGCACATCAAGCCCCTGGAGCACGTTGCGTTTACGACCTTTGGGTTGGATGTGGAAGACACGTACCACATGCTGTTCTCGGCAGGAATTGCCGGGCTTTGCTTCTCTATAATTGCGTTCGCGCTGGTAGTGACGGCCACGCCGATTCCATCGTACCTGGGCGGGATTGCTTCGGAGCGAAGAAAGCGGATTGAAGCGCGGCTGCCGGATGCGGTGAAGTCGATGCGGCCGCGGTAAGAACTTTTTCGGTTGGGAATCCAAGGGCCTCCTTGCGGAGGCCCTTGGTGTGTTTGGGATCGTGATTACTTTAGGATCGGCGTGCGCAGGTCGCCGCCGGTCATCTCTTTGGGCAGGCCTAGTTTCAGCAGGTTGAGCAGCGTGGGCGAGATATCGCGCAGGGATCCGTCCGTGCGCAGGCGGTAGTGGGTGGCGTCTTCTGCTACGTAAATCATGGGCACGGGATTGGTGGTGTGCGCGGTGTGAGGTCCGCCCGACACGGGATCGACCATCAGCTCGGCATTGCCATGATCGGCGGTGATCAACCAGCTTCCGTTCCTCTCCTTGATCGCCTTGTAGATGCGGCCCAGTTGCGCGTCTACAGCCTCGCAGGCCTTGATGGTGGGCTCGAGCTGGCCGGAGTGGCCGACCATGTCGGCGTTGGCGAAGTTGGCGACGACCAGATCGAATGCCGTGTCGTTGACCGCTTTCACGATGGTGTCGCCGATGGCCTCGGCCTTCATCTCAGGAGCCAAATCGTAGGTGGCCACTTTGAGAGAAGGAATGAGAGCGCGGTCTTCACCGGGGAAGGGAACCTCGATGCCGCCGTTGAAGAAGTAGGTGACGTGCGCGAACTTCTCAGTCTCTGCGACGCGCAGGTTGCGCAGGTTGTGCGCGGAAAGAATGTTGGCGAGAATGTTGTCCATGGATTCGGGCAGAATGATCATGGGCAGCTCATAGAGCTTGTCGTACTGGGTCATGCACAGGTAGTGGAGGTTCTTGGGGATCTCGATGCGCGGAATAGTTTCATCGAGCGACTCCCAGCCTTCGAGGTCGCGTCCGCCCTTCTTGTTCAATCCGCTCTCGCGAGCGAGGACGCGCGTGATCTGGCGGGCGCGGTCGGCGCGGAAGTTGATGTTGATGCAGACGTCCTCGTCGCGAATCTGCCCGACGGGCTTGCCGGCTGCGTCAGTGACGACGAAGGGAATGAGGAACTCATCGGTGGTGCCGCTGTTGTAGCATTCCTTGATGCGGGCCACGGGGTTTGCGTAAGCGCCACCGTCGGCTTTGCCGTTGACCATGGCGTCGAATGCCTTGCGCTCGCGCTCCCAGCGCTTGTCGCGATCCATTGCGTAGTAGCGGCCACTGATGCTGGCCACCTTGCCCACGCCGTACTCGCGCATCTTCTGCTCAAGCTTCGCAATGTAGTCGGCTCCGGACGTGGGGAGCGTGTCTCGGCCGTCCATAAAGGCATGCACGAAGACGCGCTCGACGCCGTATTCGCGGGCGATGCGCAGTAGAGCGTAGAGATGTTCCTGGTGCGAGTGCACGCCGCCGTCCGACACTAGGCCGAAGAGATGTAATTGACGTCCGCCGTCGCGGGCACGCTGCATAGCCTTGACGATCGCCGGATCTTTCTTGAACTCGTCGGAAGCAATGAGCGCGTCGATGCGTGTGATGTCCATGCGCACGATGCGACCTGCGCCGATGTTCAAGTGGCCGACTTCGCTGTTGCCCATCTGCCCGTCGGGCAATCCGACAAAGTGTTCTGAAGCGCGGATGAGGGTGTTGGGAAACTCGCGGAGCAACTTGTCGTAGGTGGGTTTGCGAGCCAGTGCGATGGCGTTGTTGGCGGTTTCAGCGCGATAACCCCATCCGTCGAGGATAGTGAGAACGAGAGGATGCTTGGAACTGGGCACGAAGACGATACCTCGAGAATGAATCTGATTTTCTTCTCAAGGATAAACGGTCGGGGCGGGGGCGGGTGTATCGGGGCTCACGCTGTGCGGTGTGGCCGTCGCGATGGGCGATCGGCATCGTCAGGCGACCGCGAGGGTACGCTGACCAGTGCCCTTTCTTGCAGGCCTGAGCTTGATCTCAATGTCGTATCCCAGGCGATTCAGACATTCCATCAGCTTACTTTCTGAAAGATTCGTGAAATCGCCGCGCATAAGGCCTGAGACCTTCGCTTGTGAAATGCCCATCTGCTGTCCCGCTTCCTGCTGAGTGAGGCCCAAGCGGCGGATAGCCCGGGTAATTTCGATGGACAGGCCGGACTTGATCTTCAGCTCATCGGCGTCAGGCAATCCAAGGTCGCGGAATACGTTTCCGGAACTGCGTTCATATTCGATTTGAGTAACCGTGCGTTTCGTCATCTCATATCCCTTGCTGCCGCTTCGGCTGCCTTAAGCCGCAGGCGAATAATCTCCATGTCCTTTTTGGGCGTGCCGATTCCACTTTTGCTTTTCTTTTGAAAACAGTGCAACACAAAAACCGCTTCATGGAATCGGACAGTGTAAACGGCAC
Source organism: uncultured Acidobacteriaceae bacterium (assembly GCA_963820245.1). Taxonomy (GTDB): domain Bacteria; phylum Acidobacteriota; class Terriglobia; order Terriglobales; family Acidobacteriaceae; genus Telmatobacter. The sequence goes on along the minus strand of CAWFZC010000022.1, from coordinate 8,674 downwards.
GGTAGGTCCCATCCACATCGTCTTCAACTACCTCAAGTACACCTGCGCCGCCAAAGCCTTTCAATACTTTGGCTGCATCGTGGCGCTCACCGCATTGAGCAAAATGGAGTGCATGTCCAAAAAACTTCCGCACAGGAATCGGAAGGGCCAAGAGATCTCTTTTACTGCTTCCAATCCAAACCAGGGGTCTTTCCGTCTCGCGTATCATTTGATTATACCAGAAAAGGAATAATGTATTGACCGGTTCAAATCTGCTGCAAACAGCGAAAGGAGGGAACGTGTCCCTCCTTTCGCTGTTTGGATTTGAAAGTTAGAGCCTATCCTTCGTAGTTCAAACTCTCCAGGCCCTGGAAGACTGCGCCGGAGCCTAGCTCTTCTTCGATGCGGAGCAGCTGGTTGTACTTGGCGATGCGGTCGGTGCGGCTGACCGAACCGGTCTTGATCTGGCCTACGCCGGTGGCGACGGCGAGGTCGGCGATGAAGGTGTCTTCGCTTTCGCCGGAGCGATGTGACATGACCGAGGTGTAGCCATAACGGCGGCCGAGCTCGATGGCTTCAAGGGTCTCCGTCAGCGTGCCGATCTGGTTCACCTTGATGAGAATCGAATTGGCGACGCCCTCTTCAATGCCGCGCTGCAGCAGCTTGGGGTTGGTGCAGAAAATGTCGTCGCCGACGAGCTGGATGCGGCCGCCGAGCTTGTCGGTCAGGATGCGCCATCCCGCCCAGTCTTCCTCAGCCAGTCCGTCTTCAAGCGAGACGATGGGATACTGGCGGACCCAGTTGTCGTAGAAGCTGACCATCTCTTCGCTAGTGAGCTCGCTCTTGTCGCCCTTCTTGAAGACGTACTTCTTCTTCTCGGTGTCGTAAAACTCGCTGGAAGCGGGATCGAGTGCGATGGCAATCTGGTCCCCGGGCTTGTAGCCGGCTGCTTCAATGGCTTCGAGAATCAATTCGATTGCTTCGGCGTTTGACTTGAGCGAAGGAGCAAAGCCACCCTCGTCGCCGACGGCCGTGTTGTAGCCCTTCTTTTTGAGCACGCCCTTGAGGGTGTGGAAGGTCTCAGCCGACCAGCGCAGCGCCTCGGAAAAACGCTCCGCGCCGACGGGCATGATCATGAATTCCTGAAAGTCAACGTTTGAATCAGCATGCGCGCCGCCGTTGAGCACGTTGAGCATGGGCGTGGGCAGAACGCAGGCGTTGATGCCGCCCAAATAGCGATAGAGCGGAACCTCAAGCGTTTGCGCGACTGCGCGGGCTGCGGCCAGTGAAACCGCGAGGATAGCGTTGGCGCCGATCTTGCCCTTGTTCGGTGTGCCGTCGAGGGCAATCATGGTCTGGTCGATCAGGCGCTGATTAGACGCATCCATGCCTTCGAGTTCGGGCGCGATGAGGCTCTCGACATTGGCCACGGCGTTCAGCACGCCCTTGCCTCCGTAGTGGCTCTTGTCGCCATCACGCAACTCCACTGCTTCATGCTCGCCCGTTGAGGCGCCTGAGGGCACAATGGCGCGGCCAAGTGCGCCGCTCTCAAGAATCACGTCTGCTTCGACGGTGGGGTTTCCACGCGAGTCAAGGACTTCACGCGCACGTATCGCAATAATCTCAGTCATATCGCTCCTCAGGATGTGGTGCTGCAGCCGGGCATTCAGTTTGGGACGGCGATCGACGGCAAGAGACTCCCCGGCGGCGCTTTGAATCGAATTCAAAAGCTCCTGCACGCTGTGATACTCCTCTCCGGCCCGCAAAAATAAAAAGTTGGATGTAATTCCGTATCGATTCTAACAAGCAAGGCTAGACGGCCCTGTGTGGCAACGATCACAGGCGGTTCGCGTTGCGGGCAGCCGGGAAGCATGGCAGGACTTGTATCCCAAGCAGGAAGAAGTGGTCAGGCGGGACAGCCGGAGAAGTAACTCGTTTGATTCGTGCGTCCCGAGGCACTCCAGAGGCTCAGGCACTTTCGAGAGCCGCCCATGCGCGTTAGCCTTATCTTGGGTGAGTTGTGCCATTGTGCGGGCAAGCGAAGAAACGGCACGACTCTTTGCAAGCGGCCGTGTCTAACAGGCCAGGGCAAGGATGCTCAGGGCTTGGTTTGTCTTCACGGTCCTTCAGCCCCAGAAGATGGAGATTCCAATGAGCCGGTTGTTTCGTGCGAGCGCAATCATGATTGCGGCTTTGATGGTTGCAACTGCAGGCTGGGTGGGAGCGCAGCAAACGAGCCAACCCGATCCATACCAGGGAACCTCGAATCCGCCACCCGACGACACCATTATTACGAGCCAGCCGCCGGAGGCAGTGCCGGCGGCAAAGCCCAAGCCCTCGGCGTATGGACAGCCTGTACAGCCCGCGCAAATCCAGCCGCAATACCAGACCCAGGATCAGCAACAGCCCCAGCAGCAGCCGGCGCCCATGAATCGGGGCATGAGAAACCAAGGTCTGGCCGCACCCGAGGACGGAACGGATGATGGGATTGTACAGATTGCGCCCGATCCGCAGGTGAGGCCGGCTTTGGACCAGCGCAACCGGCCCTACGATCCTGACGGCGACATTGTGCATCCGGCTCCTCTTGGGCCGGGACAGGTGGGCGAAGGGACGACGATTCGCGCGCGGCTACTCGAACGGCTTTCGACATCCGAGAGCCAAGCCGGCGAGACCTTTCGGGCACGAATCGCCACCGACGTTGTTCAGGGCGGACAGGTGCTGATTCCCGCCGGCGCGGAGATTGATGGGCGGGTGGCGAGCGTTTCAAATGGTCATACTGGCGGACACGGATCAATGCACCTTTCGCCGGAGACGGTGATTCTGCCTGATGGCACGCGTTACAAAATTTATGCGGACGTGACGGGAGCGCCGGGCTCCGGCACACGCGTGGGCAATGAGGGCGACATCAATCCGGGCTCGCAGTTGAAGAAGAACGGGATTGAGTACGGCGGCGCCGTGGGCGCTGGAGCGGTAACGGGAGCAATTCTGGGAGGGCCGGGAGGGGCGCTGGCTGGAACGGTGATCGGAGCCGGCGTGATCACGGCGCACCTGCTCATCAGCCATCCCCAGGCGACGCTGGATTCGGGCACCGTGCTGTTGTTTACGCTGACCGAGCGGTTGAATCTTGTTCCTGTGGGCGGGGGCGGCGGCAGCTAAGAGACAGTACGGCAGGGACCACCGGTAGGACAAAAACGAAGCGCCGTCGGAACTGGCTGCTTACATTCCCCGGTCCCTCCGCCGCGGCGAACGAGGGCCCGGGGCACCCGCAGGCATGCCGGGGACCCAATTTACACTTGATATCTGAAGGCGCTCCGGCCAGCGGAGCTGTATCGATCTGCGCCGAAGTCGACGGAATTTGAACGCATTGCGGGGGAGCTCAAAGCAACTCCCGAAAGCACCTATGGATAAATTTGTCATTCGCGGCGGTAATCCCCTGGTTGGCGCCATCCGTGTTTCGGGCGCCAAGAACTCGGCCTTGCCGTGCATGGCGGCGGCAATTCTTACCGAGGACGAGGTGGTTCTCGAGAACATTCCCCAGGTGCGCGACATTGCCACGGAGCGCAAGCTGCTTTCGTCGATGGGCGCGGAGGTCGAAATCAGCGCGGGCGACTCGCACGATCGCACCACCATCAGTTGCCGCAGCCTGAGTGACCCGGTGGCGCGTTACGAGATTGTGAAGACCATGCGCGCTTCGTCGCTGGTGCTGGGGCCGCTGATTGCCCGCACCGGCATGGCGCGGGTGGCGATGCCGGGCGGCTGCGCGATCGGGGGCAGGCCCATCGACCTGCACATCAAGGGCCTTGAGATGATGGGCGCAGTGATCACGCAGGAGCACGGCTACCTTGAAGCGCGCGTCGACCGCCTGCGTGGCGCGCATATTGTGTTTGACAAGATCACCGTGACCGGGACCGAGGATCTGTTGATGGCGGCTGTGCTGGCCGAAGGCGAGACGGTGATGGAGAACTGCGCGCGCGAGCCCGAAGTTGCCGATCTGGCGGCGCTTCTAAGGGCCATGGGCGCGAGGATCGAAGGAGCGGGCACTTCGACAATCCGCGTAGAGGGTGTGAGAATCCTTCACGGCGCGTGCCATCGCATCTATCCCGATCGCATCGAGGCGGGGACTTTCCTGATTGCCGGGGCAATCACGGGAGGCGACTTAATTGTCAAAGACTGCATGCCGGAACACCTGGGCGCCGTGATTGCCAAGTTGAAGGAAGCCGGAGCGAGGGTGGATATTTGCGGGCCCGACGCCGTGCGCGTGCGGCGAGGAGACAGGCTATCCGCTGCCGACATTTCGACGGAAGAGTACCCGGGATTCCCCACCGACATGCAGGCGCAATACATGGCGTTGGCCACGCAGGCTGAAGGCGTGACGACGGTGAAGGAAAATATTTTTGAGAATCGCTTCATGCATGTGCAGGAGCTGGTGCGCATGGGCGCCAATGTCAAGGTGGATGGCCGGACGGCAACAGTGCAGGGGCCGTCGAAGCTGAGTGCAGCGGCGGTGATGTGCTCTGACCTGCGCGCTTCCGCTTCGCTGGTGCTGGCGGCGCTGGTGGCTGACGGCGAATCGATTCTTGACCGCGTTTATCACATGGACCGGGGCTATGAACGCATCGAGGAAAAGCTGGCCGGCGTCGGCGCGCAGATTCGCCGCATGGGCGACATCTTTCCTGAAAAGCGATAAGAGAGCCGATCGAATTCCTGGGGCCGTGTGCTTACGCCGCTCGACGAAACGCGATTTCAACACATTTTGTTCTAAGCGTACAACTCTTTCCGGGGACGCGGGTTTCTTACCACAAGCACGCCGGAGTAGCTTTGCGGCTCCGGGAAACGACTAATCCCCTGGAGGAGAGAGTTCCCGTGAAAAAAACGCTGATGGCATTGCTTCTTGCCCTTTGCCTGGCACCTGCGGCTTCGTTTGCGCAGGTTGTGGTCCGCATCGGACCGCCGGCCCCCATCGTTGAGCGCCGCCCCCCACCGCCGGAGCGCGGCTTTGTGTGGATTGCGGGGTACCATAACTGGGACGGCAACCGCTATGTGTGGGTTCCCGGCCGCTGGGAGCGTCCGCCCCATCCCGGCGCCCGGTGGGAACCACACAGGTGGGTCCATCGCCACGATGGCTGGGTGCTCATGGAAGGGCACTGGCGGTAAGTTTCTCGTTAAGGGAACGCAAAGTAAGCGGGGAAGTTTCCCCGCTTACTTTGCGCTTGTTTTCATGTTTCGAGACTTGGCTGGTTGGGCATGTCGACTCCCACCCATCGCAGAAAGCGCGATGGATGGGCACAGGCAGTGTTTTTGGGTTTCGAAATTCGAGGCAGAAAGTGTCAGCTGATTTCGATGACGTCTGTTGCTGAAGACGCTGCTTCTTCGGCGCGCGCCATCAGCTTTTCAGCAATGGCGTAGAACTCCGCTGCCTGCGGGCTCTTTGGTCCGGCCAGGGCAACAGGGAGGCCTCGATCGCCGCCTTCGCGAATAGCGGGAACCAATTCAATCGATCCCAGGAAGGGAATGTTGAACTGCTTCGCCGTGCGCTCGGCTCCGCCCCTTGAGAAGATATCGATCTCGTTGTGGCAGTGGGGGCAGGTGAAGTGGCTCATGTTCTCCACGATTCCCAGCACCTCCACGTTGACCTGCGCAAACATCTCGAGGGCCTTGCGCGCATCTTCGAGGCTGACGTCGCTGGGCGTGGAAACCACGACCGCGCCGGTGAGAGGGACAGTCTGCACGAGGGAGATGACCACATCGCCGGTCCCGGGAGGGAGATCGACGATGAGGTAATCGAGCTCGCCCCAATCAACCTGCTGGAGAAACTGGCGGATGATCTGGTGGAGCATGGGCCCACGCATGACGAGGGGCTTGTCACCGGGCGAGATGTAACCGATGGAGATGGTCTTGATGCCGTGCGTGTCGTTGGGGAGGATCTGGTTTCCGGGACCGACGCGCGGCTGCTGTGTCGAGCCCATCATCAGCGGCACATTGGGGCCATAGATGTCGGCGTCGACGAGGCCTACGCGCTGACCCAACTTGGAGAGCGCAATGGCCAGGTTGACGGCGACCGTGGTTTTGCCCACGCCGCCCTTTCCTGAGCCAACTGCGACGATCTTTGAAACGCCGGGCAAAGCCACAGGTGAAGGCATGGCAGAAGAGTGCGCCATAGTTTTTGATTGCTCCTTTTCTTTTTTCAACTCTTGCTCTGATAAAGGTCTTGCTGGAACTCAACGGTCTGACGGCCGGAATCTCCGATTCCGCTACTCGGTTATGAACGACTTGTGTCAGTTTGATCTTCAAGGGCCGCAGTAACCAGGCGCTCTTCCTTGCGCCGGGCGTCCTCGCGCTCGCGGTGCTGGCGACGGCGCAGTGCATCCGCATAGCGGCGCTCTTCATCGGGTGTCTCCGGCAGCAGTTGTGGCACTTTCTGCAGGCGCCCGTGCTCGTCGACGGCGACGAAGACGAGGTAGGCGCTGGCCACGTGGACCACTCCACCGGTGCGCATATTTTCTGCCCAGACTTTTACGCCGGTTTCCATGGAACTGGTGAAGGCGCGGTTGACACTGGACTTGAGGGTGAGCAGGTCGCCGAGGCGAACGGGGCGAATAAAGTCGATATGGTCCATTGCGGCGGTGACGACGTGGGTGCGCGAATGACGGTAGGCGGCCATGGCGCCGGTGAGATCGATGAAGTGCATGAGCCGGCCACCGAGGAGGTTGCCCAGGGTATTGGTGTCGTTGGGCAGGATGATTTCGGTCATCTCAGACTGCGTACTTTGGACGGTACGCGTCATCGGATTGTTTCCGTGCGGATTGGTCTCTGGCTCGTTCATGATGGTCTTGCTCCGTTGCCTGTTTGGCTTGCCCCGGGTTGGGTGAGCCTGTTGCCGCAACTACAATTGAGGTTGGCGGCGGACTTGGGGGCAGGCCTACAGTTCCAGTTTCGGCAATCCCCGCCAATTAAGCAAATCTGACCGGGACCGTGGGGGGAAACCATGCCCGAAGCGAGCGAAATGGACAAGATTGCGGCACTGAGAGAGATACTGGCGCTGGACCCGAAGAACAGCTTCGCCCGCTATGGGGTGGCGATGGAATTGGCCAGCCGCGGCGAGACGGATGCGTCGATTGCGGAGTTCACAACCCTGGTGACGAACGATCCGGACTACACAGCGGCCTACTTTATGGCAGCGCAGACATTGGAGAAGGCGGGGCGGAGGCCGGAAGCCATCGAGCGGCTTAACGCCGGGGTGGCCAGCGCCCGGCGCACGGGCAACAACCATGCTCTCAGCGAGATGCAGGCAATGCTCGACGAGCTTGATCGCTAGTCGCATCCTGAAACCGTTGCCAAAAGAGCTCTTGCTGCCACCAAAGGGTCACGCGCCTGCGCACAGGTTCTTTACGAAGAATGCTGTAAACTTCATTCACTGAAATGCATCTAAAAAACATTATGGCGAAATACTCGATTGTCGTTCCGTTCCACAACGAAGAAGAGAACGTCACGGTGCTCTACGCCCGCCTGAAGCAGGTGATGGAGCAGATTGGCGAGAGCTTCGAGATGGTGCTGGTGGACGATGGCTCACGCGACCGGACGTACAAGCTGCTGGAGGAGATTGCCGCCGTGGACAGCCGCGTGCTGGTCGTGAAGCTGCGCCGCAACTTCGGACAGACCTCGGCCCTGTCTGCTGGTTTCGACCATGCGTCTGGGGAATTTATTTTGGCCATGGACGGCGACCTGCAACATGACCCCAACGACATCCCGGCCTTTATTGAAAGGCTCGACGAGGGGTATGACGTAGTTTCGGGCTGGCGCAAGGATCGCAGGGACAGCTTTTTGATGCGCCGCATCCCCTCCGCATGCGCGAACTGGCTGATGGCGAGGCTTTCCGGCGTGAATATTCACGACTTCGGGACCACGTTCAAGGCCTATCGCCGCGAGGTGATTCAAAACATCCCGCTGTATGGGGAGATGCACCGCTTCATTCCGGCTCTGGCGAGCTGGTATGGCGCTTCGATCTGCGAAATCCCCATCCGCAACGTGAATCGCGAGTGCGGCAAGAGCCACTACGGCATCGGGCGAACGTTTCGCGTGTTTTTCGATTTAATGACCGTTCGCTTTTTGCTGCGGTACATGAGCCGCCCGCTCCACTTTTTTGGCGGATTTGGCTTGCTGGGCATTGTGGGTGGCAGCACCATGGCGGCCATTCTGCTGGGCATGAAGATTCTTGACCCGGGAATGGACGTGATGCACCACCATGGCCCGATGTTCGTGATCGGCTCCGTACTGATTGTTTCCGGGATCCAGATGGTGGCGATCGGGCTGCTGGGCGAACTCCAGGTGCGGCATTACTTCACAAGCCAGCATCCGAGCTCGTACACGATTGACCGCCTGGTGCGCCTTGTTCCCGCCGATGAACAAAGCATGCTCTCGGAAGGGAAGGAAGATAACTTCTAAGGGCAGGGATTAGGGATTAGAAAAACATCAGACAGCGCCCGGCATTGGCTGGGCGTTTTTTGTGTTGCATCGCGGTCCCAAAATTCCGATTACCCAACCATGCAATCAAAAAGTTACTTGCTCCACAACCCCCTCAAGGTTCATTCTTACCCATACATGAAAGCCATTCAGATTCACGAGGCGGGTGGGCCGGAGGTTCTTCAGCTGGCCGATCTTCCGATTCCGCATCCGGGCCCAGGGCAAGTACTGATTC
>CAWFZC010000021.1:0-375915 GCA_963820245.1 uncultured Acidobacteriaceae bacterium | reverse complement strand
TGTCCCGTCGTACCTTCGTTCAATCGGGCGCGCTCATGGCGGCCGCCTGTGTTACTTCCGGCGCAACTCCCGGCGATTGCCGAGGCGCTCAAGGAGACCGGCAAGCCCTGCCCGATCAAGCTGGGCATCTGCAGCTACACGTTCCGCAATTTCACCCGCGCCCAGATGATCGGCTTCATGAAAGAGCTCAACCTCACCGATCTCAACGTGAAGGACACAAAGACCATCTGCCCATGGATCCCGCCGCAGGAAGACCAGGCGCTGGCCGACTACACGGCCGCGGGCATCAAGCTCCATGCCGCCGGCGCCATCTACTTTCCGAACGCCGACGAGAAAGACATTCGCGGCAAATTCGAATACGCAAAGCGCGCCGGCATCGACGTCATCGTCGCCGGCGACCCCACGCCCGAATCGCTCAAGTGGATCGAGCGCTTCGTCAAGGAATACGACATCAAGATCGCCATCCACAATCACGGGCCCGAGGACAAGTTCTTCCCTCGCCCTTTGACGTGCTCAAAGCCATCAAGGACTCGACCCGCGCATCGGCTTCTGCATCGACGTGGGCCACGCCGTCCGCGCCAACGCCAACGTCGTTGAAGCCATTCACGCCACCGGCCCGCGCCTCTACGACATGCACGTGAAGGATCTGGCCAGCTACACCAGCCGTGAGAGCCAGGTCGCCGTCGGCGAAGGCGTCATTCCCTTCCGCGAAATCTTCCAGGCCTCATCGACACCAAGTACCCGGTTCGTCGACCTGGAATACGAGATTCACGGGGACAATCCCATGCCGGGAGTGATTGAGAGCTTCGCCTACATGCGCGGCGTCCTCACCGGCATGGGCTATCTGACCCACGCCTAGCAGCCCACACCTCTCCAAAGAGGAGCGGGTGCCCCTGGTCCCCTCTTCCGCCGCGGCGGAGGGACCAGGGAATGGATACAGCTCACCAAAACTGCCCCGTGTCCCACCCATGACAACAGCCTTACCGTTGTCATGGGTGGGATGCGACGAACTTCTTCTCTTCATTTCCCGGGCTGCATTTAAATTCTCCCTCATGGGAGAATCAGGCGGGTTTAACGCCCGCCAGCAACGCCAGCTCCCGCCACTTCCAGTGGCAGTCCACATCCACAAACCCAATCTCCCGGAACCACGACAACTGGGTTTCCAGGTCGAGCAGCTTGTTCGATCGGTCTTCTTCGGCACACGCGATAGCCCGCAGGAATTCCGTGTGCAGATGCTCGGTGGGCGACGAGACGTGCTCAAAATTCAGAAACACGCCGCCGGGCGCAAGCAGCGCGAAGATCTCCGCGTAGAGCGCTCGCTTGCGACCGTGGTTGACATGGTGAATGGCAAAGCTGGAGACGACGGCATCGAAGGCGCCGAGCGACGGCAATGTGTGGTCGAGGTCGTGGGCGCGGAATGCCGCTTTGTCGCGGAGCGGAGAGATCGCCCTCTTGGAATACCAGCTCCAGCAGGCCTGCGAATGCGCCGGACAGGCCAATCGTCGGACTAAGCCGATCCGCGCGTGATCCCGAGGCGGGCGACGATGCCCTTGGACGCCGAAGGCGCGCACTCTCGAACCGTCGTACAACAGCTTCAGGATCGAGTGCGCGAGCACGATCGGCCCGCCGTGGGCGCCACCGGGCCTCGACGTCCTCTGTCGCAGCGACGCGATGACGTCGTTCCCGGTCGGGCGTGGTCCCTCGAAGCAGAACTCGGTCCAGGTCCGGCCGGGGTTGATGCCCGAGTGGTCGTCGGAACCACCGGTGAAGAACTTCCGCCAGGGCATGTCGCCTTTCGGCGCGAGGTTGTGACGATTGGCGAGTTCCTCGACCCGGCGCGCATCAAGCGCGCCGAGCATCGCCAGGGTCAACTCGTTCAGTGCCGGTGCGCGCGAGCCGTTTTGTGTTTCGAAGCCGTCGAACAGCAGGAGCGCCTTTTCGATGTGGCCGAGCGTCAGCGACCCCTCACGCCCCACGGGCACGGTTTTCCGGTGCTCATCAAGGGATGGGTCATGAAATAGGCGATCTGGTTCCGGCCGGGACTCAGCACGTCTTGAGCGATCTCTCGATCCAGGTAGCTGACCATTTTGTACACGTTCGATCGCAGGCGCTGCACCTCTTAGTTGCGCCTCGCTGACATTGGCGACGATCACATGGATGTGACAGCCATCCTCTGGAAACCTCGCCGTCATTTCAGCGCTGTAGAAGACGTCCTCGTAGCCCTTGTCGCGCAGGCGCTTCGCGCCGTCGATCGTGTTGTGGTCGCTCAGCGTGACCAGCGACATCCCCCTGCTCGTCAGCAGCGGGTAGAGCTTCAACGGATCCGAGTAGGACTCCGGAATCGAGAACGCATTTGCCGCGTAGTAGGTGGTCTGGTTCGATGTGTACGAATGAAGGTGAAAATCGAGGCGTCCGGTCCGCTCAATCGAGGACGGCATGACCACACTCCCTGGGACACCGCTGGGGACGGTCTCCCAGGGAGTGTGCCTCCTCGACATCAAGACTCAGTGACGGGGTTGTTACGGGCGTATGACATGACCGGAGGGCGGTTGTTGATGGAGAGTCGCAGCGAGGAACGCAACCCAGAGGCCACGAGATCCTTCGATGGCGTATCCGAGTTCATCTGTGCCACGCGTTCTGTCGCGCTACGGCCGCCGCGAAACGCTCCACGCCGATCCCCTGTCTGACGGCGCTCTGGCTTGCGGCAGAGAAGGGGCGGACGCGGTTCGATCACATCGTCACTGCCACGCGCGGATGGGTCGCTTTGGTCCACCACCAGGATGCTCGGCACGGCTGAGTCCGGGGACGGCCGCGCCACTTATCGCACCCCAAGCCAGCGCGCGAGGGTGATCATGCTGCCTGAGAACGCGAACCAGGAACTGTCGGCTCTCCGAGATTTCGAACCGGCCCCTTCCGACGTTATCGCTCACCTCTGAAACAGCGCGATGACGACGACGCGACAGCCGGGACAATCTCTTGCTGAGGACGGGCTTTTCCAAAACCGCATGAGACCGGAGCCGCCAGGTTTCATGCGACCGCGTCGCAGGCCGTCACGGGACGTTTACATCCACGCTGTCGAACGCCTGTAGGGCCTGCGTCTTCGGGTGGCTGGGGTCGGGCACGGCGATATAGTCACAGGTCAGCTTCTTTTCGGTGACGGTCAGACGCAGGTATCCGTGCTGATTGTCGCAGAAGCGTTCCAAGGTGCCGTCCGAGCCAGTCATTCGGACCGGCAACTTCGCGCTCTGGAACGCCTTTGAGAGGGTGTGGAGTTCCTCGTTACCCCCAGCTCCAGCGACGATGAAGGGGATCTCCTTCCCAGCGAGTGTTCCGGTGAAGCGCTGGTAATTGTGCACGTGTCCCGTCAGCACGAGATGCGGCGCGCGCTGGGCTGCCTCGCACGCGCTTTCCAGCACGTCCTTCAAATGCTGGCTGCCTGGCTTGTTCCCGTAGGCGGAATAGATCGGGTGGTGGACCGCCACGATCAGCGCGCGATCCGTGGGCGCCGCCTTGAGCTCTGACTCGAACCACGCAATCTGCGTTGAGCTGAGCTGCCCGCCCTCGGGGCAATTGCTGTACAAGCCGATGATTGCACCAGGGGCGTCTCCAGCGTCCAGTACACGTGTGGCTGCGTCATCGCGTCCCTTGGTGCGTCGTGGGCCTCTGCCATGTGCAGGGGCACTTGCCCGCAGAAGTTGCGCACAAATCCCTGGAGCGACGTTTCGCCCGTTTGCGGATCGATGTCACCATCGTGGTTTCCAGGAATGGCGAAGATCGGTGCGGGGTAAGTCATGTACGGTTCATAAAACTCTGGGAAATAGTTATCGATTTCTCCGTCGTAATACACCACATCGCCGAGGTGATAGAAGAACGACGGATGGAAGGATGGGTCACTGCCCGCGAAGTCCTGCTCATGTGGGCCGCGACGTTCTCGATCTGCGTCGGCGTGTTGACCCCGCCGGTGTCCCCGACCGCGTGGAACACCATCCGGCCCGCGTGGGCAATCGTCCTCATCGCCGACGCGGACAGCACGCTGTCGAGCGTCAGGTGGAAGGGCGCCTGTCCGTGGGCGGCGGCAGGTCGCGCCATGGCTGGAGGGGGTGCTGGGTCGGATCGACGGTCGTATGGAACGCCGTGGGCATGCGATCCGCGCCGAAGGTGCGCCCACGACCGACGCCGGGGTGATGCGCCCGCTTCGCGATCAACGCGGGTCCATCGAGCGTCGTGATCTTACCACCGCGACGTGCCGTCATCGGGTCTCCCCACGGAAGATGCGCGGACCCATATTGCGCGACGACGGGCGAGTGGACAAGTAACAGTCCGGTCACGTTTCACGGCCGACAACTAATCCGCAGCCCGACGGCCACGGCGACGCCGAGGGCGACTGACCCATGGACCCGCCTCTACCCACGCACCGTCAACGTCTTGAGGCGACCATGCCGCCATGGTCGCTCTAGCGGATCCGACGTGATGATTCGCCCGTTAGACGCCAGATGAGCACGCTTGCCGAGACCCACTCGATCACACTGTCGAGCCCGAACGCCGTCAGCGTCAAACTCGGGGTGACTGACTCGGGGCTAATTTCACCGTCGTCGGAGACCGATACCACTTGTCTAGATGATTTCTGAAAGGCGGGGCCGACGATTTCGCGTCATGTGGCCGCTAGAGTATCGCTGCGTCGGGAGCGCCACCTGGCTGTCCGCACGGACAGTGAACATGAGCTCCACCGGCGTGCTGATCCGAGCCATCACCCCACCGCCTGGCGGAGCGCGTTGAACTGCGTATCCTGGTCGAGCCGCCTTCACCACTTCCCCCGACGCTGATGCGGATCATCGGCCGTGTCGTTCGGCATGAGTCGACCTTTGGAGAGGCAGCCGCCGTCGAATTTCAATCGCAGATCGCATGGCTTCCCTATCGCTCGACGCGACCAGTCCACTGACGATCTTCCGAGTCCTCGCCAAGACCTAACCGGCGACTTCTTCTGCCTCAAGTCGGAGGAATGTCTGATGCGACCTTTGGACGGCCGCAACGTCACCCGTGCGTGACGTGTCCGCCGATCGTCAGTCAGTCGAGCGACCCGGTGAATGACCGATTCGGCGACCAATCGCTTGATGCGATCGCCGGCTCGCTCCGCGGACTGTTCGACTTCGATCGCGAGATCGATCGCGGGGAACGCCTCCTTCTGGACCTGCAGACAGGGCAGCCGATCTGCTGAGCTGCCGGCGCTACTGCTCCCGCGCCGGGCGCTGCATCGCTTCGCTCCGATGCAGCGCCCGTTCCGTCCCGTCTCGAGCGAACGGCAGCGTGATGCGCCACTCCATTCTGGTCCGGTTCGAGCCGACGTGTCTCATCGTCGAAGCTGAAGTGCTACTTGTGATACAGTCGGGTCATGCGGACTGCTGGTGTGCGGGAAGCGCGGCAGAACCTCACGGATCTGCTCGACGACGTGAAGAAGGGACGCGAGGTCGTGATCACCGATCGTGGGCGACCAGTCGCCCGGCTGGCGCAGGTTGAACGGCGTCATCCGCTCCCCGATCTCGCTCGAGTGCGGCGTGCATTTCGTGGCCCTGATCCCGCGCTGTCCGGGGCGGTGCTTGAGGAACGGGAAGACCGGCAGTGAGTGCGCGCGCAGTTGAGCGCTGGGCCGAGCCTGTCTATTTGGACGCGAGCGCTTTGGTCAAGCTCTTCGTCCCGGAACCCGGCAGCGAGAATCTCAACCAGGCACTCGCCGGTCTGGTGGACGTGATCGTGTCCGATCTCGCGTTGACGGAGATGGCTTCGGCACTCAGGGCGCCGCGCGCGCGAACGACGTCTCCCACGGAAAGAAGCGCATCGCCTCTATCGTGAAGCCTCGAAGCTACGCGCGGCATCGCGCCGCGCCGAATTGACACCGCCCATCCATCGGCGTGCCGAACGGCTGATGTTTCGCTCACGATGCCCCTGCGCGCCCTCGACGCTCTGCACCTGGCGACCGCACTCGACGCGGAAGCGGCGACGGTCGTAACGTTTGATCCGCGCTTGCGGGATAGCCGGCTCCCAAGGCCTGTTCGTAGCGCCTTCGAATGCGTGAGGGCACTGGCCGAGCGGAAGGCGCAGCCCTTGAGGGGCCAGGACATAGCGGCGCGAAAAGATACGCCGTTGCCGCGAGCGTTCACGTCACCGTTGCACTACCACTGTAGGATGATGCTTGTGCGTCTCGATGCGCTATTAGTAGGCACCCACCCGACAATTCTGGCCCTCGCTGCCGTGGGCACGCTCATCGCGGGCGGCCCACCGTCATCCGATTTCCAGCCGGAGTTCGACGCCGTTCTCTTGCACGACCTCGGTTTTTCGTCAGGCGATCTCGCGGATCTCGAGCGGGAAAAGTCGTCCAGCACATACTGCCGCCAAGGGCCGCAGAGGAAGTCGGCGTGGTCGGCGCTGTGCGCATCCGTGGTTCACGCGATAGCCTGTATCGCTGCCTATCGGGATATTGTGACGTTCAGGAAGACCGCCAACCCCCCGGTGCTCGAGATCGGTCGATTCAGCGAACGGCTGGACCCTTCCGATCTCGACGCGCTCACGACCGACGATTTCGACCTTCGCGGCTGCAGGGTCGGCGACTGCGACATCCGCTTGCCGACGGCTGAAATTCAGCGCGTCGGCGCAAGCGTCGACTGGCGCCGGCCCGGCGCCGAAGCCCGTGCATCGGCGTTCTTCAAGCAGCTGCTTCTCACACACGTACGGTCCGTACATGACCGGAGGACCGGGACGATCACAGAGTACCAGACGATGGCCGGACGCCGATCCTGCCGGCGCTCGCCGGAGACGAGCTAATCAAGAGTTCGCCCTAGCAGTGGTTGTCCTCTACTGGTTGAGAGAGTACGTATTGCTAGGGCGAACTCTTGATTAGCTCGTCTCCGGCGAGCGCCGGCAGGATCGGCGTCCGGCCATCGTCGTACTCTTGATGCGTCCCGGTCCTCCGGTCATGTACGACCGTACGTGTGTGAGAAGCAGCTGCTTGAAGAACGCCGATGCACGGGCTTCGGCGCCGGGCCGGCGCCAGTCGACGCTTGCGCCGACGCGCTGAATTTCAGCCGTCGGCAAGCGGATGTCGCAGTCGCCGACCCTGCAGCCGCGAAGGTCGAAATCGTCGGTCGTGAGCGCGTCGAGATCGGAAGGGTCCAGCCGTTCGCTGAATCGACCGATCTCGAGCACCGGGGGGTTGGCGCTCTTCCTGAACGTCACAATATCCCGATAGGCAGCGATCAGGTGATCGCGTGAACCACGGATGCGCACAGCGCCGACCACGCCGACTTCCTCTGCGGCCCTTGGCGGCAGTATGTGCTGGACGACTTTTCCCCGCTCGAGATCCGCGAGATCGCCTGACGAAAAACCGAGGTCGTGCAAGAGAACGGCGTCGAACTCCGGCTGGAAATCGGATGACGGTGGGCCGCCCGCGATGAGCGTGCCCACGGCAGCGAGGGCCAGAATTGTCGGGTGGGTGCCTACTAATAGCGCATCGAGACGCACAAGCATCATCCTATAGTGCTGGTACAACGCTGACGTGAACGCGCGCGGCAACGGCGTATCTTTCGCGCCGCTATGTCCTGGCCCCTCAAGGGCTGCGCCTCCCGCTCGGCCAGTGCCCTCACGCATTCGAAGGCGCTACGAACAGGCCTTGGGAGCCGGCGGCATCCCGCAAGCGCGGATCAAACGTTACGACCGTCGCCGCTTCCGCGTCGAGTGCGGTCGCCAGGTGCAGAGCGTCGAGGGCGCGCAGGGGCATCGTGAGCGACAACATCAGCCGTTCGGCACGCCGATGGATGGGCGGTGTCAATTCGGCGCGGCGCGATGCCGCGCGTAGCTTCGAGGCTTCACGATAGAGGCGATGCGCTTCTTTCCGTGGGAGACGTCGTTCGCGCGCGCGGCGCCCTAGTGCCGAAGCCATCTCCGTCAACGCGAGATCGACACGATCACGTCCACCAGACCGGCGAGTGCCTGGTTGAGATTCTCGCTGCCGGGTTCCGGGACGAAGAGCTTGACCAAAGCGCTCGCGTCCAAATAGACAGGCTCGGCCCAGCGCTCAACTGCGCGCGCACTCACTGCCGGTCTTCCCGTTCCTCAAGCACCGCCCCGGACAGCGCGGGATCAGGGCCACGAAATGCACGCCGCACTCGAGCGAGATCGGGAACGGACGACGCCGTTCAACCGGCGCCAGCCGGGCGACTGGTCGCCCACGATCGGTGATCACGACCTCGCGTCCCTTTTTCACGTCGTCGAGCAGATCCGTGAGGTTCTGCCGCGCTTCCCGCACACCAGCAGTCCGCATGACCCGACTGTATCACAAGTAGCACTTCAGCTTCGACGATGAGACACGTCGGCTCGAACCGGACCGAGAATGGAGTGGCGCATCACGCTGCCGTTCGCTCGAGACGGGACGGAACGGGCGCTGCATCGGAGCGAAGCGATGCAGCGCCCGGCGCGGGAGCAGTAGCGCCGGCGGCTCGCAGATCGGCTGCCCTGTCTGCAGGTCCAGAAGGAGGCGTTCCCCGCGATCGATCTCGCGATCGAAGTCGAACAGTCCGCGGAGCGAGCCGGCGATCGCATCAAACGATTGGTCGCCGAATCGGTCATTCACCGGGTCGCTCGACTGACTGACGATCGGCGGACACGTCACGCACGGGTGACGTTGCGGCCGTCCAAAGGTCGCATCAGACATTCCTCCGACTTGAGGCAGAAGAAGTCGCCGGTTAGGTCTTGGCGAGGACTCGGAAGATCGTCAGTGGACTGGTCGCGTCGAGCGATAGGGAAGCCATGCGATCTGCGATTGAAATTCGACGGCGGCTGCCTCTCCAAAGGTCGACTCATGCCGAACGACACGGCCGATGATCCGCATCAGCGTCGGGGGAAGTGGTGAAGGCGGCTCGACCAGGATACGCAGTTCAACGCGCTCCGCCAGTGCTGGTGGGGTGATGGCTCGGATCAGCACGCCGGTGGAGCTCATGTTCACTGTCCGTGCGGACAGCCAGGTGGCGCTCCCGACGCAGCGATACTCTAGCGGCCACATGACGCGAAATCGTCGGCCCCGCCTTTCAGAAATCATCTAGACAAGTGGTATCGGTCTCCGACGACGGTGAGATTAGCCCCGAGTCAGTCACCCCGAGTTTGACGCTGACGGCGTTCGGGCTCGACAGTGTGATCGAGTGGGTCTCGGCAAGCGTGCTCATCTGGCGTCTAACGGGCGAATCATCACGTCGGATCCGCTAGAGCGACCATGGCGGCATGGTCGCCTCAAGACGTTGACGGTGCGTGGGTAGAGGCGGGTCCATGGGTCAGTCGCCCTCGGCGTCGCCGTGGCCGTCGGGCTGCGGATTAGTTGTCGGCCGTGAAACGTGACCGGACTGTTACTTGTCCACTCGCCCGTCGTCGCGCAATATGGGTCCGCGCATCTTCCGTGGGGAGACCCGATGACGGCACGTCGCGGTGGTAGATTACGACGCTCGATGGACCTGCGTTGATCGCGAAGCGGGCGCATCACCCCGGCGTCGGTCGTGGGCGCACCTTCGGCGCGGATCGCATGCCCACGGCGTTCCATACGACCGTCGATCCGACCCAGCACCCCCTCCAGCCATGGCGCGACCTGCCGCCGCCCACGGGACAGGCGCCCTTCCACCTGACGCTCGACAGCGTGCTGTCCGCGTCGGCGATGAGGACGATTGCCCACGCGGGCCGGATGGTGTTCCACGCGGTCGGGGACACCGGCGGGGTCAACACGCCGACGCAGATCGAGAACGTCGCGGCCCACATGGAGCAGGACTTCGCGGGCAGTGACCCATCCTTCCATCCGTCGTTCTTCTATCACCTCGGCGATGTGGTGTACTACGACGGAGAAATCGATAACTATTTCCCAGAGTTTTATGAACCGTACATGACTTACCCCGCACCGATCTTCGCCATTCCTGGAAACCACGATGGTGACATCGATCCGCAAACGGGCGAAACGTCGCTCCAGGGATTTGTGCGCAACTTCTGCGGGCAAGTGCCCCTGCACATGGCAGAGGCCCACGACACACCAAGGGACGCGATGACGCAGCCACACGTGTAATGGACGCTGGAGACGCCCCTGGTGCGAGATCATCGGCTTGTACAGCAATTGCCCCGAGGGCGGGCAGCTCAGCTCAACGCAGATTGCGTGGTTCGAGTCAGAGCTCAAGGCGGCGCCCACGGATGCGCGCTGATCGTGGCGGTCCACCACCCGATCTATTCCGCCTACGGGAACAAGCCAGGCAGCCAGCATTTGAAGGACGTGCTGGAAAGCGCGTGCGAGGCAGCCCAGCGCGCGCCGCATCTCGTGCTGACGGGACACGTGCACAATTACCAGCGCTTCACCGGAACACTCGCTGGAAGGAGATCCCCTTCATCGTCGCTGGAGTGGTCGGGTTCAGCGCGAGACTCCACACCCTCTCAAAGGCGTTCCAGAGCGCGAAGTTGCCGGTCCGAATGACTGGCTCGGACGGCACCTTGGAACGCTTCTGCGACAATCAGCACGGATACCTGCGTCTGACCGTCACCGAAAAGAAGCTGACCTGTGACTATATCGCCGTGCCCGACCCCAGCCACCCGAAGACGCAGGCCCTACAGGCGTTCGACAGCGTGGATGTAAACGTCCCGTGACGGCCTGCGACGCGGTCGCATGAAACCTGGCGGCTCCGGTCTCATGCGGTTTTGGAAAAGCCCGTCCTCAGCAAGAGATTGTCCCGGCTGTCGCGTCGTCGTCATCGCGCTGTTTCAGAGGTGAGCGATAACGTAGGGAAGAGGGCCCCATGAAATCTCGGAGAGCCGACAGTTCCTGGTTCGCGTTCTCAGGCAGCATGATCACCCTCGCGCGCTGGCTTGGGGTGCGATAAGTGGCGCGGCCGTCCCCGGACTCAGCCGTGCCGAGCATCCTGGCGGGTCGACGAAAGCGACCCATCCGCGCGTGGCAGTGACGATGTGATTGAACCGCGTCCGCCCCTTCTCTGCCGCAAGCCAGAGCGCCGTCAGACAGGGGATCGGCGTGGAGCGTTTCGCGGCGGCCGTAGCGCGACAGAACGCGTGGCACAGATGAACTCGGATACGCCATCGAAGGATCTCGTGGCCTCTGGGTTGCGTTCCTCGCTGCGACTCTCCATCAACAACCGCCCTCCGGTCATGTCATACGCCCGTAACAACCCCGTCACTGAGTCTTGATGTCGAGGAGCACACTCCCTGGGAGACCGTCCCCAGCGGTGTCCCAGGGAGTGTGGTCATGCCGTCCTCGATTGAGCGGACCGGACGCCTCGATTTTCACCTTCATTTGTACGCATCGAACCAGACCACCTACTACGCGGCAAATGCGTTCTCGATTCCGGAGTCCTACTCGGATCCGTTGAAGCTCTACCCGCTGCTGACGAGCAGGGGGATGTCGCTGGTCACGCTGAGCGACCACAACACGATCGACGGCGCGAAGCGCCTGCGCGACAAGGGCTACGAGGACGTCTTCTACAGCGCTGAAATGACGGCGAGGTTTCCCGAGGATGGCTGTCACATCCATGTGATCGTCGCCAATGTCAGCGAGGCGCAGTTCGACGAGGTGCAGCGCCTGCCATTGAACGTTAACGAAATGGTCAGCTACCTGGATCGAGAGATCGCTCAAGACGTGCTGAGTCCCGGCCGGAACCAGATCGCCGATTCCATGACCCATCCCTTGATGAGCACGGGGAAACCGTGCCCTGGCGCGCCAGGGGTCGCTGACGCTCGGCCACATCGAAAAGGCGCTCCTGCTGTTCGACGGCTTCGAAACACAAAACGGCTCGCGCGCACCGGCACTGAACGAGTTGACCCTGGCGATGCTCGGCGCGCTTGATGCGCGCCGGGTCGAGGAACTCGCCAATCGTCACAACCTCGCGCCGAAAGGCGACATGCCCTGGCGGAAGTTCTTCACCGGTGGTTCCGACGACCACTCGGGCATCAACCCCGGCCGGACCTGGACCGAGTTCTGCTTCGAGTGCTACGCCCGACCGGGAACGACGTCATCGCGTCGCTGCGACAGAGGACGTCGAGGCCCGGTGGCGCCCACGGCGGGCCGATCGTGCTCGCGCACTCGATCCTGAAGCCGTTGGACCACGGTTTGAGCGTGCGCGCCTTCGGCGTCCAAGGGCATCGTCGCCCGCCTCGGGATCACGCGCGGATTGGCGAAGTCCGACGATTGGCCTGTCCGGCGCATTCGCAGGCCTGCTGGAGCTGGTATTCCAAGAGGGCGATCTCTCCGCTCCGCGACAAAGCGGCATTCCGCGCCCACGACCTCGACCACACATTGCCGTCGCTCGGCGCCTTCGATGCCGTCGTCTCCAGCTTTGCCATTCACCATGTCAACCACGGTCGCAAGCGAGCGCTCTACGCGGAGATCTTCGCGCTGCTTGCGCCCGGCGGCGTGTTTCTGAATTTTGAGCACGTCTCGTCGCCCACCGAGCATCTGCACACGGAATTCCTGCGGGCTATCGCGTGTGCCGAAGAAGACCGATCGAACAAGCTGCTCGACCTGGAAACCCAGTTGTCGTGGTTCCGGGAGATTGGGTTTGTGGATGTGGACTGCCACTGGAAGTGGCGGGAGCTGGCGTTGCTGGCGGGCGTTAAACCCGCCTGATTCTCCCATGAGGGAGAATTTAAATGCAGCCCGGGAAATGAAGAGAAGAAGTTCGTCGCATCCCACCCATGACAACGGTAAGGCTGTTGTCATGGATGGGGCACGGGGCAGTTTTGGTGAGCTGTATCCATTCCCTGGTCCCTCCGCCGCGGCGGAAGAGGGGACCAGGGGCACCCGCTCCTCTTTGGAGAGGTGTGGGCTGCTAGGCGTGGGTCAGGTAGCCCATGCCGGTGAGTACGCCGCGCATGTAGGCGAAGCTCTCGATGACGCCGGGCATCGGATCGTCGGCGTGAATCTCGTATTCCAGATCGACAAAGTTCGGATACTTGATCTCAACAAGCGCCTGGAAGATTTCACGGAAGGGTATGACGCCCTCGCCCACCGGAACCTGGCTTTCACGGCTCGCATAGCTGGTGAGATCTTTTACGTGCATGTCGTAGAGGCGGGAGCCGGTGGCATGGATGGCCTCCACCACATTGGCGTTGGCGCGGACCGCGTGGCCCACGTCGATGCAAAAGCCGATGCGGTGATCGAGATTCTTGATGGCCTTGAGCACGTCAAAGGGCGACGGAAAGAACTTGTCCTCGGGGCCGTGGTTGTGGATGGCGATCTTGATGTCGTATTCCTTCACGTACTTCTCGATCCACTTGAGCGACTCGGGTGTGGGATCGCCGGCGACAATGGTGTTGATACCGGCACGCTTGCAGTACTCAAACTTGCCGCGGATGTCCTTGTCATCGGCGGTGGGAAAGTAGATGGTTCCGGCGGCATGGAGCTTGATGCCTGCCGCGGCGTAGTCGGCCAGCGCCTGCGCTTCCGCGGCCGGGTCCATGGGCAGGTGATCCTTGACGTCTTTGCAGTTCAGGTCGGTGAGATTGAGCTGCTTGAGGAACGGGAGCATCTGCGCGCGCGTGAAATTGCGGAACGTGTAGCTGCAGATCCCCAGCTTGATCGGCGAGGGCTTGCCGGTTTCCTTGAGCGCCTCAGCGACGGCGGGAGCCGCGCCGGAAGCGACGCAGGCTGCGGCCATGACCGCGCCCGATTGAACAAAACGACGACGGGACAAATTCGATTTCATTGTTCGAGACTCCTCTGCTTCTCGCAGGAATGATTGCCGGTGGATGAAAAACTGGCACAGCCGTTATAGTTCATCGTGCCGGGGGTTGCATAGGAGCAGGGAACAAGGGGACAGGGAACGAGGGAACAGGGAATAGGGATCCTAATCCCCGGTAGTGTCCATCTTTTTGTGTAAACGATCATGTTGAAGTGGTTGTTGGTTAGCCGCATTGCTGTGGGAAGCGAGCTTCCCACAGCAATGCGAATCGTTGCAAGGCCTCTTTCCAACCCTGAATGGTGTGCCATTTTGCGGCCAGGTTTCTGAGCGCCAGGTACATGACTTTCAAAGCGGCATCTTCGGAGGGGAAAGCGCCTCGCGTCTTGATCGCTTTGCGCAGGCTCATGTTCAGGCTCTCGACGGCGTTGGTGGTGTAGACAATCTTGCGGATCTCCGGCGGGAACTGAAAGAACGGGATGATGCCCAACCAGTTACGCCGCCACAGTGCGCTGATGGTCGGGTACTTCGCTTCCCACCTCGCGGCGAACTGCTCCAGTTGGCGCTCGGCCTCTTCGGCCGTGGCCGCCCGGTAGATCGACTTCAGCTCGGCCGCCACCTGCTTGCGCTCCTTCCAGTTCACGTAGTTCAAGCTGGCCCGCACCATGTGCACAATGCACAACTGCACCGTGGTCTTCGGATATACCGCTTCGATGGCCTGCGGGAACCCCTTCAGCCCATCCACGCAGGCGATGAAGACATCCTCGACGCCGCGATTCTTCAGCTCCGTCAGAACCTGCAGCCAGAACTTGGCGCCCTCGTTAGCCGATGTCCACAGGCCCAGAACTTCCTTCTGTCCTTCCATCGTGATGCCAATGGCCACATACACGGCGCGGTTTTCCACCCGGCCTTCTGTGCGCATCTTTACCACCAGCGCGTCCAGATAGACGATCGGATAAACCCGCTCCAGCAAGCGTGACTGCCATGCCTTCACTTCCTCGATCACCGCCTCAGTCACGTTCGAGATCAGCGTCGGCGACACCTCCACCTGATACATCTCTTCCAGGTGACCCTGAATCTCGCGCGTCGTCATGCCCCGCGCATAGAGGGAAAGTATCTTGTCATCGAAGCCGGCAAAGCGCGTCCTACCCTTGGGAACCAGTTGCGGCTCAAAGCTGCCAGCCCGGTCGCGCGGCACCGCGATCTCAACCGTGCCGAACTCCCCCTTCAGACGCTTGCTGCTGGCCCCGTTCCGGCTGTTGCCGCTGCCCCGGCCTTCCACAGCATGCTTCTCGTAGCCAAGATGCGTGCTCAACTCCGCACTCAATGCACGCTCCACCAACGCCTTCGTCAGCTGCTTAAGCAGGCCGTTATCCCCTGTGATATCCTCCGGCACCTTGTACCCAACAAGCAGCTTATCGATCAACTCCTGGTCCAAGCCCATCCGATCTCCTCTCACTCTGTTCTACAGAGTTCAAAAGATCGTTTACACAGAATTATTTACACCCTCTAATCCCCATTCCCTGCTTCATCCTCCTCCATGACTTTCGCCCACAACCGTTTCTCATAAAGCTCATCCAGTGTCCATCCGCCCTTCGGCACGATCCCGTACACCACGACGCAATCCATCGCATCCGCCAGCTTAACCATCGACTGCAGCATCACCTTCCCCTTCAGCTCCCGCTCCTCAATCTCATAAATCCCCGAGCGCTCCATGCCCGCCTTCTCCGCAATCTCCCTCACCGGAATCCCAAGAACCTTCCGCACCGCCCGCAACAGCCCGTTCGTCGGATTCTTGTCCATCCCCGGCTTCCGGAATGGCCGCATCTCTTCGTCCAGGTTCACCCTCGCCACTTTTCTTACCCGCAACCGCGCTGCTTCCCTTGCCCTCATCCCTTGTCTCCTCGCCGGCCTTCCAACCCCAACCGTCCTCTTCAGCCTAGACAAACGGTTGCTAATTAACTGCAAAATGCCACCAAAATACCTGCAAAAAAGGAGAATTGCTGCCACGAATGTCTTGGAGATTCCCAACAATTGCGGAAAATTTGCTGGTTTTCGTACAGACACTTCCGCACATCCTCCGCACCCCATCCCGATTTGTCCACAACGACCGCCCCAAATCGGTCCAAAACGCCGGCTTCCTCCAGGACCACAGCTTGAATGACATGCATTTTCAGGAGCGCTAAACCCATCCCCTTCAGGAGAAAACTGATAGCTGACGGCTGAGAGCTGAAAGCTGCCTTTCTATGCTCCGCATCACACTTTTTCCTTGCTAACCTCTGCTACCATAAGGATGATTCCAGCTCCCGCGGCCCGGCAGACTCCTGCTCCATAAGAGCCCAACGTACCGGCAATCGGAGCCATCCAAACAAAGGAGAACTTTCTATGCCTCTAGTCTCCATGCGGCAGCTCCTCGACGAGGCCGCCAAGGGCGGTTACGGCGTCGGCGCTTTCAACGTCAACGATATGGAACAGATTCAGGCCATCATGGCTGCGGCCAAAGAAACCAAGTCGCCCGTCATCGTTCAGGCCAGCCGCGGCGCCCGCCAGTTTGCCGAGGATCTCTACCTCTTCAAGCTCATCCAGGCAGCTGCCGAACTCAACCCCGACATTCCCATCGCCATGCACCAGGATCACGGCAACAGCTTTGAGACCTGCCAGAGCGCCATCGCCCTCGGCTACACCTCGGTCATGATGGACGGCTCGCTCAAGGCCGACGGCAAGACCCCGTCGTCATTTGAAGAGAACGTCGAAGTCACCCGCAAGGTGGTGGACTACGCTCACGAGCGCGGCGTCACGGTCGAAGGCGAAATCGGCGTCCTCGGCGGCGTTGAAGACGGCCACGGCGCAGGCGGCAGCGGCCTCGACCACATCACCGATCCCGATCAGGCAGTCGAGTTTGCCGAGCGCACCGGCGTTGACGCCCTGGCCATCGCCATCGGCACCAGCCACGGCGCGTACAAGTTCACCAAAAAGCCCGACGGCTCCGTCCTCAAGATGGACGTGCTCATCGCCATCCACAAGCGCCTGCCCAACACCCACCTCGTCATGCACGGCAGCTCGTCCGTGCCCAAGGACCTGCAGGACGTCATCAACAAGTACGGCGGCAAGCTCAAGGAAACCTGGGGCGTGCCGGTCGAGGAAATTCAGCTCGGCATCCGCAACGGCGTCCGCAAAATCAACGTCGACACCGACAACCGCCTCGCCATCACCGGCGCCATCCGCAAGGTCTTCGCCGAGACTCCTGAGAAGTTCGATCCGCGCGACTATCTCAAGCCCGCCCGCGAAGCCATGCAGAAGGTCGTCGCCCACGCGCATGACCCAGTTCGGTCAGGCAGGCCACGCCGGCGACTACAGCCCCATCTCCATCGAGCAGATCGCCAAGGGCTACAAGGACGGCACCCTCAGCACCCAACCCCTGGTAGCCGCCAAGTAGCTCCAGGCGCCGGAGCAGCAACAGAATGAAGGGCCATTTCGCCTCAGCGAAATGGCCCTTCTGTTTTCCCGCTTGTCATCCTGAGGTCGCTGCGGCGACCGAAGGATCTGCGGTTGCTTTTCGCAAATCTCCAGAAGAATCCGGGCGGGACAGCAGTGCACTCAAGCTCCAACTCTTGTTAATCCCTAACCCCTAATCCCTGCCGGGGTCCCCGGCGAGCGTCCGCCGCGGCGGATGCTCACTGGGGCGGCTATTCCCTGTTCCTATTCCCTGCCTCTATCACTTCGGCGTCAGCCGGTACACGCCCCCAGTCGGCGAATCCACCAGCAGCCACAGTGCGCCGTCCGGTGCTTCCTCCACATCGCGGAGCCGCTTGCCCACACCCCAGCGTTCCATCGGCGTTGCTCCACCCTTGCCATCGAAGGTGATCCGCGACAGCGACATGGTCGCCAGGCCGGTAACGAAGGCAGAGCCCTTCCACTGCGGGAACATGGCCCCGTGATAGAACATCAGGTTGCCGGGCGCGATCACCGGCGTCCAGTAGATCACTGGCTTGGTCAGGTCCGGCCGCGTGTCCGGACTCGGAATCGGCACGCCGTTGTAGTTCACCGCATACGAAACCAGCGGCCATCCATAATTCTTGCCGGGCTCAATCAGGTTCAGCTCATCGCCGCCCCTTGGGCCATGCTCAACCTCCCACAACCGTCCGTCCGGCGCAAAGGCCAGACCGTACGGCGTGCGATGTCCCATGCTCCAGGTCTCCTCCAGCGTCAAATTTGGCCCGCTGAAGGTATACATTCTGACCACCGGCGAAGTCTTAGCCGCCTCCGTATCCCGTGGCGGATCAACCACCCCCACCGTGGCCGCGCCAATCTTCCCCGCCATGGGATTGCCTTTGGCAGGCTTGCCATCCAGAGTCAGCCGCAGAATCTTGCCAAGCGGCTGGTTCGGATCCTGCGCCGGCGTCATCCGCTGCCGGTCGCCAACGGTAAGAAACAGATACTTGCTATCCGGAGAAAAAGCAATCTGTGCGCCGAACTGCCCGCCGTTGCCTCTCTCCCCATCGCGCCAAATCACCTTCAGATCATCCAGGCTCGCTGAATCCGCTCCAATCGTCAGCTTCGCCAGCGCCAGCGCCAGGCTTGAACCACCATCTCCCGGCTCGGAATACGTCAGGTAAACGCCATGATCCTTCGCGTAGTGCGGCGACAGAAACACGCCCAGCATGCCGCCTTGCCCTCTTGAAAGAACCGCAGGCACATTCTTCACCGGCGTCTTGGCGCCTTGCTGCGTCACAAGCCAGAGAGCGCCCACCTTCTCAGTAATCAGCATCCGGCCGTCGGGCAAAAAGGCAATGCGCCATGGCAGATCAAGAGTCGTGACCTGGGTCATGTTGAAGGGCAGGTTGGGATCGGACTTTTGCTCGCCCGCGTTGATCTGTGCATCTGCATAAGTCGCCGCCAGAGCAAAAAGCAGCCCTGCAATCGCTAATCGCTTCATTTGGTTTTTTCCTTTGGGCGTTTGAATCGGTACGAGGTTAGCAAGCCTCTTATTGTTAGCTCGAGAGCCTTCTCACAGGATGATACATGATCGGTTTGCTCGCAGGATGACTCGCCAGCCATGCGGTATTCTCGTCTTACTGGCACGACAAATTCCCCGTTTAGCCCACCAGAAAAAGGCGGACAAAACCCTCAGGATTTTTTCACTTGAATTTCACACAATTACATCTGAAACGCGCGCATTCCGGCAGAATTCTGGAGATGATGCGCATGAGAGCAACGTCGATGGCGGTTGCAGGCTTTTCCGTGACTGTTGGAGTTTCCCTGTTTGCGCTCTATGGACAGGAAGCACCCAAACCACAGACTTCAGTTTGGGATGGAGTCTATACAGCGGAGCAGGCCAGTCACGGCCAGTCCCTCTACAACGACACCTGCTTCGCATGTCACGGAGCCGATCTGGCCGGAACCGATTTGGCAGGTGTCGATCCGGCCGGCAATAACCTGATTCCCCCGCTCGTGGGCAGCAAGTTCCTCACGAAATGGAATGGCAAGTCTCTCGACGAACTCTTCGAACAGATTCAAACCAAAATGCCTTCGGGCAACCCGGGCTCATTGAGTCGAGATGCGAACCGGGACATCCTCGCCTACATTCTCAGCGTCAACTCAATTCCCGCAGGCAAGACCGAGCTTTCGCAAGACAGTGGCAAGCTCACAGCAATCAGGATTGACGCCACCAAGCCCGCGCACTAGGCCGGGACAATCCACGACCGAAAGCTGGGCCCCATTCATCGCGGGCTCTATACCTCGATGCGTGTGCGGCGATTTTCTTATTTAGCTTTGTGCTGCCGCCGACAGCGCTCCGCCCGCCACAGTCTCCTGGTCCTTGTATTGCAGCTGGTAAAGCTTCCAATACAGTCCCCGCTCGGCAAGCAGTTGCTGGTGCGTGCCCTTCTCGCGCAACTGGCCCTTGTGCATCACCAGGATGGTCTCGGCCCGCTGCACCGTGGACAGACGGTGCGCGATCAGCACACTCGTCCGGCCCTCCACCATCCGATCCAGCGCCCCGCGAATGCGTAGTTCGGTGTCCGTGTCCACGCTTGACGTGGCCTCGTCCAGAATGAGGATGCGCGGATTGTAGGCCAGGGCCCGCGCAAAGTTGATGAGCTGCTTTTGCCCGGTTGACAGCGAATTGCCCCGCTCGCGCACCGGCTCACTGAAGCCCATCGGAAGGCTCTCAATAAAGTCCAGCACGTTCACGTCCCCAGCCGCCTGTCGCAACTGCTCGTCCGTAATCTCCGCATTGCCGAAGCGGATGTTGTCAGCCAGCGTGCCGGTAAAAAGGAACGGATCCTGCAGCACCACAGCAAAGTGCCGGCGCAGCGCGCCCAGATCCTGCAGCCGCAGATCCACGCCATCCAGCAGAATTTCTCCGGCCGTCACATCGTAAAACCGCATCATCAGGCTGGTGAGCGTAGTCTTGCCCGATCCGGTGTGGCCTACGATGGCCACCGTCTGGCCGGGCTCAACCGTAAAGCTCACGTCCTTCAGAATCCATTCAATCCCGTCAACTGCCGCCAGCCGCGCCGCAGGCGACTCGGAAGTCTCAGCCGCCTTCACTTCCGCCTTCTGCTCGTCCGTCAAATGCTGATACGTAAACCACACGTGGCGAAATTCAATGCGGTTGCTGCCGTCGCCCTTCACCGGGTGAGCCGGCGAAACAATCTCCGGCTTGGTATCCAGCAGCTTGAAGATGCGCTCGCAAGCCGCCATCGCCGCTTGCAGGATGTTGTACTTGTCGCTCAGGTCCTGAATCGGCCTCCAGAAGCGCTGCGAATACTGGATGAACATGGCGAGCACGCCGATGGTGACCACGCCGTGGCCGAGCACGCTGAATCCGCCACGCCACACCACCAGCGCAATCGCCACACTCGACAACAATTCCACCGCGGGATAGTAAAGCGCGTACGCAAAAATCGTATCTTTGAACGCGATCATGTGAAGCCGGTTCACATGCTCAAAATCCTGGTAAGCCCGTTGTTCGCGATTGAACAACTGCACCACGCTCATGCCCGTGATGTGTTCCTGGGTAAAGCTGTTGATGCGCGCAATAGCGGCGCGCACCCGGCGGTAGCTCTCGCGCACATGGTCGCGGAACAGCCGCGTCACAATCAGAATGAGCGGCAGCACGGCAAAGGCCAGCAGCGCCAGCCACCAGTTGATGCTCAGCATCACCGCCGCCATAATCGTCAGCATGAAAAAATCGTTGACGATGGCCAGGATGCCGTCCGTGAACATGTCGTTCACCGCGTCCACGTCAGAGGTGAGCCTGGTCACGAGCCGCCCCACGGCATTCACATCAAAAAAGCCGATGTGCATCCGCTGCATGTGCCGGAAGATGTCGCGGCGCAGATCGAACATTACCTTCTGCCCCATCCACTGCATCAGGTAGGTCTGTACAAAGGCGAACATGTAAGCGGCCAGCAGCGCCGCCAGGTACATTCCAGCCAACGTGGTGATGCCTCGGTAGGGATCCGTGGGCAGCATGCGCGCCAGCGGACTTGTCGTATCGAGCCAGTGAGCCAGCGCGCTAGTGGCGTCGTGGCTCTTCAGGTTCGGGGCCATGTAGCGATCGATGGCCATCATCACCATGATCGGACCGGTCACGTCGCAGATGGACTTGAGTGAAACGGAAATCGATGCGATGGTCGCCTGCACCCAGTAGGGACGGACGTAACGGGCCAGCCGCCCCGTCAACCGCGAGTCATAGACCTTGCCGACCGGGTCTTCGTCGGGCTTTTTGGCAGGCTGCGCGGCCTGGGCGGGCGATGCCTGCCGCAGGGGCCGTGAGCCGTTTTCGCTGGGTTGGGTCTGCTCTGCTTCCGCCATTGCGCGAGTTGGCTAACTCCATCTCCATTGTACGGGCAGAGACGTGTGGACGCTTCGAGCGGGGCAAATGCTGGCCTGCGGCTTTAGGCGCGGGGCTTCGCGCTCGAATCCGCGCCTTCGACGGGCTTTTCCTGCGGTTTCGGCTTTGGACCGGGGCTCGACACCCCCATGCTCATCAACATGAAGCCCAGTCCTTTGCGAATCACATCCAGAACGCTCATCGCCGCTCTTCCTCTCGTACCACTGTACCTTTGCGGCGCTCTCCGGCCGACCGGCTTATTTCGCCTTTGCCGGAAGCGGCGCCAATGCCGCAGCCTTGCCCTTTTGCATCGCGTCCGCAGCCACATTTTGCGCAGCCGCCCCATCCGGCCGCAGAATGTCCAGCGCCGCCGGCGGTAGCGGCTTATCCGCATTGTTCAAAAGCAGCGTCACCTGCCACATCTGCGTATCACTCAGGATGTCCTTATACGACGGCATCCCCGTCAGCCGGATTCCATTCGCAACCTTCCAGTAGACTTCCCCCGGCGGGTCGTCGCTCACACCCACGGTATTTCCATTGTGGTGCTTCTCCCAAAGCTGGGGTGCCCTGGGGAACATATGGGGTGCAAACGCAGACGGCTTGCCGTGGTAGCCATGGCAGGCGGCGCACTGGTCGTGATAAATCTGCGCACCGGCCACAAAGGCTGTCTCATCGGCCTGGATAGGCGGCGTTTTCACTTCTTCTTTGTCGATCCGGGCGTGCAGCGCCATCCCCGTAATCTGGCGCTCGTGCCAGAACGGCGTATCCGCGACCGCTACCGGCGGATTACCGACGTGAAACCACAACATCACAGCAACAGGAACCAGCACGATTCCCAGAATCACTCCCAAAAGAACACGACCCATCCGCTTTCGTCCCCCGTGCCCTTCATCCTACGACATTTGAGAGCTTGCCGGGCCCTCAAGTCGATGACGTCTCCTTCATGAGTTTCACCGGCAAACCGAGACGATTGGGCCCCTGGGGCGTCAAACCATCTATACATCCACCTGACCGGGGCAGCGCCAACAGACGGCAGAATTACGGTGCAAGCGACTGAATTACCGGGATTCACCCCGCCAAGCCGCCGGAGCCCAACCCCAAGGTGATTTAATACTTAGTGGGGGAAGCACTGCATTCAGCGGTCGTGTGCTTCCGTACTCCCGTGGAGGAAACCCGATACCGATGCACTCTTTTCGCCGTCTTGCACTTCTGCTGGCTCTGGCAACACCGGCCATGCTCCCCGTTCTGGCACAAGGCACCAGCAGCAGTTCTTCATCCCAGACCCCATCGCTCGACGAACTGGCCCTGGGCGCGACTCCGCCCCAGGAGCAGGCACAGCCACAGGCGCCCGACCAGTCCCATGGCCAGGCACCGGCAGAGCCTGCAGCCGGCAGCCAAACTGCACAGCAGATGAGCGTGCAGGCCCGCATACGCGCCCGCCGCGAGCAGCGCCGCGCTGCCGCCATGCACGATGTCTACTCCCATCGCTACGAGCTGTTCGCCGATATGGGCTATCTGCGCTTCCAGCCCGGACCATCCCTGCAGCGGCTGACCTACTACGCCTGGGACACGGGCGGAACCCGCTACTTTAACGAGCGCCTCGGCCTCACTCTCGATGGCCGTGGCTACTACGGCACGGCGTACGTGGGCCTCAACCCCACCAACGTCACGCGTCCCTCGATCAGCCAGTACGACGGCATGGCCGGCCCCACCTACCGCTTCCTGATGCATCCCAAGTACTCACTGGCGGCCCGCGTGCTGGGCGGCATCGCCTACGGCAACTTCTCGGCAGACACCAACGGCTTTGGCGCCAAAACCCTCGGCCTCTATCCCGACGGCTACACCTATGCCGCCAACGGCAGCATCATCGGCGAAGTCAACTTTGCCCCCAACATCGGCTTCAGGCTGGCTCCAGAATTCCATGCAACCGGCTTCGGCTCCAGCTTCCAGAAGAGCCTGGGCTTCACCGGCGGCATTGTGTACCGGTTCGGCAAGCAGTAGCAGCGCTCGTTCAGCCTCCACCCTGCCCCACGGTCTTTCACAGCCCGTGGGGTTTATTGTTTTGCGGTAGAGCCGGGTGCCCCATCGGGGAACCCTCTGGGTTGGCGCGGCTAGAGTCCCCTCGGACAAGTCTTCGCCCGTGGGGTGGTTGGGCGATGTGTGGGAAAGCAATGCACCCAACCCAGAAGGTTTTTCTAATCCCTAATGGATTAGGGATTAGGAACCTTTGTGTGTTGAGTGTATGGTTTTCCCCGGTCCCTCCGACGCGGCGGACAAGGGATCTCCACCCCACGGATGAGGACCTGTCCCTTCACCCCAACGATCAGACATCGTTCGCTGGGGACCCTGGGGGACCGGGGGCACCCGGCTGCTCTCACTGCCACAGGCGCAGCATCACTACGCCGCCTTTGGGCGGAGTCGCGGTAAACGAGTCGTGCAGTACGCCGAGGTCTTTGTGTGCCCACAGATCGCGCGCGTGGACTGGACCGGAAATGCCCAGATCTTTGAACGCGACCGTCACTGGCTGGGGCACGTCGTCGGTTACATAGTTGAAGATGGCGAGCGCCTTTGCGCCCGAGGAGAGTGCGCGCACCCACACCTGCGGGGGCGCCAGGCGGAAGCCCTGCACGCCCATCGCGTCCTGATCCACCGCAATTACTTCCGCATTCATCAGGATGCTTCTGGTGGTGTCGTCCATCTTGCTGAGATCGTTTCCGGCGAGCAACGGGGCGGCGAGGATGGCCCACAAACTCATCTGCGTGCGGTACTCGTCGGCTGACATGCCTCCGTTGCCGATCTCGAGCATGTCGGGGTCGTTCCAGTGGCCCGGGCCCGCATACTTCTCCAGTCCAGCCTGCGAAAAACCAATGAGAGCCATACTGCGGAAGCTGTCGCTGATGTCGTCGGTGGTGCGCCACAGGTTGCCGCCCACCTGCGCGCCCCATTCCCACGGCGAGTCCATACCGTACTGGCAGATGCTGTACACGATGGGGCGGCCGGTCTTGAGCAGCGACTGGTGCATCCGGGCGTACGCATCGACCATCATCGCCTGCCCCTTGATGCGATCGTAGTGCGGGCTCTCCATGTCCATGACATCGCGCAGGCCGCACAGATCGTACTTGAGGAAATCGACTCCCCACGAAGCATAGGTGGCGGCATCCTGGTCTTCGTGCCCATAGCTGCCCTCGTATCCGGCGCACGTCTTGGGTCCCGGAGAGGAGTAGATCCCAAACTTCAAACCGCGGGAGTGGATGTAATCGCCGAGCGCCTTCATGTCAGGGAATTTGCTGTTGGCGTGGATGTTTCCTGCTGCGTCGCGCTGGCCCTCCCAGGTGTCGTCGATGTTGACGTAGATGTAGCCGGCGTCGCGCATGCCGCTGGAGACGAGGACATCGGCGGTGGCGCGGACGTCTGCATCCGTTACTTTTTCGGCGAAGTGATTCCAGCTGTTCCATCCCATGGGAGGCTTGGCGGCGAGGGTTGCTGTGGTCTGCGCAGATGCCATGGATACGACGATGGCGAGGGCGATGACGAGGATGCTGTTGCGAGGCAAGGGACGTGCGATTGCGGATCATGCGGCTTCCTTCTCAGGTGATGGTTGCACTTCCATTATGAGCGGGTGCGCGGGGCGGGACGCGTGTGGAATAATCTGCCGGTGAATCAACCTGGAGTTTCTGCTCATGACTGGTACCTGCTGGCCTGCGTGGCTGGGACGGTGCTGCTGCTTCTGCTGCTGGTGGTGAAGGTGAAGCTGCATGCTTCGCTGGGGTTGACAATTGCGGCGCTGAGCCTGGGGGTGGCGGCGGGGATGCCGTTGAAACAGGTTCCGCTGTCGTTTACGGCGGGCGTGGGGAACATGATGGGGCATATCGCCATCATTTTGGGGATGGGGGCGATTCTTGGGCAGTTGCTGGCTTCGTCGGGCGGGGCGAGCTGCGTTGAGCAAGGCGCTTGTGGAAGGCTGCGGGCCGAAGGGGCTGCCGTGGGCGCTGCTGGGGCTGAGTCTGCTGGTGGGGATGCCGGTTTTCTTTGAAGTAGGGCTGGTGCTGCTGTTTCCGATTGTGGTGGAGGCGGCACGGCGGGCGAATCGGCCGGCGATTCTGGTGGCGGTGCCGGTGCTGGCGGGGCTTTCGATTACGCATGGGCTGATTCCGCCGCATCCGTCGACGCTGCTGGCGGCCACGGTGTTTCATGCGGATTTGGGGCGGACGATTTTGTGGGGGATGGTGATTGGCGCGGCGAGTGCGACGCTGGCGGGGCCGGTGGTGGGGTTCGTGTTGATGCGGCGGTGGGAGCGGGGGGTGGGGAAGGTTTCGGTGGAGAGGAATGCTTCGTCCCCGGTCCCCAAGGGCGAGGAATCTCCACCCCACGGACAAGGACCCGTCCGCGGAGACCCCGGGGGACCGGGGGCACCCACTGAAGTTCAGGTGGTTGGATCCCTGGTGCCCAAAGGCGAGGCATCTCCACCCCAGGGACGAAGACCTGTCCCTGGGGACCCCGGACTTGGGGCACCCAGTCTTTCTCGGAATGGGGAGGGACTCGAAAAACCCGCTGCTTCGGCGGGGGCCGGGCTGGCGCTGATGGTGATTCTGCTGCCGATTGCGCTGATCTTTGTGGGGAGCTGGGCGGATTCAGTGACGGCGGCGGGCGGGACGGTTAACCAGATCATGCATGCGCTGGGGTATCCGGATGTGGCGATGCTGTTAGCGGTGCTGGTGGCGCTGGGGACGCTGGGACGGAAGATTCCGCGCGAGGCGGGGCATGGACCAGATATGTTGCGGCGGCTGACGGCGGAATCGTTTGTGCCGATTGCGGGGGTGCTGGTGATTCTGTCGGCGGCGGGCGGGTTGAGCGGGGTTTTGCGCGACTCGGGTGCTGCGCAGTCGACGGTGGGCCTGGCGCTGGGAGCGCATATGCCGCCGCTGGTGCTGGCGTGGGGGCTGGCTGCGCTGGTGCGGGTGTGTATGGGGTCGTCGACGGTGGCGATGGCCGTGGCTTCAGGCGTGCTGGCGCCGATGGCGGGGCACATGAACGTGCGGCCGGAGATGCTGGTGATGGCGACGGGGTGCGGATCGCTGATGCTGTCGCATGTGAACGACTCGGGGTTCTGGCTGGTGAATTCGCTGTTCAAGCTGGATGTGAAGGGGACGCTGGGGACGTGGTCGATTGTGGAGACGGTGGTGAGTTTGAGCGGGCTGGGGTTTACGGTGGTGCTGTCTTCGATGTTGGGGTAGGGGAACAGGGGTCAGGGGGCAGGGAATCAGGGATCAGAAAAACTTGCTGGTCTAGTGCATTGCTGTCCTAGGTGCCCAAAAGCTAGGCACCTGGGGCACCCACTCGTTCTGAAGAGAATTCGTTTCGTTTACTTCTTGCATTCCCTGGTCCCCAAATGCGAGGGACCAGGGGCACCCAGCTTAGTTTTGAAGTTTGCGAGCAACTACGTGATGTCTTCGGTGTCGTAGACGGGGGCTACGCGCTTTTTGGGGACGCCGTGGACGGAGCTGAGGAGGTCGTCGACTACGTCTTCAAGCTGGCGCTGAGTTTCGATGACGGCGCTCATGCTCTTCACGCTGTCGGGCTCCTTGACGCGTTCGACCAGGGCTACGGCGTGGCACTGGGCTACGTGGTCGAGGTTGAGTCCTTCGGGCGTTTTGGCCTTGATGCTGACCTGATCGATTTCAATGTTGAGCAGGTCGGCGACGCGGGCGCGCATTTCTCCGGCGACGGGGCCGATGCGGGGCGCGGCCAAGGATCAGCGTGGTGTCGATGTTGACGATGCGGTAGCCGGCGTTCTGCAGCTCTTCCATGGCGAGGTTGAGGAAGATGGCCGAGTCAGCATCTTTCCAGCGCGGATCGCCGGGAGGGAAAAAGCTGCCGATATCGCCGGCAGCGACTGCGCCGAGCAAAGCGTCGGTGATGGCATGCAGAAGAACGTCGCCATCGGAGTGGCCGGCGAGGCCTTGGGGGTGGTCCAGCGTGAGGCCGCCAATGCGGAGCAATACGCCCGGTTTGAATTCGTGCGAGTCGTAGCCAAAGCCGATGCGCGTGTCCATGATCGTTGAATGACTCCGTAATTTCTGAAGGACCGAATATGTACTGCAGCAGGGCGGAGCTAGCGGCGACGAGCGAGTTTACGGCTGGCGGCGGCGCTGGTGGAGGTAGAACTCAGCCAGCTCCAGGTCGCCGGGCTGCGTAATCTTCAGATTAACCTGAGAACCGTGCACAACGGCTACGGGAATTCCGGCGCGCTCGACTAAAGAGGCCTCGTCGGTGCCGACAAAGCCGTCCGCGTTGGCCTCGGCAAAGGCCCGCTGGAGTAGCGAGTAGCGAAATCCCTGGGGGGTTTGCGCGAGGACGACGTATTCGCGCGGAATGGTGGAGGTGACGAGAGCTCCGTGGGCGGTTCGTTCGACCTGCTTGATGGTGTCGATGGCGGGCATGCCGACGATGGCGGCTCCGAATTGCATGACGGCGTCGATGGTGCGGTCGATGGTGGCCACGTCAATGAGCGGGCGCACGGCGTCGTGGACGAGAACGATGTCGTCGGGCTGAGCGGGCAGGGCGGCGAGGGCGTGGGAGACGGACTCCTGGCGGGTGTCACCGCCGGCGACGACACGGACGCGGTCGGAAAAGCCGAATTCGGCGATCTGCGCTTCGACGCGGTCGATTTCAGTGGTGCGCACGGCGACGTAGATGGTGGTGACGCGCTCGACGGCGGCGAAGGCGTTTAGGGAGTGGATGAGAATGGGCACGCCGTCGAGCGCCAGGAATTGCTTGGGCTGCGGGCCGGCCATGCGCGTTCCGAGACCGGCGGCGGGAAGGATTACGAATACCTGCATAACGTGTGGAGTATACAAGACAGGGGTCGGAGCAGGGAGCAGGGAGCAAGGGTCAGGGGTCAGGGGTCAGGCGTCAGAAAAGCTCGAGGGGGAGTTGGTTCTTCCCCAGTCCCTCCGCCGCGGCGGACGAGGGACCGGGGGCACCCACACTCTTTTCGGGGAATCAGTTTGTCAGGGCCGTATGATTTCGTCATGCGTGCAACGCTACAGATGGACACGTCGCTGCTGAAGGCGGGGCTGCGGCTGGCGGTGGGGCTGAGTGGCGGGGCGGATTCTGTGGCTTTGCTGCGGGCGCTGGCGGCGCGGAGCGGGGAGCTGGGGTTGGTGCTGAGTGCGGCGCACCTGCACCATGGGTTGCGCGGGGCGGAAGCGGATGCGGATGAGGCGTTTTGCCGTGCGCTGGCTGAAGGACTGAGATTGCCGTTTCATCGGGCGGGCGTGGATTTGGCGGCGGAAGCGAAGGCCGCTCTGGGGAAAGGCGGCGAGACGCTGGAAGAGGCTGGGCGACGGGTGCGCTACGCGTGGTTCCGGGAGTTGATGGCGGAGGGCGCGGTGGATGCGGTGGCTACGGCGCACACGCTGGACGACCAGGCGGAGACGGTGGTGGCGAAGTTTCTGCGCGGGGCGTGGACGGAGGGATTGGGCGGGATTCATCCAGTGATGGAGTTTGCCGAGGGGCGGATTGTGCGGCCGCTGCTGGGGACGACGCGGGCGGAGATTGAGGCCTACCTGGAGGAGCTGGGACAGGGGTGGCGCGAGGACTCGTCAAACAGGCATTTGACGTTTACGCGGAACCGGATCCGGCATGAGCTGTTGCTGTTGTTGGAGGAGTGGAATCCGCGGCTGCGGGAACATATGGCGCAGATGGCTGAGCTGGCGCGGGATGAAGAGGCGTGGTGGACGGCTGAGTTGGCCCGGATTGCGCAGCAGATATTGTTGCCGGGAAGGCCGGTGCGAGGTGGTGGACGTGCGGCCGGCGATGGGCTTTCGCCCTCGCTCTCGATTGAGGTGAGCCGGCTTGGGGAACTGGCGGTGGCCGTGCAGCGGCGGCTTTTGCGCTACGCGGCCGGGCAACTGGGGGCTGCGCCGGATTTCAGGTCGACTGAGGCTCTGCGGAAGCTGGCGCTCGAAGGCCGGGCCGGGCAGAAACTGGAGCTGGCGCAGGGGCTGACGGCGGAGCGAACGCACCGCGAAATCCGGATGGCGGCGGGGGGCGGGTTGGAGGCTGGCTCTGGGCGGCAAAAGGCTCCGCCGGAGTACGAAGGGACGGTTCCCGGAGAGATTGATGCGCCGGCCTTTGGGGTGCGGCTCGTGCTGGCTGTACCGGATGGAGCTGGCGGCGGCGGACGGCGGGTGACGTTGCGCAACTGGCGGGCTGGCGACCGGGTGACGCTGCGCTACTCAAGTGGTCCGCGGAAGGTGAAGGAAGTGCTTGAACGTCTGCGGGTTACGGGAACAGCCAGGAGCGTTTGGCCGGTGCTGGAGATGGATGGGCGGATCGTGTGGATGCGGGAAGTGGAGTTGCAGTCGGAGCCGGGGATCGCGATCGTGGCCAAAATGCGTGATTGAGTGGCTGGCGCGGGATTTTGTTCGTGCGACAAAAGTGGCAGTTGACCTAGCGTGTCCGGGTGTTGATGCTGCTGTAACTTAGGACCCCGGTGGGAGTACAATTTGGGTTACTGCTGACCCCAGGCGGAAGAGGTGGCGTGTCTTCCGCTAAGGCCTCGTGTACTTTCTGACACTTTCAGGAAGACTGGGGCGTCTAAGACGCAGGGACTGGTTTCATGGAGGTCCAGCCGGAGGCGACTTTTCCGGCGGGAAAGAGGAGTTCTGGTGAATTCAAGCGTTAAGACGATCATGTTTTGGGTCTTCATTCTCATCTGTCTGATCATGCTGTGGACAGTTGTCCAGAAGAGCGCAAGCATGGGCAAGGATACGGAGATCCCGTACTCTGACCTGTTCGACAAGGTGCAGAACCAGCAGGTTCTGGATGCGAGCATCCAGGGCAACGAACTGCGCGGTCACCTGAAGACAGCGCCCAAGGATCAGTTCCACACCACGATTCCTGCAAACTATGAGGACCTTGAGAAGGCGCTTCTGGCTGCCAAGGTGAACTTCTCCATCAAGGAGCCGCAGAACAATATTCTGCTGCCGCTGTTGTTCAACGTGGGGCCGTTCGTGCTTTTGGGCGCGATCTGGTTCTTCATGCTGCGGCAAATGCAGTCGGGAGGCAACAAGGCGCTCTCGTTCGGCAAGAGCCGGGCGCGCCTGCTCTCGATGCAGCAGAAGAAGATTACCTTCAAGGACGTGGCCGGCGTGGATGAGGCCAAGGAAGAGCTGAAAGAGATTATCGAGTACCTGCGCGAGCCGCAGAAATTTCAAAAACTGGGCGGGCGCATTCCCAAGGGCGTGCTGCTCGTTGGACCTCCGGGAACCGGCAAGACACTTCTGGCGCGTGCGGTTGCGGGCGAAGCGAACGTTCCGTTCTTCTCGATTTCAGGTTCGGACTTTGTGGAGATGTTTGTGGGCGTGGGCGCGAGCCGCGTGCGCGACCTGTTTGAGCAGGGCAAGAAGAATGCGCCCTGCATCATCTTCATCGACGAAATTGACGCAGTGGGCCGGCACCGCGGTGCGGGCCTGGGCGGCGGACACGACGAGCGCGAGCAGACGCTGAACCAATTGCTCGTGGAGATGGACGGTTTTGAATCGAATGACGGCGTGATCCTGGTGGCGGCGACGAACAGGCCGGACGTGCTGGATCCCGCGCTGCTGCGGCCGGGGCGTTTTGACCGGCGTGTGGTGGTGGGCCTACCCGATGTGCGCGGACGCGAAGAGATTCTCCGCGTGCATGTGAAGAAGGTTCCAGTTTCGGAAGATACCAATCTGAACGTGCTGGCGCGCGGGACACCGGGCTTCAGCGGCGCAGATTTGGCCAACATGGTGAACGAGGCTGCGTTGAACGCGGCGCGTGTGAATCGCAAGCAAGTGACCATGTACGACTTTGAACTGGCCAAGGACAAGGTATTGATGGGCGCCGAGCGCAAGTCAATGCTGCTGACCGACGAAGAGAAGAAGGTGACCGCGTATCACGAGGCCGGCCATGCGCTGGTTTCGTTCTTCCGCGACCACTCGGACCCGATTCACAAGGTGACGATTATTCCGCGCGGCATGGCGTTGGGCGTAACGGTGTTTTTGCCTGGCGACCGGCACAACTACACGCGGGAATACCTTGAGGCCAAGCTGGCTATGAGCTATGGCGGGCGTGTGGCTGAGGAGATTTTCCTCAACCAGATGTCGACCGGCGCAGGCAGCGATATTGAAGTGGCCACCGACTTGGCACGGCGCATGGTTTGCGAGTATGGCATGAGCCGCCTGGGCCCGCTGACGTTCGGCAAGAAGGAAGAGCAGATCTTCCTGGGGCGCGAGATCGCACAGCATCGCGACTTCAGCGAAGAGACGGCGCGGCAGATCGACCTGGAAGTGCGCAGGCTGATCGACGAGGCCTACCAGACCGCTCACTCGATTGTGGAATCGAACAAGGACCCGATGCACCGGCTGGCTGCAGCTCTGCTGGAGCGCGAGACGATCGATGCGGAAGAGGTACGGATGCTGATCGAAGGCAAGGAATTGCCTCCGCTGCGTTCGATTCTTGCCTCGCCGAGCGATCCGGACGGCAGCTCGCAACAGGTGCTGAAGCCGGAGTCACGCGGCGGCCCGGGATTCCCGGAGGGTTCGCCTTCGCCGGCGTGACCACCTGCGGTGGGGCAGACGCGGCTTCGCCGCCAAACAAGGCAATTTGCGCATAAGGGCTGCTCTTCGGAGCGGCCCTTTTTGCGTTTGGCGCTCGCTGATTCACAGGGTTGTGATCGCAGACATTTGGCATCTCCGTTGACCACTGACCAGTGACCACTGTGCCCTGTATACTTCTGGCGCAGACTTAAGTGCTGATCGCTTGTGACCTTATTGAGAAAAGCGCATCCGGCTGGTTTGTTCCCAAATACATTTCTGAGGAGCCTTTCGTATGCGTTTATTCGTGCGCCCTTTCCTTGTCCGGCTTGCGCTGGCCATGTTGTTCGTTGCTGCTTTTGCCGCTGCTGCCGATGCGGCGCCTGTGCTGATGATTTCAATCGATGGATTGAAGCCCGAGTATGTGACTCAAGCTGATGCGCACGGGATGAAGCTGCCGTACCTGCGCAGCATGATGCGCGACGGTACCTGGGCCGAGGGCGTGGTGGGGGTGTGGCCCACGGTTACGTATCCGAGCCATACGACGTTGATCACCGGCGTTTCTCCGGCGGTGCATGGCATTTACAACAACCTTGAATTCGATCCGGAGATGCGTTTTTCAGGCGCGTGGCGCTGGTATGCGGCGGAGATCCAGCCGCCGACGCTGTGGAAGGTTGCGCACGAGGCGGGACTGCATACGGCCAGCGTGGGATGGCCTGTGAGCGTGGGGGCTACGGATGTGGACTGGCTGATTCCAGAGTACTGGCGGAGCGCCGATCCCTCGGCGGCGGCGAACCCGGCAGACAGGCTGCTGATGGCGGCGCTGGCACGGCCCGACACGCTGGTGCAGGAGTTGGGGCCAAAGGCCGGGCCGTACATGATGGGCAACGATACCAGCGTGGGAGGAGACGAGACCAAGACGCGCTACGCTCTCGAGATTCTGCGCAGGTACAAGCCGGCGCTGATGACGCTGCATCTGAGTTCGCTCGATGATGCGCAGCACGCACACGCTCCCTTCAGCCCCGAGGCCTGCGCGGACCTGGAAGCGCTGGACGGCATGGTGGCGCGGCTGGCAACGGCCGAGTTTGCCATCGATCCGAAGGCGGTGGTGGTTCTGGTTTCCGATCACGGGTTCATGAAGATTGCGCACCTGGTGAATCTGTACGTTCCCTTTCTGGAGGCTGGATTGATTGAGGCTGCACCGAATGCGACGGGCGGGTTGCCGAAGATTACGGCGTGGAAGGCGGAGCCGTGGCTTGCGGGCGGTATGGCGGCAATTGTGCTGCACGATCCGAACGATAAAGAGACTGAGGAGAAAGTACGCGCGCTTGCAGAGAAGCTGGCGGCCGATCCGGCGAACGGTATCGCGCAGGTTCTGGACAAGGACGCGATGGCCAAGCGGGAGACATTTCCGAATGCGACGTTGCTGCTGGTGCTGAAGCCCGGCTATTACACCGGGCCGGCGACGAGTGGCAGCCTGATTACGGACGTTCCCGGAAGCAAGGGCTCGCATGGTTTTTCCCCGGAGTATCCGGAGATGCGTTCCTCGTTTTTTGCGGTGGGAGCGGGAGTGGCGCGTAATCGCAATTTGGGCGTGGTGGATATGAAGAGGATTGCGCCGACTGTGGCGGGGATTCTGGGTGTGAAGATGCCTACGGCGAAGGCGGAGCCTTTGAATATAACGCCGTAGGTACAGGGAATAGCCACCCCAGCGAGCATCCGCCGCGGCGGACGCTCGCCCGGGACCCCGGGCCGCTGAATGGATGGGGCACAGGACACCTTGCTGAGATTTGCGAAAGGCCGGCGTGGGTCGAGAGCCCCGCGCTACTGCCGGCCGGAAGGCTGGCGCTACAGCTCAGTTAGAAGACTTTGTAGGCGATGCCGATGCTGCCGCCGAAGGGATAGAGGTGCGGCTGAAGCAGCCATTGCTGGTACTCGAAGTCGAAGGCGCGCAGCGTGAATCTGCGGCTCAGGTGGTAATCGAGTCCTCCGCCGTAGGCCAGGACCGTGGAGTGGCCGTTGATGAAGGTGCCGCTGCCGAAGCCGACGAGGAACTTGCCATAGGGGGTGGCGCGCCCGAAGGTTTTGATGGGAACCTTGGGGCCGATGAGATAGGTGTCTTCACCAATGGGGGTGGTGTAGGCCACGTATTCATTGAAGCGGTTCCAGCGGCCCTCGCTCTCGATCGTGAGCCAGCGGTCCGCCCTTATGTCAACGTAGGCGCCGAGGCCGAACAGAGGCTGGGGGGCAGGATAGGCGATACCGGTGCCTGCGTAATCGGGCTGGGACATGGAACCGAAGCCGCCGACGCGGATCTTGGCCTCGTGATCGTACCCTGCGGGTAGGACTTGTGCGTGTGCGCAGAAAGCCAGGGAAGTAAGAGCAAGGGACAAGAAGACATGAATTGTATTTTTCATAGCCGCGGGCACATCCAGTCTTTTTTAAACTGAGCTCCTGAGAGGGAGTATATGCCGCTCAAGCGGAAGGTCCCCGGCACTGACGAGGAGCAGATGGTGCGTCAGCCGGGGACTTGCCGTGGAGTGGACTACTGTGGGCCTTGCGGCGCAGGTGCGGGCTGCGTCTGTGTAGTTGCCTGATCGGCCTGCGGTTGAGCAGGCGGAGTGGCAGCAGGCTGACCGCCAGGGTCCGGGGTGCCGGCCGGAGGCGTGGCAACCGAAGCCGTTGGCGTGGCCAGAGGCTGGTTCGAAGCAGCAGGGTTGACAGCGGCCGGGGCGGCCTGGGCCGACTCATAGCGCTGCAGCTTGAAGAAGATGGGCGTGACTTCAAACGGCATCTTGTCGCGTGCGTTCATGGGCGCATACCGCTTGGCGTCGAGCATGTGGACGGTGTCGTCCCACGGATCGACCTTGAGCCAGCTGCCGAGCGGAAGGGCC
This sequence comes from uncultured Acidobacteriaceae bacterium, assembly GCA_963820245.1. Lineage (GTDB taxonomy): Bacteria > Acidobacteriota > Terriglobia > Terriglobales > Acidobacteriaceae > Telmatobacter. The sequence continues at coordinate 340,919 of CAWFZC010000021.1, read as the reverse complement.
GCGGTCTGGGTCAGATCGTCCCAGTCCAGCTTGGGAGCCATCTTTGCCAGGTCACTCATCCAGGGCGTGCCGTCGGGCCTGAGGAGCGAATCGCCGAGCTTGGGCGTGTTGAGCGCCTTGAGTTGCTTGGAGCGGTCGACCAGCTGCGCGTAGTAGAGACCGGCATTGGCAAGCCTGTCCTTGTACATGGAAGCCTGCAGATATTCCATTGCCTTCTTGGCAGCTTCCTCGTTGTCGTGATCGCTGTGGTACATGTTGATGCGTACGAAGGAGGACTCGTCAGGGAAGAGCAGACGGTCATTAAAGGCGTAGCGGGTGTCGATGTGATGGCCCATGGCGATATGCGCCAGTTCCATTGCGATGACCGAGGCGATGGCTTCTTCACTGGGCAGCGAGTCAATCAGGCCGCGGCTGAGCAGGATGGTGTTGCCGACCGTGGTGGCTTCAACCGTGTCGGTGAGCATGACGCGGGTGTGAATCTGGTCAGTGAAGGCCAGGTTGTTGGGAACGACGAGGTTGACGACGATCTGATCGAGGACCTTGTTCTCGTATCCGCCGTTGTTGAGCGGAGCCACGAGGCCGGCCTCGACGAGGCGGTCGATTACGTTGTTCTCAGCCTGGGTGACCCACATGCGCGAGGCCTGCAGCGGACCCACGTCCTGTGAGTCGTTGCTGCGGTCGACGGCGTCGTCGACTTTGACGCTGACGTTTTCGCTGTCGCGAGTGGGGAGCTTGAGCGAGTAGCCCCAGAAGTGAGTCTGGGCCTTTAGGCCGACGGTCTTGGTGCCTTCAATGCGCTGCGATTCTTCAACGTAAACTTCAACCGGGAGCCAGATGCCGGGCTGCACGTTCATGCGCCAGCTGTCGAAGTGGAAGTAGTACTTTGAGGAATCCTCAGTGGCGGGGCCGGTGTAGGTGCCGTTGAAGCGGACAACGTTGTTGTCCTCGTCCTCGATCCAGATGCGGCCGTAGAAGCGGCCCATGCCGGCGACGCGGGGATGCACGTCAAAGACCCATGTGCGGATGGAGCCGAGGAATTCCTTGCGGACAAAGCTGAACTCGTAATGCTGCTGGTCGAACCCAGTGGGGTCGATGAACATCATTTGCATGAAGCCGGTGTCGGAATAAGTGAACTTTTCCAGTCCCAGCATTTTGGTCAGCCCGGTCATGGCGCCGAGGGAGCCTTTGAAGAAGCCCTTGTGCTCGTCCTGGCGCGCAACATAGCCCTTGTCAAAGAAGGCCTTGCCGAAGTCGACGCGGCTCAGGATGAACTGATCGTCGACCGGCACCTCGTAGAGCTTCTGGTCAGGATGCGTGTCCTGAATGTAGGTTTCAACCAGGGGGGTACGCATCTTGATGTCCTTGATGAGGACCTTCTCCTGGGCAACGGCTTTATCCACCAGGGCTGACTGTTCAACGGTCAGCAGGCGGGCCTGTTCGTACTTTGGTTGATGTCGTGCGTACGCGCAGGTGACTCCCATGGTAAGGATCAGGAAGTTGAGGGAAATCTTCCGAAAAGTCATGTCAGGCTCCTAGTGGCTTCGTCCAGTGCTGTCTTCAGCCGGTTGCGTTTGGTTTGACGTCTCGCGGCTGAATACAGCTGCATTCCAACATTGTGATGCATTTCAGCAAACTTAAGGATGATGTTACGCCAATTGAAACGATATGGTAATCGTGGTGGTGAGATCGACCGGCCTGCCGTCGCGGGTAGCGGGGCGGAATCGAATCTGCTGGGCGACCCGGCGGGCTTCTTCGTCGAGTCCGTGGCCGAGGCCGCGCACGACGCCCTGTACGACGATCTGGCCGTTTGCCAGAAAGGTTACGCGCAGGACCACGTCACCCTGGACCTTGAGCTGGCGGGCTTCATTGGTGTACTGCACAGGTGGTTTTGAAATGACTTCGAGGTCGGTGGTGGTGGGAGTGGAAACCACGCGCTGAGCGACCGCAGCCTGGGTGACGCCGGGGATGCCGGCCGAGGCGACTTTGCCGTAACTTCCGCCTGTGTTTCCAGTGCCAGTGGCGCCGGGGATGCCGGCTGAAGCGACCCTGCCGACCATGCCGGCGTTGGAACCTGACTTGAGTCCGTTGCCGATGCCGGTGGAACCGACCACGCCGTGGGGCGCGACAGCCGGGCCGTTCATGCCGCCGTAGGGGTTGCCGATGGCGGCGATGGTTGCCGGACGGGTGGCGTTGGGATTGGGAGTAACGCCGAAGGTCTGGCCGAAATGGACAGGCGCCGTGGAGGGCTTGACCTTGTTGTCCTGCGCAGGCATGGCAGCGGCGGCAAGGGCGGCCTTGGGCTGGGGCGTGAGGATGACCGCCGGCTTGGCAGCCGGCTTAAGGACCGGCAGCGCAATCTTGGCTTCCATCTGGATGGGCTTGGGCTCCGGCTTGGGCTTGGGCACTTCGATCTTGGGAGCGTCCAACTTGACCTTAGGCGGCTCGGGCGGCGGCGGCAACTTGGGCGGCGGTGTGACCTTGACCTTGGGTTGCGGCGGTGGCGTGGTGGGTACGATCAGCTCAGTCATCTCGTACTTGTGCTGCTCGAGAACGTGCTTGGCCGTAGCGCCGATGTAGATGGCCAGGCCGAGAATCGCACCGTTGACCATAGCGCTGGTGAAAAAAGAGGCAGGGCTCCTCTCAGGCTCGGGAAGCGGGCCAAAATTCGTACGCCCTGGAGTGTAACTCGTCGTCGACATGTAATCAGACCTCGTCCGCGGCCACAGGGGCCGCACAGTATTGGTATAGCCGGGAAGAGCTGAAGGGAGCCGGCATATCGACGATCATCGCTTTACCCGCAAGCTTCTCCATCGCCAACCTGGTGTCAGTACAACGCAGAGCCTTCAACATCCGCCGGTGGGAAAACAAAACGAACCCGGCACGAGCGCCTTTGAGAGATCCGGTCTTATGCGCGCCATTGAAACGCGAGCTTGTGAGGCCGTCACCGAAAGCGCCGCCACCGACAGTATGTGCCGGACCAAAGTTCCGGGGAATACCACCGATGGGCAATAAGGACCCTATACTTCTGATGCTGATGGCGAATGGCGCGAGGGAAGAAACGCTATGATTGCGCAACTGTAAAACAGAGCTTGTGGTGCAATTCGAATTGATTCTCGCATAGACCTCGGACATTCCGGCTCTCCACTTTCCATCCAAGGCATCCGAACACCACGCGCTTTCCTGCGTTCCAGCAGCCATTTCGCTGCCCGCTTTTCGAAATTGGGAGCCGGAAACGGAACTAAGCCGGCTAGCACCAGAAATTGAACCAAACTCTTTGGGCACTCAGTAACTGCCCGGGGGTCAAATGGCGGGTCAATATGAGACATCCCTGCCATGACCTATTGTAATAGACTCAAGGTTACCCAAAGTGTTCAGGAAAGGACAGTCTTTTTTGTGAAGATCTTGGTTACCGGAGGTGCCGGGTACATAGGTGGTACAGTTGCCGGTCTGCTTACCGAAAAGGGACACACGGCGGTGATTTTTGACAATTTAAGCCACGGCCAGCGTGAACTTCTGCCGACGGGTGTGGCGTTTGTGGAAGGCGAGGTCGCTGACCGCGGAGCGATTGAGAAAATCTTCATTGAGGCGAAGGAGCAGGGTGCGCCTTTTGACGGCGTACTGCATTTTGCGGCGCTGATTGAGGCCGGCGAATCGATGGTGCGGCCGGAGATTTTTTTCAGGAACAACACCGCTGCGACGCTTTCGCTGCTTGAAGCCATGCTGGCCTATGGACCGAAGCGGCTGGTTTTTTCTTCAACAGCGGCCGTGTATGGTGAGCCAGAAGTAGTTCCGATTCAGGAAGATGCGAAGTTAAAGCCGACCAACCCGTATGGGGAGTCGAAGCTGATGGTAGAGCAGATGCTCGCCTGGATGAACCGCATTCACGGAATGCGTTACGCGGCCCTGCGTTACTTTAATGTGGCCGGCGCGCCGGAGGGGCCGGGGGGCGCGATTACACGCGGCGAAGCACACGAGCCGGAGACACACCTGATCCCGCTGGTGCTGGATGTGGCCCTGGGGCGGCGCAAAATGATCAAGATTTTTGGCGAGGATTATCCCACTCCGGACGGCACTTGCATTCGTGATTACATTCATGTGTCGGACCTTGCGGACGCGCATTTACTGGCGCTCGGAGCTCTGGAAAACACGGCTGAAACCGCGCCGGACGGTGCGTGCAACTTTCGTCCACTGGTCTACAACCTTGGTAACGGGAAGGGCTTCAGCGTGCGCGAGGTGATCGAATCGGCGCGGCGGGTAACCGGTCATGCCATTCCTGTGGAGAAGCAGCCACGGCGCGCGGGCGACCCCGCAGTGTTGGTGGCGAGCTCGGAGAAGGCAATCCGCGAATTGGGCTGGAAACCGCGCTACACGGAGCTGGACGAGATTATCCGCACGGCGTGGGTGTGGCACCAGATGCGCTACGCGGGATAGAAATATTTCTGGCATGAATATACTCGACACGCCACTCGCAACGGACCTCCAGCGTCATAGGATCGGAGACATCGATGCCAAAAATAGCGAACAAGAATCCGCGCTTTCGGACGAAGAGCGAACTTTGTGGTGACATCGCTTTTGTTTTGAATTCAAACCTCCACTACGGGACCAAATATGCCGTGCTTAGTGACGCAACCTGGGTTTGGACCGAATTTGAAGGAAAATACGTTGGGTGCGAACACTGGTCGGAAGCAGCCTGGAATATCCGCGCCCGACTGAAGGAGCGGCCAAATCCGCTAGTTCATGAACACGTAATTCCAAAAAGGATCGTGATTGAACGGCTGCTAAAACTCCCGCACAAATCAGCCGATTCGGTGAATGAACTCATGGTGAAATACTGCAAGGGAGCCGTCATTACGAAGGACGAAGACGCACGCCTCAACCGTCTCGGGCTTCGCTCAAAAATGCCAACGGGCTGGGATGGAAAAGATGTGTGGGCTAGGTATGCAGGAATCGTGCTCCACACCAACTCTGGTTAGCCGCCCAGTGGCGCACGCTGGTGCTTCAACTATGTTTATGCCAAATTTTCTTGGAAAGTGCATCCTGAGCGTGCTGTGAGCAGTCGAATAGCAGTGAGTAACGGAGCGTTCTGAAGGCACGAGGTTCATTCACAGATGGCCACTGGCCAGACGAAGAGTTTTTGGCGGGCGTTTCTCGACTTCTTCATCCTGTTCAGCGGGATTTCGACGGCGTCAAACCTGGAGCGCACGCAGGGCAAGCCGCTGCGCACGCGGGGGTTGTTTCTGTTTCGCGCCCGCGACCGGCGCTAGTCTGCGGCCCCAATTGAAGGGCACGCCAAGGGCTGCAAGACCCACGCGCTGGTCTGCTTTCGCGCTGGAAGCTCAAGAATTGTTAGAATCAAATCAATGACAGTGACTCGCCAAAAGGCCCTGGAATACTTCAACTCGCCCGACCTGATCGGTCTTGGGTTTGAGGCGGACGCGGTGCGGCGCCGGTTGCACCCCGAGGGCGTGGTCACCTACATCATCGATCGCAACATTAACTACACGAATTTCTGCACGGAGTACTGCACGTTCTGCGCGTTCTACCGGCCGCTGCCGAAGAACGGCAAAAGCGATCCGCGCTCGGACGAGGGCTACATCCTGGAATTCGAGAAGATCTACGACAAGATTGCCGAGACGCTGGAGATGGGCGGCACGGGCGTACTGATGCAGGGGGGCATTCATCCCGACCTGAAGATTGACTGGTTCGAGCGGTTGTTCACGGGGATCAAGCAGAAGTTTCCGTCGATTTGGCTGCACTGCCTGTCAGCTTCGGAAGTGCTGGCGATTGCTGAGTACTCGGGGTTGGATTTGCGGACGACGATTGCGCGGCTGCGCGACGCGGGGCTGGATTCGATTCCCGGCGGCGGCGCGGAGATTCTGGACGACGAAGTGCGGCACCGGATTGCGCGACTGAAGTGCAACACCGAAGACTGGGTGAGTGTGCACCGCGCGGCGCACGAGCTGGGCATGCGCACCACGGCGACCATGATGTTTGGCGTCGGCGAGACGTTCGACCAGCGCGTGAATCATTTCGAAGTGGTGCGGCGCCTGCAGGAAGAGACGGGCGGATTTACGGCGTTTATTCCGTGGAGCTTTCAGCCGAAGAACACGGCGCTGGGCGGGCGCGGCTGGGACGAAGCGACCAGCGTGGAGTATTTGAAGACGCTGGCCATCGCACGACTCTACCTGGACAACATTGAAAATGTGCAGGCAAGCTGGGTGACGCAGGGATTGAAGGTGCTGGAACTGGGCCTGCACTTCGGCGGCAACGATGTGGGCTCGGTGATGCTGGAAGAGAACGTGGTGAAGGCCGCGGGCACCAGCAACTGCACGACGGAAGAAGAGCTGCGGCGGATTATTCGCGATGCCGGGTTCAAGCCGGTGCAGCGGGATACGCTGTATCGGACGATGTTTTTGAACTAGACTGCTGCCGACCGAGCGCGCGTGATTCCTACTTGAATTTCTGCTTGAACACGCTTGCGCCGCCCCTACGGAACTCCCGATTACATTTTGTTTCGACTTTCCCCACGCTGAAGCGCGGGGCTAATATATTCGCCGCGGCGAACGCCTACGGCGCGGGTGATGGGCCGGTGCCGGACCCGTTGAGCTTTTGTAAGAGATCCCTGGAGCCACACGGCACGCCGAAACTCGCTCATCGCGATGAAGCTTGCGATGAACTGATGGGATAAGGTCGAAGGCTTCAGCGATCCATTAGGCTTTGGTTTATCGAGTACCAGGGCTTTGGATCAAGGAGAAGCCTTCTATGAAGATTGTAGGATGTGATTTCCATCCGGCGTGGCAGCAGGTTGCGGTTTTCGATCCGGAGAGTGGGGAGATAGTGGAACTGAAGCTGTTGCACGGGGATGGGGATGCGGAACGTTTCTATCGTGAGCTGGAGTCGCCGGCGCTTGTGGGGATTGAGGCGTGCGGCAACAGCCAGTGGTTTATTGAACTGGCGGAGCGGCTGGGCCATGTTGTGTGGGTAGGCGATGCGGCACAGATCCGGGCCAGCTATGTGCGTCGGCAGAAGACCGACCGTCGCGATGCAGGGCACATTTTGAAGCTGCTGATGGAGGGCCGGTTTCCACGATTGTGGATGCCGAGTTGGGAGCAGCGGGACCTGCGCCAGTTGCTGATTCACCGTCACAAGCTGGTGGAGATCCGGACCCGGGTGAAGAACGGGTTACAGCACCTGGCCTTGAACCGCGGCGTGCAGAAGGGTTCCCGGTTATGGAGCGTTCGGGGGAGGGCTTATTTGGAAAAACTCCCGCTGGCCGGTTGGACAGCTCGGCGGCGCGAAGATCTGCTGAAGCTGCTGTCTGAGCTGGACCGGCAGGTGGACGAGCTTGACCAGGCGGTAAAGCGCGCGGCCGATGAGCACCCCCAGGCGCGTCTGCTGATGACGCAGCCAGGGGTGGGCCCGATTACTTCGCTGGCTTTTGTGCTGACGATCGGGGATGTGAGCCGGTTCAGGCACAGCAACCAGGTGGCCAGTTATCTGGGCCTGATTCCGCGCGAACACAGCTCGGGCGGCAAGCAGCGGCTGGGTGCGATCACCAAGCAGGGCAACCGGTTCATGCGCCAGTTGCTGGTCGAATCGGCGCAGACGGTAAATGCCGGCTGGATGAAGGATTTCGCAGGCAGTATCAGGCTCGCTGCCACCATAAGGCCAAGGGTGTGGCCAAGGTGGCGGCGGCCAGGAAGTTGGCAGTGCGACTCTACTGGATGTTGCGGCAGAACGTTGGTTATCCGGAGATCGCCCTTATCGAGAGCAGCCCGGCTGTGCCCCTGGCAGGCAAAAGCCATGCCGATGAACTGAGTGGGCGCTCTCGCATCCAGCAATAGGCTGGATGTCCGCATGGAAGCATCATGGCCGGTTGAGGATGGCCGTATCGATGGTTGGTGGGGCGATTGACCCCACCGTTTGGTGATGCAGCGTGAGTTTATCCAGAGCCCTGGTACTCAACCCTCTGGCTAACAGCGCGGTGCTCACGAACCGCACAGAAAAACTGTGCTTGACAAAGCGTTCGACCTTATCGATGCCCCTGGCAGGCGAAAGCCATGCCGATGAACTGAGTGGGCGCTCTCGCATCCAGCAGTAGGCTGGATGTCCGCATGGAAGCATCATGGCCGGTTGAGGATGGCCGTATCGATGGTTGGTGGGGCGATTGACCCCACCGTTTGGTGATGCAGCGTGAGTTTATCCAGAGCCCTGGTACTCAACCCTCTGGCTAACAGCGCGGTGCTCACGAACCGCACAGAAAAACTGTGCTTGACAAAGCGTTCGACCTTATCGAGGGGCACTGTTTTTCGGGGAATCGGACGCGGGCGGCGGGTAAGGTATAAAGGGTCCGGGAAGTAGATATGTGCCGGAGGGTTGACGGATGGGGAACGGCAAGATTGCGTTGGTGACGGGAGCGGGGAGCGGGATTGGGCGGGCGGCGGCGCTGGCACTGCAGGGTGTGGGCTATGCGGTGGTGCTGGCAGGGCGGCGGGAGGATGCGCTGCAAGAGACGGCTGGCAAGGGTGATCCTTCACAGCCGGCGATGAAGCCCATTGCAACCGATGTGAGCAAGCCCGAGCAAGTGCAGGCACTGTTTGATGCGATCCGTGCCGCGCATGGTCGGCTCGATCTGCTGTTTAACAATGCAGGTGCGAATGCGCCGGGCATTGCGTTTGAAGACTTGACCTACGGTCAGTGGTCGACAGTGGTGGGGGCCAACCTGACGGGAACTTTTCTTTGCGCGCAGCAGGCCTTCAGGATGATGAAGGCGCAGGAACCGCGGGGTGGCCGGATCATCAACAACGGATCGATTTCAGCGTATGTGCCGCGTCCGCAGTCGGCGCCTTACACTTCGACCAAGCACGGCGTTCTGGGATTGACGAAGTGCCTCTCGCTGGATGGGCGCGCGTACGACATTGCCTGCAGCCAGATCGACATTGGCAATGCGGCGACGGAGATGAGCGCGCGGATGGCAGTGGGCATCAAGCAGGCGAACGGCGAGATGATGGTCGAGCCAAGGATGGATGTGAAGGCCGTGGCCGATGCGGTGGTATTTATGGCCGGCCTTCCGCTGGACGCGAATGTGCAGTTCATGACTGTGATGGCGACCAAGATGCCGTATATCGGCCGCGGCTAGGGGAAGCGCTCACCGCATCGAGCCGTCGATCCAACGGATTGTGCGCGCTTATTGTTGGCGACAGTAGCGAGAATGCGAAGCGATCAAGTTCAGTGGAGGAATTTGACCTGACAACGCGATCGAGCGACGGGCCTGGGCTGCGCATGCCGATCAAGTACCGGCCGGATGTGGACGGGCTGCGCGCCATCGCGATCCTGTCTGTGGTTGGGTATCACGCAGGGCTGGGTTGGGCGAGCGGCGGATTATTCGGGGTGGATGTTTTCTTTGTGATCTCGGGCTACCTGATCGGATCGCTGGTGTACAAGGAGATTCGCGGAGGCAGCTTCACCGTTCGAAATTTTTATGCCAGGCGCGCCAGGCGTATTTTGCCGGCGCTGTTGACGGTGTTTTTGTTCTGCTATGCGGCTGCCCTGCTGATGCTTCCTCCGTTGAGATTGAAGTCATTTTCAATTAGCGCGCTGGCGACAATCGCATCCGTATCAAACTTTTACTTCTGGCACTCCGTGGATTACTTCAATCAGACCAGTACCAGATCGCCGCTGCTGATGACGTGGTCTCTCGGCGTGGAAGAGCAGTTCTATCTGCTGTTTCCGATGCTGATGCTGGCGATTCGCAAGATGAGCTGGAGGAAGCAGTTTGCCGGAATCGCGAGCCTGACGGTGCTGTCGATTGCGATATCGGTGTGGGCGGATCGGAGTCATCCAACCCCCGGCTTCTATCTTCTGCCGCCCCGCGCATGGGAACTGGCAGCAGGAGTGCTGCTTGCGATGCTGGAGGCCAACCGGGCTCACGCAAGAACGACACGTCCTTTGTGGGTTGCACACTGCATGAGCCTGCTTGGGCTGGGGCTGATCGGTGTGACGGTCGCGTTTCTCGACACACGATTCTGGTTCCGGGGCCTTGAAATGCTGCCGCCCGTGGCAGGTGCGGTGATGATTGTTGCAGCCCGCGATGGGGTGGTGAACCGTGTGCTTTCGTTGCGGCCGATGGTGTCTATCGGGTTGGTTTCGTACTCGTGGTATTTGTGGCACTGGCCGTTGCTCAGCTTTGCGCGGATTGTTCTTTACTCGAATGGCTCCGCGACTCTTGGAGTGATCATCGGCTGCATTTCGCTGGTGTGCGCTGTGCTGAGCTACAAGTTCATTGAACAGCCGTTCCGTTCGTCGGTGACTCCGGCGCCCTTGCAGCTCAAGCGATACGGGGCGGCACTTGTGGTTGCAGCATTGCCGGCCTTGTTGATTTGTGCGACGAATGGTGTTCCCCAACGGAATCGCCAGGTGCAGGCAGCTGAGATTGCGGCCGAGCGATTGATGTCTGATCCATGTTTGGTCGATTCTTCAAATTCAGAAATTCCGAGTTACGCGCCGTGCGTGCCTCCTGGCGATGGTCCGGCGGTGGCTCTGATCGGGGACAGTCATGCGGGGGCGATTTCAGGGGCTATGCGCAACATCGGCGCGCACGCAGGTTATCGGCTCATCCAATGGACCAAGCCCGACTGCCCGGCGCTCGACGATCGTTCTTCTCTGTACGCAATTCCGACAAACTTCTCATCCGGTTGCCCGCAGTTCAATCAGGAACGGATTGACTCGATCCTGCGTGATGCGAGTATTCAAAAAGTAGTGATTGCCGGATTCTGGTCGTCGTATATCGAACCGGCGCGGGTCGCGGCCGACGATCCAGAAAACGGAGAGAACCCCGGTTCAGTGATTGATGGTTTTGGCCGGGCCACCTTTCAAGCGAGATTGGACGGGCTGGTCTCACGCCTGCAGGAGGTCGGGAAGTCGGTCTACCTGGTGGAAGACAATCCGATGTTCTCGTTCAACCCTGAGGAGGTCGTTTACAACCGGCTGATTTGGACCCGACGTGTACTCGCAAGAGCTCTATCGTCGCCCACCCTTCGCTATCAGGACGGAGTCGCTCCGGAATTCTCTCCCCCGGAGGTTCAGCTAGCCTGGCAGATTCTGGAGAATGTTGCGGCAGACCATCCGGGCACGGTTCTTATCCATCGCACAGCCTCACCGCGCGATGAGTGGGAAAGCAAGAACTCCCCCGGCAAGAACACGACGGGTGCCCCCGGTCCCTCGTCCGCCGCGGCGCAGGGACCGGGGACCGAAAACACTCTCTCCGAATACCCCGCCAACCGCAACCCCAATTGACTTCCCTCCACCCACCTCCAATAATCAAATTGGATGGACATCTACGAAGAGATCGTGCAGTTGCAGAGGGCGGGCCGCAAGGGAGCCTTGGCCACCATCGTCAACGTGCGCGGTTCCATTCCCTCCTTCAAGAGCGCGAAGATGCTGGTGCGCGACGATGGCACCATCGCCGGAACCATCGGCGGTGGCTGCGTTGAGGCCGAGGTCTGGCAGGCCGCGCGTGAAGTCATGGCCGCTGAAAAGGCGCGCTCGCTCTCCTTCGATCTCAACCAGGATCCAAAGTACGACACCGGCCTGGTCTGCGGAGGCACCTTGGAAATCTTTGTCGAACCAGTTCTGCCGCCGCCTCAGCTCTTCATCTTTGGCGCGGGCCATGTTGGCTACGAACTCTACCAAGCCGCGGGCCGCGCCGGTTTCGATGTCACCGTGATGGACGATCGCGAAACCTACGCCAATCGCGAGCGCTTCCCTCAAGCCAAGGAAGTCATCGCCGAAGATTTCGAGCGAACCTTTGCCGGCCTCGCCATCAATGAGTCTTCTTACCTGGTGATCGTCACGCGCGGCCATCGCGATGACATGCGCATCCTTCGCTGGGCCGTCGGGACCAACGCAAAATATATCGGCATGGTCGGCTCCCGCAGAAAGGCCATCACCGTATTTCGCGAGCTGACGAGGGAAGGCCTCAAGCCCGAGTTGTTCGATCGCGTGCATTCCCCCATCGGCCTCGACATCGGCGCAAGTTCGCCTGAAGAGATCGCCGTCTCCATCCTGGCGGAACTTATCGGCGTCCGCCGCGGCGTTGACCGTCCGCTGCCGCACATGAGTTGGTTCCTTCAGCATGGCGCTGATCCCGGTGACGCCGCAAAGGTTGCCGACACAGACTCAACGGATTCTGCGAACACTCAAACCGCTGCCACCCGCTAGCGTTCGCGCCTTCTGCTATCGTTTTCTCATGAGCAGCCGGAACAACATGTGTGGCGTCATCTTGTCGGCAGGAGCCTCCTCGCGCATGGGGCGCGACAAGGCGCTGCTTCACTGGCCTCCTGCGGCTTCCGGTTCAACTCCTTCTCCAAATGCAACCCTGCTCTCCGCCTCCATCGCCGCACTTCAGCCTTTCACACAAGCCGTCATCGTTGTCGCCGGAAAAAATGCAATCAACGTCGCGTCCGTCATTGCGGCAAGAGGTGCGCGGATGGTCGAGAACCCCGATCCCGATCGCGGCCAGTTCAGTTCCCTTCAGGTTGGACTGCACGCGGTTCTCGAGCAGGGATTCAGCGCGGCCATGATCACGCTGGTTGACTGTCCCCCGTTGAGCAGCGCGAGCATGGAGCTATTGTGCGTAGCCTACGATGAAGCTCTCACACGCGGAAAGTTGGGTGTGGCTCCGGAAAAAGACGGCCGCCACGGTCACCCGATGCTTGTGAGCCGCAAAATGATTGATGCCTTTCTCGCCGCTCCTGTCACCAGCAATGCACGTCAGGTCAAGTGGGCCCATCCGCTGGCAATCCAATATGTCTCTGTTCCTGATTCGTTGTTGAGCATCGACGTGAACACGCCGGAAGAGTATGCGGCGCTGGCAACCCCTTCGACCTCAAAAACGAACTAAGTCTTTCCAGCCAGCGTCCGCAAAACCCCGGGTGCCCCATTCATCCCGGCGTTCTTTGCCGGGATGAGTGGGATACGACGAACTCCCCACACTAGGTTTTGCCCGCCAGCTTACCGAGAACAGCCGCAAGCGCATCCATGGCCAGATGGCTCGCATGCGTTGACGCCGCCGGCAATCCGCCAACGGCCTCCAGCAATTGCTCTCTCGTCAGTGCGCGCGCCTGTTCAATCGTCGAGCCGCGCACAAGCTCCGTCAGCGCCGATCCGCAAGCCATGGAGCAGACGCAGCCCTTGGCTAGAAAACGAATCTCGTCGATGCGGCCGCCGGAATTCTTGAGCGTCAGCTTCAGCACATCGCCGCAGGCCGGATTTTCAATCAGCGCTTCCGCATCCGCGTCTGCAACCACACCGGCATTGCGTGGATGCTCGAAATGATCGAGAACCTGAGCGGAGTACATCCGTCACACCTGACAATTGATTGGAAAGTTTCGACTAATGCGAAGCAACCGGATTCGATTGCGCCTGCCGCAACTCAAGAATCTCCGTCACCAGGAACAAGTCAGTGAGCAGCGCGCGCAGATGCATCGATGCATTCAGATTATCGATCAGCTGCGAACTGATTCCGGGCTGGGCAAGCACCAGGTCAATGGCCGCAATCGAACTTTCCGCATCCCGCGCAAGAACCGCAAAGAATGCCCGATACTTGCCGGCCTGTTCCAGTTGCTCCTGCTTGATTGCGGCCTCGCAACTCGCCTCAAGCCCGCGCATCGCTTCAACGGCGCGCGTCAGGTGGTCGCGCAGTTGTGGTCCTGACTGGCTGCCTTCATCCGTGGGCAGCCCCTGCGCCGCATACGAAAGTGTAAATTCGTAGCACGCCTCAATTGTGTCGCATCGTTCCTGCAGATCAATCATCGCCATTAGTCGTCGCCTGTTGCCAGGCCAGGCCCTTCCTTGGTTGGCGATGACGTTTCAACTGCCCATCGCTGTGGATCGTGCTCTTCAAGATAAAAATCCTTCTCCATGTATCCAAAAATCATCGACTTCGTAATCGGCAGCTTCTCCGGCCGGATTCCGAAATACACATGAACCATGATCAGCGCAATCAACCCCACGCCGGCCAGTCCGTGCAGCACATACATCATGCCCCACGTCATATCGCCAAACAGATAGGGATTGCGCACAAAGATCCCTGTATTCACGCGCTTCATCATGAACACGCCGGTAATAATCACCGCCAGCCCGGCCAGCAAAATCACCGCATGATAAAACTTGTTTTCCAGCGGATACTTCGCAAAGCGGTCCGGCGGCGGCGCTTCCTTGCCGAACGCCCGCATCATCCTGCGCTTCGCATCCCGCACATCAATCTTGTCAGGCCATATCGACCAGAAATCCAGAAAGAACGACGCGTGCACGATGTGGAAGATCACGGACGCGGTCAGCACCAGCCCCGCAACCCAGTGATACCAGACCCAATCGAACTTCACGCCCACCTTCGGCAGAAATGCTGTGATCAGCAGCGCGAACATTGAGATCGCCATCACCCAATGAAACGCGCGCGCCACCAGCGAGTGCCTCGGCACGCGTTCGGGTATCGCGGCCACCACTGCGGGCGTATCGTTCCCGGCAAACTTCTTTGGCCGCGCAAATATGCCCACGTAGAGCGCATGAACGATCATGAAGGTCAATCCGGCGATGGCGCAAACCCAGATCAGGTACCACGCAATGTGGATGGGAACCGTTCTTCCCCACGGACTGATTGCCCACTGTATCAGGCCCATTTCGCCTCCTGCACGCCACTGATCGAGCGCTTCACCAGGTTTCGCATCAGCGGAATCTTGTACGCGTTGAATTGCAGCGGAACAGCATCCTTGACGGCCAGGTTGCCCGCCATTTCACCGGTCGTCGCGTCCGCGGGCTTGCCCTTCACCGCGTCTTCCACATCCTTCAGGCGCATGGGCTTTGGGGCCACCGCGCTCACCGCCAGCCGTATGCGATCGATGGTGCTGCCCTGCATCACCATCGCCGAAGCAACGTTCATCAGCGGGAAGTCCCACACGTTGCGGTCGCGCACCTTTTCAAAATAGAACTTTGCGCCGGCCCACGCCGCCGGTATGCGAATCGCCGTAAGCAAGTCGCCTGCTTGCAGAATGTTGATGTGCGTAATGTCGATCTCCGGCCCCTGGAAGTAATCTTCCGCATCCACCACGCGCTGGCCTTTTGAGGTCTGCAACACAAACTTAGCGTCGAGCGCGATCAGCGCCGGCACCGTGTCCGATGGATGCACGGCCACACAGCGGTTCGCTCCAAAGATCGCGTGCTCGCGATTGCGTCCCACCGGCGTATCCGCGTAACAAATATTGCCGCCGCCGCGGTAGCACGGCCAGCCCTCGCGGTAGTACCAGCAGCGCACGTCCTGCGACACGTTGCCGCCCAGCGTTCCCTGGTTGCGAATCTGCGGCGAAGCCACAAGCTCGGCAGCCTGCGACAAAATCGCGTACTGCGCCTTGATCGCGGGATCATTCACAATGTCAGTCAGCGTGGTCATCGCGCCAATCTCAACGCCGTCGCTGGTCGAGCGAATCCCCTTCAACTCGTCCACGCCGCTCAGGTCGACAAGAACCTTTGGCTTCTTGATGCGGTCCTTGAGCCAGTCGAAACTGTCCATTCCGCCCGCCATCACCCACGCGTCTTCCCCGTGCTGATCCAAAAGCTTCTGCGCGTCAGCAGCCGATGTGGGCTGAAGCAGGTCAAACGCGGGCATCACGTCTCGTATTACTGCCATAGCTCTCTCCGTTCACATCTTTTGCTAGATGTGGGCCATCAAGGGATGTTGCATCGGACGTCCGGCTTCGAGCGACGTCAGGATCGTGTCAGCGTTCACCGGCGCGCGCCGGAATATCTCATCGCCGAGCGCGTCCGATAGTGCATTCAGAATGGCTGCGCAGCCGCCGCCAACCGGCGGTTCGCCAATGCCGCGCGCGCCCACCGGCGTCTCCGGATCGGGAATGTCGAGCGCTTCCCACTGCATGTCCACGGGTATATCCAGAATCGTTGGCGGCCTGTTCTGGTAAAACCGCCGCGCCACGGGAACGCCGTAATGCGGGTCGTAAACCCACTTCTGCCCGATGGCGTGCGCAATCCCCAAAACCGTGCGGCCAAGCACTTGTCCGCCCAGGGCCGCCGGGTGCACCACCGTTCCCACGTCGGCATAGGCCAGGAAATCAGTGATGTAGTACTTGCCGGTTTCCACGTCCACTTCGACTTCCGCGAAACTGGCCACATAAGAAAATGTCTGACCGTCATGCGGAAATTTGTCCTTGGCTGAAACCACAAGTCCCTGCCCGGCCAGTCCAGCAACGGAAGCCTTCGTCGCCTTGTTCACCTCGGGGTTCGCTTCGTGCCCATCGTAAATACCGCCCAGTTGGATGGCCTTCTGCGCCGCCTGCGCAAAGCTCAGGCCCGCTCCGCCGCCCTTGCGGAAGACGCGCTGGTTGGCCACTTCATAGTCGTCAGGTTTTCCGCCAAGTGACTTCGCCGCGATCTCTTTCAGCCGCAGCTTGCACTCATCGGCAGCCGCGTACGCAGCCCGCGACATCGTGTGTGTCGTCGTGCTGCCGCCCTGCGCGCATGTGTAGGGAACAAACTTTGACGTATCGCCCCACACTACATCGCAAATTTCCCAGGGCACGCCCAGCCTTTCCGCGCCGGCGCGATGCACATCGATTACCGATTCAGTTCCCAGGTTGCCAATGCCGCTCTGGAACTGCACCCTGCCTTGCGGAGTGATGACGAGCAAGCCGTCGAAGCCCGTGGAGCCGCCTACATACGCGCTAAGCGAAACGCCCACGCCACGCACCTTCGTTCCCATCTTTTTCTGTTGCGCTGCCCGCTCCTGCCAGCGGAACTGTTCCGCGCCCTTGTCCAGCGCTTCTTTCAGGAAGCAGCTTGTTGCGTGGCCGCGGACACCTTTCACCGCTGCGCCGAACAGCGCCTTGCCCTCGGGACAATTGATCCGCCGAATCGCCACCTGGTCCAGCCCCAGCTGTCGCGCAGCTTTCGCCAGAATCGGTTCGGTAATGGCAATCCCCTGCATTCCGCCCGGAGCGCTTTGCGCACTGCGCGGCGGCGTATTCGTCATCACCGAGATGGCCTGCTGGCGCATGGCCTTCGGCTGGTACAGCAGAGACACAATGCGCGCCGCTGAAGCCCCGTCGCCCTGCGCATCGTAAGCGCCGCTGTTGGTCACCGTGTACTGGTCAAGCGCCAGGATCGTGCCGTCCTTGGCAAATCCCACTTTCATGCGGCCGATCACGCTCGGCCTCGCGCGGCCTACGCAATGTTCCTCCTCGCGGCTCATGCGCATCATCACCGGCGCGTTCAGCTTTTTTGAAAGCAGTGCGGGAATAATCATCGTTACCCCGCCTGTAATCTTGCTGCCGAATCCGCCGCCTGTGTACTCGCTGATGAACACGATCTTGTCCTGATCGATGTTCATCCATTTCGCAATCGCCGGCCGGGTCTGGTAGGTGCTCTGCGTTCCCGAGTGGAGAAACAGTTTGCCGTTCTGCCAGTACGCCATGGCCGTGCGCGGCTCCAGGCACTGGTGGCTCACATCCGGCGTCACAAACGTTTCGTCCAGAATCAGCGCGGCATTCTTGAAGCCCGCCTCAAGGTCGCCATACTCCCACTTGTCCGGCATGGGGCCCAGCGGCAGCTTTCCCTGGTCGTAGTCGGCAAAGTCCTGCTCGGTCCACTTCACTTCCTTCAACTGCGGAGCCGGCGGGTTCGGCGGCTGCGGCCGAATCCACACATTGCCGTCTTCACGCGGATTCGGGCCACCAGGGCGCAGGCTCTCCAGCGGGTCCACCACAAACGGCAGTTCCTCGAAATCGATCTTGATCTTCTCGATAGCGTCGGCGCAGGTAAGCTCATCCACCGCGCACACGGCCATGATGGGCTCGCCCATGTACATCGGCTCGTTGGTCAGCGCGCGCTCGCCCCACTTGCTGGCTTTGATTATGTGGCCGTTGTCGTCCATGCTGTCGGCTTGGGCGGGAATGTCATCCGCCGTCAGAATCGCCTTCACGCCAGGCATCGCCAGGGCATCGTCCATGTCGATGTGCTTGATCCGCGCATGCGGCATCGGGCTCATCACCAGCCGGCAAAACAGCATGCCTTCGGCGCGAAAGTCCTCGGCATACTTCGCCTTGCCCGTCACCTTGGCCAGCATGTCGCTGGTCTGGTAATTCTTGCCGATCAGTTTGTAGCCTGCGCCGTATTCTCTTACGCGCTCTGACGGCTTCAGCTTATTCACTGTGGGGGGTACGCTCTCAGACATGCTCAAGCCCTCCTCATGTTCTCTGCGCCCTGCATCATTGAATCGAGAATCTTGTTATAGTCCTGGCAACGGCACAGGTTTCCTGAAATTCCGTGCGCCAGTTCCTGCCGCGTCGGATTCGGATGCGCCTTGAGAAAACCGACGGCCGACATGATGAAGCCCGACATGCAGAACGCGCATTGAAAGCCCTGCTTGTCCACCACCGCCTGCTGCACCGGGTGCAGTTTGCCGTCGGCCGAAGCCAGGCCCTCGATGGTCGTCACCTTCTTGCCGCGGACAGTGTGGGTGAGTACGGAACAGCTGTAGTGCGGCACATCGTCAATCAGCACCGTGCAAGCGCCGCACTCCGCGCGGTCGCAGCCCAGCTTGGTTCCCGTAAGTCCCAGCTTGTAGCGAAGCGTCCACGCCAGCGTCTCCTGCTTCATCACGTCCACGCGCCGCTGCATTCCGTTCACGTCAATCGTGATCAGCCGGTCGCCCGACGACATCTGCCCATGAACGGCCGTGGAGATGAGCCGGTAATTCGCCGCGGCAACCACGCCGCCGCTCGCGATCACACCCAGGATGAATTTACGCCGGGTGATCCTGCTTGGACGTGCCTTCGGTCGTCTTCAGCTCTGGAATCTCTGACATAGCTGATTCTCCGTATCGATTTTTCTCGTCTTGATTAGGACTGCAGCACGCGAGGATTGCGATGCTGCGGATATATTAGCTCCGCTATCCGGCATTTGGGAAGTACTCCATACCCGGATCGTTTGAATGGTATGACAAATCGATTGAAACTGGGCGGTTTGAGACAAATCCGGCTTCAGTCTGCGCCTGATTTCACTCCAAAACCATCTTCACGCTTCGCTCATCTCTGCGCCCTTTGCCTCATGCCCCACCATCGCCAGCCCCGCCACCGCCAGCGAGACCACAACCACCGTGATGGCAAGTACCGCAGGATAGTTGCCCCATCGCTCAGCCGCCAGCGCCTGCCCTTTGCCGTTCCACGACGTAATCAGTCCGCCCAACTGGTACGCCAGCCCCGGCGCCGTAGCGCGCACGGCCGCCGGCGATAGTTCCGTAAGGTACGCGGGAACCACGCCCCAGGCTCCCTGCACCATAAACTGCATCAGCACGGCGCCAATCCCCAGCACGAAGGCCGAGTGCCCATAGGCGTAAAGCGGAATCACCGGGATCGCCAGCAGCGCCGCCGTCACAATCGCGGGCTTCCGGCCCCATCGGTCACTGAGCGCTCCAAAAACAAACCCGCCAGCGACCGACCCCAGCCCGTACAAAACGCCGATCAAGCCAATCGTCTCTGGTGAAAGCCCCGCGGTCACCGACAGAAACGTCGGATACACGTCCTGCGTACCGTGCGAGAAGCTCATGAACGCCGTCATCAGCAGCACCAGAAACAGAAATGTCGGCAGAAATGCCATCAAACTCTTCGGCACAATCGCCAGGCCGGGGCTCGATCGCCTCGCGCTTCAGCCGTTTCCGCTCCCCGGCAAGCCATACCGGCGACTCCGCAACCCGTGCCTGCACGTAGAACACCAGCAGAGCCGGCGCCGCGCCCACCATAAACAGGCCCCGCCAGCCGATATGCACAAACAGGAACGCAAACGCCGCCGATGCCAGGATCGACCCCATCGCGTATCCCTCCTGCAAAATTCCGGAGAAGATGCCGCGCCCTTCCTTGGGCAGCGTCTCAAACGTCAACGCCGCGCCCACGCCCCACTCCCCGCCCATCGCAATGCCGAACAACGCCCGCAACACCAGCAGCACGCTGAGCGACGGCGCAAAGGCGCACGCCAGTTCAATCACTGAGAAGCTGAGAATGTTGAACATCAGTACCGGACGGCGTCCGTAGCGGTCAGCCAGCATGCCGAACAGCAGCGCGCCCACCGGTCTGAACGCCTGGGTCATGAACACCGCGCCCAGCACCTCCGATGGCTGCGTATGAAACTCGCCCGCAATCGCCTTCACGCAGAAGATCAGCAGAAAGAAATCCAGACTATCGAGCGTCCACCCAAGAAAAGCTGCAAGAAAAGTATGCCGCTGCTGGCTGCTCAGCCGCCTGAAGTGTTCAATTACGGACATAGCCGGGAGCATATCAGACCGCAACTGTGCCATGACGTCTGCGGTGTTGTTCTATATGTATGTTGCATGTATTGTGCGGTGAAATCGAAGGATTCGCGCGTCTCGAGCTTAAGTTTCTAGTCCTCACTTGCCAGTTCGTCGATTCGTACCTTGGCGGCAAGAATCCAGCCATGACAAAGGTCGATATAGGCTCGCGCTCGAGCAACGTTCAGGTCGGTCTCAGCGGAATCGCTCCCAATCTCCGAACCCTCATTTGCATCTTCGACGACTCCCTGCAGGTTATCTCGAAGCAGTTCCCAAACGCGGATAGCTCTCTCCATATCGCGGATAACCCCCAAGCGTGTTTGGAGTTCATCGCTCATACAGCGCCTGCGTGCACGCATTATGGACCCATTTACTCCCCAGCGGACGAAAGCCCCTCGTTTCCGGGTGCTTTTCTTTCGATCAGAAAGCGGCACCATCGGGCTCCCCGTTCCAATGTGCCTGCCGGTCAGCGTGAAAGGACCATGAAATCGCACAAGCACTGAATTATTTGTTGCAACGAATATCTACCCTCCTGCGTCCAATCAACATGGGAAGAACCTGAGGCCCCGGGCTGGCAATATCCATGCCCGCCCAACCCGAGTTCCTGCTCCGCCTCAACCCGGAAGCAGCCCAACAAATTCAATCACCGAGGTTCGTTCTTTATGAAGCGTCTTGCATTCATCACTGGCATTCTCGCCCTGGCAGCTCCCCTGGCCATGGCACAAACGTCCACCTGGATCTCCGATCCCATGCACAGCGAAGTCGATTTCAGCGTCACCCACCTGGCCATCGCCAACGTGCATGGCCGGTTCGGCAAAGTGGCCGCGGAACTCCAGTTCGACCCCGCTGACATCAGCAAATCCACAGTCAAGGCAACCATCGACGTCGCCGGAGTCGACACCGGAGAAGCCCCTCGCGACAACGACCTCAAGACCCCGCGCTTTTTTGACACCACCCAATTTTCTCAAGCCACATTTACCAGCACCAGCGTGGCCAAAAGCGGCTCCGGGCTTCAGGTCAACGGCAACCTTACCATTCACGGCGTCACCAAGCCGGTGGTGTTGACGGTGGAAGGCCCCAATGGCCCCGTCCAGGGCATGGACAAGAAGCAGCACTCCGGATTCTCGGCCATTACCACCATCAGCCGCACGGCCTTCGGCATTGGATCGGGCGTTCCCTCGTCCATCGTCGGAGACGATGTCAAAATCAGCATCGATCTTGACGTGGCCAAACAGTAAACTGAACCAAACCAAAACCAAACCACCAAAGCGCCTCAATCCCGGGGATAGAAAAGGAATGGCAAGCCTGAAACTCGAAATCGTGCAGGAGCTTCCTTTTGCCAGCGTGGAAGAAGAGGCGCTCCTCAATCTGATGCGCACCTCGGACGCGGTGCATCGCGCCTTCCAGCGCAAAACACGCGACTGGGGCGTCACCTCCACGCAGTACAACGTTCTCCGCATCCTGCGCGGTGCTGAGCAGCGCGGGCTCACCTGCGCCGCCATCGGCAGCCGCATGATCACCGCCGAGCCGGATATCACCCGTCTGCTCGGCCGCCTCAAGACTCTCAAGCTGATCCGCCAGCACCGCGATCCCAAAGACCGCCGCGTGGTGTGGACCCGGATTTCGCAGGCCGGCCTAGACATGCTCAAGGCCATGGATCCCGTCATCGAGCGCGCGCCCAAAGAGCTGCTGGAAAATATGAGCGAGCCCGAGCTCGTCGAGTTCATTCGGCTGCTCGAGCTGGCTCGTAAAAAGAGCCAGGAACTTCTCGCGCCCGAATGCGGCGAGGCGCTGAACGCACTTTAGACCGCTGAAACTGTGAAGAAAAACAATCCAACAATTGAGCTGTCATCCCGACAGAGCGCAGCGACGAGGGATCTGCGGTTGCAGTTCCGTAATCTCAACGTAGCCCCAGCGCCGCAAATTAAAATGCGGAGGTCTGCCGCCCGCGCCGTAGGCGCAGTGGATGTTAGCCCCGCGCTTCAGCGTGGGGAATGCAAACCGCAGAGATTCATCCAGAGTCCCGAAGGGACGACGCCGCTGGTCCCAAGACACTTTCGCATTTGCTCCAGACCAGTTTTGAAAGGGCACGGCCGGGGGACCGCTGCGCCCTCTGGACCGGGCCGGGGTCGCTGCGCCGCTCAATCGCAGTCCAGTTTTGAAAGACCGCGGCTTTCCGCCGCGGCGGACGCCGCTCAACATCAACCAATAAAAATGGGCTTTAGCCCCTGAGGGAAAGCCCATCGGTCTACACAATTTCAGAATTTGCTTTAGCTGGTAACAACCTTTTTCGCCAGCACCTCTTCATCCACCTCAGCCTGGATGATCTTGTTGTGCAGGCAATAAAGGGCCAGCTCAAGCCGGTCGCTGACGCCCAGCTTGTCATAGATCTTGCGAAGATAGTTCTTGATCACCTGCTCGGTCGTTCCCAGCTGGAAAGCAATTTCCTTGTTGCGCTTACCCTGGGTGATGCAGGTAATAATGGCCATCTCTTTGGGCGACAGGCGCGGTTGATTCCGCGGGCTCACCAGGGCAGCTGCCTGCGACCGGTAGGCCTCAATCACCCAATTCACTGACTGATTGTCGATCCAGGTCTCGCCGGCTGCGATTCTGCGCACGCAGCGTACCAGCAAATCGGGCGAAATCGAGCGCGAGATAATCCCGCGCACGCCCCGCCGGTAGAGCTCCACCGTATGGTTCTCGTCCGTGGCCACGGCCTGCACGATCAGTTTGACGTCCGGAGCCGCGCGCAGCAACTCTGGGATTACGTTAGCGGTTCCGGCCAGCAGGCTGCCTTCCAGAAGCACAATATCTGTTGGATACCGTTCGATCGCAGAGCGCAGATTCTCAAGGGAATCCGCCTGCGCAACGACGCGCAGATCGTCTTCGAGGGCAAAGACCTTCCGGATTCCGACGCGGTAAATCGCCTGAGAATCCGCAAGAATAATGCGGATCGCTCCAGGCTTAACCGGCGAATCTACAATTTCGCCCTCGGGAGGATCGTCCACGAAGTCCATAGTTGGCTGCCGCAACATTCCCAGGTAATCTCATTGCTCCGCGAAACGGTACTCATCAATCGTGGATGCAGTGAGGTACTGATGTTGGCTTAGAGAGCAGCGTACCACACGTCCCGTGCAATGAACCAGCACATCCTTGGGGGTACCCAGAACCGGACCGGGCATCCGCAGCGAAAATCGGATATCCAGCCCCACATCCAGCTCGCGATCCAGCGAAAACAACACGCCGCTCGCCGATATATTCCGGGTTTGCCCCGAGAACTCGGTTTTGCCTGTCGATACCGTTGCCGGGAGTGCCAGAGGGAAGCGCACGGCGCACCTGACTTCCTGGCGGCCCTCGCCTCCCGCGGTTACCGCGGTGTGTACAGTTGAAGCAGATCTTGTTGCTTTCATTCGTTACACCCCAACCCATTTGGTCCCAGTTCGCACTCTAGCGAACTTTCCCAATGCAACCAACGGCACAATAGTTTCTAGAAAGGTAACTTACCCCTTCTGGAGACACGAAGAGCTGCACGCAAACGCTCATCGAAATCCTGGAGCGCAAATCCTCACAATCAAATCATGCGCCCCATATCCAACTTTAATTCAATAACTTACATGCTTCAATGAATCCAGGAATGGCAAGTCTTTCCAACAAATATTGCCCATCTGAATCTGACCTTTTTTAACCTCTTGGGGCGTATTCACTCATTAGATTCTCCATCTGCGTTTTCGTCTGATTTGCCGTTGAACAGGCCGCGCTCTTCTGGTTCTCACGCCTCTTCACCTCAGGGTCATTGACGCACAGTCGCCGCTCATCGAGACAGGTGCCAAAAGTAATTTCGCCATTCGAGCCACTCCATTTCCCGATGGCCCAATCAGCCTTCGCTTCCGTCCGCCGCCCAGATCCAACACCCGATCCGATGCCCCGTCCCGAAGAGCAATTTTCGGCCCCTACTCCGTCTGCCTACCCCGCCTCATCAAATCCGAGGCAGCCCCAACTCGACCAACCAGCCCACCCGGCAGCGCCAGATTCAGCCCCGCCGATCGCGCACTCTCTCCCCCGCCCGTTAGCGCTGTCAGTCGGACTTCCTCGACCTTTCCGCGCAACTGCCAAACCGCTGCACCAGCAGAAAATCAGGCCCATTTTTGCCCACCGCATTTAGTCGTTGCAAAAAGCCTGCGCCGATGGGAGAATCACACCTAAGTTGTAGACGGGGTGTGCATGTCGAGGCCTTCGGCAGAGATTTTTCTTGACGCCCGATCCGAAGTGCACCTCGGTAATGAGCAAAGAGAAGGCGAAAATCTATTTTCCAGGGCAAATGGAAGGCGAAAAACCTCCCTAAATCCCTCCAAAATCAACAAAAAACACGATTCTCAAAATTATTTTCTTGCAATGTTACTTTTGGGGTAGCGAATATCCCCCATTCGGGTTACTCTTTGTATGCGTAGTTCTTTCTCCACCGAGGAGCGCAAGGCCATGAAAGATAAATCGATGTTAATTCGCAGTGCGGTTTTAATCGCTGCTATAGCTGCTGTCACCACAGTTGCTGTCGCCAGCCCACTCACCATTCCGCCCCTGCCCAAGAGGGGATCGAGCGGCAGCGCGACGATGGCCGCAAGCCCACTCACCATTCCGCCCCTACCCAAGAGGGGATCAAGCGGCAGCGCGACGATGGCCGCAAGCCCGCTCACCATTCCGCCCTTGCCCAAGAGGGGATCATCAAGCGGCAGCGTGACGATGGCCGCCAGCCCACTCACCATTCCGCCCCTGCCTAAGAGGGGATCAAGCGGCAGCGTGACGATGGCCGCCAGCCCGCTTACCATTCCGCCCCTGCCCAAGTCGGGATCGAGCGGCAATGTTATCGCCTAGGTAACTTAGTCTGGGCATTCGCCGTTCCTGTTTGGGATTCTGTCCAATCATCCTGCTAGACTTCAGGTAGTAATGATGGCTGCCTTTCAAGCTTGAGGAGGCCGGGTTGGACTGGGACTTTCCTATATTAATTTGCGGAATGGCAGCAGAGGTGACTCTCATCCTGCTGCTCGGCAAGAATCGCGCCTATCGTAGCTTCCCCGCCTTTTTCCTCTTCATGTTGTGGAGCCTCTTCAGCGACGGCTTCCTCTATTACGTTCGTGGGCACGCCTCTTTCGACTTCTTTTACCGCGTCTACGAGGTTCAGCTCGTCATCGACTCGGTGATGATCTTCGCCCTGCTGGTTGAGGTTGCCTGGAGCGTATTGCGCCCCATCCGAAGTTCCCTCCCTCGCTATTCCTGGGTGGGTATCGCCGCCCTTGTCCTGGTTGGCGCGCTTATCCTTTGGCCTATCGCCGGCTTGGCCGCCCCTCCCGGGCTCCTCAGAGAGGGCCGAAACCTGTTCCAGCTGCAGCAAACGCCTGCCCTCCTGCGCGCTGTCTTCTTCCTGGCGCTGGCCGCCTTCAGCCAGGTGCTCTCCATCGGATGGCGCGACCGCGAACTCCAGATTGCCTCCGGCCTTGGCTTTTACTCCATCGTTTCTCTCGCCATCACCATAATTCATACCCACCAGAACTCAAGCATGCCCGCCTACCATTCGCTCGATGTCATCGGTGGCATCAGTTACCTGGTCGCTCTCTTCTACTGGGTTTACGCTTTCGCCACCCAGGCTGCGGAGCGCAGACAGTTCACTCCGCAAATGCAGAGTATGCTGTTGGCAGTGGCTGGCGCCGCCCGCAGTACCCGCATTGCCCTTGATGATTCGACAAACGACAAATCCGGCAATCGCCGCGACTAGTCGATAGGCCCCCGGAAAGCCGGCGTCGCCAGATTCCCACCACCGACGGACTGGAGACCGGAAGTGACCATTGACAGCATTGACCTCACGCTCTGGCTGGCTGGCGCAGCCATGGAGCTGTCACTCCTCGCAATCCTCATCTACAAGCGCATCTATCGCTCCTTGCCCATCTTCTGCATCTTTCTCGTCTGGTGCCTGCTCAGCGATGTGGGCATGGCCATTGCGCTTCATCTTCCCAATGCCTACCTGCCCGCCACCCTGGTCAGTATCACCGGAGACGCCCTCTTTCAGCTGGCCATCCTTGCCGAACTCGGAAGGGCGGTCCTGCGCCATAACCACGTCGCTCCGCCCAGCAGGGTCATCCTCGTGCTGCTCGGCCTGCTCGCCTGCGTCATCGCCGGAATCCTGAACGACTGGAACGTGCCCCGCGCATATCCGTTCCTCTCGATGATTTACCTGGTCCTGCTCCAGGTCTTCGCTGCCCTCCGCGTGGTCTTCCTGCTTACCCTCGTTTGGTGGACAAGCGTGCAAAAGCTGCGCTGGCCCACTCGCGAATTGCAAATCCTCACCGGACTCGGCGTGTATATTATGGTCACTTTGTGCGTCGTCATCCTCCACACCCACCACATGGCCACTATGCAATATCATTGGCTCGACCAATTGCTCGTTGGCAGTTACCTCTTCGCGCTTGGCTTTTGGATCCTCGCCTCTACAACTAAAGTGGCAGAACGTGAATAATTCTCGTACACAAACTTTGAATCTCTGCTAAAAGTAGATACATGTAAGTCCCGATCAGGGGAGAAGTGACCAAAATATATGGTCACCGCACCCTGACCTGAGGAGCACGAAAATGTTTTTGCCTTTGGTTCAACTCGCTGCCCTTGTGGCCATTGCGCTCTATCTCGTCCGTTGGCGAGTGGGCGTTAGACGCCGCAACGCGCAAACTTGGGATTCCCTCCTTGCCAAGCTTCGCCCCGATTGGAGCGCTCGTGAGTTGAGTGATCAGTTCCTCTGGAAAGAGGGGCTCAGCACTACTCCTGAGGATGCATGGAAGCGCATGGAAGGCCCCAGAGGTTTGTGGGTGATCTATCAGAACGCGCGCGTCATGCTAGAGATGGCCGATTATGCCTCCCGCCACTGCGAAGGCGTCGATCGACTTCTCGTGGAGACTCTCCACAGCGACGCCATGCAAATTCGAGTTTGCGTGCTCACCGCGTTGGTCCAATATGCTTTTACCCAGGCCAGCGAAGGCGTAAGAGTTAACGCGTTCCGCGCCGCGTCTATGTACACCGGCATGGCCGCCCGCATGACTCAGCTGCTGCAGGAACACGCCGCGGTCCTCGTACCCGACTTCGTCGCAGCCATGTAATTCGTCATTCGCTCCATAAAGAACCCCGGCCACGCAGGCTGTTACAAAACACTTGAAGTGGTTTGAATGATTTGAGAAGATGCCCTCGCGAGAACGAGGGCATTTTCATTGGGCTACATACGACGTGAGTCGCGGGGGCAGCAGACTTTGTTTCCCTCGACGCTTGATGATTTGATTCCAGGGGATCATCTTTGCCGGGTGATTGAGGCGTTTGTAGGCAAGCTGGACATGAGCGCACTGGGTTTTGTTCGTGCCGAGCCGGCCAATACGGGACGGCCGGGCTACGATCCGCGCGACCTGTTAAAGCTTTACTTGTACGGCTACCTGCATCAGGTGCGCTCGTCGCGTCGTTTGGAGGCTGAGTGCCGGCGCAACATCGAGGTGATGTGGCTGCTGGAGCGACTGACCCCGGATTACAAGTCGATTGCCGAGTTCCGTCGGATGCATGGTGAAGCGGTGAGCCGGGCGGGCGCGCAAATGGTGGGTCTGGCCCGGCAGGTCGGGCTGGTGCGCGGCGAGTGGGTAGCCATCGACGGATCGAAGTTCCGTGCCGTCAGCAGCGCCGCCGCGGTGCGCGAGCGGGAAGCTGTGAAGCGTTATCTGGAGCAGTTGGAAAGGGCCGACGAGCAGGACGAAGTGGTCATCGATCCGAGTGCGGTAGCCGCGGCGATGGAAAAGCTGAACAACGACCCGGAGCCGGAAGCTCGCTTCATGCGCATGGCGACGGGAAACGCGCCTGCCTACAACCTGCAGACAGCTGTCGATGCGGAGTACGGCATTATCGTGGCGCAACAGGTGACCACAGAGGCGACCGACAACCGCAGTCTGTTGCCCATGGCCGAAGCCGCCCAGCAAGCGCTAGATGTACCGAACACTCTCAATGTGGTGGCCGATGCGGGCTACTCCAACGGCGAGCAAGCCGCGCAGTGTGAACAGCGGAGTATCGTGCCCCATGTGCCCGCCAACCGCGCAATCAACAACCAGGGAGACGGAAACCTGTTCGATCGCTCGCTGTTCGTCTACGACCAGAACACCGACACGTTCCGCTGCCCCGCCAACCAGACCTTACATCGCAAACAAGTCCTTAAGAGCAAAAACAGCGTGCTCTATGCTGCTGAGGCCGACACCTGTTCCAGATGCGCTGTGAAATCGAAGTGTACGAGCACGGCGCGCCGCCTCGTGCAACGGCACATGTACGATGCCGCCCTGCAGAGGATGAACCAACGAGCCACCCCGCAAGCCATGCGACTGCGAAGATGCACGGTCGAGCGTCCCTTCGCGATCCTCAAATACGTGATCTTCGGACACCCACGCCTGTTGCTCCGCGGACTGGCCGGCGCGCAGACAGAACTGAGCCTCGCCACCATGGCCTATAACCTGAAAACCTCCATAAACGTGCTCGGCGCCGCCGAAATGATCTCGGCACTGACATAGACCAGCCCAGATCTACATGCCTCCATCCCAAACAACACTTCAAAATACAAAAACGGTGCTCCGAATCCGAAGCACCGTTCCGTTTGAATCTTCCTCAGCCCCGTTTCGTAACAGCCTGCATGGCCGGGGTTTTTCTTTGTCGTCATTCGTACTTAGTCCAAGAGTCCCTCAGTCCCTGTTCCCTGTTCCCTGTTCCCTGCTCTCACACCGGATTCGCCGCCAGAAATCCATTGATGCGCTCGTACTCCTCTTCGCTCAGCCTGAAGGTGAGTGCCGCCGCCATTTCTTCCACTTGGCTTCCGCTCCGTCCACCCACAATGGCCGCCGTAATCGCAGGATGATGCAGCGTATAGCCCACCGCGACCACGCCCGGCGTTACCCCGTGACCGCTGCCGATCTCGCGCAGCAATTCCACCAGCCGCATATTCTTGCTCAGGCGCGGTTCAGTAAACTCGATGGACTTCCGCCGCCAGTCGTCCGCAGGCATGGCCGCAATCCGCTCGGCCGTCATCCTCCCCGTCAGCAGCCCTGAAACCATCGGTGAATAGTTGATCACGCCGATGTTGTTCTGCTCGACGAACGGAAGAATCTCCGCTTCAATAGCGCGCCGCAGCATGGAGTAGGGCGGCTGCAGGCTGGTAATCGAGCCAATTTTCTGGATGCGCTTCATCTGCTCCACGTTGAAATTCGATACGCCGATCCAGCGCAGCTTCCCCTGCTCCTTTGCGCGCACTAGCGTCTCCCAGCCCTCTTCGATCTCGCCCTCTGGATCGGGCCAGTGGATCTGGTAGAGGTCAATCTGCTCCACCTGCAACCGCCGCAGCGCGGCTTCTACTTCTTCGGCCACTGAGGCCGCCTTCAGCGAACGATAAATCTTTCGATCCGCGTCCCAGCGCAGCCCGCACTTGGTAAACACGTACGGCTTTTTTTGCGCAGCCTTCAGAGCGCGCCCCACCACCTCTTCCGAGTGGCCCAGGCCGTAAACCGCCGCCGTGTCAATCCAGTTGATTCCCAGCTCGATCGCGCGATGAATCGCAGCAATCGATTCCCGGTCATCCTGGGGACCCCAGGCATAAGCCCAGTCGCCGCCGCCGATCGCCCACGCGCCAAAGCCAATGGGCGTCAATTGAAGGTCAGAGTTGCCAAGTGTGCGCAGGGAGAGCGAACCAGTCTGTGTCATAACTCAACGATAGACGATTGCGGCGCCAGGCAAGTTGCGGAAATTTCGTCCTGCAAGACACCGCTCTCAGCAGCCTGCGCAACTGCCCGTCATCCTTCAGCGATCCACGGTCCTGTTCAATAAGTCCAGATTACTTGAACGCGAATCCGTCCAGCGCAACCTGCGCTCCCGGCCCAGTCAGGTGGTCTCTGTCAAGAAAGTAGAGTGTTTGGTCTTCCCCCGCAAACCGGCAGCCTCGCATGCTGCAAAGCGCGCTATGCATATCGAGGGGCACAGAGCGAACTTAGCTTTTGCCGCCGCGCAGGAGGAAGTCGAAGTCGCAGCCCTGGTCGGCTTGCAGGACACATTGATCAAACAGTTTTGCGTAGCCGCGGACGGGGGGTTCGCGGGGTGGAAGCTTGTCCCAGGCGGCGAGCCGCGCCTCGAGTTCAGCGTCGTCAATCAGGAGGTCGATGCGGCGGGCTTCTACATCGAGCGTGATGCGGTCGCCGGTCCTGACGATCGCTAACGGGCCGCCGACGGCGGACTCCGGCGCGATATGGAGCACGATGGTGCCAAAGGCTGTGCCGCTCATGCGCGCGTCGGAGATGCGGACCATGTCTTTGACGCCCTGGCGGCCGAGCTTCATGGGGATGGGCAGATAGCCGGCCTCCGGCATGCCCGGCGCGCCTTTGGGTCCGGCGTTGCGCAGGACGAGAATGTCGTCGGCCTCGACGTCGAGGTCGGGAAGATCGATGCGGGCCATCAGGTCTTCAACGGAGTCGAAAACGACGGCGCGGCCAGTGTGGCGCATGAGTTCGGGGGAAGCGGCCGACTGCTTGATGACAGCCGTGCGCGGCGCGAGGTTGCCATGGAGCACGGCCATGGCGCCTTCTTTCTTGAGCGGAGCAGCAATGGTGCGGATGACATCCTGGCCGGGTGCTTCTTCAGCGTTGGCGATGACGTCGCCGATGTTGCCTCCGCCGACGGTGGGTGCGGTGAGGTCGAGCAAGGAACGAAGCTCGCGCATGAGGGCAGGCACGCCGCCGGCGTAATGGAAATGCTCCATGTAATGCGCGCCGGAGGGTTTGACGTTGACGAGTACGGGAACCTCGCGGCCGAGTTGGTCGAATTCAGCGAGATCGAGCGGGACGCCTGCGCGGCCGGCCATTGCGATGAGGTGGATGAGTCCGTTGGTCGATCCGCCGATGGCCTGCAGAACCACCATTGCGTTGCGGACGGAAGCGGTGGTGATGAGATCGCTCGGCCTGGGCGAGGCGCTCGTTGCCAACTCGGCAGCGCGCTTGCCGCTGGCCTCGGCGATGCGGCGGCGGTCAGCATGGGGCGCGGGCGCGCTGGCGCTCATGGGCATCGACAAGCCCAGCGACTCGACGATGCAGGCCATGGTGCTGGCTGTTCCCATGACGCCGCAGAAGCCGACCGAAGGCGCGAGACGCACGCCGATCTGCTCCATTTCTGATTCGTCGATTTTTCCGGCGCGATATTGAGCCCACAGGCGGCGGCAATCGGTGCATGCGCCGAGCACTTCGCCACGGTGATGGCCGACGACCATGGGGCCAGTGGGAAGAACGACGGTGGGCACATCGACGCTGGCCGCCGCCATCACCTGCGCAGGCAGGGTTTTGTCGCAACCGCCGATGACTACGAGCGCGTCCATTGGTTGCGCGCGGATCATCTCTTCCGTGTCCATGGCCATGAGGTTGCGGAGGAACATGGAGGTTGGATAGGCGAAGCTCTCGTGAATGGAGATGGTGGGAAAGACCATGGGGAGCGCGCCGGCGAGCATGATGCCGCGCTTGACGCTTTCAATGAGGTCGGGCACATTGCCGTGGCAGGGATTGTAGTCGCTGTAGGTGTTGGTGACGCCGACGATGGGCCGCGAGAGCGCATCGTCAGAGTAGCCCATGGCCTTGATGAAGACCTTGCGGTGAAAGAGCGAGAAGGCAGCGTCGCCGTAGTTGGTGAGTCCTTTTTGCAGGCCTTTGGTCATGATGCTTGCCCTCTGATTTTTTGCTTGCGACTAGTTTGCGGTTTTGACCTGCTTGGCGCGGAAGGCTTCATAGCGTGCCTTGGTTTCGGCATTGGCGGGATAGAGACCGGGCAAGGGAACGCCGCTGCGGACTTCATTCACGATCCAGGCTTCAAGCTTCTCCTGCTCGACGCAGGCTTCAAGAACGGAGTCAAGCATGGCGCGCGGAATGACAACGGCTCCGTCTTCATCTACGACGATGGCGTCGTCGGGAAACACCGCGACGCCTCCGCAGG
Organism: uncultured Acidobacteriaceae bacterium; assembly: GCA_963820245.1. Lineage (GTDB taxonomy): Bacteria > Acidobacteriota > Terriglobia > Terriglobales > Acidobacteriaceae > Telmatobacter. Next base: position 308,557 of record CAWFZC010000021.1, on the reverse strand, counting down.
CGATTGGCTCCTGCCAGCCGACAAAGGTGAGCGCGGCAACGGATGGAGGTGCTGCCGCGCCACTGCACCAGACGGGCAGGCCAGTGGCTACGACTCCTGCGAAGTCGCGCATGACGCCGTCGGTGACGAGGCCGGCAACGTTGCGGTACTTCATGCGCTCGCAGAGAATGTCGCCGAAGATGCCTGCGTCCCGGATGCCCATTGCGTCAACCACGGCGATGCATCCGGCGGGCATGGCCTCAATTGCGGCGCGGGTGGAGATGGGCGAGGACCAGGATTCCGGAGTGGCAAGATCTTCGCGCGCAGGGACAAAGCGCAGGGTGAAGGCGGGTCCGGCTATGCGTTTCTGGCCGGGCTGTAGCGGCTTGGTTCCACGCAGCCACACGTTGCGCAGGCCCTTCTTGAGGAGCACGGTGGTGATGGTTGCTGTGGAGATGCTGGCGAGCGTTTCGACTGTTTTGCTGTCCATTGGAATCTGCTCCTGGAAATGTTTCTTGGCGCCGAAATGGCGTGTTGCTAAACGCTCGGGATCATGCCGCCATCGACGCGGATGACGGAGCCTGTAATATAGGCCGCGCGCTCGCTGGCGAGGAAGGCAACGGCTGCGCCGTACTCTTCCGGCATGCCGTAGCGGCCGATGGGAATGGTAGCTGCGCTTTCCGCTGCGACTTCTTCGACTGAGCGGTTTTCGCGCTTGGCCCGGGACTCGTCGAGAAATTTAAGGCGATCGGTGGCGATGCGGCCGGGAAGAATGATGTTTGCGGTGATGCCGTCTTTGCCGACTTCGCGCGAGAGGGTCTTGGACCAGCCGACGAGCGAAAGGCGAAGCGCATTCGAGATGGCAAGATTGGGAATGGGCGCGACGACGCCTGAGGATGTGCTGGTGATGATGCGGCCCCAATGACGCTGGCGCATGCCTGGAAGTACGCGGTCAGTGATGGCGATGACGGAGAGCACCATGGATTGAAACTGCTTCAACCAGAGCGAGGGATCCTGGCCGGCGGCGGTGGTGGGCGGTGGGCCTCCCGTGTTGTTGACCAGGATATCGACCGGGCCGAGCTGGCTTTCGATTGAGGCGACGTTGGCGTCGATGACGGAGAGGTCGGCGAGACCCCAGGCAAGGCCTATGCTTTCGACGCCAAGGCCGGTGAGGGCTGACCGGGTTTGCTGAATCGCGTCGGGTTTGGTGCCGCCGACTGCGATTTTGACGCCTTCAGCAGCCAGCGCGAGGGCAATGGCTCGACCGAGACCGCCGCTGCCGCCTAAAACCAGAGCCGTCTTGTTTTTGAGACCAAAATCCATCGTTTGATTACCGTCGAGGCAATGATAGCAGCGCGGATATAGGAGGCGCGGCGGGGAGGGAGGAGGGGAGGGAGGGCCGAAAATTTTTTTGAAAATTGGGAAAAACCGCACAACTAATCCTTTAGTTGAGCGTCTATAGTTGCAGGTGATGAACTCCCGTCTGGCCCTTGATCTAATGGAATCAAAAGGATAAGATGCCGCCGAAAAAATCAAACACGCTGACCGAGGCTGAGCTGAGGTTGATGAAGATTTTGTGGCGTCGTGGCGAGTCGGCGGTGAACGACCTGGTTGCGGCCATGCCCGACGGCGAGACCCTGGCTTACAACTCGGTGCTCACCACCATTCGGATTCTCGAGCAAAAAGGTTACGTGGACCATCGTCAGGAAGGGCGGGCGTTTGTGTATCGGCCTTGTGTGGCCGAGGAAGAAGCGAGCCGCTCAGAGGTTCGGCACCTGATGAGCCGCTTCTTCGGCAACTCGCGCGAGCAACTGCTGCTGTCGTTGCTGGGCGACGACGAAATCTCTCCCGCGGAACTCGATCGGCTGAAAGGGGCGATCCGCCTGGCGGCTCCGGACGAGATCAAAAAAGAAAACAGGAGCGAGGTGTAGCGATGCAGATGGCCGCCTTGTATCCAATATTGATTGGTCAATTCTCTGGGCAGTTGTCCAGCGCGGCTGGCTCCGTTGAGTCAGCGCTGAGGGCAATCTCAACCCAGGCAGCCGGAGCGGCCGTGACGGCCCTCTGGCAAGGGGTGCTCATCGTGTGCGGACTTGCTCTCTGCCTGCGTCTCGCGCCCCGCACTTCGGCGGCCCATCAATTTGCGCTTTGGTCCGCGGCTTTCATTACGTTGGTAAGTTTGCCGGTGCTGGCGTTGGTGTCGAGCTTTTATTCCGCTACGGTTGGCAGCGCGACCGAGGCTGCGCCTATGGCGGCAACGAGCCCGTGGCTGCGTCTGGATGAGCGCTGGAGTGTGGTGATTGCGTTGTTGTGGGCTGCGGCTTCGATTGCGCGCGCAACTGGACTCGGAGTTCATGCGATGCGGCTGCGTGGGATCTGGAAGACAGCGGTCCCGGTTGAGCTTGAAAGCAACGGCCGTGCCTTGCAGGCTCATGCGAGTGCAGCATGGGGGCGCGGGACGGTGGAGATTTGCACCACGACAAGTTTGCAGCGGCCCAGCGTGATTGGATTCACGAAGCCGCGGATTCTTATTCCCGACTGGCTGTTTGCGCGGCTGACCGCGGGCGAGCTTGAGCAGATTGTGCTGCACGAAGCGGAACATCTGCGCAGGCGCGACGACTGGACCAACCTGCTGCAGAAGATTTGCCTGGCGTTGTTCCCGCTGAACCCGGCGCTGGTTTGGATTGAACGCCGCCTGTGCCGCGAACGGGAGATGGCTTGCGACGATGGCGTCATCAGCGTAACGCACGCGCCGCGCGCCTACGCAGCTTGCCTTGCCAGCCTGGCCGAGCGTGGACTCGAACGCAGGGCCGAGGCGCTTTCATTGGGCGCATGGCAGCGACGCCCGGAACTGGTGCATCGCGTGCACAGCATTCTGCGCAGACAGGGCGCGTTGAGCCCGGTGGCAACGCGCGCGCTGCTCGGAGCGATGAGTGTGGGCCTGGTGCTGGGAGCCGTCGAATTGTCGCGCTGCCCGCAGCTGGTCGCATTTGTGCCGGCGGCGCATGTGGAGTTGAGCGCTGCAACGCAGCAGCCGGCAACGCGGCTTGTGAATGCTGCCTTCTATCCTGATCGCCGCATCGGGATGGTTCCGGTGACGCTGAAGATGCGGGCAGTGGCGAGTGCCGCTTCGCCCACGGGAATGCGGACGTCACGGTTGAAGAGTGCAGATGTCGCGGCTGAGCGCGGCGACGAAAAACAGATCGCGGTTCGCAGCCTCAACACATCGATTGCGGAATCTGCTGCGCCGAAGGCGGTGGCGCTGAGCGCTGACGTGCGGCAAGTGATCGCGCAGCCGCAGCAGTGGATCGTGCTGACGAGCTACGTGCAGGTGGTGCAGCCGGCGCCTGAGAGCGGCAATCTGAGTGCAGATTACGACGTTCCGGCGAATGCAAGCGGCGATACACACGCGCAGCAAGGGCAGCAGCCGGTGAGCCGAATTACGGTGACACGGCTTATCTTCAAAGTGATTCCCGCAAACGAGAAGACCCCACAGCCGGGCGTGGCAACAATCCGCGATGGCTGGCTGGTGCTTCAACTTTAGTCAGCAACGTCAACCAACGGAAAGCCAGGAAAATTCAAAACCCAACGGAGAAAAACAATGACTGCATCAACTAATTCTTTAGTAGCAAAAACAAAACGAGCTGCTGTTCCGGTTGGCGCAATGGCCGCCGTGCTCGCTCTCGGATTCGCATTGAATCACAACGTAGCCCACGCCGCCATTGGCGCAGCGGCCCCCATGGATGAAAGCAGCGTGTCGTCGCTGACGGCGCTGGATAACGCAGTGGAAGCGGTGGCCGCGCGTGTGACGCCTGCGGTTGTGAATGTATCGGTAACGTCGCGCGGGCACAGCGACGATGGCGACCAGGATGGCGAGGCGTCGGGCATTCCGCCGAACGCGCTGCCGCCGGGATTTCAGCAGTTCTTCTTTGGACCGCAGGGACAGATGCGGGGCCAGAGGCAGCCGGAGCAGATGGAACACGGCATCGGCAGCGGCATCATCATTTCGCCCGACGGCTACATCGTAACGAATGACCACGTGGTGGATGGCGCAACGCAGATTCGCGTGACGCTGAACGACCGTCGCGTGTTTCCGGCAAAGCTGATAGGGGTTGACAAGCTGAACGATCTGGCCGTGATCCACATCGATGCCAAGGACCTGACCAGCATTGCGTGGGGCGACTCAACGCGTCTTCATCCCGGCCAGTCGGTGCTTGCCTTCGGCAGCCCCTTTGGCTACTTCCAGTTTTCCGTCACGCGCGGCATTGTGAGCGCGCTTGACCGGCCCAATCCTTACTCTGACGATCCACGCAAGCCGGGCGATTTTATCCAGACGGACGCGGCGATCAATCCCGGCAACTCCGGCGGCCCGCTTGTGGACGCGCGTGGCGAACTGATCGGCATCAACACGTTCATCATTTCGGGCAGCGGCTCATTTGCCGGAGCGGGGTTTGCAATTCCATCGCAAATTGTAAGGGCCTCGGTCGAGCAACTGATCAAGAACGGAAGCGTTCATCATGGCTACCTGGGCATCAGCATGAACGACGTGACCCCGGACAACTCGAGCTTCTTCAATCTTCCTGATGCGACGGGCGCGATCATCAGCCAGGTGACGCCGGACTCGCCCGCAGGCCACGCCGGATTGAAAGCAGGCGATGTGCTGCGCGAGATTGACGGCCGCAAGATTGTGAACGGCAGCGCGCTGCAGGTTGCTGTCTCTGAGATGAGCCCCGGCAACTCCATTGCTCTCGGCATCCTTCGCGAAGGCAAACCGGAGACGATCAAGGTGACCGTGGGAGAGTTCCACGCGGATAAGGAAGTGGCGGGGAACTCGGACTCAGGATCAGAGAGCCATGGGAAACTCGGCATCTCTGTCGATGACCTGACCCCTGACCTGCGGAGCCAGTTGAATATTCCTGAACACGTCAAGGGCGCTGCCATCGATAGCGTTCGTCCCGGAAGTCCAGCCGACGATGCTGGTCTTGCCCCCGGCGACGTGATCACGGAAGTGGACCGCCATCCGGTCGCGGACGCCAATGCGGCCGTCAACCAACTTCATTCCGCACCTGCAGGCAAGGACGTTCTGCTTCTTGTCTGGTCAAAGGGCGGAGCATCTTACCGCGTAGTGCACCCCGCACAAGACGCACAGAACGGCATGTAGCCAGAATCTGCGCTGCTTGCCGAGTCCCCCGGGCCGCTGCTCAAAAAGAGTAGCGGCCCACATCTTTTTGAGCGAAAGTTTTGGCTTGTTTTTCGAAGCTGCGGGCTGCTCTTGCCTCCGGCCGCCGGGCAGACTAGGATTTTCACTGCGATTGAAAGCCCCGCGCACTCCACACCAAATGCCGGGCGATTTCTGGAAGTGCCGATCAAGTCCTGAAATTGCCGGTCAGGTTCTGAAAGGTTCTCATGAATCGAATTCAAGTTACGCTCGCACTGTGCGGAGCGCTTGCTCTGTGCAGCGCCCAGATCCAGGGCCAGGCTAAGCCGGCCCAGGATAGGTCACTGGCGGGCGTCATCGACATCCACGCACACACTGCGCCCGATTCGGTCCCGCGGAGCATTGACGCCATTGACCTGGCGCGCTTGGCCGAGCAGCGCGGGATGCGGGCGATCGTCTACAAGAATCATTACGAGCCGACGGCTTCAGTTGCCTACCTGGTCCATAAGGAGGTTCCCGGAATTCTGGCCTTCGGCGGCATCGATTTGAATTTGAGCGTGGGCGGCATGAATCCCGCAGCTGTGGAGAAGATGGCGTTGACGACGGGACACCTTGGCAAATTTGTGTGGATGGCGACCTACGACACGCGCGCGCAGGTGATGGTCTCAAAACAGGATCGACCGTTTGTGGCCGTTTCGCGCGACGGTGAGCTGCTGCCGGAGACCAAGGCGGTGATCGACATGATCAAGAAATACAACCTGGTGATGGCCACCGGGCATAACTCGCCGGAAGATGACCTGCTTCTGATTCGCGAGGCGCGCCGGCAGGGGATCACGCACATCGTGGTTACGCATCCGATGATGACGCCGATTCACATGACGATTCCTGAGATGCAGCAGGCGGCCGGGCTGGGAGCCTATCTTGAATTTGTGTACAACGGGCTGACCGGCCCTTCAAAAGAGTTTGAGTTTGCCGATTACGCCAAGGCCATTCGCGCCATCGGCGTGGAGCATTGCATTCTGTCGTCTGACATGGGACAGCCAACAAACCCGTTGCATCCCGACGGGCTCGCGCTGTTCTTTGACGGATTGCGGAAGCAGGGATTCACGCAGGCCGAGATCGATCAGATGTCGAAGGTGAATCCGGCGCGGCTGCTGGGGCTGGAGTAGCGCCAGAAGCAGTTGATTGATTTTGCTTGTCAGGGGCGAGGCCAAAGGGTTTCGCCCTGTTTTTCAACAGCGGATGTTACCAAAATTCCCTGTGAAAACACTACAAAGGCCGAAGTAATCCCCCTGAAAACCTGAGTTCCCACTAGAATTAACTCAAGTCTCACGTACAACTGTGCGCCTGTCGCTCATTGTGTAGATTGCTTGTGGTCAGCGATACCGACTTGAGCTGTCGAGCCGATTGCCGTCGCGCGCAGGTGAGCCCCGCCAGGTCTGATAGGAGTATTCGAGCTATGTTGAAGGCGATGGTTTCTTCCCCGCGGCATTTGATCTTTGGCCTTACTGTGGGATTTCTATCCGCATTTGGTCTGCAGGCTCAAGGACAAACTGGCCCGTCAGTTACCGTAGGCAATTTGCAACTCCGCGGCGTCCCTGACGACTGGAGCCATCACCACGTGATGTTCTCCAATCCCGGCACGGAACAGGATGCGATTCAGAGCGGCCATTATGCGGAGTGGCAGAAGTCAGTGAAGGAGCCGCGTTACGTCCTCCAGCAGATGAAGAGAAACTTGCCGGTGCAGGGACCGTCCGCCGTTGACGCGGAATATAGATCCCAGTGGATATTCGGAAACTTCCGGCGCCCCCAGCGACTCGGGGAGCGCGCGCGAGGGCTTCAAGCTGAGGCGGGATTTTGAGCGTCATCCCAGGGGGCCTTTCCGGGGTGGTGGCCCGTTTCCGCAGTCGTTCCCGGGCGGCGTCAAGAACGACTGGAACCAGTCCGTTGGAACCGGTTCGTCGTCCACCGCAATCAACTGGCCGGCGAAGTGGAGTTTCGCTACCGGATCGGAAAGTTGCACGACGGATTATGTGGTCTTTGCCACTGGACAGACCGGAAGCACCAGCCAGGCGACGATCATGGCCGATTACAACCTCTACTCTTCCTGCGGCGGAACAGATCCACTTGTGAACTGGCGATACAACACAGGAACGGGCAGCACTGTTTCTTTGGCTCCCGAATTTTCCTACGATGGCACCCAGGTCGCTTTCATTCAATCCAATGGAACCGCGGCAAGCCTTGTCCTTCTAAGGTACAAGCTGATCACCTCAGGCAGCGGCGCACTGAGCACTCTCACTTCTCAAAGTTCGGCCGCCAACTACTACAACGCCGGCGCGGGATGCACAGCGCCCTGTATGTTTACCATCCCGCTCAGCGGGGGCCCGAACGACACCTGGTCGAACCCGTACTACGATTACGCGTCAGACACACTTTACGTTGGCGATTCCGCCGGAAAGCTGCATAAGTTCACGCCTGTATTTAAGGGGGCCCCGGCAGAGGTAACAACAACCTGGCCTATCCAAATGATGCGCGGGGTAACTGCGGACACTAATCAACTGGCGAGCCCGGTTTACGATTCGACCTCAGGCAACATCTTTGTTGGCAGCACCACGTCGCCCGGCACCACGACGGGCGGCTACTTCTACGCTGTGAAAGCCTCTTCCGGCGCTATCCAGGGCTACTCATCAATCCAGCTCGATAAGCAGTATGGCGTTCGTGACGGCCCGCTGATCGACCCAGTTGCTGAACAAGCCTATGTCTTCTCGGGGTATAACGCCAGCAACAATAGCGCTGTCTATCAGTTCTCTGCTTCTGGATTCAGCGGTTCCACCGCTGCGACGGCTACGGTTTCTCTTGGGACCGGCGCCAACAATGACCTCGCCTACATGTTCTCTGGCGCGTTCGACAACACTTACTTCACGTCGTCAAGCGGGACTAAGCCCACGGGGAGCCTTTACGTTTGCGGCACGGGACCTCCTGGAGATACGCTTGACCAGATAGCCATCACCGGCGGCGTCATGTCGACGACTGCAACAACCGGACCCAATGTGGACACGAGCGGCAGCTATTATCCGCGCTGTTCGCCGCTGACGGAGTTCTATAACTCCAACGCAGCCGGAACCGCGGCAAGCTCGGCGACCGGTACCATCACCGTGAATGGTACCCCCGCTACCAGTTGGGCCGGGATCACGGTAACGGTTGGCAGCGTTCCCTACACACTAGTGACAGCAATTACTGGCCCGAACCAGGTGTTGCTCCATACAGTCACGGGTTTTGGATCAGGCGCCGATGCTAGAGATACCGCACAGAACTTCAGGGCTGTGCTTGATGCGAGTTCCGGTGAGTGCGCCAACGCAGGTTGCGTGGGTTCCGGCCAGACTGCGAATGCGGCTGTGACCCATCCAGTCGGCTATGTCGCCTTCTCTACGTCAATTACGTTGACCGCCGCTACAACGGGAACGGCCGCCGACTTTACGCTTACAAGCAGCAACACCGGCGACATTTCGGTGAGCGGAGGAAATAACGGGGTCGATGGAACGACCGGCAAAGACTATCTGTTCGTGAGCGTGTTCGCCAGCACAGAGCCCGGGTGCACCAATACTGGTGGTGCTGACGGATGCGTCATGTCGTTTGACATCACCACTCCATCCAACTTCAGCGGCTCCACAGCGCCCTTGGGAACTCTGAATATCTCTTCTCCGGCACTTAATACGTTGGGTACCGGCAATCCGGCAGCGCCAACGGCCGGAATCGTCATCGACAACAACGGGACCGCAGGTGGAGAGTCGCAGATCTACTTCCTCACACAGCTACCTACAGGCACCACCCCCTGCGTGACTGGCGGGGCCGATGGCATCTGTGCCATCCAGGCTACACAATCGGCTCCGTAATCGAATACGGAGAGCTCTTCAGAAATCGACTGCGGTCGTCCAGCTTTGCTTCACAAATTCGATGGAGATCGGTTGAAACGGGCCGATGCCCTTTCAGCTGGTCTTCATCGAAACCTATGAATCGAAGCTCCCGCAGGGAGGCGAGAGGATGCCGACAGAAATTTCCCCATCTGCCGAGCAGGTTGAACTTGCCGCGGCTCTGCGCGATTACCAGACGGAGTCGGGACGCGGGCTGCTGGAACTGGTCGAAGAATCTCCAGTCCTGCTGATCTTTGTCCGCCATTTCGGCTGCTCGTTTTGCCGGGCGACACTGGACCAGGTGTCGAAGATCCGCGCGCAGATTTTGGCGCAAGGTGTGAATCCGGTCTTCGTGCACCTGGGCACGCCTGAGGTGGCAAAGCCTTACTTCGACTACTACAAACTTTCAGATGTGGAGCGCGTCAGCAATCCAGACGCGTCGCTTTATCAGAAGCCGGTGTTTGGACTGGGACGGGTGAATCCCGTGTGGCACCTGTTCAATCCTGCGGTCTGGTATGGCTGGTTGCGGGGCGACCTGTTCGCTTATGGCATTGGCTTGATCAAAGATGATGGCCACCAGATGCCGGGCGTGTTTTTTCTGAAGGACCGCAAGATTGTCAGGGCGTTTCGTTATCGCACCATCGCCGACCAGCCTCCTTTCCTGAAGCTGATTCGATGACGGCGATGGAGCAGAATTGTTTTCCCGGTCAGTTCTGATTCAATGGCGCGGCGGTTCGGAGTGCGAAAGAGGATGCCAGCAAAAGCGTGCCGAGCATGATGAACAGCGACCAGAACGGGTCGCCGTGCCGGTAGACGATTGCGCAGATGCCGAGGAACAGGTTGAACATGCCAATCAGATTTGCGATGGGTAAGGCGCTTCGATCGCCGGATCTGACTTTCAACCAGATCCAGATCAGGATGGCTCCGAAGAGGAGTTGAGTGCCGCTTACCGAATACCAGATGATGTAAAGGGTCTGCGAGATGACAGGGTCGATGGGAAATTTGTCGATGGCTTCATGGACGCGTCGCACTGAGTAGCCGTGGCCCAAGCTGCCGAGACCCATAATGACTGAGTCGATGAGAAAAATAATCGAAGCGATTTTTCTCGACATTTGTTTCTCCTTACTGATTGGATCGGTGGTGAGACTTACGGCGAGTGCGGCGCCTAGCTTGCGGAGAGCGCACACTTGCTTTGTGGGTGGTTGAAGGGTTTGTTCCAGATTGAGTGTTAGTGTAGTGCAGATGCCGCGGCGGGTAAATGCCGTTCTTGCGGGCGCGTGGCCGGTTTACGATTGAATGTTCGCTCAAGCAGTGCCCGAGCGAGAGAGCGAGGGATGGTGGCTGACTGGGATTCGCGATTTCTTGAGATGGCGCGGCTGGTTTCAACCTGGAGCAAAGACCCGAGTACGCAGGTGGGCGCGGTGATTACGCGCGGCAAATTTGTTGTGTCGCTTGGCTTCAACGGCCATCCCAAGGGCGTGGCCGACACGGCGGACCGGCTTGAGAATCGCGAGGCGAAGTACCGAACGATTATCCATGCGGAGATGAACGCCATCCTTACGGCGAAGCAGGATCTGGAAGGCTGCACGATTTACGTGTGGCCGTTCATGCCCTGCTCGCAATGCGGAGCCGCAGTTGTGCAGGCCGGCATCAAGCGGGTGGTCGCGCCCAAGTCAGACAATGACCGTTGGGCGGAGAGCTTCGCATTCACGACGGAGATCTTCCGTGAGGCTGGTGTGGATCTGGTGATTATTCCAGGGCCTGCGGCGGCGATTTAGGCGGCGCTTTTCAGGCGCCCGAAGGGGTGGGGCGCCGGGCAGTGGACAGTTGCTCGCCGATGAACCTCATTGCGGAATCTCAATGGGGAACCTCGATGCGGAGCGTGTCCTTTGCATTCAGGCGCAGGGTGTCGGCGAATGTGGCCACCAAGCGCTCGTTGTTTCTGTCTGCACGGCTCTCGACCGGAGTGCCGCCAATGAGCACCGAGGCATGCGTGCCCTGCGCAGGAAACTCGCATGAGGCGCAGGCGAGCGTTCCCGCCAGCACCTCGAGGCTGAAGGCGACGCCTCTGTCATGACTGCGGAGCGAAAACGTACCCCATCCCGTACCGGTGGACCAGATGCTCTGAAATTCGCCAGGTGAAACCAGCGGAGCCGCAACAAGGGAATTGATTGCGCCGTTGTAACTGAACCCGCTGAGCGTCACGATTGCCGACCAGGCCGCCATGGCGCGCACGTAGTGGTGTCCGCATTCGGCTTCATCCCACGGGTTGCGTTTTTCGCCGTCGTAGCGCGCGCGCGTATTGCGCACGCATTCCAACCCCTCCGCCACCATGCCCCAATTCATCATCAACACCGCGGCTGTGTATTCAAAGCCCGTCATGGTTTCGGCGAAGTAGGGGAAAGGAATCTGTGGGCGTTCGCCCTTGCCATAGTCGCAGATCACCAGCGATGCTTCGTTGTTGAGCGCGAAGGTGCGCTGCACGTTGTTGTGCAGTGCCAGGCTGCGCTTGTAGTTGTAGCGATAGATGGATCGAAGCGTGGTGCGAATGTTGTCCGGAGATACCAACGCGCCCAGTCCGCAAATGTCCGCCAGGTACTGGCCAACAAGCTGGTCGACGAGGCACCCCGTTCCGAGTTGGTATTCGGGAGTCTGCGTATTCTCAGACCCCATGTCGCTGCGCAGGTTGTTCGCAATCTCGTCGTTGCCCCATCCGCGCACCTTCTGGATGTAAAACTCGCCAGTAAACAGGTTGGCATCGATCCAGTGGCTTCCCTGCACGAAGAGCCTCTTGTAGGTTTCGGCGGAGGACTCATCCCCGGCGGCGTGCGCCATCTCTTCGCCGGCCCGCAATGCGCCGAGATAGTAGATTCCGCACATCGGGTTCGGCCCGTAGAACTCGACATCGTAGGTGTTGTGTTGGACGCCTTCCATCACACCGTCGCGATTGGCATCCCATCCGCCGGGCACCCACGCAAACTCAAGCGCTTTCTTTGCGCGAGGCCAGGTCCTCTGCAACAGTTCCTTGTCTCCGCTGATCTTCCAGTCGAGCCACGCATGCAGAATTTGTCCCATCTGGCCATCGGCTGCGGCAAAGCCAGAACGCGCCTTGCCGTCCGGCAGCATCTGCCTGAAGTGAATCGCGCCGGCATCGTCCATGGAGTAGCCAAACGCGCTGCGGCGCAACGATCGGGCAAACGAAGGGAACAGGAACGAGGTGGATGTTTCGTAGTTCCACACATGCGTGCAGTTGCCAAAGCAGCAGCCCCGCGCGTCGTTGCTGCCCTCAAAGCCATGAAACTCGCCGTCGGCAGTGCGGAAACAGGTAGTGGTGGCCAGCGTGGAAAGATTCGCGCTCGCCGCCTCCTTCACTTCAGCCGGGAGCGTGCTTTCGCGAAGAGTAGTGGCAAACATGCGCGTCCGCGTTTCAAGATCTTCGAGGTGCGCAGCCGTGTAGCGAACGGCATCCCACGCGCTTTTGAAGCGGGCCGAGTAGAAGTTGCCGATGATCGTGTTGCCCTCGCCTGGTGGGGCGCTCCATCCGCACCAGTCCGGCGTGCGATTAGGAAACCGCCAGCCCAGCACGAACGGAAACAACGCCGTCTTCCCCGGAGCAATCGAACACTTCAGGCACAGTGCGCCCACGGTGTTGTGCGGCTCCGGCGTCGCACCCAAATCTCCTGCCGCTGAAAACTTATCCCAGAAGTGCAGCGGCGAGTTCCACCAGCGCCCCTGCGGCCACCCTTGCCAGTGCGAAACATATGTCCCTTCATAAGGCATAGCCGCCAGAACAAATTCGCCGGCCATCGGATCGTCTGCCGCCAGGTTTGGGTTGCTCATCACCAGCCCGGCAAGCCGATCCTCGGCGAGATACTCATTACGCCGTCCATCGTCGAGCTTAGCTCCTGCAGCGCCGCCATGGTCCTTCACGGTCTTTACTGGATTGTCGATTGAAAACGCGATGCTCACCTGGGCGGTCGCCGGTCCGGGATTGGTCACGCGATACCGGAGAATGGCCACCGGCAAACCGGAGTCGTCTGCCTCATGCGGAATGAACGGAGAGAAAGCATCCAGTTCAACTTTCACCGGCAGCGTGCTGTCTTCAAAGTCGATGTGCGCCAGCGGATACTCACCGGTGAATGCGGCCGATTCAAGCCTGCTCAGGCCGGGAGCATTATCGGAGCCCAGTCCGTCCTGCCCTTCATACGGGGGAAGAATGCGCGACTCAAGCACACGCGCGACTGGCTTTTCGGCTCCCGCTTGCGCCCAAATGGACGGGAATGCATACGATGGGCGGAATCCCTTGTTGGGGCGATTGAAGATCTCCCAATTCTCGAACTGCCCGCGCCCACCCAGTCCGATGCTGCCCGCAGCCACGCCGCCGAGCGGAAACGAAATCATGCGCAATTGGTCTCCGCTAAATCGGCGCGGATAGCTCGCATCCGTTACGGTACGATGCTGCTCCTGGTCGCTATGAGACTCGCTTTCCGCGGCGCTTCGATGCGCCGTCTCCGGCAGCGCAACCGCACCCACGGCGCCTGCAGCCTGCTTCAAAAAGTCCCGGCGATCTACTCTTATTTCCTTTGCCATGGCGAGCGTCCTTTTTTGAGACCGAGTGTCGCTCGAATTGTATCGCCTTGGGTTAACTTCGACGCTTCTCAGCTGAACTGACTGCGCAGTGCGGCAATGGGGACACAGATCCGGGACGCTCGCTTGGCAATCGGAGCCTGACGGGGCCAGCTGTCGGCGATGCTGAGAAGTTGGGAGATCAGAATCTCAGGTCAGGGCGAGGTATTCGTGCGCGAGCCGCACGACCATCGAGCCCTCGCCCACGGCTGAGGCCACGCGGTTCATTGCGCCGGCGCGCAGGTCGCCGGCGGCAAACACGCCGGGCACGCTGGTCTCAAGCAACAATGGCTCGCGCTGCTGCTTCCAGGTGCGCGCGTACCCCTCAGCCGACATCAGGTCGCGCCCGGTGAGCACAAATCCCTTTTCATCGCGCAGCACTTCTGCCGGAAGCCAGTCGCTGCGCGGCCGAGTGCCGATAAAGATAAACAGCGCGTCGACATTTTCGGTTTGCGTTGAATTGTCATCGAGCGAGACGAGCGTGACGCGCTCCACATGACCGTCGCCTTCCACCTTTGCAACTTCAGTGCGCGGACGTATGTGAATGTTCGGCGTCTTCGCAATCTGCTCGATCAAATACTGCGACATGGTTTCGCGCAAGTCGTCGCGGCGCACAATAATGTCAACATCTCTTGCGTAGCGCGCCAGGTACATGGCGCCCTGTCCTGCAGAGTTGCCGCCGCCGACCACCAGCACATTGCGATCGCGAAAGGCCGCTGCCTCAGTGGTTGCCGCGCCGTAGTAAACGCCGGCTCCGGTGTGTTCCGCGATTCCTGGGGCAGGATGCTCGCGATAGAACATGCCGGTGGTGGCAAGCATAGCGCGCGTGACAATTTCGCGTCCGTCGCTGAGGGCGAGGCGCTTGTATCCGCCATCGATGGTCACCGCGGTTACTTCAAGCGGGGCCAAAAATTCCGCGCCCAGGCGCTGCGCCTGGGTGAGCGCGCGGCGCGTGAGCTCGCTGCCGCTCACTCCGGCGGGAAAGCCGAGATAGTTTTCGATGCGCGAACTGGTGCCAGCCTGCCCGCCGGGCGCATGACGATCGAGCAGCAGCGTGCGCAATCCTTCTGACGCGCCGTAGACGGCCGCCGCAAGACCCGCCGGCCCTGCGCCGACAATTGCGAGGTCGTACACATCGTAGGCCGCGGTCATCTGCTTGCCTAGCCGTTCGGCCACCTGGCGCGGATCGGGATTGCGCATGACAGGCGTGCCGTCGTCAAAGAACAGCGCGGGCAGCTCGTCCTCAGAAACGCCCGCCGCGTCAAGCAGCGCGCGCGCGGCGGCATCGCGCTTCACGTCGATCCAGCGATAGGGAATGAGATTGCTTGCCAGAAAATCTTTGATGGCGTGCGATTGCGGAGACCACTGGTGGCCGACGAGCCGCAGACCTTTCGATTCAGGCAGACACTCGGCCTGCCACGCATCCAGCAGATCGTCGATAGCCGGAAACAGCCGCTCTTCCGGCGGATCCCACGGCTTGGACAAATAGTGATCGAGGTGCGCTTCGTTGATGGCTTTGACCGCCGCATCGATATCAGAGTAGGCGGTGAGAAGCACCCTGCGTGCCTGCGGATAAATCGCACGCGACTGCGCGAGCACCTCGCTGCCGTTCATGCCCGGCATGCGCTGATCGCTGATGATGACCGCCAGCGAGTCGCCTCGGCTCTTGAGTTCGCGCATGGCATCGAGCGCCTCGGTTCCGGAAGCGGCGCTCATCACCGAATAATTTTCGCGGTAGCGCGAGCGCAGATCGCGGCGCACCGCCGCCAGCACCTGCGGATCGTCATCCACGATGAGGAGGATGGGCTTGTTCACTTTGAGGCAACCTCAGTGATGAGCGGGGCGGTGGGCCCGGCGATCGGCAGGCTCACGCGAAACTCCGTGCGCCCGGGCTGCGATTCCACTTCAATGAGTCCATCGTTGTGCATGACCAAGCGGCGCACGATGTCGAGGCCCAGCCCGGTGCCCTGCCCCATCGGCTTGGTGGTAAAGAACGGATCGAAGATGTGTTCGCGAATACCTGCCGGAATGCCCGGGCCGTTGTCCACAATGCTCACGACCACGCGTTGATTCGCGCGCCTGGCAAGCACCTCAACCCGGCTGCCTTCAGGAACGGCATCGAGCGCATTGTCGATCAGGTTTCCCCATATCTGGTTCAGCTCGCCGGCAAATCCACGCGCGCGCGGCAGTCCTTCTTCCATTTCAATGTCCACGGCAATCGATTTGCCACGCGCCTTGGCGCGCAGCACAGCAACCGTGTTGCTGAGGCTGGGACCAAGATCCACTGGCTCGGCGACCATCGCCTGGTCCATGTGCGTGAAGCCCTTGATGGCCGACACCAGTCCGGAGATGCGCATGGCCGCATCCTGAATCTCCGAGGCCAGGCTGCGCACCGAGCATCCGGCCGCCGCCCAGCGAAGCACGGCATCCAAAGTCGGCCCCTGCACAGTGGCTGCAAGCGCGTCGAGCGCCTCAAACGTCACCGGCGTGTCGGCAAGCGCATCTGCCGAGTCCGTATCGAGCCCGTGATCGGCGAGCCAGTCGGCGATTGACTCTTCACGGTCCGCGCGCTCCACGGGCGAGCGCACACCCTGCACGGTCTTGGCCAGACAGGACGATCGAATCTCATCCACAGCCTTCAACTGCGCGTCGCTGAGCCGCGCCACACCCAGAGCGAGTGTGGCCGCCTCAGCCTCTTCAAGCCGGTCCTCAAGCAGGCCGGCGCTGCGCTCAATTGCCGATGCCGGATTATTGAGCTCGTGCGCCAGGCCCGCGGAAAGCTTGCCCAGCGAGATCATTTTTTCGTTGAGCAAATCGCCTGAAGTAAACAGCCGTGCACGGTCGAGCATGTTGTGCACCAGGATCGAGGTCACCTCGTGGCACTCATGCGTCAGCGCGCGAAGACATGCGCGCGGAATGGAAAGAATCTCCGTCGGCTCCTGTGCAATGGCATCGCCCGGTGGGCTGCCCAGCCGCGAATACGGTAGAATGCCCGAGACCTCGCCGGCGTGCCATTCGATTGCCTTTTGCGGCCCCGACCCGCGGTCAACTGACAACACAATGTGGCCCAACAGAATTATGTGCAGCCACTCGACCTGGCGGCCCTTGCGTTCCAGCGCCTCGCCGGTTTCGAGCTTATGCAGAGTGCCGTGCTCCGCAAGCCAGACGAGCTCCTCCTGCGGTACGTTGCCCAGGGTTTTATGCTCTGCCAGCCTCGCGATGAGCGGCGTGAGGTCTGCCGGATCTTTCAGGTCGATGAGATCTACGCGATCCATTCCTGTTACCTGCGTTCGGTTTTGAGTTGGGGAGTGGGGACCCGCCACGCTCCAAGTTACCAGATGGCAGGTTGGAGCGTCTGCAAGTTTTGTGAGTGGGTGCGGGCAGGAGACAGGGATCAGGGAACAGGGATTAGGGGGAACATTGGCGGATGAGCGGATGGTCAAGTCAGGGCTGGTGGACGATCTTGGAACTTTTCCTGGTCGTTGCGCCTACCTCCCCGGTCCCTCCGCCGCGGCGGACGAGGAACCGGGGGCACCCTCATCTTGGCTTGGAAAGGTCACCCGGGACTGGCGCACCCGCCTGGAGCAAGTGACCCTGGCTGGAGCCTGCCGCCTGTCCTCTGCAGGATTGAGGAACGCAGGGGCAGTGCCCGGGAAGAAAGTTTAGAAGCGCACTGGTTGATAGGCCTTGAGGGCGATACGCTTATTCGCAACGTGGGCAACAACGTCGCGGTCAACCTCAATCGCCGCGATCTTGTCATGTTCACGTTGCGCAAGGAAGTTGCATCGGCGTTCGAAGGTCACGCTCGGGGGAGTCCCGGGAACCAGGCTCAATGAAGATCCTTCACCGCCGGCGATTGAGTCGCCAATATATTGGTCGCCTTCCACTTGGCCAAGAACCGTGGTGAAACCGCCGGCAGTACGATGAAAGCTTTGCTCCACAGCTTCCACCGAAGGTGAATCAGCATGATGTGGGTAAATGAAAGTGCGGTCGATGTCATCCGAAGTGACAGCCCGCGCCGCAAGCAGATCACCATAACTCGAGCGCAGCGTTTGAGCGCTGGACTCAACTTTGGTGTGCTGGCCAACGGCGAGAAAGCTCTCTACATCACCACCCGGTTGAAACGATGTGGAGCCCGACGAACTCGTGATTTGAACATCCAACGGGCGCCCGTCATTGACCAGCAGAGGCCACGTGACCGCCCACGGAAGGGGGTCCGCGCCGGTCTTGCTGGTTTCGGAGAAGATACCGTCGGGCGTAATCCAGAGCGTGGTTTCAAAGGCCGGTCCAATCTGGCCCGGCAATGGACGCCATGCAATCACGCCGCGGACCAACACAGGGTTCACGATCTCTGTACGCCACTCTGCGCGATAGCGGCCGGAAAGATCAGCCATTCGCCGCCAAGCGTCGTTCTCGAGGAATGCGGGGCCGAACGTGACGCCTCCGTCGGGTGTGAGCGCTCCATCGGAAGGCCCAAGGCGCGAGTCCCAGCCGGAGCGGGAAATGCGCACGATGCCGAGCGGAGTCCAGAAGTTGCCGCTCTGTTTGGTCGTTTGCCCGCGCAAATCGATTTGAACCTGCAAGCCTCCAGCATTGGCGATCACAGTGTCGAAGGAGGGATCAAGAGCAATGACATAGCCGCCTCGCTCTGCCGGCGTTGGCTGCTGAGCGATACTGAATCGCTGCTGATTGTAGAGTTCGGCAAGGTGAAACATGGATGAGCCGGTATAGTTGCCAATGTGGCTCGCGTCTTGATAGCCAACGCGCAAGCCTGGATCAAAGTGATTCTTCGTAATGTAAAGGGATCCGACCCAATCGCCATCGGTGTGAAGGTAATTGCGAATCTCCGGAATTACAAGGTTTGAAGCTTCTTGAAATTGCCCGGCAAGCTCGGCATTGCCGAGTTGCGACTCCTCATTGGCCATCACCTGGAATACGAGCGACTGCCCAACGTCTGCCCACACATGGTCATCGGTTCTGCCGTTCGCCGGAAGCTGGCCAGTGGGATCCTGCAAAAAAAGAGCCGTGCCGCTGCCATCGAATACGGTCGACCGCATCTCCTGCGCACTCGGGCCGTCATAACCCTCAGCAATCAGGGCGAGCAAGTTCCCCCTTCCAACAGTTTCAACACTCAGAGTGTCGGGGTCGCTGGATCGATCGTGATAAAGATGAAAGGGCGTGGGGACAATTCGTCCGCGCTGCTCGTCTTTCCAACTCTGCTCGATAAATTTGACCGCATCCTCGTGGGATACGAGACCGTGCGTGGAGCGCAACCACTCCCCCTTCATGGCGTAGGTCATCCAATTATTCCGGTTTGGGCCAATGAGCTCAGGCAGCGGCGTCTTCAGGCGCGACCGCCATTCCTCAATCTGGCTATCTGGGACCAATCCCTTATAAACATCGAGTGCCTCAGTCAAAACGGCTATGAAGAATTCTCCATGCTGATCGGGTATTGCGTTGCGGCCCAGTGCAAATTGGATTGTGCTGTGTTCCATTGCAGCGATTCCATGCGGCAGCAGGTCGCGCGATCGCCCGGCCCGCACAAGAGTTCCAACCGCGTAGGCGAAATAAGGGGTGGAGTACTGCACTTCGCGCTGAAGGAAGACGTCGATAATTGCGCCGTCGGGCGCCTGATGGCGCACGCTAAAACGACACAGCCCGTCGAGCAGGTCCAGGATTTCGTTATGGTCCGGAGGAGCAGCGTGCCAGGGGCGGGCAGTCAGGTGGAATTTCGTTGTTTGCGCACGCGCGGCGACTCCGAAGGGCGATTGGAGGAGAATCGCCAGGCAGCAGGCGGTCCACATGAGTCGCGCGAGTCGTGTGGATTGCTGTAATCGCGCCGCTCCTGAATTAGCTGCTGCATGAATCATCGCCATATTTTGTTTTTGAACCACGACGCTCAGGGCGGGTAGCCCCGGTCTCAAAAGGAATTCTACCCGGGAGACGGGGCATCGGTCCGGCCACGCTTCCAGGAACAAAAATGCGGCCCGAAAGGCCGCACTCTCATCGATTCAGTTGAATGGTCGGGGCGGAGGGATTCGAACCCCCGGCCCTCTGCTCCCAAAGCAGATGCGCTACCAGGCTGCGCTACGCCCCGACGTTCCTCTCTGATTGTATCGCGGATCGGAATGCGGTTGGGCGGGGGACTGCGCCAACCGGGTTAATGGGACGAGGCCCAGATGAGGAACCAGGCCACCAGCACCACCGGAATGGCGAAGACGAGGGCCAGCGCCCCGGCGATGAGCAGCAGAAAAGCCCAGTCCTTGCCGGTGTGGCGGCGGGGCTCGCCCAGGTGGCGGCGCAGCAGCAGATAGTTGCGGCGATTTGGCTTGAAGGCGATGTCGAAGATGTCGCCGAAGATGGGAATGGTGCCGACCAGCACGCCAATGCCGAGATTGACGGCCATGCGCGCCAGGGTGATGTAGGGAACGCCGCGAATCCATGCGGCGAGGGGAATGACGAGCGAGAGCAGGCCTGCCAGCACATCGCCGAGGCCGGGAACCAGGCCGATGATGCCGTCGATGCCAAAGCGGATCTGGGTGCCGGGGACGCGAAAAGCCTCGTCGAGCAGGATCTCGATTTTCTCGAGGGTCGAGTCGCGGAAGAGCCATGCGCCGCGATTCCAGCGGTCCTGAGCGGGGGAGCCGGAGTTGGGCGCGGCGGCGGTTGAAGGGCGATAAGGCGGGCTGGGGTTGCGGCCGGTCATGGGCGAAGCCTCCGTGCCGGCCCCATGGGCCATGCAACTTATTCGATGCTACAATTGCTAGGGTACGTGGCGGCTATAGTTCAGTGGCAGAACGCCTGTCTGTGGCACAGGATGTCGAGGGTTCGATCCCCTCTAGCCGCCCCAAAACGCCCTTGATTCGGACCAGCTTCTGGCCCCGCTTTCCGGCCTTCCTCCTGGCTAAATTCGTAAATTGACTCGAGTGAGCGTGATCCGCCAAACCACTGAACATACACCGATTGGCGACGCTGGCCAGCGCCTGTCCGGCTGGTTTACGCCCTTTGAGCCCCGGCGCTGGCTTTCAAACGGGCATCTGCAGACGATTGTTGGGAACTTTCTTTCCCGGCCTGCCTTGAAAGTTTCTACCGAGGCGGAAGAAGTTCTGGTGGATCCCTCGGACGGCAGCCGCGTGCTGTGCCACCTGAACTGGCAGCGGGAGCCGCGGCGGCCAAGCAGCCTGACGCTGGTGATGGTGCATGGGCTTGAGGGCTCGTCCGACTCCGTGTACATGCGCGGCATTGCCGGGCGGGCGTGGGATGCGGGCTTCAACGTGGTTCGCATGAACATGCGCAACTGCGGCGACACGGATGCGCTGACGCCCACGCTTTACCACTCTGGATTTTCAGGCGATGTGGGCGCGGTGGTGGAGCATTTTGTTGCGCGATGCAGATTGGAGCGCGTGGCGCTGGTGGGCTACTCGATGGGCGGTAACCTGGTGCTCAAGCTGGCGGGGGAGTGGGGCAGCCGGGCGCCGCTGGTTGCCGTGGCCGCAGTGTGTCCGGTGATCGACCTGGCGCCCAGCTCCGACGCTCTGCACCAGCCGGCGAACCGCATGTATGAGTTTCGATTTCTGCGGGGGCTGATGCGCCGCTTTCGCCGCAAGGCCGCGTTGTTTCCCGATCGCTACGAGCCGGATGGCGTGGGGCCGGTGCGTTCGCTGCGCGAGTTCGACAACAAGATTGTGGCGCGCTATTGCGGCTTCAAGGACGCTGACGACTATTACTACAGCGTGGCCAGCGCGCGCGTGGTGGATCGCATCAGCCGTGCCGACGCTCATCATCAGTGCGATCGACGACCCCTTCATTCGCATGTTTCCTGAGACGCGTGAGATTGATTCTCGCGAACCCGATGAATCGAGTTTGTGGAAACGCGCCACGGCGGGCACTGCGCCTTTCTTTCGCGCGATGCCGGCGAAGAATCCCACTGGGCCGAGGCCACCGTGGTTCGCTACTTTCAGGCAGTGACCGGCGGATGGAATGGAAGCTGATTGGGAGGTCGAAATCGGCGGCGGCGCGCCGGTGATCGAGGCCGGGGGGGCGGGATGGATTGATCTGCGCGCGCAGCCAGAGCGCGTCAGTGAGATTGCCGAGGCGGCGGGTTTTGCGGCCTTGGGAAAGCTGCTGACGGCACTGAACGCTCCGGCGTCGCCGCTGTGGACGTCGAAATGCGATCTCTGGCAGGAGGAGACGGGCGAGCTTGCCTGCTACGTGGATTTGCTGCCTGTGGAGGGAAGGGTTTTTGCTGAGTGGCAGCAGGCGGAGAACTTCTGCCGCGCGTATGTGGCGCGTCTTGGGAGCGTTCCTCAGCATGGGGCAAGCGCAGAGGATGCGGCTGTGAGGGTTGAACTGGTGATTCGCGCGGCGGTTGCGGGCGAGGCTGAGGGATTTGGAATTACCGCCTATCTGAGCGCAGGCGGCACGGGGCAAGCCGATGCAGCGGCCGCCTTATCTTCGGCAATGGATGCTTTCGCCGGTGCGCTTCCTCCTGTTGCGCCTCCGGCTCGAGCCGCACAATAAACAGTTGTCGGGCTACAATAAAAAGGCGTGGGTGAGTAGCTCAATTGGATAGAGCATCAGCCTTCTAAGCTGAGGGTTCCGGGTTCGAGCCCCGGCTCGCCTACCACTGAAATCAGGAAGGGCTGCCAAGCTGGCAGCCCTTTCTTTTTTGTGTGCTGAAGTTCGGAACGCGGGCCGGGTCGCCGCAGGGTGTATCGCGCCCCTTAAGTGCCGTTCGCTATGATGGTTCGGTTATTCGGTCAGGAAAGATAGAGCATCGAAATGAAAATCACACGGCGTAGCCTTGCCAAAGGGCTTGCAGTAAGCGGAGCGGTAGCAGGGCTCAGGCCGTTGCTTGGCGCTGAAAATCAAACGGCACAACACATGCACGAGGCCGAAGGGCGAAAGACAGGGGAATGGAAGCTTGTTCATCCCGGCGTGTGGCGTGCGACTGTCGGCGTGCCGGAGCGGTTCACGCCGGTTTCAAGCCGGCTGGTGCCTCCGCACCTTGAGGGCTTCGCAATGCTTCCAACCGTAGCCGCTGCGCCGCTTGCGCCAGTTGAGGGCCGCAAAACCCGTCGCGGCTGCACGGTCGAGTTGCCGTTGCGCCCCGGGGAACAGATTTACGGGCTGGGGTTGCAGTTGCTTTCGTTTGCGCAACGAGGCAAGAA
Source organism: uncultured Acidobacteriaceae bacterium (assembly GCA_963820245.1). Classification (GTDB taxonomy): domain Bacteria; phylum Acidobacteriota; class Terriglobia; order Terriglobales; family Acidobacteriaceae; genus Telmatobacter. Next base: position 285,713 of record CAWFZC010000021.1, on the reverse strand, counting down.
GAAGGTGGTGCGCGTCAATGCTGATCCACGGATCGACAACGGCGACTCGCATGCGCCGGTGCCGTTCTATGTAACGACGGAAGGTGTCGGAGTCCTGATCGATACGGCCCGCTATGCGACCTTCTATTTTGGCGATGCGCGCAGGAAGCCGGCGCACGCTATGGCGAATTTCAACAGCGAAAGCGTTGACCCCAACTATACGCAGAGCGTTCACGACAGCGACCAGGGAACCATTACTGTGGATGTGCCGAACGCGGACGGTGTGGATGTCTATCTCTTTGCCGGGCCCACGATGCTGGATGCGGTGAGGCGCTATAACGTATTTTCCGGTGGAGGCGTTGAGCCGCCGGAGTGGGGACTCGGCTTCTGGTACCGGCTCGATTCGCGCACGACCGATGAGACTGGCCTCGCGCTTGGCCGCGAGTTCCGGGAGCACAAGATTCCCTGCGACGTGCTCGGCCTTGAGCCGGGTTGGCAGTCGCATGCCTATTCGTGCACGTTTGAGTGGGAGAAGACACGTTTCCCTGAGCCCGCGAAGTTTGTGCGCTCGGCGGCGGAGATGAACTACAAGGTGAATCTGTGGGAGCACGCGTTTACGCATCCCGCGTCGCCGCTGTTTCCCGCGCTTGAAAACTGCTCGGGCGATTATGGGGTCTGGGGTGGCCTGGTTCCTGACTTTGCGGGCGAACAGGCACGCAAGGCATTCGGCGACTACCACGGCAAGACCTTTATCGACATCGGCGTCAGCGGATTCAAGCTGGACGAGTGCGACAATTCCGACTACACCGGCGGATGGTCGTTCCCGGAGTGCAGCCAGTTTCCGTCAGGCGTTGAAGGGGAGCAGATGCACAACGTCTTTGGCCTGCGCTACCAGATGTCGATCTGGGATGAGTTCAGGAAGCGGCGCCAGCCCACGTACAACCTTGTTCGCTCAAGCGGCGCACTGGCCGCACCCTATCCGTTTGTGCTTTACAGCGACCTGTACGGGCATAGGGATTTCATTCGCGCGCTGGTGAATTCGGGGTTTGGTGGATTGCTGTGGTGCCCGGAAGTGCGGGATGCCGTCAGCGAGGAAGACCTGATTCGCCGACTGCAAAGCGTGGTGTTTTCGCCGCTGGCGATGATCAACGGGTGGTACATCAAGAATCCGCCATGGAAACAACTGAACCGGCAGAAGAACAATGCTGACCAGCTGCTTGAAGGATGGGAAAAACTCGAAGCGCGCTGCCGCGAAGTGATCGGATGGCGGATGCAGCTGGTTCCATACCTGGCCGCAGCTTTTGAGCGTTACGCAGCGGACGGAACGCCGCCATTCCGCGCGCTGGTGCTGGACGCGCCACAGGATTTGCGGCTGCATGCCGTTGACGATCAATTCATGGTTGGCGACAGAATGATGGTTGCGCCGATGTTTGCGGGCGAGCCTGCGCGCAAGGTGGTTTTGCCTGCTGGCAACTGGCACGACTTCTGGACGGGAGAGCGAGTGCAAGGCGGCAGCGAGATTACGGTGCCTACGGCGACCGAAAAGATCCCGGTGTTTATGAAAGGCGGAAGCATTGTTCCATGGGCCGACGTGGGTCCGCATGCGGGTGCGCCGGAAAGCCGCCGCCTGACGGCGCGCGTGTATGGCGACGGATCGATTCCATTTACATTGACCAGCGGAAAAGGTCACCTCAAGTTGAGCTGGAGCGACGGAAAGGGCAGCGTGGATGGCCACAGCGAATACGACGTCTACGCGTGGAAGCAGATGGACGCGTGAGATATCTTGAAAATCGCCGGCCGGGCATCGGTCAGCATCCACAAATGTAATTCGCATCATCGCCGTGCCCGCTTTGCAAGTTGAATGAAACATAGAGAAAGTAGTTCGATATGAAGATTGGTTCGTTGGCTCCTGTTGTTTTCTCCTTCATGGTGTCGTGCGCCGCAGTTGCGCAGTCGCCCGCCGATCTCGTGAACCCGATGGTGGGAACGGCAGCTGACGGACAAACCTTTCCCGGGGTTGGCGTACCGTTCGGCATGACGCAGTGGACGCCCGCCACGCAGGATTCCGAGCGCAAGGGCGTAGTTCCATATTTTTACAAGGACCAGGAATTTCACGGAATTCGCGGAAGCCATTTCCTGAGCGGTTCGGCCACGCAGGACTACGGAAGTTTCCAGTTGCTTGCGGGCCCGGGTGCCTTCGCATGGCATGGCAGCCTGCCCACGGCCCGCCTTTCGCATGATGCCGAGCACTCCACGCCCTATGTCTACAATGTGGCGCTGCCCGATCTAGGCGTTACGGCTGCGGTGACGGGCACAACGCGCTGCGGGCTCTTGCGCTTCACATTTCGGGAGGGCGGTTCAGCTTGGATCGATGTGCAGAACAATGTTCGCGCCGGCGATGGCGCTCTGAAGATCGATGTGACGCACCAGGAGATTACGGGTTCGGGCAAGGTACGCCGCCTCTACGCGGGACAAGGGAAGCTTGCGGGATTCAGTGGATATGTCGTGGTGGAGTTCGAACATCCGTTTCAACTCGCAGGAACCTGGTCGGCGGCGGATTTTCATGCGGGCAGCGCGCAGCAGTCTTCCGATGCGAGCCCTTCAGGCGGCGTGGTCACGTTTGACGTAAAGCCGAATGAGCAAGTGCTGGCGCGGGTGGGAACGTCGTTTGTGAGCATCGATGAGGCGCGGAAAAATCTGCGCGCGGAGATACCGTCGTGGAACTTTGCCGCGGTTGAAGCAGCAAGCCACGCGGCATGGGACAAGGCGCTCAGCGCGATCGATGTTTCAGGTGCGGCAATCGATCGCCGCATTTTCTATACCGCGATGTATCACGCCTTTCAGCTTCCACGCACCTTCAGCGATGTGAGCGGGACCTACCCGCGCTTTGCGAGCGGAGAGACGATTGAAACCGCGCGCGGCTTTACCTACTATGGCGATTTCTCCGCATGGGATACCTTTCGCGCGTTGCACCCTCTGCTCACGATCCTTGCCCCGGATCGAACGACAGACATGATTCGGTCGCTCATTGCCAAAGGCGACCAGGGCGGGTTTCTGCCGATCTTTCCAGCGTGGAACAGCTATACATCCGAGATGGACGGCGACCATGCGGGCGTCATCATTGCCGATGCCTACCTGAAAGGGATTCGCGGTTTCGACGCCGAGGAGGCGTACCGGCTGATGCGGAGGAACGCCATGGAGTTGCCGGCGACCGAGGCCGAATACCTTGACGGCAAAGGCCGCCGCTCGCTGGATTCCTATCTCAAGTACGGATATATCCCGCTGGAAGATCACGTCGACAGCGCACCCAGGGCCCACCCGAACGAACAGGTTTCGCGCACGATGGATTACGCCTACGACGACTCTGTGCTGGCCGAGATGGCGAAGGCCCTTGGCAAGGCCGACGATGAGACGCTGTTCCGCAAGCGCGCACAGAACTACCGGAACGTGATTGACCCGGAGACTGGTTTTGCTCGAGGGCGGCACCAGGACGGCTCCTGGGTTACGCCTTTTGATCCCGCCAAGCCGGCAACGTACGTCACCGAAGGGCTGCCTTTTCAGTACACCTTTTACGTGCTTCAGGACATACCGGGACTGATTGCGCTCGAACATGGCAACGAACCGTTTGTCAGCCGGCTCGATGAATTCTTTTTGAGGAATCTCTACGAGCAGGGCAATGAGCCGAGCCATCACATTGCTTACCTGTACGATTACGCAAGCGCGGCGTTCAAGACGCAGCAGCATGTTGCCGAGATCCGGGAGGCGGGATACAAAGACACGCCGGGCGGGCTCATCGGCAATGACGACGCCGGGCAGATGTCAGCCTGGTACATTCTGAGCGCGCTTGGCTTCTACCAGGTCACACCGGGCATTCCGCGATATGCGATCGGTTCGCCGCTGTTTCCCGATGCGACGATCCATCTGCCCAACGGCAAGGTATTTCACATCATCGTCAAGCGCGATGCGGAGCCTGCCCCCTATATTCAATCGGCCATGCTCAACGGCAAGCCGCTGAATCGTTACTGGCTTGAGCATGCAGAGATTCTGGCGGGCGGAACGCTGGTCTTCCGCATGTCGTCCAAGCCGAATCCCGCATGGCCGGGAAAGAAGACTCAGCCTTAGGATCAATCCGCCGGGCTTGCTGGCACATACCACCCGAAGAACCCCACATGGAGAAAATCGAATTCGCCGCATCGTCGATGCCGGGCCGTTTGCGGTCCAGCGTCGCGATGCATCCGCAGAGGATGGTGGTCTGCAAGGCGACGTAAAGGCCTAAGGATTCAATTAGACAGATGCTTTCGACAGCGCAAGAAAGGGTGCGTTTTCGCGGCCTGCTTGATAAGAGTCCAAAAAACCCTTGACAACCCATATTTAGAGTCAATAAATTGATCCGCACGTGGTTTCGAAAGCGTTGTCGTTATCGCTTTCGGGATGACAAATCTTTCCCACTTTTATCTGAAAACGAGAACTGATGAATGCGCGCGGCGCCGCACCGGACCAATCTTGACCGGAGGCGGAAGACTTGAAATCGCCCGCTGGCCAGGTTCAATCGTGATCCTGGTTTCACAACATTGATGAGCAAACTCAACGGCGGAGGCATGGGAAGGCTGCAAACGCATGGCGGCCACCAGCCAAAATCGAGGAAAACTGACATGACTGCCGGCAGCGAATTGCCGGAATTGGAGGCGTACCGATGCAAAACGGCGGATTCCGTAACTTTGCCTGGAGTGCAGTGCGAGTGTGGTTCTTGTTTGCACTTGCAACTTTGCTGATTCAACCCGTCAACCGGGCCTTTGCGCAGAGCTCTTCTTCGGGCGTGAACGGAGTGGTGACCGATCCCAGTGGAGCCGCAGTCCCGGGCGCGCAGATTACGTTGAAGAACGTGGATACGAACGTAAACCGCGACACCACATCGAACGCCTCGGGCAACTACTTTTTTGCCCAGGTTCCGCCTGCGCGATACACATTGATTGTCTCGGCCACAACATTTCAGAAAGAGTCTGTTTCAGCCTTCGATTTGGGGGTCGCCCAGGTGGTCACTGTCAACATTGCGCTCAAGGTGGGCAGTGTGAGCCAGACGGTGACGGTGATGGCAGCGAACACCGAAGTTGAGAGTTCGACATCGCAGCTGGGCTCGGTCATCGGGAAGCAAGCGGTGAGCGAATTACCGCTTGACGGACGCAACTTTACGCAGCTTCTTGACTTGACACCAGGTGTAACTCCAATCAGCACCGGCCAGAATTCGAGTGCCAGCAACACGGCCGTTGTTCAAACTTCAACCTATTCATTTCCTTCAATCAACGGCGCCTATAATCGCTCGACACTCTACATGATTGACGGAATGAACGACAACAACAGTTGGTATAACACCTACGCGGTGCCGCCAATTATCGACACGGTTGCAGAGTTCAAGATCAATTCCCACAGCGACGCGCAGTACGGAGGGGTGATTGGCGGCGTAGTCAACATCGCGAGCAAGGCGGGGAGCAACACCTTCCATGGCAGCGGATGGGAGTACCTGCGCACGAGCAGCTTTGACGCCAGGCCCTTTATTTCGGCTCCGCCCTCGTATCACCTTGACACCTATGGTGGAGAAATTGGCGGCCCGGTTGAGATTCCATTCCTGTATCACGGCCGGGACAAAACCTTCTTTGAGATCGGCTACGAGGGCACGCACTACACGAAGGCGAACGGAACCCCGGAACTTATCCCCACGGCAGCGCAGTTGGGTGAAACGACATTTGGCGGCGCCCAGACGCTGACTCATGCGGACTTCAGCAGTGCCTCAACCGGGGTGACGAAGAACGGCACGTGTAATGCCAGCGACACGACGGCGGACAGCGGTGCATGCCAGCTGTGGGATCCAACGGCAGGCGGGAACTCCGCATCCACACCGTACCGGCCCTACTATCCCGGCAACCAGGTCCCCGTCACTGAATTTCAACCGACACAACTCGCCCTCATCAAAGCCGTCTTTGGGACCAGCGGCCCGATTACGATACCTGGCATCAGTCCGTTCGTCGACAACTACGAGATTACTTCTCCAACGACTCAGCCCACTGACAATTACACGGTAAGAGTGGATCAGCATCTCGGCAACAGGGACTTCATCTTCGCCCGCTATGCCGGATGGCAGGAAAAGATTACGGCTCCGAGTACGTTGCCGACTCTTTTCAGTATCACGTCAATACCGGCACAGCAATACGGAGTGAGCTGGAATCACGTGTTCAGCCCGACGACGAGCATGCAGGTTCAATATGCGTTGTCGCACGTGAAAGATGACGCGATTACCAAGTACAACGCGCCGAATCTTTGGCAGACTTATGGGTGCTCCACGGATATGTGCGACTCGTTTGTTCAGAACATCGCACTCCTGGTCACTCAGTCAGTGACCGGCGGATTCTCGGGCGGCGAGGCCAACACCAATTCATCGAATCTGGCGGCTATTCATGAATGGTCGGGCAGCGTGATCAGAATCATGGGAAATCACCAGCTGCAGGCCGGCGGAGGATGGGACGAGGACAACTACACATCTTATTTGCGCCAGGGATCGGTAACATTCAGCGGTGCATCGACGGGCAACTTCGCGGGCAACCCAAGAACGCCGAATACCTTTACCCCTTCCCAAATCAGCGCCCAGTCCGGCTTTGGCCTGGTTGACTTTTTGATCGACTTTCCTAACAGCGAAACCAAGCGCAACGTTTTTCTGACCGAGCGTCCCGGAGGAATTGGGAGCATCTATTTGCAGGACAGCTGGAAGATGAATTCAAAGCTGACGGTGAATTACGGCATTCGTTATGACCGTTCAGTGATCCCGGCCTACGGGACCCAGGCTTCGCTTGGGTACCAGGGAAGCATCGAGACCGGTGATCCGGACTTCAATACCGGCCTCTACATCGTGCAGCAATTGCCGCCACTTTGCAGCGTGCGCGGTCATGCGCCGTGCCTGCCCAGCGCGACGCTTCCGGCCAACGTTGTTGTGGCAAAGAGTGGAAGAATCATGCATGGCAGCAAGATGAACTTCGGGCCGCGCTTCGGGTTTGCCTACCGCGTCAACAGCGGGCTCTCAGTTCGCGGCGGCTTTGGTGTCTTTTGGGACAACTGGTCATCGCTCATCCAGATGACGCAGAACTACCAAGGGTCATGGCCCGACACGGGTACGCTGCAAATCAACAGCACCAACACACCTCAGCCCGGCGGCATCTACGTCTCCGCGCAAAACCCGTTCGCAGCCAATGGCGGTAATCTGCCTGCCGCGAGTCCGTTCGGTTCTTCGAACGTGAACTACATGGTGGACCCGCACTGGAGAAATCCATATTCAGAGCAGTTCAACTTCGGCATTGAAAAGCAACTCTGGTTCGGCAGCATTCTGAGCGTGAATTACGTTGGATCGGCATCGCACCGGCTGGACATCGGCGGCTACTACAACACCGGCACACCGTGCGGCACGCCTTGCGGCTACGCGTCGTTCAATGCGCGTGTGGCCGCGGGCGTGGGCGGACAGCCTTATCCTTACGCCGTTCCGCAAAAGTCGTGGGATCACGCGGGAGGCAATGCTACCTATAACGCGCTGCAAGTTTCATATAAGCGCTCCTTCAGCAACGGACTTCAGTACATGATTGCCTACACGTGGAGCAAGTCGCTCAACGAAGGCGACGACGGCTTCTTTGGCGTCGAGGGTGGAGTGCCGCAAGATCCGTATAACCCGAAGTCAAGCCGCGGACCGGCGGGCTACAATATTCCGCAAATCTTTGTGGGCAACTTTGTTTACGATTTGCCTTTCGGAACGGGCAAGCAATTCTCAACTGGAAACCGAGTGATGGATTACGCCGTCGGCGGGTGGCAGATCAACGGAATCTTTACTGCGCGCACAGGGCAGGCCTTCCAGATTACGGCGAGCGGCGATGTTGCCGAGACGGGGAATTCCGGTACGTATGAAAGGGCTAACCAGGTAGGCAACCCCTACCAGAGCGGTCCGATTTCGGGCAATCCTGGGTGTACGCCGCCAGCTGGGCACGTGAAGTCGATGACGCAATGGTTCAATCCGTGCGCCTTTACCACGCCATCGATTGGTTCCTTTGGAACCACCAGCCGCTATCCATTCAAAGGTCCGTCGTATTGGAACTTCGACACTTCGCTGCAGCGTACGTTCCCCATCCACGATGCGCTCGCGTTCAGCCTGCAAATGCAGGCCTTCAACGCCCTCAACCATCCGGTGCTGGGTAACCCGGGAACGTCGGTCAATGCGGCCACGGGATTTGGGGTCATTACAAGTACGGCAAGCACACAGAGAATCGTTCAGATTTCGGGAAAGATTACGTTCTAACCGCGGCCTCCGTCGACAGGTCTTCTAACCGGAGGGCGAGTCGGCGGAACAGAAATGATTTTGACGATTGAAAAACCCTGCGGCCGTCTTGAGACGGTTGCAGGGTTCTGGTTTGCGGGATTTCGATTGTTTACTTCAAGCGCGAGGAGTCGCGAACGATGAGCGCCGGCTCCAAGACCGTTGAGCGAGTGCGGCTGGAGGGTTCCTTTTCCAGGAGCGAGGTAATCATTTTGGCGGTACGCTCACCGATCTCGACTGCCTTCTGGTCCACGCTGGAGAGAGGCACGCGCAGCTTGCTGCTGTAGTGGAAATTACCGCTGCCGATCACGGCAATGTCGCGGGGAATGCGCAGGCCGGCTTCAAACGCGCGATCCATAGCCCCCACCGCAACCGTATCGTTGAAGCAGAAAACGGCATCGGGGCGCGGCTTGAGCTCGAGCAGCGCACTCATCGCCTTTCTGCCGCGGGTTTCCCCGTCGGAGTCCGCGGCTTCGCCTGACTCAATCACATAGCCGGCGGGCACCTTGAGGTTATGTTTCTGCATGGTGTCGCGGAATCCATCGGCGCGCCGGTTGCCGACTTGTGTCTCCGGTCCTCGGATGTGAGCGATGCGCTTGCGTCCCTGCTTGATCAAATGCTCGGTTGCCAGCTCTCCAATGTTGTAGTCGTTTACACCGACAAAATTGCATGAGAACCCGGGGAAGCTGCGGTCAAGCAGAATGAGAGGAACGCCGGCCTGGCCGATCTTGCGCAGGCTGTCGGCGTTCTTCTGGCACGAGGCGACGACGAAGCAGTCCAGGTGGTGCGCCAGCATGTGCTCAATCTCGTCCTGCTCCAGCGTCGGATCGCTCTCAGAAGACGAAACCAGCAGGAAGTAGTTCTTTTTGCGCAGAGCCCCCGACAGCGCCTTGGCAATTTCAGAGAAGAAGGGATGAATGAGGTCAGGCACCACCAGCCCCACCAGCGAGCTGCGGCCGGTAACAAGGCTGCGCGCTGCCAGGTTGGGGCGATAGTTCAGGTGCTTGACCCGCTCCAGAACCATCGCCCTTGTCTTCTTTGAGACATCGGGACGATCCCGGAGCGCCTTCGACACTGTGACGATGGAAATGCCAAGCTCTTCAGCTATGTCTTTCAGGCGGACAACCATACAGTGAGTGTATACAATCCCACAGCCACGAAAGGCAATTCGAAATTTGCCGGAACCCTAAAAGAATCAGTTGACCGCGGCGGATCGGGGGAGTCGGTTCCAGGGGCGGCGTTTCAGGCGGTGGACCCTCATCTCTTGACTGTTAAGCGCAAAAAGCCCACTGGTGAAGGGTTATGGTAAGCTTTGTTTGGTCAAGAAACCCGGAGATTTCGGGCAGGCGCCGATGATCGAGACGACTGCGCAGGAAACAGATTCACCTACCTCAGATGCATGCTGGGCTCTCCTGGAACGAGTAAGTGCGAGCGTTCAGTTGCATCGCGCGCCGCGCCTGCGCGAATTCCTTTCTTACGTAGGCCATCGATCCCTCAAAGACGGCTGCAGCCAGGTGCATGAGCAGGAGATCGGCGTCGAGGTCTTCAGGCGAGCCAACGGATACGACACCAGCGTCGACAACATTGTCCGGGCCAATGCCACCGAACTCCGCAAAAGAATCGAATCCTATTTTGAAACCGAGGGGGTCAACGAGACTCTGCTCATGGAGATTCCGCGCGGGAGTTATGTGCCTGTCTTCCGCCCTCGGCCCGCGAAGATTGACCTGAAGTTGGAGCCAGGCGGCCCAGCCTCCGACCACTCCGTTGAACAGCCAGTTGGTTCGGTTCCGTCATTGCGCGCCTCAAGCAAACGCCGCTGGATGCTGCCGGCCTTGATTGTTGCCCTGGTCCTCAACGTGATGCTCGCCTTCGGATGCGTCGCGCTCTGGATGCAGAGTCGAGCCGAGCATCGCCAAATCTACGCGTGGCAATCTTCGCCGTCGATCGCGGCCTTCTGGTCGGGTTTTCTGGGAGCCAGCCCCGATACGGATATCGTCATGTCCGATGCGTTTTTCAAGATGGCGCGGGACCTTACCGGGAAATCTTTTACGCTGAATGACTATCTGACCCGGAGCTATGTTGCCGACGTCATGAGCGCCGAGAAGAGCGATGAGGCGCATCAAATTCTCGGCAAGGTGGAGACCTGGAGCTCGGGTAATTCAAATCACCTGAATCTGGCGCGGCGCATCCTGGCGCTCGATCCACTCGGAAAAACCGTCCATCTCTATTACGCTCGCGATTACACTCCGGAACGGATCAAAAAAGACAACGTCATCCTGCTTGGCAGTGAAGTCACCAATCCCTGGGACAGCCTGTTCGACAGCCGGCTGAATTTCGCCGTCAAGCTTGACAGCGGCGCCTCCTCGACGATTGTGAACCGCAGTCCCCTCGCCGGCGAACAGAAGATTTACACGCACACTGACTCCGAGGGGTATTGCGTTGTGGCTTACCTGCCCAATCCGAACAGCGGGAGCAAGGTCCTCATCATCGAGGGCACAACAGTTGAGGCCACCCAGGCAGGCGGCGACTTCCTGTTGTCTGAGGGGCAGCTGTCCACATTCCAGAAGATGCTGCACACCGGCAACCTGCCCTACTTCGAACTGCTGCTCAAGACTTCGCAGGTGAAGGGCACTCCGCTCGTCGCGTCGATCCAGGCGTATCGCACCTACCCGGGCCAGCACTGAAGCCGACCCTGAAGTTTTGAGCGCTGCAAGTGCATGCAGGTCCGCGCGTCCAACGTGAATGGGGCGGATGCGAGCAAGTATGCTTGAGAGAAGAGGAAGCCAGTGACGCGACCCGGCCTGTATGAGCAGATGTTGAGTGTCGCCCTTGAAGAGGCGCGGATTGGTCTCGATGAGGGTGGAATCCCGATTGGGGCGGCGATTTTTACGAGCGCCGGGGAACTGGTGAGCCGCGGCCACAACCGAAGAGTGCAGCAGGGCGATCCCAGCGTTCACGCGGAGACGGATGCCTTTCGACGGGCCGGCCGTCAGCGCAGCTATCGTGACCTGGTGATGGTGACGACGTTGGCTCCGTGCTGGTATTGCAGCGGACTGGTGCGGCAGTTCCGTTTCGCCACGCTGGTGGTTGGTGAGAGCCGCACCTTTCAAGGGGGCGCCGCATGGGTACGCGAGAACTGCATCGAGGTCGTCGATCTCGACAGCAAGGAGTGCCGGGAGCTGCTGGAGGGATTCATTGCGGTTCACCCGGAAATCTGGAATGAAGATATCGGGGAAGAGTAGCGGCAGGGATTTCAGCGCGTAGCATGCGCACGAAAAAGAGGACGGCTCCGATGAGAGCCGTCCTCTTTTTGTTGCTGAAGCGCGCGAGTTAGAAATCCAGATGCAGTGACATTTGAATCTGACGTGGAGCACCGATGGTGTGGGTGACGATGCCTAAGCCCGACGGATAGGAGTAAAGCGCTGCATCTGAACCGTCATCCACCGGCTCCCCGGCGTAGGGAAACGCATTGTAGTAGGCGTTCTGGGATACTTCGTTGCCTGGAACGTCAAAGCTGGAAGTGTTGGTCACGTTGTAGATGTCGAAGGTGTACTTCAGATTGAACCGCTCGGACAACTTCGTTTCCTTCACCAGCGAAACGTCCGCGCGTTTTTGGAATGCCTGGCGGAAGATATTGCGCTGACCGGTGGTGAAGCCTGTCTCGTACGGATCGGAGGTGGGAATAGCGCCTCCCAGTCCGCCCGCCGGCAACAGCGGCAGCGTGAAGCATGTTGGATCCAATGCTGGTTTTCCACCGCCCGAAGTCCAGGCGCCCGATGCCCCTGTCGTCGCTTTCTTGGCCGTGCATCCGTTCGCCAGCGGCACAATCGGATTGGTAATTCCGTCCGCCGTGGAGTAGTAAATGCTTCCGATTGCGCCCGAGAAGTCGATCACGCTGTAAGGCTGGCCGCTCTGCAGAACCGCAAGGCCCACCAACGCCCAACCGTCGATGAATTTGCCTTCCAGGGATTCCTTCCTGGCGAAACTCGGGAGCTGGAAAACATAATTCAGGTTGAGTACGTGGGTGCGGTCAAAGTCGGCCGAACCGTAACCGCTGCGCAGATTAAGCGGGTTGTTGCCGTTGTAGAACAGGCCCAGTCCGCTCTGTTCGTCGAGTGCGTGCGACCAGGTGTAGGAAGCGCCGACCTGAATTCCGTGGCTCATGCGCTTGTCAACGTGCACCTGCAGCGCGTTGTAGTCGTCAACGCCGGCGGCCTTGTAGGTAATTGACTCGGCCGCGTAGCCGATGTAGGGAACGCGAAGATCCACGTTGCCGCCTTCAAAGTTTGCCTGGTAATCGCTGCCATCGGGCAGTGTGGCGCCTTCCACCGTGTATCCGTAGCTATACTTCTGCATGAATGGGCCACCCGATAGAGTGGGACTCGACGGAGATGCGATCACCGGCTGGTTGAAGGGCAGTGGAATGACCTGGTGGCGGCCGACGTTGCCCACGTAGCCAATTTCGATGGCAAGGTCGCTGCGCGGCTGCCACTGGATATCGAGCGTGTAATTCATGGTGTAGGGCAGTTTGTTGGCGCGGTCGTATACACCCAGCGAAATCGGCTGTGTGTAATCTTCAATCTCGCTTGCATTGGGCAGGAAGTTCGCTAGATCCGATGCCTTGGGATTGTTTGGCGCCTTATACTCCAGCGATGTGCCGTAGGGATACTCGAGGTTGCCCTCGGAATTCGATCCGCCACACGTGGTCAGGTAGCCCTCGTAGAGATAGGTGGATGCGCTCGGGCAGCTGGATGCGTTGACGAACGGCAACTGCTGGTTCACGCCGAAAGGACCGCCTGTGACCGTACCGATGGCGTAGCCGGGCGAGAAGTAGCTGAACAGTTCGCCGCGATCGTAGTACATGCCGCCGCCTACGCGAACCACGACCTTGCTGTGGAACAATCTCAGGCTGCCAGGCTGCTCCCACACGGGGGCCAATGCCCCATTGGCGGCCGGTGAGCGTCGTGTTGCTTACACCCTTGGTGCCGTTGGCGTTGTTGCCGGCAATAATAAATCCGGGATTGGTGATGGTGTCGGAAGCAACACTGTAGCTGTACAGCTTGGGGTCGAAGTTGAACAGGCGGCCGTACTTCTCGGTCAGGCCTCCATCCCAGTCGTAGCGCACGCCGGCCGTGAGCGACAGCGACGGCGTGATCTGAAATTTGTCCTGCACGTAGGTTCCCAGTTGGTTCGACCGGTAATAGCGGCTCGCGTCACCCTGCAGAAACGAGGTGACGTAGAAACCGGAGTAAGAGCCACCCGGCGTCACCTGGCCCTGGATCATCTGGCTGAAGTCGTCGGTGGCAATGGTTCCCGTGCCTGTGCGCTTGTCGATGGTGTTGAGCTGCGTGTAGGTGTAGTTGGCGCCAAAGCTCAAGGTGTGCTTGCCCAGGATCCAGATCGCATTGCCCGACGGAGCGATGCGATTCTGGAACATACCGGTATTCGGTGCCTGACCTTCAGCATTAGGGCCGATGTTGAGGATCGCTGAACCCAGACCGGAGGGCTGGTTTTCGCCAAGCACGTTGTAGACTGATACGCCCGGAAAGTATTTTGATCCGAACATTTCGATGGAGCCCGGGCCGGCAGTGCCACCGGGAATGGACCCAGGGCCAAATGGCTGCTCATTATCGCCCCAGTTCTTTTCGCGCAGCACTCCGATGGTTTCTGTCGTGCTCAGGTTCGACTTGATGATGAAAGAGTTGATGATTGAGAAGACCTGCGCGCCCGAGTCAAGATGCTGCGTGAAACCAGGAACGCTGGAGTAGGCGAAGGGCGCAATGGTCGGATCGTGCTGGTAGAAGTACTTGAGGCTCAGCGTGTCCTTTGTCGCCGCGTTGTAATCGAGGTCAGCCACGCCGGTGTCTGCCGTGAACCGGCCGGTGCCGGGAAGGAACGCGTTGTCAATGTGCGCGGCGGAGATCGGCGCAGGGGAGCGAGTGTCGTTAGGGATGAGCCACTTGCCGGGTTCGCCGGGAAGGGCGGGCGAATTGAAGAGGATATGTGCCAGCGGATCGACATTAGCGCCTGTGAGCTGCGTGCATTTAAGGGCGGCCACATCTTGCGCCGTGCAGAACGAGTTGTTCGATACGGTTGCAAGGCCACTGAAGGTGCGATCATCGGACAAGCCGACCGGCACATCGAAGATCGAATCGCCGATTTCCTGGTCCGATACGTGCAGGTGCTGATAGCCGACGAATCCGAAGAGCTTGTCTTTCCAGATGGGGCCGCCATAGGTTGCGCCCGCTGTATAGCGGTGCAATTGCGGAACCTTGTCAGCCGCTGGAATATCAGAGTCCTGGTTGAAGAAGAATGGTGCGGCATTGATCCAGTCGGTGCCGCGATGGATGTAGGCCGTACCGTGAAATCTGTTGGTGCCGGAGGCCGTGCTCATGTCAATGTGCGCGCCGGATGTGGAGCCCTGTTGCGCATCGTACATTGAGGCGTTGACGCGGACCTCCGAAAGGGTTTCGGGCGCCGGCGTTGGCAGTGCGTTTCCAATCGAGAGGTAGATGGATGCGGAGGAGGGAATCACGCCGCCCGCCCCGTTGCTGCTCGACACACCAGTGCTGTTGATGACGCGCGCTGAAGGCACATCGCTGGTGCTTTTGCCGTTGAACAGGTTGCTGGCGTCCACGCCGTTCAGCGAGAAGCTGTTGCTGGTGTCGCGTTGTCCATTGGCCCAGATGGGCGCATTGCCCAATCCCGCGTTGGCTCCGGTTCCAGCCGACAGCTCTGCGCTCACACCGGCCGACTCCGTTGCCAGGCCGGTAAAGCTGCCTGTGGGCAGGGGCGCGGCATCAATCTGCGCGGTGTCCATCACGTAGCCGTTGGTGGTATCCACGGCATTCATCAGCGGCGAGGCTTCCACTTCAACCGTGGTCGTGGTTTCACCAACCTTAAGCGTGGCATTCACCGTTGCGGTTCGGTCGGCCTGCACGGCAATGTGCTGCGTCTTCTGCACATCGAATCCATTGGCCGTATATGTGATCGTGTACACGCCGATGGGAAGATTCACAAAGTTGTACGCCCCCGTCGCATTGGTCTGGGCGGTGCGCATCATCGACGTCGATTCAGATGTCACCGTCACCGTTGCGTTGGGAATTACGCCTCCCGTCGGGTCAGTCACCTCTCCGGTAATGCCGCCGAGCGTCTGCTGTGAAAATAGCAACGAGCCACACAGCGCGACGGTTGCCACAATCGCCAGCAACCGAGGAAATACAGAGGGGAAGATTCGCATTGAAGATGTCAATTCGCTGACCTCGAAAGGATGGATTGCTCTCTTTTCCACGTTGCAAATAAATCTGGAAGCAGAAACTGATGGAGGAAAACGGTTCTTGGGGAACCCTCAAAAAAACGAGCGGGAAATAGAGGATCAGTGCTGCACAAGCCGTGGCCGGCTCCGTCAGAAGTTACAGGTAGAAAGAGCATAGCGATTCAGGCGTAAAGATCGTGTAAGGATTTGGGGTAGAACTGCGCAACTGAGGGACAAGGCAAAACCACTCAAAGCAGAGGAATTATTGTTTAAATCCAGGCACGGTCACGGTAGCATGAGCTACGTGATCGAACTTTTTGCGTCGTGGCGGCAGCTTGCGTCGCTCTGACCGTATCAACACCCGCACCCGGCACCGATTCACATGAGGCTCAACCGATGGTGACTCGTATCTCCAAAATCGTGCTGCTGGCGGGCCTCGCGCTGTTTTATACGCTCGTCGTTTTCAATAACCTCACAGACTTCGATTCGAACTATCAGTTCGTGCGCCATGTGCTGTCCATGGACACGACCTTCCCGGGCAATCGAGCGATGTACCGCGCCCTCACGTCGCCTTCAATCCATATTGCTTTCTACTGGTCCATTATTTGCTGGGAAGCAGTGACGGGGCTTTCGCTCTGGTGGGGAATTGCCCTGCTGCTGCGCGCCCTGCGCTTACCCGCCGCCGAATTCAACGCCGCCAAACGTGTGCCGCTGATCGCTCTTACGCTTTCGCTCCTGATGTGGCTGGTTGCTTTTCTGACAATCGGGAGCGAATGGTTCCTGATGTGGCAGTCATCGACGTGGAACGGGCAGGAAGTTGCCGTCAGAGATTTCACCGTTGTGGGCTTCATCTACTTAATTCTGTTGCAAGCGGACACCGACCACCAAACTTGACCGATCAAGCCGAAATCGATTTGGCTTTCTTGCGGCGCAGTCCGTACCAGGTAACACCCGCGGCGATGTAGGCGAGATAAATATAGGGAATCCTCGTATGCACTGCATCGGCTGACGATCGAATATCAAAGACAGCGATCAGGATCATCACCACCACGGTGGCGACGCTGAGAACCGCAACGGTGTGCGAATGTTGTCCGAGCGCCTTGCGCGCAAAAGGCAACGCCAGCGCCACGAGCGCATAGATCGTCAGGAATCCGAAGACGGCCAGCGAGCCAAGCAGGTCGTACATCTCGGCGCCTCCCACTCCGCCGATGGCGAGCACGGATGTCGCTGCAAACATCAGTACCGCCGACACCGCAATAGCGGCTCCCGGTGTTTGATGCCGGTCATCGGTGCGCTCGAGCGCGGCCGGCAGCAGTTCGCTGCGCGCCATGCGCATCAACACGCGCGCGGCCGCGGTGGTGCATGCCAGCACGCAGGCAAACATGGACACCATGGCGCCGATGTCGATGGCGACGCCGAGTACCCAGATTCCTTCTTTTTCAGCGAGCAGATGCAACGGGCTTGTGCTGCTGCTCAGGCTACCCGATTCACCGCGAAAACCCAGCAGCTCAGAGTAGGAGCACAGCATGAAAAAGATTCCGGACAAAATGGCGCACTGCAATACCGCGCGGGGTATGGTGCGCAGCGGATCGCGCGCTTCGCCGCCGAGCGTCGTGGCGCTCTCGAATCCTACAAAACTGAACATGGCCAGAACCAGCGCCGGCCCCAGCGCGGAAATCGTAACGCCCCTCAGGCGGAACTGATCCATGTCGAGATGAAGTCCGAAGTGGAACGGCAGCACGGCCAGCACTACGACAATCAGGCTGACCGAAGCAATTTCGATCCAGAGCATCAACTCCGCCGAAAGTTTGACGTCGCGGTAGGCCACGAAAGCCGCGACGCCGCAGATCAGCGCGAGCATGGGCAGCGAAGGCGGCGCGCGATGGAAGACCGGATGGATAAAAATTGTGGCGTAGTAAAGAGCTCCGCCCATGACCGACGCGCCGGTGGCGAGATAAGCCAGCAGCAGCGCCCATGCGGCCGTGACGCCAAAGACCGGCGGCAGCGTGTCGGCCGTGTAGGAATAGAGAGAGCCTGGCGAAGCAGAGAGCCTCGCAAACCGGCTCACGCAAAAGCCCACCAGCAGCGTGGCTCCGGTGGCAAGCAGGTAGACAAACCAGGTGGCATTGCCGGCAAGGGCAAACACCAGCGGAATGGTCAACGACGGAGACGTGCTGGGCGCCGTTGCGGAAACTGACTGTGCGAGCGTCTCGACAGGACCAAGCGCGCCCGCGCGCAGGCCGTAGTTCTCAGTCGCGCTTTGCTGCGCGTACACTTCGCCTGTCGAGTTCGAAGGTTCAGTCACTCTCACCCCTTTCGTGCTCGTGTTCGTCTTCAGGATCTGTTGACTTCAGGTTTCTATCGCTCGACCGTTGCTTCAATATAACCGTGCGGTTCATCGATAGGAACAAAGATGTGGTTGGGATTGTCGAGGCCGAATGGGGTTAAGTCTGCGAGCAGGTGATGCAAGTTCGGCATCGTGAGCTTGATGCGGTCAATCTCCGGCGCAGCTTCAAGCGCAGCCGCTCCCATGTCGAACAGTGTGTGCTGCACGCTCAGACTGTGGTGCGCGGCAAATGTCCTGAGCAGCGTGGCGACAATCCGCGCGCGAGTCAGAACAAAATCAGTCTTCGCTGAACTGTAGTCCCACGTCACCGTGGCGCTGGTGCCAAAAATTCTGTCGGTCGCCGGCTTGAGCGTGGTGAGCTTGTCTTTGATGTAGCCGGTAAATTCCGAATGAGTTGTCTTCAGGATCTTCAGCCCATCCACTCCCGACCGAATCGACCACTCGCGGTTTTTGTCGCGCACCGCGCGCACCGTTTGCACTTCGGACCCGCCAAGCTTGAACGTCGTTGGCTCCGCTGCGCCATCGACAATCAGGCGCTCCCACGCCCGCTCTTCAACTTCAATGCAAACACCGGATACTTGCGCCTGGTTGATCAGCAGATAGTCGCCGAGTTCCATTGCGTACTCTTCGATCGTCGCGGCCTTTGAGTTACGAGCCACATAGTAGACCGTGTTCTTCATGGTGTCCGTGGGCAGCACCTTGCTGTTGTCCGCGTGCGTGAAGCTGGTTTCGAAGTCCCCCTCCAACAGCACACCCACCTTCCACTCGTTGAAGAGGTGACGGTCTCCCAGTCGCGTGATGCGCGAAAGCCGCACTCGCGATTTTCCGTAGCGATTCTTTCCAAGCTTGGCCATGTGTCAGTTTCCCCCGCTCTCAGCTTCCGCGATAAGTTGTGTAGCTGTTGTCGCTCAACAGCAGCGGCAAGTGGTAATGCTCCCTGCCGTTGCAATCGAAAGTGATTGCGATCTCTGGATAAATACTCGTGCGGCCGAGGCCCGCCATGTATTCGCCCGTTTCAAACGTGAGCCGGTAAGTGCCTTGCGCCGCATCCTGTGCGAGGCCGCGGCAACGGCCATCGGCATCGGTGACACCGCTCGCTACCTCGACCCATTGACCAAGCTTGTGATTTTCCAGGCGAACGGAAATGCCCGCGGCAGGCTTGCCCAACACGGCGTCCAGTACGTGTGTAGTAACTGCGCTCATTCCACCAACCACTTTCCTAAACGGATCTGCGTAATCTGGCGTTGTTGTTCGGCGGCTTCTTTCAACTCTGCCGTGCGATCGTTGTTCAATCGGCGCTTGAGAATCGCAAGCATCTCTTCAGCGCTCTTGCCAGTTGCGCAAACAATGTAGGTAAATCCGAAGCGCTCTTCGTAGAGCGCATTTCCAGCGGCAAGTTCGGCGCGCGTCGCATCCGCGGTGCTGGCCGCGGACGATTGCTCCTGGCGGGACCACGCAACCGATTTTGCCGTCGCGTGCGCCTTGCGTTCTCCAATGCGGGGATGGCAGGCGAATGCCTCCATCCAGTCGGGCTCCTCCATCGCGTCCCAAACTCGGTCTGCGGCTTCACTCAACTCCAGCACGGATGAAATGGGGCGCAACGTAACCATTCCCTCAGCCCAGTGCTTTGCTCCGCAACAGGCGATCATGGTTTCAAGGGCCGCGGCCTCATCCGCCTTGTTCCATGCTTCGAGGGTCGCATTCATCGCGTCACGTCCCCCCGCGAAAATTTGAGCAGCAATTCTTTAAGAAGGTTGGCGGCTACGCGCATTCTGTACTCGGCTGTCGACCGGATATCGTCGATCGGTTTTGCCTCGTCGAGCAGGACGCGGCGCGCCTTATCGACGGTTGCTTTGGTAAGGGCCTGGCCCAGCAAAGCGCCTTCCACCCGGTAGAGCCGCGTTGGAGATGCAGCCAGGCTTGCGGCAGCTACGCGAATTTCGCGGATCGTTTCGCCATTCAAAAGCGCAGTTGACGCCATCGCCACTTTTGAGATCGCCATGGCGCGGCGCGTGCCCACCTTGCGCAGATACTGCTTGTGCTGTGCAAAACGCCGGGGCAGATGAATCGCGTACAGCAGCTCATCGCTCGCAAGCAGGTTGCGCTTGTAGCCGGTGTGAAACTCGGAGTACGGAATCCGCCGCTTGCCGCGTTGCGAAATCATTTCGATCTCGGCGTCGTACACAAGCAGCGCAGGCGAGGAGTCCGCCGCAGGCGAACCGTTCACCAGGTTTCCACCCAGGGTCGCGCGGCTCTGGTTCGCAACCGAACCAATCCAACTTGCCGATTGTGCAAGTAGTGGGAGATCCGCGGCCACGCCAGCATGCGCCCTCAGATCAAGAAACGTTGTTCCTGCTCCGATGGCGATGCTCTCAGGCGTGGCCTCGATGAATCGAAGTTCAGGCACGCCCCACAAGCTCACCAGCTTGCGCGCGCTCAGCCGGCCCGAGGCAAACGCAACCATTAGCTCAGTGCCGCCGGCGATCGGTGTCCACTCGCCGGGAGCTGACGCAATCAGATCGAGCACCCCGGCTAGACTGCCCGGCGCCACCATCTCATGAGTGTCGGCGTTACCGCGCATGGCCGGCCTTCTCTTGCGCAGGGTCCGCGGGTTGCGCTGCCGCGGCCAGCACAGACTCAAAGATGCGCATGAATCCTGTGCACCGGCAGAGATTGCCAGCAAGCCCTTCGCGGATTTGCGCCATCGTCGGGTGTGGAGTGCGATCAAGAAGTTGCGCGGCCGCCATCAGCATGCCCGGCGTGCAGATGCCGCACTGTGCGCCGCCGCAATCGAGAAACGCCTGCTGCAATCGGTGGAGTGTTCCGTTGGTAGCCAGCCCTTCAACCGTCTGAACCTCCGCTCCTTCGGCCTGCAGCGCAGGCACCAGGCAGCTATTCACCAACTCGCCGTTCATGCGCACGCTGCACGATCCGCATTCGCCTTCGCCGCACCCCTCCTTGGTTCCGGTCAGGTGCAGGTCTTCGCGCAGCACATCGAGCAGTCGCTTGAGTGGCGGCGCCTGCACAGTGCACGGCTTGCCGTTCAGTCTGAACTTGATGGTGGCCAATGTCGCGCTCATCGAGCCACCTGTTCATCGGCCGCCCGCTCGGCCCCAAGCACAGGAAACAATTCCTCGGGCAGCAACGGGATCGAGTGAAAGCTCACGCCCGTGGCGTCTTTGATTGCATTCACAATTGCCGGCGCAGGCCCGTCGTGGGGCAACTCGCCAATTCCTTTTGCGCCGAATCCGCCGTGCTGGAACGGAATCTCTTCAAAGAACACATGAATCGGAGGAACATCTTCTGCCGTGGGAATAATGTAGTTCGTCATCTGGTTGTTGGCCATGTGGCCATTTTGAGAAACCACTTTTTCGTAGAGTGCGTAGCCGATCCCCTGGGCGATGCCGCCTTCTATCTGCCCGGTGGCCAGTACCGGATTCAAAACTTTGCCCACCTCTTGCACCGCCCAGAACTCTTCTACTTCGGCGGAGAACGTCACCATGTCCACAGCCACCTGCGCCATGTGGATGGACCATGCATACGAAGGGTAAGCTTCGCCGCGATACTTCTGATCGTCCCAGAAAATTCCCGGCGGCGCCTCATAGCGGACGAGCGAAACTACCTCGCCCTTTTGCGCGCGATAGCGTTCGCATGCAGCAAAAAACTCATCGCGTGTGTAGTGCTCACCGAGTCCGGCGTGCGCGCGCAACATGCCCACAAGTTGCAAACCCGCGCGTTCAATCAGCCTGCCCACCACCATCACCGTTCGCGAAGCAACGGTCGGGCCGCTGTTGGGCACAAGCCCTGTATCGGACGCAGCCATGACGATGTCGTCGTAATCAATGCCGATGGCTTCTGCGGCAACTTGCGTGAGCACGGTGTTGGTTCCCTGCCCAAACTCCGTGTTTGATACCAGCACGCGTACTTTCCCATCGGCCGTCACGTCCACGCCCGCCAGCGAATTCAAAATGCGTTCGCCAGAGCCAGTAAAGCCCGAGCCATGATAGAAAGCTGCAATGCCGATTCCGCGCTTCACCGAACTCGCCGGATTCTCATGCGCGAATCGGGCGCGGCGTGCGTAATAGTCGCTCTCGCTGAGAATGCGATCGAGCAGCTGATCCATCATGATGGGCTCGCGCATCAACTGCTCCGTCGCCGTCGTATCTCCCTCGTGCAGAAAGTTTCTGCGTCTCAGCTCCACCGGATCAATATTGAGCGCGGCGGCAATCTCATCCATGTGCCGCTCCATGGCAAACACTGCCTGGGGCGCACCAAATCCGCGAAAAGCTCCATACGGCACGGCGTTGGTGGCCCATGCATTTGAACGAATGCGCACTTTCGGACAGGAGTACGGGCCCGGCGCATGCAGAGTCGCGCGCGACAGCACGGTGGAGGAGAGAGTGGCGTACGCACCGCCGTCGGTTGCCAGATCGATATCCATGGCCAGCAGCTTTCCGTTCTTGTCGAGTGCGGTGCGATGGCGCGTGCGCGATGGATGGCGCTTGGTGGTCGCGGCCAAATCCTCCATGCGGTCGTAGACCATCTTTACCGGGTGCCCGCTCTTCATGGCCAGTAAGGCCGCATGAGAGGCGAGCGTGGAGGGGTAATCCTCCTTGCCTCCGAACGCGCCGCCGGTCTCGGTCTGCACCACCCGCACCTTTTCGTCGGGCAGATGGAAGACCTTGATGAGCGTTTTGTGCACGTAATACGGGCATTGCAGCGAACCCCACACGGTGACGCCGGCCTCAGCGCTCCACTCGGCAATGATGCCGTTGTTCTCAATGTAGAGATGCTCCTGCGCGCCGGTGCGGTACTCGCCTTCGATAATGTGCGCTGCCGTGGTCCATGCTGAGTCGACATCGCCCTTCTCGAGCAGGAAGCTTTTCATCAGATTGTCAGTGCCCCAGACAATCTGATCTTGGCGCTCGCTTTCCTCGATGGTGAAGATCGCAGGCAGTGGCTCGTACTCAATGCGCACGCCCTCCGCGGCCTTGCGCAGCTTGTGCTTGTCAGGGTGCGCGAGCAGAACGATTGCCTCGTCGCAATGATTCACTTCACCGTCAGCAAGGCAGGGCTGGTCGGCAACGATCAGCTGAATATGGTTGTCGCCCGGGACATCGGCCGCAGTAACAACGGCGAACTCGCTCAAGTCTACGGACTCATCAAATTTGATGGAGCGAATTTTCCCGCGAGGAATGGTGCTGCGAATGGTTGTCCCGTACCACATGCCCTCGCGCTCGATGTCGTCCACATAGCGCGCGCGGCCGAGCAGCTTATCCACTCCTTCCTTGCGGGGTGCGGAGGCGCCAACGATGCGGGTTGTCGTCTTTGTGCTCATGGCGGGAAGCGCTCAATGCTCTACGGGTTGAGGCATAGCATACAACGCCGCGGCCAGGATTCAAAGCGGCCGGCCTATCTGGCCAATTTTGAAAGCGTTCTTGCCAGCACATGCACGCCGCTGCCGATCCACTCCGGAGAAGAGTACTCATCCGGTCTGTGGCTCACGCCGCCGCGGCAGGGAATGAACAGCATGGCCGTGGGCGCGATGCAGCTCACGAACGACGAATCGTGATAGGCACGCGCCACCATCTTCTTGTACGACTTCCCGGCCTCGATGGCCGAAGCCTCAAGCGCAGCCAGAATAGCCGCATCGCAAACCGTGGGCGGATCCGCGTTGACGAGCTCCGTGGTGATTGTTACGCCACGTGCCGCCGCAACTGAAACGCATTTTTGCTTCAGCGCATCGAGCACCCTGTCGCGGCGGGCGCGGTCGATGTCGCGGATGTCGGTCTCGAGCTTCACGCGCGAAGGAATGCTGTTGACCGCGCCCGGAAACACCTCGCACACGCCCACAGTGCCCACCGTGTCAATGGCGCCGGTGGATTTTGCTGCAGCCTCAAGCGCCAGAATCAACTCCGCCGCGGCTGTCAGCGAATCCTTGCGGCCCGGCATCAGCTTGCCGCCCGCATGCCCGCCTTCGCCTTCGATAAGAATGCGCAGGCTCGCCGGTGCTGCGATATGCGTCACCAGACCCACGTCAATTCCTTCCGCTTCAAGGTAGGGGCCCTGTTCAATATGCAACTCGACAAACTGGTGAAAGCGTCCTTTGGCAACTTTTACCGTTTCCAGTTTGCCGCCGAAGCCCGCTGCCGCGCGCAAATCTTCGAGGCCATTGCCTTCTTTATCGCGCAAGGCGACAGCCTTCGCCGGCGTCAGCACGTCGGCCATCATGCGGCTGCCCAGGCAGCCAATGCCGAAGCGCGTCGGCTCCTCCGCCGTGAAAATCACCAGCTCAATCGACCGGCGCGGCTTGACGCCAAGCTTCTGCAAAACGCGAATCGCCTCGAGTCCTCCCAGCACACCGACACATCCGTCATAGAGCCCTGCATTGGGAATCGCATCGATGTGCGAGCCTGTGCCGACCGGCGCAAGCGTTGGATCGCTGCCTTGCCAGCGGGCAAAAGTATTGCCGATTGCGTCGTGCGTCACGGTGAGCCCGGCATCTTCGCAAAGCCGCCTGACGTAAGCGCGCGCCCGCATATCCGCTTCGCTGAACACAACGCGCGTCACCACCGGAGGCTCGGCCGCCGAGATCTGTCCCAACGCCAGCAGTTCCGCGATGAGTCCGTCGATGGAGAGGTCCGGAGTTGTTGTCATGGGTTACGCTCCCAGGGGATGTCTGCGCCAGTCTTTGTAGATGAGGTACTTCGCGGGCCGCTTGCCCAGCGCACCAAACCATTGCGGACAATACGGGCCCATCCAGATGAAGTCGCCAGCCTCAACCGGATACCACGAATCGCTCAGTTTATAAATGCCGCCGCCTTCGAGCATCAGCAGTCCATGTTCCATCACGTGCACTTCAACCATGCTCAGTGCCGCGCCGGGATCGTAGGTCATCGTATTCACGGCAAAATCGTAGGGCGGCCCGTCGGGCATCATCGAGCGAACCCGCAATGCCTTGTCGCCCATCAGCGCACCGTCGGTAATGTTGTTCTCGTTGCCCACCACGATCTCAGGCGCGGCCGCGCCCTCTTGCGCTTCGTACGGCTTTTCAATCACCGCCGCGCGCGAGGCTGCCAGCGCACGCACGGTGTGCGGCGTGCCTTGCGGAAGATACGCATAGCCATTCGGCGTGAGGACGTGCGTCTTGCCTCCGGCCTTCACTTCCAGCTTGCCGGAAAGAACAAACAAAAAGCGTTGTGCCGGTGTGGGGCCAAGCGTGCCCTTGGCGGCAAACTCGGCAGTCATCTGCGTGAACCACGCACCGAGGCGCGGGGCGGCATGAATAATGAACTCCACTCCCTGCGCGCCGGGAAGCGGCGTGCGGATGAAGGTATCCGGTGTTTGAAGCAGGTGATCGTGCTTCAGGCTGCTTCGTGTTGCTCCCAGATGCTGCATGCATGACCTCGTTGACAATTGCGTTGTTCGATTCTAGCGAATCTCTGCCGCCCACCGCTCAAGAAATTTGCGGCCCACGCCGAGCGATGCCTCCACGTCCTCTTCAAGCACTGCCTCATCGGGATGGTGGCTGATGCCGCCGGGGCTGCGCAGAAATAGCATGGCTGTCGGCACGCGCGTGGCCATCACCATGGCGTCATGCCCAGCGCCGCTGGGCATATGCTTCACCGGCAGCCCGACAGCCTCAATCGCATCGGCAAGAAACGAGGTCAGCCGCTCGTCCATGGGCACGGCAGGCTGATCGAGTTGGCGCGTGCGGCTCACTTTCAGTCCCCGCCTCGCGGCGATTGCCTCCGCGCTTTCAATCAGCTTTTCAACCGCTTCCTTGCGCGTCGAATCAATCGCGTGGCGCACATCCAGGCTCACCTTCACCGATCCGGGGACGACGTTGCCCGCATTAGGTTCGACCACCACTTTGCCAACCGTCGCAACCAGGCCATCGGTCGCCAGCGCCAGCGTTTCGACCTTTTGAATCCACTCAGCAGCGGCGGTCAATGCATCGTGACGCAAACGCATAGGCGTTGTGCCTGCATGATTGGCATGGCCGATAAATTCAAACGTCAGGCGAGTCTGGCCAACGATGGCGGTGACTGCTGCGACGCTCAGCCATTCCGACTCCAACACTGGCCCCTGCTCGATGTGGACCTCGACGAAACCGAGCGCGCCTTCATCCAACTCAGCTTTGCCAATCAAGCCGGGATCCAACCCAAAAGCTCGAATGGCCGCCTCAAGCGTCACGCCGTCAGAATCCTTTGCCTCGAGAATGTCCTCATCAAATCGCCCGGCAACCGCGCGGCTCCCGATAAACGGCACTCCAAAGCGCACACCCTCCTCTTCAGAGAAAGCAATGACCTCAATACTGACGGGCAGCTTCAGTTCCTTTGTAATCCGGACCCACTCAAGTGCGATCACCACGCCAAGCACGCCGTCGTAGGCGCCAGCATCCGGAACGGTGTCGATGTGCGAACCCATCACCAGCCGCTTGTTGCTTGCGCCGTCTGGTTTCCAAAGTCCGCGAAGATTGCCTGCTGCATCCACATGCACCTGCATGCCGAGGCCTTGCATGCGTGCGCGCAAATGTTCATGGACAGCATGCACGGGCGGCGTAAGAAACCGCCGCGTGATGCGTCCGGGCTCTTCAGTCATGGCCGCGATGCGGCTGCATTCCTCGATCACGCGTTTAGCTTGTTCCTTCACGAGCGCACCAACTCTCGTCCGCGCACCTCGGCAGAAAATCCTTCGGCCCCATACACCTGCTCGCCTCTGAGCCATGTTTCGACAACTTGTCCGCGCAGCATTGCGCCGAGGTAAGGCGAAAGCTTGTGGCGAAAATGCAGATGCTCCACTGCGACAGTCCAGCGAACGTCGGGGTCGAACGCCACAAAATCCGCATCGGCACCGGCTGCGAGCGTCCCTTTTCGGCCGGTGAATCCAGCCAGCTTTGCAGGGGCAGCCGCCATCCACTCGCCAATTTTCTCAATGCCTATTCCGCGCTGGTTCATGCCTGTCCACAGCACGGGAAGCGCAAGGCCAAGACTCGCGATGCCGCCCCACGCAAGATCCCACCGTCCCGCTTCACGCTGCTTCATCGCGGGCGGACACGGCGAGTGATCCGTCGTCACCATGTTGATCAGGCCCGTTTCAAGCGCCTTCCACAACGCTTCGCGATTCGCCGCGTCGCGGATCGGCGGAGCGCATTTGTATTCCGTTGCTCCGTCGGGAATTTCTTCAGCGGCAAACCATAAATATTGTGTGCAGGTCTCCACGGTGATCGGCAAGCCACGCCGCCGCGCATCGGCCAGCATCGGAAGTGCCATTGCGCTGGCCAGGTGAACGATATGGATGGGAGTGCTGAACTCCTCGGCCAATCGGATCAGCAGCGCAATGGCTTCGAGCTCCGCCGCATCCGGCCGCGAGGCAAGATACGTGGAATATTTTCGCCAGTCGGCGTTCGCGGCGTTCACAGCTTCAGTCGCCACATTCACCGGTCCAGCCACTTCAGCATGCACCAGCAGCGGCAATCCACTGCCGCGCAACTTGCCCAGCGCCAGGCGCAGATCGGCTTCATCCACCCAGGCAAAGCCGTCGATCCCCGAGTGAATCAGAAAACACTTGAAGCCTGGAACACCGCAGCGCACCAGTGCCGGCAACTGTTCAGCATTGCCGCGCACCACGCCGCCCCAAGCTGCCCAGTCCACCCACGCCTGCCCGCTGGCCGCTTTCCTTTTCGCTTCCAGCGCGGCCTCATCAATTGTTTCCGGCACACAGTTCAGCGGCATATCCACCAGCGTAGTTACGCCGCCGGCAGCCGCGGCCTGCGTCGCAGTCTTGAAGCCTTCCCACTCCGTGCGTCCGGGCTCGTTGATGTGTACGTGTGAGTCCACCAGGCCAGGCAAGAGCACAAGGTCGCCGAAATCGCGCATGTCGCTTCCCCGCGGAGCCTGGTCCCAATCAATCACTCCCGCGATGCGCCCGTTCTCCACGAGCAACGTCGCAGGCCTCAACCCCCCGGGCGTCAATACCTTGTTCGAGCGAAATGCCTTAGCCATACTTTCTTTACCTTCGCTGGTTGGGGACGCGTAAAGCAAGTTCAGCATAATGTCTGGCCGTGAATCAACAAGTCTTTGGGAGAATTATGCATAGGTGAGCGGCCGCGCAGAATCGATACGCAAGAATCCGTGCATCGGAATTGGCATGCCTGCTTCCGCATTTGAATTAATTCGGCGGGTAAACTAAGGTCAAGTGGTTGCGGTTTTGCTCCGTGCGCCGACGTACGGCTGCCGCGAGCGTAAAACCCGAGTCAAAACTCAAGGTAAGCACAGGAGCGAATCATGTTGGTTGGGGAATCCATCGTCAATGGCGAAACACGAAAGGGAAGTGGAGCGGAATTTGCGGGCCTGAACCCGGTGACCGGAGCGCGGCTCGATCCCGTCTACCACTCCGCCACTGCCGAGGATGTGGCGCTCGCCGCCAGACTGGCCGGCGAGGCCTTCGACGTCTACAGCAAGCTCTCGGGCGCCGAAAAAGGCCGTTTCCTGCGCCATATCGCCGACGGCCTTGAGGCCATCACTGCTGAAGTCGTCGAGCGCGCGCACCAGGAAACCGCTCTGCCTGAGGCGCGCCTCAAGGGCGAGGTTGCGCGCACCGTCAATCAGCTGCGGATGTTCGCCGGCATGATTGAAGAAGGCTCCTGGTCCGTGGCCCGCATCGATCCCGCCATGCCCGATCGCAAGCCTCTGCCGCGCGCCGACATCCGCTCCGTCCTGCGGCCGCTCGGGCCCGTGGCCGTCTTTGGAGCAAGTAATTTTCCGCTTGCTTTCTCGGTCGCTGGCGGCGACACGGCCTCCGCGCTCGCAGCCGGCAATCCGGTCATCGTCAAGGCCCACTCGGCGCATCCCGGCACCAGCGAACTGGTAGGCCAGGTCATCGCGAACAGCGTGCGCGCCTGCGGTCTGCCGCCCGGAACCTTCGCCGTCCTCTTCGGCTCAGGAGTGCAGGTGGGGGGCGAGCTGGTCAAGCGCCCCGAGGTCAAGGCGGTGGGCTTTACCGGCTCCCTGTCTGCCGGCAAGGCGCTGATGGATCTCGCAGCTGCGCGCCCCGAGCCCATCCCCTGCTTCATGGAGATGAGCAGCACCAATCCGTTGTTCGTCCTGCCTGAAGCGCTGCGCACGCGCCCCGCGCAAATTGCCGCCGGCCTCTTCGGGTCGTTCACTCTGGGCGTCGGCCAATTCTGCACCAAGCCCGGCCTCGTCTTCCTTCCCCGCAACGAATCAGCCGATGCGCTGGTCGCCGAACTCGTAAGCCTGGTCCAGAAAGGCGCGTCTTCGGCCATGCTGACCGAAGGCATCTGCAAGAGCTACAAAGCAGGGGTTGCGGCCCGTGGAAAAAATTCCCGCGTCGCTCTGCTTGCAGAGCCTGCACAATCCGGAGCTTCGGCCAGCGGCCATGTCTCGCCGGTCCTATTTGAAGTCACCGCAAGAGATCTTCTTGACGAGCCGGATCTCGCGCTTGAAATCTTCGGCCCCAGCACGCTTGTGGTTCGCTACGCCGACAAGAAGGAGCTGCTCGCTCTCGCGCGCGATCTTGAAGGCCAGCTCACGGCAACTCTGCATGGAACGGACGCCGACATCGCCGCCTTCGCCGACCTGGTTTCGATTCTCGAGCGCAAGGCCGGCAGGCTTGTCGTTAATGGCTTTCCCACCGGGGTTGAAGTCTGCCACGCCATGGTCCACGGAGGCTCGTTTCCCGCCACCAGCGACAGTCGCCACACATCGGTCGGCAGCCAGGCCATCTACCGTTTTGTGCGGCCTGTCTGCTACCAGGATTTCCCGCAGGCCGCTTTGCCCGCTGAGTTGAAGGACGAAAATCCGCTCGGCATTCTCCGCCTCCTCGATGGCGTCTACACGCGCGATCCGCTCCAACGCGCTTAGGGTGTATCGACATATACTTTCCTG
Source organism: uncultured Acidobacteriaceae bacterium (assembly GCA_963820245.1). Classification (GTDB taxonomy): domain Bacteria; phylum Acidobacteriota; class Terriglobia; order Terriglobales; family Acidobacteriaceae; genus Telmatobacter. The sequence continues at coordinate 255,876 of CAWFZC010000021.1, read as the reverse complement.
TTGAAAGGGAACTCCCATCGCAAACCTCACGATTGAATCGGTGCTGGAGACGCCGGACCCCAGTCTTCTAAGCGTGGCCACGCATGCAGCAGGTCCAGCCGGCGCATTGCCCCTCTCTGCGGAGATGCTGCTCACTGAACCTTCCGGAAATCTCTTCGGCCTTTCGCAAAACGCAGGCATGGGCTGGGAGCCCAATCGGCTCCTCGATCCTGAATTCCTCATTCTGAGCACGCATGGCGGTCTCCGCGCTGAAAACGGAGAGGCCATCGCCCTCGGCTTCCACACCGGACACTGGGAGGTGGGCCTGCTTGTGGCCGAGACCGCGCGCGAATTGAAAGCCCTCCGCGCCGTCCCTTTCGCCGGGGCCTGCACCGATCCGTGCGACGGCCGCACCCAGGGCACTGCAGGCATGCTCGACTCGCTGCCCTACCGCAACGACGCCGCCATTGTGTTTCGTCGTCTCATGCGCTCGCTGCCCACCAGCAAGGGAGTCATCGGCATCGCCACATGCGACAAGGGCCTGCCCGCCATGATGATGGCTCTGGCTTCGTCAGGCAGCAAGCCCGCAGTCCTCGTTCCCGGCGGCGTCACGCTTCTACCGGAGAACGGCGAAGACGCGGGTAAAGTTCAGTCCATCGGCGCGCGCTTTGCGCAAAAGCAGATCACGCTTGAGTACGCCGCGGATGTTGGCTGCCGCGCCTGCGCATCGCCCGGCGGAGGTTGTCAGTTTCTAGGCACCGCTGCCACGTCACAAGTTGTAGGTGAAGCGCTCGGCCTCGCCCTGCCTCACACGGCGCTCGCGCCCTCGGGCCAGCCCATTTGGCTTGATGCCGCGCGGCGCTCCGGCCGAGCCATCCTGCGCATGCACCAGTTGCACATCGGCACAAAGGACATTCTCACCGACGCCTCCATCCGCAATGCCATGGTGGTCCACGCTGCCTTCGGCGGATCCACCAACCTGCTGCTCCACATTCCCGCCATCGCCCACGCAGCAGGCCTCAAGCGCCCCACCGTCGCCGACTGGACCGCGGTCAATCGCCTGGTGCCGCGGCTGGTCGATTCGCTGCCCAACGGTCCCTATGCAACCGTGCAAGTGTTTCTGGCTGGCGCTGTGCCGGAGGTCATGCTTCATCTGCGCGAAGCCAGCCTGCTTGATACATCCGTCAAAACCGTCAGCGGCGAATCGCTCGACGCCAGCCTCGACTGGTGGAAGCAGAGCGATCGCCGTCAGGCCCTGCGCCGCGAGTTAACGCAGCGCGACGGCATCGATCCCGACGACGTCATCATGTCGCCCGACGCGTGCCGCTCAAAAAGGACTCACCTCCACCATCTGCTTCCCGGTGGGCAACCTCGCGCCGGAGGGCTCAGTCATCAAGAGCACCGCCATCGATTCCTCGCTCGTTGACGAAAATGGAGTCTACCGTCATCTCGGTCCGGCCAAAGTCTTTGTTACAGAAGAGGCGGCCATCAAAGCCATCAAGAGCGGCGATGTGGCGCGCGGCGATGTCCTCGTGCTCATCTGCGGCGGTCCGGCCGGCGCAGGGATGCAGGAGATTTACCAGATCACGGCTGCCCTGAAGCAACTTCCGCACTGCAAGCACGTTGCCTTGCTCACCGATGCGCGCTTCAGCGGCGTCTCCACTGGCGCATGCATCGGACACGTCTCGCCTGAAGCCCTCGCCGCCGGCCCCATCGGCAAAGTGCTTGAAGGCGACCAGATTGAGATCGTCATCGATCGCAAATCTCTCGCGGGCTCTGTCCATCTCGTCGGCGACGCTGCCAAAATCTTCGGCGCGGAGCAGGGCACGCTGGTGCTGGCCGAGCGCAAATCGCGGCCGGACCTGCATCCCCATCCCCAACTCCCTGCAGACACGCGCTTGTGGGCGGCGCTCGTACAGGCCAGCGGCGGTGTGTGGGGCGGCTGCATCTACGACGTCGATAAAATCATTTCCAAGCTGGAGAGACCCGAGTGAAACTCTATCGCACCGCCAACGGAATCTACGTTGAGCACGACGGCAATTATTTCCCCGTCCCCGAATCGAATTTCGACGCGCTTGTCACGCATAGCGATCTCCACGCGTATCTCAAGTCCATCGTCGACGGCGCCAAGCCGGCCTCCGATTTCGCATCTGCGAAAATCGAAGCCCCGATCGGCACGCAGGAAGTGTGGGCCGCCGGCGTTACCTATTACCGCAGCCGCAGCGCGCGCATGGAAGAGTCCAAGTCTGCCGGCGGAGGCGACTTCTACGATCGCGTCTACTCTGCCGAGCGCCCCGAACTTTTCTTCAAGTCCACGTCGAGCCGCGTCGCCGGCCCCGGCAGTCACGTTCGCATTCGCAGCGACGCCAAGTGGAACGTCCCTGAGCCGGAGCTCACGCTGCTCATCAATCAACACGGCCAGATCATCGGCTACACCGTCGGCAACGACATGAGCTCGCGCGACATCGAAGGCGAAAATCCGCTCTATCTTCCCCAGGCCAAGGTCTACGATCGAAGCTGTGCCCTCGGTCCCTGCATCCTGGTCACGCCCGAGCCGCTGCCAACCACAACGCCCATACGCATTGAGATTCTTCGCGCCGGCGTCGCCGCATTTTCCGCTGACATCACGCTTGCCGAGCTCAAACGAACCCCAACCTCGCTCGTCGAGTATCTCTTCCGAGACAACAGCTTTCCCGCCGGCGCATTCCTTATGACCGGAACGGGCATCGTGCCTCCTGACACCTTTACTCTCGCCAGCGGCGACCGGATCCGTATCACTATTGACCCAATCGGTACTCTCGAAAACGAAGTCGTTCAGGGCAACTGAAAAGAGGGAACTGTTGCCCGATCACGAACTCGCTTCCGTGCCCCATCGCCGCTGGCGAATTGCCGTTCTGCTCGGCATCGGCGTCCTCGTCAACTACTTTGACCGCGTCAATCTTTCCGTCTCGCACGCTGCGCTCATCACCGCCTTCGGCGTCTCCAACATCACCTTCGGCTATCTCTCCGGCGCATACAACTGGACCTACGCCATGTGCCAGTTGCCCATCGGCGTGCTGCTCGACAAGTTCGGCGTCAAGCGCGTCGGCCGCACGGGAATCTTCCTGTGGAGCGTGGCTTCGTTTGGCGCCGCCGTCACGCCCAACCTCGGTGGACTCTTCTCGGCGCGCTTCCTGCTCGGCGTGGGAGAAGCGCCCACGTTTCCCGCCAACGCCAAGGCCGTCGGGCTCTGGTTTCCGCCCCAGGAGCGCAGCCTGGCCACATCGCTCTTTGACGCAGGCGGAAAATTTTCCTCGGCCATGGGCGTTCCCATCATCGGCGTTGTGTTGCTCTTCGCAGGTTGGCGCTGGAGCTTCGCGCTTACCGGAGTCCTGAGCCTCGCCTACTTCCTCTACTTCTGGCGCGTGTACAAGGATCCCCAGGACGACCCCCAACTCAGCGCAACCGAGCTCGCATTTATCCATCGCGCCCCGCTCAGATCTGAGCCAGCTGGGCCGGCCGCGTCTGCCGAAGCCCCTGCCACGCTTGGCCAGCTTCTCATTAGGCGCAAGGTTCTCGGGCTCGCCATCGGCATGGGCGCCTACAACTACGTCTTTTATCTGCTGCTCACCTGGCTGCCCAGCTATCTGTCCTTCGCGCTCCACGTTGACCTGCTGCACTCTTTTCTCTACACCAGCGTGCCCTGGCTCTTCGCCAGCTTCACCGCCGTCGGCATCGGGGGCTGGCTCGTCGACTTCCTGGTCAAGCGAGGCTTCAACGCGAGCCGCGTGCGCAAGGTGGTCCTGGTGGGCGGCACGGCCTTCGGCCTCGGCATCATCGGAGCGGCGCACGCCCACTCGGCCACGCAGGCCCTGCTCTGGATCAGCATCTCCATCGGTGGCCTGGCGGCGGCTTCGCCGGTCGGCTGGTCGGTCCCTTCGCTCATCGCCGACCGCCCCGACGTCGGCAAGGTTGGCGGCATCATGAACTTCTCAAACCAGATCTCCGGCGTCGCAGCGCCCATCGTCACCGGATATCTGGTGACGGCCTTCCACTCCTACGCATGGGCCTTTGGCGTCGCTGCCGCCTATCTTGTGGTCGGCATCGCCGCCTACATTGTTCTGCTGGGCAAAATCGAGCAGGAAGGCCAACGCCACGCGCCCCTCGCCCCGTAGTCGGCGGGGAAAACGCATTCCCACAATCTGCAACAAATCGTCGCCCTATTCCCCAAATGGGTCATGACAAATCTGGTGCTCGCCCCTATATTTGCTGTTCTGTAACAGTCTGTAGTGCACAATGAAGTATCAGGGAGATTCCGTCGTGCCCCGCATTCACTTTCATCAACAACTCGCAGAACTCAAAGACAAGCTGATGGCCATGGCTGCCCTCGCCCAGCAGGCTGTCGAGTCTGCTACGGACGCATATCTGCAGCGCGACAAAGGCCTGTGCAAGTACGTCAAGCAGAATGAGACCGCCATCAACACGGCGCAGCGCGAGCTTGACGAGATGGCCTACGAACTGCTCGCCAAAGAGCAACCCATGGCCATCGATCTCCGCTTCATCCTCGCCGTCATCAAGATCAATGGCGACCTTGAGCGCATCGGCGATCAGTCCATGGGCATCGCCCGCCGCACCAAGGAAACGCTCAACATGGAAGAGATCGATCTCCCCGTGGACTTTGCGGCCATGGGCGAGTTTGCCGGCCGCATGATTCGCTCGGCCGTGCAGGCGCTGCTTGATGGCGACGCGCAACTGGCTGAGTCAGTGCGCGCCATGGATGACGAAATCGATCGCATGAATCGCCTGGCACACGCTGATCTGCTCAAGGTGATCGAAGAGAAGCCAAACTTCACGCAGCAGGCCATGAAGGGCATTCTGGTCGCCAAGAACCTTGAGCGCATCGCCGACCACGCTTCGAATATCGCAACCGACGTCATCTTCTGGGTGCGCGGCGCCGACGTTCGCCATCAGCTCAGCATGTCGATGGATTAGTTCCTGCCCTCGCAGGCGGCAAAAAGCCGGGCCTCAATTGAGGCCCGGCTTTTTTCAGGTTTCACGTAGGGTGCCCCTGGTCTCGATTTTGAGACCAGGGATCCAGAAGACCGTTCTAGCCGCCGTTCTCAGTTCAGGCAGTTGCCATCGCTTCCATCTGCTTCCGCATCTCTTCCTCTGACACATCGCGAACGTGCGTCGCGAGATACCACGCATGCCCGAACGGGTCTTTGAGGCCTGCCGTTCGGTCGCCGTAAAACTGGTCGGCAACCGGGCGGGTAATCGTGGCGCCCGCCGAAGCTGCTTGGCTGGTGGTGGCATCCACGTTGGGTACGTAGACGAAGAGAGTGACGGGCGAGCCACCGTAATGACTGGGGCCGTAGGCTTCCATCTTTGGAGATGCATCCGCCAGCATGATTCTGGAGTCGCCAAGCATCAATTCGGCGTGGGCAACGCCGCCGTCGGGGCGCGGCATGTTTATCTCCAACTTCGCGTTGAACGCACGTTTGTAGAAATCGAGGGCTTCGTTTGCTCGGCCGCCATCGATGATGAGATAAGGCGTAACGGAGTGATATCCGTCAGGAATGGGCATGACTTCCTTAGGCATGGGGGAAACCTCCTGTCTTCGCACTTTCAGTAATCCAGCGTACTCCTTTTCCGATTGCAGATGAAAACCCTTGCGGGGGGATTCTGTTGAATTATCGATGAATTCAAAGCGCATTTCACCGGCGTTAAAATGGCGGGCACGCCGGGTCCGGATTCTCTCACGTGGGAAAGGAGACCCCGGGTCACTGCAAAAACAAAACGGCGCATCTTGGTCGAGATGCGCCGTTCTTTGATTTATCGGAGACTAGACGCCGATCACCGCGCACAATTCCTTCACCGCCGCCGCGCTCTTCTTCAGCGCCGCGTCTTCTTCCGCGGTGAGTTTGATCTCGATGATCTTCTCCAATCCGCCAGCGCCCAGCTTGCAGGGCACGCCGATGTAGTAGCCGCTGATGCCGTACTCGCCTTCGAGGAAAGCCGCGCAGGGCAGAATCTTCTTCTTGTCCTTGAGAATGGCCTCGGTCATCTCCACCGCGGCCGCTGACGGCGCATAGTAGGCGCTGCCCGTCTTCAGGTACTTCACAATCTCCGCACCGCCGTCGCGCGTCCGCTGCACAATGGCTTCGAGCCGGTCAGGCGCAATCAGTTCGGTAATCGGAATGCCTGCCACCGTGGAGTAGCGCGCCAGCGGAACCATGGTGTCGCCGTGGCCGCCCAGCACAAATGCGGTCACATTCTCCACGCTCACGTTCAGCTCCTCGGCAATAAACGTGCGGAAGCGCGCTGAATCCAGCACGCCCGCCATGCCGATCACGCGTTCGCGATTGAAGCCGGCCTGGCGGTAAGCCGCCTGCGCCATCGCGTCCAGCGGATTTGAAACGATGATCAAGATCGACTCCGGCGACTGCGCCACAACCTTCGCCACCACATCCGACATGATCTTGAAGTTCGTGTTCAGCAGGTCGTCGCGGCTCATGCCCGGCTTGCGCGGAATGCCCGCAGTAATGATCACGATGTCTGAATTCGCGGTGGCCGCGTAGTCATTTGCGCCGGTCACGTTCACATCGCGCTTTTCAATCGGCATCGCTTCCATCAGGTCCAGCGCCTTGCCCTGCGGTACGCCTTCCACCACGTCGATCAGCACAACATCCGCCAATTCCTTGGCAGCAATCCAGTGCGCAGCCGTAGCGCCCACGTTGCCGGCGCCCACAATACTTACTTTCTTCCTCATGATTTTCTCCTCGGGATACTCGTTCCCTGTTTTTATTCGCTGTTATTTACGCGTTAGCAATGATGCGCATCGAGAACCAGCCAGTGCGGCTCCTTACGTGGACTTCCACTGAAAACACAGCCCGAAACCGTCGGGGTCGTGCAGGTACATCTGCTTCATGCCGTAGTGCGCAACCTTCGGCGGTTGATCGATCACAACGCCCTTCCCGACAAACTCCGCATACGCCTCGTCCACATCCGGGCAGCCAAAAGAACAGACAGGCTTCCCGATGCTTGCGCTCGTTCAGGTAATCCTCGAGCGGTGGCCGTTCTTCGTCGAATTCGAAGGCGGTATTCAACATCAGCTCCGCCGTACCCAGCCGCAGCAGGCACCAGTGGAATCGATCCTTGTCGCCGCCGCGGTGAGCCGACGTGCTCACGATCTCGAAGCCCAGCTGGTCGCGATAGAAACGAATCGAGTTGGGCATGTCGTAGACCTCAAAGTAGGGACACGCGCCTTGGACTTCAATCGCCAACGCCGTCCCTCCTCCTCGCACCAAGCGCGAAATGCCGCTGGCTCATCAACACGCCAACTAATCCCTAATCGCTATTCCCTGCCTTTTACATGTTGCCGATAATGCGCGTCGCAAACTCGCTGGTGCCCACCTTGGTTGCGCCCGCGGTCTGCCGTTCAAAGTCGTAGGTCACAAACTTCTGCTGGATCGTCTTCTCGAGCGAGTTCTCAATCAACTTCGCCGCTTCCTTCCAGCCGATGAAGTCCAGCAGCATCACGCCCGACAGAATCACCGAGCCGGGATTGATCACGTCCTTGTCCGCATACTTCGGCGCCGTTCCGTGCGTGGCTTCGAACACTGCGAACCCGTCGCCAATGTTGGCGCCCGGAGCAATGCCCAGCCCGCCTACCTGCGCCGCGGCCGCATCGGAGATGTAGTCGCCGTTCAGATTGGTGGTCGCCAGAATGCTGTAGTCCGACGGGCGAATGATGATCTGCTGGAAGATCGAGTCCGCAATGCGGTCGTTCACCAGGATCTTCTTCTTCCACGCGCCGTTGCCGTGAGTCTTGCCAATCGAGTCGAGCACGCCCTTGATTTCGGCGTAAAGCTCATCGCGGAATGCCTGGTTGCCGAACTCAAGTCCCGGCTCGATCAACGCCGCATTCTCTTCGATAGTGATCTTCGGGTTGGCATCCACGTTGCCCAGGATCCAGCTCTCGCGCTCGGTCACTGTGTGCTCGCGGAACTCTTCCACGGCCACTTCGTAGCCCCACTCGCGGAAAGCGCCTTCGGTGAACTTCTGGATGTTGCCCTTGTGCACCAGCGTCACCGTCTTGCGGCCTGTCTCCAGTGCTTGTTTCAGCGCATACCGCACCAGCCGCTTGGTTCCGAAGATCGAGATCGGCTTGATGCCCACGCCTGAATCCGCGCGCACTTTTTTCTTTCCGCCCTTCAGCAGGTCGTTGTTCAAAAAGTCGATCAGCTTGGCCGCATCCGCTGAGCCCTGCTTGAACTCAATGCCCGAATAAACATCCTCCGTGTTCTCGCGGAAGATCACGATGTCGACATTTTCCGGATGCTTCACCGGGCTGGGCACGCCCTGGTAGTAGCGCACCGGCCGCACGCACGCATAGAGGTCCAGAAGCTGCCGCAGCGCCACGTTCAGCGAGCGAATGCCGCCGCCCACCGGCGTCGTCAGCGGCCCCTTGATGGAGACGCGCAGGTCACGCGCCGCGGCCACCGAGTCGTCCGGCAGCCAGGTGTTGAATTGGCGATACGCCTTTTCGCCCGCGAAAATCTCAAACCAGCGGATGGCGCGCTTGCCCCCGTATGCCTTTTCCACCGCCGCGTCAAACACGCGCTGCGAGGCCTTCCAAATGTCGCGTCCGGTGCCGTCGCCTTCAATAAAAGGAATGATGGGATTGTCCGGAACCGCGAATTCACCGTTCCGGTAGTCGATCGGCTGGCCGTTTTTCGGCAATTCCAGCCCGTTATATGTGGTTTGCATTGTTTTTTTGGATTTCCTTCCCTGCGTGTCTTCAAGGAAGAGGCTACCATCCGCAATTTACAGGTGGCAATGGCGGCAACGTGGATTTCAACCGGCGTCGCGGCTCTGCGATTGCCTTCAACGATTCATGGGCTCTATTGCGGGTCGCCCGGGCCTCTCGGGATCTCGCCTTTCAATCCGTCACCCTCAAAGCGAGGAATGCCGAAGTGACCACGCAGGTGCAGCAGATCCACCGGGTTCAGATTGCCCGCGATCGTCACCAGTGTCAGGCTCTTGGGCGTTTCGGCTAGCACCACTGCGCCACGCACGTTGACGCCGTCCAAGACCAGCCACACATCGGTGACGCCGTTATGGATCGGCCCGCCTGCGTTGGTGGTGGTCACCAGGTGCTTCCAGCCGCGCATATGGTAGGCCTCGCGTACCTGATCCACTTCGGCTGGGTCGGCTATCCCGTTGCCGCCAAAGCGCAGCGCATGCACGCTCACGCCGTCCAGCTTCTGCACTGTCTGCCGCAGTTCGTCGTCCGGATCGGCCATCAGTCCGGCCACCGCGCCAAGCATCGAGCGGTCCAGCGTAAAGCTCGTTCTCGTTGTGGCTTGAGCGCTCAGGTCCTGCAGCGCCGGAGGAACCCATTCCAGCACCACCGGCCCTTGGCCTGCATCGGACACGCGGGCTTCTTGGGCGCCTTCCAACGCCCCGGGCGCCTGCGCCCACAACATCCCACCGCCCAAGATTCCACCGCCCAAGGCCGCGCACAGTACCGGAATTCCCGCAAACAGGATTCTTTTCATTCCGACTTAAACGCTGAAATCCGCAAAAAGTTACGCTGCCCCGCAAATCACCCGATTCCCCTGAAAACCGTCTCCCAAAACCCTCTCGAGAGCCGCCCCAGCCTCATTCCCGCCAAGCCCTCGCCGGCCGGTCCGTAAACCTCAGATGAAAATGCAGGTTTTTCCCCTTCCATGCCGCCCGGATGCGATAAACTCATGCGGGTGACCTGTACGAAATCACATCTTTTTGAACTCACGGAGGCTACATAGAAATTGGGAAAAAGCATGGTCCCGAAAAAGATTTTCTTTACCAAAGGCGTTGGCAGACACAAGGAGCGCCTGACCTCCTTTGAGCTCGCCCTTCGGGATGCGGGAATCGCTTCTCAGAATCTCGTCCGCGTCTCTTCCATTTTTCCGCCTCAGTGCAAAGTGATTACGCGCAAGGAGGGCCTCAAGTATTTGGATGACGGCGAAGTGGTCTTTTCGGTGATCGCGGAGAATTCCACCCGCGAAGCTCATCGCCTTATCGTTTCTTCCATTGGCGTCGCCATTCCAGCGGACCGCAACACCTACGGCTATCTCAGCGAGCACCACAGCTTCGGTGAAACCGAGGACCAGGCCGGCGAATATGCTGAGGAGCTTGCGGCAGAAATGCTTGCCACCACGCTCGACGTCGACTTTGATCCCGACACCAGCTGGGACGAGAAAAAGGAGATCTACCGCATCTCCAACAAGATCGTCCGCACCAGCAACATCACCCAGTCTGCCGTCGGCGACAAGCGCGGCAAGTGGACCACAACCATCGCGGCCGCCGTTCTCATTCTCAACGAGTAGGCACTGCGTGCGGCAGACCCTTGGAAGAGCTCGCGGTTGAGCGCCGGGCGCCGCTGCAACCAGGAATCAAGGCCAATCCCGCCCGGCGGGGTTGGCCTTCTCGCATCATCTATCATCAGTCGGAAGACTCTCGGCAAACCATGGCAGACAGACGCAAATATCGTGTGGGGCTCGTGCAGATGCGCATGGGTGCTGATCCTGAGGCAAATTTTGCTTCGGCCGTCGCTCACATTCGCGAAGCCGCCCGCCAGGGCGCAAACATCGTCTGCCTGCCCGAGCTGTTTCAAACCCAGTACTTTTGCCAGCGCGAGGACACGCGCCTGTTCGATCTAGCCGAGGCCATTCCCGGGCCCTCCACGGCGAGGCTGGGCGAGTTGGCGCGCGAACTCGGCGTCTCCATCATCGCCTCGCTGTTTGAGCGCCGCGCCGCGGGCCTCTATCACAACACGGTCGCCACGCTGGGCGCCGATGGCGCGCTCGCCAGCATCTACCGCAAGATGCACATACCGGACGACCCGCTTTATTACGAAAAATATTACTTCGCGCCGGGCGATCTTGGCTTCAAGGCCGTGGACCTTGCCTGTGGCCGCGTCGGCACCCTTGTCTGCTGGGACCAGTGGTACCCCGAGGGCGCGCGCCTTACCGCGCTGCAGGGTGCCGAGGTGCTCTTCTATCCCACCGCCATTGGCTGGCACCCGGCAGAGAAGGCCGAGTTCGGCGAGGCCCAATACGACGCGTGGCAGACCATCCAGCGCTCGCACGCCATTGCCAACGGAGTTTACGTCGCGGGCGTTAATCGCGTTGGCCTCGAGCATGGCGAAATTAAATTGCCCAACGGCGAACTGCTCAGCAATCGCGCCGCGGGGCACGGCCTCGAGTTCTGGGGCGGCAGTTTTCTCGCCGACCCCTTCGGCCGCATCATCGCCAAAGCCTCCCACGACCGAGAGGAAATTCTCGTCGCTGAAATCGATCTCGCGCTGCTTGAAGACACGCGCCGTAACTGGCCTTTCCTCCGCGACCGCCGCATCGATGCCTACAGCTCCGTCACCCGGCGCTATCTCGACCCCGTCGATGCCATGCCCACGCCGAAATCGGACGAGATCGAGCCGTGAGCGACGCGTCGGCCTCGCAAGCCCACACTCCACATCAGTCAGGCTTCCGCATGCCCGCCGAATGGGACCGGCACGAAGGCACATGGCTCGCCTGGCCCCACAATCCCGAGGACTGGCCTGGAAAATTTCAGCCCATCCCCTGGCTTTATGCGGAGATCGTTCGCCTGCTCGCCCGCAACGAGCAGGTCCACATCGCCGTCGAAGACCGCAAGACCGTGCAGCGCGTGACTGGCATGCTCAAGCGCGCCGGCGCCAATCTTGACCATGTGAGCCTTCACCGCTGGCCGACAGACCGCAGTTGGACGCGTGACACCGGCCCCATCTTTATCCGCAACGCACAAGGCCAGGTAGCCCTCACCGACTGGCTCTTCAATGGCTGGGCCAAGTATCCCAACTGCGGGCTCGACAACCAGCTCCCCGGCCGCGTTGCCGCGCGCCTCGGCCTCACCTCATGGCAGCCATCAGTCAAAAACGAGAACAGTGCGAAGCACCGCCGCATCGTGCTTGAAGGCGGCTCGATCGACACCAACGGCGCCGGCATCCTGCTTACAACAGAGGAGTGCCTGCTCAGCGAAGTGCAGCAGCGCAACCCCGGCGTCAGCCGCGAGCAGCTCGAACAAGCCTTTCACGACTATCTCGGCATCGATCAGGTCATCTGGCTCGGCCGCGGCATTGCCGGCGACGATACGCACGGTCACGTGGATGACATCACGCGCTTTGTCGGGCCCACCACCATCGTCACCGCCGTCGAACCCGACACAAGCGACGCGAATAACGCTCCCCTTGCCGAAAATCTTGCGCGCCTCAAGGATGCACGCACCCTCGACGGCAAGCAGTTCACGGTCGTCGAGTTGCCTCTTCCGCGCCCGGTCGTGTTTCAAGGCCAGCGCCTGCCCGCCAGCTACGCCAACTTCTACATCGCCAACGGCCAGGTACTCGTCCCCACCTTTCACGACCCCAACGATCGCGTGGCTCTCAACATCGTGGCCGAGCTTTTCCCCGGTCGCGAAGTCATCGGTATCCACGCCGTCGACCTGGTCTGGGGACTCGGCACGCTACATTGCATGACGCAGCAGCAGCCGGCGCAGTAACATCATCTGCATGATTCACAATTCCCATGATTGACGATCGCGCGGCCATGGAGTCCGCGTTGGCTGAGGCCCGCACCGCCGCCAGCGCCGGCGAAGTGCCCATCGGCGCTATCGTTGTGTGCGAGGGTGTAGTCGTTGCCGGCGGCCAGAATCGCGTGCTGCGCGATTGCGACCCCACGGCCCACGCTGAAATCGTGGCCCTGCGCGCCGCGGCCGAGGCGCTCGGCAACTACCGCCTCAACGGCTGCACGCTCTACGTCACGCTTGAGCCCTGCGCCATGTGCGCCGGAGCCATGACTCACGCCCGGATTGATCGCCTCGTCTTTGCCGCCGCCGACCCCAAGGCCGGAGCCGCCGGCTCCGTCGTCTCTGTCATCAACCACCCGAGGCTCAACCACCAGATGCAGGTGGAGCAGGGAATCCTCGCCGATGAATCCTCAGAATTGTTGAAGAGCTTTTTTCGCGACCGCAGGTAGTGTTCCTACTTCCGCGTCAACTGCCTGATCCGCTCCGCCTCCGCAGGCCATTGCCCGGCAAGCACCGCATAACTTCCCGTGCGGTAATCGGCAAAATCAAACCCCGGCGTCACCGTGCAGCCCAACAGCGCTACCTTGCCGTCGCCTTTCAGCCGCGTCCCCTGCCACACGCCCGCCGGAACCACCAGTTGCACGTGCTCCCCAGCCATTAAATCCTGTCCAAGCGTAAAGACAGCGGAGCGCCCGTCCGGATAAAGTTGCAGCATCTCCACCGGATCGCCGAGATAGAAATGGAACATCTCGTCGGAAGCCAGCACATGCATCTCTGAGAAGGTTCCGGGCTCCAGCAGGTAGTAAATCGCCGTCCCCTGGGCACGAACGCCCCGCGCCAGTTCCACCTTGCCGTTTGAGGTGTAGGTGCGGCGAAAGAATCCGCCTTCCACGGGGTGCAATTCCAGTCCAAGCAACGCCTTGATCTCGTCTGCGGTCATCATCACAACTGTATCAGCGCGGTCGCGATAAACTGGATGTATGAAGGTGCTGGTTTATACCGCTGCCTGGTGCCGCGATTGCCGTTCGGCCAAGCAGTTTCTTGATACCCACGGCATCGTCTACAGCGAGATCAATGTGGACGACGATCCAGCCGCCTCAGACGAAGTCCTGCGCCATGTGGGCAAGCGCGCCATTCCCCAACTGGTCATCGACGGCGAGTGGTTTCAGCCCTACACGCCCGGCCGCGGCCTCTTGTTCGACGAGCTCCACAAGCGTCTTGGGATTCCTCGCACCTGAAGCCCTTGCCCTCGTACAATCAAAGAGTTGGCAAGAAGTAGCAAGGGGTCGCAGGGCCGTGGTGGCTTTCCTCGTAGGTCAGGCCCGGATTTCCCGTTCGCACCAGTTGAGAAAAGCTGAGAGCTGAAAGCTGAGAGCTAAAAGCTGCTTTTGAGGAGTTCTTTCGTGATCGAACGCTATACCCGCCCGGCGATGGGCAGCATCTGGACCGAGGACACCAAGTACCGCTGCTGGCTTGAGGTTGAGTCCGCCGCCAGCACTGTTCTCGCCGAAGACGGCGTCATCCCCAAAGCCGCAGCCGAGGCCATCGCGAGAATAGGAGCCGTCTCCGCCGCCCGCATCGCCGAAATTGAAGCCGAAGTAAAGCACGATGTGATTGCCTTTACAACCGCAGCGGCAGAAGCCATGAAAAACCAAGGCCTGGACGGCCAGTCCTCAAGATGGCTGCACTACGGCCTCACGTCGAACGACATCGTCGATACCGCCCAGGCCCTCCAGGTCAAGCAGGCATCTGAGCTCATTCGCGCCGACATCGTAGCGTTCCTGGCAGTGCTCAAGCGCCGCGCCCTCGAGTTCAAGCACACGCCCACCATCGGCCGCACCCACGGCATCCACGCCGAGCCCACCACCTTCGGCCTCAAGCTGCTCAACTGGTACGCCGAAATGGAGCGCAACCTTGCCCGCTTCGACGCCGCGGCAGAAGACATGCGCGTGGGCAAGCTCTCGGGCGCCGTCGGCACCTTCGGCCATTTGAAGCCCGAGCACGAAGAGCGCATCTGCGAACGCCTCGGCCTCAAGCCCGCTCCCGTCGCCACGCAGGTCATCCAGAGGGACCGTCACGCCGCCTACATTTCCACGCTGGCGATCCTCGGCAGCACCCTGGACAAGATCGCCGTCGAAGTCCGCCATCTGCAACGCACCGAGGTCCGCGAGACGCAGGAGTACTTCAGCGAAAAGCAGAAGGGCTCCTCCGCGATGCCGCACAAAAAGAACCCCATCACCAGCGAGCAGATCAGCGGCCTCGCCCGCGTCCTCCGCGGCAACGCCCAGGCGGCCTTTGAAGACATCGCCCTCTGGCACGAGCGCGACATCTCGCACTCTTCGGTCGAGCGCGTCATCTTCCCCGACTCAACTATCCTGGTCGATTACCTGCTGGCCAAGACGACTGACCTAATCGATCGCCTGCTCGTCTACCCCGAGCGCATGAAGAAGAATCTCGAAAGCACCGGCGGCCTCATCTTCTCGGGGCAACTCCTTCTCGATTTAGCCGAAGCCGGCATGATGCGCGAAGACGCGTATCGTTTAGTCCAATCCCACGCCATGCGCTCGTGGAAAGAAGATTTGATCTTCCGCGACGAAGTAGCCCGCGACAAGCAGATTGCCGCCTTGCTCTCTTCCGACAAGTTGGATAAAACCTTCGACTACACAAGGCAGCTAGGCAACGTCGACGCCATCTTCAAACGGGTCTTGGGGAGCTAAGAGCTACAAAGATGAACCTGACCGTAGCCATCACCGGCGCCTCCGGCGCGATCTTCGGCCGCGAACTCCTACGCGCCCTCGAAGCCGATGATCGCGTCACGCGCGTTTCCTTCGTCGCCTCTGAAAACTCCCTCCGCGTTCTCGCTGAAGAACTTGGCATCTCCGGCCGCACCGGCCTGCTCGAAAAACTTCTCGACGCCCCGCCCCGCAAGACCACGCAGCTCACCGACGCCGATGTAGGCGCCTCGATCGCGAGCGGCAGCCATCCTTCCGCAGGCACCATCATCCTTCCCTGTTCCATGGGCACGCTCGCGACCATCGCCAACGGCCTCGCCAATTCGCTCATCGCCCGCGCCGCCGACGTTACCCTCAAGGAGCGCCGTCCGCTCCTGCTCTGCGTCCGCGAAACCCCCTTCAATCGCATCCACCTGCGAAATATGACCCTCGCCGCCGAAGCCGGCGCCGTTATCTTTCCCGTCATCCCCGCGTTCTACAACAAGCCGATGGACTCCCAAGAAATGGCCCGCCAGTTTATCGCCCGCGTCCTCGCCCACATCGGCCTGCCCCAGCCGGGAGCGTATATTTGGAAGGCAGAAGAGTAACCCATTCCGCCCCGGCTTCATGTGTTCAATTTCTTCATGTGATCAATTTATTGATGGGCCAACTGCGAACGGCCAATTGAAAGGGGTATTCGCATGCGAAACCTGCTGCTGCCGATGTGCGTCCTTGCCATTGCCTGTACCTCCGCGGCCCAACCCAATCCGACAGCCGGGCCCGGGCTCAGCGCGCTCAAATCAGGTCAGAAGATCCAGATCGTCGAATTGAATGGGAAAAAGCACTCCGGGACCTTCGAGAGTGTGTCCGATTCAACTATTGCGATCAGGCTTACCGCAGGCGAGGCCAGCGTGCCGCTTCAGGACGTCCGCAGCGTGAAGCTCGTGACCAAACGCCGCCTGCGCAATACCCTCATCGGCCTGGGTGTGGGCGGCGGAGCAGGAGCGGCCATCGGCGCGGCGCTCGGGCCATCGCATGGCTTCATCATCGGCAAGGGATACTCCGCCCTGTTCGTCGGCGCGCTCGGCGCGATTGGCGGCACAACCGTCGGAGTCCTCCTGCCCCCGCACGAGACCGTCTACCAGGCCAGCCCCCATTAGCCTGAATCCACACGACCTCTGGCCCCTTTGGGTCATTCAATTCAGTTGACAGCCCACCCATCGCCCCCTGATACTGCCTTCTATGCTGAACCAGAGGAAATCCGGAATTGCGGCCATGGCCATGTGTATGTGTATGCTCATGGACCCCGTCCGCGCGACTCTGGAACGGCGAATGCGCTAGAAACGCAACCGATCTTGAAGCCAGGCGGCCCGGGTCCTCAAACGAGGATGCGGGCCGTTTTTGCGAAGACTGCCGCCGCCATCCCCGTCGCAGCCAATCCGCCCAGTTCCACCATAAGAATTTCAAGCACCCGTAATCAAGGAGCCGAACATGTCTGAAGTGAAGCAGCAGCTTGCCACACTCGCCGTCCACGCCGGTCAGGTGCCTGACCCGGCCACTGGTTCCAGAGCCGTGCCCATCTACCAGACCACGTCCTACCTCTTCCAGGACGCCGACCATGCCGCCCGCCTCTTTGCGCTGCAGGAGTTTGGCAACATCTACACCCGCATCATGAACCCCACCACCGATGTGTTTGAAAAGCGCGTCGCGGCCCTTGAAGGTGGCGTCGCGGCCCTGGCTACCGCATCCGGGCAGGCCGCGGAAACCCTCGCCATCACCACCCTTGCCTCGGCAGGTGAGGAGATTGTTTCCACCACCTCTCTCTACGGCGGAACCTACAACCTGTTCCACTACACGCTGCCCAAGCTCGGCATCACCGTCCGATTCGTCGATGCCGACGACTTCGACGGCCTGCGCGCCGCCATCAACTCAAAAACCCGCGCCGTCTACACCGAGACGCTCGGCAACCCCAAGCTCGATGTCGTCGATATCGAAAAGCTCGCCGCCATCGCCCACGAGCACAAGCTGCCTCTCATCATTGACAACACCTGCGCCACACCGGCCCTCGTCCGGCCCATCGAGTGGGGCGCTGACATCGTGGTCAACTCCGCCACCAAGTATCTCGGCGGTCACGGAACCGCCATCGGCGGCGTCATTATCGACGCAGGCAAGTTCGACTGGGCAGCCTCGGGCCGCTTCAAGGAGTTCACTGAGCCCGACCCCTCCTACCACGGCCTCAAATTCTCTGAGGCGTTTGGCCCGTTGGCCTTCATCCTCAAGGCCCGCGTGCAGGGCCTGCGCGATACCGGCGCGGCACTCTCACCGTTCAACGCTTTCCTGCTCCTGCAGGGCACTGAGACCCTCCACCTTCGCATGGAGCGCCACTCGCAAAACGCTCTCGCCGTGGCAAAGCATCTTGAGAAGCACCCCGGCGTCGAGTGGGTCAATTACCCCGGCCTCGAGTCGAGCCGCTACTACGCCAATGCCAAGAAGTACATGCCGACGGGTCAAAGCGGGCTCGTCACGTTCGGCATCAAGGGCGGCTTCGAGGCGGGCAAAAAGTTCATCAACTCACTCAAGCTCTTTTCGCTGCTGGCCAACATCGGCGACGCCAAATCGCTTGTCATCCATCCGGCATCCACCACCCACCAGCAGCTCTCAGTCGAGGAGCAGGCAGCCACAGGCGTTACGCCCGAGCTGGTCCGCCTCTCGGTCGGCATTGAAGACGTCCGCGACCAGATTGCCGACATCGATCAGGCCATCGAAGCCGCAAACGGAACCAAGGCCTGAGAGCTTGATGCGAAAATGAAATGAGGCAGCTTCTAGCTGCTAGCTCCTAGCCTCTAGCTTTAACTGCGCGCTGCAAAAACGGTGCCGAAGACCAGAGGCCAGAAGAAAGAGGACAGAAGCCAAAATGAACAAGCTAGGAGCTAAAAGCTAGAGGCTAGCAGCTAACCACATGACTGACACCCATAACCGCAGCGGCGCCTCGCCGCCCAAGACAAAGATCATCGAGCCCACCTACGAGGGCGACTTCGTCCTCAGTGAGCCTCTGCCACTCGAGTGCGGTGTCTCACTGGCCTGTCCCACGCTGCATTATGCCGTCTACGGCCGGCTCAATGCAGCACGAGACAACGCCGTCCTGGTTTGCCATGCGCTTTCCGGTTCCGCCCTGGTGGGCTCCTGGTGGCCTGAGATTTTTGCGCCCGGCGCCGTGCTCTCGCTCGAGCACGACTTCGTCATCTGCATCAACCTCATCGGCTCCTGTTACGGGTCTACCGGGCCGCAATCTGTCGACCCCAAAACCGGCAAGGCCTACGGCCCCGATTTTCCCCTTGTCTCCATCCGCGACAACGTCCGCGCGCAATCCCTCCTTCTGGACTCGCTTGGCATTCGCAAACTCCGTCTCGTTCTCGGCGGCTCCATCGGCGGCATGCAGGCACTCGATTGGACCATCCTCAATCCTGAGCGGGTCGAGCGCGCGCTCATCATCGGCGTCGCGCCCCTCTCCGCCATGGGACTCGCGCTCAATCATCTTCAGCGCCAGGCCATCCTGCACGATCCTGACTGGGCCAAGGGGCGCTACCTCCCGCAGCGTCCGCCCCGCCGCGGCCTCGCGCTCGCACGCCAGATCGGCATGCTCAGTTACAAGTCCGCACCCTTGTTTGAGGAGCGGTTCGGCCGCAATCCCAACCGCGCCGGCGAGGACCCTTGGTCCTTGAATGGCGTCGGCGGACTCACCGGCGGCCGCTTCGATATCGCCGGCTATCTTGACTACCAGGGCCAGCGCTTCATTGAGCGATTTGACGCCAACGCTTACCTCGCCATCCTTCGCGCAATGGACACCTGGGACCCGCTGCGCGGCTGCGCGTCTCCCAGGGAGGCCTTCGGCCGTATCCGCGCCCGCCTCAGCTTTATCGGCATCAGTTCTGACTGGCTCTTTCCTGAACCGATGGTCCGCGAATTCGCCAACTCCGTCCGCGCCGCCGGCGTGGAGGCCGACTACCGCGAGATGGTAAGTGACCACGGCCACGACGCCTTTCTTGCGGAGCAGGCAGCCCTTGTCCGGCTTCTTCAGTAGCGCGGGCTGGCCCCTTTTCAACCCCAGGATCGCTCCACCGTTTGAGGGAGCGGGGCTGCCACGTTCGTTCGAGCTTTCATCCAACCATAATGATCCGCCGCGAGTCGAAGATAATGGTCCGACCGTTGATATCCGGCGGCCCCACATGGGTCTGAGCGCGCTCCGCCACGTAACCGCCAAAGTTCTCATCGAACTTTGCTTGTCACCTGCCGCCGCGCCTTTCTATAATCCTTGCAACACCGCATTTGGAAGCTGTGGTATCGTTTAATCCGGCACCCCGGCATACAACCGAAATTCAGTACGGTTGAACATTCCGCCAGCGAGTGCGCGAGTATTGATCTCGATCTTCGAAATTCCCAGGAGCACTGCATGAAGAAGTTAGTCTTGGCATCGGTGGTAGCATTGGCGGGCATCTGCCTCGTTTCCGCGCCCACGCTGCGAGCATATGGTCAGGATCAGGGAACCATTTCGATCCAGAACCCTGCAGAATTCAATGCATATCAACAAGCCGGCACGCAGACCGACCCGGCCGCCCGCGCCGCAGCGGAAGAGTCCTTCTTACAGACTTACCCACAGAGCGTGGTCAAGAAGTCGGTCCTCGACGATCTAATTGACACCTACGAGAAGACCGGCGAGGTTGACAAGGCCGTTGGCGCTGCCTCCCGCCTCCTGCAGATCGATCCGAATAACATGAAGGCCCTCTACGTCTCGGCCACCATCAAGCGCAGCCAGTGCCTCCGCACCAATGATGCACAGACTTGCGACGATGCCGGCGCTATCGGCGCGAAAGGCCTCAAGGCAACCAAGCCCGCTGACGTAGCCGCTCCCGACTGGGAAAAGATGACCGCGGCCACCTACCCGATCTTCCACTCCGCCATCGCTCTCGACGACCTGGCCTCAAAGCAGGACTTCAAGGGCGCTATCGCCGAGTACAAAACCGAGCTCAACCTCTTCCCGCTGCCCGCCACGCAGAGCGGCACGGGCCTGGTCGATACACTGCAGCTGGCTGAAGCCTATGCCAAGCCCGGCGACTCAAGAGACCCAGTGCAGGCTGTCTGGTTTTACGCCCGCGCCTGGAACTTTGCTCCTCCGGCCTACAAGACCCAGATCGAGCCCAAGCTTGAGTACTGGTACAAACGCTTCCATGGCGGCCTCGACGGCCTCGATGCCGTGAAGACTGCGGCGGCGCAAACGCTCTTCAAGCCCGATTCAGTCGTCATCGCTCCCGCGCCCACTCCGCCCGAGATCGTGCACAACGTCATCACCTCCACGCCTGACCTGACCAAGCTGAACCTTGAAGACAAGGAATTCATTCTGGCCAACGGCACTCCTGAAGACGCGCAGAAACTCTGGTCGGTCGTGAAGGATCAGCAGACTCCGGTCCCCGGCGTCGTGACTGAAGCCACGGCGACTGTCCTCAAGATCTCCGTCACCACACTGGCCAGCGTCAAGCCCAAGGACTACGTCGTCAAGCTCACCACTCCGGCAGCTTGCGCCTCTGCTCCACCCGCCCCTTCAGAGCTCCACGTCAAGGAAGCTGAGGATTACATCACCGCCAACGGCGTCAAGGCCGATACCGATGGACTTGATTTCCTGACCGAATCACCGGCCAAGATCAAGAAGATCGAAGTCGAGCCTGCCGTCATGTCCATCAAGGTTGCCGTCACTCAGGACGCCAAAGACAACAAGACGCCTGACTTCATCGTCAATCTGAAGGAACCCGTTGGTTGCAAGGATGCTCCGGCTGCCGGCTTTGAATACAAGCTGCAGCCCGCCGACGAGCTGGACGCCACATATGACACGTATACGGCGATTCCGGCTTCAGGCACCAAGGCAGCCACGGCGCAGATCGTGCTCCGTGACGGCTTCATCCAGGCTGAGAAGAAGGCGGCTCCGGTGCATCACACCGCCAAGCCATCGGCTGCTCACCACGCCGCGCACTAAATCATCAGGCCGGTCAGCTCAGCTGACCGGCCCGGTGTTCCAACGCCGGCAAGAGCCGGCAGTCACTTGCAGCATTCCTGGGATTTAAAAGGGCAGCCCGCAAAGGCTGCCCTTATTGTTTCCGCGCTAATCCTATTCCCTAATCCCTGGTCCCTGCTCCATCACTCCCCCAGCATGATGCGCTGGATTCTCGTCGCACGGCCGGTTTCGGGCTCGCAATGGATTACCACCGCGCATAGCTTGGGGTTTTCCTTGGCGGCCTCAAACTTGCCGGGCATGCCGGTGAGGAAGCGGTGAAGCACGAGCTCCTTCTCCACGCCGATGACGCTGTCGTAAGGGCCGCTCATGCCCACGTCGGTAATGTAGGCGGTGCCGCCGGGCAGAACGCGCTCGTCGGCCGTAGGGATGTGCGTGTGCGTCCCGAGCACGGCGGTGACGCGGCCGTCCAAGTGCCAGCCCATTGCGACCTTCTCGCTGGTGGCCTCGGCGTGAAAGTCCACCAGGATCACCTTGGCCTTGATCGTGGCAAGCAGGTCGTTGGCGGCGTGGAACGGGTCGTTGGTGCCGTTCATAAAGACGCGCCCCATGAACTGCGCCACGGCGAACGGAACGCCAGAACGCGTGACGCCTTCAAAGACGCCGTAGCCGGGCAGCCCAGGCAGCAGGTTTACAGGGCGAATGACGCGGCGCGGCCGGTCCTTGCTGGCGGGCGCGGCGGAGCTCATGTAGTCGATCAGCTCGCGCTTGTCCCACACATGGTTGCCGGTGGTGAGCACGTCGGCGCCCATGTCGAAGAAGTCTTCGGCAATCTGCGGGGTCACGCCGAAGCCGCCCGCGGCGTTCTCGGCATTAATGACGAGCAGCTCGACGTTGTGAGCAGAGAGCAGGTGCGCAAGGTGCTCGCGCACAATGCGTCGTCCCGGGCTGCCGAAAATGTCGCCGACGAACAAGATATTCAAGGGTGGGTCGAACTCCTTCTTGAGGGATCAGGGGTCAGGGTTTAGGGATCAGAAAAACCGTGCTTCTCTCGACGAATACAACCAAGCTTCAGAGAGGCTCGTTTGTTTCGGTCCATTCATCTGGCTTGACCTCAAATTCATACTCAGCTTGGTGAAACGCATCATCGATTGACTGATGCCAAGTATCGGTTCCATGTCCATCTTCACAGAGGTGCAAAAGATAGAAGCCTGAGTCCCCCGGGTACTGCGCAATTACGAGAGAATCGAAGGGCGGAAATTCTCGTGAACCTCGCTGATCGGAAAGAGTGTGCTTCGTACGGCCCGGCCGAAGATGATGCTCTCCTAAAATGACCTTCTTGATTGCGATCATCTTGCTCATTGCGCAGGGGGTTCCTGATCCCTGACCCCTGACCCCTGATCCCTGTTTCGCATCAGCGGGAAGAGAATTACGTCGCGGATCGACTTCGACCCTGTCAGCAGCATCACCAGCCGATCTACGCCCAGTCCTTCGCCGCCAGTGGGAGGCAGGCCGTAGGCCAGCGCCCGCACGTAGTCCTCGTCCATCTGGTGGGCTTCGTCGTCGCCGCGTGCGCGCTCGCCCAGCTGCTCGGTAAAGCGCTTGTGCTGCTCCACCGGATCGTTCAACTCGCTGAAGGCGTTGCCCAGTTCGAAGCCGCCCGCAAAAAACTCGAACCGCTCTACGTGCTCCGGATCGTCCGGCTTCTGCTTTGAGAGCGGCGAAACCACCGTTGGGTAGTCATAAATGATGGTCGGCTGGAAAAGGAACGGCTCTGCCACCGCTTCAAACAGGTTGTAAACGGACTTGCCGATCGGCGCGCCCTTGCCCTCGTCCTGTCCCTTTATTGACTCGTAGTAAACCGCGGTCACCGCCGACAGAATAGTCTTCAACTCCGCAACTCGCTCCGCACTCAGCCGATCGGCCTCGCCCATCGCCTTCTCCAGCGAGTCCATCGCCGCATGCAGCCGCGCCTGCAGCACGCCTGCATCCTCAAACGCAGTAGTAGCCGGCTTCGCGCCAGCCTCCTGCGGCCAAAACTCCACGATCGCCTCGCGCATCGTGAGCCGCCGCCACTTGCCCAGATCAATTTCCACGCCGTCGAACGTGGTCACCGTCGTCCCGTTCACTTCCTTCGCGATGTAGGACACCAGGTCCTCGGTGATCTGCATCAGGTCGTGATAATTCGCGTAGGCCTGGTAAAACTCCAACATCGTGAACTCGGGATTGTGCTGCGTGCTCACGCCCTCGTTGCGGAAGTTGCGGTTGATTTCGTACACGCGATCGAGTCCGCCGACCACCAGCCGCTTCAAATAAAGCTCGGGCGCGATGCGCAGAAACAGGTCCTGATCCAGCGTGTTGTGGTGCGTCTTGAAGGGCCGCGCCGCCGCGCCGCCGGCAATCTGCTGCATCATCGGCGTTTCCACTTCAAGGTAGCCGCGCTCGTCAAAGAACTGCCGCATGGCCTTGAGGGTTTTTGCCCGCTTTACAAACACGGCGCGGCTTTCGAGATTCGCAAACAGGTCCACATAGCGCTGCCGGTAGCGCAACTCCACATCCGCCAGCCCATGAAATTTTTCCGGCATAGCCAGCATGGCCTTGGCCAGAAACGTCAGCCGCTCCACGTGGATGGTCAGCTCGCCCGTGCGCGTGCGGAACAGGTAACCTGAGGCGCCGATATGGTCGCCCAGGTCAAGCAGCTTGTAGAGCGCGAATCCCTGCTCGCCGACGGCATCGAGCCGCACGTAGATCTGCAGCCGTTCGCCCTCCTGCTGCAGCGTGGCAAAGCCAGCCTTGCCCTGCGCGCGAATCGCCATGATGCGGCCCGCGACGGCGACAGTCACGCGATTGGCTTCGAGTTCTTCCGCTTGCGCCTCGCCCCACTTGGCGCGCACCGCGGCAATGGTATGCGAGGCAGGGAACTGGTTGGGGTAAGGGGCCTGTCCCAGCTTCTCGATCTCCTCAAGCTTCGACCTGCGTAAATCGAAAAGACTCTGCTCAAATTCCGAATCGAACTTCATGTTTCCTTTGTCGTCAGCCATACGTTTGTCCAACCGTCAGTATAGCGGTTGACGAGGCTGGGGTGAGGACCAGCCGCCGTGTGCCCGCTATCACGCCTCAATGTGACGCGGGCAACGAAAACCTCGCATCGCGAGTCCTAGTCGTCAGGAGAACTCTCATGAAATCCGTTCGCTCTTTGCTGCTTTTGTGTGCCTCTCTTGTCTTGGCGGCCCAGGCGCGGGCCATCCTACCCGATGCCTGCGGCCAGGATGCGGTCCGGTTCGATGTGACCCCGCAAACGGCGCAGCCAACCCCCACCGCTCCGGCGGCCGGTAAGGCGCTGCTTGTCTTTGTCGAAGATCAGAACAGCGAGCCGCACAATCCATTCAACCCCTGGGACACGGTCCGCTTCGCCATGGACGGTGCGTGGGTGGGAGCCACCAAGGGCAACTCGTATTTCACGCTGGACGTTGCTCCGGGAATCCACCACCTTTGCGCAAGCTGGCGGGGAGCGGCCAGGGGTGCGACGAGTTTTGACGTGGCGCCCGTCAACGCAGAGGCGGGCAAGGTCTACTACTTTGGGGCCAAGGTCACTGACTCGGAGTACTATGACAACCTCAGCCTCGCGCAGCTCAACGACGATCAAGGCGAGTACCGGCTGAAATTCTGGATGCGCAGCACATCGAAGCCGCATCCTTAGTGCGCCGCCTCATCGCGCCCCGGTCCGTCTATCGTGTATAACCACCAATGGATGGCCTTCAACCGCTTCAATAACGATCCCAAGCCACGCTCCGGCTCCTCGTCCGGCATGGGCGCCTACATCCAGGCGGAAAAGCTCATGCAGATCGCTTTCGTGCTGCCTGCGGCCGTCGTTATCGGCTGGCTTGGCGGATGGTGGCTGTCGAACTACTTTCACCAGAAATGGATGGAACTGGCCGGCATCTTTTTCGGCTGCATGACGGGCCTTGTCTATGTCGTCCAGACAGCCGTTGCCGTGGAAAAAGAAACCAGAATGCGGAACGAAGACGGCAGCGGGCCCGGAAAGGGAACGGGCAGCGACAAATCATGACGGACGAAACTCATCCCATCGTCAATCTGACCCACGACGACCTTGATTCGATGCTCAAGCGCGCGTTGCGCATCACGCTGATTGTAGGAGCGATAGCGTCCCTCATCGTGCTTATCGGTGGTGGATGGCGCAACGGGGCCATGCTCCTTACCGGTGCCCTGATCTCCGCGGCCAGCATCCTCGAGTGGCAGCGTCTTATCCGCGTGATCAACGCCCGCATGGACAAAAACCGCGCTCCCGCCGGGGCCGGCATCGTGGTCCTGTTCTTTGTGCTCAGGCTCACCCTGTTTGCAGGGGTCATTTATGTTAGCCTGAAGTGTTTCCACGGCTCGGTTTTAGCGCTTCTGTGCGGCCTTTGTCTGGCAGTTCTCACCATTGGCTATGAAGCGATCCGTTTGCTGCGCGATTAACCAGCGCGGCGGCCACACAGGCTGGGAAATTATTTTGATCAGGCTCTGGGCTGGAGCTCCGCCTCCCGCTCCTGAGCGGAAAGACTTTTGGTTCGATGCCGCAATCGTTTGCTCTCACGCATTGGATGAATCAGCTTTTTGGCGGCTTGCTCGCCGCCGGATTTCACGCTGTGGGCGTTCCCGCCGACAAGGCTCCGGCCCAGGCCGCGGACGTTCTCAACCTGTTTACGGTTGAACTGCTGGTGGTTGCCGCCCTTATCGTGTTTTTCTTCGTGGTGCGCTCCACGCTGTCCGTTGAGAATCCAGGCCCGGTGCAGCATGTCGCCGAAATGCTCCACGAGGTCCTTGGCGAACAGGCCGAGCAGGTCATCGGCCATGGCTATCAGCGCTTCCAGGCCTATGTGACCTGCATTTTTCTGTTCGTTCTCTTGAACAATCTTGTCGGGCTCATTCCGGGAGTTGAATCGCCCACCACCTCCATCATGGTCACCATCGGGCTCGCTTTTCCCACCTTCCTCTACTACAACTACTTCGGTATTCGCGAGCAGGGAGTGGTCGGCTACCTGAAACACCTTGCCGGGCCCATCTGGTGGATGGCTTGGTTGATTCTTCCCATCGAGATTGTTTCGCACCTGGCGCGTATCCTCTCGCTCAGCGTTCGTCTCTACGCCAACATGTTTGCGGGCGATATGGTAACGATGATCGCGTTTTGGGGGTTCCCGTTGGGGCTTCCGGTTCTAGCGCTGGTTCTGCACATTTTTGTTTCGCTGATTCAGGCATTCGTTTTCATGCTGCTGACGATGATTTATCTGTCGCTGGCGGTTTCGCACGAACACTAGAAAGTGATCACTGACCACTGTCTTTAAAAGATTCCGCCGGAGAGCGCTTCCGCTCCGGGCAAACGGCAGGCTGCAAGCGTGAGGGGACCAGCTCGGTGAGTCTCAACCACCCACTGGCAGCCAATCCCAAAGGAAGCTGGAGAATTATGCGTAAACTTCAGTATGTGTTCATGGCCCTGGCGGCGCTTTGCTTCGCCATTCCGGCCTTTGCGGACGGCGGCACTGCCGCTGTCAGTCTGGTGCCGATCGGCGCTGGTTTGGGAATGGGATTGGCCGCTGGTCTGTGCGGTCTCGGTCAGGGACGGGCGGTTGGTTCGGCCGTTGAAGCCCTCGCCCGCAACCCCGGAGCCCGCGCCGGCATCTTCACGTTCCTCGTACTCGGCCTGGCGCTCATCGAGTCCCTCACCCTCTTCACCCTGGTCATCGTCTTCGCCAAGATGTAATTGGCGGCAGGCTCAAGCCAGCTTCAGTTTGCCAGGCACGACGGCCCTCTCAAACAGAGAGGGCCCATGTGTTTTTCGGGCACCTGGAGGAAAAATTGCCGGTCGGCCGCACGAAACCTTGATTCAGCGCATCGTACTTATTGTTTGACCGACTCAGCCGCACGAAAGGCCTTCCCTGTGAACTTTTCACTCACTTTCCCAATCCACGCGATTCCCCCGTGGTTCCTTGTCCTGTCGCTATTTCTGCCGCGCATCTGCATCCTCCTTGCGTGGCTACAGCACAGCATGCTTCCGTTCATTCCGGCGACAGTCGGCTTCATCTCAATCCTGGTCGCAGTGCTCGTCCCCCGCATCCTGATCCTTTTCTGGATTTATACGGACCAGGGCATCACAATCTGGTTCCTGCTGCACGCGATTGCGCTGGTGATTGCCTGGGGTGGAAGCAGCCACACCGTCTACCGCAGCCGCAGCAACTAGTAGGTCGTCTTCCAGGCGCCGCAAATCCGCTCGCCGGCAGGGTTGGATCCTGAGCCGACGGGGCAGCACCTTGCGTTCTAACTGCCTTTTTTCAGCATCATGATCCCAGACCGGTAATCCATGCCTGCGGGAACGGGCAGGTAGCGTGTCATCAGCTCGTTCGTATCGAAAATCTTCGACTTGAACAGAATGCGCATGGTCATCTGCATCTGCACATGCACAATGCGCCACTGCTTGCTGCCCACATCGGACTGTTCAATCACCACCCAGCCGCCCCTGTTCAGCTTGCCCAGAATTCCCCATCCGTAATCGGTGTCCTGCAGCAGGTGGCCTTCCAGGCGCGTCACCCGCTCCTGTTGGGGATCGATCCAGATCTCACCCGACAAGGCCGTCAACGCCTGCGTCTCGTAGTCAGGCGGATCGAACTTCGGATTCGGCTTGAATGTGAATTTCTCCACCGTGCCGCCCACGCCCTGCCCCGTCCCCTGTGTTGTCCCTGCGTACTGGTAGAGGAACGCGTCGGGCAGCATCCGCAGCAGTTTGAGGACGATCTTCATGTCGCTGTCCTCGCCCTGCTGGCGGTGCTTTTGCAGGTTCGGGTCGCCGGCCAGCGTGTCCAGCCGCGCCTCTTCTTTTTGCTCGTCCGCCTGGCCCAGCGGCTGGTCGTTGACGGAAATGAGCCGCGCCACGTCGCCGTCCCGGGTTTCAACAATGGCCTTGGTCGAAGTAAGCCGCGGACTGGTCTTGCGCAGCAGGTAGCTCATCGGGTGGCCCGGATCGACGGCGAGGCGCAACTCGGTAGCCAGCGCGTGCCCTACCAGCGCCTGCGCCTGCTCGGGCGTCAGCGCTGCGGCGCTCGCCTGGGCCCGGGAACTGGGCTCAACCGAGACCAGAACCGATGCAGCCAAAAGGCATAGAAAGGTGAGACGTCTGCGCACATCCACAAGTGTAACGGGCACTCTTCGATTTGGGAGCCGGCAGCGCCTCATAGCGAGTTAGACGCGGCCGGACCTGCCCGGATTTAGGTGTGATTCAAGCTGGGAGTCAGGGTGGAAGCCCCCTCTGGTTTGCGTCCCGATGAATGCCAATCCGAATGCCAATCCGCGCCATTTCCGCGCTCTCCATTGAAGCAATGCCGCCAGTTTGCGTATAGTGCGGGCAGGGCCTTGTTTTTGGCTCATGGAAGGACGAAATCTTATGGCTCAAGAGAATTCCCCAGCGCGCATCGGCAAGAGCATCACGATTAACGGCGAAGTCAAGGGCGGTGAGGACCTCATCGTGGACGGCCGTGTCGAAGGAACCGTCACCCTGAACGAGAGCCGGCTCACTATCGGTCCCAATGCCCATGTCTCCGCGGATCTTTCCGCCAAGGACGTGCTTATCCTGGGCCACGTGCAGGGCAATGTGGTGGCCAGCGGCCGCGTGGAACTGCGCGCCGGATGCCAGATGGAAGGCGACATTCGCGCGCTCCGTCTCGCCGTCGAAGACAATGCGGTCTTCCGGGGCAAGGTTGACCTTACCCAGGCCGTCTCCAAGCTGCCTGAAGGCGCCACCACCGTGGCGGCCACCGGCGCCGTCTAACAGGACGCCGCACTCGTTCAGACCGACATCCGCCTGGCCGAAAGGGACTCAAGGTTGTTCAGCCATTGGTTCGATAAGAAGCGGGATAGCGCCCCCAACGCGTCCGCTCCGGGACTAATTGGGCCTAAGTATCAGCGCCATTCCGGCGCATGGGCAACCCTGCGCAAGCGCCTCCAGTCCGAGACCGGGCTGCGCATCATCGATAGTGGATTCACCTCGCCCGGCAACATCAATTACCTCACCAGCCTCGGCCACAGCATCTTCCTTACTGACCTCGTGAACGACGCCTGCACTGGCGATTGGCAAACCGGCACCGACGAGGACGGCAATCCCATTTGGGACGTCGAGGGCTTCCTCAAACGCTCGCTCGACTTCCAGGGCCGCACCTTCGACGTAGCTCTGCTGTGGACCTCGCTCGATTATCTGCCTGAGCCGTTCGTTGCGCCCGTTGTGGCTCACCTGTTTCCGTCGATGAATCGCGGAGGCCAGGTCCTCTCCTTCTTCAACACCAGAATGGATAGCGAGGAGTCCGTCAGGCTGCGCTACCACGTGACCGAGGAAGACCACGTTGAAGTGCAGTTGACCCAGCAGTTCCCCATTCAGCGGGTGTTTACCAACCGCAGCATCGAACGTTTGTTCACCGGCTGGGGGGGACACAAGCAGTTCCTTGCCAAGGACAGCGTTTCTGAAGTGATCATCACGCGGTAGCCTGTTCCGTCATCGGGCCGGCGCGCCGGGAGGAACCATGACTGAAAAAAACAAGACACGCATCACCTGGCTCGGTCACGCCACCATCCTCGTTGAGACCGCCGCCGGCACCAACATCCTCATCGATCCGTTCATCGAGCAGAATCCCAAGTACCCCAGGGGATTCGCCCTGCCCTCAAAAATCCAATACATCCTGCTCACGCACGGACACGGCGATCACATCTCGGATGCGGTGCCGGTGGCCAAAAAACACGGCTCAACCGTCGTCGCGATTTATGAGCTGGCGGCCTACGTAGGCGACCGCGGTGCAGCCAACACCATCGGCATGAACATGGGTGGCACCGTGCAATTGAATGAAGTGGCCGTGACCATGGTTGAAGCCAAACACTCCGCCGCCGCGCAGGACGAAAATGGGACTCACTACACCGGAGTCGCCGCGGGCTTTGTGTTGACCATTGAAGGCGGACCGGTGCTTTACCACTCCGGCGACACTGCGGTCTTCGGGGACATGAAACTCATCCACGACCTGTATCAGCCCTCCGTCGTCATGCTGCCTATCGGAGGTCACTACACCATGGGGCCCAAAGAGGCCGCGCTGGCGGTACGCCTGCTGGAACCGCAGGTCGTGTTGCCCCTGCACTTTGGAACCTTCCCGCCCCTCGTTGGCACGCCGAAGCAATTGGCTGCACTGGTCAATGCCAATGTCAAGGTCGTTGATTGGAATCCGGGCGACACGCACGCGGTCTAGAGCGCAATAAAAAGCCGGATGCAATCCAAGCGATTGTATCCGGCTTTTTTCTGATCCCTGAAACCTGATCCCTGAACACTGCTTTTACTGATCCCGTGTCTGCCGGATCGCCGGCGGCGAAGGGCGAATGCCCGTATCGTCCGGATTCGGATCGCCAAGGCGCGGAGCGTCGGGCGTGGCCGCAAGGGCGCGATAGCTCTTCAGGTCGCGCAGGATCTCCACCTTCTCCCGCGCATACTGGCCTGCCAGCCGGGTAAGCGCGTAGGTGATGATGTCGCTGTGGTGCAGATCGGAAACCGACGGATCGCGGCGCATATTCAGCCACAACCGGTGAACCAGTTGCACATCGTCCGGGCTCAGCGCCGGCGCGTGCGGCCCGATATAAAACACCTTGGTCTCGCCGCTTTGCGCAATCACGTAATAGTTGAACTGGCGCTTCGGTTCCGGCAGCGCCTCCCAGGCCTGCCCCATGCGGAATGCCTGGTCTTCGGCCGTCATCGACGTGGAAACCCCCGAGACCACCGTATCCATTTCAAGCGAGTTGGCGCCCTGCGCCAGGGCGGCAAACACGTCGCCCGCCGGTACCACCAGCAGCGAAACCTTCTTGCCGAAGCTCTCCGCCACTGACACGGCCTTGGTAAACACCATCTGCTCGTGTTCGCTGAAACTCTGCTGCTCGGCACTCAGGAATTCCGGTCCGCCCACGCCCATCATGCGCACACTGATGACCACTACGTCTTTCTCATCGGTGTTTGTGCGGCCCAAGGTCCACTTCAACGCCACCGGGTTGGCCACGTCGCGCATGGTCACCATCACCCCGCCGGGCCGCAGCGCCGCCGATTCGCGGCTCACCGTGTCCTGGTGTTCCATCTGGAAGTGATCTTTCATCTGCCGCGCGGTAATGGCGTGCTTGCGCCGGTTAACGCGCTCGGAGACGGTGAAGATGACGAAGAACGCCGCCGCAAAAATAATGCCGCTCACTGTGGCGATTGATTTTGTGGCCAGGTTTACCATCGCCGTCGACAGCAACACCAGGAACACCGAAATCAGGCCAAGCGGAATCTCGGTCTTGCCGATCATGATGTTCGGCGGAACCTTCCAGCCGCGCTCGCCATGGTATTTCCAGCGCAGCACCAGCATGGCCAGGCTGTTGAAGGTGAACGACCAGATCACGCCGAAGGCGTACGCCTCACCCAACATGATGATGTTGCCGCGCGTCACGATGATCGTGAACATCTGGAGCGCGAACACCAGGTTCACGATGCGGTAGCTGGTGCCGAAGCGCTGGTGAGGCTTGCGGAACCAGTCGGTCAGCACGCCGTCTTCGGCCACGCGCATCAGCACGCCCGTGGAGCCGATCATCGATGTGTTGATGGCGCCCGACAGAATCAGAAAGCCCACCACCACCACAAAGATGCGGAAGCCGATCCGCAAAACATGGGCCCAACCAGGTTCATCGCCAGTCCGGCGATCAGGTTGTCCTGGTAGAGCACGTGATCCTTCAAGGGGATCAGCATGGAAGCCAGAATGGTGCCGCCGCCCGTGAAGATGAGGCTGTAGATGGCGATGACGATGGCCGCGCGCTTCAGGTTCTTGAGCTTGGGATGCTCGATTTCGCGATTGACCTGCGCCAGGCTCTCCTCGCCGCTCATGGCCAGCAGTGAGTGGCCGAACGCCATCAGGATGCCGAACACGCCCAGCAACGGCACCAGCTTGGTGCCGCGAAGGAATCCAAGCGCATCGTCGCTGAACTTGAGATTCTGCACCGTCGGCGGCGGCGGCAGATGACCGCCCTTCATCACCGCCGAGTAAACGCCCCATATCAGCATGATGACCACCATGATGGTGGTGATCTGCATAACTTGCAGTGCCTTTTCGCTCGACTCCTCAATGCCCTTGACGTTCTGCCACCAGTAATAAGTCGTCACCGCGGCGGCGAACACGGCAGAGGTGTAATTCATGTCGAACAGGAACGATGGATTGTGGTGCGCATCCATCAACGCTGGCGGCAGCCAGTTGCTGTTGGCCGCAACCACCAGCATCTCGTTCATCAGGCCGGTAATGTATTGCCCGGCAGACACGCCGGAGATCGGCCCGGTAAGAATGTAGTCGAACATCAGCGCGGAAACGCTGAGTTTGGCAAACGTGCCGCCCAGCGCTTCTTTCACCACGCGGTAAACACCGCCGCGCGTAAACATCGAGCAGCTCTCGACGTACACCGCGCGCACCGCGAAGCTGAACAGCATGATGCCGAGGATGAACCAGGGAGCCGCCGCACCTACCGCGTGCTCGGCAATGCCGCCCGCGTAAAACGCCGACGAGCCAAGGTCGCAGAGAACAATTGCGGCTGCGCGCCAAAAGGAGATGAACGTAAGCATCACGGACGATGCCACGATCAGGCGGACGCGGTTGGACGGAGGGGCTACGGTCGTTCGGGTTGATGCCATCGTGTCAGGGCCGTCACTTTAAACCGTTGTTCTGGACTCGAGAAGGCGCTATCATCGCCGCCCTTCGCTGAGTCTATTGCCGAATGAAAACAGTGTCAATCAAAATGGCCAAAGCCCATTAAACATTGGGGGAATGCGCGCCTTAATCCTTGCCGAACAACTCTTTTCCATCTTCAACAAAGCTGATGATCACCACCACGGACGAGCCAACAAGGCCGACGAAGAACATCACCTCGAGAACTTTCATCACAAACAGTGCCAGGATCATGATTGAATTGTAGCCTGTTTTCTGCCCTCCTCAATCCCTTTTCTCTGCTCCCGTGGGAGCGATTTTCACGGGCTCAAATCCGCAATTCCTGATTGCTTCCTTACTTTCCCGCTGCTAAATTCACGGGACTCGGCGCCTCGTCGATCCGGTACACTCATCCCTGTATGAGCTCTCACCCCGCGCGCCCGTCCTCGTCCAGGTTGCGGGCGTTCAAGTTGTGGGCCGCCGTGGGGTTATCTGCCGTCCTCCTTGAGCTGCCGTTCCCCCTGGCCGGACCATTACCTCCCTGGCGCTCGGTCTTCGCCTGGTTTGCACTCGTCCCCCTGCTGTGGGCCGTGGTCGATTCCGCAGCGTCCGCGCATCCGCACCCCATGCGCCGCAGCTTTCTGCTCGCCTACACCTGTGGCGTAATGTGGTACGTCGGCAACTGCTATTGGATCCGCGACGTCATGAGCCAGTACGGCGACATGCCGCGCTTCGCACCCACCCTCTTGCTCATCGGTTTCAGTCTCGTCCTCGGTCTCTACTTCGGTCTCTTCGGCCTGGCGCTGGCGCTGGTCTTTCGCGCTACCGACAGCCCGCGCATTACCCTTGCCGCCGCGCCGGTTTTCTGGGTCGCCCTTGAGCTCGCTGCCGCGCGCATCACCTCGGTGCCATGGGACCAGCTTGGTTATTCGCAAGTGGACAACGCGCTCGTCAATCGGCTCGCGCCCTTCACCGGCATCTACGGCATCAGCTTCCTTATCGTCTTCGTCAACGCGCTCATCGCCGTCGGCCTTCTTTGTCTTCACTGTCGCCGTCGGCGTATTGCTACCGCTGTCGGCGTAATCCTCGCTCTCGTCGCATCGGCGGGCCTGTTCCTCAAGCCTCCCGCGCCCGCTCCCACCGCGCTCGCCGTGCTCATCCAACCCAATCTCGATGTCTCCGGCCAAAGCCTGTGGTCCGGCCCCGGCGAGTGGGAACATCATCTCGCCGACTTCGCCCGTCTCGCCGCAGAATCCTGCAAGCCCTTCATCAGGGGTCTTCCGCAAAGTGGTGCGCCGCTCATCACCCCGCCGTGTGACACGCAGCAACCCGCACCCGACCTGATTGTGTGGCCTGAGTCGCCCGCGCCCTTCTTTGAAGACGATGCCCGTTTTCAAAAGTCGATTATTGCCATTGCCCAGGTGAACAAGGCACCGCTGGTAGTCGGCAACATCGGCATGGACTTCTCGCCCGACAACGGCGCATTGCGTCAGTTCAACTCCGCACTCGTGGTCTCGGCCGATGGCCGCCGCGTCGGCCGCTACGACAAAATCCACCTCGTCCCCTTTGGCGAATACGTTCCCTTCAGCCGCCTGCTCTTCTTTGCTCGCAAGCTCACTGGCAAGGTGTCGCGTTTCGATCGCGGCGATCTGCGCAAGGTCTTCCGCCTCGGCACGCAGAACGGCGAAAGCCATCGCTACGGCATCTTCATCTGCTACGAGTCGGTCTTCGCGGATGAAGTCAGGGAATTCCCCGAGCTAGGCGCGGAGGTGCTCGTCAACATCTCCGACGACGGATGGTACGGCGACACCAGCGCTCCCTGGCAGCACCTGAACATGGCGCGCATGCGCGCCATCGAAAACCGCCGCTGGATTTTGCGCGACACCAACAACGGCGTCACGGCGTCCATCGATCCCTACGGCCGCGTCCGCCAGAGCATTCCCCGCCACGTCGCCGAGGCGCTGCCGGCTGCCTATGGATTCAATGACGAGGTCACCTTCTACACCAGCCACGGCGACGTCTTCGCGTGGCTTTGTGCCATACTTGGATTTGGGATTGTCGTCTGGTCCGCGAGAAAACTTCTCGGCCAGTTCGCCAGAACCCAAGATCAATTAAAAGTCAGGTCAAAAGAGCAAAGCATGTCATTGAACGATCTCGAATTCGCTTACGCTCCCGTCCGCGACCAGGTTCGCGACCTGCGGGAGTATCTTTGACCCTGCTCGCATCCGCAGGGAACTCGCCGACATTGAAAAAAAGCTAGCCGATCCAGCCCTCTGGAACGATCCCGCCGCTTCCAAGCCCATCATGCGCGACCGCAAGCGGCTTGAGAATCTCGTGGCCGACGATGAAGCGCTCGTGAGCCGCACCGGCGACATCGAAGCCTACTTCGAACTGGCGCGTGAAGGCGAAGACGTGCTCGCCGATCTTGAGCGCGACATCAAGGCTCTCTCCACGTTTACTGAAGAGCTTGAAGCCCGCACCATGCTCTCGGGCGAAGCCGATCCGCTCAACGCCATCGTCACCGTGCATCCCGGCGCAGGCGGCACCGAAAGCCAGGACTGGGCCGAGATGCTCATGCGCATGTACCTGCGCTGGGCTGAGCAGCAGGGCTTCAAAACCGAAATCAACGACCTGCAGGACGGCGATGAGGCCGGCATCAAGTCCGCCACTTTCACCATCATCGGCGAATATGCCTTCGGGCAATTGGCAGGCGAGAGCGGCGTCCATCGCCTTGTCCGCATTTCGCCGTTCGACTCCGCCAAGCGCCGCCACACTTCGTTCGCGTCGGTCTACGTCTCGCCTGAAATCGACGAGACGATCCACGTCGATCTCAAGCTCGAAGACCTGCGCATCGACACCTACCGGTCCGGCGGCAAGGGCGGCCAGCACGTCAACACGACGGACTCGGCTGTGCGCATGACCCATCTGCCGACGGACATCGTGGTGCAGTGCCAGAACGAGCGCTCCCAGCACAAGAACCGCGAAAAGGCGATGAAGATGCTGCGCTCGCGGCTGTATGAATACGAGCTCGAAAAGAAGCGCGCCGTCAGCAAAAAGCTTGAAGACTCAAAGCTCGAAATCAACTTTGGCTCGCAGATTCGCTCTTATGTTCTGCAGCCTTATCGCATTGCCAAGGACCACCGCACCAAGGTCGAAGTCGGCGACGTGGACAAGGTGCTTGACGGCTACCTGGAGCCCTTCCTGCGCGGATATCTGCTCGCCAAGCGCCGCGGCACCGCAAGCGATCCCAGCGACGATGACGACCTTCCGGAGTAACCCATGAGTGATCAAGCCATCATCGACGAGATGCTAACCACCGCGAAGAACATCGCGGTTGTCGGCATGAGCGACAAGCCCCATCGCGCCAGCCACAACATCGGCCGCTACCTGGCCGAGAACGGCTACACAGTGTTTCCCGTGAACCCCGCGCTCAAAGAGATTCTCGGCAAGCCCTGCTATCCCGACCTCGACGCAGCGCAGACCGCCGCCCGCGAACTCACAGGCTCGGGCATTGATCTTGTCGACGTCTTTCGCGCATCAGAGTTTGTTCCGCCCATCGTCGATGACGTCATTCGGCTCAAGATTCCTTATCTCTGGCTGCAGGATGAGGTCATCCACGACGAAGCCATCGCCCGCGCCCGCGCCGCCGGCGTCAAATGTATTCAGAACGACTGCATCTTTCGCGAGCACGCTAAACGGCATGATTTGCATTCAAAACGCTAAGTGCAGCACTTGTTGCAGAAGGTTCCGTAACCACAGTCCGCTAAACTAGCTCCAATAGCCAGGAGTCCGCGAACCGTCCCGCATGCGCCTTTCCCGCCTCATCTTCGCAGCGTTACCCCTCGTCCTCGCACTGCCCGCTCTGGCTGCAGGCGCAAATACAAGCTCCGCCGACGCTCCGCACCTGCACGTGCAACTTGTTCTCCCGCAAGATCAGCTTTATCCCGGCGGCCCCAACCAGGCCGGCCTTTACTTCAAACTCGACCCCGGGTGGCACGTCTACTGGAAAAACCCGGGAGACGCAGGCGAGCCGCCTCACATCAACTGGACCCTGCCCGCCGGCGTCACCGCCAGTGCCGCTCGAGTTTCCCGCGCCGAAGCGCCTGCCGCTCGGCCCCTTGATGGACTACGGCTACGAAGACGAAGTGCTCTATCCCTTCACGTTCTCGGTGGCCCCTACTGTCAAAAACGGGCCCGCTGTCATCGATGCGCAGGTGGACTGGCTGGTCTGCAGCGATCGCTGCATTCCCGGCAAGGCCGAACTCAAGGCAACATTGGCTCTCTCTTCAACGCAGCCACCCGTTGTCGTCGGCGCAGGCTCTGATGCGGAACTCATCCGGCGCTTCGCCGCCACGCTCCCCGTAGCCTTGCCCGTCGGCGACAAAGTTGTCTTTCAGCCCACCGCGCAGGGTTTTCGTATGGGCATCGTCACCGGCCGTCGCGAAACCACCGCCGCCTTCTATCCCGCCGATCAGAACATCCTCTCGAATCCTGCTCCGCAGCAGGCAACGCCCACGGCCAACGGCGTTGTCGTTGAATTAACAAAAGACTCAAGCCTCGCCGCCAATCCAGCGGAGTTGAATGGCGTGCTCGAGCTCTCCGGTGGCCGGGCTTACGATCTCACTGCATTGCCGGGCACCGTTGCCATGCCGGCCACGCTCTCGTTTGTGCAGCTCTTCCAATCTGCGGCACTCGCCTTCCTCGGCGGACTGCTCCTCAACCTCATGCCGTGCGTCTTTCCCGTGCTCTTTTTGAAAGGTCTGGCACTGGTCAACTCCGGGAACGAAGAACGCGGCAAGCTGCGCGCGCACGGCTTCATCTACGCCGCTGGCATTGTTGTTTCGTTTTGGGTTTTGGTGGCCGTGCTGCTGGGCCTGCGCGCCGCCGGCGCCACGCTTGGCTGGGGATTCCAGTTCCAGTCTCCCGTCTTTCTCGCTCTCATGGCCGGCCTGCTCTTCTTCCTTGGTCTTTCTCTCGCCGGCCAATTTGAAATCGGCCTCACGCTGACCAGCGCAGGCGGCTCGCTCGCTCAAAAGCAGGGCTACACGGGCAGCTTCTTTACAGGAGTCCTCGCGGTCATCGTCGCCACGCCCTGCACCGCACCTTTCATGGGAGCAGCCGTTGGCTACGCGCTCGCCCAGCCAGCCCTGGTCACCTTCGCTATCTTCACGGCTCTCGCGCTCGGACTCGCTTTGCCTTACGTCGCGCTCACGCTGCAGCCCGCCTGGACCCGCCTGCTCCCCAAGCCCGGCGCATGGATGGAAATCCTTCGCCAGGCCATCTCCGTGCCCATCTTTGTCACCGTCATCTGGCTCGCTTGGGTGCTCGCACAGGCCTATGGCGCTGCTGTCGTGGCCGCACTGCTATGCAGCCTGCTTCTGCTCGCGATTGCCGGATGGTTCCTCGGCCGCTGGCCCGCGAAACGCTGGTCTACGATCACCGCCATCGTGATCGTGCTCGGCGCAACCCTGTTGAGCGTCATCGCGCCGGCCAAGCTCGAGGCCGTGCCTCAAGCCGAATCGCAGTCCGGCGCTCAGACACAGAACCAGTGGCAGCCGTGGTCCCCCGACGCCCTCAGCCGTGCTCAGGCGCAGGGCCGTCCGGTCTTTGTAGACTTCACAGCAAGCTGGTGCCTCAGTTGCCAGGTGAATGAGCGCGTGGCGTTCAGCCGTCCTGAGGTGCAGGCAGCATTCGCCGCGCATAACGTCGTCCTGCTCGAGGCCGACTGGACCCGCCACGACGCAGCCATCACCGACGCGCTGGCAACGCTTAACCGCAGCGGCGTCCCCGCCTACGCGCTCTACGCACCCGGCCAGCAAGACCCCGTCATGCTGCCTGAGGTGCTCACTCCGGGCATCGTCATCGACGCCCTCAACAAGCTGCCGAAGCCTTGAGCCAACAAGATTCACCAATTGTGCTATCATGATAGCAGTGGAGGCGAAGATGGCCCAGATTCTGGTTCGCAATGTCGATGAGCGAGTCAAAGTCCGTCTGCAGCGCCGCGCCAAGCGCAACGGCCGCAGTATGGAGGCAGAAGTGCGCGAAATTATCATCAACGCGGCGCTTCAAAAAGAGACGCCTGAGGTTGGCTTTGGTACTCAGATGGCGAATCTGTTCCGTGGCGTTGGCCTGAAAA
Organism: uncultured Acidobacteriaceae bacterium; assembly: GCA_963820245.1. Classification (GTDB taxonomy): domain Bacteria; phylum Acidobacteriota; class Terriglobia; order Terriglobales; family Acidobacteriaceae; genus Telmatobacter. Next base: position 216,732 of record CAWFZC010000021.1, on the reverse strand, counting down.
AGGGCGAAGAGATCAAGGAGATTCGCGGCATGCGCCTCCAGGTTCCGAAGTTCTAGCCATGATCCTGCTCGACACGAACGTCATTGCTGCGCTGATGCAGGCGGCCCCAGATGAGCAAATCATTCCATGGTTTGATCGTCAGCCACGTTCTTCGATTTGGACGACCTCGGTAAGCGTATTTGAAACCCGTTTTGGACTTTTGCGAATGCCGTTCGGCAAACGCCGCAATCAACTCATGCTGCTCTTCGATCGAGTACTGGCCGAGGTGATTCAGGGGCGAATTGCGGATTTTGATCTGGCCGCCGCTGAACAGGCCGCAGAGTTGGAGGCGGCCGACGGAATGAAAGGCCGACCCCGCGATCCGCGCGACACCATGATCGCCGGTATCGTGCTAGCCAATCATGCCACGCTTGCCACGCGCAACGTGAAGCACTTCGAGGACATCGCCAAGTCAGTCGTGAATCCGTGGGCGTCGTAGTCCCACGCAATTTGTCGCCGTCGTTTCGAGATCTTTAGCTTCCGCCGCGCTTCCCCATCCTGATCCGCCGAATCTCTTCCATCCGCCCCGCAAGCACCTTCTCGCGCCCCTCCTGCGTCGGCTTGTAGTAACTCCGCCCCTTCAGCGAATCGGGCAGGCAATCCATATCCGCCACGTGGCCCTCTTCGTCGTGCGCATAGCGGTAGCCTTTGCCGTAGTCCAGCTCCTTCATCAGCCGCGTGGGAGCGTTGCGCAAGTGCAGCGGCACCGCCTCCTGCCGCGTGTGCTCAATCTCCGCCTGCACCGCGCCGTAGGCCGTGTACACCGAGTTTGACTTGGGCGCCAGGCACAGATAAACCACCGCCTCGGCAAGCGCGAGGTCGCCTTCCGGCGATCCCAGAAAATCAATCGCCTCCTTGGCAGACAAACACAAATTCAAAGCCTCCGGAGCAGCCAGCCCGATGTCTTCCACGGCCATGCGCACCACCCGCCGCGCCAGGTACAGCGGATCTTCGCCCGAGGCAAACATCCGCGCCAGCCAGTAGAGCGCCGCATCCGGATCGGAGTTGCGCACGCTCTTGTGCAGCGCCGAAATCAGGTTGTAGTGTTCTTCTCCGGTTTTGTCGTACATCAGCACGCGCTGCTGCACCGCCTCCGCGGCCACCGCGCGGTCGATTTTTTTCTCGTTCTGGAGCGCCAGTTGCGCGGCAACTTCAAGCGTGTTGTAGGCGCTGCGGCAGTCGCCACTGGAGTAGCCTGCGATCAACTCGAGCGCATCGTGATCGGCCCTCAACTCCATCGCACCCAGCCCGCGCTCTTTGTCCTCCAGCGCCTTGCGCAACAACCCCGCAATCTGATCGTCGGTCAACGGCTCCAGCACGTACACCCGGCAGCGCGAAAGCAACGCGGAGATAATTTCAAACGACGGATTCTCCGTCGTTGCTCCAATCAGCCGGATCGTGCCGCGTTCAACGTACGGCAGAAACGCATCCTGCTGCGCCTTGTTGAAGCGATGAATTTCATCCACAAACAAGATCGTGCGCGAGTGCAACTCCGCGGCCTGCGCGGCCGTCGTCATCACCTGCTTGATCTCTTTGATCCCGCTCACCACGGCAGAGAACTCGATGAAACTGGCCTTCGTTGTCTCGGCAATGATCTTGGCCAGCGTCGTCTTGCCCACGCCGGGCGGACCCCAGAAGATCATTGACCCCGTTCCTGATCCATCCAGCTGGTCGCGCACAATCTGCACGCCCAGCGGTTTTCCCGGGCCCACCAGGTGCTGCTGCCCGCTCAGTTCCTCAAGCGTGCGCGGCCTCATGCGCTCGGCCAGCGGCGCCGAGTGCAGCGTCGCCTTCGCTCCTTCGGGCTCTCCGTCGAACAGGCTCATCGCAGCCCCCGCAATGGTTCAGCGGGCCCGCCGCTCTCGATGAACCGCTGGCGCGAAGCTTCATACAGCAAAATGCTGGCGGCGATGGCAGCGTTCAAGCTCTCCACATCGCCGGGGCAGGGAATTGTAATTTTGCCGTCGGCCTTGGATTCCAGGTCGGCGGGCACGCCGTTGCCTTCATTCCCAATCAGGATCGCCACAGGCCCGGCCAAGTCCACCAGGTCGGCGGGCTGGGCTTCATGCACGGTCGTCGTCCACAGCTTCACCTTCGCCTCGCGAAACCGGCTGAGCAGCTCCCGCTCACTTGCGGCCAGCACCGGCACACGAAAGACACTCCCGGCCGAGGCCCGCACTGCTTTTGGATTCCAAGCGCTCACCGTCCCGGGCAGGCAGACAATTCCGTCTGCTCCGAAAGCCTCGGCAGAGCGCACAATCGTGCCCAGGTTGCCGGGGTCCTGCAGACCGGCCAGAACCACAATCAGGGCTTTCACCTTCTGCTGCCCACCCGGCACATGCGTCCCTAGCAGGTGGGCCCAAGTCCAGTCGGGCGGCTCAACCAGTGCGGCAACGGGCTGAGGAGATTGCGTGTCCAGGGCGCCTTCCAGCAGCGCCTTCGGCATCAGCAGAATCTCGGTTTCCGGCGGCAAAGACAGCGTCTCCAGCAGATGTTCAAAGCCCTCGGCGGCGAACGCGCACTCGATGCGCAGTCCCGCCCGCAGCGCCTCCTCAATCAGGTTAGGCCCTTCAATTCCGGCCAGTCCGCGGGCTTCCGCGCCGGGGTTGGCAATGGCCCGCCGCAACTGTTTGAGGCGCGCGTTCTGCTTACTCTGTACAATGCGAACAGGCATCGGTTGAAGTCCGTCCAGTGCTGAGCCGATTCTAAGCCGTTCTACCCTCGGGCGGGCGGCTGTGTGTCGCGGCTAACTTGTCCGCCACGGCGGACTGTGATAGCTTCCGTCTTTACAGCATCTTCCATTCAAGCACCAAGGCAGGCCTGATTGTCCGCGGAAATCTTACGCGTCCATCCCGACGAACCTCAACCGGACCGGATCGATTACATCGTCTCCTGTCTCCGCAAGGGGGACGTTATCGCCCTGCCGACCGATACCTTCTACGGTCTGGCTGTCGACCCCGTGAATCTCAACGCCGTTGAGCAGATCTACCGGATCAAAACCCGCCAGAGGCACAAGCCGCTCTCGCTGCTCATCTCCGGCCTTTCGCAGGCATATGAGCTGGCCCGCGACACCGATCCGCTGCTCGACAAGCTTGCCGATCGTTTCTGGCCCGGCCCTTTGACCATCATCGTCCGCGCCGGAACCAAGCTGCCTCTGCGTTCCACCGCCAACACCGGCAACGTTGCCCTGCGCGTGCCCGATGCCGCCATTCCCCGCGCCGTGGTTGAGCGCTTCGGATTGCCCATCACCGCAACCTCGGCCAACTTGCAGGGAGCCGCTGAGTGTACCCACGCAGCGGCGGTCCGCGACCAGATCGGCGAACGCATTCCACTCATCATTGACGGCGGTCCTACGGGCCACGCTCAGCCCACCACCATCGTCGACCTCTCCCTCGGCCCCGGCCGATGGGAGATTCTGCGTGAAGGCGCGATTCCTACTCACGAAATCGTCATGGTTCTTCAGCGGTAGTTGTCAGTAAGATGGTGCCCATGATGGCCCGGGCCAAATCAAAGCGTTCGCGTCTCAAGCTCCGCATCGCGCTGCTCCTGTTTCTGGCTCTGGTCATCGGCGCACTTGGCTGGTGCCGCTGGGTCTACTGGCAAATTCGGGCCTTCGCCGTCCAGGATCAGGCCGCGCCGTCCGATGCCATCGGGGTCCTCGGTGCGGCGGAGTATGACGGCCGGCCCTCTCCGGTTTACCGCGCCCGCCTCAATCACGCCTACGACCTCTACCGCCGCGGCATCGCGCCGCTCATCATCACCCTTGGCGGGCCCGGCGGCGATCAGTACTCCGAGGGTTCCGTGGGCCGCGAATACCTTATCGGCCTCGGCGTCCCCGAGCAGGCCACCATCGCTGAAACCCACAGCACCAACACCGAGGACCAGGCCCACCGCATTGCCGTCATCGCCCGCGCCAACAATCTGCGCCGCCTGGTCATCGTCAGCGACGGCACGCACATGTTCCGCATCCATGAAATCTGCGCCGCCGACGGGCTTGATGTACTCACATCGCCCCGTTCCACCGTCCCCATCGAAGGCGACACAGGCGAATTCGAGCGCTACGTCCACGAGATCCTCAGCTACACCGCATGGCGCCTCGGCCTGCACTAAGCTCTCAACTGTTAACGTGTAGCGCCGACCTCCAGGTCGGCTGTACTGGCGGCGTCCCCGCCGCCGGCGGGCTCGACCGACTTGAAGAAAATGGGGTACGGGGAACTCGTATTCGAGCTTTTCTAATCCCTAATGCCCAATCCATAATCCCTGTTCTTCCGCCCCCTGTTATGCTTTCTTCGTTATGAAACGTCGCGATCTCCTTAAGATTTCTCCTCTCGCCCTCGCCGCCACCGTAGGCCACGTCTCCCTAGCCGAAGCCCAGACCGATGCGCACGCAAGTGAGGCGGTCTTCAACGTCCGCACCTTCGGGGCCACTGGCAATGGAAAGACAGTGGACACGCCCGCCATCAACAAGGCCATCGAAGCCGTCGCCGCAGCGGGAGGGGGCACACTCGTCTTCCCGGAAGGCACGTATGTGTGCTTCACCATCCGCCTCAAGTCGAATGTCGATCTCTATCTCTCGCGTGGCTGCACCATCCTGGCCGCCGACTCGCCCCGTCCCGGCGACGCCACCGGCTACAACGGCGGCGTCTACGATGCGGCCGAGCCCAACGATCCCTGGACCCCCTACCAGGACTACGGCCACAATCACTGGCGCAATTCGCTCTTCTATGCGGAGAATCAGCAGAACTTTTCCGTGCTCGGCCCGGGTCTGATCTTCGGCAAGGGCCTGTCCCATGGCTCGGGAGACGTGCGCGGCGGATATCCGGCCTTCAAAGCCGACCAACCGGGCGTCGGCAACAAGACCTTCGCGCTCAAGAACTGCCACGGCGTTACACTGCGCGACTTCAGCGTGCTCAAGGGCGGCCACTTCGCCGTACTCGCCACCGGCGTTGACAACCTCACCCTCGACAACCTGCTCATCGACACCGATCGCGACGGCTTCGACATCGACTGCTGCCGCAACGTGCGCGTCTCCAACTGCAGCGTCAACTCCCCCTGGGACGACGGCATCTGTCCAAAGTCAAGCTACGCGCTCGGCTATCAGCGCTCCACTGACAACGTGACCATCGCCAACAACTACGTCACGGGTTATTACGAACTCGGCAGCATCCTCGCCGGAACCTGGAAAAAGTTTGATGAAGATTTCAAGGTCCCGCGCCAGGGCCGCATCAAGTGCGGCACCGAATCGAACGGCGGCTTTCGCAATATCGCCATCACGGGCAACGTCCTCGAGGGTTGCAAGGGCATCTCGCTTGAATCGTCAGATGGCGCACAGCTTGAAGACATCGCCATCACCGGCAACACCATGCGCGACATTGTCGATGCGCCCTTGTTCCTGCGCCTCAACCGGCGCAATCGCGGGCCCAAGGAGACCATGCGCCCCGGAACGCTGCGCCGCATCCTGATCTCCAACCTCGTGAGCCACAACTCCGCCTCGTCCACGGCCTCGATCTTCTCCGGCATTCCCTCCAACCTGATTGAAGATGTAAAGCTCTCCAACTGCTACTTTGGCCACAACGGTCTGCCGAAACGCATGCGCGTCCACTGGGCAGAGACTTTCGAAGACATGCCCGACTGGCGCTCCATTGTCGTTCCTGAGATTGAGCAGGCCTATCCGGAACTTTTGCAATTCGGCCCCACGCCCGTGCACGGCTTCTTCATCCGCCACCTGCGCAATCTTGAAATGTCGCATGTTGAAATCGCGCCTTCGGCTGCCGAGCCGCGCCCAGCGTTCTGGCTTGAAGACGTCACCCGCGCCGACTTCTTCGCCATCACCGCGCCCGCCCAGGAAAACTTCTCGCTGAACGACGTCCACGACTTCCGTTTGGCCTGGTCGCGGGCTGCCAAAGACACGACAATCGCCGAGGTAGAAAAGCAGTTGGTCTGAATCGGAAGCAAGGACGCGATTTCTGCTGTCCCCGGCAGATGCAGAATCTACGTGCGAAGGGATCCGAAGTGTTGCGTTACTTCCGGATTGATGGTGATACGGCCAGAACCTCCCGAAGAGCCCACGACCCGCTCATACAGCATTGTCGCTTCTCGCGTCTCCGTTCGGGAAATCTGCCGGAAGGCTTTCGCCGCAGTGGCGCATGATTTCAAGTAGGAATCGCGCTCGATCTGGCAGTCCACTTGAATGGACGATTTTGGTTTTATCAATACCGATAACGGTCACCGCACTGCCTTTCCTTTCCGTGTTGATCTCCGCAATCTCGTCCCAGCGGATTTTTTTGTTTTGCCACAACCAAACGACCGCTTCTAGACCGTAGTCGGAAACGACCACAGTTCCAGGAAGCGTGAAGATCGATCCGACGGCTGCGAAGCCAAGGAATGCTCCCGTAGCGAATGTCAGAGGCTGCCCAATGCCGTGCCGCAGGTCCCTAACTGCGATGAAACACATCCAAACCGCGACATATATCCACGCCCAAATCCCGAACCACCGTTGAGCGAACTCGACCTTGCCGTTCGCGCGGATCGTCGCGTTACGTCGATTGCTGACAACACTGGTGGCCAGAACAAGCGCCAGTGCAATCCAGAAAAGGAAATTGATGCTCCAATGGATCACTTTCCAAGTCATCTGGTAAACCTAGCTCCGGTTCATATCACCGTCAATGACGGAGAGCACAATCGAGTCCGGTTTATTGTTTGAATGTTAAGTCAGTGAGGAGCACGGGGTGTTGCATAAGCTGAACTCAGCGGTGACGCTGATTCAGAGAACAACCACGGAGGCTCCTCGAGACCATATGTATTACATCGGACTTGATGTTCACAAGAGGACGATCAGCTATTGCGTGAAGGATGCAACTGGTCATGTGCACCAGGAAGGCAAGATCGGATCAACCCGGTGCGAGTTGGATGCGTGGGTCAAGACTGTTCCCCAACCTCGGATGATCGCCATGGAAGCGACGATCTTCACAGGCTGGATTTACGATCACCTTCTTCCGCATGCTGAGAAGGTGAAGGTTGCGCATCCTCTTATGTTGCGAGCCATCGCGGCGGCGAAGAAGAAGAACGACAAGATCGACGCTGCCAAGATCGCCGACTGTCTGCGTTGTGATTTTCTGCCGGAGTGCCATATGGCTTCGACCGAGATCCGGGACCGGCGCCGTACGCTGCGCTACCGAAGCCTGCTGGTCAGGCAGATGGTGCAGATGAAGAACCGGGTATCCGGACTTCTGCTGGAGACCGGGGTCAACTACAACAAGAGCCGGCTGCACAAGGTGGGATACTTCGCGGATCTGATGTCGACCAACGAAGAGGTCAACGACAGTATCCGGCCGCTGCTGAAGATTAGCCGCGAGCACATCATGCGCGCTCAGAAGCTCGACTATGCTTTGGTCAGTTCGCTGGAGCGTGATCCTCTCCTTGCCGAGAGACTGGAGCGGCTGAGGACTGTTCCCGGCGTGGGTCCGATCACTGCGCTGACCTGGGCCCTGGAGATCGGCGACTTCACGCGCTTCCCGTCGATCAAGCAGGCCATCAGCTACTGCGGCCTATGCGGAGATGAGAGGAGATCCGCCGACAAGGTGATGCGCATGCCGCTTTCCAAGCAACGCAACAAGCATATCCAGCACGTGCTGATCGAAGCCGCGAAACTAGCTCCAAGGTATTCCCATGAGCTGGCGATGGTTCGCGAGAGAGAACTGCAAAAAGGAAATCCCAACCGCGCCACGCTTGCCGTAGCCAGGAAGATGGTTAGCTACATGCTCGCCGTCGAACGCAGAAAACAGAACTTCGTGCCTGCCGAAAACTTCACTTGCACGACGGCAGCGTGAAAAACCTTTCCAAATAAGGAAAGAACAAAACATCAGGATCATCCGATGCGCAGGCTGCCAGGTCCCGCCAGTGGGCGACTGAGCGAAGGAGATCAAACTCCTGAGGCTCTCCACGAATTGTTTCGGGACTGGCAGAGAACACAAACTCAATCTTCTGTGCGGGCTCCTCGGAGCCTTAGACAGCAAATGGATGTCCGGTTCTGCGAGAGCGGGAACCACCAGCCGAGAGGCAAATACTGCGTATGGAGAAGTTCTGATCAGCTCGCGTAGCGCGCCCTCCGGAGCGCGCCAAGGAATGTTGTGCTTTTCACTTGACAGAGACTTACATGGAGGTCGCCCATCCGGAAGCAACGAATCGCTTTGACAAAGACTTGGGTCCAACCTGGGTCCAATTGCTGCCGGAAACGATGCATCTAGATCCAACTAGATGCACTTTCGACCTGAACGAATCGACAAGTCAGCTTTTCGTTGACAGGCTCGAGGTCAGGTCAAGGTGCCAAGAGAAGTCCATTCCGCACCGAGGTGATCGCCGGTCAGGAACTTCTGACCAATTACTGTCGCCCCTACGGAGTTTAGTTTTCGGTGGGTCTCTCTGCTCTGTCAATCACCAGCATCTGCACTGGCCCCTTGCCGGGTTTGAGTTGTAGGCCAAGTTGCTCGTGCATCGCTGTAGCTAGCGATGGCTCTGTTGAATCTTCCGCCGCGTCCGGATCCCAATGCAGCAGAAAGTCGTAGCGGCCCAACAAGCCGGTCTCGTCGATCACGGTGCGCTGCAGTTGAAAACCCAGGTTGCCTGCGAGGTCGGCCATAGGAACTCCCGTTCCACGCAGGACGACTTTACCCGGAGCCCTGCTTGTATTCATTCCGCCCTCCGACGCATCAACATGTGCCTTGAACTTCGGACCGTCGGGTTCGACCACAAGTAGGTAGACAGGTGCTTCGCGAGTCTCCCAATGAGCCTGGAGATGGAAGCGATCGGAGAGCAGGCCTTGGAGCAGGGGCTTGAGCGTCTCTTGGGTGATCTGCTGTCCGCTGGCATTCTTGGCATCAATGTCGAATCGGTCCGACTCGGACCATTTGGGTTCGCCGGCTAGTTGAAATGGGAGGGCTCCATAGGCGTTGCGAATCAGCGTCCTCAACGTCGCATTGACGATAACGAGACGCCCGCCGGCCTGAAGGTCGATGCGAGTATTCAGGCTGTCGGCTCGGCTGGGATGGATTGCAGCGACTTCCAGGGTATCGGCAGCCTGGGTCGGCATGCCCAGCAGAGCGACAAGTGCTACCTTCCCCACGATGATCATTCTCATTGGGTTGACCTGTTACTGATCGTAACATTGCCAATGTATCACACTATTCAAAGCAGGATTCGTTCCCAAGGTTACAGAAGAAGCCCCAGCCGAACCGGCATCCCCGGCAGCGAAAGCAGCGCAAGCAAACCAAGCGCAAACACCGCCGCGCTGCCCGTCGACAAAAAATTCACCATGTCGTTGTTCAGCCAGCCCGCCTCTTCGAGCGTGGCGCCCAGCAGGCTGTCAAAGAACAACCCAAACACCCCTCCAGCCGCGCTGATCCAGAACATGGGCGCATTGCCGCGTAGCGCAAACGTGCCCGCCGCCGCCACAATCACCGCCGCCGCCATTCCGGCCGCCGACCCCGCCAGGCTCACGGCGCCGTCCCGTCCCGCTTCCACGCGCTGCAGCGTCGTAATCATTCGCGGACGGCCGGCAAACACCTGTCCCAACTCCGATGAAGCCGTGTCCGCAGCCGCCTCAGCCAGCGCCGCCAGCCCCGCCGTCAGCACCAGGCCCGGATCGTAGGTGGCCGCCGGAATCCACTTGCTGTCGATAAACCACGACTGCACAAACGCGCTCGATACGATGGTCGCTGCGCCCAGGTTGGCGGCAATCTGCGCCGCTCCGCGCCCCCGCCGGCTCTCGGCCGTGCCCATGTCTTCCTTGCGCCTGCGCCCCGCTCGTGTCGCCAGGTAAGCCAGCAGCGAAACCGTCAGCACAGGCACCAGCGCCGTCCGCAACGGCAGGTAAGGCAGCGCCAGGGTAGAAAACATCAGGCTTGCGGTAATCCCGGCGCCGGCCGCCGCGCCCCACGGCGTGGCCGCGCGCATCTGCCACGTCGCCAGCCCCAGCAGCGCGCTCAGACCCAGCGTCCACTCGGCCACCTGCAGGTTCTGCGTCGCCCACCAGTGCGCTTCCAGCACCACGTCTGCGCCCACAAAAGGCAGCACGAGCAGCAGCACCATTTTCGATTCCCACGTCAGCTTCGCTTGCTTTGCCAACTTCGTTTCGGCCACGCTCTATCGTAACCGTTGGCCGCTGACGGTTGCTTGTGTGCAAGAGGCGGGCTCCATGCGCAAAAAAGAAGAGATGTCTGAATTCAAAATTTTGATGGATACTTGCCCAGAAGGAGCTTTATGAGAAGAGCCCTCCTCGCCTCCTGCATTCTTTTCCCCGCGCTCGCCTTCGCGCAGAACGCTCCCACGGTCGGCGACGTCTACCAGTCCGGCTCGCCGCAACCGGTCGAACAGTCCTATCAAAAGCTCTACCAACTTGCGGCCGAGATCACCAACGATCCAAGCTTCGACTATCAGCAGGCGCATGCAGACACCACCAATTGGCCCGACATCGCCAAGGCTCAAGCCCAGTGGGATACCGCGATGGGTCAATCCGGAAACGCCCTGACCCAGGACGAGCGGAGCAGCATCGTTCCCTGCGTCGCCCACTTGAATGCCGCCATCGATGACGAGGAGCGCGGGTACCTGATTCAAGTGACCCAGCCCTCGAACTCCGGTGCTCAAACGACCGCGCAAACTTTGATCAGCGAAGGCAAGGCCGAATTCGCCAAATGCCTCCTCAAAGGCGCAGTAACAGCCAACGGAACGCCTCCGGGCACCGGTGCCGGTGGCCCGGGCGAAACCAGCGGCAGTGGCCCCACAAATGGCGGATCTCCCGGAGGCAACAATGGCCAACCCCCGATAAATGGCGGCGGTGGAACGCCCGGTGGAAATCCCGTTAGAAGTCCTGGCGGATCTCCCGGCGGCCCACCCAGCAGCGGCGGTCCGGGCAACGGAGCCGGTCCCACCTCAGGTTCCGGCGGCGGGCCAGGATCAGGCGGGGGGGTAGCGCCTTCGGACCCCGACATGGCCAACCAATTCTTGCTGGATGCGCAAACGCTCCTCCAAAACGCCGGCCGCATCTCCAAATCGATGACCGATGCCATGGACGTCACCAAGCACAACAATGTCGGCATCAGCGTAGCCCTCATGTCCGCATTCGGCGCCATCGGGAAGGGAATCGGCCTCGCCGCGCAGCAATACAAGGCGCTCGCTGTTGCCGGCGCCGTGGCGCAGGACGCCCCGCTACTGCAAATGGGAGGCGCAGCCGCCACAGAATCGGGAGTGATGGCGAACGAGGTGTCTCAGCTTGAATCCCAGATCGCGTCTTCAGGAGCGGCGGGCATGGCTCAAGACATTCCCGCCTTTATGGAAGACGCGGTGATTGAAAGCACTCCAAACCTGCCACCGCAGGGCGCATTGCCCACGTGCACTGTGCTGGCTTGCGCGCGGCTCTCGCAATTGCTGGGCCGCAACACGCAGCTCATGGAAGTCTTTGAAAAGATCAAGCCGAATATAAGGCTGGAGACTTCTCCGACGGGCGAAGTGTACGCGGCCGGTGGTCTGACTCCAAGCGCTGTTGCCTCAGCTTTGGACAAAATTGGCATCAAGGCCCAGGTTGAAAAAGGTATGGAAGCGATGATGGATACGGTGCGCGCAGGAAACCCCGTGATCGGGAATGTTTTCACGGCAGGACCCGGATCCGGATCTGCGCATGCGCTTGTGGTGGAGGGCATTGAGACGCGCGGAACCGTGGAGGGACTGCAGATCTACGATCCGATGGGATTCAACTTCTGGCAACCCGCGTCAACTTTTGAAAAGCACTTTACCGGCTTATTCATCAAGCCGCTTTAGCCAAGCTCAGTGTCGATCGCTGTGAGAGCCCCGCTCCCTCGGTTTAGACTCACGGCGCGGCAGTTTCAGCCAGATTCGCCGCATCTACCGGGTGATCCATGCCCCGAAGTTCTACCGCTCGGAGTCAAACACATGCCAACTCAGGATTGGGGAGAACCGTGCGCCGCCCGAAGCTCCTCAGCACGCGCCCAGGCTGCCAATCGCGCCTGCCGGCGTCTAACCTCCATGCTTCAGCCTTGTTTTTCACCCCAGCGGTCAGGGGGCCGCGGAGGTACCCGCCCCCATCCGGCTGATTTACAATCACCAAGGAAGCAGGAACGATCTGAATGAGGCCTTTTTTCATGATTTCTACCCCGGCGCGCGTGCGCCTGGTTCAGGCGGGAGCGGCTCTGGTGGCTGCTGCCCTCGTTGCCGGTTGCGGAAACGCGTATCGACCCGTGGTGACGCCCATTAATCCCAGCGGACCCGCCGCGCAGCCCACCGCGTATACCGTGGTCGTCTCCGCGCCTTCGCCCACCGCCGCGGGCATCGTCACCCTGGTGGACTACTCGGGCGACACCATCCTCACCATTGCCCCCATTGGTCCCGGACCCAGCATCTTCACACTCGATGAGCTGGGCGCCACCGGCTACACCCTCAACAGCGACGGAACCCTTTCCAACTTCCCCATCACTACCTCGCTGCAGGCCAAGCAAGTTACCTATTCCACCCTTGCTTCCTCGGCCGCGCCTGTCAATCTCATGGCGCCTTCGGCCGGCCTTTGGGTCCCCGACCTTACCGGCAACGTCGTTGATCTCTTCGCCTCCAGTCCTGCGGCCTTCAAGCTGGCCATCCCCGTGGCGCCCACCCCGATCACCGTCATCGGCAGTCCCACCCTGCAGGGCCAGCGCGAGTACGCTATCAGCCAGAACTTCACCGATCCTACGGGCGTCACATGCAACAAGACGCCCACTGCAGCGCCCACCGGACTGGCCACACCCATTGAAATCTCCACCAACTCGGCTGACACGCCCATCGCGCTCGGCAAGTGCCCGGTCTTTGCCGTCAACAGTGCCGACCAGCGGCGCGTCTTCGTCCTCAACCGTGGCGACGATACCGTCTCGGTGATCAACGCGCAGAACAACACCATTGACGCCTGCACGCCCTTCCTCAACCAGAACGGCCAGCCGGTCACCTGCCATCCTGTTCTGCCGCTTTCCACTACTGCCGTTGCGGCCACACACGTTACCCCGCCCAACGGAACCGCCGGCATGGGCGCCATCGCCGGGCCCGTCTATGCCGAGTACAACCAGGCCACAGGCCAGCTCGTCGTGGCCAACTACGATGGCGGCACCATCAGCGTCATCGACGTCAGCCTGGATGAGTACGGCAACGACAGCCCCACCTTCGGCACCACCTACACCATTCCCGTCGGCAACAACCCGGCCAGCGTTACCGTGCTGCAGGACGGCACCCGCGCCTACACCGCAAACCAGGCTGACCAGACCGTCACCATCGTCAATCTCACCAGCCACACGGTTGAGAAGACGTTGACCGTCGTCGGCCATCCGCGCACGGTCGTCAACATCCAGAACTCGCAATACGGCAAGGTCTATGCGGCGGCGCCCGACAGCCCCTATCTCACCATCCTCGCCACCTTGACTGACCTCGTGGACACCACCGTGCTGGTTGAGGGCAACATTGTTGACGTGCGCGTCTCCTCGCAGAACGGCTCCCAGGGCAACAGCAACTATGTCAGCCGCAGCCCCGGTCATGGCGAGCCCTGCAACCTGGCCCCGGCCCTTATGCTTTCCACCTACGGCGCCGGTTATACGCTCAAGCAGTGCCAGGCAATTCCGTAAGAAACCAAGCTGGCCAGGGCCACGCCAGAGAAAAATTTCGGCAAGATAAGAGGGCAACTCCCAAAAGGAGTTGTCCTTCTTCATTGCCCTTCATGGTGAAGGTTTCGGCGGAAAAACCAGATCGCAAAGTGATTTGTATCGAGGCACGGCCTCAGTTGTGCAACTCAAACACCGCGCGCCAGATTTCCTGAGTAATGAATTCCGGTGATTGTTGGGCGACGTCAATCACCCGTTGCGCGTGGCTCGCGTAGAGCACCCGCCGCTCCTCATACCGCGCCCTTGCAATCTCAGTCTTGTGCAGCAAGGGACGATAGGTTGCGCCTCCTCTCTGCTCCTGCTGCAAGCAGCGGACAATCAGCGTCTGAAAGGGCGCATCCAGAAAAACAATGAAGCTGCCCACGCTGTCGGCAAGAACCTTCTGGTTTGCTGCCTTGTCGATCACGGCGCCACCCGGGGCGATGATCGCGTGGGACCGCTGCAACGCTGAGGCCCACAGATCCGACTCAAGCTGACGGAACCCGGATTCGCCAAGAGCGTCGAAGAGTGCGCGCGCGCTCTTTCCCGTGGTTGCTTCCATGTGGGTGTCGAGATCGAGAAAATCCCATCCCGTGCGCCCGGCGAGCAGCATGCCGACCGTGGATTTCCCCGCTCCCATAAATCCGGTGAGAACGATGCGATGGATCTCGCCCTCGACAGCGCGCACGCTGGGAGCAGGTGTTAGATCTGATGAAAAGTCAGCCATGGTGTCTTCGCAAGAATAAAGGATCGGGCAATGCCGGTTGCCCCAAGTCTCGTTTTTAAGACCTGGGGTGTGCGAAGGAACTGCTGTGCCCCATTTATCGCAGTTTTATATCGCGATGAGTGGGCGTCGAGGCCACACGCAAATCTCCAATCCACCCCGCACGCTATATCCTCTCACTGGGAGTCCGATGGCCCAGGCCAAAACACGAATCGATCTACTGCTCGTCGAGCGCGGCCTCGCGCCCAGCCGCGAACGCGCCCAGGCGTACATCCTCGCCGGTCGCGTGTTGGTCAGCGAGCAGAAGATTCTCAAGCCCGGCGTGAGCGTCGCTACCGATGCCGCCGTCCGTCTGCTCGGCGACAATCCGCTCTACGTCAGCCGCGGCGGCCTCAAGCTCGCCCGGGCGCTCGAGCACTGGCAAATTCCCGTCACCGGTCGCTCCTGCATTGATGTAGGCACCTCGACAGGAGGATTCACTGACTGCCTGCTGCAACACGGCGCGGCAAGCGTTACCTGCGTGGACACAGGCTTCGGGCAGATAGCCGCCAAGCTGCGCACAGACCCCCGCGTCCACCTGATGGAGCGGACAAACGCGCGTCTACTGGCGCCCGCCTCAGTCACTGCCGAGCCCGCCCCAACACTTCTCGTCATGGACGTCTCCTTCATCTCCGCCACGCTGCTGCTCGGCCCCGTCTTTGCCGCCGCTCCCTCGCTCGCTGAAGCCATCATTCTCGTCAAGCCCCAGTTCGAGGCCGGCCGCGAACACATCGGCAAGGGTGGCATCGTGCGCGATCCTGAGGCGCATCAACTCGCCATCGACAGGGTCGCCGATGCCGTGCGCGCCCTCGGCTGGCAGGTGGTTGAAACCATTCCCTCGCCCATCACCGGCGCTGAAGGCAATCAAGAGTTTCTGCTCCACGCGCGCCGGCCCGCGTAATCCTCCGCAACCCCAATCCGTTACACTTGACCGCATGGTTCGCGTCGCCATCGTTTGCAAGCCCAACAAGGAAGAACTCAACCGGCTCCTGCCCGACCTCATCGCCTGGCTGCGCAAGCACTCCTATGAGCCGCTCCTCGATCTTGAGGGCGGAACCTACACCACCAGCGCCGAGGCCGTCGATCGCGGCGAAATGCCCGCCTGCAAGCCCGAGCTGGTCATCGTTCTCGGCGGCGACGGAACCCTGCTCGCTGCCGCGCGCGTCTTTGCCTCCACAGGCACGCCTATCCTCAGCGTCAATCTCGGCTATCTCGGCTTTCTCACCGAGGTCCGCCTCGCCGACCTCTACTCCACACTCGAAAACTGGTGCGCGGGCTGCCACGATCTGGACGAGCGCGCCATGCTCCACGCCGGGCTCTGGCGCAATGGCGCTGATCACTCCTGCTATGAGGCCCTCAACGAGATCGTGGTCTCCAAGGGCGACATCGCCCGCATGGGCGACTTCTCCGTCGAGCTCGATGGCAAAAAAGTGGCCCGCTTCCGCGCCGACGGCGTCATCGTCTCCACGCCCACCGGCTCTACAGCGTACACGCTGGCGGCCAACGGCCCCATCCTCACGCCCGACGTGGACGCCATGGTCGTCACCCCCATTTGTCCCCACCTGCTCACCCTGCGGCCCATCGTGGTGCGCGGCGACGCCAACCTCACTGTCCGCGTTGAAGGCGTGCCGAACCTCGCTCTGCTCACCGTAGACGGCCAGCAAGCCGTCGAACTCATCCGCGGCGACGAGCTCCGTTGCCACCGCTCCGTGCACACCGTCAAGCTGGTGCGTCTGAGCGAAAGCGGCTTCTTTGAGGCCCTGCGCAGCAAGCTAAGCTGGGGCGAGCGCTAGGCCGAGCCGGACCCTGCCTGCTGAGAGCTATAAGCTGTCTTTAGTGTTGCAGTTCCGCCAGCAGCACCTTGGCCTTGGCGGCCAGCGTGTTCGCGCCGTCCACGTCGCCTGAGGCCAGCGCATCGCGCGCCTGCTTCAAAAACTCGCGTATATGGGCCGCGGTTTTCTGCTCCGTATCATCCAGCGAGCGAGTGATGCCTTTCAACCCGCGCTCTGTGGCATCAATCGACACCTGCGCCTGGCGGCGAGTCTCGTTTGGATCTCCGGATGAAAGCTGCCCGATCGCACTAACCGCCGGAGCACCGTTGGATGCCTGTTGAGCGTCCACGTCGGGTGGTGGTTTCTTGTGCCTGGACGGAGGCTTGGGCGTCTGGGTGGGCAGCTTGGTTTCAGCCACCTGGGGCTTCGTGGGAATCGTCAAGTCAGGTGGAGGCGACTGGCTCGGCGGAGGCAGCGAAGACGCATCCTTCGCAATGTCCGGCGCGAGTGGCTGGTCCACCTTCGGCTTCTTCTGCAAGAAGCACCCGGTCAGCAACACCGGCAACAGGCACGCGACGATCTTGGCCGGAATCTTCATCCCGCTAGCCCCTTCTCGATTTCGATAGCAGCCGGCTGAAGATGCCGGCGTCCCCAGTCCGAGGCGGAGAGTGGAATCCGCAATTTGAACTCCGTGCCGCGGCCTGTTACCGATTGTACTTCTATGCTGCCGTAGTGCAACTGAAGAATCCGGTAAGTCATTGCCAATCCAATCCCGCTGCCCTCGGTCTTGGTGGTGAAATAAAGATCGAAAATCTTCTCGCGTATCTCCTCAGGAATCCCCGCACCCTCATCCGCAATGCGTAGTATCGCTGTTTTTCTGTCGTCCTCGAGAGTGACCTCCAGCCGTCCTCCGTCCGGCATGGCCTGCGCGCCGTTGAGAATCACGTTCAGAACGGCCTGTTTCAGCAGGTCCGCGTCAACATTGGCCACGATCGGATGCGACGGCATATGGTTGATGAGCGTTACGTTGCGCGTGGAGAACTCATCCGTGGCCAGCGCCAGCACGTCGCCTATCACCTTGCGCAGGTCGTGTTCGCGGAGATCAAGTTCGACAGGGCGTGAGAAGTCCACAAGCATTTGGACGACGCGATCGAGCCGATGTATCTCGGAATCAATGACCTCAAGATGGCGAACTGCCGGGGCACTGGCGTCTCCGAGCTTTGTTTTCAGTAGTTCAAGATGAACGACGATCGCATTGATGGGATTTTTTACCTCGTGACCCACCCCCGAGGTGAGCCGGCCGATGGCGGCCAGGCGGCGCGAAAGTTCGAGCTCGGACTCGATCGCTTCGGCTGATTCAAGATCGTGAAGCGTGACCAGCGCGCCCAGGCCCTGGCGCGTGTCTTCGTCATGGATGAACTCCAGCGATGCCTGGATGCGCCTGCCCGTCTCCGTGCGGACTTCTTCGTTGACCAGTGTGGCCCCGGTCTCGAACGCCTCGCCCAGCATGCGGCCCAGCACCGTGGAGGGATTGAAAATGTCGTTCGCATGCATGCCCAGGATGGTTTCATGCGGAAAATCGAGGAAGCGCCGCGCCGCTTCTGACACAAGCACCGCCCGGCCATCGCCGGTAAACAACAGAATTCCATCTTGCAGGTTGCCCAGCACCTGGTCGAGATTTTCTTTCAACGCGGAAAACACCTCTTCCACATTGCGCATGCGCTGGCCAATCTGCTCAATCTTGGTGGAGACCTGCTGAGCGGTGTCCTGCATCAGGGCAGGCTTTGGTTCGCTCGCGATTTCGCCGGCGCTTTGGCCTATCGTGGTCCAGCGGTCGAGCTGCCGGCTGATCTGTTCCATCGGGCGCAGCGCAAGGTTGGAAAGAAGGAAGGCCGCCAGCAGTGCCGTCAGCAGCGAGACGCCCATCAGGCTCAGTGCCTCAGTCCGCCACGGCGCATAAAAAGCCAGCAGCAGCGTGGTGCGCACGCCCACATGGACTGAAGCAAAGGGCGCACCGTTGTTTTCAAGCGACGCCACCACGTCGTAGACCTTGGGCGGACCGAAAACTTCAAGCATCAACTGGAACGAGTTGAGGTTGAGCAACTGCGTGTAGTCAGGCCGCAAGGGCAGTGGCTTGTCTTCGTTCTCGGGGTTGGTGCTGAGCAGCGTTAGCGAATGGCTGTCGCCGATGTTCACATCGTAGACCGTGAGCGAGTAGCGGTTCACCGACTGCACCACCGCCTGCAACTCCGCGTTGTCGCGCACCGCAGAGGTCATCAGCGCGCGCAACTGCGCAGGATCGTTGGGATCGACCGTCTGATCTCTGAGTCCTGCTTCGAGCGCGTTCTGCAAGGCAAACCGGATCTGTTCCGCCACCATGTGATTGGTGTCGTATGACTCGGCAACCGCCGAGTGCAGCATCTGGCTGGCGTAGACCAGCGAGACCAGCCCGGTGATCAAAAAAACCAGGGCGGTAATGGCCAGCACGAGTTTGATCTTGAGACTCATGGTTCAGGCGATGGTGTCCTGGCGGGCGCGGCTGTACTCCTTCAGCTTGTTATGCAGCGTCTTGAGGCTGACGCCCAGGATCTCGGCGGCGCGGGTCTTGTTCTGGCCCGTGGCCTCAAGCGTATGCAGAATCAGAAGCCGCTCGGCTTCATCCACCGTGGTGCCGACGTGTACGCCGATTTCACCCGCATTCGACGCGGCTGCGGCCGGTATGGGTGTTTTGCCAAAGCCCGGAGGCAGGTGGCCCACATCGAGCGGCGCGCCATCGGGACACAGAATCACAGCCCGCTCTACCGTGTTGCGCAGTTCACGCACGTTGCCCGGCCAGTTGTAGGAGTTCAACCGATTGATCATCGACGGCGCCACCCCGGCCACGCGACGGCCGTGCTTCTCGTTCATCTGGTTGAGAATTGCTTCGCACATGGCGGGCAGGTCCTCCATGTGATCGCGGAGCGGTGGCATGTGAATGTTGAAGACATTCAAGCGGTAGTAGAGGTCGGCGCGCAGATGGCCTTCGGCAACAGCTGTTTCGGGGGCGCGATTGGTGGCGGCAAGCACACGCACATCCACGTCCTGCTCAGTGCGCGCGCCCAGGCGGCGCAGCTTGCGCTCTTCAAGCACGCGCAGCAGCTTGGCTTGCGTGGGCAGTGGCATCTCGCCGATTTCATCGAGAAGGAGGCTGCCCCCGGAGGCGAGTTCAAAACAGCCGGCTCTCCGCTCGGCCGCGCCGGTGAACGCGCCTTTCTCGTGGCCGAAGATTTCGCTCTCGATCAGTGTTTCGGGAATGGCGGCGCAGTTGACCGCGACAAACGGCTTTGCCTTGCGCGGGCTCAGCTCGTGCAAGGTGCGCGCCACCAGTTCCTTCCCTGTTCCGCTTTCACCGGTAATCAGCACGTGAACGTTCGACGGCGCAACCTGCTCGATGAGGCCGAAGATCTCGCGCATCACCTTGGAACTGCCGACGAGCGAACCCAGCACGCCGGACTCGCGCAGGCGGCGGCGCGCCACTTCAAGCTCGATTTCCGTCGAGCGCTGGCGGGTCGCGTTGGCCAAGATGGTGCGCAGGCGCGTCGCATCCACGGGCTTTTGCAGAAAGTCGTATGCGCCCAGCTTCATCGCTTCCACGGCCAGTTGAATGGAGCCCTGGGCGGTAAGCACCACCACGGCCATGTTGGAGTTGATGCCAGAGTCGGCTTCCGACAGGCGCGTCAGCAGGCCGATCCCGTCCAGCCGCGGCATCTTGAGGTCGGTCACCACGATGGCCGGATCAAAAGCCAGAACCTTCTCCCAGGCTTCCATGCCGTCGCGCGCCGTCTCTGTGCGGTAGCCCCAGCCGGAAATCAGCTCGGCCAGGCCCATCAGCGCGTTGGGCTCGTCTTCGGCAATCAGGACTCTTACGTCGTTCTGCATAGGGCCTTTCCGATCTACTTAATACTATCCACTCGAAGGTAGGAATTCGCGATGGATCAGCCGTGACCTACGATGTACCCGTCGCCGCTTGTCCGGCCTTTTCAGTGAGTTCTGCCCAGCGGGCATAGAGTGCATCGCTTTCATGCTGGGCTGCGTCGAGTTCCTTTAAAGCTTGTTCGAGCGCGGCCGCGTCTGTCGCGATCTCGGGCTGCTCAATGCGTTCACGTGCGGCATGCAGGCGGGTGTCGGAGGCTTCCACGCGCTCTTCAATGGCGGCGAATTCCCGGGCCTCGAGATACGACAGCTTCTTTTTCGTCGCAGGCGCGGGGTCCGCGCTCGCCTGCTGCGTCGATCTCGATCCATCGGAGTTACGCGCCTTGTCCTTCGCCGGCCCTGAAGCCTCAAGCTCGTCCTGTTCCACAAGCCAGTCTTCCCACTGCGCATAGTCGGCGAAGCGCCCCGTGTTCCCGCGGCCATCGAGGCCGAGGACCGTAGAGGCGACGCGGTTCAGCAAATAGCGGTCGTGCGTCACCAGCACCAGCGCGCCGGGAAAGTCGAGCAGATTTTCTTCAAGAATCTCAAGCGTGGGAATATCCAGGTCGTTGGTCGGCTCATCTAGCAGAAGAACGTCTGCGGGCTCCAGCATGAGCCTGGCAATCAGCACGCGTGCGCGCTCGCCGCCAGATAGATTGCGCACTGGCTGATTGAGTTGTTCGCTCGTAAAAAGAAAGCGGGCGGCCCAACTGGCCACGTGAACGGCGCGGCCCTGGTAGATGAGGCTGTCGCTCTCCGGCGCCAGCGCGCGCCGAAGCGTGAGATTTTCATCCAGTTCGCGCATCTGGCTGAAGTAGACAAGGCGCAGCGCATCGGCACGGCGAATGGAGCCGGCCGAGGGTTCGAGTTCGCCGCGCAGCAAGCGCAGAAACGTGGTTTTGCCGCTGCCGTTGGGGCCCACAAGTCCCACCTTCATGCCCGCGGTCAGAATGAAGTTCAGGCCGGAGAAAAGGAGCCGTGGGCTCTTTTCATTTTGTGGATTATCTTCTTGAGGGTTTTCTGTTGCAGCGTCGTCACCGGTGGGAACATCGCACGATACGTCGTTGAACTCGACGAGCCGCTTGGTCTTTCGCTGGCTGGCTTCAAAGTCGATGCCTGCCTGGTTGACCGTGGTTCGCGCATCCATGGCGGACAGTTGGCCGATCATCGCGTTCGCCGTATCTATGCGCGCTTTGGATTTCGTGGTGCGGGCTTTCGGGCCGCGGCGAAGCCACTCGATCTCGGTTTTCACCTGGTTGCGCAGGCTCTCCTGCTGCTTGCTCTGCGATTCCAGGTACGCCTGCTTCTCTTCCAGAAAGCGGCTGAAGTTTCCCTTCACGCGCAAAAGGCCTTCAGCAAAGACGCGGTTCAGCTCAAGGATCTGGCTTGATGTGGATTCGAGAAAATAACGATCGTGGCTAACGGTCACGGCTGCGAAAGAGGCGTTTGCGAGCAACCCCTCAAGCCATTCGATGCCCGCCAGATCGAGATGGTTGGTGGGCTCGTCGAGCAACATCACGTCGGGATCGCCCACCAGCGCTTCAACCACGGCAAGGCGCTTGCGCCAGCCACCGGAGAGGGAAGCAGCCTCGGCGCTTAGATCTACGAATCCGGCGCGGCCAGCCAACTCGCGAAGCCGGCCTTCCCGCGCGCGCTCATCTTCCAGCGCAGAGTCCTTGTGGGCGGCCGCGAGGGCTTTTTCCAGCACCTGGCGGATGCTGAGTCCGGCCGCAAAGCGCGAGTCCTGCGGAACATAAGCTGCGCGGGCGCGCTTGCGGACGGCAACCTCGCCGGAGTCGGGTTCCACCTGCCCGGCCAGCAGCGCCAGCAGGGTGGACTTGCCCGCGCCATTGGGCCCGATCAGCCCGATCCGGTCGCCATCTTCCACGGTAAGGGAGATATTGCGAAAAAGCGGCACGGCGCCGAATTGCTTGGTCACGGACTGCGCGTTGAGGATTGGAGGCATCAGATCAAGAGTATCGTGCGAGGGCTCGAAAGCCTTCACGGGCCTCGGTGAGCCAGGCAGACGCATATGGGGCAGGGATCACATCACTGGGCCTGAAATCTCCGATAGAATATGCGGCGGAAGTAAGGTGTATACGCGATGATGAATACAGTTAAGTTTCTTTTTTTGAGGACTCTCTTGGCCGAAATCTCAACCCTGATTGCCGCCGGCGCAATCGCCTTAACGCCGGGCGCCTCCGGAGCGCAGGCCGCGTTCGGGCCCGCAAACCCGTTCTATGCTCCCAGCACGCTTCCTTTTCATGCGCCCCCCTTCGACAAGATCAAGGACAGCGACTACCGGCCGGCCATCGAGGCAGGCATCGCGCAGCAGCTTGAAGAAATTCGCGCCATCGCCAACAACCCTGCTGAGCCCACGTTTGACAACACGCTCGTCGCCCTTGAAAAGAGCGGGCAATTGGTCAACCGCGCCAACCTTGTCTTTAACGGCGTCACCGCGGCGAATATGAACCCGGTGCTGCAGAAGACGCAGGACGAAGTTGCGCCCAAACTGGCCGCGCTGCAGGACGGAATCTACCTCAACACCCAGCTGTTCAAGCGCGTGGAGAAGATTTACAACGAGCGCGCCAAGCTGAATCTCGATCCGGAGTCAATGCGGCTGCTGGAGTACCAATACCAGCAGTTTGTGCTCCAGGGCGCGCGTCTCTCTAAGGCCGACAAGGCGAAGCTGAAAAAGCTGAATGAAGAAGAGGCGAATCTGACCACCGCCTTCATCTCAAAGCTGCTGGCCGCCACCAAAGATGCCGCTTACGTGACAAAAGACAAGGCAGCGCTGGCCGGATTGAGCGATGCGGAACTGGCAGCGGCGGCCGATGCGGCGCATGAGCGCAAAGCGGACGGCTGGTTGCTTGCCATGCAGAACACCACGCAGCAGCCAGAACTTGAATCGCTCTCGAATCGCGCAACCAGGCAAGCCATCTTCGAGAATTCGTGGAATCGCGCCGAACGCGGCGACAAGAACGACACCCGCGCAACCATTGCCCGGCTCGCCCAGCTGCGCGCACAGAAAGGAAAGCAGCTGGGATACTCGACGTACGCCGCCTGGAGGCTCGCCGACCAGATGGCGCGCACTCCTGAAGCTGCGGTCAAGTTCATGGACGAGTTGGTCCCCGCGGCAACCGCCAAGGCGCAGGGTGAGGCCAATGATATTCAGGCGCTGATCGATAGTCAGAACGGCGGGGCGCAGAACGGCGGTTTCAAACTTGCACCGTGGGATTGGAACTTCTACGCCGAGCAGGTGCGCAAGGCCAAGTTCGATCTGGACGAGTCGCAAACCAAGCCCTACTTTGAGCTGAACAACGTGCTTGAAAATGGTGTGTTTTACGCGGCGCACATGCTCTACGGCATCAGCTTCAAGCAGCGTGCCGACATTCCGGTCTACGCGCCTGACGTGAAGGTCTACGAAGTGTCCGACGCGGACGGCAAGCCGCTGGCCCTCTGGTACTGCGACTACTTCAAGCGCGACAACAAAAACGGCGGCGCGTGGATGGACAGCTTTGTCGGCCAGTCAAAGTTGCTGGGCACGCTGCCCGTGGTCTACAACGTGGCCAACTTTGCAAAGCCCACCGCAGGCGAGCCTGCGCTGCTCAGCTTCGACGACGTGACCACGATGTTTCACGAGTTCGGTCATGCGCTGCACGGCATGTTTGCCGACACTATGTATCCCACGCTCAGCGGTACGCAGACGCCTCGCGATTTTGTTGAGTTCCCCTCGCAGTTCAATGAGCATTGGGCCAGCGACCCGGCGGTCTTTCCGCATTACGCCAAGCACTACAAGACCGGGGAGCCCATGCCCGCGGAACTGGCGGCGAAGCTGAAAAAATCGGCAACCTTCAACCAGGGTTACAAGCTCACCGAGTTGCTGGCCGCGGCGCAACTGGACATGCAATGGCACATGCTCGAGGGCGATTCGAAGCTGCAGAATGTGGATGAGTTTGAGACCAAGGCGCTGAACATGAAGTACCTGGCGATCAGCACCGTTCCTCCACGCTACCGCTCCAGCTACTTCATGCACATCTGGGGCAACGGTTATCAGGCCGGCTATTACGCCTATCTCTGGTGTGAAATGCTCGACGACGACGCCTACCAATGGTTTGAAGATCACGGCGGACTCACACGGGCCAACGGAGACCGGTTCCGCCGCATGATTCTTTCGCGCGGCAACACGGCGGACCTCGACCAGTTGTACAAGGAGTGGCTCGGCGCCGAGCCCGGTATCGGGCCCATGCTCAAGGCGCGCGGACTGGAGCCGCGAACGCCGGCAAAGTAAACTGAAGACATGCTGGACTACGAGATTTCCGCTGCAGACGCTGCGGCGCTTCTGAAAGAAAAAGGAGCGCGCCTTGTGGACGTGCGCGAACCGTGGGAATTCGCCACCGCGCACATTGAGGGCAGTGAGCCGATGCCCATGGGCGATGTGCCCTCGCGCGCGCATCAGGAACTTGATCCGGAGGAGCGGGTCATTGTGCTCTGCCACCACGGTATCCGCTCCATGAACGTGACGGTGTGGTTGCGCAATCAGGGATTCGAAAATGCGCAGTCGCTGCGTGGCGGCATCGATGCCTGGTCGGTTGAAGTGGACCCGAAGGTCGGCCGCTACTAGTCTTGATCCGCGCCCGCTGCTGATTTTGCGCAGCGGCCACATGCACAGCGGCACGGTGCCTTCCGGGTCTATACTCTGTTTTGTCTTTTTATGAAGGAGCGTTCCAATGTCTTCATCAGCCGTTGATTTTGCACTCAAAAACTATCCTCGCTTCGTCGACGAACTCAAGGCGCTATTGCGCATCCCGTCTATCTCCACGTTGCCCGAGCACGCGGGCGATTGCCGCCTGGCAGCGGAATCGCTGGCCGCGGAACTAAAGCGCATCGGCATGGAGCATGTGCGTCTGATTGAAACCCAGGGCCACCCACTGGTCTACGGCGACTGGCTGCATGCAACCGGTAAGCCCACCGCGCTTGTCTACGGCCATTACGACGTGCAGCCGCCCGATCCGCTGGACGAATGGCTCTCGCCGCCGTTCGAGCCCACCGAGCGCGATGGCAACATCTATGCGCGCGGCGCAGTGGACGACAAGGGACAAGTGATGGCGCAGGTCAAGGCGCTTGAGTCGTTGCTGGCTGCCACCGGCAAGCTCCCCATCAATGTGCGCGTGATCTTCGAAGGCGAAGAAGAAGTGGGCGGCGAGGGCATTGCCGATTTTGTCGCATCCAAGCCGCCGGAGTTGAAGGCCGACTTTGCTTTGGTCTCCGATACCGAACTCTTTGCACCCGGCTTGCCCACCCTGTGCGTCGGTCTGCGCGGCATGATCTATACCGAGCTTGAGGTGCGCAGCTCGCGTACCGATCTGCACTCCGGCATGTACGGCGGAGCCGCTCCCAACTCCTTCGTCTCGCTGGCGCAGATTCTGGCCAAGCTCAAAGACGAGGACGGCAAGATTCTGATTCCCGGTTTTTACGACGACGTGATTCCGCCCAGCGCCGAGGAGCTTGCCGCATGGAAGAGCCTGCCCTTCGACGAGGAACACTATCGCATCTCCGAAGTGGGCTCAAAACAACTGACGGGTGAAAAAGGCTACAGCGTTCTTGAGCGCACCTGGGCGCGGCCCACGCTCGATGTGCACGGCATTCCCGGCGGCTTTATCGGCGCAGGCGCCAAGACCGTGATTCCCGCCAAGGCCACGGCCAAGGTTTCCATGCGGCTGGTTCCAGACATGACCCCGGCAAAGGCCTTTGCCCTCTACAAGAGCTACGTGGAGAAGATTGCCCCTGCAGGCGTCGATGTGGAAGTCAGGCTGATTCACACCGGCGATCCCTGCCTGATTCCCGTCAACAATCCCTACATCCAGGCCGCCACGCGGGCGCTGCACGAAGTGTGGGGCAAGGACACGGTCTTCATCCGCTCGGGCGGCTCCATCCCCATCGTCGGCGACTTTGCCAAGCATCTTGGTTTGCCCAGCGTGATGATGGGCTTCGGCCTGCCCGACGACAACCTGCACGCGCCCAACGAGAAGTTCCACCTGAAGAACTTTGAATTGGGCATCGTTTCGCTGATCCGGTTTATGGAGGAGGCGGCCAACTGAGCGGCCCGCAGCCTACGCCCCCCGCAAGCTCAGTTGGCTTCGTCCTGGCCGGCGGTCAGTCAACCCGGATGGGTGTCGACAAGGCGCTGATCTCGTTTCGCGGTCGTCCTCTGGTAGAGCATGCGTTGGAAATTCTGCGCGGTGCGGGCCTGGCGGCGTCGATCGCAGGCGCCCGCTCGCCGCTCAGCGCCTTTGGCCCGGTCGTAGAGGATGTCGAGGCCGACAAGGGGCCGGTGAGTGGCATCTGCGCGGGCCTGGCTTCAACCAGTGTGCAGCTGGCGGTGTTTCTGCCCGTCGATCTGCCCCTGCTGCCCTCCTCGCTCATTGCATACATGGTGCGCGAGGCCCAGATTTCAGGCAGAGCCGTCACGCTGGCGCGGGTCGGGGGATTTACCGAGACATTTCCGGCGGTGCTCAACCGCTCGGTCCTGCCCTGGCTGCAGGGCGAGCTAGCCGCCGGGCGTTTAGGCTGCTTTCAGGCGTTTGAGGGCGCCGCGGCTTCGGTCGGGCAGCGGGTGAGCGTCATCGTGGTTGAAGATGCTGCCGAGGCTGGAGCGATTGTGCATCCTGAGGGCCTTGCGGCGGACCGGTGGTTTACAAATTTGAATACGCCTGTGGATTTGAGGGACGCATCTAAGTTAAGGAATCGCGTAAGCTGAAAACAGATGGCGGATTCCCCTCCAAATCCCGCTCCAGATTCTACGGCGCACGATCTCACCGGGCCCGGTCAGCCAGGAACCGACCCTCTTGGGCCTCAACCCCCTGAAACAGACATTACACAAGCGCTCGGCAGCGACTACGCGGCCGAGATGGAGCAGCGCGCTAAATCGAACCATGGGCCGCTCATCCAGTTCAGCCACGTCAGCATCTCCTTTGATGGCCGTGCCGTCCTCGAGGACGTGAGCTTCGAGGTGGAGCGCGGCCAAACGCTCTGCATTCTGGGGCGAAGCGGCGTCGGCAAGTCTGTCTCTCTGCGCATGTTGATGGGGTTTCTCAAGCCGGACTCCGGTTCTATCTATATCGAAGGTGAGGAGATTACCGGTCTCGATGAAGAGGGCATGCGCGAAGTCCGCAAAAAGGTAACCATGGTCTTCCAGAACGGCGCGCTCTTCGACTCGCTCAACGTCCGGGAGAACGTGGCGTTTCCCCTCAGGGAACGCGGCGGGCTGGCTGAGGACCAGGTCGTTCAGATCGTCGACCGGCTGATCAACATGGTGGGCGCAGACGACGTGACCGAAAGCCTGCCGGCCAGCCTCTCCACAGGGCGCAAGCGCGCGGTGGCAATTGCCCGCGCCCTGGCTGCTCAGCCTGAAGTGGTTTTATATGACGAGCCTACGACCATGGTCGATCCGATTATCGCCCGTAGGCTGGGCGACCTGATTCAACGTCTAAAAGGTCAACTCGGGTTTACGAGCATTGTTGTAACCCATGACATGCGCTTTGCCGAACGCCTGGCAGACACCGTTTTATTCCTCCACGAGGGGCGCGCCGCCTACTTTGGACCCCTCAGCGGCTTCGTTGATTCTGAAGATCCGAATATCCAACAGTTCCTCTACCTTGACGCTTATTCGTTACCCTTGGCCTGAATGGTTGATCTTTAGGTAACTAAAGTTGTAGTCGATTTCCCTTGCGATTGCACCGTAAACAGGGCGATGCTAAATGGTGTAAGGCTTCCCATTCTGGGTGAAGGACACGAAACTGGGAAACTCCTCACTGGGTACCAATGCAATTGCTGACTAGGCTTGGTATAATTGCTTTATTGTCATTGATTTCCGTGTTCGATCAGCTCCTGGGGGAAACGGAAATGGTTATGCGCTTTCATTCCTCAGTTCGCGCTTAATGGATAGCTTTCGTTCGATGCAAACCGATGACGCCGGCAAGGCTTCGCAGCGGGATTTTGCGTCATCGAGGGGGACGGTGTATACCGTCACGCTGTGTTAGGAAGAGTAAACAGGCTTCCGGCACAAAAATGCAGGGTAAGTCAGCAGTGTTCGTTCAGGCTCGGCTGTACGTTATCGAATCGCAGAATTCGAATCGAAGTTCAAGGTCCTTGGTTGGTTGCATACGTTGGGCGTTCAAAAACCGCCTTTATCCCATAGTTCCTGAACACACGAGGTCTGCGGTACACGCATGGCAACTTCGGAATTCTGGCAGAGACTATCGGCGTCGTTGGCTTCCTCCCATGAATGGGAAGGAGGCATGGCTGCAGAAAACGCGCGCACGCCGCGGGGAACGTCAAAGCTCTGGATGGTGCTGGATCTTGTTTCCATTGTGCTGGCGGCAGTGATTGCCACCATGTACAAGTTGCGCACGGGTCCGATGGATGGAGCCAGGGGCTTGTGGCGCGGCACCCTTTTTCACAATCGCCCCATGTGGATCCTGATGGCACTGCTCTGCGGATTTGCCATCACCCTGATGATCACCAGCAAGCGCATGCATCTCTACACGCCCACGCGCCTGGCCAGCATACTCACCGAGCAGAGATTAAGCGTGCAGGCGTGCTTTACTTCGGGCCTCCTTCTCACCGGCGCTCTCTACGTCATACACGCCGACGACATTCCGCGCAGCATCGTGCTCATTACGGTTCTCCTGGTCACCGCCGCGCTCAGTCTTCGCCGCCTTATCTATCGCATTCTTCTCTATCATCGCTATGACCGCGGCCTCGACACGCGCAATGTGCTCATTGTGGGGACCGGGCCTGAGGCGCACGCGCTGCGACATCATCTCGAGAGCATCCGCCATCTCGGCTACACCTTCAAGGGTTTCATCGATTTTCCCGATGCGCAGATGCGCTCTTCCGCCGCTTCAAGCGATGTGGTGGGAACAACTGACAATCTCTTTCAGCGGACCCGCACGCTGTTTGTCGACGAAATCTTTTTTACTGCTCCGTGCGAGCGTGAACTGGTGCAGAACGTGCTGGAGCAGGCGCGCATCCACGGCGTCGATCTGCGCGTCGTTCCCGACATGTATAACGGCCTCACCTGGAACAGCCCCATCGAATACATCGGCCAGTTTCCAACCATTCCTCTCCACTGCGGCCACGTGCCGGAGATGGGGCTGTTGTTCAAGCGCGCTTTCGATGTGGTGTTCTCCTCGCTGATCCTCCTTCTGTTTTCGCCGCTGCTACTTATCATTGCGATTGCCGTCAAACTTGATTCGCCCGGACCGGCCTTCTACGAGTCAGAGCGCATCGGAAAAAAGGGACGCGTCTTCCATTGCATGAAGTTCCGCACCATGGTCAATGACGCCGATCTTCGCCGCGCTGACGTGATGCACATGAACGAGCGCGATGGCGTGCTCTTCAAGATTTCGAACGACCCGCGCATCACCCGCTTGGGCCGCTTCCTGCGCAAGTATTCTCTCGATGAGCTTCCGCAGTTCATCAACGTGCTCAAGGGCGAAATGAGCATCGTCGGTCCGCGTCCGCCCATCGCCAGCGAGGTCAAGGAGTACAAGCTGAGCCACCTCCGCCGCCTCGACGTCACGCCCGGGATTACGGGCTTGTGGCAGGTCCAGGGGCGCACCGATCCCTCCTTCGCCAGCTACGTCTCCCTCGACGTCACCTACATCGACAACTGGAGCATTTGGCTGGACTTCAAGATCATGGTCCGCACGGTCGGCGTGGTCTTCGCGGGAACGGGCACGTAGAGCGAAGCGATCAAACAGGATTAATTAACAACGATGGGCCGCTCCGCATGGAGCGGCCCATTTGCTTTGGCCAGAGGCCGCCCGATACGCACAGAGGAGGCGCCGAATCCGATAACTCCACTTTCCAGATACCGGAACATGCCAACCTGTCGCCTGGGACAAAAAGCTTCGGCAGCCAGCTGTTATACTCGCCCCCGAGGTCAAGCCTTGCGAGTTTTTGTTGCTCTACTTTTATGCGCCGGCGCGCTGCACGCTCAAGGTGGGGGCCAGGTTCAATTCCGCGACTGGCATGCTCCCATCGCGACCCAGAAGCCCAAAGTTTCCTGCGAGTCGCTGCGTGCGCTCACCAGCTACGACATCTCCATCATCTCGGCCACCACCATTGCCGCCACGGCCGACGTGCCAGAGCATTGCCGCGTGAGCCTGATGATCCCGCCTGAGATCAACATTGAAGTCAACATGCCCACGGCATGGAACGGCCGCTTCTACATGTTCGGCAATGGAGGCTTCGCCGGCGAGTCTTTTCAAGCTCCGGGCCGTATTCACAATCGTGCCCTCGGCCTCAAAGCGGGATTCGCGGTTGCCGCCACGGATCAGGGCCATTCCGCCGCCAAAGAGCCAAGTGCCACCTTCGCTCGCAATCGCCAAAAGCTGCTCGACTACGGATTCCGTTCTCTGCATCTCACCGCCGAAACTGCGAAGATGCTCATCCACACTTACTACGGCGACGCGCCCTCGAAGTCCTATTTTGACGGCTGCTCGCAAGGTGGCCGCGAGGGGCTCATCTTCGCGGAGCGCTTTCCCACCGACTTCGATGGCATCGTTGCCGGCTCACCCGCCATCGACTTCATCGGCGGCAATTTGGCGCGTGCCTGGTGGTTGCAGGGCCTCGCCGCAACGCCCTTTCCCGCGGCCAAACTCAAGCTGCTGGCCGACGCCGAATACGCCAAATGCGACGCGGCTGACGGCCTCAAGGATGGCCTCGTCAGCGATCCACTGCACTGCGACTTCCATGCCGACCGCGACCTTCCAAAATGTGCGAACGGAGTGGACGGCGCCGACTGTTTTCTTCCATCTGAAATCGCCGCCGTCAAACTCATCCACTCCGACGTCATGAGCCAGGGCAAGCGGATCTTCCCCGGATGGCCTGTTGGAGGCGTGGCCTTCGCCCTCAAACCGGGTGCGAAGGAGCCGGAGAGTGGTTGGGTCGGACAGGAACTGAATTACGCCGACGGCCGTCCCGGCGCATGGAAGTTTTATGCCGACGGTTTCCTTGGCGACATTGCCTTTCCTGCAGGCGATCCTGCATCCACCGTTGCCGGCTTCAACATCGATCGCGACGCCAGTCGCGTCGACGAGGCGCGCGCCATTATCGACTCCACCGATCCCAATCTCGCCGCATTCCAACAGCACAACGGCAAGCTGATCATGTATTTTGGATGGGCCGATCCGCAGCTCAATCCCCGCCAGGGTGTGGAGTATTATGACAAGGTAGCGGAAACAATGGGTCCGTCCACCGGCGATTTCGCGCGCCTCTATATGGCGCCCGGCATGTTCCATTGCGGCGGCGGCATTGGCCCCAACGTCTTTGATGCCATGACGCCGCTCATCAACTGGGTCGAGTCCGGCACAGCCCCAGACCAGATATCCTCAAGCCGCACGGTCGATGGCAAAGTCGTGCGCACTCGCCCGCTCTGCCCGTATCCACAAGTGGCCCGCTACAAAGGCACAGGCAGCGTGGACGACGAGGCCAACTTCGCCTGCGTCCGCCCTTGATCGCTTCACGGGCCGCACCCATCGGCTGTCATCCTGAACGCATAAATTGACTGTCGTCCAGAGGAGTCCGCAGCGGCGGACGACGAAAGCCTGCTCGCCGCGGAGGGGATCTGCGGTTGCCCTGGAAGAATCAAATCGCGGCAGGCGTCCCGTTTCGATGGCCAGTGTGATCCCAGATAAAGGCGACCCCGGTCCCTCGTCCGCCGCGGCGGAGGCGCCGGGGACGGATATGTCACGGATGACCGAACCCATACCGCGACACAATAATTTTGAAAGTGCAAGGAGGGGCGTTTACCGGAACCTGACTTCCGGGTGGGGGACCTCCATGTAAGTCTCTGTCAAGTGAAAAGCACAACATTCCTTGGCGCGCTCCGGAGGGCGCGCTACGCGAGCTGATCAGAACTTCTCCATACGCAGTATTTGCCTCTCGGCTGGTGGTTCCCGCTCTCGCAGAACCGGACATCCATTTGCTGTCTAAGGCTCCGAGGAGCCCGCACAGAAGATTGAGTTTGTGTTCTCTGCCAGTCCCGAAACAATTCGTGGAGAGCCTCAGGAGTTTGATCTCCTTCGCTCAGTCGCCCACTGGCGGGACCTGGCAGCCTGCGCATCGGATGATCCTGATGTTTTGTTCTTTCCTTATTTGGAAAGGTTTTTCACGCTGCCGTCGTGCAAGTGAAGTTTTCGGCAGGCACGAAGTTCTGTTTTCTGCGTTCGACGGCGAGCATGTAGCTAACCATCTTCCTGGCTACGGCAAGCGTGGCGCGGTTGGGATTTCCTTTTTGCAGTTCTCTCTCGCGAACCATCGCCAGCTCATGGGAATACCTTGGAGCTAGTTTCGCGGCTTCGATCAGCACGTGCTGGATATGCTTGTTGCGTTGCTTGGAAAGCGGCATGCGCATCACCTTGTCGGCGGATCTCCTCTCATCTCCGCATAGGCCGCAGTAGCTGATGGCCTGCTTGATCGACGGGAAGCGCGTGAAGTCGCCGATCTCCAGGGCCCAGGTCAGCGCAGTGATCGGACCCACGCCGGGAACAGTCCTCAGCCGCTCCAGTCTCTCGGCAAGGAGAGGATCACGCTCCAGCGAACTGACCAAAGCATAGTCGAGCTTCTGAGCGCGCATGATGTGCTCGCGGCTAATCTTCAGCAGCGGCCGGATACTGTCGTTGACCTCTTCGTTGGTCGACATCAGATCCGCGAAGTATCCCACCTTGTGCAGCCGGCTCTTGTTGTAGTTGACCCCGGTCTCCAGCAGAAGTCCGGATACCCGGTTCTTCATCTGCACCATCTGCCTGACCAGCAGGCTTCGGTAGCGCAGCGTACGGCGCCGGTCCCGGATCTCGGTCGAAGCCATATGGCACTCCGGCAGAAAATCACAACGCAGACAGTCGGCGATCTTGGCAGCGTCGATCTTGTCGTTCTTCTTCTTCGCCGCCGCGATGGCTCGCAACATAAGAGGATGCGCAACCTTCACCTTCTCAGCATGCGGAAGAAGGTGATCGTAAATCCAGCCTGTGAAGATCGTCGCTTCCATGGCGATCATCCGAGGTTGGGGAACAGTCTTGACCCACGCATCCAACTCGCACCGGGTTGATCCGATCTTGCCTTCCTGGTGCACATGACCAGTTGCATCCTTCACGCAATAGCTGATCGTCCTCTTGTGAACATCAAGTCCGATGTAATACATATGGTCTCGAGGAGCCTCCGTGGTTGTTCTCTGAATCAGCGTCACCGCTGAGTTCAGCTTATGCAACACCCCGTGCTCCTCACTGACTTAACATTCAAACAACCCTGGACATCGCACTCAATAGGCCAAGGTCAAATATAGCCTTCGATGCCCGCCAGCCCCACCATGGGCGTGTTTTTCGATCAGGCAGCAGGAGAGCGTTTCCAGAGAAGTTCACCCCAGAATATGGAAACCACGTAGACGGCGAAGGCAACGACCAAGACCCAGAGCCCCGTCCTCGCCGCTCCGATACCAGCCAATCCGCCCAAGAGAACCTGTGCTACTCCGAAACGCGGATCTCCTCCGACGAAACGCCATCTACGCTGGTTCGCCCGCTGACGCAGCGACGGGTATCGTCCGACTGCGATGGCGACCAAGCCAAATGAAACGCCTGTTCGTAGGCTTAGGAGCGAAACCATGACAGCGAGCGGGATCAGGAAAGTCATGTCCAACGTGACGAGCAGCTTCCAACCTGCTATTGGTAGGAGACGATAACGCAGCAACGCTCGCCCTTCATCCAAACGAAGCATGCGTTGCCCAACCGTGCTGATTGCAATACCCACGAACAGCGACAGCACCGGAAATGCTTCGGGCTCTTGTGCATGCCCAAACAGCCGATAAAGGGTTCCACAAACGGCTATAAGCAGCGCGGTCCAAAAGTCGAGGGTTCCGCGCAGCTCCCGCCACATCTCTTGCGCGATTCCGGCGACCTTCAAGGGCGTCCTTGAGATGTTGAGACCTGCAGGCGTCTTTAGTTCGAATCGGAGACGGCCAACGGCGTATACCGTCCCATGGACCATGAATGCCAGTAGAACAAAAAAGAGACCAGCGGCCAGGCCCATCCAGAATAGGTAGCCAAAAAACAACACTATAAATAATGGATTCAACGCAAAACTTACGGAACTGAGCAAGAGCCTTTGTGTGCTCGTCAGTGGCCACGTAGCGACTCGCTCCGGGGGCAACCTATGCTGTGTATCTACGGAAAAAGTAACAAGCAGAGGCGCAAGGAGGACAATTTGAAAGAAGAGCGTACTCCAGAATGCTGCTTTCGGTTGCCCGCTTTCAAAACCCGCGGACATAATCCAAAGGATGGAGAACAGGAAGTTGTTGAAACGCACGGAGGAAAAGCTGCTCAGCTCCTTCAACATCAGTGTCTTCAACAAGAACAGAAGAGCTAGGAACTGAGCCAATCCGGCACCTCCGGCTGTGGTTCGCCAACGATGCTGAAATACACCTCCTCAACTCCTTCGTCTGCTGTGGACGGGCTGAAATCTGATTCAACTCGACCCTGGTGAAGAATGACTGCACGGGCGGCAATCTTCTGCACGATCGACAGAATGTGAGAGGTGAGCAATATCGTAGCGCCATTATTGGAAAGTTGGCCAAGCAGCATCTCAATGACTGCGGACGATGCGGGATCAATGCCTTCAAACGGCTCATCAAGCAGTAGGGCACTCGGCTTGTGCAGGAGCGCCATGGCCAAGGCGGTCTTCTTGCGCATGCCGAACGAACAATCGCGTGCAACGGTGTGGCGCCCTTGCGTAAGATCGAGTAATTCCAGTAGGTTCGTCGTTCGTGCTTTTGTTTCGCTTTTCGTCAACCCATAAATAGGTCCAATTGCCATCAGGTTTTCGATGATGGTCATGGACTCGAACAGCCCGAGCGCCTCCGGGAGTACACCTAGATTCCGCCGGATTTCAATTGCATGATCCCGGAAGGCCAGTCCACCGATGAACACAGAGCCACTGTCTGGCTGCTCTAGTCCTGAGAGCAAGCGTAGCAGCGTGGACTTCCCGGCGCCGTTAGCCCCTAACAAGGCACAAATTCCGGGTTCTACGACGAGGTCTATGCCTCGGAGAACGGGTTGAGAGGCATAGCTCTTCGTCGCGGCTCTGCAGTCGATCACTCTGTTGTTTTCCACTCATTAGTTAACCACGCCCACTGCTGTCTGGTTAACGGCTTTCTCGGAAGGCTGCCGCGACCTGGCCAAAACTCCGGGCGGATCACCGGCAAACCGCCAGTGACCGTTTCAGCAACGATCCGGACTGCGCTCATCCTGTGGCAGGTCAGTGGGCCGCCTCGATTTGGAGCCGCTTTTTGCCCGGCCTAGTAAACTGGACAGGTGAAGATCGCACTGGCGCAAATCGACCCGACGGTTGGAGATTTCACCGGAAACCTGGAAAAAATTGTTGCAGCGAGCCGCCGCGCCGCAGACCAGGGCGCACGCCTCGCCGTGTTTTCAGAACTCGCCATCTGCGGCTATCCCCCTGCGGATTTTCTTGAAAAACCAAGCTTTCTTGCCCGCTGCCGTTCGGCCGTGGATGAGTTGGCTGAGAAGACAAGCGGCTTGTCCACCGCAATCGTCGCTGGAGTTGCGTTGCCGGCACCGAGCGGAAGCGGAAAACCGGCCGTGAATGCGGCCGTGCTGCTGGATGGAGGGCGGCTGCTGCTGGAGCAGCTCAAGTGTCTGTTGCCGTTTTACGACGTCTTCGACGAGCAGCGCTACTTTGCCCCGGCGCGCAGCCAGCAAGTGGTGGAACTGGACGGCGTGCGGCTGGCGATTACGATTTGCGAAGACGCCTGGAACGACAAGAACTTCTGGCAGCGGCGGTTGTATTCTGTCGATCCGACGGTTGAGTTGATGAGGCAGAATCCCGCTCTGCACATCAACCTTTCGTCCTCGCCGTTCTGGCATTCTAAGCGCGCCATTCGCCGGGAGATGCTGGCGGCCATCGCCAAACGCGACGGCGTGCCGGTGCTGATGGTGAACCAGGTGGGCGGCAACGACAGCCTGATCTTCGACGGTTCCTCGCTCGCACTCAACGGCCAAGGCGAACTCATCGCGCAGGCCGCCTCGTTTCGAGAGGACCTGGTCGTGCTTGATCCTTTCAACGCACCGCCGATCCCCTTAGCCGCTGACGACGACACCGAAGCAGCCTACCAGGCGCTTGTACTGGGAACACGCGACTACGTGCGCAAGTGCGGCTTCAAGAAGGCGCTGGTGGCGTTGAGCGGGGGCATCGACTCCGCGCTGGTCGTCGCTATTGCCAAAGATGCGCTGGGCGCGGAGAACGTCATCGCCGTCGGCATGCCGAGCCCCTACTCTTCGAGCGGCTCCATCGACGACAGCCGCAAGCTTGCCGAGAACCTCGGAATACGGTTTGAGGTCATCGGCATCAGCGGCCTGTTTGAAGAATTCGGCAAGGCGCTCAAACCGATGTTTGCCGGAACAAAAGCAGACACCACTGAAGAGAACATCCAGTCGCGCATTCGCGGGACGCTGATGATGGCGCTCTCAAACAAGTTTGGCGCGCTGGTGCTCACTACCGGCAACAAGTCAGAGATGGCGGTGGGCTACTGCACCCTTTATGGGGACATGGTGGGCGCGCTGGCGGTGATCGGCGACCTTGTCAAGACGCGCGTCTACGCCGTCTGCCACTGGCTCAATCGCGAGGGCGAGGTAATCCCCGCAGCCATCCTCTCGAAGCCTCCGTCGGCGGAACTCAGGCCGGATCAAAAAGATACCGACTCGCTGCCTCCCTACGAGGTTCTCGACCCCATCCTGGAGGCCTACGTGGAGCGCTACGAAACGCCCGAGGCGATTGCCCAGGCAAACGGATTCCCCCTTGCCCTCGTCCAACAAGTGGTCCACCTGGTGGAGCGGTCTGAATACAAGCGCCAGCAGGCGGCTCCGGTCCTCAAGGTGACACCCAAGTCGTTCGGCATGGGCCGCAGGTTCCCCATCGCCGTCAAGGTCGAGGTATAAGCTAAAATCATTGAGACATCCGCAAAACAGTGAAGAGTCCCACGAAATAAGGAGAATCCGCTTGATCCGTCTGTCCGTCCGATTTGCCAGTGCCGCTGCACTGGTCGTTTTGTCCATGCCGCTCGTTCAGGCCACGGCCCAGACCCAGGTACCTGCCGCGCCCGCCGCTGAGCCTGCTGCTCCTGCCCCCGCGGCCGCGCCGGTCTTCCCCACGCCCGATCCAAAGTACTTCACCGCGGCACTGCCCACCAAGGACACCATCAATGCCTTCCTGACCGCCAGTTGGGGCTACGAGGAAAACCGTGTTTGGCAAGTGCAGGCCATTCTCAAAACGCCGGTTGACGGGGTCACCAAGGTCGTTGTCTTTGTCGGCGATAAGACCGGCAAAGAAAAGCCCTCGGCACTTGAGTTCTTTGCCTTCGCCGACGGCAAGCACATTATCACCGGCGACCAGATCGTCTCCTTTGGGGCCACGCCATTTGCCGATTTCCGCCAGCAGATGCAGGCGAAGGCCGACGGCCCCTTCCGCGGCTCTCCTGACAAGTCTCTCGAACTCGTCGAGTTTGCTGACTTCCAGTGCCCCCATTGCAAGGAGGCGCAGGCAAACATGGAGAAGCTCGTGGCCGATTTCCCCAAGGCCCACATCGTGTTTCAAAACGATCCCATTGCCTCCATCCACCCGCAGTCGGTAACTGCGGCTTCCTACGGCGTGTGCGTTGCCAAGCTGGGCGGCAGCACGGCCTTCTTCGGATTCGCCGCTGGCGTGTTTGACGGTCAGGATGGTCTTGCGACCGCCGATGGCGCCACCCTCACGCTGAACAGCGCCGTCACCAAGGCCGGCCTCGATCCGGCAAAGGTGGCTGCCTGCGCGGCAACTCCCGAGACCAAGGCGGCTGTGGATGCTTCAGTCACGCTGGCCGAGGATCTGGGTGTCAACCAGGTGCCCACGCTCGTGGTCAACGGCCGCGAAGTTCCAGCCAATGCCCCGTACGAAACGCTCAAGAAGATTGTCGCGTACCAGGCCAAGCTGGACGGCGTAACCATGTAGGAAGGGGAGACAAGCCCCGTAAAGATAGGTACAACAAAGAAGTCCGGCGCCACCGATTCAAGGTTGGCGCCGGATTTTTTCGTGAATTTGATTCCCCCATTCGCTCCGTGCCCCATTCATCCCGGCGATCTTTGCCGGGATGAGTGGGAAAGAGCCCACTCCCCCTCGAGCCTTTTTTCTAATCCCTGCCGGGGTCCCCGACGACGGGTCTTTGTCGGTGGGGTGGCTAATGCCTAATCCTTAATCCCTGCTTTTCCCTTACTGCGTTCCCGCGCCCCGCTCCACGCGCATCATAGGCGAGTGCCCGCTGGCCTGCGTGCCGCGCACCACGTGCGGCGTAATGATGATCAGCAACGTCGCGTAGTTCTTCTGATTATCTTTATCCGTCATGTTGTTCAGCCCAGGAATTTCACTCAGTCCCGGCGTTCCGCTGATGTTGCGCATCTCCGATTTGTCCAGCTCGCTGGCCACCACCACCGCTTCGCCATTCTTGATCGTCACCACGCCGGAGTACGAGCGGTTGTTGAGGATTGGATTGCCGTTGATCGACGATCCGGAAAGTGCGCTGATCTGGATGTCCAACGTAAGCGCCACAAGGTCGTTGCGCATCACGTTCGCCGTCGCCTTGAGCGTCAGGCCCAGGTCCTGATACTCCACCTGCGGAACCGAGGGAACCGATCCTCCCAGCGAAGCGAGCAGGGAAGAGAGACTGCCGGATGCGCCCGCTCCGGTGAGTCCCGGAA
Organism: uncultured Acidobacteriaceae bacterium; assembly: GCA_963820245.1. Lineage (GTDB taxonomy): Bacteria > Acidobacteriota > Terriglobia > Terriglobales > Acidobacteriaceae > Telmatobacter. The sequence goes on along the minus strand of CAWFZC010000021.1, from coordinate 177,734 downwards.
TGTTGGGAACGCTGGCCGACAAGCTGGAAAACGAGGAGGTCTGGATCGGGTAGCGCTCGCCTTCCTTCAGCGTTCCTGCCTGGCCGTCGCCCAGGCGCAACTGGACCTGGTCGAGTTCGCGCGAGTCAGAAGAGTTGAGGTTGAAGTTTGCCGTCGCTGCGCCGGGCGCCAGGGCCGACTGCGTAATCCCGCCGCCGAACAGGGCGATCCCGTTCTGGAAAAGCGAGCTTGACACCTGGCCCGACGCAAGCAGGATGCCAAGAATGGCCAGCGTGTCGCCCGGAGCCGCCAGGCCCGACGAAACAATCTGCTGAACCTGGCTCTGGTTGGCGTTCAGAATGGATTGTTCTTCGGCGTAGACATTGAATGCTGAAAAACTCTGCGGCGGTTGCACGCCCGTATTGCGGTTGCTCGTGTGGGCAATCTGAATGAGCCGCACATCCAGCACGACCTGGCTGTGGCCGTCGATCAGCGAGCGTACGGTGGAGTTGAAGGCCTCAACCTTGTCTGCGGGCGCGCGAATGGTGATGGAGCCCGCGCTGGGCTCGGCCACCGCCTGCTGCAGATTGAATACCTGCTTGCCCAGGTTGGTCACTTCCGTCATTTCTTCCGTGGTGAGGCCGGAGAGATAGATGGTCTCCATCTCCTGCCGCGTGAACTGCAGGCGATTCTCCCGGGTGTCGGCAGCCGCCAATACCCGGTGCGCATCGATCGCCACGTAAAACGAATGGGTAACGAGCGCAAGCGCGCTTGCGGCCTCGTCGAAGGCGACGTTGTCAATGTCGAATCGAGCCAATTTGGATTGCACGCTGTCGTCAACCGTGGCGCTGATGCCGTAAGCCTTGAAGACCTGTTGAACCAGTTGGCGCTGGTCGGCGCGCACATGGAAACTCTTGACGCCGGCGTCGGGCGCAAGTTCGATTCGCCCGCCTGCGCCGTTGGAACTCTGCTCGTAGAGTGAGGTGGGCTGCATGCGAGCGGCATCGTCGCCTAGTTCATACAGGTGCTGCGTGGCCTCAATGCTCTTGGGATCGATCTGCAGAGCCTTTGCCAGCGCTGTGCGTGCGTCCGCCTCGTCTCCCCGTAGCCGGTCCTTGGCAGCGGTTTGGATCAGCGCCGTCACCGCGTGGCTGCGCGCAATTCCGCCGGCCAGCCGGTAATCCGCATTGGTCGGATCAAGCCTTGCGGCCTCGTCGTAGTCGTGAATTGCGTCCTCATAGCGCTCGTCCATGAAGAGCTTGCTGGCGCTCAGGTAGAGCTTGGCCGCGTGCCGCCGGTCGCTGTCGCGGGGAAGCTTTGCCATGTCGCCCGCACCTGCTGCGCCCTGGCCCGCGGTTGACGCTTGAGCATGCCCTCCCAGGGGCAGGAAGGCCAGCAGGAGCGCCGCTGCAGGCAGCCTGAGCCACGCAGGCATCAGCGGATGCATTGCACTGCCTGATGCCGCATTGGACCGGCGCCGCTTCACGTTGCGGCCTGCGTCAGTGCCAACAGGTCAGCAAGCGACGACGCGCAGGCCTCCGGCTCAAGCTTGTGCAATTCAACAAAGCTGAAATTTCCGGTGGCCACCGCGATTACCGGCAGCGAATTCGCCCGCGCCGCCTCAATGTCGCGCGGCGTGTCGCCCACCACGCAGACCGTTGCGCCCTCTCCGGCCAACTCTCTGGCCTTGCGAGCGGCATGCCCGATCAGTTCTGAGCGAATGGCAAAGTGATCGCTGAATCCGCCGAAGCGAAACCACTCGCGCAGGCCGGCCTGCTCAATTTTGATCCAGCCAATGGCCTCAAGATTACCGGTTGCCACTCCCAGCAGCGCGCCCTTCGCCGCCAAGTGGCTGAGTGCCTGCTTTATGCCCGGCATCAGCAGCAGGTCCATCTCGTTGCGATGCTCGGCAACTACTTCGCGCATGGCCTCAAGAATCGCCTCGGTGTGCTGCTGCATGATTTCTGTCGGAATCCCGGCCTGGCGGCACGCATCCGCCAGAATCGCTGTGTCTGTGCTGCCGTGAACCGGGACGCCGGCCAGGCTTACCTCGAATCCCGTGATCCGCTGAACGCTCGTGGCAAAGGCGTTAAAGTGGATGCGGTCGCGGCTTCGCAGCAGCGTGCCGTCGATGTCAAATAAATAAGCATCTTGCTGATCCCAGGTAAAACCTGGCATGAGGGCGACGCGCGATTCCTGGCTCGGTGGAGTTGTCAGCATCTCAAGTTGAACTGCGCCGCCCGGGCCTTCGCCTCATCCCTGGCGATAGTTCTGGCGGAAGGCGCCTAACACAGGACGTTCGCTGCGCACAGGACGCTTGAGCCCGGTGCGCACTTCGGCGAGTTCCAACCCCAACTCTGCCATGGCGCGGCTCAGCGTATTGCGGTGCATGCCCAGCTCTTCAGCCGCCTTGCACTGGTTCCCCCGGTGTGCGACCAGCACTTCGCGCAGGTATTGTCTCTTGAACTCGCGCACGGCCTCCTCGTAGGGAATGCCGCTTGAGTGCATTTGCGTAACCAGGCTATCCAGTTCTCGTTTCACGTCCACCTCTTCAATTCTTCAATGCTGCATCTTATCGCTTTTTAGTCTGCATTTGTTTATATCAAATTTAGCTCGCTCCGGGGTGCATCCATTGCGGAGCATGTTGCTCCATCATCTGCAATCCGTTGCGTACGCGATCCGCAAGTTCGGTCGGGCTGACCTTCGCGCTCAGGTGCAGGACACCAAAGAAAAACCTGGGCAGCCTGGCTTCCGCGAGCCAATGTGCCTGCGGAAAAAAGACTACAACCACCAGTATGACGAGCGTGACCAACAACGCTCCCTGCAAAAACCCGAAGGCGCCTCCGGCAATCCGGTCAAGACAGCCAAGGCCCATCCTGTGCACGGCGCGCGACATCACCGAGCCGAAAATATTTGCGACGAACATCACCAGGATCGCAATCAGGAGAAATCCGATCGCATCTGCAAGGGTTTCGTTGTGCACCATGGGCAGCAGAAGTCCGCCGGCGCGGCCATAGTTCCAGGCCGCTGCCACAAGGCCCAGAATCAAGCCTGCCAGCGAGCAGACAGAACGGAGCAGGCCCTGCGTCAGGCCACCCACGATCGATACCGCGAGCACAAAAACGATCGCCCAATCCACCCATGTCATGCCGCGCTCCGCATCTTCATAAACTCAGTTCGCGCCGCGTCAACCGGCGGAACGCCTCAAGGTATTTGGCCTGTGTCCGCTCCACCACATCGGCTGGAAGCGATGGTGCCGGGGCCTGCTTGTTCCAATGGATGGTCTCGAGATAATCTCGCACGTATTGCTTGTCAAACGAGGCCTGCGCCCCGCCCGGCTTCCAGGCTGAGGCTTCCCAAAAACGGGAAGAGTCCGGCGTCAGAACTTCATCTGCAAGGATAATTCCTTCGTCAGTTTGGCCAAACTCGAATTTTGTGTCAGCCAAAATCAGCCCGCATGATTGCGCGTGCCGGTGCGCCTTGCCATAGATGGCTAGAGTCAGCCGGCGCAACTCCGCAGCATCGCTTTTGCCGATTATTTTTTCGGTCGCCTCGAAGGAAATATTTTCGTCGTGCTCTCCGTCCTGGCTCTTGGTCGCGGGCGTGAACACCGGCTCGGGCAACTTTGAACCATCCTGTAGCCCGGCGGGCAGCGCGATGCCGCACACGGTTCCCGCCGCCTTGTATTCTTTCCATCCCGACCCGGCCAGGTAGCCCCGCGCAACGCACTCCACAGGAAACATGCTTGCGCGGCGCACCAGCATGGAGCGGCCTTCCAACTGATCGGCGAACGGCTGCAGCGCCGCGGGATATTCCGCCACCTTGGCGGTAAGGATGTGGTTCGGCACGACTTCCTTCAGCAGGTCAAACCAGAACAGCGAGATCTGCGTGAGGATTTTGCCCTTGCCCGGAATACCTGTGCCCAGCACATGATCGAACGCCGAAATGCGATCGGTAGCGACCAGCAGCAATGCATCAACCACTGCGTAGAGGTCGCGCACTTTTCCCCGCCCAAGCAGCGGAGTGTCGCCTAAATTGGTGGTGAGCAGAGCGGTCACGGGAGGGGTCCTTGCTTTTGACAAACTGAATCTCCGATTGTCGGGCGATGCGCCGTGTTTGTCAATCTTGTAGCGCAAGCGAAAACGCTGTCGAACTGCGGTTTGCCGCGTGATGCATGCCAGTTGTAAGACAGCCGGAGAGGCGCTCAGAGAGGAGCTATTTTGACGTCAGAACCTGCCTCGAAACGGCTCAACTCACATGTGTGACGGCCGTCACCGTCTGGTATTTCCTTATGGGAGAAACTTCGATTGTCAACATGGTTCAGAGAGTGAGTAAGAAAACTCTCTTAGAGCCGGGCGACACGAGGCAGCAGTGGAAAGGGGAAGCCGCGGCTAGCTTCGTTTGTATAGGGATCACCAGTAGCCGCGCGCTACCGACCTCCAGTGCCGGCTACTGGTCCCCGTTATTCACTTGTAGCAATACAGGCGCCTCCGAGGTGACGTATTCCTTCGGGGGTGTTTTTCTGCCCAAAATCTGCCAACCGCACATCCGCCAACCGCGGCCCGCCCGTCTACTCTCCGCAACCCATCAAATTAATCGACACAGCAGCCCACCGCTTCCACGACGACCGGCAAGGGTGCATCCACCAGCACCGTCGCCTTCCGCGGTGCGCAACATGCCTTCCTGAAGCGCTCCAGGTCCGCCTGCATCGTCTTTTCGCTCCGCAGCGCCACCAGCGTCTCGCTCAAAATCCGCGCCGCTCCGTCGTCTCGGGGCGCCATCATCCGGTAGTGAACCCATTTGCCTTCGCGACGCGCCGCAACAATGCCCGCGCGTCTCAGGTAGGCCAGGTGCCGCGAAATCTTGGGCTGGCCCTGCTCAAGAATCTCCACAAAGTAACAGACGCACACCTCCCGGCCATCCATCAGGTTCAGCAGCCGCAGCCGTGTCGGGTCGCTCAGCGCCGCAAACAGCAGCGCCAGGTTATAGGTCTTCGGGGAGCCTCTCACATTTCCATAATATACGTCTTGACAGATATGTCCATCGGCGAATACATTCGCCTTAGCGTATGTGAGGAGACGCCATCATGAATTCTACAAACACTGTTCAGGAGCAGGTTAAGCAAAAGTATGGCAGCGCAGCCCGCGCCGTTGCAGAGTCCGGCAGCGTGAAGGCTTGCTGCGACCCCGGTCTTCGTTGCTGCGACCCTATCACCACCAACCTCTACAGCGCCGACCAGACCGGAATCGTCCCTGAGAATGCTGTCCGCGCCTCTCTTGGCTGTGGCAATCCCACGGCGCTCGCCGAACTTCGGCCCGGCGAGACGGTGCTTGACCTCGGCTCAGGAGGCGGCATTGACGTCCTGCTCTCCGCCAGCCGCGTCGGCGAAACCGGCAAAGCTTACGGCCTCGACATGACTGACGACATGCTCGCCCTGGCCCGCGAAAATCAGCGCCAGGCGGGCGTCACCAACGTCGAGTTCCTCAGGGGAGAAATCGAGAACATTCCCCTGCCCAACAACTCCGTTGATGTCATCATCTCCAACTGCGTCATCAATCTCTCTGCCGACAAGGATCGTGTCCTGCGCGAAGCCTTCCGCGTGCTCAAGCCCGGCGGCCGCTTTGCAGTCTCCGATGTTGTGGTCCGCGGTTCCGTCCCCGATGCCGTGCGCGCTAGCATGCTGCTTTGGGTCGGATGCATCGCCGGCGCTCTCGAAGAAAACGAGTACCTGGCCAAATTGAGCGCCGCCGGATTCGACGGCATTTCCATCGAACCAACGCGCGAATACAACGTCGAAGACGCCCGCCAGTTCCTTACCGAGGCAGGCGTTGACGTCGATGCCATCGCTCCCCAGGTCAACGGCAAGTTTTTCAGCGCCTTCATTCGCGCCGGCAAGCCCAAAGCTCGCCTGCTGCGCGCCGGGTTGCTGTGCGCCTTCTCTCACAACTGTAGGGGAATAAGCATCATAGCCGGCAGTTTCATCGAACTGGTATCCGGAGTTTTCAACCCCTGGAGTATGAGGTCATATGACACGTATTGGTATCAACGGATTCGGGCGCATCGGTAGGCTGGCCTTTCGCGCGGCTTGGGGCCGTGACGATCTTTCCATTGTGCACATCAATGAGCTGAAGGGCGGCCCACAGACCGCTGCGCATCTCCTTGAGTTCGACAGCGTGCATGGAAAGTGGCTGAAGCGCATCGAATCGAGCCACGATAGTTTCTACGTCGAGAATCACGAGATTGCATTTACTGATGCGTCTCAGCCCGGCGATGTCCCCTGGGAATCCTCGGCTGTCGACCTTGTGCTTGAATGCAGCGGGAAGATGCTGACCCCGGAAACGCTGAGCCCTACTTCAAACGCGGCGTCAGAAAGGTTCTCGTCGCGGCGCCGGTGAAGCAGGGCGCGCTTAATCTCGTCATGGGCGTCAACGACCACCTCTACGACCCGGAAAAACATGACATTATCACGGCAGCATCGTGTACCACCAACTGCCTTGCTCCCATCGTCAAGGTGATCCACGAGGGGCTGGGCATACGTCACGGCCTCATCACAACGATTCACGATGTCACCAACACGCAGACGATTGTCGATGCTCCACATAAGGATCTTCGCCGCGCACGGTCGGCGCTCGCCTCTCTTGTTCCCACGACTACCGGCTCCGCGACAGCCATCACACTCATCTATCCGGAACTTCAGGGCAAGTTGAATGGCGTCGCTGTGCGCGTCCCGCTCTTGAACGCATCCCTGACCGATTGCGTTTTTGAGGTGGAACGGCCCACGACAGTCGATGAGGTCAACCGGCTTTTGAAAGCCGCGGCAGAGGGTGAGCTTGCCGGCATCCTGGGATACGAAACCAGGCCCCTGGTCTCCGTCGACTTCCTCAATGACCCGCGCTCCTCCATCATTGACGCGCTTTCGACCATGGTTATCGACGGCACCCAGGTCAAGATTCTCGCCTGGTACGACAACGAGTGGGGCTACGCAAACCGCATGGTTGAGCTGGCAGCAAAAATCGCCGCGTTGCTTCCGGCAAGGGCTTAAGGAGTTCGCCACGTGAACGGCATTCGCAGCTATGCGCTCGTCACACTCGCCTATTGGGGATTTACGATCACCGACGGCGCGCTGCGCATGCTCGTCGTCCTGCACTTCTACAAGCTCGGCTACAGCGACGTCACCATCGCCTTTCTCTTCCTCTTCTATGAGTTCTTCGGCATCGTTACCAATCTTCTCGGCGGTTGGATTGCTTCCCGGTCGGGCCTGAAGACCACCCTGTATGGAGGATTGGCGCTCCAGATCTTCGCATTACTGATGCTGGCGTTGTTGCATCCTTCGTGGCCCCGTGTTTTGTCGGTTACGTATGTCATGGCGGCACAGGCGCTCTCAGGAATCGCCAAGGACCTGACCAAGATGAGCGCCAAGAGCGCCATCAAGGTCGTGGTTCCCGACGACACCGGAAGCACTCTCTTCAAATGGGTCTCTCGTCTCACCGGCTCGAAGAATGCGCTCAAGGGCGCAGGCTTTTTTGTAGGCAGTGTCCTGCTTGCTGCGCTCGGCTTCATCGGCGCACTGGTTGCGATGGCGGCGGGACTCGTGGTTGTGCTCCTCGGCACCGTTGTCGCTTTGCCGCCGGAGATTGGTCGCTCGAAAAAGAAAGTCAAATTCACGGCGCTCTTTTCAAAGAGCCCGGCAATCAATTGGCTCTCTGCGGCCAGAATTTTTCTGTTCGGGGCCCGCGATGTCTGGTTCGTCGTAGGGCTTCCGGTATTCCTCTCGCAGCTCGGTTGGTCCTTCTCCGGCGTGGGCGCTTTCATTGCCCTCTGGTTCATTGGCTACGGCATCATTCAAGCTTTCGTTCCGGATATTCTTCGCTCCATCGGAAGAGAAAAAGTAGATGGTCCCGCGGCGCAGCATTGGGCCTTCATTTTGCTGATTGCTCCTCTCGCTCTCATCGGCGCACTCCACTTCGGACTCAATCCCAGCATTTCGTTGATGGTCGGGCTCGCCGCCTTCGCCGTTCTTTTTGCCATCAACTCCGCGGTGCACTCCTACCTGGTGCTCGCCTACACAGATGAAGACAGCGTTGCCGTCAACGTCGGGTTCTATTACATGGCGAATGCGGGAGGCCGTCTGCTCGGCACCTTGCTGTCGGGGCTCATCTTCCAAGCTGCTGGGTTCACCGGTTGCCTCTGGGGCTCTGCGGCAATGGTTTTGATCGCTGCGGTTATTTCGCTGGGACTGCCCCGAGGCAACCCTGTTCAGCTTGACGTCGCAGTGGAAGGAGCTGAGTAACTTGCTCATTCACTATAATGTCCTCTTCCTTTGCACGGGCAACTCCGCACGTTCCATCCTGGCCGAGGCTATCCTGAACTTTAAGGGCAAGGGCGCATTCACGGCCTACAGCGCCGGCAGCCGTCCCGTCGGTATGGTGCGGCCGGGAGCGCTCCAGCAGCTTGAGCTTTCAGGTATTCCGACGGACGGGCTTCGCAGCAAATCCTGGGATGAGTTCGCCGGCCCGGATGCGCCGAAGATGGACTATGTTTTCACCGTTTGCGACAACGCGGCGAAAGAAGCCTGCCCTTTCTGGCCGGGGCAACCGATGACCGCTCACTGGGGAGTGTCCGATCCGGCGGCGGTGAAGGGCGCGCCTGATGCGATCGAGCGCGCCTTTCGCGACGCATACACCATCCTCGACCGGCGTATTGGGCTGTTTCTCTCGCTGCCCCTCGCCACGCTCCAACAACTTGCCATTCAAAAGGAAATCGAAGAATTGGGCGCTCATAAGGTTGACCGATGAAAGCAAAGAACCGTCTCTCATTTCTTGATCGCTATCTCACCGTCTGGATCTTCACGGCCATGGCCTTCGGCGTCGCACTTGGCTGGCTGGCTCCCGGAGTGGTGCCGTTTCTCAATCGCTTCAGCATCGGCACAACCTCCATTCCAATCGCAGCAGGCCTCATTCTCATGATGTATCCGCCGTTCACGCGGGTTCGTTTTGAGGAACTCCACGAAGTCTTCCGCAACAAGCGCATATTGGGACTTTCTCTGCTGCAAAACTGGCTGATTGGACCGGTGTTGATGTTCGTGCTCGCGGTCATCTTTTTGCGTGGATATCCCGAGTACATGGCAGGCCTCATCCTGATCGGGCTGGCGCGCTGCATCGCCATGGTGATCGTGTGGAATGAACTAGCCAAGGGCGACACCCAATACGCCGCGGGACTGGTGGCGTTCAATTCGCTGTTCCAGGTGTTCTTCTATTCTGCTTATTCCTGGGTGTTCATCACGGTTCTACCCGGCTGGTTTGGATTGCATGGCGCGGTCGTGAACATCTCCATTGGCGAAATCGCCCGCAGCGTTTTCATCTATCTCGGCATACCGTTCATTGCCGGATTTCTGACGCGCACAATACTCGTTCGTGCCAAGGGACGCGAATGGTACGACCGGAGCTTTGTTCCGCGTGTCAGCCCGCTTACGCTGCTGGCCCTGCTGTTCACGATTGTCGTGATGTTCTCGCTGAAGGGCAGTTTTATCGTGCGTCTCCCGCTCGATGTGCTGAGAATTGCAGTCCCGCTGCTGATTTACTTTGTCGCCATGTTCCTTGTGTCCTTCTACATGGCGCGGAAGTTGGGAGCTGATTATTCGAAGACGACGACGCTCGCATTTACAGCGGCTTCAAACAACTTTGAACTGGCGATTGCGGTTGCGGTCTCGGTATTCGGCATCAACTCGGGCGCCGCTTTCGCGACCGTGATCGGGCCCCTGGTCGAGGTTCCTGTGATGATCGCCCTTGTGAATCTTGCTTTATACTTCCAGCGCCGGTACTTCGTTAAACCGGAACAAAGCGACGTTGTGAGCGTCTGCATTTCCAGCGGCCACTAAATCGACCAGATAGACCGCTGCTGGTTCCTTCAGCGCTTGGCGTGCGCGGCGGCAGCCTACGCCGTCGCGCGCTGCTTCTCCTTGGCAAGATGCACGCTGATCACCTTCGACACGCCCGGCTCCTGCATTGTGACGCCGTAAATCATGTCGGCGGCCTGCATCATCCGCTTCGAGTGCGTCACCAGCAGGAACTGCGTCTCCTTGCTCAGCGAGTGCAGCAGGTCGGCGAGGCGGCCGACGTTGGTTTCGTCCAGCGCCGCATCCACTTCATCCAGCGCGCAGAACGGGCTCGGCTGGAACTGGAAGATGCCCACCAGCAGCGCCAGCGCGGTCAGTGACTTCTCGCCGCCTGAGAGCAGCAGCACGTTTTGCAGTTTCTTGCCCGGAGGCGAAGCCACAATCTCCAGTCCGCTTTCGGCCGAGTTGTCCTGGTCGGTGAGCCGCAGGAAAGCCTGCCCGCCCTGGAACAACCTGGAGAACACCACGCCGAAGTTTTCGTTGATCCTTGCGAAAGCCTCGTCAAACTTGGTGCGCGAAATCTGATCGATTTCCTTGATCGTCGCCTGCGTGTTCTCGATCGACTCCATCAGGTCGGTGCGCTGCGTCTCGAGGAATCCGTGACGCTCAGCGGTCTCCTTGTACTCGTCCAGCGCCATCATGTTCACCGGGCCTATCTGCTCGATGCGCTGCTTGAGCGTGCGGCAAACTTCTTCCTCGGCGAGCAATTCGTCGTTGAGCAGTCGCACAATTTCAGCGTCGTCGCGCAGCACCTGCGCTTCCACGTTGACCTCCGCCAGGCAGCTTGACTCCAGATACTCAAGATCGGAGTGCAGCTTGGCGAGTTCGCTCGAACGTCCGGCGCGATTCTCGCGCAACTCATCGAGCGCGATGCGGCCTGTCTTGAGCTGCGTCTCCATCTCTGCCAACTGCTGGCGCAGTGCCTGCGATTGCGCAGCAATGGTCTGCGTCAGGGCCTGTGCCTCAGCGCGTGCGGCGGTCAGCTCTTTCTGCTGCTCGGCCAGTCGCGCGCTCTCGGCAATCCGCTGCTCCTTTTCTGCTACTGCAGCGGCAGTCTGCTGTTCAATGGCCAGGACGCGCCGCTCCAGGTCGGCATGCAGCCGGTCAATGCGCTGGAAGGCGGCTTCCGCCCCGCGCCGTCGCTCTTCAAGGCCTGCCAGCTCCGCCGTGACTTGCGCAGCCTCCTGCTGGCTCAACTCCCGCTTTTGCCGGAGCTGTGCCAACTGGCTCTGCAGCGTATCCAGCCCCGCCTCAGCATGCGCGTGTTCGGCCTCAAGCCGCGCCATCTCTTCCCGCTTCTGGCTGATGGTCTCGCGCTTGGCCTCGCATGCATCCTTGTTGCGCGCAGCCTGAATGTTCCAGTCCTGCAGCCGCCGCTCGATGCGCTGGCCTTCGCCTTCCATCTGCTTCAGCGTCGCGCCCAGGTTGGCTGTGTCGGTCTCCGCCAGGCGGCGCTGCTCGCTCTGCGCTTCCAGTTGCTGTGTGAGCTCGTCGATGGTGCGCGCCAAAATGGCGGCTTCCATCTCCGCCTGCGCCAGGTTTGCGTCAAGGGTCGCCAGCTTGTTTTCGGCCTCGCGCAAATCGCGCTTCAGCACCAGCGGACCCTGGCTCGCCGGCTTGCCGCCGGTCACCGTCGCATTGTGGAAGCACTCCCCGCCCGGCGTAAGAAAGTACGCATAGGGATAGCGCGAGGCAAGCCGTTGCGCGTCGTCGGGATTTTCCGTCAGATAACTGTGGCGCAGCTTCGGCAGAATTGTTTCAAGCGTGCGTCCAAGTCCATTCAGCACCTTGATCGCATCGCGCAGCGGCATCAGTCCGGGCTCGTTGACGACGTCGGGCGCCGATTCAAAAAGCGCTCCCTGCGCGTCAGAGTGAATTAGAAATGTCGCGCGGCCGTCTCCGGTCTTGAGCAGACGAACGCCCTCTTCGGCGTCGCCCCAATTCTCCACAACCACATAGTTCAGTTCTTCGCGGAGAAATTCGTCCACCACGCCTTCGTACGCGCCGCTCACTTCAAGAAAATCAGCGAGCGTTCCCACGGGTGCGGTGTTCTGGCCGAGGGCACCCGGCTTCAGCAACCGGCGCACGGTGTCAGTCGAGTAGCTGTGATTCTTGATCAGCGCTTCAAGCGAATCCCTGCGGCCCGCGGTCGCAGCCTGCGCGCCGCGCAATTGGTTGGCCTGCGCGCGTTTCGCGCTCTCGTCAGCGCGCTTGGTTTGCAGCGTCTCGCGCAGAGCAGTAATTTCGCCTTCCAAACGCTTGAGCTCATCGCCCGCGGACTCAAAACGCAACCGGGCCTGCCCACTCTCCACGCCCAGATTTTCCTGCTCGTTGCGAGCCTGGGCAATTTCCGATTGCAGCCGCTCCGCCTCGCGTTCCAGAGCGGCAAGGCTCTCCTCGCCCTGTGCCGTAAAGTTGCGCGCGTTGCCGGCCAGCGTGAGCAACTGCATGGTATGCCGCCGGCCTTGCTCCAATTGCCGCTCGGCGTTGAACACCTCTTCAGCGGCGGTGCGCGCTTCCTGCTGGCGCGCCTCCACCTTGTGGCGAAACTCGCTGGCCTCGCCCGCAGCCGACTCAAGAAAGCTGCGTTGCTGCTTTCGTTCTTCTTCAATCCCGGTCAGCTGCGTGCGCGTCTGCTCCAGCTCCGCGCCTGAGGCCGCAATGCGCGCTTCCAGTTCGCCTACGCGCTCCGTGTTGCTGTGCTCGCGCGCGATCGCCCGCTCCAGTTCAAGCGCGGCGTCATTAGCGCGGTTTTGCGCATCGTGGCCTTCGCGATCCAGCTCATACCCGCGCTCGGTCAGCGAGTGCTGGCTCGCTTCGAGTGTGCCAATCTCCACCGCCGATGTGTTGATGCGCTCGGTGAGTGAAGTGATCTCCTCGTTCAGCCGCGACTGGTCCGCATCCATCAGCGCCATGCGGCTTGCCAGCACCACGCGCAGCTTTCCGCGCAACTCATCGCGCACTGCGGCAAACCGTTCGGCCTTGGCCGCCTGCCGCTTCAGCGAATTCATCTGCCGCGTCACTTCTTCAAAAATGTCGTCCACGCGCGCCAGGTTCTGCTTCGCGCTTTCAAGCCGCAACTCCGCCAGGCGCTTCTTCGTCTTGAAGCGCGTAATCCCGGCTGCTTCTTCAATAATGGCGCGGCGGTCGTGCGGCTTCGAACTCAGCAGTTGCCCAATGCGCTCCTGGCCGATGATCGCGTAGCTCTCCGGCCCCAGGCCCGTACCCATAAAAATATCCTGAATGTCGCGCAGCCGGCACAGCTTCCCGTTCAGCAGGTATTCGCTTTCGCCCGTGCGGAACAGGCGCCGCGTGATCACCACTTCGCCCTTTTGCGGAGTGCGCTGAAAACGGCGACGGCGAATCTTCAGCACCACGGCCTGCGGACCCTCGCCCGTCGTGCGCGTCTCATCCTGCTCATCGTCTTCGATCACCTGCCCCGGCTGCTCTGCATTGATGATCTCTTCGGCCTCGGCCGCTTTGCCGCGCCTCAGTTCCGCCTCGTCCCAATCCATGGGCCCGTCGTGCTCCACAACGACCTCAGGCTCCACGGCCACTGGCCCTTCGTAGGCGTCGGGATCGATCATCGTGATCGTCACTTCGGCCATGCCCAGCGCCTTGCGCTCGCGTGTTCCCGCAAAGATCACGTCCTGCATGTGCGTGCCGCGCAGCGACTTGGCGCTCTGCTCGCCAAGCACCCAGCTCACTCCGTCCAGGATGTTCGATCTTGCCGCATCCATTCGGGCCCACCACCACGGCAATACCCGTACCGCTCACGTTCAACTCCGTGCGGTCGCAAAAGCTCTTGAATCCCAGGACGTGGATCTTCTTTAGTTTCAGCATTCTTACTCCGTGTTGAATGGGCCGCGTGCGTGCTCGCCTGCAAGTCCTGCGCGTAGGGTGTTGCTCAATGCCTGGGAACTTTTTGAAATGCGCTTCACCAAGCATGTCTTGAAGGGTACGGGCTTTAGCCCGTACATCAAAAACCAGCAAATTCAGCGGGGCTTTAGCCCCTGCTGAACTCTCTCGTCGAGCCACTTTTATTCGACGAATCATTCAACGAACTTCAGAAACACCACACGAGCAAAGCACCAAACTTGCCACCCGCATCTTGACTCTAAGGAGAGCTTAGGGCAGGGTCAACGTCACCGGAGGGGGTTTTTGTGGATAAGGGAGTCCGGAATTCCTGATATTGCAAAATGATTAAAATTGATTCCAAAATGGGGATTCTCTAATCATAAAAAACGGCCTTTTGCACCGGTTCTGAGGCATATCTTGCTCGTGATGAACGAATACCGGCGCCTCAAATTCGAGGCTTCTACGTTTAGCTGTTTGCCAACGCAGGACTGGCGGTTTGGCGACTTCCGACCGAAACCTTGGAAATCCTCTACGCCTTGGTGCAAAGCTGCGCAGTCCGCTGCCGTGTGGCCCATTCACCCCGGCAAACTGCGCCGGGATGAATGGGAACGATCGAACCTCTACACGCGCTTTTCTAATCCATAATCTCTAATCCCTGCTTTGGAAACAGCGGGACATGATACCTATTTCCCATCCGGAGTGCTATCGTTCCTGCATGGCTCGGCTGGCTCGTGTTGTGATTCCGGGGCTTCCGCATCATGTGACCCAGCGTGGCAACCGGCGCGAGGCGATCTTCTTTAAGGACGGCGACCATGAAGTCTATCTGGACCTGCTGGCCGAACAAACTCGCAAGGCGGAAGTTGATGTCTGGGCCTACTGCTTGATGTCCAACCATGTGCACATGATTCTGCGGCCCACGCGCAGCGACGACCTTGGCCGGGCCGTCGGCGAAGCCCACCGCCGCTACACCAACTTCATCAACGCCCGCGGACGCTGGACTGGCCATCTGTTCCAGAGCCGATTCGCCTCTGTTGTGCTGGACGGCGATCACCTGATCCGCGCCGTTCGCTATGTCAGCCTGAATCCGGTGCGCGCCAGGCTGGTGGCCAGGCCCGAGGAATGGAAGTGGTCCAGCGTGCGAGCCCACCTTTCAGGGCTCGACGATGGGCTCGTTAAAGTGCGGCCTGTGCTTGACAGGATTCCACACCTGAAAGAGCTGCTCAACGTGGAAAGGGAGGACGACTTCAACGACCTGCGCCGCGCCGAGACGACGGGCCGCCCACTGGGAGCGCCCGAGTTTGTCACTGGACTTGAAAGCCTGTTGGGCCGCAAGATCGCGCGCCGCGCTCCAGGCCGCAAAACGGCGACCAAAGCCGAATGCCCCGAACAGCTGGAATTGTTGTGAATAGGTATCATGTCCCCCCTGTCCCCCCTTGTCCCCCCCTGTCCCCCTCTGTCCCCCTAAGTCCTCTTCCTACGGATGCACCAGGACCTTCAGATGTGGGGGATCTTGCAGGCGGCGCGCTCAATTCTCTGAGCAATCAAAGGATGCTTGCGGCGTATAGCTATGCCGCAAGCAAGGGGTTGCCATATGCTGCGAAGTCCAGCGTATTTCGAGGAATTGTGAGCCAAGCTAGCCTGCTCGCAAAAGCCTCAGACGCGATTCCGATCGGACTCCTCTACTACGGAATATTCGATGCCTACGTCAAGGAATGGCAACAATGCGGTTGGTAATGGGTACATCAAAGATGAGCCATCGACGAGAGTTTGACCCTAACGCGCTTAGAGCCCGCGACATACTGGTTATTGTGCCGGTGATCGTGGCCTTGGGAGCATTGATCATCTTCTTTGGGCTCTCCGTGACCCATGACGTGTACATCCGATGGGGCGGATTGGCGCTCGCCACCGTGGTTCTGTTCGGTCTCTTTATCAACGACAGCCGCGAGTTTTTCCGAAAGTGGCGGTTCTGGGTGCTAACCGTGCTTCTACTGGCGGTGCATCTCACGGCGTTTGGAATCGTTCTTACCCATATCGGAGAGTGGAAGCTGATATGGTTCATGGTCATGATCTTGGAAGTTCCGGTTCTGGTGTTCTTCCGAAATCGATTCGGGGACGACGCGTAGGCTTGAAGCGGCGATCCCGGTTTGCGGCAGCAGGTGTTGATGGGTGGCCCCGGTCCCACTAAATTCTGATCACGGGGGTGTTAAGTGAAGATTGCCATCTTTCTCTTCCTCGGGTTAACGGCCGGTGCCGGTGTCGCGCAAACTGACACGGTCGACTTGACAGTATTGCGAAACAATTCCGCTGACGTTAAGCACATTCCGAAGCATCTAGAAGCGATATTGCCGATCGGGATGACAGGCAAGTATTACGAATCTCGGCAGATCGAATTCTTCACACAGATGATCCCGTTTGAGTTTCGAGACGCAGATGGGATCGTTATGTGGTTTTCATACCGCAACCCACCAAAGGGAAAAGGATGGCATCACGTAGAAGCAGATCAACCAACCTATGGATCTTTTTTCTATAGACGGAAGCTTTATGTGTGTTCGTTGGGATCTATTCAGTCATCGATCCCTGTCATTAACGAGCTGCTCAGTTCTGGAAACAGGAGCCCCTTGACTGAGGACGAGGCACGTTCGATGGCTTTGCTCTTCGCACGATGTTCTGAGACTTTACAGATTTACGGCGATACTCCGCATATTTCCGATGAGGCGCGGGAACAAATGAAAGGGTTAGCCTCCGCTCCAACCGTGAGAACTGTCGATGGAAACGTTCAGGTTACGTTTTACTCTTGGTCTTCATTTCCTGTCAGTAGAACCAACAAGTGGTCCTTTGTTTTCCGCGGCACGAAAATTGTGAGCGTAGATCGTGACCCGATTTCCAATATCGGCTTCAACGGAGAAAGTCAGTTGCAGCCAGAGAACACGCTGCTTCACGAATCGAGTCACGTCGACCCGCTGATGCCGCAGTGAGTTTGCGACGATAGCGAAATATTGTTATGACGCCCACCGCTGCATGTACATTTGAAACGTGCTTCTTGCCTTGTGGTTCTACCGGCAAAGAACGCGATACAGAATCCGGAAACGACTGCTTCGGGGCCAGTTACTATGCATCTACGATGGGCCGGTTTATGTCGCCCGATTGGAGCGCGAAAGAAGAGCCAGTACCGTACGCGAAGCTGGGTGATCCCCAGACCTTGAACCTTTATGCCTATGTGGGCAATAACCCTATGACGCGGTTTGACGCGGATGGGCACGGCTTCTTATCCGCGAGTCTTCTGCCTCATCTTGACGTGTCCCAATTTACAAGCGTCCATGAGAAGCTGAGCGACGAAGGTGCTGACTTCATCGGTAGAGGTTTCGAGAACCCTAAGAACAAGGGATTCAACAAGAAGGACGGCCTGTATTACAAATACGACGATGGATATGGAAAAGACACAATTGGTTACGGGCACAAGATTGGGCCAAAGGAGGATTTCAGTAACGGGCTGACCCATGATCAAGTAGTCGACCTATTCAAGAAAGATGCGCAAGCTCAGATAAATGCAGTCAAAAAGTGGGTGCCCATCAGGATAAGCCAGCAAGAGGTAGATGCCCTCGCTAGCCTCCACTTCAACACGGGGCCGAACGCCAGCACTATTCCTGAGCGGCACCTGATGTCTGGTCGAGATGTTACTCTGGGCGACTTCACGATCTACAACCACGTTGATGGCGACGTCAGCCGTGGACTAACGATTCGGAGAGGGCGCGAGTTTCAAATCTTTGATGAGGGAGTCTACAATGCAGCGCATTAACACGTCGACGATTCGCCATTGGACAATCCTCGTCATAATCCTGGCTACGGTTCTTGCGAGTCCACACCAAGGACGCTGCGAAGATGCGCGCCAGAGCCTTCCGTCCTTCATATATGGATCCTGGGTAATAAAAAGCGTGTATCCGACGAGGAATGTTACAGGCCTTGGCAAGGCTGATGAAAAAAGACTCCTCGGCTCGCATCTGACGTTTACACGCACTTCGCTCGCATCTTGCGGTTCTTCAGTTTCCATCAATGCCCTGGAGCGCAAACATGTGACAGAAGTCGAGTTCTTCAGTGGGGTTTATGTCCATTTCAAGGAAGTTCACATCGTCACAGAAGCTGTGGAGGAGATCCTACTCGATGCTGGCGAAGCAGGGGATTGCAACGGCACCGGTACCCTTCCTGGCGAGCATTTTTATATAAAGACGCCGGGTGAGATATTGATCCAGTATGAGGGGACATTTTTTAGGGCCTTGAAGTTGAGGGAGAATGATCGCTCAATCGGGCCTTCAACTACGACGCCACGGCCCAAATCATGACGCCGTTCGCAAATAGTCCGGCTACAATGCCGAGGGTCGAGCACTACTTCACCGGCAAAAAACGGGATACCGAATCTGGCAACGACTACTTCGGGGCCAGGTACTATGCATCTACGATGGGCCGGTTCATGTCGCCCGATTGGTCGGCCAAAGAAGAGCCGGATCCATACGCGAAGTTGGACGATCCGCAGGGAAATACAGGGAAATAGGGAAAATAGGGGAAATAGTGGAAATAGGGGAAATAGGGAAATAGGGGGACATGATACCTATTCCCCGTTTGGCGCGCTATCGTTCCTACATGGCCCGGCTGGCTCGTGCTTTAATTCCGGGGCTTCCGGCGGGCGGCCCCGGTCTCTAAGCACAATGCGAGTGCCCCCGGTCCCTCGTCCGCCGTGGCGGAGGGCCGGTGATGACAGCAAGCACGCGCACAGACGATTCCCGCGCTCAATCGCCGGATTCTGCTTGATAAGTAGATTTTGCTCCATTAGTATTGACAAATTCGCGCCATCATTCCGGCATCAACTTTGCGCTTATTCTTCCTGGCCCGCCCTAACCCGTGTCACCAGGGCCCCGGCCGTCGTCCCAGCATCCCTTTTGGAAGATCCACAAAGAAGCGAGGTCACGGAGTGAGAACCATTCTGCTTCCAGGCGCCGCCATTCTAGTCGCGGCAAGCTGGTTCACTGGCTCGGCAGCCGCGCAACCAACCCCCGTCGCAAACCAGGTCACAACGTCAATCCAGATTCCCCCTGCCCCGGCGGGCGGTATCAACCCTGACCAATTGCCAGACATCCAGGGCATTCACCTGGGGATGACGCCGGACGCCGCGCTCACGAAGATCAAGGCGCTCTACTCAAGCGCAGGGGGAGTTCAGGGGCGCATCAATCCCGTGCCAGCGATGTACTCCGACGCTCCCGACCCCAGATGGCTCGGCTATGTGGCCGCGAGCATCAATCCGTGCACCCCTCACAATTCGTCCTGCGAAGACGACCTTACCGTTACCTTCAGTGGACCGCCGAACAAAGGGGTCGTGGTGGGGATGGAGCGTGACCTGAATTTCTCAATGAGCAACTATCCGACTGTGGACTCCATCAAGAGCGCACTGCTGCTGAAGTATGGGCCGAATCCGATTCTGGCGAACACGCCTAATACCTACTACTGGGTTACGAATGAAGAAGGAGGGCCGCTGGTGCCGGCTCCTCCGGTCAAGGTCCTGGATTGCGGCGCGACGCTGCTGGCGCCGAAAGCCTACATTCGGGCGTATACGGCCAATCTGCTGCCGCTCAAGCCGCTGGAACTCACGCAATGGATGACATTGCGCTGCCACAGCCTGGGCGTGTATGTGAAGGCAACAATCGGGGCACAGACGGGCAGCCCCCTCGCGCTCACTCTGACCGTGCGCATCACCGACACCGCCGAAGATATGCGCGACGCGCTGGCAGGCGAGATGCACATTGAACAGGTGAACGCCGCGGCCCAGAAGAATATCCAAAAGGACACACAAAAGAACGTCGGGCCCCTCTGATTTTCCTGCGTGCCAAGTTGATGCTTTACGAAAACGCTTTGAGAAATGGGAGGCTGCAAGGAATGCAAACTTCTTTCGTTCGGTCGAAGCACATGGCGATGGCGATCCTGCTCGCAGCGGGAAGTTTTTCGGGCGCGTGGGTTTCCGCGCAAACTGTGCAAGTGCCTCCGGCTCCTCCCGGCGGCCTCAACTTCTCCAAACTTCCTGACGTGATGGGAATCAACATCGGGATGCCGGTTCAGCAGGCAGTCGCCGTCGTCAAAAGCAAGTGGCCGGTGGATCACGTCAAAGTGTTCTACGCGAGATTCTCCAATTCTTCAGTCCCGCCCTGGATTTCGCGCGTCTCGGCGAGCCGGCCGGGTACCGGCCTCAACCAGGGCAACAGTGTCGATGACATCACCGTTTTTTTCAACGCTCCGCCCAATCCTCAGGTCGTGGTGCAGATTTCGCGGACCTCGTTCATGATTCCGCCGACAGCGCGTGCGAACCTGGTGGCCGCCCTGCGCCAAAAATATGGGCAGGAGATGAAACCACCGCTCTCGTTCGACAACATGGCCTGGGAATTCAATGAAGAGGGCCAGCCCGTGCCCATGCCTATGAGCTACATCTGCACAAGCTTCAATCAGCCTACTGCGGGCGCGGAAGCGAGTGCCGGCCAGCCCGCCGACGTCATGCTCCCTTCCACGCCTGGTCAATCCATCAACACGCAGATTCCGCGGTTAGTGAATATGTGCAAGGATGCCATCACCATTACGACCCTGGTTGATCCCAAGCAAAATCCGAACCAACTGCTCAGCACTTCGACCGTGATCATGATCGACCACGCCGAGGACTTGCGCGACTTTATTGCGACCGCGCGGTACGCCGAGGGCGCCGCGGCCTCAGCGGCCGACAAACTGAAACAACAGCAACTCAAGAATGCACCGCCCGCTCCGACACTCTGACGATAAGCGAAGAGCGGGGTGCCCAAATGCCGAGGTCCGCATTTGCGGGTTCACCGAGTGCCCCATTCATCCCGGCGATCTTTGCCGGGATGAGTGGGAAAGAACCAACTTTCCCTCGAGCTTTTCTAATCCCTAGTCCCTGACCCCTGCTTTATGGACCCAAGTTTTAATCCTGTACAAAACCTGCTAAAACGCGTCAAAAACGCGCAAAAAACGACCAAAAGTGCACCTTTAGCGCATCGATTGTCGTGTGGTACGCCTCATTTAAGTTCAAAACCGTCGAGCGGGATACGAGAATTCAAGATCCCGCACGCGCACCGGCCAAATCGTCGCGTCTCACGGGTCATTGCGCGTGCAAATCAGCAGCCCACAGCCGCTGGAAAACTTTGTGCGCGCAAATTGCGCACGGAAATTTCGTCCGTTCATGACCTGAATCTGAGACCGCAAAAAAAGATCGCGCGAGCCGGAGTCCGGCCCGCGCGATCAGAGTTGAACTACTTCAGTTTTCCGGTCCAGTCAACGGACCCGCCCAGCTCACGCAATGTCGAAGCGATCGGCATTCATCACCTTCGTCCACGCAGCCACGAAGTCCTTCACAAACGCTCCCTTCGCGTCGTTGCTCGCATACACTTCAGCGATTGCCCTCAGCTGCGAGTTTGAACCGAAGACCAGGTCCACGCGCGTGCCGGCACCCTTGATGGCGCCCGTGGCCCGGTCATGCCCTTCAAACACGCCTTCAGCCGCGGACGGCTTCCATTCCGTGTTCATGTCGAGCAGGTTGACGAAGAAATCATTCGTCAGTGTCTCGGGCCGGTTGGTCAAAACACCGTGTGTTGACTGGCGATAGTTCGCACCGAGCACGCGCAGTCCGCCCACCAGCACAGTCATCTCGGGAGCAGTCAGCCGCATCAACTGCGCACGATCCACCAGCAATTCTTCCGCGCTGCTTGCAAATCCATTGCCGGCGTAGTTTCTGAAACCATCCGCCTTCGGTTCGAGTACGGCGAACGATTCCACGTCTGTTTGCTTCTGCGAAGCGTCCGTGCGACCCGGCGTGAAGGGCACATTCACTTTGACTCCGGCATTCTTCGCAGCCTGCTCAACGGCCGCGCAGCCGCCAAGAACAATGACATCGGCCAGCGAGACTTTCTTGCCGCCTCTGAGCGTCTTGTTGAAGTCCTTCTGAATGGCCTCCAGCTTCTTGAGAACCTTGGCCAGCACATCCGGCTGGTTGACTGCCCAGTCCTTTTGCGGAGCGAGGCGAATTCGCGCGCCATTCGCCCCACCGCGCTTGTCAGAGCCGCGGAAGGTCGAAGCAGCAGCCCACGCAGTAGAAACCAGCTGCGAAATCGACAGCCCAGACGCGACGATTTTGGACTTGAGCGAAGCAATGTCCCGATCGCCAATCAACTTATGATCCACCCCCGGAACTGGGTCCTGCCAGATAAGCGGCTTGGCGGGAACCAGCGGGCCCAGGTACCGTGCGATGGGTCCCATGTCGCGATGCGTCAGCTTGAACCACGCTTTCGCAAACGCGTCGGCAAGCAGCTTCGGATTCTCGTAGAAGCGCTTCGAGATCGGCGCATAGATCGGGTCCAACTTCAGCGCCAGGTCGGTTGTAAACATGATGGGCGCGTGCTTTTTCTTCGGGTCGTGCGCATCGGGAACGGTTCCGGCTGCGGCTCCGCCCTTGGGGACCCACTGCTGCGCGCCTGCGGGGCTCTTTGTCAGTTCCCAGTCGTAGGTGAACAGATTCTTCAGATAATCGTTGTCCCACTTCGCTGGATTCTTCGTCCATGCGCCTTCAAGGCCGCTGCTGATGGTGTCTACGCCCTTGCCTGTGCCGAAGGAATTCTTCCAGCCCAGTCCCTGTTCCTCGATCGGCGCGCCTTCAGGTTCTGGCCCGACGTACTTGTTGGGATCGGCAGCGCCGTGAGCCTTGCCAAAGGTATGGCCGCCGGCAATCAGCGCAACGGTCTCTTCGTCATTCATCGCCATGCGCGCGAATGTTTCGCGGATATCGATGGCCGCGGCCAACGGGTCTGGCTTTCCGTTGGGCCCTTCAGGATTCACATAAATCAAACCCATCTGTACTGCGCCGAGAGGGTTGTCGAGCTGGCGCTGGCCGGAGTAGCGCTCGTCGGCGAGCCACTTGCCTTCGGGACCCCAGTAGACATCCTCCTCAGGCTCCCATACGTCGGCGCGTCCGCCGCCGAAGCCGTAGGTTTTGAGTCCCATGGATTCGAGTGCAACATTGCCTGCCAGAACAATAAGGTCGGCCCAGGAAATCTTCCGTCCATACTTCTGTTTGATCGGCCACAGCAGGCGGCGTGCCTTGTCGAGGCTCACGTTGTCAGGCCAGCTGTTGAGGGGCGCAAAGCGTTGCTGGCCTGCGCCGGCTCCGCCGCGGCCGTCGGCGATGCGGTAAGTGCCGGCGCTGTGCCACGCCATGCGAATGAAGAATGGACCGTAGTGCCCGTAGTCCGCCGGCCACCAGCTCTGCGAGTCGGTCATCAACGCATGCAGATCCTTGATGACTGCGTCGAGGTTGAGCGACTTGAATTCTTTGGCGTAGTTGAAATTCTTGCTCATGGGATCGGAGAGGGAGGAGTGCTGGTGCAGGATGCTCAGATTCAATTGGTTCGGCCACCAGTTGGCATTGGCCGTGGATCCCGCCGCAGAGTGTGGGCGGGCGCCGTGCATTACGGGGCATTTACCTTCGCTTGACATTTGTTTTTGCTCCTTGTTTTCCGGGGCAGGCGCCCCGCTGCGTTGGTGAGTGTTTAAGAAGAAACGACTGCGGTTGAATGGCTAAGAAGCTGAAGTGGTGACACGGCGTGGAGCGCATCTGGCGCAGAGGCCGCGGAGAATCAATTCACATTCGCGAACGATACGTTTGCCGAGAGAGCCGGTGGCGGGGCGGGGAACTTTGAACCATTCCACGTCCTCAACTTTACCGCAGCGGTCGCAGATGAAGTGGTGATGGCGCAGGCCCCGAGCATCGAAGCGCGCAGCGCGACCTTCTACTGCGACTTCGCGTACAAGGCCCGCCTGCACCAGGTCGCGCAGATTGTTATAGGTTGTGGCCCGCGAGGATCGCGGATCGAGACGATTGACGCCCTCAAAGATTTCCGCGGCGGTGGGATGCCCGGCGTGCTCCATAAGGAATGCCATGACACCATAGCGCTGCGGAGTGCAGCGCAGGCCGCTTGCTTCCAAAGACCGCTTGATTTCGCCGGCATCCACGGAATCTAGACTCTATCTAATCTGAGAGATTGTCAAGAAGGCAGGGAACAGGGATTAGGGAACAGGGAACAGCTTTCAGTTTTTCTTTTTTGCGCGTGGGCGGAATTTTTTTAGGGGCCTAATTATGCGGGAAAGGCTTCAAAATGTTCAGATTTATACGACCCAGACAGCTTGAAATGTTTAAACAGATGGGTACGAAACGGATGCGAAATACTTCAATCAAATGGTTACGATTTTCGAGATACCAGACCCAGAAATTCAGTGAAATAAGCTTTTCAAAACCCAGTAATTTTCCATTTAATTGAACCCCTTCAATCTAAATTCACCGAAAAAATGCTAAATGCGCATTTTCGAGGTTTAAACGCATGGATTTAGCGGACTCCCAGGGCGATTTTGAGGTCGAGAAAGCAGGAATCAGTGCTCAAGGGACAGAGAAAGGCCGTACCCGGGAATCGATTGCGTGGCTGAGCCCACGACGCGTGAACGGAATCGCCTGCCGGGAGGCAACACGAGGAGGCTTTGACTCATCTTTATCGCGAGAGTTGGATATTCGAGCAATATTCAAAGTTGGATATTCGAACTCACCAGGAGGTAAAACGCGATGAAAGAAAAATGGGTTTTGAGCTCTCTTCTTGCTCTTTCTATTTCGGCTACGTGTTTAATCGTGGGTCCCAAGACTTACGCTGCGCCTGCGCAGGAGCATGGCGTGGTGGTGGAGCAGCAGCGATGGGACCTTCCTCCGCACGAGTTCAGCGAGATTCAGCGAAAAGGCTTTCACGATGGAGTGGAAGGCGCGCGCAAGGACTTTGACCACCATCGTGCGCCCAACGTGCAGGACCGCGACGAGTATCGCCACCCGCACGTAGACGAGAGCGCACGCGATGATTATCGCGAGGGCTTCCGGCGAGGGTACGACGCGGCGATGAGCCACCTGGAAGGTCGCTAAGACGGAGTGGGAGGCTTTCATTCCCCGGTCCCCGAAAACGAGGGACCGGGGGCACCCGGCTTCTAGCTTTCGGGTGGGCTGTATTCAATCCCAGGTGACTCCGCTGCGGCGGACGAGGCACCTGGGGCACCCACAGTGTGTGGTGGGAAAGGGTTTTCAAAACAATAAAGAGGGCGCGCACGGGGCGCGCCCTTCTTGTTGCAGAGGAGATTGGGTTGTTAGTTGGTGAGGACGGCGCGGTAGCGGACTTTGCCCTTTTTGACTTTCTCGATGGCTTCGTTGGCCTTGGCCATGGGGAAGGGCTCGGTGGCTGCCTTGACGCCGTGGCGGGCGGCTACGTCGAGCATCTCGCGCAGGCGGAAGGGGCTGCCCGTGGGGTTGCCGCTGATGGTGCGCTGGCCGGAGATGAGCGGGAAAGCGTGTACGCAGACCGGCGAGGGAGGCACGCCGACAAAGCAGAGAGTTCCCAGCGGGCGCAGGGCCTGAAGGTAGGTTCCCCATTCCTGGTCGGCGTTGACGGTGGTGATGATGAAGTCGAGCGAGTTGGCCACTTCCTTCATGGCCTTGGACTCACGGCTATTGATGAAGTGATGAGCGCCGAAGGCGCGGGCTTCCTTCTCCTTGCCGGCGGAGGTGGAGAAGGCAGTGACCTCAGCGCCGAAGACGCGTGCGAACTGGATGGCCATGTGGCCGAGGCCGCCGATGCCAACGACGCCGACGCGGGAGGCGGGATTGATGTTGTGGGTGCGGAGGGGATTGTAGACAGTGATTCCGCCGCAGAGCAGGGGTGCGGCCTGTTCGCTGGAGAGCGTCTCAGGCAGGGGAATGACGAAGCGGGCGTTCGCGCGCACGCGATCGGCATAGCCGCCATTGCGGTGAACGCAGGTGCCTTCGGCTTCAGGGCAGAGATTCTCCATGCCGCGCATGCACCACTCGCAGATACCGCAGGAGTTGGACTGCCATCCGAGGCCGACGCGCTGTCCTACCTGGAGGCCGCGCACTTCATTGCCGATGGCGGCGATGGAACCGACGACTTCGTGGCCCGGAATGAAGGGATAATTGCTGATACCCCAGTCGTTGGAGATGAGATGAATATCGCTGTGGCAGATGCCGCAGTGAGTGACGGAGATTTCAACTTCCTGGGACCCGAGCTTACCTGGGTCGTAATGGTACGGAAGGAGCTCCGCCCCAGCCGCATGTGCTGCCAAACCCTGAATTTGAGCCATAGCCTCTCTGAATGCCTCACTGGAGGTTGTCAAATATGTGCCGGCTTTCTTAACCAAGGCGCCGGAAGTGCCAATCGAACAACAAAATGATTTCTCTCTTTAGTGTAACCCGCCTCCGGGATCAATGTGCAAGTTGATGACCTGAAACCCGGTTAGCACGCCTCCTGCGGGTGCGTCGGCCTGGACGAGTGCGGATTCGCCGTTGAGGCCGGCCTGCTGGGCAGAGCGCATGGGTTCAAGGGCGTTGGCGACGGAAAGTGGAAGACTCGCAAGGGTTTGCCCGTCAACGCCGGCCTGGGTTTCGGGGACAAGGAGGCTGACATAGAGGCGGTCGGCGGAGTGGAGGCGGCTGTCCTGGGCGAGGACCTGAGCCAGATCGGGCGGGTGGTTGGGGGGATGGGGCGGATCCAGCGCGTGGTCCAACGTCCCTGCATCCGAGACCAGCAGGCGCAGGTTGCCGGGGGCGAGCCGGGTGGGCAGCGTGACGGGAATGCGGATATTGCGGACGGGCTGCTGCCAGGGGCGGAGGGTGGCCTCAATCAGGACGGTGTCGCCGGCGCGGGGCGAGTCTCCGGAGATGATCCGGGCGGCTTCAAGGGAGACCTGCATGCGGCGGGGAACGACCTGGACGTGGATTTCGATGGAGCGGACGGTGGTTTGGCGAGCGCCGTTGGCGTAAAGGCTCTGGAAGTGAAGGCCGGAGAGCAGGGCGGCTTGCATGGGCGCGGGCAAGCCATCGCCGGGCGTGGACCAAACGTCAATGGGCGAGGGCGCAAAGCCGTCGAGATCGATGCTGCCCTGGAGGTGATAGCTGGCCTCGGCGGTGGCGTCGTTGGCCTGGATGAGGGAGTTGTAGAGGACGACTTCCATGGCTTGAGGGGTGAGCGAAGGCAGGTCGATGATGGAGACATTGACTTCGCGCTTGCCGGTAGGCGCATCGATGGTGATGTGCAGCGGGATCATGTGAGCGCGGAGGCCGAGGACACCACCAATGGCCGCGGCGCGATCCTGAGTGAATGCGCCAATGGTGGCGCCGGTATTGATGATTTTGAAGGAGTCGAGCGGGGAGGCGAGAGTGGCGACGACATCCGCTGTGGTCATGGGAACGGAGATGGTTCCTGACTGGAGGATGGGATGGCCGCATGCCAAGAGCCGTTTGGGATCGATATAGGTGACGGTGCAGGTGGCGGCCACTTCAAGATCGCCCTGGACGAGAAGCAGGCTAACGGCAGAGCCGGGGAGCATGGCTGCAGCGGCCTTGGCGGAAGGTTCCGGGCTGGAGTTGGAAGAGCCGCCCACGCCACCGGCTGCGATGGTGGCCAGGTTGGTTCCCGTCATCTGCTGCTGCCAGAACTGGACGGCTTCAGGGCGGAATCCGCTCATGACGAGGGGTGTTTCCATCATCTGGAATTCGTGTGCGGACGGGGTCGCTGCGGTGGGGGACTGATTGTTGAGCGCGGCGAGGCCGGCTTGGAGAGTTGGGCCGTCGGCATTGGCGGCGGGCAGGTCGCGGACGTCGAGCATCTGCTCAATGGGGGTGATGCCGGCGATGGGTTCCTTGGAGAACTGGCCGATGCGGTAGGCAAGCGCGCCGAGCAACTTGTTGCCGATGTAGACGGGGCTGCCGCTCATGCCGGCGACGACTCCGGTGTACTCGGGATGGGGACCGTGGAGGCGGGCGAGGATCATGTCCTGGCTGGGTCCGCGCGCACCGCGCAAGACGCCCAGGATTTCAACGTCCATGGCTTCGGGCTTGCTGCCGGAAAAGACAGTCCATGCGGTGGCGGAGAGGCCGGCGTGGACCTGGCTGAGGGGAAAGATGCCACCGGTGGAGGGTGGCGGGCCGGATTCAAGTTGGGTGGGCGCGGAGGTGGTTTGCGCGCGGAGCTGCGCCGGGGCGAACAGGAGCGCAGGGGTCAGGAGAACGGCCGCAAAGCGCAGGATGGTTTGCTTCAGAGGAAGTTCCACGTCTATTAGAGTACAGCCGGGGAGGGTGAGACAGCTTTCAGCTCTCAGCTTTCAGCGGTTACTGCGGGTGTGGAGTCTCTTCCGATGCCGGTGCTTTGGGTTGAAGCGAGCCCACCCAAACCGCAAGGAGCGCGGTTAGGATGGGGCACAGCGCTGCACTTTGAAGCTGTCGTTGCTGGAGGTTGATCCCGTATGCTGTTGAACACAGAGGTTGCCATGTCTACGCTGCATAGAATCGCATTGGTTGTGCCGCACAGAATTGTTTCGCTTGCCCGCCAGGTTCCGGTGGGAGTCCTGTTTTATTCCGTGACGGTTATGGCGATCAATCCGGTGACGCTTGGGCCGAGGGCGTGGGGGCAGAACACGCAGACGACACAGCCTGCACAGCAGCAGACCCAGCCGATTCCGGACTCGGGCGGCCCGGGTGGGGATAACGGCGTAATTGCAGTTCCAAAGAAGAAGGAAGCGCCGGAGGACGTGCCGCCGCCACCGCCGGCACCGGCAGCGCCGAAGATCAAAAATCCTGAAGGGCTGGGCAACGTGTCGTTGCGGCTGGACGTGCCGGAAGTGACCGTGGACGTGGGCGTGCTGCTGGAAAAGAACCACCAGTTTGTGCCGGGACTGCAGCCGGCCAACTTCAAGGTGTATGAAGATGGCGTGGAACAGAAGGTGATCGGGTTCAAGCGGGTTGAGGCGCCGATTACAGCGCTGCTGCTGTGCGAGTTTGCCGCCAACAGCTACTACTTTATTTACGACATGAAGAACGCCGCGTGGTCGTTTGCGCAGCAGCTGAGGCCGCAGGATTACGTGGCGATGATGACGTTCGACATGCACACCCAGATCATCACGGACTTTACCCAGGACAAGAACCAGATCCTGCAGGGGATCAATTCGCTGGTGATTCCGGGCTTCCAGGAGTCGAACGTGTTCGACGCGCTGTACGAGGGGCTGGACCGGCTGCAGAGGATTGAAGGGCGGAAGTACATCATCCTGATCGCGACCGGGCGGGACTCTTTCTCGAAGCTGACGTTCGACAAGATTCTGAAGGCGGTGAAGGCATCGCAGGACATCACGATCTTTACGATTTCAACCGGCGGGATGGTGCGCGCGATGACGGAAGGGCGCGGCGGCATGGGCGGCGCGATGCGCGACATGGACTACCTGCAGGCCGATAACGAGATGAAGACCTTCTCAGGCGCGACCGGGGGCATGAGCTTCTTCCCGCGGTTTGAAGGCGAAATGCCGGATATTTTCCAGAATATCAACCAGACAATTCGTTCGAAGTACGAGCTGGTGTACCGGCCGAGCAATGCAAAGCAGGATGGGACGTATCGCAAATTGCGCGTGGAACTGGTAGATAACGAAGGGCAGCCGTTGCGGTTCCAGGACCAGAAGAAGAAGCCGCTGAAGTACGACATTATTGCGCGAGACGGCTACAAGGCCAAGCAGGAAGTGGAGTAAAGCAGGGAATAGGGAACAGGGATTAACGAACAGCATCTAGCTTTCAGCTTTCAGTTATCAGCTATCAGCTAAAGGCACGGTTATTGAGTGTTGTACTTTCCCTGGTCTTCCGCCGCGGCGGACGAGACCTGGGGCACTCGGCGAGATTGCAAGAGGCAAGACATCATGAGTGCGGATTCTTCTGTAGCATCCATTTCAAAATCTAATGAGCCGTTGCGCGTGGGTGTGGCTGGGCTGGGGCGCATGGGGATGATTCATGCGCTACATATTCACGAATTGGCGCAGGAGACGAACCTGTGCCGGCTGATGGCTGTGGCCACGCAGGACAAGAAGGCGGCCGAGGCATTCCTCAAGATGACGGGCGGCGGGACGCCGGTGTTTGAGGATATGGAGAGTTTCAGCAAGGCGGGCGTTTGCGATGTGTCGGTGATTGCGACGAATACGCCGCTGCATCGCGTGCACGCGACGATGATGATCGAAGCCGGGCAGCGGGTGTTTTTGGAAAAGCCGTTAACGGGAACGCTGGAGGGCGATCGTGCGTTTGCCGAGACGCTGGAGCGCGAGCATCCGCGGGCGTTGATGCTGGGATTTCAGCGGCGATTCGACGAGCCCACACGCTATGCAAAGCAACTGATTGATGAGGGCGCGATCGGGCGCGTGTACAAGATTTATTCGGCGCTCGAGGATTCGGGGCCGGCTCCGGATGGTTTTGCGAGTCCGGGAATTCTCGCGGACATGGCCGTGCATAACGTCGACGAGGTGGTGTGGTTCTCAGGGCGCAGGCCGGAGCGGGCGTTGGCGATTGGGTCACGGGTTTTCAGTCATCGATTGACGACGTGCGATGAGGATTTCGACGACGCGCTGATGCTGCTGGATTTTGGCGACAAGTTGATTGCGCAGATCCAGGTGACGCGCAACCATGTGTCGGGCTATCGCGGCGAGACGGTGGTGTACGGCGAGAAGGGCATGATCCGCGTGGGGGGCTTCCGGCAGAAATTGCTGGAGGTGACGGTGGAGGTGTACGGCAATCGGGATTCGAAGGAACCGATTGCGCTGAAGACCTTTGCGATGCGGCGCTACGACCAGCCCCTGCCGGAGTTCATCGATCGGTACGGCGCGGCGTATAAGGACGAACTGCGGACGTTTCTAAGCTGCTGCAGGAGCGGGGAGCCGTTCCCGGTGAATCATCTGGATGGGTTGCGGTCGCAGGAGATTGTGGCGGGGGCGATGAGGGCGTCGGTGTCGAGAGAGCAGATGGGCCGGATTGATTATCTGAAGGTTTAGCGGCGCCGGCGAGTGTCCGAAATCGGACAGTTGGGAGCTGGAAGCGGTCACTCCCGGGCTGGCTGCGGGCTGTGCGGATCTGGATAACTCCTTTAAATTCAACATAGAGTGATGAGCCTGGTTTGGCTCGCTTCGTGCAAGTACCTGGCGTGATGGATATCGCGCGTCCCGACTTAAAGAAGAAGAGGAATCGCCAGCTGATGATCTGGGCTGGCGTTGGGGTTGTGGTTGTTGCGGGGTTGGTATTTGCCGTTTCGCGGCTGAAGCCGGCAGCGCCCACAGTCGACCGGTCTACTGTGTGGACCGATGTGGTGAAGCGAGGGCCGCTGGTGCGGCAGGTGCGGGCGTCGACCGGCAGCCTTGTTCCACGCGAGGACTCGATCGAGCTGATTCCGGCGCAGACTGACGCGACGGTGGTGCGCATTCGCGTGCTGCCCGGCACGATGGTTACGCCGGACACAATCCTGATGGACATGACCGATCCGCAACTGGAGCAGGAGGTGCTGAACGCGCAGCTCGCGGTGAAGGCGGCGGAAGCGGACTACAAGAGCCTGCAGGCGACGCTGCAAAGCACGCTGATGGACAAAAAGACCGCGGCGGCGCAGGTGAGCGCGGACTACTCGCAGGACCAGTTGCAGGCGCAGACGGACAAGGCGCTCTACGACCTGGGCGTGATTTCGGGTCTGGCGTATCAGAAGTCGAAAGGCACGGCGGACCAGTTGACGACGCAGCACCAGCTGAGCCAGCAGCAGCTGGACGTGAATCAAAAGGCGATCGAGGTTCAGCTGGCATCGCAGAAGACGAAGATCGACCAGGCCCAGGCACTGTTGAATTTGTATCAGCGGCAGGCGGCCGCGTTGCAGGTGAGGGCGGGGATTTCCGGCTCGCTTGCTCCATTGGCGACACCGGTGCAGGTGGGCCAGCATGTGACGGCGGGAACGTCGGTGGCCGAGGTGATCCAGCTGGACAAGCTGAAGGCGGCGCTGCAGATTGCCGAGACGCAGGCGCGCGATATTCAGATCGGGCAGCCGGCATCGATTGATACACACAATGGCGTGATTCCGGGACACGTGACCAGAATTGATCCCTCAGTAGTGAACGGAACGCGCACCGTTGACGTAGATCTTGATGGGCCATTGCCGCCGGGCGCCGTTCCACAACTGAGCGTGGACGGAACCATTGACCTGGAGCGGATGAAGGATGTGATTTATGTGGGCCGGCCGGCGCTTGGCAACGAGAACTCGACGGTGACGCTGTTCAAGATTGATGCCGACGGCAAGGGCGCGACCCGTGTGCCGGTGAAGGTGGGCCGCGCGTCGGTGAACGACATCCAAGTGCTGGAGGGATTGAAGGAAGGCGACCAGGTGATCCTTTCCGATATGTCGCGGTGGGATAGCGTGGACCGGATCAAGCTGGATTGAAAACAGTGATCAGTGGTCAGTGATCAGTGATCAGAAAAGCAAAAGCAGTTCGAAATCACGAAGGAGAGTGGCATGGGATCGAATGGCAACTTGATTGAGATTGAGGATCTGACCAAGATCTTTTACACCGACGAAGTGGAGACACACGCACTCTCGGGCATTCACCTGACGATTGCGCGCGGCGAGTATGTGGCGATGTCGGGACCTTCGGGCTGCGGCAAGTCAACGCTGCTGTCGATTCTGGGGTTGCTGGATACGCCTACGGGCGGCCGCTATCTGCTGAACAACAACCCGGTGGAGAACCTGAGCTTCGCGGAGCGGTCGCGGATCAGGAACCAGGAGATCGGGTTCATCTTTCAGAGCTTCAATTTGATTGGCGACCTGACGGTGGAAGAGAACGTGGAACTGCCGCTGACCTATCGTGCGGGCATGCCGTCGGCAGAGCGGAAGAAGCGGGTGAAGGATGCGCTGGAGCGGGTGAACATGGCGCACCGCATGAAGCATTATCCGGCGCAGTTGTCGGGCGGCCAACAGCAGCGCGTGGCCGTGGCGCGCGCGCTCGCGGGATCGCCGTCGATTCTGCTGGCCGATGAGCCGACGGGCAACCTGGACTCGAAGAACGGCGAGGCGGTGATGCACTTGCTGGCCGATCTGCATCGCGAGGGCTCGACGATCTGCATGGTGACGCACGATCCGCGGTTTGCGCGGCACGCGGAGCGCGAAGTGCACCTTTTCGACGGGAAGGTTGTTTCGGAGAATGAGCTGAGAAAGCTTGAAGCCGAAGCGGAGGCGTAGTGATGGTGTTCCAGAACGCATTGCACGATCTGCGTTTCGCCTTGCGCCAGCTACGCAAGAATCCCGGATTCACGGCTCTGGCCGTGGGCACGCTGGCACTGGGCATTGCGGCCAATCTGACAATTTTCAGCTGGATCAACTCGACGCTGCTGGATCCCATTCCGGGGATCGGACACACCAGCGACATGATTACGATCATGCGTGGAGAGCGTAGCGAGCATCCCACCCCTCCGTTTTCTTACCTGGACTTGGTGGACCTGCGAGACAGCACGCGCAGCTTTTCCGGCCTGATGGGCTACCACGACGACTACATGGCCATTACCGGGGAGGGCCAGCCGGAGCGCGTCTATGGAGTGCTGGCGACGTCAAATTATTTTGAGGTTCTAGGTGTCCATCCGATCCTGGGCAGAACGCTCCTGCCTACACTCAGCAACGAACGAACCGGAGTGGCAGAGGTGGTGCTCAACTACGATCTCTGGCAGAATCGCTTTGGCGGCGATCCTGCAATCGTCGGCAGAATCATCCAGATCAACCTCCATCCGTACACCGTTGTCGGCGTTGCGCCCAGAGGTTTTCATGGATGCAAGACCGGCCTTCGCGCCGACGTCTGGATTCCGCTGGGGATGGATCCAAAGATCTGGGGATCGAACCGGATCAACGATCGCGGTGTTTCCTGGCTCAACGTGCTCGGAAAACTGAAGCCGGGTGTCGATGCAGACCAGGCCGTGAGCGAACTGAACGTTGCCATGCAGCGCATTATCAGCCGCTTTCCGGCAGAGCACCAGGGGCCCAACCAGATCTCCAGCGATCCCTTGTGGCGGTCGCCGTTTGGCGCGAACGTCTATATGTATGGAACGTTACCCATTCTGCTGGCGCTGGCCGCTGTGCTGTTGCTGCTGGCCTGCGCCAACGTAGCCAACCTTCTGCTTGTGCGTTCGGTGGCGCGTCGCCGCGAGATGGCCATTCGCATGTCCATGGGCGCCGGCCGCTGGCGGATCGTACGCCAGTTGCTGATCGAAAACCTGTTCATTGCCCTGTCCGGAGGCATGCTGGCATTGCTGGTCACCATGTGGACGGCGCACACGCTTGGCTACTTTCTTCCTCCCGCCACGTTGCCAATCGCCATCAACGGACACGTCAATGGAACGGTTTTGCTCGTCACACTTCTTGTCTCCGCTTTTACTGCCGCGGTCTCCGGCCTGATTCCCGCACTGCGCGCCTCAAGCCTTTCACCGGTATCGGTGCTGAAAGACGAAGCGCTCAGCACGTCGGGCGGGCTTTCCAAATCGCGTCTCACCAGAGGCCTTGTGATTGCGCAAATCGCATTGTCGCTCTTGCTGCTCACCTGCGCGGGACTCTTTGTCCGCAGCCTGCGAAATGCACAGCACGCCGATCCCGGTTTCGATCCGAACAAGGTTCTGCTCATTTCATTCGACCTCGATCCGGCGGGCTATAGCGGCGCCCAGGGCATCGAATTCGATCGCCAACTGCTGGCTCGCGTAAAACAATTGCCCGGAGTCCAGTCAGTGACATTGGCGGAGTTCTCGCCGCTCAGTTTCACCATGCACAGCGACGGCATCATGCCCGAGGGCTACGTTCCCCACCTGCATGAATCGATGGAGGTGGATCGCGGCAGAGTCGGTCCCGGCTATCTGGAAACGCTTCGCACCCCGCTGCTCGCCGGACGGGGCATTACCGACCAGGACAATTCAAAAACGGAACGAGTGGCTGTGGTCAACAAGGCTCTGGTGGATCGTTATTGGCCGGGCCAGAATGCGATCGGCAAACGAATTCAGGTAGCTGGAACGTGGTACTCCGTGGTTGGTGTTGCGGCGAATGGCAAGTACCGCCGCATGGTTTACGATGCCGCTCCACTGGTGCTGCTGCCCGAGGCGCAGGATTACGACAGTACGCAGATCCTGCATGTGCGCACCGTTGGAGAGCCGTTGGCGCTCGCATCCTCTGTGGAGCAAACGATTCACGACCTCAACCCCGATCTGCCCTTGTACAACATCAGCACGCTCAAGTCGAACCTGAGTTTGGGAAATGTGTTTGAGCGCATCGCCGCGGACTTCGCCGCTGCGTTTGGATTTCTGGCCCTCATTCTTGCGGCGGTTGGCATTTATGGCGTGGTGGCTTACACCACGCGGCAACGTACCCATGAGATCGGTATTCGCATGGCGCTTGGAGCAGGACGGGCAAATGTGTTTCGGTCGGTACTGGGGCAGGGGTTGTGGCTTTCCCTGGCCGGGCTGGCCGCTGGCCTCGTTGTTACATTCGCTTCTACCCGCTTCTTGAGTGGAATGCTTTTTGGCGTCGGAACTGTCGATTGGATCACCGTTGCCTCGGTTGCGGGCGTGCTGTTTCTGGTTACCCTGGCGGCATGCTTCGTGCCGGCGCGGCGCGCAGCGTCCATTGAGCCGATGCAGGCTCTCAGAACCGAATAGTTGAATGGCCGAGAAAGACAAGAAAGAGAGTGAGCGATGAACACATTGTGGCTTGACATTCGCTACGCAGTGCGCAGGTTGCGTCAATCACCGGGATTCACGCTGACCGCGGTGCTCACGCTGGCCTTCGGCATTGGCGCCACTACGGCCATCTTTTCGATTGTCGAGGGCGTGCTTTTGCGGCCGCTTCCGTTCTCCGCGCCCGACCGGCTGGTCATCCTCGGCGACTTTCCAGAAGGCGTCGACTTCGGCCTGGGCACGCCTAACGTAACCGCGCCGGCCACACTCGTCTATGCCCGCGACACCCACGTGTTCGACGGAACGGGCGCATTCCAGCAAACGAGTTTTGAGCTCTCCGGCAGCGGCGATCCGGCGCAGATTCCCGCTTCGCGACTCACACCCGGAGTTTTTTCCGTACTGGGCGTCTCGCCCGTTGTGGGCCGCGTCTTCACTCAGCAGGAAGATGAAGGCAGGCAGCAGGTGGCGGTGATCAGCTACCAGACGTGGAACAGCCGGTTTCACGCGGACCCGCGCGTTCTTGGAACCAAGATTCTGCTCGACCGCAGAGCCTACGAGATTATTGGCGTGATGCCGCGCGATTTCGAGTTTCCGTTAGTTCCGGGGCAGTTGAATCGCAGCGACCTTTGGGTGCCGATGAGCTTTAACCAAGGCGAACTGGTGAATGGCGCGGGAAGCTGGAACTACACAATGGTGGGCCGCATGAAGCCGGGCGTGACGCCCGCCCAGGCGGTGGCAGATATGCAGTCGGCGGCGCAGGAAATCATGCACAGTTTTCCTCCGGGCATGGGCACTCTGCGTATTCATCCGGTAGTGCAGTCGCTCAACGAAGCTACGGTGTCGCAAGCACGTCCCTTGGTGCGGACTCTTTTCCTGGCCGTTGCCGTGGTGCTGTTTATCGCGTGCGCCAATCTTGCGGGCTTGCTGCTTGTGCGGGTAATCCGTCGCCGGCGCGAGTTATCCGTGTGCCTGGCGTTGGGCGCGAGAGGCGCGGTTATTCTTCGCCAGTCGCTGATTGAAGCGCTGGTGCTGAGTGTAGGCGGTGGATTGGTGGGACTGGCGATTGCGGCCGCGCTGCTTAGGGTTGGAGTGAGCCTGCTGCCCGAGACGTTGCCGCGGGTGAGCGCAATCGGACTTGACTGGAAGGTTGCGGGCTTTGCGCTTCTGCTGGCGGTGCTTACCGGACTATTGTGCGGAATTATCCCAGCGATTAGTGCGGCCCATACCGGCGTGAACGATGCTTTGAAAGAGGGTGGGCGGACAGGTACATCGGGTGGGGCCCAGGCGCGCCTGCGTTCGATCCTGGTGATCGCTGAACTCGCAGTAGCACTTGTGTTGCTGACTGCTTCAGGGCTATTGCTGCGCAGCTTTCAGAAGATACGCTCGGTGGACATGGGCTTTCGAGCCGACCACGCACTCACTGCTGCGTATGGATTGCCGCGTCGGCAATACTCTTCGCAGGCTGCGGTCGACGGGTTCAATGCGACGCTGCTGGGCAAGTTGCAACAGCTTCCGGGAGTGCAAGCTGTAGGCGTTACCGACTTACTGCCCAACAGCGGAGGGAACAACAGCAACGCCTTCGTTCCGGAAGGTTACGTTCCCCCCAAGGGCGTCAATCTCAACTTGGCCTGGTCCTCGCGCGTGATGGGCAATTACTTTGGTGCCGCGGGTATCCCGCTGCTGCGGGGGCGCACATTCACAGACGCCGACCGCGCCGATTCGCCGCTGGTGGCGATCGTCAACCGAACACTCGCCGAGCGTTATTGGCCTGGGCAGGATCCGATAGGCAAGCGCATCAAGATCGGCGTGAAAGAAAGTCAAACGCCGTGGATGACCGTTGTGGGAGAAATCGCCGACATCAAGCAGACCTCGGCCGATAGCGAGACGCTGAATCAGATGTACTCACCGGCCAGCCAGTTCAAAGCTTCAATCGCAGGATTTGCGCCCCCTGACATGCTTACGGGCACTTATGGATCGATGGTGATTCGCGGACAGTTGCCACCGGAACAGATGGCGGATTCGCTTCGCGCCATTTTCCGTTCCATTGACCCACAGCTTCCGCTGATCCATGTGGAGTCAATGGAACGAGTAGTGGAGGAAGGGCAGGCATCACGGCGGTTCTCGACGGCTGTGATTTCGAGTTTCGCAGCGGCGGCCGTGTTGCTGGCGCTGCTGGGCATCTACAGCGTCATTGCCTTTTCAGCAGCGCAGCGAACGCATGAACTTGCCATCCGTCTGGCGCTTGGTTCGAAACGCTCAAGTGTATTGCGGCTCGTGGTTGTATCAGGCGCAAAGCTGGGCCTGGCGGGTTGTGCCATCGGAGTGATGGGAGCGATTTTTGCCACGCGTCTGCTACGGAGCCAACTTTTTCAGGTCAACGCGCTGGACCCTTACATTTTGATTCTGGCCGCTGTCTCGATCTTTCTGCTTGCGCTCGCGGCATCAGTTGTTCCGGCGCGCCGGGCCGCATCCATTGAACCCATGCAGGCTCTTAGAACCGAATAGCTCTTCGAAATTCCCCACGGAGAACAGAAGCGATGACCAACGTATGGCTCGACATTCGATACGCACTGCGGCAACTGCGCAAGTCGCCGGGTTTTACGCTGACCGTTGTGCTGACGCTGGCACTGGGCATTGGCGCGAACTCGGCGATCTTCACGCTGGTGCACGCGATCCTGATGCGGTCGCTGCCGGTGGCGGATCCGGGGCAGCTCTATCGCATCGGCGACAAGGATGAATGCTGCGTGGAGGGCGGATTTCCCGAGGACTCGTCGACCACCGGCGACATGTCGATCTTCTCCTATGATCTCTACCGCAATTTGCGAGCCAACACGCCAGAGTTTGAACCGCTGGCGGCTGTGCAGGCAGGAGGGCAGCGCTGGAGCGTGCGCCGCGGCAACGAACTGGCCAAGCCGCTCGACAGCGAGTTCGTCTCAGGCAATTACTTTCAAGCTCTTGGGTTGAACGCATATGCAGGCCGCGTGTTCTCAGACAGTGACGACACGCCTTCATCGGCTCCCACCGCAGTGCTGAGCTTCGAAGCGTGGCAGAACGAGTTTGGATCAGATCGATCCATCGTGGGATCGACGATCTATATCCAGGCCAAGCCATTCACGGTGGTGGGCATTGCGCCTGCCGGATTCTTCGGAGACCGCGTGTCTTCGCATCCGCCCGAGCTTTGGGTGCCTATAGAAATGGAACCCTACGTGCACGGAGCCAGTTCCTATCTGCATCATCCAATCGCGCACTGGCTTTACCCATTGGGACGCGTGCGTCCGGGTACCAACATCAATGCCTTGCAGGCAAAGGTAAGCGGAACACTGCGGCAGTGGCTCGCTACGCAATCGGATCTCATGGCTCATGGCGGCGACCAAGTGGTTCCGCGCATGCACGTGGTGCTGACGCCCGGTGGCGGCGGCATTCAGCAAATGCAGAGCGAAACTGGCAAGAGTCTGAAGATGCTGATGGCTCTCTCATCGGTTGTGCTGCTGATCGCCTGCGCCAATATTGCCAACCTGATGCTGGCGCGTGCGACCACAAGGCGCTCGAGTGTGGCGTTGCGGATGGCCCTGGGTGCGGGACGCAAGCGCGTGATGGTGCAGACGCTGACCGAGAGTTTGTTGCTGGGCTTGATCGGCGGACTCGCCGGATTGGGCGTTGCCTACCTTGGCTGCCGCACCATCCTGGCGCTGGCATTTCCTGCGGCAAAGAATATGACCGTCGATCCCAGCCCCTCGCTTACGGTCCTTGGATTCACCTTCCTGATATCGCTGGTGACAGGCATGCTGTTCGGCGCCGGACCGGCCTGGCTCTCCTCGCATGCGCAGCCGGCCGATGCTCTGCGCGGCGCGAACCGCTCGACGAAGGACCGTTCGTCACTGCCGCAAAAGTCGCTGGTGGTTTTTCAGGCGGCGTTGTCAGTGGTGCTGCTGACTGCGGCGATCTTGGTGACCAAGTCGCTGACCAAACTTGAGAACCAGGACTTTGGCATCAAGGCCGCGAACCGTTACGTGGTGCACATTGATCCTGTGGGCGCAGGCTACGCGGCGGACCGGTTGCCCGCGCTTTACCGTCAGATGGAAGACCGCTTCGGAAGCCTGCCAGGCGTGGCGAGTTTCAGCCTGGCGATGTACAGCCCGCTCGAAGGGGACAACTGGGGCGAGTGCGTGATTCCGCAAGGCCACGG
This sequence comes from uncultured Acidobacteriaceae bacterium, assembly GCA_963820245.1. GTDB lineage: Bacteria > Acidobacteriota > Terriglobia > Terriglobales > Acidobacteriaceae > Telmatobacter. Next base: position 138,200 of record CAWFZC010000021.1, on the reverse strand, counting down.
CGCACCTGCGCCTGGCGATCACTGCGGTTCCACATGGGTACGCGTGAGCAATCACTATCTCGATTCCATTGGCGTGCCGATTGTGCGTGGGCGGGGATTTACGGACCAGGATACGGCGGGCTCGCCGCAGGTTGCGATTGTGAACCAAACGTTTGTCAAAAAGTTCTTTCCAAACAAGGAACCGATTGGCCAGCACTTTGGCATCGACGATGTGAAGTATTCGGGCGCGTTTGAAATTGTGGGCGTCTTTGCCGATTTCAAGATGAACCAGCCGCGCCAGGAGCAGCGTGCTGTTTTCCTGCGCCCGCTCGCGCAGCCCTTCACAGGTTACACAGAGACATCCATGAGTTCCACTGAGTCCGCTTCGATGAACATGAGCGCGATGCTCATCGCCTTTAATGGCCCGCAGCAAAATGTGGATCAGCTTGTTAGGCGCACGTTGGCGTCCATCGATCCCAACCTGACGATCTTCCGCTTTGAGCCGCTTGAAGCGCAGGTGGAGGGCAACTTCAACCAGGAGCGGCTGATTGCGCGGCTCACGAGCCTGTTCGGCATCCTGGCGCTGGTGCTTGCTTCGGTGGGGCTCTACGGGGTGATGTCGTATTTTGTTGCGCAGAGGACGAGCGAGATTGGCATTCGCATGGCGCTGGGCGCGACGCGCAAGAGCGTGGTGAACATGGTGATGCGCGGAGCGATGGTGCAGATCCTGATTGGGCTGGTGCTGGGCATTCCCGCCGCTCTATACGCGGGCTACCTGATGAAGGTGCTGCTCTATGGCGTGGACAGCTACGATCCGCTGGCGATTACAGGGGCGCCGTTGATGCTTGTGTTGTGTGCGGCTTTGGCTGGATTCATTCCGGCACGGCGTGCGGCGTCGATTGACCCGATGCAGGCGTTGCGCACGGAATAACGATTTCCCGGAAGGTTGAAAAAGAATGAATTCGCTGCTTCAGGATATTCGCTACGCGCTACGGCAACTGCGCAAATCGCCGGCCTTTACGCTCACCGTGATCTTGACGCTGGCTCTTGGCATCGGAGCCAATGCGGCTGTGTTTACGCTGTTCGACCAGGTGCTGCTGCGCATGCTGCCGGTGGAGCGGCCGAAGGAGCTGGTGCGATTCCAGTGGACCGGATCGTTTTCAGGTTCGGGCTCGAGTTTTGGCGGAGACATTACGAACTACTTCTCCTACCCGATGTACAAGGACCTCCGCGACCAGAGCCAAGTGTTCGCCGGGATACTGGCGGCGGACCGCTCGAGCGTGGGCGTGAGCTGGCACAACCAGGCCGAAGAGAAGGACGCGGAGATCGTGAGCGGGAATTACTTTCAACTCCTGGGGCTGAAGGCCGCGGTGGGCCGCCTGATCACGCCCCAGGATGACACGGCGAAAAATGCGAACCCGGTGGTGGTGCTGAGCTACAGCTACTGGAAGGCGCGCTTTGCTTCATCGCGTGATGTTGCCGGGCAGACAGTGCTGATCAACGGACATCCGTTCACAATACTGGGAGTGGGGCCGGAAAGTTTTCAGTCGGCGATTGGCGGATACCGGCCGGGCGTATACATTCCGGTGAGCATGTCGGAAGTGGCGATGCCGTGGACGGTGCAACGCGACGACCTCAACAACCATAAGTCAGTGTGGCTGACGCTGGTGGCGCGGCTGAAGCCGGGCGTCAGCCAGCAGCAGGCCGAAGCGAGCCTGGCGCCGCTGTGGCATTCGCTGCGCGCCTATGAGCTTACGCTTTACAAGAACCACACGGAACGGTTCGCGAAGGGTTTTCTGGATACGTCGAAGTTGCAGGTGCTGGATGATTCGACCGGGTTTACTCCCGAGCGTGGGGATTTAAAAACGCCGCTCATCATCCTGATGAGCATGGCAGGGCTGCTGGTGGCGATGTGCGCCATCAACGTGGCGACACTGCTGCTGCTGCGGGCGGCAGGGCGTTCGCGCGAGATGTCGATGCGCTATGCGCTGGGCGCCAAACGCTGGCGGATCGTGGCGCAGTTGCTGGTAGAGGGAGGCGTGCTGGGCGCTGCGGGTTGCGCCGCGGGCCTGGCGCTGGCACCGGCTGTGGCCGGCGTGCTGGTGCATCTGATGACGAGCGCCGATCCGGGAAGAGAGCCCTATTCCGCGGCTATCGATACGCGAGTGTTGTTTTTCACGCTGGGGATCTCGCTCTTGACGACGCTGCTGTTCAGCATTGCACCAGCGCTTCACTTCATGTTCCCAGACCTGGCGCAGGCGTTGCGGCAGAATGCGGGCACGGCGGCCAAGGGTTCGCAGCGGTTCCGCAAACTGGCGGTGGGCGCGCAGATTGCGCTCAGTGTCCTGTTACTGGGGAGCGCGGGGCTGTTCGTGCGCTCGCTCGACAACCTGCGCAATCAACCAGTGGGATTTGAGACGGCGAACCTGACGACGTTCTCGCTGGATCCGACGAACTCAGGTTATGGCGATGACCGCACGGCGCAGATTGTGAGCAGCGTAGTGGCACGGGTGCGCGCGATTCCAGGCGTGACGATTGCAGCCGCGACCACAGATCCGGAACTGGCTGGCGACGGCAACGGCACGAACTTCACGGTGCAGGGACACGTTGCCAGCGAAGACGAAAAGATGAATTTTGAAGTGCCATGGGTGACTGCCGGTTATTTTTCAACACTTCACCAGCCGCTACTTGCAGGCAGGGAGCTGACGGAAGCCGACACAGCTGGATCGCCCAAGGTTGCCGTGGTGAACGCGGCGCTGGCGAAGCGCTTCTTCGGCACTCCGCAAAATGCGCTGGGGCACATGCTCGCTGAGGGCGGAGGCAACAACGTAAAGCTCGACACGGCGATTGTGGGCGTGGTGGGCGACGTGAAGCACCAGGACCTGAAGACCGATATCGGTCCGGCTGTGTACCGGCCGTATCTGCAGGAGAAGCATCCGACCGGGGTGCAGATCTACGCGCGGACGGCTGGGGCGTCGGGGCCGATTGAGTCGGGAATCCGGCAGGCGGTTCATCAGCTTGATCCGACGCTCGTAGTGGATGGGTTGCGCACCATGCAGGCGGAGATCGACATTAGCGCGTCAGACAATCGCGCACTGGCCTTTGTGGCCATCGGCTTCTCAGTGCTGGCGATGATCCTTGCGGCCGTGGGGCTGTATGGCGTGCTCGCTTACTCTACAGAACAGCGCACACGCGAGATTGGCGTGCGGCTGGCACTGGGCGCGCGGCGCTGGAGCGTGGTGACGCTGGTGGTGCGGGAGATGGCGGTGATTGCCGCAATTGCAACGGCGGTGGCGCTGCCGTCAGTGGTTGCCGTGGCACGCCTGTTCCAAAGCCAGCTCTATGGAGTTTCGACATTTGATCCAGTGGCACTGGCAGGGGCATTTTTTCTGACTGCGCTGATGGTGTTGCTGGCGGCGATGCTGCCGGCGCGGCGCGCGGCATCAATTGAGCCGATGCAGGCATTGCGCAGCGAATAGTTGATGATGTATTTGAGATTGGATGGGCGGGAAAAGCGATGATCGAACTGAAAAATGTAGAACGCAGTTACAAGACCGGGCACACGGAGACGTGGGTGCTGCGGCGCGTTGGATTAACGATCGGCGAAGGCGAGTTTGTGACGGTGATGGGGCCTTCGGGAGCGGGGAAGTCATCGCTCTTGAATGTGCTGGCACTGCTGGACGACGGCTGGCTGGGCGAGTACTGGTTTGGCGAGACGCCGGCGCACAAACTCAATCGCAAGCAACGCGCTGACCTGGCGCGGCAGCGAATCGGGATGGTGTTCCAGAGCTATCACCTGCTGGATGATCTGACGGTGGCCGAGAATATCGATCTGCCGCTGTCGTACAAGAACCTGCCCGCGAAGGAACGGCAGGGAATGGTGGCAGACATTCTTGATCGCTTTCAGATTGTGGCGAAGAAGGATTTGTTTCCGTCGCAGCTGTCGGGCGGCCAGCAGCAACTGGTGGGCATTGCGCGCGCCGTGGTGCATGCGCCCGCGCTGCTGCTTGCCGACGAACCGACGGGTAACCTGCACTCCATCACAGGCACGGGAGATCATGGACCTCTTTTGCCAGTTGAACAAGGCGGGCACGACGATTGTGCAGGTAACGCACTCGGAAGAAAATGCGCGGTATGGGAAACGCATTGTGGAACTGCGTGACGGGTGGGTTACGCGGGATGAGCAAGTCAACAGCGGGGAATAATGGACGTGAGACTAGGCATCAGGTGAATAGGGGCATGGAATCGTGAAATTTACAAAGATCAATTTCGGGAAGTGTGTTTGGGCTGTTGCGGCCATGCTGATGGTGAATGCGAGCATGCCTCCGGCAATTCATGGACAAGCAGCACCGTCGTCTGTCCAGCCTGCTTCGACCGATGCGCAGGGCGCGGCAACTGCAGCGACGGCGCCGGGCAATAACTCTGCGAGCGATACCTCGCTCAACAATCGCGCAAGCGAAATTCCGTTCGATCAGCTGCAGCACCCCTCGCTGAATCCGTTCGATGCGTACCGGGGCAAGACGGTGCCTCCGCCGAGCCTGGCAAATTCTGCGCGGCTCGATTCGCTGGTGAAGGATGGCAAGCTTTACCTGACATTGCAAAATGCCATCGACCTGGCGCTTGAAAACAATCTTGACCTGGTGATTGCGCGCTACAACCTGCCGATTGCGCAGATGGACGTGCTACGCACCGAGGCAGGCGGCTCGGTGCGTGGCGTAAATACGGGTGTGGTGTCGGGGACGCCGGGCGGAGCCGGAGGCGTGTTTGGCACGAGCAGCGGAGCAGGCGCGGGCGGCACGAGGGCGGCGCAGGCGGCGCGGGCGCCGGAGCATCGGGCCTGGTGCAGTCGACGCTGGGCACGGGCTCATCGGTCAACTCATACGATCCGTTGATCAGCGCGAAAACCTACATCGACCACACCACGCAGCTGCTGCCCAACCAGGTCCTATACGGTGTACCGGTAATTCACCAGAACACGTTTCTGGGCGATCTGACGTATTCGCAGGCGTTCCCTACGGGAGCCAGCATGCAGGTGGCGTGGGACAACAACCGGCAGACGACCAACAGCCCGAATAACACGCTGAATCCGCAGCTGAATTCGTATTTTGAGTTCTATGCGAATCAGCAGTTGCTGGCCGGTTTCGGATTGGGTCCGAACCTTCGCTACCTGCGCATTGCCAAGACCAACCAGAAAGTTTCAGACATTGCGTTTCGCGCACAGCTGATCGCCACGGTTGTGCAGATTGGCGATCTGTACTGGGACCTGGTGAACGCCTATGATAACGAGCAAGTAGGGGAACGGTCAGTGGCGTTTGCGACGGAGACGTTGAATGTGGCGAAGAAGCAGCTTGCGCTGCAGGCGATTCCGGAGATGGACGTGCTGAAGGCGGAAGCGGACCTGGCGACGCGGCAGCAGGATTTGACCACGGCGCGCACCAATCTTGAGTTGCAAGAGCTTTACATGAAGAACGCAGTAACCCGTTCGCTGGACGATCCCGGTGCTGCAGGAGATGCCGGTGGTGCCTGTGGACCACGTCGGTGGCGCAGACGGAGCCGGATACACCGCCCGGCGCAGCAGATGATTGCCGATGCGCTCAAAGAACCGCACCGAGCTGCTGGAGTCGAGCCTGGTGCTGGAGAACAGCGAGCTGAGCCGCAAGACAGCGCGCAATGCGCTGCTGCCGTCACTCTCGGTTTACGGATTCTATGCGGGTACCGGGTATGGCGGGACCCCCAATCCGCTGAAGCAGCTCCGGGACCAACGTGCCGGCTGGATTTGCCGGTGCGGTGGATAACGCCTTCAATTATTCTTCTCCTGAATACCAGGTGGGATTCCAGTTGAACGTTCCGCTCCGCAATCGCATTGCCAAGGCCGACCAGTATCCGCACCGAGCTCGAGTACCGGCAGTCGCAGGTGTACCTGGAGGAATTGAAGAAGCGGATCCGGATCGAGGTGCGCAACGCGGCGTTTGCGCTGGAGCAGGGGTCGAGCCGCGTAGATGCAGCGCGCACGGCGCGCGACCTGGCACAGAAGACGCTTAACATTACCCAGCAGGAACAGAAGCTTGGGGCCGGATCGAATCAGCAGACGCTTTCAGCCGAGCACGACCTGGCGGTGGCCGAGTCAGCGCTTGTGTCGGCGCAGACCGACTACGAAAAGGCGCGCATTGAAGTAAAGCGCGCGACCGGTTCGGTGCTTGAGGACTACGGTATTTCGGTGGCAGATGCAAGGGCCGGTGTTGTGGAGGCAGACCATTCCCGCTAAGCAAGAACGAATTCGCGTACTCGTGGCCGACGATCAGCCGCACATTCTTGAGGCAGTCGACCTGCTGCTTTCACCGCAGGGCATCGAAGTGGACTGCGTGCGCTCGCCGCAGCTGCTGATGGAATCGCTAAGTGTGCGCGATTACGACGTGCTGCTGATTGACCTGAACTATACGCGCGACACCACGTCAGGGCAGGAGGGCCTGGATCTGCTGGAGCGGATCCACGAGTACGATGCGCGCCTGCCGGTGATCGTGATGACGGCCTGGGGCAACATCGGGCTGGCGGTGGAATCGATCAAGCGCGGGGCGCGCGATTTTGTGCAGAAGCCGTGGGAGAACGAGCGGCTGCTGTCGCTGGTGCGCGTGCATGCGGAGCTGCGCCAGGCGCTGCGGCGGGCGCGGCAACTGGAACTTGAAAACCGGTTGCTGCGCGCTGAAGGCATGCCGGAGTTTATTGCCGGCGCTCCCTCGATGCAGCCGGTGCTGGAACTGATTGCGCAGGTGGGCCCGTCGGATGCGAATGTGCTGATCACTGGCGAGCATGGTACCGGGAAAGAGATTGTGGCGCGGCTTCTGCATGCGGCGTCGCCGCGGGCGCGGATGGCGCTGGTGACGGTGAATGCCGGAGGGCTGCCCGAGGGGACGTTTGAGAGCGAGATCTTCGGCCATGTGAAGGGCGCCTTCACCGACGCGCGCATGGACCGTGTTGGGCGGTTTGAGCTGGCCAGCGGCGGCACGCTGTTTCTTGATGAGATTGCCAACGTGCCGATGCGCCAGCAGGCCAAGCTGCTGCGCGTGCTGGAGACGGGCGAGCTGGAGCGCGTGGGTTCGTCGCAGACGCGGCGCGTGGATGTGCGCGTGTTGTGCGCCACCAATGCTGTTCTGGCCGACGAGGCAAAGGCCGGCAACTTCCGCGAAGATCTGCTGTTCCGCATCAACACGGTGGAGATTCACCTGCCGGCGCTGCGCGACAGGCGCGAAGATATTCCGCTGCTGGCCGGGCACTTTCTTGGGCGCAACCGGACGCGCTACCGGAAACAGGTGACCGGATTTTCGCCAGCGGCGATGCAGATGATGATGCAGTATCAGTGGCCGGGCAACGTGCGCGAGCTGGAGCACACGGTGGAGCGTGCGGTGCTGCTGTGCCGCGGCGAAGAGGTAGAGCCGGCAAACCTGGCCATTACCGCCGCTCGCAGCGGGACCACTTCATTTGAGAATATGAGCATTGAGGAAGTGGAGACGCTGCTGATCCGCAAGGTGCTGCGCCGCTGCGACGGGAACATATCGCAGGCCGCCGAGGCGCTTGGACTGAGCCGCGCATCGCTCTACCGGCGCATTGAAAAATATGGAATCTGACAAGGCGGCACGCCGGCGCCGGCGCTCGGTCGTTCGCCGGGCGTGGTTGCATTGCCTGCTGCTCGGGCTGCCGGCGCTGGCGCTTGGCGCGGTGCTGATGTATCAGAGCCGCATCGGACTTGGCGTCGGCGCTGATGCTGGGCGCGTGCCTGCTGGTTTATCTTGCTGGTGGTGGCTGCGGCGCTGATTGAAGGGCTGATCCGGCCGCTGCAGACGCTCTCCAACGTGGTGTCGTCGTTGCGCGAGGGCGATTACTCCTTCAGAGCGCGCGGTGCGCAAGCGGCGGATTCGCTGGGCGAGCTGGCCGCTGAGGTGAATGCGCTGGCCGATCTGCTGCAGAGGCAGCGCGTTCGGTCGCTCGAGGCTACGGCGCTGCTGGCGCGCATCCTCGAGGTGATGCATGCGCCGCTGTTTGCGTTCGATCGCGAAGACACGCTGCAGCTGGTGAACAACGCGGGACTGAAGCTGCTGGGGCTTCCGCATGCGCGGAGCTTTGGGAGAGGGGCGAAGGAGCTTGGGCTGGAAGAGCTGCTGCGCGCGCCGGACCAGAGCATTCACTCGTTCCATGAGAATCGGGAAAGCGCAAACCGGACTGGCGCGATGGCTGCTGCGCAAGGCGCCGTTCCGGCAGGAAGGCGCGCCGCATACGCTTCTGCTGCTGGCCGATGTGAGCGTTCCGTTGCAGGAAGAAGAAAAGACGGCTTGGAAGCGGCTGATTCGCGTGCTGGGGCACGAGCTTTCGAATTCGCTTGCGCCGATCAAGTCGATTGCCGGGAGTTTGCTGGAGCGGCTGGAAAAACTTGATGGGAACGAGGCGACGATGAGCGATTTTCGTCGCGGGCTCGGCGTGGTGGAGAGCCGCGCGGATGCGCTGCATCGCTTTGTGCAGTCGTACCGGCAACTGGCGCAATTGCCGCCTCCGAAGTTGCGGCCGGTGGCGCTGGCCGAGCTGCTGGAGCGCGTGGTGGTGTTGGAGCAGCGGGTTGCGGTTGAGGTGGATGAGGGGCCGACGGTGGTGGTGAGGGCCGATCCGGATCAGCTGGAACAGATGTTCATCAACCTGCTGGCAAATGCTGCCGACGCGTCGCTGGCCAGGAGCGCGCAGTCGGTGCGCCTTGGTTGGAAGGTGGACGCGGGATCGGTGGTGGTGACCATCGAGGATCGCGGGTTGGGAATTGCGAATTCTGAGAATCTGTTTGTGCCGTTCTACACGACTAAGCCTTCGGGCAGCGGCGTTGGGCTGGCGCTGGCGCAGCAGATTGCGCGGGCGCATGGGGGCGAAGTGCAGCTGGTGAATCGGGAGGATGGGGACGGCGCCCGGGCTTCTATCCGACTTCCAGTCGGGTAGAAGCAGTGGTCAGTGATCAGTGGTCAGAAAAACAGGGAACCTAAAGGCAGCTTCTAGCTCCTAGCTATTAGCTCCTACTTCCTGGCTCGCGGGGCTCGCCAGAGGGCAGGGAACAGGGATTAGAGAACTACCCCCCCCCCCCGGTTTCTGTGGCTAAAATATTCATTCCATTGAGTTTACCAAGGGGCTGTTGCTGTAAATATGTCATTCTACTGGGGTTGGCCGCAGATTTGTCAAAACAAAGGAGATGGGGCAGCCTTTGGCCGCCCCATCCCCGATTTTGGGGGTTTGGTGCTGGTTTTCCGGTCCGGGCTGGGGCGGGTTCGGCTCCTTCGGCTGGGTCTTGAACGGCATTCTGGAACTATTGTGCGCCGGGGAGGGGTAATTATCTGCAAGTCTCGACCGTCTGTGAGCTTCATCTTGATTTGGGTCTTTGGTAGGCGTGCCCAAGGCCGGGATGCGGAGGGAGAGAAGTCTCGACCGCGGCGGCGGTTGGGTTTCGTACGATCCCACTGTTCTCACCCTGATGCTGTCGGGGGATTGCGCTCGGCCAAGCCTGTGTTTGCATCCATTTGCATCCAGAGGAACCGGTCACGCAACGTGCTATTATCTGAGCCGGAATCACTGAGGAAGAGTATGCGTCCTTTCAGGCACTTGCTCCTATTCGTAGCCGTGTCTGGCACCACCGTGATGGCCCAAGCTACGCGAGGCACCGCAAATTCTCCAGCGAAGCCTACAACAGCTTCAACTAGAGTCCTGCCGGCCATCAAGTGCATTGACGCCGACAGTATTGTGGCCTGCAAGAGTTTCAAGCAACTTGTGGATGCACGCGACAAGGGTGTGCTGCTCTCGCTGACTGGCGGGGAAGCCTCCCAGCGGAGGCATTTCGCCTACGTTTGTCTTCGACCTAAAGATGACGTATTCAGCATTGTCGAGTTCGATGAGCCTCTACCTGAGGAATATCGGCCATATTCACCTCCCGACATAGCGAAGGACCCAATGATTGCGCTCAGGGAGCAGGAAGCATTCGAATACGATGAGGGGAAACCGGCGGTATCGCTCATAGACGCGCAGAAGCAGTGGTACGAAGACCATGACGACTATTCTTTATATCAATTTGGCCGGGTATACCTAGATTCTTGGCAAAACGGAATACTGTCAGATATGGTGCATGATCTCGGAAAGTGGCGACGACCCTCGCCCCAGAGCCATGTGCGCTCGGATGGGGATGTTTCCTTCGAGGGCGCGCACGAATGGCTCGTACGCTTTAATGAAGCGAATGGGAATAGACTGGCGGTCGTAGATGAACCGGAGTACGCGCATATAAGCGTGGGTGAGAGCTTGATATTTGTACGTTACGGCTTTAGGAACCAGAAGAACGATCTTACGGATTACACGCTGAGCATCCAGCGTTCCACAGGACGCTTCACAGAATCTTTTGAGGCACCCAACGTTGAGACATTCCAAAATTCTGGAACTTGTATGACCTTTAAGTATTGACTAACAAATTTGAGCGTACATCTCTTCGACGGATTGGGGTATTGCCGTGATCTACGCACTTCGCGTTTTGGACATTCCAAAGTTCATCATTGGATTCGTCATTGCGGCCGTACTTCTTGGGGGATTGATTACGCTCTGGAAGTCTGCCGGTGGCTTGCCGGATTGGGTTGTGTATTCTCTTTTCGTCGGCATTATTGTTGTCAGTTTTGTAGGTGCGCATTTTCTTTGGAAAGCAATTTGTATTTTATGGAAAAAGTGAGGTAGGTTGCTGGTTCCGAGTTGCTGTCCAGGCCGGGGATGCTAGTCTCCCTGGTCAGTGCGGCGAGAAAATGAGAGGACACTGCCGTTCTCACTCCGATTCATCCCAAGAGTTTAAGAAAACGCCATTCTCGTCTACCACATCCTTCGACGTGTACAGATGAGACGAACCACATTTGCACGGAATGGGTTTGTTGTTCTCCTCTGGCAGGTAGGTTGTTACATAGTCGCCTCTATTTTGTTCATCCAAGTCTATGAAATCGCCGCATGTGGCACATTTTACCCCCCAACGTTCTGACATTTGCTCTCCTCTGATTCTCGACTCAGGCCCTTTTTCATTCGGACATCGTACGTCCCCGGTCTCAGGGTCGAGATCTAGGCCGCCCGTCCGGCTAGAACTTCAGTAGATACCTTGCGGCCAGCCAGATGATGTGCAAGCCCTCAAGAATGGCCCCAAGGCCGGCTGCGATGATCCATTTCGAGAGGCCCGAGTCATTGAGCACCTGTTTGAGTTGGCTTAGGTCATCGACGCTGAAGCGGGTAGGTTCACTTGGTTGATTGAACCCGGCAGGCCTCCGTCTGTTAGCGGACATTTTGGGTCACCTTTATGATGAACCGACCGTCTTCTGTTGGCTCTTGTTCAATGTCGTAACCGATGACGTGTCCGCCAGTCAGGCTTTGAAGGCGCTTTTTTAGAATGACGATGGTGCCTTTGACCTCGTCTGGGAAAAAATTGGTCGCGAAATTCTTATCAGGGAAAAAGGTCAGGAAATCCTCGACCGGTTGGGTTGAGTCGAACATGTGCATCAAAGGCAGCACGGCGAGATAGAGCTCATTTTGGATGACATCGTTGCTCATAATCCAAAAGGGTATCAGGGGGCCTGTCGGATAGGAAGGTGGGCGCGTTGATTTAGCTGTGGGTGGCTAGTTCGCGCCGGGTGCCCGGCGTTTCGCTCTTAGATCTGGTAACACGAACCTGATCAGGATGACTGGGAATTAAAAACAAGCAACCGCAGGTCCTTCGGCTTCGCTCAGGATGACAAGCTTGTTTTTGTAGGGGTCGAGGGGTGGCTAGGAGTTTGCTCGGTCGAGGGCGCGTTTCTCGTCGGCGGGCTCAACGTCGTACCATTCGCGGCTTAGGTCGAGCCATGTGGGGTTTTGCTTTTCGATCAGAGCGATTTTCTTTTCGCGACGCCATCCCTTTAATTGCTTTTCGCGGGCGATAGCTTTTTGTATTTCCTGATAGGTTTCGAACCAGACTAACCGATCGCAGTTATAGCGTTCAGTGAATCCTGAATACTCTTTCCATTTGTGCTGAAAGATTCGCTTGGTTAGATCGCTGGTAACGCCGATGTAGAGCGTGTGGCTGCGGCTCGCCACTATGTATGTGAAATAGGGGCCGGTGGACATGGTTGCGATGGTAGCGCGGTTGGGATGGCTTGGATGTGATGTGGGTAACTGCTGGACGGGATTTAAATGCGCTCACGAAGGCACGGAAGGTAAAACAAGCAACCGCGGGTCCTTCGACTACGATTGGCGCAAAATGCGCGCCAATCTCCGCTCAGGATGACAAGCTATTTTTGAGCGCAAAATGCGCGCCAATCTCCGCTCAGGATGACAAGCTATTTTTGAGCGCAAAATGCGCGCCAATCTCCGCTCAGGATGACATCCTTCTTTTATTGTGCTCAGGATGACAAGCTTTTTTGATGACAAACCTTTTTGTGCTCAGGATGACAAGCTTTTGTTTGGATGACAATCTTTTTTTTGCGCTCAGCGATGACACGCACTTGTTGGATGACAAGCTATAAAACTTACCCGTTACCCTTCTTCCGCTTCGCGGAGTTTGGCGATTACTGTGAAGTCTTCCAGCGTGGTGGTGTCGCCTTTGATTTCGCCGTGGGTGGCTAGTTCGCGGAGGAGGCGGCGCATGATTTTGCCGCTTCTGGTTTTGGGCAGGGCTTCGGTGAATCGTATGTCGTCGGGGCGGGCGAGGGAGCCGATCTCTTTCGAGACCCACTTGCGGAGCTCGTCTTTGAGATGCGTCGGTGGGCTCGTTGCCGCTTTCGAGGGTGACGAAGGCGGCGATGGCCTGGCCCTTGAGATCGTCGGGGCGGCCGACTACGGCGGCTTCGGCTACTTTGGGATGGGCGACGAGGGCGGACTCGACTTCCATGGTGCCGAGGCGGTGGCCGCTTACGTTGATGACGTCGTCGACGCGGCCCATGAGCCAGTAGTAGCCATCGGCGTCTTTGCGTGCGCCGTCGCCGGTGAAGTAGCAGCCGGGGACATCGGACCAATAGGTTTTTTGATAGCGCTCGGGGTCGCCGTAGACGGTGCGGGCCATGGAGGGCCATGGCGTGCGGACGACGAGCAGGCCTCCGCTGCCGGCGGGGACGGGTTGGCCTTCTTTGGTGACGACTTCAGGCTCGATGCCGAAGAAGGGGCGCGTGGCGGAGCCGGGCTTGGTGGGGACTGCGCCGGGGATGGGCGCGATGAGGATGGCGCCGGTTTCAGTTTGCCACCAGGTGTCGACGATGGGGCAGCGGTTGTGGCCGATCTTCTCGCGATACCACATCCACGCTTCAGGATTGATGGGCTCGCCGACGGTGCCGAGGAGGCGGAGCGAGTCAAGCTTGAATTTTTCGACGTACTGGTCGCCCCACTTGATGAAGGCGCGGATGGCGGTGGGCGCGGTGTAGAAGATGGTGACCTTGTGGTCGTCGACGATCTTCCAGAAGCGGGAAAAGTCAGGGAAGTTGGGCGCGCCCTCGTACATGAGGACGGTTGCGCCGTTCTGGAGCGGGCCGTAGACGACATAGGAGTGGCCGGTGACCCAGCCGATGTCGGCCGTGCACCAGTAGATGTCTTCGTCGCGGAGGTCGAAGACGTACTTGGAGGTGAGGTAGGTTTGGACGGCGTATCCGCCGGTGGTGTGGACGAGGCCCTTGGGCTTGCCGGTGGTTCCGGAGGTGTAGAGGATGTAGAGCGGATCTTCGGAGTCGAGGGGCTCGGCGGGGCAGTCGGGCGAGGCGGCGGCCATGAGGTCGTGCCACCAGTGATCGCGGCCGTCGACCATGGTGACGGGCGAGCCGGTGCGCTGGTAGACGACGACGTGCTTGACGGTGTGGCAGGCGGCCATGGCTTCGTCGACGGTGCGCTTGAGCTGGATTTCGTTGCCGCGGCGGTAGCTGGTGTCCTGGGTGAGGATGGCGACGCAGGCGGAGTCGTTGACGCGGTCGGCGATGGCGGTGGCGGCGAATCCGCCGAAGATGACGGAGTGGATGGCGCCGATGCGGGCGCAGGCGAGGAGGGCAATGGCGAGCTCGGGAGTCATGCCCATGTAGACGGCGACGCGATCGCCCTTCTTGATGCCGAGAGACTTGAGGGCGTTGGCGAACTTTTGGACTTCGACGTGGAGTTCGGCGTAGGTGAGGCGGCGGATTTCGCCGGGCTCGCCTTCCCAGATGAGGGCGGTTTTGCTGGCGCGGGCTCCGAGGACGTGGCGGTCGAGACAATTGAAAGAGAGATTGAGCTTGCCGCCGACGAACCACTTTGCGTTGGGCAGATTCCACTCGAGGACTTTGTCCCAGGGCTTGAACCAGTGGAGATCTTTGGCCGCGTTGGCCCAGAAGGCTTCAGGATCTTCGATGGATTGCTTGTAGAGGGTCTCGTATTCTTCGAGGGACTTGATGTAGGCCTTGGCGGCGAATTCCGGCGGCGGCGGGAAGACACGGTTTTCGCGCAGAGTGGAGTCGATGTCCTGATTGGCAAGCGGCGGAACGGGCAAGGAAGACATGCAAAATCCTTTAAGAAGGGCTGGCGATGGGCTGCGCGGGTCGTCGGTGGCGGCGTTCGCCTGAACAAGCCGTGTGGAGTCACTTTATCGGGGTAGAGGCATAACGGGCAAGGGGTGGCGAGGTAAGGGAATGAGCGCGTCGATTCCCGGTCCCGAAATGCTAGGGACCGGGGGCACCCGGCTTGATGGACGAGGGAATGAGGTTGAGAGCGATCAGACGTGTTTGACGTCGATGGTGGCTGTGGGGGCGAACTTGTGCACGCCGTCGAGGAACTGTTGGCGCTCGTTGGGCCTTGCCACCAGGTAGCTGCGTCCGGATTTCGACTTGGGGTTCTGGTACCAGACAGCGAGGGTGCCGTCCTCAGAGCCGGGAATGAATTCGCTGACCTGGGTGATGTTGTGCCAGGGGATCTGATGCGTGACGCGGAGGAAGGCTCGCTCACGGAGGGAGTCGTAGTCGAACTCCCAGGAGAGGAAAAAGATGCGAAGCAAGGGGACCGAGGCAAGAGCGATGCCGGCGCCGACGCCGATGAGGCTTATGCCGGGCGCGCGCAGGCCGAAGTGGACCCTGAGCGAGGAAAAGATCTGGAAGAGGCCGAGCAGCACCCACAGCCATCCGTCCACGCCAAATTTGGCTCTGAATTTCACGAGAAGAAAAGCATATGTGCGAAACAGGAAACCTGCAAGCGGAATTTGTGTGCATAACAGGACATTCTGGAGCGTTATCCAGAGAAGGGGGCTGTAGCGGTTTCGTGAGCGGTTGAGTGAACGAGGGCGGCTGGTTTTGGTGGGGTTCGAATGCGACAAAGCCGGGCGGGAGACGGGCGGGTTTTGATGACGACTGGGGCGGATGGGAGGCGAGAAAGTCCATCGCGAACTGGTGACTTGATTGGCGGCGACAGCTCGATGCACGTGGAAGATTGACATCGTATGATGGGGGTGGCTGGCTGCGCATTGTTTTGCGCAATGGCCGGCTGGGGACCGCAAAACGACGGGGTGACTGGGATGCGTTGGGTAAGAAAAACGCTGTTGGGCGCTGGTGTGATTGCCGCGTTGGCAGGAACGTTGGGCAGCGGCACCGGAGACAGCGGCGTTTGCCATGCGCAGCAGGCGAGGGCGATTGAAGCGACTGCTTCACCGGGCGACCAGCCGGACAATCCCGGACCTCTGGCTACCGATCTTTCCCCGGCGATCCATGCGAGGCAGATTCGCGCGGCGATGCGCAAGGTTGCCAATTGGGAGCTTTCGCGCGCTGAATTCCAGCCCGCCAGCCGCGACTGGGACTTTGGCACACTGGACATCGGATTCATGGCGGCATCGCGCACGTTGGGCGATCCGCGCTTTAGCCACTACGTTGCGCAGGTTGGTGGACAGTTCGGGTGGAAACTTGAGCGCACGATGTATCCGGCCAATGATTTTGCAATCGCGCAGGCTTGGATCGAGGTCTATCGCTCGTCGCATAACGAGGCAGAGATTGCGCCGCTGCGCCGCCAATACGACGACGCTGTGGCCTTGTTGAACGATCCGGAGAAGCCGGCGTGGTGGTGGTGCGATGCGCTGTTTATGGCGCCGGCGGCGGGGACGGCCCTTTCCGACGTGACCGGCGACCCCACCTACAATGCGTACGTGGATCGGGAGTGGGGCGAGACGGAAAAAGTTCTCTACGACAAGCAGAAGCATCTGTTTTCGCGCGACGCCAGCTACCTGGACAAGCACGAGAAAAATGGCGAGAAGATTTTCTGGTCGCGTGGCAACGGCTGGGTGATGGCGGGAATCGTGCGGGTGCTTGCGACGCTGCCGCAGGATGACCCGCTGCGCCCGCACTACGTGGCCTTGCTGAAGGAGATGGCGCAGGAAGTGGCGAGCCTGCAGGGGAGCGATGGGTTGTGGCGGCCCGGGCTGCTCGATCAAGGCAGTTATCCGCAGCCGGAGGTTTCCGGCTCGGCGTTTTTTACTTACGCGCTGGCTTGGGGCATCGACCATCGCATGCTCGACGCTGACACTTATCTGCCGGTGGTGGAAAAGGCGTGGGCGGGGCTGCTGGCTCATATTTATCAGGATGGAAGGCTCGGGTCGATTCAGCCGATCGGCGAGGCGCCGGCCGACTACAAGCCGGGCTCGAGTTACAACTTCGGCGTGGGCGCGTTTTTGTTGGCGGGCGCGGAGCTCGATGTTTTGTCGGAGCATAAACACTGGTAAAGCAGGGAACAGGGAATAGGGAACAGGGATTAGAAAAGCCGGATGCGCCATCCGTGGCACCTTTTGCAAAAAGCGGATTGCAGTAATTCTTATCGCATTGGAGCGTTTTATGTATAAGTCTTTGTTGTTTGTTCTCGCGCTACTCTTCACGTCAGCAGTTTCACTTGCCGCGCAATCTGCATCCACTGATCCCGACATTGCTGTGGTGCGCGACCGGTTTGTGCGGTCGGTGTTGCCGGTTGGGGATGCGGCCATTGAAGAAGTGGTCGCCGCGAGCCGAAAGGACGCCGAGGCGCTGCAGGCTGACGGGAGCTGGTCTGACATCAAGTACACCGACGATGCGCGTTCGGTGTGGGCCAATGGAGAGCATCTCAATCGCATGCTGGTGATGGCGAAGGCGGCGCGGGTAGCGCGGAACGGCGGACACGCGGATGAGGCGCTAGAGGGGAAGATTCTGCTGGCGCTGAAGTGGTGGACCGATCACGACTATCAGAATCCCAACTGGTGGTGGAACGAGATTGGCGTGCCGGAGCTGATGGGCGAAATCGCAAGCCTGTTGGGGCCGCAGCTACCCGACGACGCGCGGGCGAAGGTCATCACCATCATGAAACGCAGCGACTACCACAAGCTGATGGTGGGCACTTCGCCATGGACGGGCGCGAATCTTACGTGGAGCACCGGCATCGGAGTTGTGCGCGGCTGCCTGGAGAACGATGCGGCATTTGTGGCTGAGAGCTTCAAGCGCATGTTCGAGGAGATCGAGATTGAGCCGCAGCCGAAGGATGGCATGCAGCAGGACTACTCGTTTCATCAGCATGGAGTGCAACTCTACAACAGCGGATACGGGCTGGATTTTGCAGACGACGTGGGGCGGTTTGTTTCGTTCTCGTGGGGAACGCGGTTTCAGATTCCCGCGGACAAGATGACGCTGTTCAGCACGTTTCTTCTGGACGGACAGCAGTGGATGATCCGCGGCAACACGTTTGATTACGCCGCCGTGGGGCGCGAGATTACGCGGGCGGGAAAAGTGGTGGTGCCTGAGGACAAGACGGCCGGGCCGGTGACGCCAGCAGGGCCTGCGTACAGCCTGGGCAATGTGATGTCGATGCTGGCTGCCGAGCCGACACCGCGGCAAAAGGAGTTGCAGGCGTTTGCAGCGCGACTCAAAGGTGAGCCGGGCGCGCCGGAGTTTACGGGCAACAAGATGTTCTGGGACTCGGACTTCATGACGCAGCGGCGGGTTGGTTATTACACGTCAGTGAAGATGCTTTCGAACCGGATGCAGAATGGCGAGCTGGTGAACAATGAGGGCAGGAAGTCGGTTCACTTGTCCGACGGCGCGAACTATCTTTACCTGACCGGCGACGAATACAGAAATGTATTCGCCGTGTGGGACTGGACGAAGATACCGGGGACGACGGCGATCCAGGGGACGCTTGAGACCGGAGAGAAGGATCCGATTCGGGCGCACGGGACGACGACGTTCGATGGCGGCGTTTCGGATGGGACTTACGGTTTGGCGGCGATGGACCTGGCGCGCGGAAAGCTGACGGCGAAGAAGGCGTGGTTCTTTTTCGATGCGGAGTACGTGGCGCTGGGCGCGGGGATTACGCTGGCGGACGACAAGGAACATGCGGTTGCCACTGATGTGAATCAACCACTTCTGAACGGCGATGTAGTGACCAGCGAAGGTGCGGTTACTGGATTGCGGAGTTTCGATGCGGCGCATCGGGTGTGGGTGGTTCACGATCACGTTGGTTACATTTTTGCGCCCCAAACAAAGATCGAAGTGTCAGCAGGTCCGCAGACGGGGGCGTGGTCGGATTTTGGGACGGGATCGAGCGTGCCCGAGACGAAGGGCGTGTTCAATTTGTGGATCGATCATGGGACTACGCCGAAGGATGCGAGCTACGAGTACACTGTGGCACCGGGAGCTTCTGCGGCAGAGACGGCAAAGCTGGCGGCGCATCCGGATGTGGAGGTGCTGGCCAATACGGCGGCTACGCAGGCTGTGTACGGCAAGACGCTCAAGTTGGCGGAGATTGCGTTTCGTGCGGCGGGATCTTTAGAGACGCCGCTTGGCGCGGTCTCGGCGGATCACTCGTGTTTGTTGCTGGTGCGGGAGGTTGCGGGCGGATGGAAGGTGACGGCTTCGAATCCGGAGAATTTGGCGCTTTTGCTGCACGTGACTGTGAAGGGGAAGCCGGCGACGATTGAGTTGCCGGGCGGAAATTTTGCGGGGTCGAGCATTTCCGTGGCTGTGCGGTGAGGGTTCGTGTGGGCTTCAGGCTCCGGGGCTAAAGCCCATCGGGATTATCGTCGTGATTCAGGGGCCTGAAGGCCCCTGTTCCCAGTGAAAAAAACAAAAGCATTGATAGCGAAGCGATTTATATCCCATCCTTTCCGCAAAGAACGCGGAAAGGATGGGGCACCCGAAGTTGTGTCGAGAATGAAATTGAAAACGCTCTCAATAGCAAACGGCCTGCTCGATTGAGCAGGCCGTTTTGCATTTGGATTGATCGAGGAGCGGAGAGCTCAGTGCTTGTCGTGGGCTGAGGCGATTTTGGCTTCGGCTTCGGAGATGACGCGGAGGGCGTCGGTGTAGGCGTCTTCGCTTTCGCCGGCTTCCTTCCATAATTGCTGGCCGTGGGCGAGTTGCTGCTCGGCGCGGGGGACGTCGATCTCTTCGGGCTTGAGCGCGTCGCTGGCGAGGATGGTGACGCGGTCGGGAAGCACTTCAACAAAGCCCCAGCTGACGTTGTAGCGGGATTCGCCGGGTTGCGTGTTCGGCGTGCCCCCTTCAGCTTCGATACTGGAGCCGCCATGAATGATGACATCGCCGGCGCCCAGCTCGGCCATCGTGGGCGCGTGTCCGTAGAGCACTTCGAAGTAGCCGTTCTTCGCCGGCAGCTCGACGGCCGTGGCCGCGTGCTCGAAGAGCGTGCGCTCGGGAGTGACGAGCCGTACTCTGAGTTGGTTTGATTCTTCCGACATTTCTTACTCCTAGCTTCTAGCCGCTAGCTTCTAGCTCTTGCAGCGATCGCTGAATTCATCTGCTTGCAGCAGCATGAAGAGCTAGTAGCTAGCGGCTAGAAGCTAATAGCTGCCTCTTAAACGCTCGCCTTGAGTTTCTCGGCGGTTTCCAGCACTTCTTCGATGGCGCCCTTCATGTAGAAGGCCTGCTCGGGGATGTCGTCGTACTTGCCGGCGATGATCTCCTTGAAGCTGCGCACCGTGTCGGCAACCTTGACGTAGGCGCCGGGGATTCCGGTGAACTGCTCGGCCACGTGGAAGGGCTGCGAGAGGAACTTCTGCACCTTGCGGGCGCGGGCAACGGTGAGCTTGTCTTCTTCCGACAGCTCGTCGATGCCGAGGATGGCGATGATGTCCTGCAGATCCTTGTAGCGCTGCAGAATCTTCTTGACGCCCTGGGCCACGTCGTAGTGATCCTGGCCGACGATGCGCGCGGAGAGAATGCGCGAGGTGGAGGCCAGCGGATCGACTGCCGGATAGATGCCGAGCTCGGAGAGCGGGCGGCTCAACACGGTGGTGGCGTCGAGGTGAGCAAAGGTGGTGGCCGGCGCGGGATCGGTCAAATCGTCGGCGGGCACGTAGACGGCCTGCACCGAGGTGACGGAACCCTTGCTGGTGGAGGTGATGCGCTCCTGCAGTTCGCCCATTTCCGTGGCCAGGTTGGGCTGGTAGCCGACGGCGGAGGGCATGCGGCCGAGAAGCGTCGAGACTTCGGAGCCGGCCTGCGTGAAGCGGAAGATGTTGTCGATGAAGAGCAGCGTGTCAGAGCCTTCGACGTCGCGGAAGTATTCGGCGACGGTGAGGGCGCTGAGGGCCACGCGGAGGCGCGCTCCGGGCGGCTCGGTCATCTGGCCGTAGACGAGGGCGCACTTGGAGTTGGCGAAGTCGCCGGGCTTGATGACGCCGGACTCGGTCATTTCGACCCAGAGGTCGTTGCCTTCGCGGGTGCGTTCGCCGACGCCGCCGAAGACGGAGTAGCCGCCGTGGTTCTTGGCGACGTTGTTGATGAGTTCCATGATGACGACGGTCTTGCCGACGCCGGCGCCGCCGAAGAGGCCGATCTTGCCGCCCTTCAAGAAGGGCTGGATGAGATCGATGACCTTGATGCCGGTCTCGAACATCTCCTCGTGGGTGGACTGCTCGTCGAAGAGCGGCGCGGGCCGGTGAATGGGCATGCGCAGCTTTTCGCCGATGGGGCCGAGGTTGTCGACCGGCTCGCCGATGACGTTGAGCACGCGGCCCAGCGTCTCTTTGCCGACGGGCATGCTGATAGGCGCGCCGAGGTCGATGGCCTTCATGCCGCGGACCATGCCGTCGGTGGCTTCCATGGCGACGGTGCGGACGCGTCCCTCGCCGAGGTGCTGCTGGACCTCGAGGATGACGCTGATGGGCGTGGGGACGGTGAAGCCGTCGCTGACGACGCGCAGCGCCTGATAGATGGGCGGCATGGTCGCTTCTTCAAACTGGACGTCTACGGCGGGGCCGGAGATTTGGATTACTTTGCCGATGTTTTCTGCCATTGTTTTGCCTCGGGGGCTAAAGCCCCCTTCTATTTTTGTTCTCGCGTTTCGGCGCGGTTAAAACCGCGCCCTTTCAAAACTTGAATCAGACCCTACGTGTTGCAGGGGCTGAAGCCCGGTGATTTCTTGAGCCCATTTTCGGCACGACTAAAGTCGTGCCCTGATACAAACCTCAAAACTCTCGACACGGCGGAGTTCGTGCCCTCTCAAAACTTTGATCCCGCATCTCCGGGGCTAAAGCCCGGTGGAACTTGCTTGCTTCTTTTAGGGGCCTTAAGGCCCCTGCTCCCTCCGGATGTTTCGGCCCGGTGTTGACGGCGCATCTAAAGCCGCGCCCATTCGAATTTGTGACCGCGTTGTGCGCGGGACTGGAGTCCCGCACGACAGCCGGTCAGGAGACCGGCGCTACAAAGCTGCGGCTCCACTTACGATCTCGATGATCTCCTTGGTGATGGCGGCCTGGCGCACGCGGTTCATGTGGAGCGTGAGCGAGTCGATCATGTCGGAGGCGTTGTTGGTTGCTGAATCCATGGCCGTCATGCGGGCCGCGTGTTCGGCGGCGATTGACTCGGTCATGGCGTGGTAGAGCATGGAAAAAACGTATTGCGGAATGAGGCCGGCGAAGAGCTGATCGGCGGGCTGCTCGTAGATGTAGTCGACGTTGGCGGTGCCGAACTTCTTGGCTTCTTCGTCGGCCTCGGCGGTGTCGACGGGCTCGATCTCGATGCCGGCGGAGAGGGCTGCTTCTGCGGCGCGTTCTTTTTCTTCCGCGGTGGGCTCGACGGCGCCGGCGATCTGCGGGATGCCGATCTTCATGAGCGGCAGCAGCTTTTCGACAACGAGGCGCTGCGCGATGACCGACTTGAACTCGTTGTAGACGATGTAGGCGGCGTCGATTTCTTCGTGGATATAGCGGGTGATGATGTTTTCGGCGAGTTCGTGCACGCGGCTTTGTTCGAGCTTGAGCAACATGCCGGGATGATCGCCGGTGACTTCGACGGGGGCCTTGCGTTCGCGGACCTGAATCGTGACGCCGTTCTCGTTGGTCTGGGCAATATCCGTTTTATCCAGGTAGACGGCGACGGGGTAACGGCGGCGCATCATGTCGCGGCCCTTGCGGCCGACGGCTTCGATGTCAATCTGCTTGTCGGGGTTGCCGGAGATGAACTGGAAGGCGGTCTTGAGGATGTTGGCGTTGAATGCGCCGGCAAAGCCCTTGTCGCCGCTGACGATGATGAGCAGGATGCGCTTCTCTGGCCGGGTGACGAAGAGGGGATGGCAGAGGTTGCCGCTTTCGTCAAAGATATCGACGCGGCGGGTGAGCGACTCGAGCACGCTGGTGATCATCTTGGCGTAAGGGCGGGCGGCAAGAGCACGCTCCTGCGCGCGGCGCAGCTTGGCCGCCGAGACCATCTTCATGGCCTTGGTGATCTGCCGCGTGTTTTTGACGCTTCTGATGCGGCGCCGTAGGTCTAAGACATTGGCCATAATGCTTTCCGTTGCCGAGCTTCTAGCTTCTAGCTCTTCTCATCCGTCGTTCAATTCCTGTTCCAGCATTCAGCTTCCGGTCTTTCGCTAGAAGCTGCTTTTACGCCCTTGCTGCTGCCAGCTCTGCCTTGAAGTTTGCTGTGTATTCTTTGAGGGCTGAGTGGAGGCGGGCGCGGATGTCGTCGTCGATCTGCTTCTTGGTGGTCAGGTCGGCCATGAGTGCGGTCTGCGCGCTGTCGAGATACTTGTAGAGGCCGTCTTCGAAGGCGCGAATGTCGGAGACCTTGAGCTCGTCAAGATAGCCCTGCGTGCCGGCAAAGAGAATGACGGCCTGCTGCTGCCAGGTGAGCGGCTGGAACTGCGGCTGCTTGAGGAGTTCGGTCAGGCGCTGGCCGCGGTTGAGCTGCTTCTGGGTGAGCGGGTCGAGATCGGAGCCGAACTGCGCGAAGGCAGCGAGTTCGCGGTACTGGGCGAGGTCGAGCTTGAGCGTGGAGCCTACCTGCTTGACTGCCTTGATGGCCGCCGAGAAGCCTACGCGCGAAACCGAGAGGCCGACGTTGACGGCGGGGCGGACGCCGGAGTTGAAGAGATCCGTTTCCAAAAAGATCTGGCCGTCGGTGATGGAGATGACGTTGGTGGGAATGTAGGCCGAGACGTCGCCGGCCTGGGTCTCGATGACCGGCAGAGCGGTGAGCGAACCGCCGCCCTTTTCCTTGCTCATTTTGGAAGAGCGCTCGAGGAGGCGGGAGTGGAGATAGAAGACGTCGCCGGGATAGGCTTCGCGGCCCGGCGGACGGCGGAGCAGCAGCGAGATTTCGCGATAGGCCATGGCGTGCTTGGAGAGATCGTCGTACATGACCAGGGCGTGCTTGCCGTTGTCGCGGAAGTACTCGCCGATGGCGGTGGCCGCGTAGGGGGCGAGGTAAAGCATGGGCGCGGGCTCAGATGCCGAGGCGGCGACGATGATGGTGTGGCCCATGGCGCCGGCTTCAGTCAGCGTCTGCACAACCTGGGCGATGGAACGAGCGCTTCTGTCCGATGGCGCAGTAGATGCAGATCAGGTCGTTCTTGGCGTTGTTGATGATGGTGTCGAGCAGGACGGCGGTCTTGCCGGTTTGCCGATCTCCGATGATGAGCTCGCGCTGGCCGCGGCCGATCGGAATCATGGCGTCGATGGCCTTGAGTCCGGTGGCCATGGGCTCGCGCACGCCCTGGCGGTCGATGATGCCGGGGGCGAGGCGCTCCATGGGAAGCGTCTCGGTGGTGGCGATGGGGCCCTTGTCGTCGATGGGCATGCCGAGCGCGTTGACCACGCGGCCGATCATGGCCGCGCCCACGGGCACGGAAAGAATTTTGCCGGTGCGCTTGACCTCGTTGCCTTCGCGGAGCTCGGTGTACTCGCCGAGGATGACGGCGCCGACCTGATCTTCTTCTAGCGAGAGGGCGAGGCCTGCGATGCCATGCGGGAAGGCGAGCAACTCGCCGGCCATCACCTTGTCGAGGCCGTGCAGGCGGGCAATGCCGTCGCCGAGGGAGGTGATGGTCCCGACTTCGTCGACCTGGACCTTTGAATCGTAGTTCGCGATCTGCTCGCGAAGTAACTGTGTAATCTCGTCTGCCTTGATCTGAGCCATGTTCAGTGGTCAGTGATCAGTGGTCAGTGGTCAGTTCTCTGCTCATAACTAAGAGCTGACTTTCTGGAACCGCTGAACGCCTGCCTCCCTTTCAAATTCTTGAATCGTTCTACAGTGATCAGTGTTCAGTGGTCAGTGATCAGTTCTCCAACATCGCTGAGGAGTATCGATTTTTGCGCCACGAAACGACTGCGTTTCTTTCCAAATCCTTGAATCCGTAAAATGGTCAGTGATCGTTGGTTAATAATCGGTGTTCACTGATCAGTTCTCCGTCGCCTTCTTTGTCTTTTCCAAAATCGCGTGAATCATTTTTCCTACTTCGTGCGATAAACCTTCGGCTTCATCAATCATCCCGGAATCTCCCAATTTGAGCGCTCGCGCAATTTCAAGCTGAGTTTGAAGCTCAAAGTTGGATCCGCGAGCAAAGCCCAGAAATTGCCGAAACTCGCCCGTGCTTAACCTGCCTTGCCCTTCTGCAATGTTGCTTGGCACCGAAACAGCCGAACGTCGAATCTGACTCGACAAGCCGAACACTTCTTCTTTTGGAAACCCGCTCGTGATCCGGTAGATCATCGTTGCTAATTGAATCGACCGCTGCCAAACAATCAGATCCCGAAATGATTTCGCTGCTACCTTCGCTTCCATCTTGCACTTCACTTCCAAACCTATCCAACCATGGGTTGAATACTTACAACTGACCACTGATCACTGTTCACTGAGCACTGTTCTTAAGCGTTCGAGGCGGCCGCGGACTGAGCCGTCGTAGACTGTGGAGCCGATGCGGACGACTGTGCCGCCGAGGATGGTTGCGTCCAGCTTGAAGCTGGGGTCGATTTTGGAGCCGGCCAGCGTTGCGACTTCGGCGACCAGGGCCGCCTGTTCATTCTGGTCGAGG
Organism: uncultured Acidobacteriaceae bacterium; assembly: GCA_963820245.1. Classification (GTDB taxonomy): domain Bacteria; phylum Acidobacteriota; class Terriglobia; order Terriglobales; family Acidobacteriaceae; genus Telmatobacter. The sequence goes on along the minus strand of CAWFZC010000021.1, from coordinate 112,928 downwards.
GCGCGCGCGGTGACGATCTCTGCCGGGCGAATCCCTTGCTGCTGCTGCAACAGGCTGCGCCATGCCTGGGCCACTTCGCCTACCTGCGCGATGCGGTCGTTGGAAATGAGCACGGCGATCAGGTTGCGGAGTTCTTTCTGGAGCTTGAGTTTTGCGTTGAGCTTGTCGAGGATGCCGACCTTCTCGTTTGCGGGCACCGCGGGGTTCTCAAAGAAGTCGCGGAGCTCCGCACTGCCTTGCCACGTGGCCAGAAAGTCGCTGAACTGTGCGTCGAGGGCGGCGGTGTCGAGTTTGGCTTCCGTGACCACATCGGCGAAGGCCTGGGCGTAGCGGGAAACGAAGGCGGCCATCTAGTTCTGCCCTCCCTTGCCGGCGCTCGAGATGAACTCGGCGATGAGGGCCTTGTCGGCCTCGGGGGTAAGCACCAGTTGCCTGGCGGCCTGCTCAATGGCGAGGTCGGCGGCAAAGTTGCGCAGCGTGCGCTGGGCATGGGCCGCGGCGACGCTGAGCTCCTGCTCGGCGGCCTGCACGATGCGCGCGCTTTCGTCGGCAATCGAGGCCTTGATGCGGGCTTCGTCTTCCTTGCTCTCCTGCTCCACCTGGGCGCGGAATTTCTTGATCTCGTCGTCGAGCCCGGCGAGCTTGGCTTCAACCGCGCTGAGGCGGGCGTTGGCGTCGGCGGTGGCTTCGCGCGCGGTCTTGAGGCTTACGCCCAGCGTCTGCGTGCGCTTGTGAAAGATCTTGGGCATGATGCGGCAGGATGGGAACGCCCACCAGCAGGACGATGATGCCGAAGTTGAGGAACTCGAAGATGCGGGCGGCGGTTTCGGCTTCGAGGTTGAAGGTCTTTGCGGTCCACTTGACGATTGGGCCTTCGAGCCGGAAGGCGTTGGCCTGCTCTTCCTGTGACTTGGGCGCGGCGGCATTCGATTGTTCGGGAGCGGCTGCGGAGGAGGCTGCCGCGGGCGCCGTCTGCTGCGCGTGAAGGCGGAGGGGCGACATGGCAGGCAGGACAAAAAGCAGCGAGCAGAAAAGAGCGCTGGAAACGAGACAGCTCAGAACAGGTCGGCTGGAAGTTGCAGGCTGTAGAGGACGCTTGCTTGAAATCGGGAACATCATCAACGGGAACCCCCGGCGGCCGCCGGCATTACGGCGCGGACTACCTGACCGGCCAAGTCGCCGGCTGAGCCCAGGATGGTCTGTTTTGCGGCGGCGGCTTCGGCGTCAAGCTCGGCCCGTGGCCTGGCCCAGTTTGAGGGCGGCTGCTTTGCGGGCGGCGTCCAACGCGGTGTCGCGCTCGGCGTTCCACTGCTTCACGCGCTGCTCGCGCACCTTGTAGACTTCAGAGCGCGCCTGGCGCAGCTTTTCACCATACTCCGCGGTGCGGGCTTCAGCTTCGGCAATGGCTTTTTGCGCATCTTCCATGGCGCCTTCCGTGAGCGCGCGGCGCTTTTTGAGGACGGAGGTCAGCGGACCCTGCACCAGCACCGAGTAGGCGATCACCAGCACGATGAAAAGCAGTGTGGTTGGTATGGCGCCGAAGAACATGGCTTCGAGTTGTTGGACGATCTGTTGCATGGTTTTACCGGTTCACTCCGGCGTATGAATGAGGCATTCGTATGCTGAGATTTTCACGAGTGGAACACAACTTTTGTATCAATTGCAGCCCCTCAAGTCAACGTGGAGAGGCCGATTGAGCGGGGACCTGTGACTGCTATCACCGATTGGGGAATTTGTTCAAAAAAAGAACTTGCTTTCGGTGGAAACAGGCCTAAACTAACGATACCACCTAGACCCGGACCAGGGTCCAGCGGGCAGGCGGTTTCGGGAAGTCCTTCCACTCCCGGAGCCGTCGGCCCGCCTCTTAGTTTCTGGGGCCTTTTTGGGCCTTAGCTAACAGCTCTCAGCCTTCAGCTTTTTTCGCCCGGGATTTGCGGCGATCCCGAGCCGTGCGAAGTCCGAGGACAAAAGCCGGGTTCAAGGCCCGGGGCTGAAGCCCTGTTCAATGAAGTCGCTATGAACTTCTCTTTCGCAACGCCCCTTCCTCATTACTCATGCATGCTTCTTGAGGAGAAGCATGACGACTCCGTGTGCGGGAACCAAGGCGGATGAGAACTTCGCGGTTGTGCCGAGATCGGTGTGTGCCCAAAGATCCCGGACTGGACGCCGGCCGGTGACGTGGAGACGATCCCATGGGAGGACGGCGCGGAGTTCCTGATTGCTGCGATTGAAGATGGCAACGGCTGTATTGCCTGAAGCGAGCGGCTTTTCCCAAATTTCAACGTCGCCAGCGATGTCGACTCGTTTGCCACCGGCGCCGAGAGAGTCCTGATCAATCGCGATCACTTCCTTGTTGAGAAGTATTTCAGCGATGTCGGGGTTCATATTGCGAATATCGTTTCCGGCAATGAGAGGAGCAGCGATCATGGCCCAGAGGCTGAAGTGAGTTTTGTACTCCTCTGTCGTCATGCCGCCGTTTCCAATTTCCAGCATGTCGGGGTCGTTCCAGTGACCGGGGCCGGCAAAGGCGGAAAGGTCGGTTTGCGCAAAACCGATTGTTGCCATCGAGTCGTATTGATCTCGAATGTCCCCTGTGGTTCGCCATAGATTGGCGCCCACTTCCGTTCCCCACTTTTGAACGTTGGCCAGGCCGTACTGGCACAGGGCGTAAACGATGGGCCTGCCCGTTTTCTCGAGCGCCTCGCCCATCCTTTGATAGGCGGCCTGCATATCGTTTTCAGTCCACACGCGCGAGGCGCTGCACCAGTCGTACTTGAGGTAGTCCATGCCCCAGGCCGCAAACGTGGCCGCGTCCTGCTCTTCATGGCCGTAACTTCCCTCAAATCCTCCGCAGGTACGAGGGCCGGGGGAGGAATAGATTCCGATGAGCAGCCCCTTGGAGTGAACGTAGGCGGCAAGCGCCTTCATATCGGGGAAGTTCGGGTTGGGCTTGAGCGCTCCGTTCGCGTCGCGCGATGATTGCCAGCCGTCGTCAATAATGATGAAGCGATAGCCGGCATCCTTCATGCCGTTTGAAGCCATGGCGTCGGCGATGCCGCGCACTGTTTTGTCGCTGATGGCTGTCCGAAACTTGTTCCAGCTATTCCAGCCCATGGGCGGGGTCTTCGCCAGCTTGTTAGCGGGAAGCGGGTGCAGCGGAGGAAGAGCGATGCGCTCCAGCTTCGCGTAATCGACCGAAGGGGCTCGGTAGGAGGGCGTGGGCACTCCGCGCCGGGCGGTGACCGGGCCATTCTGAAAGCCGGAGCGTGCTGCAGGCGGGGCACCTTGAGGACCTGCGCCGGGCGGCGGGCCGCCTGGGCCACTCGGTGGGGGACCGCCTGGCCCACCGGGACCAGCCATGCCGGGCGGTGGTCCGCCGGGACCGACCCCTCCGGGCCTGCTGGGCATTGCAGGAGTCAGGATGAGCGTATCTCCAACGATTTTGCCGGTGACTTCTTTCTTCTGGATTGTGCCGAACGAGTCAAGCTCGACTGTGAAATGAAATGTGTCTCCTGTGACCGCTCCATCGACAATTGGCGAATCGCCAAAGGGGAGACTCTGGGTTCCGGTAATCTTGCCGTCATGAACCTCAAGCTTGTAGACAATTTCCATTTCACCCATCGGAGTCGTCCGCTTTGCGACCCAGGTGCCCGAAATGTTGCCGCTGTTGCTCGAGGCGGTTTCTGACTGGCTTGTGCCCGCAGCAGGAGGTTGTGCGTGAGCGCTTTTGGGAGCGCAAAGCGCCGCAGCGCCAAGGGTGATACCGAGTAACGTGCAAGCAAAGAACGTCTTCACTTTTTCCCTTCCTCAACTTATCCGGTTTGCGCCAGCCGGCTTCAAGCTCGCGCTTTTTGCCGATGCTCCGCCAAAAAGTCACGGTATAGAGCCAGAGAATTGCTGTGTGATTTTCAGCACAAAGTTTAGGCAGGGAATGTGGAGGAAGCAAGGGAAGAAGAGTAAAGATTTGTAACAGAACGAGTGCTGATCAATCCCCGGTCCCCAAGTGCAAGGGACCGGGGGCACCCGGCACTCGCGTGTAGAAGCGGTAGCCAGCAGCTCGAAGCTGCCTTTCTACTTCTGCGCCTTGTCGATGAAGGCGGCCAGGTCGTCCTTCAGCTGGTGGAGGGCGTCGACGTTGAGGTAGATCATGTGGCCGGAGGGGTAGTAGCCGAACTGGATGTTGCCGCGCAGCTCGGGCTCCAGGTCCATGTGGGAGATGTCGTACTCGGTGGCGAAGAAGGGCGTGGCCAGGTCGAAGTAGCCGTTGGCTGAGAAGACGTGGAGATGGGGATTTTTGCGGATGGCGCTGGCCAGGTCGGCGGCAACGTAGGGCTGGGGCTGCTACGCCGCCCGGGCCGCCACCACCGGGAGCGGCGCTGGTGGGACGGTGCTTCCAGTCCCATCTTCTGAACGATGTCGTAGGCGGTGGGGCGGTAGGCATCCGTGGTCTGGTATTTGAGCTCATTCTCAAGGTAGTCGTGGAAGGCTCCCACAAAGGCGCCGGTGATGCCGGTGTCGGAGGCGTCGTAGCTGGGAGTTTCGCCGGCGGCGTCCACGTCTTCGCCCTCGAAGCGCATGTCGTAGCGGCCGAGCGTCTTGCGGTCGGTCGCGCAGCACTTCCTTGCGGAAGCGGAAGGGCGAGATGCGCAGGTTGGCTTCCTTGATGTAGTCGACGCTGAGGCCGGTGAAGTGGCTGACCTGTTTGGCCATCGTCGTCCAGTTGCGCGGCGGGCAGCGCTGTCGCCGGCAAAAAGCGCCTGGGCGTAGGGGCCGGAGGCGAACTCGCGGGCCTGCTGCACCCAGTCGGCTACATTCGCGGGCTTGTTGGGGATCTTGTCGAAGTACCAGGCTGCGGCAGCGTAGCTGGGCAGGTTGGCGATGTAGATGAATGTCGTATCCGCCGGCGCGGATGCTGTAGTTGAGGATCGACGAGATGAGGACGACGCCGTTGAGCTGCACGCCATCGTTGCCGAGCATGTCGGCCAGGGCGGCGGAGCGTGTGGTGCCGTAGGACTCGCCGATGAGGAACTTGGGCGAGTTCCAGCGCTGGTTCACCGTAAGGTAGCGGATGATGAAGCGGTCAAAGGCGCGCAGGTCAGGATCGGTGCCGATGAGGTCCTTGGGCTGGCCTTTGCCGACCGCGCGGGAAAAGCCGGTGAGGGGCGCGTCCACAAAGACGAGGTCGGTTTTGTCGAGCAGCGAGTACTGGTTGGGCACGAGCTTGAAGGGCGGGCCGGAGGTGGGGTTGGGGCTGTCAGTTGAGACGCGGACGGGGGAGAAAGAGCCCATGTGCAGCCAGATGGTGGCTGCTCCGGGGCCGCCGTTGTAAAGAAAGCTCACGGGGCGTGTTCCCGGTTCGGCGCCGTCAAGCGTGTAGGCGACGTAGAACATGCTGCCGTAGGGCTTGTCGTCCTGTTCGCGGATGAGCAGCGTGCCGGCCGTGGCGGTGTACTTGAGGGTCTTGCCGCCGATGGCCAGCTCGTGGTGGGTGGGTACCGTCTTTTCCGGCGGAATGGCGGCGTCCTTGTCGGCGTCTTTAGCGGCATCGCGATGGTCGGCGGGCTTGTTTGCGTCTGCGGCAGCGGGGGGTTGGGTCGGTGCGGGGGTTTCCTGGGCGCGGGCTGCGGGAACAAGTGCGATCAATGCCAGGGCAAGGATGGAAAATGCGCTCGAAAGTTGAGCTGTCTTCATTGAAAAACCTCCGGAAATGCGCGGGATTGTCGAGCGCTTGAGTTGAAGCGGGAGCAGGCTGGCTGCGATGCGAGCCTGTGCCTCGTTTTATACCACGCTTCCCATATTTTATGGATGCGCGGTGGCATCTTTGTCGACGGTGAGCAGTCCCTGCGCGCGGAGCCAGTTCTCCATCAATTCCGGCCAGTGGTCGAGCGACGGGTCGCCCTTGCCGAGGCCGGAGCCATGGGAGCCGTTGGCGAAGACGTGCATCTCCGACTGCACACCGGCCTTGACGAGGGCGTCGTAGAAGGTGAGCGCCTGCTCGATGGGGACGGTGTGGTCGTTGAAGGTGTGGTACATGAAGGTGGGCGGCGTGTCCTTGGTGACGAAGAGCGCGGGCGTGTAGGCGGCGGTGAGGGCTTCGCACTTGTCCATGACGTTGAAGAGCTTGCAGTAGTTGAGGTGCGAGGTGTCCGTGGAGACGGCGCCGAGCCAGGCGTAGCCGAGGACGAGGTAGTCGGGGCGGCTGGAGACGCGATCGATGGCGTCTTCGGCATCTGGTTTGCCGGGAACGAATTGCGTTCCGGCAAGCGCGGCGAGATGGCCACCGGCGGAGAAGCCGATCATGACGATGCGGTTGGGGTTGATCTGGTAGTCGCGGGCGCGGGCGCGGACGAGCTGGACGGCGCGGCGGGCGTCGAGGAGCGGAACGGGGAGCAGGTAGCCGTGCGAGGAGAGGCGGTAGCTGAGGATGAAGGCGCGAAAGCCGCGGGCGGCAAACCATGTGGCGACGTCGCGGCCTTCGAGGTCGCCTGCGAGTCCGCGATAGGCTCCGCCGGGAAGCACGATGACGGCGGAGCCGTTGGCATTGCCGGAACGGGGGCCGAGGATGGTGAGGGTGGGAATGTCGTCGCAGGTGGAGCCCTTGGCTTCCGGGGCGTCGCCGGGCCAGAGGCGGATGGTTTGAATGTTGAGGAAGGCGTTGTCATTGCCGGCGGTGGCGCAGGTGGAGAGTTGGGCGTTGGCGGTGGTGGCGAGCAGTGCGGCAGCGACGGCTGCGAGAAAGAACTTCATGGGAGGGCCTCCGCGGGTTCGGGAGAATTATAAAGACAGGGAACAGGGACGAGGGAACGAGGGACCAAGGGAACGAGGGAACTAGGGAACGAGGGAACGAGGGAACGAGGGAACTAGGGAACGAGGGAACTAGGGAACGAGGGAACTAGGGAACTAGGGAACTAGGGAACTATATACCGGGGCGTTAACGATTCAAGCGAATCGGTGCCTGAAAAAGGGAATTCTGGTGAATACCGGCTTGCATCCAATCGTTTGATCGGGTTATGAGAGGGTGAGGTTGATTTCGGATTATGGCGAAGCTTGGCGTGCGTTGTTTTTCAGTTTCCTTGGATGGGTTTGGGGCGGGGCCGAATCAGGACCTCCAGAATCCGCTGGGCGTGGGCGGGATGGCGCTTCATGAGTGGTTCTTCAAGACGCGCACTTTCCAACTGATGCATTCGTCGGCGGGTGAGGAGGGCGGGGCAACGAGTGGGTCGTGCGGCGTGGACGAGGATTTTGCCGCGCGGGGGTTTGAGAATGTGGGCGCGTGGATCCTGGGACGGAACATGTTTGGGCCGGTGCGGGGGCCATGGCCGGATGAGAGCTGGAAGGGATGGTGGGGCGATACGCCGCCGTACCATGTGCCGGTATTTGTGCTGACACATTATGCGCGAGAGCCGCTTGTGATGAAGGGCGGGACTACGTTCTATTTTGTGACGGCGGGGATTGAGGCCGCGCTGAAGCAGGCAATGGACAGCGGCCGGCGGAAAAAATGTGCGACTGGGCGGCGGTGTGGCGACTATTCGGCAATACCTGCGCGCGGGACTGGTGGACGAGATGCACCTGGCGGTGTCGCCGGTGCTTCTGGGAAGGGGAGAGAACTTGCTGGAGGGAATCGATCTGGTGGGGTTGGGGTATGCGTGCAAGGAGCATGTCGCAGGAGAAGGTGCGGCGCATTACCTGATTGCTAAAGGCAGGGAATAGGGAACAGGGAACAGGGAACAAGGAAGACGCTGGATTCAGATCTTCGCTATCCCACCCATTGCGCAAAAAGACGCGCAATGGATTGGGGCCCGGGGCTTCATGGGTGGATCGAGTTCTTTGTTTTTTTTCTCGAAATTTGATCTTTATCATCCCGGGTCCCCAACTGCGAGGGACCGGGGGCACCCGCGCTCCGTTCTGATCGCTGACCACTGATCACTGACCACTGTTCACTGCTCTTTACAGCCAGATGGCGGTGTGGCCGGGGCAGGTGTTTTCGGCTTGGCTGGCTGAGGGTTTCGGCCAGTTCGAGGCCGTATTTGGCGAGGTAATAGGCTGCGCCGTGGACGCGCTCCTGGATGACGCCGCCGGGACAGAGAGCGTTGCAGAGGGACTCGGCGTGCTTGGTGAGCGTGGACTCTTTCTGCAACTGGAAGTTGGCGGCGAGGGTGCGGAGGCGGTTCATCTGGTAGCGGATTTTGCCTTCGGCGGTTTCGGCTGATTGGCCGAGGCCCTTGTCCTGCGACTGCATCCATTCGACGAGCGTGGTGAGCTCGGTGTCGAGCGCGTTGCCGGCGGCGGCGAGCTTCTGCTTGGTCTCGATGGGCATGGAACGCGCGGCGAGGCGCTGGGCGAGGGAGTCGGGGGTCTCGGTGAAGACCTGTTCGAGGGAGAGCTCGTGCTTCTGCAGAAGCTTGGCAATCGCCGGCTCGATGAGGGTGCCGAAGAAGCGCGGTGCGGGCGTGGTTTGGCGGCCGAGGATGCGCTCGTAGAGGACCGCGGACTGGGCGAGGTAGGCGATCTCTGCGGGTCCGCCGATGAAGAGCGAGGTGGAGAGCAGAAAGTCCTGAAAGACGGGACGCAGCAGGGCCGAGGGCGAGATGCGCTCGGGCTCGGATTCGAGAATGCCGACCAGGTCGGCGGTGGAGTAGCTTTGCTTGCCGGCCTGCCAGAGGCCGTTGGGTTCGGCTGGGGTGGGCGCGGTGCGCTTGAGGGCCAGGCGTGCGCCGGTTTGGGCGTCGATGAGAAACAGCAGGCTCGATTGCTCGGTGACGGCGACCTGGGCGTGATAGCCGGCGGCTTCGAGTGCGCGGTTGCGGTCGAGGAGGGCGGCGTGGAGCTCGTCGGCGCGTTCGATGCCGGCGCGCAGAACTGGAGCGCCGAGGCGGTGGAAGTCGCGGCTGCCGGCGTCGAGAATCGAGAAGGCCCTGGGCGGCGAAGATCTTCGAGTAGAAATCGGCGAAGGCCTGGGCGAGGGTGCGGCCGGGCTGGTAGGCGGCGATGAGTGCGTCGGTGGCGTCGGAGGGGCCGAGCAGTTCGGCTGCGCGTTCGACGAGTGGGGTGATGCGTTCATCGAAGACGAGGCCGCCAACGGGGCGGGCGGCGGAGGGTTCTCCAGCCAGAGCGTATTCGAGCTTTTCGAGCGTGCGGCCAGCGGGGAAGGTGACGTGGTTGATTTCGTCGAAGTCGTGGTCTTCTGTTGCCAGCCAGAAGATGGCTTGATGGGGATGGCCTGCGGCTGTGGCCTGGCGGGCGCGGGCTACGGCGGTGGCTGCTTTGAAGGGCGTAAACAGCGGTCCGCCGAAGAGGCCCACCTGCTGGCCGGTGACGGTGAGTCCGGCGCCCTTGCGCGAGTGCTGCGAGTGCCGCGGCAGTGGACGGGGATGGGATTCTGCTTCGCGAGCAACTCGACCAGCTCGGGCCAGTGGGCGGGAACGGGCGGCCGTTGCTGCCAGCTGTTGGCATCGGATACGAGGCGGAAGGAAGAAATGGGCTCGATCTTCCCGGAAGAGAAGTCGAGAAACAGCCGGCTCAATCCCGGCATGACGGTCATCGGGTAACAGTCTGCTGTAGGCAACTCGATCGCTTTCGGTGTTCCGGGTTCGATGGTTCAGGATTGCTGGCTGGCTGGTTTGGTTGGCGTTCACGCCAGCCGGCGGGCAGAAGGAAAAACTCAACCCAATTAGGATGACACGGCGAGGGGGATCGATGCAGAAGAACAGGGGTCCGCCACCCCAGCAAGCAACGGGCGCTCGCCGTGGACCCCGGCAGGGAACCGGGAACAGGGAACAGGGAACAGGGAACAGGAAAGACTTCATTGTTGAGTGCATGCGATCCCACTCATGCTCGAAAAAGCCGAGCATGAATGGGGCGCGGCTCTGAATACACGTTTTGCATGCGGGGCGATGCGTATACTCGACTTGAATCGTGGTCAATGAGTTCAAATGGAATTGATAACGGTTTGAGGAGACGAGGATCATGGCGAAGAAAGACAAGGCAAAAGCCAAGCCGGCAACCGCAGCAGAGCCCACGAAAGCTGTAACGGCGAAAAAAGAAAAGGCGAAAGCGCCCAAGGCCAAGAAGGTGAAGGCTCCGAAGGCGAAGAAGGTGAAGGCCGCCAAGGCGAAGAAGGGGGCCAAGAAGGGCGCGGCGGCGCTGGCTCCCAACGTGGTTGAGAAGGCGCAGCTGATCAGTTCTGTGACGGTTTACCAGGGACCGCTGTTTCGCATCCAGCACGACAAACTGATTGAGCCGGACGGATTGAAGAGCGAGCGCGACGTGATCCGCCACAACGGCAGCGTGGTGATCCTTGCCATGGATACATCGAAGAGCAAGAAGAATCCCTGGATCGTGATCGAGCGCCAGTACCGGCACGCGGCCAACCAGTACCTTTGGGAGCTGCCGGCGGGGAAGCTCGATCCCGGCGAAGAGGCGCTGGTGGGGGCCAAGCGTGAACTGGCCGAAGAGACCGGCTACAGCGCGAAGAAATGGAAGCCGCTGGTGACTTACTACGCCAGCCCGGGTTTTCTGGGCGAGTCGATGATCGTTTTTCAGGCTGAGGGTCTGATTGCAGGCGATGCCCGGCCGGAAGAAGACGAAAAGATCGAGTTCCGGCTGGTGAAACTCAATGAAGTGTTGAAGATGATCGACAAGGGCGAGATCAAGGACGGCAAGACGCTGACCAGTGTTCTCTTGTACGCGCGGAAGACTGGGCGGAAGGGAAAGAAGTAGCCGTATCTTTGTGTGAAAGCAGGAATTCGCAGGAACGGGCTGGCTTTGGAGCCGGCCCGTCTCACTTTGTGAACAAGATTCCTGCCCCGCGAAAAAACCTTTCGCGCGCTTTCGTCGTCTTAGGAAATATCGGAGTGAGTGAATTCCCCCCTGGGCTCACCCGGATTCTCGCACAACCCAAGGAAGGCAGGAGCCTGTGGCTCAGTACAAAGGAAAGGTCAAGTGGTTTAACAACGCCAAGGGCTACGGATTCATCGGACGCGAAGACGGGCCGGATGTATTTGTCCACTACTCTGCGATTCAGCTGGACGGATACAAAACGCTCAAGGAAGGCGATGAAGTCGAGTTCGACATCGTTGAGGGCCAGAAGGGCCCGCAAGCGGATGCCGTAATTCGCTTCAGAGACAGCGCTGCTCACAGCGCAGCCTAGTTCAGCGCGTTTGACTGGGCGAACCCTCAGACTGCTACTGAGAAGCGGTTGAGTTGGGTTGCGCCCGGACCGGAGCTTTTGATCACAGCGGCAGCTGGGGTCGATTGCAGATTGTGACAGTTGCCTTGAAGGACGGTCGCATTCCCGTGCGCATCGGTCCAGGCAGAGACTTCTGCGTGTCGTGACTTCAAATCCAAAACTTTTGGCCTAGACCTAACCTGGTTTCTGAAACCGGGGCTGGGTGTTTTGCGTGATACTGTTCGCGGAGACCACGCAATGGATAACGCCACCATGGCGCACCTGCTTGAAGAGACAGCCGACCTGCTGGAGATCGACGGCGGGGACAGCTTCAGGATCCGCAGTTATCGCCGGGCGGCCGAGGTGGCTGCGCAGACCACGGTCGACCTGGTGGCGGCGGCGCCTGACACGGCGCGGTTGCTGGAGATTCCCGGGATCGGGAAGAGCATGGCGGCGAATCTGCAGGCGATTGCGGAAACCGGTTCGCTGCCGCTGCGCGATGAGTTGCTGGCCAAGTACGGCGAGGGGCTGCTGGAACTGTTGAAGCTTCCAAGCATGGGACCGAAGACGGTTGCGCTGCTGTGGGATGCGGCAAAGATCAGCAGCATCGATGCGCTGGCGGAGGCGATTGATGCGGGCCGGCTGAACGGGTTGCCGCGCATGGGCGCCAAGCTGCTTGAGAAGCTGCGCAAGGGGATTGACGACTACCGGAGGTCGGCGGGGCGGTTCCGGATCGACGTGGCCGACGAAGAGGCGCGGCGGATTGCGGCCTACCTGCTGGCGTTCAAGGGCATAGACCGGGTGACTCCTGCAGGTTCGCTGCGAAGAGGGCGGGAGACCTGCGGCGATCTTGATCTGCTGGCGACCGGGCCCGCCTGCGCGCCGGAACATACGGCCAAGGCGGTTGAGTATGTGTCTGCTTATCCGGGCCTTGTGGACATGATTGCCAAGGGCGAGAACAAGGTGAGCTTTCACGTGGGGCAGGGACTGCAGGTGGATGTGCGGCTGCTGCCGACGAGCAGTTACGGGGCGGCTCTGCAGTACTTTACGGGGTCAAAGGCGCATAACGTGTCGTTGCGGCAGCGGGCGCTGAAGATGGGCTACACGCTGAGCGAGTGGGCTCTGGCGCGGCTGGATGATGAGTCGGTGGTGGCGGCCGCGACCGAGGAGGAGATTTACGCCGCGCTGGGGATGGACTGGATGCAGGCGGAGATGCGCGAGAATCTGGGCGAGATTGAGGCGGCGGCCCGTCATGCGCTGCCACGGCTGATTGAGAAGGCCGACATCAAGGGCGATGTGCACATGCACACCACGGCGAGCGATGGCCACAATTCGATCATTGAAATGGCTGAGGCGGCGCTGGCAGTGGGCTACAAGTACATTGCGATTACCGATCACTCGAAGATCCTGGCCATGACGGGAGGATTGGATGAGAAGCGGGCTCTGGAGCACATCAAGAATATTCGCGAGGTAGACAAGCGGATGGAGGGGCGCATCCGGGTGTTCACGGGGATCGAGGTGGACATCCTGGGCGACGGCGCGCTCGACATGGACGATGAAGTGCTGGCGCAGATGGATGTGGTGATCGCCAGCGTTCACACGCGCCTGGAGCAGAGCAAGGAAGAGATGACGGCGCGGGTGATCCGGGCGATTGAAAACCCGAACGTGCGGATTCTGGGGCATCCCACGGGCAGGCTTTTGTTGCGGCGGGAGCCATTCGCGATTGACATTGGCGCGGTGCTGCGGCGTGCAGCGGAGCTGGGCGTGGCTGTGGAACACAATGCTGCTCCGGAACGGCTGGACCTGAACGACCGCGATCTGCGGCTGGCCAGGGAACTCGGCTGCAAGATCGTGATGAATTCGGACTCGCACGACAGCCGTAACCTGGGGAAAATGGATTACGGGCTACGGCAGCTGAAACGGGCATGGCTGGAACCGGCGGATGTGCTAAATACACTCGAATCAAAGGGTTTTCTTGGGTCTTTGCGGGCGAGGCCTTGAAGCGGCACCGAAATTGCACCGAGTTGGGTGCAATTTGAGGTACACCGACGTAACCACCCCTAGGAATTCGTGGCTTGTTGTGTTGTTCTCGGGCTAAGATAGGTGCGGTATGAGCCTGCTGAATCAAGATACAGAAGAAGTCGACGACGCCGCCCTCGGAGAAGAATTTACCAAGGGCAGCAGCCACCTAGTTTGGGCTGCCGTGATTGCCACCATCGTGGTGAGCGCCGCGATCGCGATTTATTTCATCGCCGGCCAGACGAAGCCAGCGGTGACGGGCGACGTGGTGGCGGTGTGGGCTCATCCGCAGCACACGGAGACTTCAGGCTTTGACGCCAACGGGGCGCCGATGCCGAAGGAGAGCTTTGACCAGGTGCTGGTGTTTACCGAGGTGAAGCTGCACAACCAGAGCAAGCAGCCGCTTTTTCTGCTGAACGTGCTGACCAACGCGACGCTGGCGGACGGAATCCACTCCAGCTATGCGGCCTCGCAGGTGGATTACGAGCGGGTGTTTCTGGCGTATCCCGGGATTCCGGTTCCGCACAACACGCCTCTTTCGCTGACCCTTGAACTGGATCCAGGGCAAACGGTGGACGGAACCTTTGTTTCGTCATTTCGCCAGACGAAAGAGGAGTGGGACGCGCGCAAGGATCTGAACTTCACCCTGAACTTCCGCTACCAGCCAGGACTGGTGCTCACGCCCCACGGCCCGATTACTGAGCAGTAGGCGGAGTGGGCGCGCCCTTGGGTGTGGACAGATAGCCGGAGATCTGGTTCTTCGAGCCGATGGAATTCACCACAATCTCAAAGAGAGCCGGATCCTTTCCGCAGTAGAACTGCAGCGGCTCATTCACATTCCTGTCCTTCTTTTCGTAATTCTTGTCGTCGGCCAGGATGTCCAGGGTGAACTTGTTCTTCTTGGTGTCAGTCTTCTTCAATTCCAGGCTAACGGTGCCCACGGGCTTGCGCTGTCCCTTGATCAGGGTGAACTCGTAATAATTGCGGTCGCCCTTGTGCTCAAGCGTAACAAGTTCGTCGTGATTGCGGGCGATGACGCTGTTGGTGTTGCTCAAATCGCCTTTGACGGCCGCGAGCTGGCTGACGGCGGCGGCCAGATCGCTCTGCGTTTTGGCAACGTCGGTCTTGACGCCACCCACATCGGTCTTTACACCCGTAACGTCGCTGGCAACGGCGTTGACCTGCTGCGCTGTTTTGATGTTTGCGCTTTCAAGCCGCTTTGTATCGGCCTCTTCGCGGGTGACGATGGCGGCGGCGCGGGTGTCCATCTCCCTTTGCGTGAGTCCCAACGATTTTCCGAGCTCATCGGTAGCCACCTGGAGGCGAGCGTCGGTCTCGCGGAGTTCCGCGGCCAGTTTGACGTTTTCCTGCTTGGCATCGGCCAATTCGGTTGCCTGGGTGGAGACCTTGCCATTGATCGTGTAAGTCCAGATCAGTCCGCCGATAGCGGCCACAAGGGCCACGGCAAGCACGCCGAGCAACGCGCCGGAGTAAGTTCTGGGTGTCTCGTCGATTTCACTCATTCAAATACCTTCCTTTTGTCGGGCGGGTCCAGGCAGAAACTGCTGCGAGAAACCGCTCCGGAATTGATGCCGCTATCCGGTTGAGTAGGACGAAGTTTCGGAAGAAATTCTCCTTCGCTTGTGAAGAAGCTTCCCATGTGTGGTGCCAGGTGCAGTCTCTTCTGCCCGAAATCCGGGAATTGGCGTCGGCTGGGAATTGATCCGCGCCCGCAGGAGCGACTACAGGATATCGAACAAAGCCACTCTTCTGCAGGAAATACTCGCCCGGCAAAGGGTATTTTGGGAACGTAAAACGGGCTTGAGGGCTGGCGGCCAGACGTGCAAATATGCGGGATTCGTTCAGCTGACCGTGACAACCCTTGAACCGTTCCGTTATAAACATCTTTACCGTATCTTTCAGCCGGGTCCGAGTCCGACGCCAAAGCTCCCAGCGAAGTGCGGGGGCCCCGCTGGGCTTTTTTATTAAAGTTGGGGCGACGATTGTGGTGTCTCCGGCGGCGAATTTTGTCTCTGGGGAACGTAACGAACTTAATTTCATTGCACTCTTGGATAAATCAACACAAGGGAGAATTTGATCGATATGGCGACTGCTGTAGCTGGAAAGGGACTGGAAGGAATTGTCGCGGCAAACTCGGGCATTTGCTGGATTGACGGTGAAGCTGGCGTGCTCTCATACCGCGGAATCGATATCCACGAGCTGGCTGAGCATTCGACCTTCGAGGAGACGACGTACCTGCTGTGGAACGGGATTCTGCCCAACGAGCTTGAGCTGCGGGAGTTCACCGCGCAACTGGCCCTGGCGCGGACGCTCGATCAGCGGATTATCGACATGCTGCGCAGCTTTCCCACCGGCGCCACGCCGATGGAGGTGTTGCGGACGGCGGTCTCGGCCCTGAGCTTCTACGACGCCGACGAAAAAGACAATTCGCACGATGCGAACGTGCGCAAGTCGTACAACCTGACGGCGCAGATTGCGATGATTGTGGCGATTTACGATCGCATCCGCAAGGGCAAGGAGATTGTTCCGCCGGACCGGTCGCTGTCGCACGCGGGCAATTTTCTGTGGATGCTGAACGGCGTGAAGCCGTCAGCAACCGCAACGCGAACTTTGGACATTGCCCTGGTTCTGCATGCCGACCACGAACTGAACGCCTCCACCTTTGCCGCCCGCGTTATCGCCGCTACACTCTCCGACATCCACTCAGCCGTTACGGGCGCGCTGGGCGCGCTGAAGGGGCCCCTGCACGGCGGCGCCAACGAAGCGGTGATGCGGTTGCTATTCGAAATCGACAGGGCTGGCGCCGATCCGGTGGAGTACGTGAAGGGGATGCTGAATGCGCGGCAGAAGATTTCAGGCTTCGGCCATCGGGTGTACAAGACCGAGGATCCGCGGGCAACGCACCTGCGCAAGATGAGCGAGCAACTCGGCAAAGACTCCGGCCAGCCGAAGTGGTTCGAGATGTCGCGGGCGATTGAACTTTACATTAATGCCGAGAAGAAGCTGAACGCGAATGTTGATTTTTATTCAGCTTCGACCTATGCGACGCTGGGGATCGACATCGATCTCTACACGCCGATCTTTGGGGTGAGCCGCATTGCCGGATGGGCTGCGCACGTGATTGAGCAGTTGGACGACAACCGGCTGATCCGGCCGCGGGCCGAGTACATCGGGCCGGTTTATCCGTCGCCTTATGTGCCGATGGGTGAACGGCCGTAGAGCAAGCCGGAATGTGGGTTAAATGACTCCCGCGCCTGATGGCTGGCGCGCCTTCCACAGCAGATACAGGCCCCAGGCGGCGAGCGTGCATCCGTCGCGGATGCGGCCGTCGAGCATCATCTGTTCGAACTCATCGACTGGGAGCGAGCGGACGACGAGGTCGTGTTCCTCGGGGTCGGGATCGTTCTGGGTTGGGGTGAGCCCGGTGGCCAGGTAGACGTGCATCTTCTGGCGCACGAAGCCGTAGGCGATCCATTGGGCTGCCCAGGCAGGTCATGGATGCGGCAGCGAGGCCCATCTCCTCTTTCAGTTCGCCGCGGGCCAGCTCTTCGGGATGTTCCACATCCATCTCCCAGCCACCCTGGGGCAGTTCGAGCGCACGCTCCTGAATGGTGTAGCGGAACTGCTCGACCAGCCATACCTTTCCCTGGTCAACGGGCAGGATGATGGCGCAGTCCGATTTCTCGACCACGCCGTAGATGCCTTTTTGGCCGTTGGAGCGAAGGATCTCGTCTTCGCGCAGGCGCATCCAGTTGTTGCGATAGACCTCGCGAGTGGAAAGGGTAGTGATGGTGCGGCCTGCATCGTGATCAGCCGGGTTCATGCGGTTTCCTCCTTGCGGAATACGCATCAGATGAAGAAAGTTTTCAAGAGCTAGCTTACTCGCCGCGGAGGCGGTATTTCCTGAGGCGGCCGAGGAGCGAGGCGGGACCGGATACGGAAAGCTTGACGAGGTTGCCTTCGTAGGCGCGGCTATGGACTACCGTGCCGGCATCAATGGCGGCCAGCACGGCGCCTTCCTGCTGGGGGACGCGCAGCTCCGCGGATAGGATGGGGTCAGAGTGGAGAGCAGCGTCGATGGAGGCGAGCAGGCTGTCCAGGCCTTCGCCGGTGACGGCCGAGACAGCAACTTCGCCGGTTGTACTCGCGCGTTCCTCCAGGCCAACGCGCTCGTGCGGGCCGAGCAGGTCGATCTTGTTCATGACTTCAATGCGCGGTTTGGAAAGCGAGTCGAGTTCGCCTAGAACTTTTTCGACTTGCGCTTTCTGCTCGTCGCCGTATGTGGAGGCGGCGTCGCGGACGTGGAGCAAGACTTCGGCCTGCGCCACTTCTTCAAGCGTGGCGCGGAAGCTGGTAACCAGTGTGTGGGGCAGATTGCGGATGAAGCCGACCGTGTCTGAGAGAAGGATTTTTCGGCGGCTGGGCAGCTCAATGGCGCGAAGTTTGGGGTCGAGCGTCGCGAACATGCGCGAGGACTGAAGCACGCTGCGCTCCGGTGAGGGCGTTGAAGAGCGTGCTTTTGCCGGCGTTGGTGTAGCCGACCAGGGCCACGGTGGGCACGGGAACTGCCTCGCGCCGCTGGCGCTGCTGCTTGCGCACGCTGCGTACGGATTCGAGGTTGAGCTTGAGATGGTCGATGCGCTGCTGAATGCGGCGGCGATCGGTTTCAAGCTTGGTTTCGCCGGGGCCTCGGGTGCCGATGCCGCCGCCGAGCTGCGACATTGCTTTGCCGCGCCCGGTGAGTCGCGGAAGCATGTACTCGAGCTGCGCCAGTTCCACCTGCAACTGGCCCTCGCGGGTGCGGGCATGGCGGGCAAAAATGTCGAGGATCAATTGGGTGCGGTCAAGCACGCGGCAGGGAAGCGCCGCCTCGAGGTTACGCAGTTGGGTGGGTGAAAGATCGTGGTCGAAGAGGACCAGGTCGGCTTCGACAGAAGCGGCGACGCCGGCAATTTCTTCCACCTTGCCGGAGCCGATAAGCGTGGCAGGGTCAGGCCGGGCGCGGCGCTGGATGAGTTCGGCGGCTACCTCGCCACCGGCGCTCAGGACCAGCTCGCGGAATTCGGCCAGAGATTCCTCGGCGGTGAGACCGGTGAGCCCGCGGGCGTACGTGCGCACCGGGGCGGCTGCAGGCAGAGCAAGAGCCTGCGCGGCGGAGACCGGGTCGCCGTCGAGAGAGGGTTCGGTTAGAGGGCCCGATTGTTGCGCAGATGAGTCCGCAGGAAGTGCGGCGTGATCACGCGCGCCTGCCAAGGCAGAGCTGCTGCCGCCTGGGCGAACGCCGAGGTCCACTGCCACCAGAACGGCGCGTTCACGCCTTGCGGCGGTCACGCCCATCCTGCGACCTTCTTCTGCCAAATCTGGCCGCTTCCCGAGTGCTATCGCTGCTCCAACGAGATCGGAGTAGCTGCCGCAGCCGCAACCGGGGAGGGTCCCAATCCCGTGGCGACCGCGCCCGGACGATGCTCAGTGTGCATGACGCTCCGGTTGCTGACCACGGTTGAAATGGCGTGCTTGAAGATCAATTGTTCCTGGCTGTTGTTTTCCAACAGCACTGAGTACTTGTCGAAGGACCGGATTTTTCCGGTGAGCTTGACGCCGCTGACCAGATAAATCGTAATTGGGGTTTTGTCCTTGCGAACGGTGTTCAGAAATGTGTCCTGAATATTTTGTGCCGGCTTGTTCTCCATGTGCCGATCTCCTGCTCTCTTCTTGAAGGGTTGGATTCTGTTTCACTTACGGTTCAACATCAACAAACGGCGGGCACGGATCCGGCAACCCCGGAACCATGAACTCCCGCAATGTGACAAGCTTATAGCGGTTTGCGCGTCTTTTCAACTCCGGCTCCCGTCAAACTAGTCTCAGGTTCCCGTTTCGGCTCATCCGGCGTGGTATGGACGGCGCCTGACCGCTGCTAAAATGATTGCGTGCAAGACGCAGCCAACCCGCCAGTATCCTCAGCTCAAACCAGCAGGGCCGAGGGCCATAGGGGCCCCGTTCCCATGCTCGACCTGAAGCGCCAGTACCAGCCGCTCCAAAAGGAGCTGCTGGAGGCGCTGGGCCATGTGCTTGAGACGCAGCAATTCATTCTAGGCGAGCATGTTGCGGCCTTTGAAAAAGCGGCGGCGGGGCAATTGGGCGTGGCGCATGCGCTGGGCTGCTCTTCAGGAACTGACGCGCTTTGGCTGGCGCTGGCTGCGGTCGGGGTTGGGCCGGGCAAGGCCGTGGTGACCACGCCTTTCAGCTTTTTTGCTTCGGTGAGCGCGATTCTGCGGGCGGGGGCGTACGGCGCTGCTGGCGGATATTGATCCGGCGACGTTCAATCTTTCGCCGGCGGCGGTTGAGGCAGTTCTGGATTCGGAGCGCGGGAAAGGCTGTAGCCGCGATTTTGCCGGTGCACCTTTATGGGCAGTGTTGCTGATTGTTTTTCCTCGTTTTGGACGAGAGCATGGCGTGAAGTCATCGAAGATGCGGCGCAGGCGTAGGGCGCGGAGTGGGGCGGCGTGAAGGCGGGCGGGCTGGGCGACATTGCGGCTTTCAGCTTTTATCCCACTAAGAATCTGAGCGCGGCGGGCGATGCGGGCATGGTGACGACGAATTCCCCTGAACTGGCCGAGCGGGTGAAGATGCTGCGCCAGCACGGCATGCGGCGGCGTTACTACCACGATGAGATTGGCTGGAACACGCGAATGGACGGATTCCAGGGCGCGGTGCTCGGTGTGAAGCTCAGGTTTATTGAAGGCTGGAACAAGGCTCGACGGACCGTGGCCAAGCGCTACCATGCGCTGTTCCATGCGGCGGGGCTGGCCGAGGCGGGAACCTATCCGGGGCACGGCGTGGTGTTGCCGCACGAGGTTGCCGGGAGCCGGCATGTGTGGCACCAGTACGTGATCCGCACAAAGAGGCGGGATGCGCTGCGGGATTTTCTAGCGGTGCGCAAGATTGGGTCTGAAATTTATTACCCGGTGCCGCTGCACCTGCAGGAGGCGCTGAAGTCGCTGGGGTATGCGGAGGGAAGCTTTCCTGAGGCCGAGCGGGCTGCGCGCGAGGTGCTTGCGCTGCCGATCTTCCCGGAGCTGCGCGAGGACGAGCAGCAGACCGTGGTTGATGCGATTGCGGAGTTTCTGAGCTGACAGCGGTGCGGCTGCAGTGCAGGCACAAGAACAGCAATTTGAGTGTGACGATGTGGAGGGGAGAGCTATGCGCGGAGGCTTCGGAGTTTTTGTTGCCGTGATTCTTCTGGTGTCTGCGGGAGTTGCGCGCGGGCAGGGGTCGCGGCAGCGACTGACTTTCGATGTGGCCGCAATTCATCCCGTAAAGGGTGATTCCGACCGAGGCTTTATCAAGCCCATGCCCAACGGAACCGGATACATGGTGCAGAACATTACGGTGAAAATGATGATGAGCGTCATTTACCGGATTCCGGCTCGGCAGATTACGGGAGGGCCGGAATGGTTCAGCACATTGCCGTTTGACGTGGAGGCGCGGACCGATCATGAGTCCAACAGCGACGACCTGCATACGATGTTCAAGAACTTGCTTGCGGATCGGTTCGGTCTGAAATTCCATACCGAGACAAAAGAGGGTGCGGTGTTTGACCTGGTGGTAGACAAGGGCGGGTTGAAGATGAAGGCCGATGGTTCCGGGGGCACACTTCAGATTCCGATACTGCCGCAGGGGCCAGGACAATTCTCCGGAACGAAGGTTCCGATGGAGTACTTGTGCTGGTTTCTTGGA
Organism: uncultured Acidobacteriaceae bacterium; assembly: GCA_963820245.1. Taxonomy (GTDB): domain Bacteria; phylum Acidobacteriota; class Terriglobia; order Terriglobales; family Acidobacteriaceae; genus Telmatobacter. The sequence goes on along the minus strand of CAWFZC010000021.1, from coordinate 91,984 downwards.
CAGCAGTTCAGGAACGAGCCGCGGCCGGTGATCGACAAGACGGGGCTTATGCAGTTGTATGACTTCAAGCTATCTTTCGCGCCGGAGTTGCCACCGGGTTTGACAAGAGACGACTTTACTCCGGAGATGCAGGCACTGCCTACGATTCTGGAGGCAGTGGAGGAACAGCTTGGGTTGCGGCTGGTTCCGGCGAAAGGGCAGGTTCCGGAATACGTGATCGACAAGGTCGAGCAGCCCTCGGCAAATTAGTGCGGAATTCGGGGGGATTGCAAGCGCGCGATCTTCGATCAACCGGAGGTCTGCGGCGCTGAATCAATCGCCGGCAGGCGCTGAAATCGCTGAGATACGCGGAGGGAAGCTTTCCTGAGGCCGAGCGGGCTGTGCGCGAAGTGCTTGCGCTGTCGATTTTCCCGGAGTTGCGCGAGGATGAGCAGCAGACCGTGGTTGATGCGATTGCGAAGGTTCTGAGCTAGAGGGATTCCGAAGCATCCGCACCGTAGCGTCCTGTGTGGCGCAAATCCGGAATGAGGTGGCGAAAAATGTACACCAGCTTCATCCATCCTGTTGTCTCAAGGAGGATGAGCGCACCCCAAAGGTCACTGTGTTTCCCCTGATACCGGTCTTTCCAATGCCACAGAATAACGACGTAGAGGTAGAGAAAGCCTGGGACACAGAGAACAAGCACTGCGATAACGCTGACGTCCAACAGAAAACCCTTGGCATACATCGCTGCAACCCAAAACGGCAAGCTCGCCAATCCAAGCCAACCAAAGAAGCAAAGGTTCCTGAATCTCTTTACCCAGCGTTCGTTCATGCTGAAAAGCATAATCGATTTAATTCACGAGTCGAGGGACAATCGGCGCACATTCTTTAGCCGCTAACCCAATACTTCTTGATTCGAATGCACAGCAGGTAGTCTCAATGCAGTTGCGATTGCTGCGGCAAGCAGAAACGCCGCAGAGGTAATGCAGAGCGCGCCACTCAGGCCGCCTTGCTCGCTGATTCTTCCAATGAGGTAGGGGGCTGCGGCTGATGTAACGCGGCCGATGTTGTAGACGAATCCCATGGCGCTGCCGCGCAATGCGGTGGGGAAAAGCTCGCTGGTAATAACGACGAAGCCCGAGAAGTAGCCGGTGCCGAAGAAGCCGACAAGCGGGCCGATGACCAGCAGTGCGCGCGGGTCGCGGACAAAAGCGAAGAGGGGCACGAGTAGCGTGGCCACAAGCAGAAAGCCGATGTAGGTGTATTTGCGGCTGAAGCGGTCGGCGATGAATCCGAACGAGAGGTAGCCAAGAAACATGCCGCCTTCCATCGCGATGGTCCAACCGGAGGTTTCCACGATGCTGAGTCCGCGGCCGCCCTCGGCGACGGACATGGAGAGGAAGCGCGGAATCCAGGTGAAGAGTCCCCACCAGGCGAACAAAGCGGCGGCATTCATGGTGGCGCAGATGAGTACGTTGCGGCCGATGGCGCCGTGAAAAAGTTGGCCGATTGGGATCGCCAGTTTCGGGTGCTCCGCCCGCTGCTGTGTCCAGGCCTCTGGTTCTTTTAACCGCCTTTGGAGCCAGAGGGCGACGAGTGCCGGCGCAACGCCGACGAAGAAGACCGCGCGCCAGCCGAAGTGTGGCATGACGAGGGCGACAAGGGCAGCACCGAGCGCGTAGCCGATGGCCCAGGAACTCTGCACGAGCGCGAGGGCTTTGCCGCGATGGCGCGCGGGCCAGGTTTCCGCGACAAGTGCCGCGCCTGCGGCCCATTCGCCGCCCATGCCGAGGCCGAGCAGTACGCGGCAGACCATCAACTGGCCGGCTGTGTGCGTGAAGCCGCAGAGGGCGGTGGCGACGGAGTAGCCGAGAATGCTCCAGGTGAGCGCGCGGACGCGTCCAAAGCGGTCAGCGAACCAGCCGAAGGCGAGACCTCCGGCGGCTGCGGAGATGAGCGTGGCGGACATCATGGCGCCGCTCGTGGCGGCGGAGAGATGCATCTCCAGCTGAACGGCGCCGAGGACCAGCGCGTAGATCATCACGTCCATGCTGTCGAGCATCCAGCCAAGGCAGGCGGCCACGAGGGTGCGCTTCTGCATGCTCGACGCTTCGGTCAGCCAACCGAGAATCCCGCTCAAAGAGTGTCCTCTTGCATTAGAGTTCTAGCATACGAGAAGCGCTAGTTGCGCGGGAGCAGTTTTACCTCAGGGGCTAAAGCCCGGGTTGATTTTGCAGGGACGATGTACGGGCTAAAGCCCGCACCCTTCAAAGCAGCTTGATACCCCTGCATGCGGGGATCTTTAGAGGCTCAAATTTCAGGTTGAGAGTATAGAGACAATTTGCGCGTAGCGATTGATACCGGCGGCACCTTTACCGACTGCGTTTGCCTGGCAGACGGGCAACTGCGCGTGCTGAAGCTGTTTTCAACGCCGGCCGATCCGTCCCTGGCGGTGCTGGACGGGTTGCGGCAGTTGGGCGCAGGCGAAGGGCTCAACGTGCGGCATGGAACGACAGTGGGCACGAACGCGATGCTGGAGAGGACGGGCGCGCAGGTTGCGTTTGTGACAACGGCGGGATTTGAAGACACCATTGCCATTGGCCGGCAGACACGGGCGAGGCTCTACGACTGGTTTCAGCCGGTGCCGGTGTGCCTGGTGCCGAAGAAATTGCGCTTCGGCGTGGATGAGCGGGTGAGCGCCGAGGGCGAAGTGCTGCGCGCGCCGAGCGAAGACGATTTGGCCGCGTTGGTGAAGGCCGTGCGCGCGAGCGGCGCGGAGGCGGTGGCCATTTCGCTGCTGTTTTCGTTTGCCAATCCGGCGGCGGAGCGGCGTGTTGAAGCGGCGCTGCTTGCGCTGGGGATTCCGGTCTCGGCTTCGCACCGGATACTGCCAGAATTTCGCGAGTACGAACGCGCATCGACGACGGTGGTGAATGCGTATCTCGCGCCGAAGATGGGCAGCTACCTGACGAATCTCGAAAATCGCATCGCCGCACAGCACAAGGGCGGGCGCATGGACGTGATGCAGTCTTCGGGCGGCGATTGTGCCGGCGCGGCTGGCGGCGCGCGAGCCGGTGCGCACCGTGTTGTCAGGGCCTGCGGGCGGTGTGGTGGGCGCGTGCCAGATGGCGCGCTGGGCCGGCTTTGACCGCATTATCGGATTCGATATGGGAGGCACATCGACGGATGTGTTTCTGGCCGATGCGGCCGCAGGCGGCGCGGAACGGACGCGCGAGTCCGTGGTGGCCGGCGTGCCGATTGGCGTGCCCATGCTCGACATTCACACGGCGGGAGCGGGCGGCGGATCGATTGCGCGTTTCGATGCGGGAGGCATGCTGAAGGTGGGGCCGGAGTCCGCGGGCGCCGATCCGGGGCCGATCTGTTTTGGGCGCGGCACGCTGCCGACGGTGACCGATGCCAACCTGCTGCTGGGGCGCATGGATTCGGCGAGCTTTCTTGCGGGTGGCGTGAAGCTGGACCGCGAGCGCGCCGAGAAGTTGATGAGCCAGAAAAAGGGCGCGCTGGCCACGGTGGAAGAGTTTGCCGACGGGATTCTTCGCGTGGTGGAGACGGAGATGGAGAAGGCCATTCGCGTGATCTCAATGGAACGGGGGCACGATCCGCGCTCGTTCACGCTGGTTGCCTTTGGAGGCGGAGGGCCGCTGCATGCATGCGCGCTGGCACGGGCCTTGCGCATTCCGCGGGTGCTGGTGCCGATTCTTCCCGGGGCGCTTTCAGCGGTGGGGATTCTGCTGGCTGATGTGGTGCGCGATTATTCACGCACGGTGATGCTGCGGAGGCGATGCGATTGGCGCGCTGGGCAAGGATTTTCGCGGAATTGGAGCAGATGGGCATCGAGGAGTTTGCGGCGGAGGGTTTGAAGGGGACGGCGCAGCGCACGCTTGATTTGCGCTATCGACGGCAGGGCTATGAACTGAATGTGGAGTACGATCCGCAGGCTCCGGCGCGCTCGATTGAGGCGTTTCATAAGCTTCATGCGCAGCGGTATGGATTTTCCGATGCGGAGCGGCCGATTGAAATTGTGAACCTGCGGCTTCGCATGACTGCCGAGGGCGAGCCTTATGTGCCGCGGCAGCACGAGCTGGTGCCGGGCGACGGCAGCGCGGCCTGCTATGCGGAGCGCGATGTCTTCATTTCGAGCGACGGTTCCGGCCGACGCGTTTTTACCAGCGCGAAAAATTGGTGCCCGGCGACGAAATTCCGGGGCCGGCAATGATTACCGAATACACGGCGGCGACGCTGCTGCCTCCGGGAGCCAGCGCACTGGTGGATGGATTCGGCAACCTGGTGATTGATGTGGGTGGAGAGGTGCGCGCATGAACGCCGGCGCGCAGCGACCCGATTGAGCTGACGATTTTTCAATGCGCCGTGCATTCCATTGCCGAAGAGATGGGCGCGGCGTTGCGGCGTACGGCTCTGTCGCCCAACATCAAGGAGCGGCGCGATTATTCATGCGCGGTGTTTGACGGCAAGGGACGCGTGATTGCGATGGGCGACCACATGCCGGTGCACCTGGGCTCCATGCCCATGTCGGTTGCGGCGGCGGTTGCGGCGATCGATCTTGGCCCGGGCGACATTGCGATTCTGAACGATCCTTACGCGGGTGGAACGCATCTTCCGGACATCACGATGGTGTTGCCGGTTTTTCTTGGGAACGAAGAGCGGCCGTCGTTTTATGTTTCGAATCGCGCGCACCACGCCGATGTGGGTGGCAGGTTTGCGGGCTCGATGGGACCGGCGGAGGAGATTTTTCAGGAAGGCATTCGCATTCCTCCGGTGCGCATTGTGCGCGGCGGCGTGGTGGATCGCGAGATGCTGGACTTGATTTTGCTGAACGTGCGCACGCCGCATGAGCGCGAAGGCGACCTGGATGCGCAGATCGGCGCGTGCCGCGTGGGCGAACAGCGCATTCAGCAATTGGCGAAGAAATTTGGCGCGCGCGCGCTGGAGTCGCTTGTGGACGAACTGCTCGATTACTCGGAGCGGCTGGTGCGCGCCGAGTTGCGCACGATGCCGGCGGGCGAGTTCTGCGCGGAAGACTGGCTGGACAGCGACGGGGTGACGGATGAGCCGCGCAAGATTGCCGTACGGTTGCTGTTCGACCCGGATGCTGCGAGCGTTCATGTGGATTTTGCGGGTTCGTCGGCGCAGGTTGCGGGCAGCGTGAACGCTGTGCGCGCGATTACGCTGTCGGCCTGCTTTTACGTTTTGCGCTGTCTGCTGAAGGAAGATGCACCGGCGACTGCGGGGATTCTGCGGCCGCTTACGCTCGAATGTCCCGAGGGATCGATCGTGGATGCGCGACCGCCTGCGGCGGTGGCCGGCGGCAATGTGGAAACGTCGCAGCGGATTGTGGACGTGCTGTTGCGGGCGCTCGCGAAGGCTGTTCCGGAGCGGGTTCCGGCGGCGAGCGCGGGCACGATGAGCAACCTTACCATCGGCGGCGTTGACCATCGCACTGGCGAGCCGTTTACGTATTACGAGACGACTGCAGGCGGCATGGGCGCGCGCATGGGCCTTGACGGGATCAGCGGCGTGCAGACGCACATGACGAACTCACTGAATACGCCGATTGAGGCGCTCGAATATGCGTACCCGTTTCGGGTGCGGAAGTACGGGTATCGTTACGGGTCGGGAGGCGAGGGAAAGTTTCGCGGCGGCGACGGGTTGACGAAAGAGATCGAGGTGCTGACGCGCGCGCAGATGACATTGCTTGCGGAGCGGAGAATATTTCGTCCGTGGGGATTGCAGGGCGGCGAGGATGGGGCGGCGGGAAAAGCTTGGGTCTTGAGGGCGGGGAGTGCGGAGAAGGTTGAGTTGCCGGGAAAATGCAGCCTTCAGGTTGGGGCGGGCGATGTGCTGTTGATTGAGACGCCGGGCGGCGGCGGGTGGGGCAGGGAGTGAACCCGATCCCACTCATGCGCGAAGAGCGCGCATGAATGGGGCACAGAGATTCGTCGTGGAACCAAGATTTCTATTGCGGCTATGCGGGCTTTTTGACTTCTACGTGCGAGAGGCTTTCGATGACGGTGGCGATGGCCGAGTGATCGAGATCGCCCTTGCCGTCGGCGATGAGTGAGTTGAGCATCTGCTGCACCAGCGCGGTGAAGGGCAGATAGACGTTGTTGGCTTCAGCGGTTTGCAGGGCGTTGCGCAGATCCTTCTGGTGAAGCTTGATTTTGAAGCCCGGCTTGAAGTTGCGCGCGATGAGCATGGGAGCCTTGGCATTGAGCACGGTGCTGCCGGCGAGGCCGCCCTTGACCGCGTTGAACACTACTTCCGGGTCGAGGCCGCAGCGAGTGGCCAGGACCAGCGCTTCGCTCATGGCGGCAATGTTGCAGGCCACCATGATTTGATTGGCCAGCTTGGTGGTGTTGCCCGCGCCCACGGGTCCGGTGAGCAGCACGCTTGCGCCCAGGTTCTTCAGAATGGGCTCGGCCTTGGCGAAGACGGCTGCGTCACCGCCGACCATGATGGCGAGAGTGCCGTCGATGGCCTTTGGCTCGCCACCGCTGACGGGCGCATCGAGAAATTCCACGCCCTTGGCCGCACAGGCCGCTCCAACTTTTTGCGAGACGCCGGGATTGATGGAGCTCATGTCGATGACGAGCGTGCCGGGCTTTGCGCCTTCAAGAATTCCGCCGGGACCGAGCACCACTTCCTCCACCTGGGGCCCGTCGGGCACCATGGTGATGATGATGGGCGATTGCGCGGCGACTTCCTTGCTGGATGCTGCGCGCTTTGCTCCGGCGGCGACGACGTCGTCGAGAGCGGCAGTGGCATATGCGTCAAACGCGATGACCGAGTGACCGGCCTTCATCAGGTTTTTGGCCATGGGGCGGCCCATAATCCCGAGTCCTATGAATCCAATGGTTGCCATCAAAATTCTCCTTTGTGAAAATCGATTTCAGTCTTCCAGCTATTTTTTGAAGCGAGCCGCTACCTGCTCGGCGGTGCGCGCCAGCAAGCCTACATCGCTGCCGACGGCGGTAAAGTTGTAGCCCATGGCGATGAGGCCTTCGACGTCGTCGAGATTGCCGGTCAACATGCCGGCGGCCTTGCCTGCGGCGCGAATGCGTGTGGCCGCCTCTTTCAAGGCTGCCTGAACTTCATGGTGTTTGGGATTGCCGAGGTGGCCGAAATCCGCAGCCAGATCACTGGGGCCGATGAAGATGCCGTCAACGCCATCGACAGCGGCGATGGACTCAATCTCCTTCATGGCGGCGCGCGTTTCAACCTGCACCAGCACGCATGTATCGAGATGGGCGTTCTTGTGGTAGCCGGTGATGCGGCCGTAGTCGTTGGCGCGCGGGGTGACGGAGACGCCGCGGATGCCGAGCGGCGGATAGCGTGTGGCGGCCACGGCACGGATGGCTCCTTCAGCGTTCTGCACGAAGGGAATGAGCAGCGTGCGCGCGCCTACGTCGAGTGCGCGCTTGATGATGACCATGTCGTTCCAGGGCACGCGGAAAACGGGCTCGGCAGTGCCGCCGCGCATCGCCTGCAATTGCTGAAGCAGCAGGGGAATGTCGTTGGGGGCGTGCTCGCCATCGATCACAATCCAGTCAAATCCGGCGCCTGCAATGATTTCGGTGGCGATTGAGCTGGCCAGGCCGCTCCACAAGCCCACCTGGCGCTCGCCTTTGGTGATGGCCTGTTTGAATGTATTGCGGGGCAGGTATCCCGGCCATTCCGGCATGAGCTTTACTCCTTGAGTGCAGGCTGAGCAGCCGACAGGTTAACAACACAGATGGTAGCTTACATGGGCGGCGTAACAGCGCTGTGAATCCAGTTTAAATGGTAGGGCCATTGACAGAGCAATGCGGGTTAAATCATGGCCGGGTCAGCGCGCCGCTTCTGCGGACGGCGCCAGTTCGAGACGCTTGATTTCGCCGACGATGGGGCCATAGGCGACGATGGCGCAGAAGGCGATGATTCCGACAAAAATGAGAGCGCCGTTGTATGAATGCGTGGTGGACACAATATAGCCGATGATGAGCGGGGTGGTGATACCAGCCATGTTGCCGAAGAGGTTGAAGAGCGCGCCGTTCATGCCAACCATGCCTTTGGGTGACGTGTCGGAGATGACGGTCCAGCCGAGGGCGCCAATGCCTTTGCCGAAAAACGAAATCGACATGAAGAGCAGCATGAGGGACTGGGAACTCGCGTAGTTGCAGGCGATGAGCGTCATGGAGAGAGCCATGCCGGCCATGATGGGCAGCTTGCGCGAGAAGCTGAGCGAACAGCCGCGCTTCAGGAGCTCATCGGAGATGATGCCTCCGAGGATGCCGCCGATGCCTCCGCAAAGGCCGGGCACGGCGGCAGCAAACCCCACCTTGAGGACCGACATGTGCCGCGCCTGGGAGAGGTACAGCGGAAACCAGGTGAGAAAGAACCAGGTGAGCGTGGTGATGCAGTACTGGCCAATGTAGACGCCGACCAGCATGCGATGGCTGAGCAGCATTTTCACCGTGGACCAGGTGAGGGTGTTTTTCTTTGCGGTTGCGCTGGCGTCCGTGTTGACGAGGCCTCCACCGGCTTCGATCATTTCAACTTCGGCGGGCGAGACGCGGGGATGATCTTTGGGCCCGTAGATGTTGGTGAACCAGACGATGGTGAGCAGCGCTCCGAGGGCGCCCATGAACCAGAAGCAGCTTTGCCATCCGAAGCGATGGAGCAGGCCGCCGAAGATGGGGGCGAAGACGGGGAGCGCAAAATATTGCGACGAGTTGAAGATTGCGGATGCGCGGCCACGCTCGGCGGTGGGGAACCATGCGGCGACAATGCGGCCATTGCCAGGGAACACCGGGGCCTGAGCAAGGCCTGAACAGATGCGCAGAATGAAGATGACGGTGAAGGCGGCGCTGGCGCCTACGTATCCTGCGAAGCCAGTGAGGAACGCGAAGATGGACCAGAGGATGATGGCGATGCCGTAGACGCGCTTCGATCCGAAGCGATCGAGCAAGCCGCCCGAGGGCAACTGAGCCAGCGCGTAGGCCCAGCCGAATCCAAAGAGCAGGTAGCCCATCCGCTGTGGAGTCAGATCGAGATCTTTGGGCATCATGCCCGCGGCCTGCGAAAGGGCAGAACGATCTGCAAAGCTGAAACAGCTAACGACGAACAGAATCGAGATGATGAGATACCGGATTCGGGTCTCTTTGGGCTCAGGCAAGGGTTAGGACTTCCTTTCGCTTGGAGCAGTGTTACGTTCCCAGGTGTCCAAATGCGAGGCACCTGGGGCACCCGCGGTTCATCGAGAGAAAAAGGTCAGAGTGCTGTTGAAGTCGTGGGCTCAGCCTTCGTGGTTCACGGACTGGATGAGGCCGCGAATGTAACCGTAACAAAAAGCAAAAGACTGCAGCGATCCGGGATCGTTGGCGGCGAGCGGCACGTGATCGGGCATGAGCATATAGGGATAGCCGATCTCCTTGTAGACGCGGATGGCCTTCACAAAATCGATGTCGCCTTCGTCGGGGAAGACCTCCTCGAAGTCGTTGCGGTGTCCGCGAATGTTGCGGAAATGCACGTTGAAGATTTTTTTACGCGTTCCGAACCAGCGGATGACGTCGAAGATTTGGACGCTGGGATTTTCGAGCGCTTCTGATACGGTTCCCTGGCAGAAGTTGAGGCCGTGATAAGGGCTCTCGCGAATAGAGACGAACTTCTTGAGCCCGTCGATGGTGCCAAGCACGCGATTGACACCCTGGTAGCCTTCTGGCGGAACGCCTGGGTCCTGCGGGTGGCAGGCCATGCGGATTTTGTATTCGTTGGCCACGGGAATGATGCGGTCAAGGAAGTAGGTGATGCGCTCCCAGAAGGCGTCTGCGTTGACGACGCCCGCCCGGGTAAGCGGCTTGGCTGGATGCGCCTCGGAAAACCTCCACACATGGTCCATGGCATCGCCGCGGCCCGGCCTGCGGCCGGTGCGCAATACTCCCAGGATGCTCATGTTGTATTTGATGGAGGGAATGCCGGCTTCAGCGCAGTTCTTGATCATGGTCTGCAGCTGTTCGATGTCGCGGTCGCGCTCGGGGCTCTCGGCGAGCATGATGGCCGGATGCTTTTCGTTGTCGATGAAGCTGGATGCGAGAAACGGCGGAGCGATGCAGTCCACGCTGATGTTGTACTTGGCGGCGAGATCTTTCATGCGCTTGAGCTCGTCTACGGTTGCATAGAGGCGGTCGCCTTCAATCCCGGGATAGCCGCAGATGCTTTCAACGCCGTAACGGGCGAGGTAGCGCACATGCGTCTCGTTGGTGGGCTCGGTCTGGTCACCGAGCTTCATCAAGGCGCGCTTCGGCGCCGGTTCCGCGAGGGTGGGCGAAGACCCACTTACGCTTGCGACAGCCAGCGAAGCTGCGCTGCTGTTGACGATGAACTCTCTGCGATTCATGAAGTCCCCATATGTCCGCCGGTCCGCTTGAAGTTGGCTGCGCCGCGGCAATTTGCGTCCATTGTTGCCATGATCGTTGTAAGCGAGTGGGCACGCTTGTGTAAAGGGTGGCCGTACGCGCTGAGAAAGTTTCAGGAAATATTCCCCCAGGGGCTAAAGCCCGGCAGTTGGTTGGCGGAGTTGATGTCGTGGCTGAAGCCACGCCCCTTCAAAGCCTCACATGTCAGCAGGGAAGCGATGCTGTCCGGTAAGATTGTCTGCGGAAACAGGTGGCTGGAGCGGAGATGGCAGAAGGGCGAAAAGACGAATTGGCTGGCGGGCGCGGCAAGTCGCCGCGCATTGCCGGGATGCGCGTGGTTCCGGTTGCGGGCCAGGACAGCATGCTGCTGAACCTGAGTGGCGCTCATGGGCCCTACTTTACGCGGAATCTTGCAATCCTGACGGACGAGGCGGGGAACACAGGCGTGGGCGAGGTGCCGGGCGGAGAAAAGATTCGCCGCGTGCTGGAAGAGGCGGCTGCGCTGGTGATCGGCCGCGATGTTGGCTCGTACAACGCAATTCTGAACGACGTGAAGGAGCGGTTTGCGGATCGCGATTCCGGCGGGCGCGGACAGCAGACATTTGATTTGCGCGTGACCGTGCACGCGATGACTGCGATTGAGTCGGCGCTGCTCGATTTGCTGGGACAGTTTCTCGGGCTTCCGGTTGCGGCGCTGCTGGGCGAGGGTCAGCAGCGGACCGAGGTGCCGGTGCTCGGCTACTTGTTTTACGTGGGCGACAGCAGGAAGACCAATCTCGATTACCGGCGCGCGGGCGATGCAGCGAAGGGTTGGTTCAGCGTTCGCGATGAAGAAGCGCTGACGCCGGAAGCCATTGTGCGGCTAGCCGAGGCGGCGCGCGAGCACTATGGCTTCAACGATTTCAAGTTGAAGGGCGGCGTGTTGAGCGGGGCCGACGAGATGAAGGCGATCGAGGCGCTGGCGGCGCGATTCCCTGAGGCGCGGATCACGCTCGACCCTAATGGAGCATGGTCGCTGAAGGAAGCGATCGGGCTATGCAAGGGAAGGCATGACGTGCTGGCGTACGCCGAAGATCCTTGCGGGGCGGAGCAGGGATTCTCGGGCCGCGAAATTATGGCGGAGTTTCGCCAGGCGACGAATTTACCCACGGCGACCAACATGATTGCGACCGACTGGCGGCAGCTGCGGCACGCGATTCAATTGTATGCTGTGGACATTCCGCTGGCCGATCCGCACTTCTGGACGATGCAGGGATCGGTGCGCGTGGCGCAGGTATGCCGCGACAATGGGCTGACGTGGGGCTCGCACTCGAATAATCATTTCGACATTTCGCTGGCGATGGTAACGCACGTGGCCGCTGCTGCTCCGGGTGCGATCACTGCGATCGACACGCACTGGATCTGGCAGGACGGGCAGCATTTGACGCGCAATCCATTCAAGATTTGCGACGGTCTACTGAAAGTGCCCGAGAGAGCCGGGCTGGGAGTCGATCTTGATTTTGATGCTGTCGAGCAGGCGCATGCGCTGTATGAGGCGAAGGGGCTCGGCGCGCGTGACGATGCGACGGCGATGCAGTTTCTCATTCCGGGATGGAAGTTCGATCCGAGACGTCCATCCCTTGTACGCTAGTAACAGGTGCGCTGGTCATGAGTGAAGTCAAAGATAAATCCGTCGCCGCAGTGCCCAGATACATACGCGTGGATGCGCGCGACAACGTGGCGATTGTTGTGAACCAGGGCGGATTGCCCGCGGGCAGCCGCTTTGCCGATGGCCTGGTGCTGGTGGAGCAGGTTCCGGAGGCGCACAAGGTGGCGCTTGTTGACATGGCGGAGGGTGAGGCCATTTTGCGCTACGGCGTGGTGATCGGCTATGCAAAGCAACCGATTGCGCGCGGAAGTTGGGTGCACGAAGGTCTGCTGACACCGCCGGAAGCGCCGGCGCTCTCCGGGTGTCCCATGTCGACTGCGGTGCCGGAGAGTTTGCCCGGGCTTGAGGGCTACATCTTCGAGGGCTATCGCAACAAGGATGGGTCTGTAGGTACGAAGAACATTCTCGCCATCAGCACCACGGTGCAGTGCGTGGCCGCCACAGTTGATTTTGCCGTGAAGCGTATCAAAGCAGAAATTCTGCCACGCTATCCGAATGTGGATGATGTGGTTGCCATCGCGCATCACTACGGGTGCGGCGTAGCCATCGACGCTCCGGGTGCTGCTGTTCCCATCCGCACGCTGCGCAACCTGAGCCGCAATCCGAACTTTGGCGGAGAGATCTTCATGGTGAGCCTGGGCTGCGAAAAGCTGCAGCCGACGCGGATGATTCCTGTGAGCGAGCTGACCGTTCTGGAGAACGAGCCGGCCGTGAGCGTGCTGCAGGATGCGGAGCACGGGTTTGGCGAGATGGTGGATTCAATTGTTTCCCAAGCCGAAGACAAGCTGAAGCGGCTGAACGAGCGGCGTCGCGTGACGTGCCCCGCATCGGAGCTTGTGGTGGGCGTGCAGTGCGGAGGGTCGGATGCATTTTCTGGCGTGACGGCGAATCCCGCGGTGGGCTTTGCGACGGATTTGTTTGTACGGGCGGGCGCGACGGTGATGTTCTCTGAAGTGACGGAGGTGCGCGATGCGGCCCACCTGATTACGGCGCGCGCGGCAACGCCGGAAGTGGCGGAAAAATTTATTCGCGAAATGGCCTGGTACGACGCTTATCTCGACGCGGGTGGGGCCGACCGGCAGGCCAATCCAACGCCCGGAAACAAGAAGGGCGGCCTGGCCAACGTGGTTGAGAAGGCGATGGGCTCGGTGGCCAAGGCGGGCAGCACCGCGCTGATGGCCGTGGCGGGGCCGGGCGAGCGCGTGACCGAAGAAAGGGCTTGTGTTTGCGGCCACGCCGGCCAGCGACTTTATCTGCGGCACGCTGCAGTTGGCCGCGGGAATGAACATGCACATCTTTACCACGGGGCGCGGCACGCCTTACGGCCTGTCAGTGGTTCCGGTGATCAAGGTGGCGTCAAACAGCGGGCTGGCGGGGCGCTGGCACGACTTGATCGATGTGGATGCGGGGCGCATTGCGACTGCGGATGCGTCGGTTGAAGACGTGGGCTGGGAGATTTTCCGGTTGATTCTGGATGTGGCCAGTGGACGTAAGAAGACGTGGGCCGATCACTGGGGGCTGCACAATGAATTCGTGCTGTTTAATCCCGGGCCGGTGACGTAGGGGTTTTTCTTGTTTCCCCGGTCCCCAAGGGCGAGGGACCGGGGGCACCCAATTATTTTCCTGTAACGATTGGCTCGCCGGCAATTTTCAAGTGGATGCGATAGATGCCTTCGCTGTCGGTGATGTAGAGCGTTTTGCGGTCAGGGCCGGCCCAGGCCACGTTTGAGGTGCGGCCGGGAAGCACAATCGTTCCCAAGCGGCTTGCCTTCGGGCGAGAAGATCCAGATGCCGCCGGGACCTGCGCTGTAGATGTTGCCTTCCACATCGACCTTCATGCCATCGGGATTGCCGGCGCGCGTGTCGGCCGTGTCGTCGTAGAGCAGTTTGGCGTCCGTCAATGTGCCGTCGGGCTTTACGCGGTAGCGCATCCAGATCTTTTTGGGCTGCGAGTTGTTGACGTAGAGATACTTTTCATCGGGTGAGAAGGCGATGCCGTTGGGCCGCGTGAGATCGCTGACGACGAGTTGCAGAGCGTCGCGATCGGGCGGTGCTCCGGCCTTGTGCGCGAGCGCGTGAGGAATGCGAAAGACGCCGTTGACGCTGAGCTGCTTGTCAGGATCGTTGTCCTGCTGAGTGCGCAGGCCGTAGGGTGGATCGGTGAAGTAGAGCGAGCCGTCGGATTTGTAGACCACATCGTTGGGACTGTTGAGCTGCTTGCCCTGGTACTTATCGGCAAGGATGGTGATCTGGGCCTTCGGGTCGAGCGATTCGAAACGATAGACATCGCGCTGCGCGTGGCCTGCGACGGTGAGGCGTCCGCGCACATCGAGCGTCATTCCATTCGATCCTGACTCTGGGCCGCCGTAGGGAGCAGAGCCCTTGTAGCCGCTTGGCTGCAGGAAGATGCTCGTGCCTTTGCCGGGCGTCCAGGTGCGGATGCTGTTCGACGGAATCTCCGCGAAGAAGAGACGGTCCTTGACCCAGACAGGGCCTTCGACCCAGGTGAAACCCTTTGCGATGCGCTCGATTTTTGCGCCGGCCGGAATGATGCGGTCGATGGATGGATCAAGGCGGTCGAGCTTGACCGGGTTCGACTCAATTGCACTGACGTCATCAGCGAGCGCAGCAATGGCGCCGGCAGCGGACATAGGTGCAATGGGGATGAATGAAAGAGAGACAGAGACCGTGATGAGGGCGAGGAAGATCAGGGGCGAGGCATGCTTCATTGGAATACTTCCTGGAGAGGGAATTGGCAGGACGGTTCCAGAGGAATTCCTGCGCATTTTTCGGCGGCACTGGATGTTTTCTGGCTCTGGTTCCGATGGTGCGCGTGAAAACCCAGCGCCTCCATCTTTAGCGTCCGGTCTCAGGTGTGTCAAGCGAAGTTCATGACGTTTGCTCAAGGAGAAGGCGGCTCTGGAGCATGAGCAATTTTGACCTCGAGGTTTCAATCTGATGAAACAATTTGTTACCTTCCGTTACCGAAAAGCGAACGCAAAGTAACTTAAGGCATTGAGCGATAAGCACTATGGTTCCAAAGCGAGAGAAAGGCCTTATATCCACAGCCAAGGCCGTATAAAATCCTGTGGAAAGCGCATACAATTCTCGCTTGAAATGGCTAAATCGAAGGAAAAGGATTTTGAAGTAGCCTGCCCGGACTGCGGGGCAATGATCAAGATCGATACAGCCACAGGTTTAGTTGTCAGCCATACTTCGGCACCACGCAAGCGGATGTTCGAAGATCTGGAGACGGCGGCGAAGGCCATGCGCGAGCAAGACGAGCGCAAGGAGTCAATTTTCAGGCAATCGGTGGACGCGGAGCGGAACAAGGCCGATTTGCTTGAGAAAAAATTTGCCGAGGCCCTGCGCAAGGCCAAGGATGCCCCCGAAGGTAAACCATTGCGCGACTTCGACCTCGATTGAAAGTATGAGAGGCCGCAGTCAATTCGAAATGCAATGCAATGCAAGATTGTTTCCCCTGTAGTTGCTTTGGTTTTATCCCCGGCCCGCTCGTTAGAGCGATATTTGAAGTCACCGTTCCATCGCAGGCGTGCAGTTGCGATATGGAATGGGAGGAGAAGAAATGGGAGTTCTGCCGCTTTCAAAATTACCCCGGAATTTTGATGCTGTTCCTATTGCCCCGAAGCCCAAGCCCATCAACTGGCTCCGCTATGGCGCAGCCGCAACCCTGGTCGCAAGTGGTGCACTGTTGCTTACGGGCAGCCGGCGCGCAGCGCTCGTGGCAGCGGCCACGGGTACGACTTTGGCAATGATCGATCAGCAAGACACGTTGAAGAAGTGGTGGAGCGTTCTGCCCACCTACATCGGAGATGTACAAAGGCTTTTGGAAACTGTTGAAGGTACCGTGGACGAGTTTGCCGCACAGCGGCAAAAAATCGGAGAAGTAATTAGACACTAAGCATATCGGGCTCTTCCGGGCCCGATGGTTCTTGCGGGGCAGTTTCCTCAACTGTCTCTAGAGCCCCAGCTGTCTGCGCCCCGCCTCGCTGATGCGGTGGGCTGTCCACTTCGGTTCCCACACCAGGTCAACTTCCACTCTGCTGATGTCGGCAATTCCGGCCAGGCGGTTGTGTACCTGCTCGAAGATCAATCCGCTCGCCGGGCATTGCGGCGTCGTCAGCGTCATGGTGATCTTGACCCACTGGCGCGGCCACTTCGGCGTCGAATCCGGATCGGGTCCGGTCTCAACGGCGTAGATCAACCCCAAGTCAACAAGATTCAATTTCACTTCGGGGTCGAAGCAATCACGCAGCGCGTTCAGGATGTCTGATTCCGAGAGCATGA
Organism: uncultured Acidobacteriaceae bacterium; assembly: GCA_963820245.1. Classification (GTDB taxonomy): domain Bacteria; phylum Acidobacteriota; class Terriglobia; order Terriglobales; family Acidobacteriaceae; genus Telmatobacter. The sequence goes on along the minus strand of CAWFZC010000021.1, from coordinate 75,613 downwards.
ATTAGTTTTTGCGCTCCACCAGGAAGCGGGCGACTGCCTTGAGTCCATCGGCGCGGCTGCCATAGGTGTCGAGCGCTGCGAATGCTTCATCGATGAGGCGCGCAGCATCCGCGCGGCTCTGCTCAATACCAAAGACAGCAGGCCAAGTGGCTTTTTCGGTGGCCTGGTCCTTGCCTGCTGTTTTGCCCAGCTGCGCAGATTCCACGGTCAGGTCGAGCACGTCATCCACGATCTGGAAAGCAAGGCCGGCCTTGCTACCAAAGAGCGTAAGGCGCGCGACATCGTCGGGCGAGGCTCCCGCGAAAACGCCACCGGCTACCACGCTGACGCGAATGAGCGCACCGGTCTTGGCGCGATGAATTGAGTTGACCAGATCCGATGTGGGCTTCAGGTGCTCGCTTTCAATATCGAGTACCTGGCCGCCGATCATGCCGTCGACCGTGCCCACCGCGTTGGCGATGAGAGCAATGATCTGAACGGTGGCAGCGGGCGGCGCGTCGAGGCCGGCCAGCACTTCGAAGGCGCGGGTTTGCAGTGCGTCACCGGCCAGGATGGCGATGGCTTCTCCGAAAGCGACGTGACAAGTGGGCTTGCCGCGGCGCAGATCGTCGTTGTCCAGCGCGGGCAGATCGTCGTGAATCAGGGAATAGGTATGGAGCATTTCGATGGCCGCGCCGAGCCGGGCAAATCCCGGAGGCAAGGCGCCGGCGATGGTGATGCCCGCCTGCATGACGAGTACCGGCCTGAGTCGCTTGCCGCCCGCAAAGACCGAGTGGCGCATGGCTCCATGAATCGACGCAGGCACCGTTTCTGCGCTGGGCAGCAGTTCTTCAAGCGCGCGGTCGGTCAGTTCCACGCCCTGGTTCAACAGCGATTTCACGTCCACAGTCATTGCTTCAATGATAAACGCTGGCGCTTTGGCATACGGGCTAGCCAACAGAGGGCTGTGAGCAAAAGCAAGCCGAGTGCGTTGAGCCAGCGGCCGACGAGCGCGTCTGTTGTGGTTGTCCAGTCGGCCGTTATCACGACCGGCCCGGCCGGGACAGGAATCGCCATGAGACCATCGGCGCGTGGAGGCGAGGGAGAGGTGGTCACTCCATTGACCTTGACGAGCCAGGCGGGATACGTGCGCAGCTTGAGAATGAGGAAGCCTGCGTACGGCGGGTTTGCAAGGATCTTCAAGTGCTCCGGCCCGCTGCCGGGTGCGGCCGCGTAGGTGGACTCGCAGGTGCCCTGGGAGGCGCTCCATTGCACGGCGATGTCCGAGTCAGGATCGTTGGTTGGCTTGCCGAGCACCGTGGCGGGGTTGGCGACGAGGCAGGCTTCGGGCAAGCCAGCGGGGATGAGCGAAATGTCTGCGCCGACAGGCTCGTACTCGTAGGTGCCGATAAAGCCCTGGCCAGCGCGATACGCCGGAAGCATGCCGGATACGGCATCTTCGTCGTCGCACACTTGAAACAGATCCTTCGCGGCCCATGTGGTGAGCGCTAGAAAAACTGCGGCTGCTGCGACTGCGACGGCGAAGCGCTGCAAGTGGTGCGTTGGGTTGCGCGGCCATAGAGCGGCAGCGGTAAAGATGCCCATGGGAGCTTCAAGAATCACAAGCCATCGCCAGGGGAATTGCAGGAAGCGGAGATCGGGAAGAAGATTCCACAACGGCCGTGAGAATGGGAACTGCAGGAAGAGCACAGCCACGGGTATGAGGGCGAGCGGAACCCACCAACGCGCCTGTGCCGGCAAGCGCCCTCGCAGCCAGCACAAGAGCATGGCGCAGAGGGCAACGGCGATCATGAGGATGGCAATCGTAGAGACGGTGTGGAGTACGACATCGTGGTAGGCGAGCGTGGGGTCGCTGTGCACGGCAAACAGCCAGTTATTTTCGAGCGTCTGTCCCTTGTCTTCGGTGACCTGATGGATATCGACCCAGCGCTGCTCCCACGCCGCCGGGACTAGGTAGGCGGCAACCACGCCCATGCCGAGAACGACGCCAGTTGCGGAACGCAATACGGTCGCCGGTGAGCGTTCAATGGCGAATACGATGAGCGCGACGGCGGCGAGCAGGTAGCAGCCCATGACGCCGACGGTTGGATTGGAAAGCCAGCATCCTGCAATGGCAATGGCCAGGCCCGCGATGGTGCGGACGGCTTCGCGGCGTTCCGATTTGCCTAGGCGCGAAGCGTTGCTGCTGCGAAGCGCGAACAGGAGAACGAGCGGAATCCAGATGCCGCCGGCGAGTTCCGCGAAGGCTGTGCGTTCGTAGGCGGTGAAGAGCCCGTAGCCCGAGAAGAGCGCCACGCAGCCGGCGAGCGTTGCTGCTCCTTCATTGAGAGTTTGGCGCGCCAGCGCCCTTGTGGCGAGGCCTGTTCCGGCCAGCAGCAGAAAGGTTAGGGCGACGGGAACCCAGGTCCACGGCAGAAATGCGCCGAGGGCTGCGCCCATCATCCAGGTGAGCGGCGAATAGAAAACAAAGCGCGGCTCGCCTGCGCCATAGTTCGCGCTGGGCGCCCAGTGAGGATACGGGATCACATGACGCCAGCCATTGAGAGCATCGAACCACGAAACCAGATGGAAGTCGAAGTCGTGGCCGCAGGAGTTTCCGCGGATGAGTTCGGGGGTGATGGCGATTAGAGCGGCCAGAAGAATGATGACCGACCCGGAGTATCTGCCAAAAGCCGAACGAAAAGGATGTCCTGTTCCAAACGAATTTGGGCCGGGCTGGGTCAAGATAGTTCCGTGAAGATGGTTGACGGGGCTTTGTCGTGTCTCGGTAAGCCACGCGCTCTGCATTCGTCACCCAAGCCGAACCGTGAGTCACAGGCAGGACAGCGAAAATTCGTCAGAAGATAGAAAGCGTAGCCAGCGACAAGCATCGCCCAGAACAAGGAGGCGAACACAAATGCAATTAATAGTGGGTTTCGCGAGTTTGGGAAAATACCGACTCCCAGGATGATCGAAACTACAAACGGCGCCATGGCGACAGGCCGATACCACCTGTTTAAGAATCGCTGTCGTTCTGCTAGCCTGGCAACCTCCGGCAAGTCATCCAGGCATTTGATCCTCTTGCCTTCTGCTGTGGAGAATAAGGTCGGCTCGCCATCCATGATTGTCCTCCGAGTTTAGGAGCATTCTAGCTGAGCCTGTATTCGTCCCAGCGAATCGGTTCAGCCCTAGGGAACGAGCCGCAGCGTGTGTTTTGTTTGCGCTGTAACGGCTGCGGGGGTGAAGGGCAGCGGGAAGGTTGTTCCGCCGTACCAGTCATTCCACTGGTCGCGGAAGTAAGGACTGAGCGGATTGCCGCTTTCGCCGAGCACGATGTTCTGCGTTGAGCCGTCCACGTCGCTCCAGTCGATGGTGAAGCGCTGCGAAGGCCCGAAGTCGCGGCCCACCTGCTTGACGGTGGTGGTGTCGCCACTCAGCGGTTGGGGTCCAGTGCCCGCGATGCGGCCCACCAGCGGCAAGTACTGCGCAAGCGGATGCTCAAGGTCCACGACGTGCCAGTCGCCATATTGCCAGGCGGTCACATCGGCGGGCGCCTTGCCGTTCTCCATGCCCTTGCGCACAGCGGCCGTGAGCAGGGCATCCCAGTTTTTGTAGCCGGGCGGCAGCCAGTCGGCCCGGGCGTGCATCACGATCTCTTCCTCGGCAAAATTCGATTCTTCCCAGCGATAAGTGGCGGCGTCTACTCCCAGCTTAGGTTCCAGAATCATGGGCCAAAGCGCCTGGCGCGTGGTGGTGACAATCGAGGCCGCGACGGAGTCGGTGGTGAGGCGTCCATCCCAGCTTCGCATCAGGTCAGCGGCCTTGCGCAGACGCTCATCCGCGCCCTCCGTGTGGTCGATGGCGTAGGCGAGGCGCTGGCCCATCTCCTGATCCATCTCGCTGTAGACATCGGTCTGGACGGCCAGCATATCTTTGGGCTTGAGCCCATCGCGTCCCTCAAGAGACTTGTAGATGCGCTCCGTGCGATAGGGTTCCACCCACTCGAGCGTGAGTGGATATGGAGACTTGTCGGTAGTGACGCGAGAGTTGGCCGTGGCAAGAAAACCTGACGGCGGATCGACGGAGCTGGGCATGTCTTCAAACGGAATGTAGCCCTGCCACTCGTGCGTGCTGTCGTTGATGGGCTTGCCCGCGAGCCCGCCGGGCCGCATGGGAACTCTGCCCACGGCGTGATAGGCCACGTGGCCCTGGTCGTCGGCGTAAACAATGTTCAAGGTCGGCCAGCACCAGTCAGCAAGCGCGGAAGAAAACTCCGTCCAGTTCTGCGCGACGTTGAGTTGATAGACCGGCAAGGCGTTCAGAGTTGGATCGTGCAGGGTCCACTTGAGTGCAATCGGCCTGCTCTCTTTGGGCAGGATCGGATTCAGCAGCGGTCCATGGCCTGTGATTTCGACGTCGAGCGCTACATCGTTTCCGCCGCGCACCTTGATGACTTCGTGGTCCAACTTCATGGGCTTCCATGTGCCGTCCGCGTCCTGGTAGTTGCCATTGCCGTCGAGTTTCTCGAGGTACAGGTCGTCGACATCTCCCATGAGCGCAGTGATGCCCCAGGCCACGTGTTCGTTGTGTCCTTCAATGACAAACGGCATGCCGGGAATGGTGACGCCCGCGGCGTGGAGGCCGGGAGCACTGAGGTCGGCCATGTACCAGATGTTGGGCACCATGAGGCTCAAGTGCATATCGTTTGAGAGGATCGGCATGCCGCTGGCGGTGCGCATGCCGGAAATCACCCAGTTGTTCGAGCCGTCGACGCATCCATCACAAGAAGGCAGGCCGAGGAGAGCGAGCAACGTCTTCGGGTTTGCATCGCTAGCTTGCAGGCCTGGATTTGGCGCCATGTACGGATGCGGTGCTGCCTGGGTCGAGGAAGGCTCATCGTCGTCGTCATCGTCCGACTTGGGCGGCACAAGCTCAGGATGGGGCTGGCTCAGGTCAAGCAGAACGCCGGTGGGCGGATGGTCGCGCCATGAACCGACGGGATAGAGATCGGACTCGAGACCGGGATTGTTCAGGTCGGCGGAGACGCGCTCGCGCGCCAACTTGTTGGGCCAGTGCGTGTCCAGCATTTCGACGATCATCAGCCCCACGCTTACCGAGTCAACGCCCGACCATGGCTGCGGGCGATAGTGCAGCAGCTGGAATTCCGGAGGCAGCGAGTCCTGATGCTGCGCGATGAAGAGGTTCACCCCGCGCGCGTAATCGTCCATTCGGGCGCGGTCGGCTAGCGGCAGGTGGTCATAGATGCGCTGCGCGGAATTCCTGAACTCCATCACGCGCTGCGCCTTGTCGTGCCCCACAAGGGAGGGCCCCATGATCTCTGCGAGTGTGCCGTCGGCATTGCGCCGGTAAGCGTCCATCTGCCACAGGCGGTCCTGCGCCGTGACGTAGCCCTGGGCGATGAGGAGGTCGTCCTGGCTGGCGGCTTCAATGTGCGGAACGCCGTGCGCGTCTCGCCGCACGATGACTGGTGCGGACAGACCGGCAACGTGAAGGTCGCCGTCAAGGACCGGGAGCGAAGCTTTCGCGGCAGAGTGCAACCAGAGGACGCCGGCGCCGGCGGCGAGCAGCGCCAACAGCACGAGGCCAGATGCCGACCAAAGCAGGATGCGCGGCCAGCGCGGCTTGCGCGCTCCGGGAGGCGAAACAGCAGCGGCTGAGCCAGCCTGATCGATGGGGAATATGTCAGCCATGGGTCTAGAACAGGATAACGCCGCGGTCTGAATCGAGGAGTGTGCCAGAACTGGTTGCATTCATGCAACTGAGCCAGTGCAGAACGTCCCTCAGGGACTAATGCCTACATTCAAATTGGACCACGTATGGTGCGTCTGAAGCCGCGCCCTTTCAAAACCCGTCCTGTGCAACCAGTTCTAGCCGGCGCGCAGTTCCATGGCTTCGTTAGCGGACGGCGCGGGTCGTTTGCGTCCGTACATCATGAGCAAGGCCACCAGCAGGAGCAGGATGACGGCCAGCACAAGCAGGCTGCCTTCAGGGCCGTCTGTGCCGCCGCTCCACAGTGCGCTGCCCGCGGGGCTGGTCGTAAGAAAATGGCCCTGGGCCGGCAGTCCGCTGTCGGCGGTGCCGAAGAAGTAGGTCTCTGCCCAGTCCCACGAAAAGTGGCAGCCGATCGCCCACCAGGCCGATCCGGTGACGCGCACGCTGACGCAAAAGACAAAGCCGATGGCTGCGGCGGCAAAAATGCCGATCCAGTTTTCGCCGTTGTTGCCGGTGTGGATGAATCCGAAAAGCGTGGAGGTGACCCAGGCCGCCTGCCAGAATCCCGCGCTCCTGGCCCTCAACCAATGGAGCGCAAAGCAGGGCAGCAAGCCAAGCAATGCGATTACGTAGACGCCCCACACACCGTTTCCTTTGGTGCGCAGCACAAGGTCGAGGCAGAGCCCGGCGACAACGGCCAGCGCCCACCAGAAATTGATGCCGCGGGTGAGCGTGAATTGCAGATAGCCGCGGAACAAGCCCTCCTCCACGCAACCGACCAGGAGAAATGTTGCGCCCCAGAGCGCAGCGAACTTGAGAATATCCGTCCCTGTGAGCGCGACGGGGCCAAAGTGCAGCCAGCCGCCGGCGGCGAGTGCACCCACCAGAACTGAGAGTGCGACAAAGCCGGCCGCGAATCCTGAGAAGAAGTTGACGACGCGGCGCGGACCTTTCAGATTGAAGTCCAGAATGCTGCGGCGCTCAATGAGGCCGACGATTGCAGCTGCAATCAGCATGGCGAAAAACGGAACCAGCTCACCGATGCCCGCCGAAAGAGCAGTTCCGCTTCCCAGCCTGTTGTGGGCGATGTTTCTAATGATCAGGGAAGCTCCGGTTCCCAGTGCGAAAACGGCGATGACGAAGATGGGTACGAAGATGAGCACCGACCATCCGGCGCGCAAACCGTTGTCGCCTATGAAGGCCCAGCCAAGCCCGCGATACTCCTCCGGTTCGGCCTCGGGCGTCGTGCTGATTGGAGATGCACTTTCGGGCAGGAGGGCTCCGCCAGCTGCAGGTTCTTCTGCCGGTGATGCACTCGCCACGGGGGGCTGCATGGGGGCCGGCACGGGGGAATTATTCTCTTGCTCCACACAGCCTCCTACAAGAAAAAACGAGACAGTTTTTCACGAATCGATCGTATTGATAAAAATACCTTAAGCAATCGACTTTTTCGACGGTTTTGCGGGGCCTGATGGTCATTTTCCCTCACCCGCCCGCCTTGACACAATGGGCCCAGCCCTTGATGCTTAACAGTTCCGGCTAATTTGCCTTCCGGCTCAGGAGGAACTCAGCTCTTGCGAGTTCGCGTTTTCTATCACGACAAGTGTTTTGACGGAGCATGCTCAGCCTCGCTGTTTACGCGGTTTCATCGCGAGTGTGTCAATCCGGACGCCACCGTACGAGTATCACGGCCTGGTCCATCGCGCGGGCGCGCTGTTTAACGAGAGTGAATTTACCGGCGACGAAAACGCCATCGTGGATTTCAAGTATTCCGCCTCACCGAAGATCACCTGGTGGTTCGATCATCACCAGTCGGCCTTTCTCACTCGGCAAGACCACCTGCATTTTCTTGCCTGCCAGCAGGATCCGGTTTGCGGATCGCGCAAGTTCTTTGACCCGAAATACACCTCGTGCACCAGCTTCCTGGCGCACATTGCTTCGACGCACTATGGGTTCAATACGGCGCCGGTGGCGGAACTGATTCATTGGGCCGATATTGTGGATGGAGCGAAGTACGAGAGTCCGGAGTCCGCTGTAGAGATGGCAGCGCCGGCGATGAAGCTGACGCTGATTATCGAGGCCAACCAGGATCCGGAGTTCATTCCGCGGCTGATTCCGCTGCTGACCTCGATGCCGTTGGCGGAGGTGCTGAGCCAGCCGTTTGTCGCCGATTTACTGCCGCCGCTGCTCGAGCGTCACGCAGAGGCGCTCGAGCTGATACGCAGCCGGGCCGAAGAGAAGGACGGCACAATCTTTTTCGACATTACCGACCATCCGCTCGAGGGCTTCAACAAATTCATCCCGTATTACCTTTATCCCAACGCCATTTACTCCATCGGCCTGTCGAAATCGAGCTTTCGCACCAAGGTGGCGGTGGGCTCGAACCCGTGGACCAAGGCCGATCCGGCAAAGATGGTGAACCTGGCGCAGGTATGCGAGCGCTACGGCGGCGGTGGCCACGCGCGTGTGGGCGCCATCAGCTTTCCTCCCGACCAGGAAGAGAAGGCTCGCGTGGCGGCGGCGGAGATCGTGGCTGAGTTGCGGGCGCACAAGCCGCAGCCTTGAGGGGCTGATTTCAATCTTTGGAGAGGCAGTGGTGAACGGCGCGGACGACGGAGCCAGGCAGACTCGTCTCTGCGCTTATTTGGTCACAGACGAAGCCATGAAGCCGTTCAGCAGAATCAGCTCGACGATCCCCAGCATGTGGTAAAACAGCACCTGAACGATCACGCCGTGAACTGTGACTTTGCCTTTCAGGACGGTTCTGGCCATAAAGCCTTCCAGCGGAAACTGCAGGTAGAGCATCGCCACAGGCAGCAGCGCCGCCACCTTATCGCCCATGTAGATCTCAGGGCGTCCCGCGATCACGACAAAGGGAAACACGAGGCCCATGGCCCAGGGGCCCAAGGGCAGCAGCATATCGTGGATCTGGGCAGCGACCAGGCTAATGGCAATGCCAATGGCCATGGGCCAGTACTCCAGATAATGGGCCACCATCTTTTCGTTCTTGTTGTTCCGCTGGCGCTCGCGAAGCGCAGCCAGATTGGCCTGCGTCTCCATGGCGTAGAGCGCTTCAACCGCGGCCTGCGCCTCAGAGAAGCTGCGCTGCGAGGCGGGGTTGGTTCCAGATTTTTTTCCAAAGAGTCTCAGCATCGCGCGATCCCCCATGGATTGAGGAGAAGTTTCCGGGGCTATCCGATTATCTGACAGTTCCCTTGCGGACCAGGCCGCGCGCTCCTACAACTTTCGTCGTAGTGGCTCCAAAGCGTTAACGGCTCTAGAGGCCCAGGTCGGCGGCACGGCGCCTCATCGCCTCAATACAGAAGCCGATGTGCGCGTCCAGGTCCACTCCGAGCTCTGCCGCGCCCTGGATGACATCTTCCCGGTTTACGCCCCGGGCGAAGGTCTTGTCCTTCATTTTTTTGCGCACACTGGGCACTTCAACCTCGGCGATTCGCTTGCCCGGCTTGACCAGCGCACTGGCCACCAGGAATCCAGCCAGCTCGTCACAGGCAAACAGCGCCTTGGCCAGGTGCGAGGCGCGCGGGACACCGGAATACTGCGCGTGGCCCAGGATGGCGGTCCGCAACTCCGCGGGCCAGCCCAGCCGCTCCAGCTCGCGGACGCCGACAAAGGGATGCTCGTCGGCCGTGGGGTGGCGCTCGTAGTCGTAATCGTGCAGCAGGGCCGTGGTCGAGTAGAGCTCAAGCATCGCCGCCCGCTCGTCTCCGGTCAGGCCCAGCCGGTCCGCCTCTGCCTCTCCGTAGGCAAGGACGCAGGCCTCGACCGACAGCGCATGCTTGCGCAGGCTCTCACTCTTGGTCCATTCGGTCAGCAGTTGCCAGGCCTGTTCACGCGTGTATCGGGCATCACTGCCAGCGGTCATCGTTACTCCTTCGCAAGTGAATTATCGGTCTCTGGAGCGGCCAGAGTTGCTTACCTTGGTTCGCGAATGGTCGGGTTTTGCAGGATTTGATCCGGGAATCTTAGGATTGACCCCTAGTTTGTACTTGACAGTTATGGTTCCCATCCATGAAAGTAACCCATATTGCGGTGCAAAAAAAGCACCGCGGGGTTCCTGCTCTGGCGCCCTGTCCGCATACGGCCTATGGCAACCACTCCTGTCTGCGTGGAAACACGCGAGGTTGTGCGGTGTGAAAATTGCAGGCTTATGCAATATAGAACCGCAAACTCCCTTTGCAGAAAGTGCAGGCGCCCTCTTGATATCGAGGAGCCGGCAGCTTTAATGCCACAACTGGTGTCGAGCCCGCCTGTGCCCTCTTCAGCCGAAGCGGGGCTTCAGGTGGCCGGGCAGGTGCGCGAAATCCGGCGCCTGCGCCACCTGAGCCAGCGTCAGCTGGCAGGGCGCATGATGGTTCCCCGTACCTACATCTCCAAAATCGAGAACGGTAAGGCGATTCCGACGCTCGGCTCGCTGGAGCGCCTGGCCCATGCTCTCGATGTGGATGTGTGCCAGCTGGTGAGGGATTCGCGCAGCCGCCGCGAAGAAGAGATTGCCGCCATCTTCGCCGATCCATTTGTGGCCGAAGTGGCGGAACTTCTTCCGCGGCTTGTGCAGTTCCATCGGACGCTGTTCCTGGGCGCTGTGAAGGACGCAGCGACGGGCCGCCGCCGCACCGCTTAGGCCGAAGGCTGCCAGGTTGATTGTCTGGCCGCCGGCCATTGGCCGGCGGCGGGGACGGCCGCTCCTCGAGCGTCCGCCTGGTGTTGTTCAACTCCGCGCCTGCACGCGTAGCCCGGCTCCTTTGCAGCCCCTCGGCGCATGTGCTAGGGTCGATTGTGTAACTCCACGGCTGCGGCTATCGGGGTTTCGTGCGCCGGACCCCGGATTGAGCAGGGGACACCCTCCATCCGGAGCGGCCGAAAGCTCTTCTGCCATCGATTCCCGATTCTTTCCGGGCGCCTGTCCTGGAAACCGCAAATGTAAGGTTGAGGCGAATCCTTTGTATAACCCCGGCACGCTCCGCATCCATGAACTCACAGATGATGAGCGCGGCCTCTACGCGACGCTCAAGCCTGAGCGGCTGCCTGAGCACGTGGCCATCATCATGGACGGCAATGGACGCTGGGCGGGACAGCGCTCGCTGAAGCGGTTCCTCGGCCACCAGCAGGGCGCCAAGAGCGTGCAACTGGTAACGGAGACCGCGTCGCGCATCGGGCTGCCCTGGCTGACGCTCTACGCCTTCTCGCTCGAAAACAACTTGCGCCGCCCGCGCGCCGAAGTCAGCTTCCTCATGCGCCTGCTCAAAAACTATCTTGAGACCAACCTGCAGCGCATGATGGATAACAATGTGCGGATCCGCTACATCGGGCGCACGCGCGAACTCGCACCCGACGTGCAGGACAAAATGGCCTGGGCCGCCGAGGCTACCGCGCGCAACACCGGCACCACCTTGACCCTGGCCCTCAACTATGGCGGCCGGTCAGAGATTGTGGATGCCATGCGCGGACTGGCAGCGGAGATGAAGCAAAAGAATCTCAGCCCCGACCGCATTACCGAAGAGGATGTGCACCGCCACCTCTACACGGCTCACATGCCCGACCCGGACCTGCTGATCCGCACATCGGGCGAAATGCGCCTCTCCAATTACCTGCTGTGGCAAATCGCCTATACCGAGATCTTTGTGACCGAGCGTTACTGGCCCGACTTCCGCGGCATCCATCTGCTTGAGGCGATCGCCGACTTCCAGCGCCGTGAGCGCCGTTATGGTGGACTCGGCGAAGATTGCGGCGAGGTGGAAGAAGATCCGGAACGCATTGGCAGCGCGGCTGGTTGAGAGTGTGAGGCTCCTTTAACGGGGCCCTTTTTAGTTGCCACTTAGAGGATCGGCGAATTGAAGTCGGCAATGAACTGGATGCCAGGAACGTCAATCCGCATAAGCTGTTTGTCCCCTGTCAGGAAGAGATCGATTCCAGCCGATGCGGCGCACGCCAGGTGAATCGAGTCCGCGACCTTGAGATTTTCCCTGGTGCGAAGGCGGCTGAAGGGCTTGACCGCACCTTCATCAAACGGCAGGAAAGAAAATCCAATCTCCTCGAGAACTTCGCGAATCGCGTCGGCTTTTTGCGGTTGAGTTGACCGCTCGGCTCCTGCCATCATTTCCGCGACGGAGAGACAGGTTGTAGAGAGCCGGTCTCCGCGTCTGCGGGCACGCACCAGAAGAGCCTCGACCCGCTTGCGATATTCCGGGTGACCTTCAAGCAGGTAAATCAAAAGCATGGTGTCCCAGCAGACCCTGCTCATGCCGCGTCCTCATCTTCCGATCGGACCCAACGCAGGAAGGCCTCGCCTCCTCCAAACTCCGCCAGTTCTTCCTTGAGCAGTCCGCTCAGTCTTCCGGCCAGCCGATGTGCCCATTCTTCTGGCGTCTCAGCACCAGCATCAGTCGTGTCCGGTTGTTCCGTCGGCCCAGTCGGGCGAGGTTGCTGGTCAGCCCGACGATATCGGTAAACGACGGTTGTGCTCATCTTGGAGGGGGGACCGTCAATGCCTTCAATCTCGATTCCGTGCTCTCGAAGGAACGACTTCTTGCGCATGGCGGTACAAACTTGCGGAGTGTTGCCGGGAGGAAAGCCGTTCGCAACTAATTCCGCCAAGACGTCCTTCACGGCAACGGAGAAGTTGGATTTGCCGTTCTTGAGAGCTGGTCGGACATGCCTTTCCGAAACCAGCGCGCGGACGAGATCGCTTGAGCCTTGTTTCATGCCTGGATTCTCCTTGCCCGTAGCAAAATCGACTACAGACAGGATTTTATTGTGTCTGAAGTGAGATTGTCAAGACAGAAATTTTAGACAGTATATTTGTGTTTGTTGCTGAATTTAGAGAACTTGTGCTTCTTGGTTCCGGTCTGGCTGTCCGTTTGAGACTAATTTCGGAACGAAATTGACCGAGCTGCCCACAAGAATCCTACCGGTGCGCAAACCCGTTGACAGCGCAACCCGGGCTGCGGTCCACTCGAAGAACACTGTTCGAATCCCCTGCGCATCCCTCGGAGCAGTGCGGGCCTTTCATTTCACCCAATGCTTAAAAACCAGAAGCACCCGTGCACCGTTGAAAGGAGCGGCACTCGATGACTTTGTCCAGAGGACTTTCTCGGCGTGATTTTCTGATGCGTGTGGGCCAGGCGGGCGGATATGGGGCCGCATTCATGACCATGCAGGCGATCGGTCTTGTGCCTGCGCGGGCTGCACGAGCGCTTCCGCTCGCGGTGGCGCCGGGCACGGGCAAAGGGGTCAAAGGTTGCGATCCTGGGTGGAGGCATCGCTGGCTTGGTGGCCGCCTACGAGATGAAAGCCCTGGGTTATGATTGCACGCTGCTTGAGGCGCGCGAGCGGCCCGGCGGCCGCAACTGGACTGTGCGCGGCGGCGACAAAGTGAAGTTTACTGATGGCAGCGAGCAAACCTGCACATTTGACGCGGGCAACTATCAGAACTTTGGCCCGGCGCGGTTGCCCTCAGTGCACGACTCACATGCTTGGCTATTGCCGTAAGTTCGGCGTCGAGCTTGAAGTGGAAGTAAACACAAGCCGTTCAAGCCTTCTGCAAAACGACAAGGCCAATGGCGGAAAACCGGTAGTGCAGCGGCAGGCGGTGAACGATACGCGTGGCCATGTGAGCGAACTGCTGGCCAAGTGCCTTCGCAAGGGAGCGCTCGACCAGGAATTGAGCGCGGAGGACCGCGACCGCATGTTGAGTTTCCTACGGATCTACGGCCCGCTCGACGACGCCAATGCCTATGTGGGCAGCGATCGCGCCGGGTATGACGTGAAGCCGGGCGCGGGCGAAGAGACTGGCGTGTTGAGCAAGCCCATCGACATGCATACGCTGCTCGACGAAAACTTCTGGGACGGAGTTCTGTTTGAGGAGGCATTCGACTGGCAGGCCACCATGTTTCAGCCGGTTGGCGGCATGGACCGTATTCCTTACGCGTTTGCCAAGGCGCTGGGCGATACGGTGCGCTTCAACTCGCCAGTGACGGAGATTCGCAAGACGGAAAAGGGTGTGCGCATCGGCTACAGGCAGGGAGGCGTCGCAAAGACGCTTGAGGCGGACTACTGCGTCTGCAGCATGCCGCTCTCGATCCTCAAGAAAATCCCAAACGACTTCAGCGCGCCTTACAGCAAGGTGATTACGGAGTGCAACTACGCAAGCGCGTACAAGATTGCATGGGAGAGCCGGCGCTTCTGGGAGAAGGATTACAACATCTATGGCGGGCTGGAATTCCTCAACTCCGGATGCAGCCCGGTGTGGTTTCCTTCAGCAAAGCTCTTCAGCGAACGCGGGGTACTGGTGAGCGGATTTAATTGGGACGAGGGGCCGGAGTTTGGCGCACTCAGTCTCGAAGGGAAGTTCGCGGAGTCGCGCCGATCCATCGAGCGGCTGCACCCCGGCCACGGCAAAGAGCTGGAAAAGCCGATGTTTGTTGGATGGGGAAGGGTCCCGTACAACGAGGGCTCCTGGATCCAGTCGTATTCGCCCACCGAAGATGCCTACGGAGTGACGCTCGGCCCCGGCTACGCAACGCTGCTCCAGCCGGATGGGCCGATCTATTTTGTGGGCGACCACGTGAGCCATATTCTGGGATGGCAGGAAGGCGCCGCAGTGAGCTCGCTGCGCGCTATACAGATGATCAGCGACCGAGTGAAGGCGACCCGCGGTTAAAAGGGCGAGGGAACAGGGAATAGGGAACAGGGAATAGAAAGACAAGAGCTCGAGTTGAAGTTGGTTCTTTCCCACCCATGACGGCGATAAAACTACCATCATGGATGGGACACCCACATTCTTTGGCCGGTCAGCTGAAATGCGATCGTCTAGTCTGCCCGCAACGCCACCATCGGGTTGATGCGCGAGGCACGGCGTGCGGGGATGTAGCCTGAGAGCGCAGCCACTGCGAATAACGTAAACGCCATGGCTGCATAGGTGGCCATGTCCCACGGCGAAGTGGCGAACAGCAGCGAAGCGATGAGCTTTGCAACGGCGAGTGAGGCCGCCGCGCCCAGCACAACGCCCGCAAGCGCCAGCCGGAGCGTTCCTGTAAGCACCTGCCGCTGCACGCGCCCCGCGCTTGCGCCCAGCGCCATGCGGATACCGATCTCCTGCGTTCGCCGCGTCACCGAATACGAGATAACGCCGTAGATGCCGAGTGCGGCCAGCAACAGCCCGAGGCCCGCAAACGAACCCACCAGCAAAACGAAGAAGCGGCGTGGTGAGACCGCGTGGCTCACCAGCGACTTGATGGGACGAAATTCCGCAGCGCTCTGCTTTGGATTCAGCTCGCGCAGCACATTCATCACGCTGCCCGCCAGCAGCGCTGGGTCGAGTTGGGAGCGCACCACCAACTCCGCGCTATTCGGCTGCTGCTGCTCCATCGTGTAGTAGATCTGCCAGCCCTCGGCGCCATCCACGCTCTCTTCATGAACATCCTGCGCCACTCCGATGACGTGCAGGTCTTGGCCGCCGTTGGTGAGGATCTGGCCGACGGCATTCTCATGCGGCCAGAAGAAGTGCGCCATCGACTCGTTGATGACGACAACCTGGTCGCTCTTCGGGCCGTCGTCCCAGGTGAAGTCGCGCCCGCGCAGTGCGGTGCCCATGGCGCGCAGGTAGCCCGGCGAGACGACGTACACCAGCGGACCAGCAACCCCCTTGTAGTCAGCTCGAGTCTTGCCTTTGGGAACCGGCGTTCCCCAGGCGCGATTCTGGCCGAGCGGCAGGTAGTCAACCATGCCCGCAGCTTCAACGCCGGGCGATGCGCTGACATGCGAGAGGATTTGCTGATAAATGATGGCGCGTCGCACACCATTCGGGTCAGGTGCGGAGCCGTTGGCGATGTCCACTTTCACCGCCGCCGCGCGATCCGGCTGGAAACCCAGATCGACATCGAGCACCTTCAGGAAGCTGCGCAACAGCAGGCCCGCGCCCACAAGCAACATACAGGCAAGCGCCACCTCAGTGATCACAAGAACCGAGCGGATGCGCTCATGCTTGCGTCCCTGGCCCGAGCCGGGACCTGAATCCTTGAGTGCCTCCTGCAGGTTGCCACCTGCAATCCTCAATCCCGGTACCAGTCCAAAGACAACGGCGGCAAAAACGGCAATCAGCACCGTCCAGCCCAGCGCTTCCCCGTCCAGGTGAAGCGTGCTCAGGAGCGGCAACGCAAGCGCCCCCTGGTGTGCGAGCCACGCAACGAGGATAGAAGCCAGGCCAAGGCCGAGCAACGCGCCGGCCCCGGAGAGGATGAAGCTTTCCGTGAGCAACTGGCCCACAATGCGCGCGCGGCTTGCTCCGAGCGCGCTGCGCATCGCGAACTCCTTGCCGCGTGCGGCGGCACGCGCCAGCAGCAGGTTCGAGAGGTTGACGCACGCGATCAGCAAAATTGCGCCCACGGCGCACCACAACACCACGAGCGACCGGCGTAGCTTGCCGCCGATGTAGGCTTTCAGCGGCACCGGTACTACAAAGCCCTTGTAGTCGCCACAGGTCTGCGGATACCGCAGGCTCCAGCACATGAGCGTCGACGCGGTCTGAGCGTCATCAACAGATTGCGCCAGCGTGACCCCCGGCTTGAGCCGGCCGATGAAGGTGATGATGTTTCCCCAGTTGCGCGGAGGGCCGTAGAGGTTGAGCGGCGTGATCGCATCGACTTTGACGCCCGGCGAGAAGACGCCACCAAAGTCAAAGCTGCGCGGAAGGACACCGATGACCGTTGTTTGCTTGCCGTTCATGTCGAAGGTCTTGCCGACAATATTTGGATCGGCCGCAAACTGGGTGCGCCACCAGGCATCCGAGAGCAGAATCACCGGCGCGGCGCCATTCAACCCGTCAGCGGAGGTAAACGCGCGCCCCATGGCGGGCTGCACGCCGAGCACCTGGAAGAAATTGGCGATGACGTCGATGCTTGTGGCCGGAATGGGTTGCGCACCAAGGTTCAGGCTAAGGTTGTCAGTTCCTGAGAACGCAAAGTAGCCGGTCACATCCTGGAACGAGTGCGTCTTGGCGCGAAACGTGTCGTACGCGTCAGTGGAATAGGTGGCGCAGGAGAGGCCGCATTTGGTGGGAGGAGGCGCAATCCAGACCAGCTGTTGCGCATCGGGGAAAGGAAGCGGCCGCAGCAGAAGCGTGTTGACCACACTGAAGACCGCCACGTTGGCCCCGATGCCGAGGGCAAGGATGAGGACTGCGACGATGGTGAATCCGGGGTCGCGGCCCAGCGTGCGCAAGGTAAATTTCGCGTCCTGCAAAATGATGTCGAGTTTCATTAGACCCCTCGCCTCCCGGTGCAAGTCTTTCGCCTGCTCAATGCTGCCCATGCTCACCAGGGCTAGCCGGCGCGCTTCTGCCTCTGAGAGTCCGCGCTCACGATTCTCCTCAATGGCCAGCTCCAGGTGGGCGGCAATTTCGGCTTCGATATCGGCATCCAGCTCCTGCTTGCGAAAAAATGCGCGGCATCGCTCCCGGCTTCGGCGAAGCAGGCTCATGCGACACCCTCTTCTCCGTCCGGCTCCTTGCCCATGGCCCGCACCCTGTCCATCACGCCAGTCAACCTCTCCCAGTAGCGGGCGCCTTCGGCCATTTGCTGCCGGCCCACCTGAGTAATGGCATAAAACTTGGCTTTGCGGTTGTTGCCGGAGACGCCCCAGCTTGAACCGATCCATCCCCGCTGCTCCAGCCGAACCAGCGACGCGTAGATGGTTCCCTGGTTCAACAGAACCTCGTTGCCGCTGACCTGTTCAATCCGCCGCGCAATGCCGTAGCCGTGCATTGAACCGACGGCATACAAGGTCTGCAGCACCATCAGGTCGAGAGTTCCCTGTAAAAGGTCGATTTTGGCCAAAGCTGAACCTCCTGTGCGAAAGCCACATTAGAATGTCACAAAATATGTGGAGACGCCATATTAAAATGCTCAAATAATATGTGGGATGGCCAAATTACGGGCGCAAATATATGTGGTATGACAATATGAAGTGGATCTCAAATTATGTGCCAAGGCCACAGGTATGGATTTTCTGATTACCCGAACCGCTTTGGCTAGCACGGTACTTCCGGCCCGGAAATTACTGATTTCTATTTGAGTTGGAATCGTGAACCGGGACCCCAGCGGTGTATTCTCAACGCTGGATGAAACGAGTCGTCACAGCAGTTGTACTGATTCCGCTGGTCCTGTTTCTCGTCTTCCTGGGCCCCCGATGGCAGTGGCTTTTCACGCTGGCAGTCGCCACGGTTGCTTCGCTGGCCGGGTGGGAGTTTATGGGCCTGGCGGAGAAGGGCGGAGCCAATCCGCCGCGGGCTGCGGTGCTGGTGGCCCTGCTGGCTTTGTTTGCCGTCAACTTTCAGTGGCCTGACCGGACCGCGGCCATCTTCGGCATTCTTTCGCTGGGCCTGCTGGTTTACTGTACTTTCCTCAGGCCGGTTGAGCAGGTGATGGCCGATGCCGCCACATCCATCTTCTGCCTACTCTACGTCGGCTTTACCATGATCGCCGTGGTCTCGCTGCACGAGGAGGCCGATGGGGCTTCGCTGGTGGCGTTTCTGTTGTGCGTCGTCTGGGCGGGCGACTCCATTGCCCTCTATGTTGGCCGCGCCTGGGGCCGTCACAAGCTGGCGCCCACGCTCAGCCCCAAGAAGACCTGGGAAGGATCCATTGGATCGCTGGTAGGCAGCCTGCTGATGGCAGGCGCGCTTCTCGGGCTGGCTGAGCTGCTCACACAATGGGATTCGGCGGTGCTCTCCTATCCGGGCGACGTATGGTATTGGCTGGTCCTGGCCGCAGTGGTAAATGTTGCTGCGCAGGTGGGTGATCTGGCCGAGTCAGCCCTCAAGCGTTCCTCCGGCGTCAAGGACTCAGGCAGCCTGATTCCGGGTCACGGCGGCGTCCTTGACCGCATTGACGCGCTGCTGCTGGCGGCTCCGGTGCTGTGGTACGCTCAGGTTATTCACCAGTCCTTCTAACAGTCTTTTCTCTGCACTGGATCTTGCACACTTTGAAGCGACTCGCCATTCTCGGTTCCACCGGCTCCATCGGCCAAAGCACCCTCTCGATCGTTGAGCAGTTTCCGGACCGTTACCAGGTGGCCTCGCTGGCTGCCGGACGTAACGTCGACGAAGCATTTGCCCAGGCCTCCCGCTGGCGTCCGATGCTGGTTTCGATGGCCACGGAAGAGCTGGCCGGGCAGCTTGCCACCCGCCTCAAGGCAGCCGGCGTTACCGGCATTGAGGTGGTTCATGGCACGGAGGGCACGGTCGCTTGTTCCACGCTGCCTGAGGCGGACTTTGTGGTCTCGGCCATCGTGGGCGTCGCCGGGCTTGAGGCGACACACGCGGCCATCCTTGCCGGGCAAGCCCGTGGGCCTGGCCAACAAGGAGTGCATGGTGGCGGCCGGCGAAATTCTTACCCGCGCAGCCCGCGAGCGCAATGTGCCGATTCTGCCCATCGACAGCGAGCACAATGCCGTGCACCAGTGCCTGCGCGTGGGAGAGCATCGTGAGGTTAAAACCATCTGGCTCACGGCGTCGGGCGGACCCTTCCGCCAATTGCCGCTAGAGCAATTTGCGGCTGTCACCCCCGAGCAGGCGCTCAAGCATCCCACATGGGTGATGGGCCGGCGGATCACCATCGATTCGGCAACCATGCTGAACAAAGGGCTGGAAATCATTGAGGCCTGCCGCCTGTTCGACGTGCCGCCAGCGCAGGTGCGGGTCACGGTCCATCCCCAGTCCACAGTCCACTCGCTGGTGGAGTATGTTGACGGGTCGATCCTGGCGCAAATCTCGGTGACCGACATGCGGCTGCCGATTCTCTACGCGCTGGCATGGCCGGAGCGCCCGGCCTCTACCTTGACCTTCGACCTGGCCGCCCTGCGCCATCTGGACTTCGAGCCGCCGGATTTTGAGCGATTTCCCTGTCTCCGCCTGGCCTACGAAGCGGCGGAACGGGGCGGCGCACACTGCATCGCGCTTAATGCAGCCGACGAGGTGGCGGTGGAAGCATTCCTCGACCGGCGCATCCCATTTATGGGAATCCCGCGTACAATTGAGAAGGTGCTTGCAGCCACGCCGGAAGCGCACCCCGCCACCATCGCGGAAGTGCTGGCCGCCGACCGGGAAGCGCGTGAAACAGCGCGTACGCTGCTGGCCTAGCTCAAGTTCGGCCAAGTGCCTCGTACGTGTTATGTCGTGGCGCGCAGGAACGTGAAACATTGAAATCAGCCCCCATAACGCCTTAAGGATCAAACCGCAAATCTATGCATGAATTTCTGGTCTCTACCGCAGCCTTTGTCGTCCTCGTCGGCATCATGGTGATCGTCCACGAGTTTGGCCATTTTGCAGTCGCCAAACTCTGCGGCGTACGCGTTGAGGCCTTCTCCTTCGGCTTTGGCCCGCGCCTGTTCGGCTTCAAGTACGGAGAGACCGACTACAAGGTCTGCCTGCTCCCCTTGGGCGGCTACGTCAAGATGACTGGGGAGACCCCTGACCAGATCAGCGGCGACACGCCGGGTACGCCGGTAGTCGGCCAGATGCTGGAAAAGATTTCCGGCCAGGACGCACCGGCCGCGATGCCGGCAGGAGATCCTGGTTCGTTTACAACGCATCCGCGCTGGCAGCGGATTCTCATTGGACTTGCCGGGCCCGGAGCCAACTTCGTCCTGGCTTTCGTCCTCATGGTCTTCTACTTCGGATGGATCAACGAGGTCCCTTCGATGGAGGTGAACACCACCGCCGTGGAGTGGGTGACTCCGGGATCGCCCGCCGCGCAGGCAGGCTTTCAGCCCGGCGACGTTCTCACGCGCTTTGACAACGTTCAAAATCCCGACTGGCAAAAGGTCTTCGAGCACACAAAGCTGAATGCCAATCAGACCGTGCCGGTGACGGTCGATCGCGGAGGCCAGTCAATCAATCTCATGTTGCCAGTGCCGGCCAGCGCCAAGAACGACGACTTCGACCTGAGCGAAACGGGAATGCTGGCTCAATATCTGGCCGGGCCGATCGGCGTGCAGGAAGTGCAGCCGGGTTCGCCCGCGGAGCAGGCAGGCCTGCGCGCGGGTGACCAGATTCAATCTGTTGACGGTCACGCCTTCCACACGGTTGAGACGCTGGTGGCCTACATGCAGGCCGGCCAGGGAAAACCGATCACACTCGGCGTTCTGCGCAATGGCGCAACAGTGACCATGGTGGCTCATCCGGCCAAACTGGATGCCTCGGGATGGAAGCTTGGCTTCGCCCGCGTGCCCACTCCGATCCGCGACAGTCCTCTGCCCCTGAATGCCGCTGTCAGCAAAGCCACGGACTACTGCGAAGACAACTCCTTCCTCATCGTTGAGGTACTGCAGCGCATCTTCATGCACAAGATTTCGGTGTCTCAACTGGCCGGGCCGGTGGGCATTGCCCGCATGGCCGGCGACGCAGCCGAGATGCATGACTGGTATCCGAAGTTCGGGTTGGCCGGAGAAATCAGCCTCAACCTCGGCATCCTCAACTTGATGCCCTTCCCGATTCTCGACGGCGGCCTGATTGTTCTGCTCATCATTGAGAGCTTCCTCCGCCGCGATATCAGCATCAACGTGAAGGAGCGGATCTACCAGGCGGCGTTTGTGGTCCTGGTCGCCTTCTTCTGCTTCATCATCTTCAACGACGTCACGAAGCTACCGATATTTACGCATTTGAAGCCGTGAGACAGGTGTCAGGGATCAGGGGTCAGGGATCAGCCGCCAGGCTGAGCGAGAACGTGCCATGCCGGTAACATCCCAGGTGAGAGTGCGGTACGCTGAAACCGACCAGATGGGCATCGTCTACTATGCCAACTACCTGGTCTGGTTTGAGATCGGGCGCGTTGAGCTGCTGCGATCCCTTGGATTGGCGTACAGCCAGTTGGAGACCGAGCACGAGTGCATTCTTCCCGTGGTTGAAGCCACTTGCCGCTATCGCTCGCCGGCAAAATACGACGACGAAATTCTGATTGAGACGCGGCCAGCGCTGCTGCGCGGATCGGTCATCAAGTTCGCCTATCGGATTCTGCGCAAGGCTCCTGAGGGGGAACAGCCCACGCTGCTTGCCGAAGGCGAGACCGTGCACGTGGTTTGCGACGACCAACTGATTAAGAAGGCGCTGCCCGAGCACTACGCTGAGGCGCTGCGCGCGCTGATGGCGAAGAGTTCCAGCTAGCTGAACCCATCCCAGAATCATTCACTGCGTTCAAGAGGTGCAAGCCTCGTCACGTATCGGGACCACATCACACTTCGGATTTGAATCTTGTTTTGCATGAGAGTTGGAAAAAATGGCGGATCTTCAATGGCTCGACAGTTATTCAGGTCAAACCCTCGAACAATTGCTCGCGATGACGAATGAATACCGCGTCGACTCCCTGGTTGTGGCGCTGGAGCAGGCACTCGAACAGAAATCAGCCCGAACCGGCCGGGACAGCCTGTCCATCGAAGAGACCATCGTTCTGGCGGTCGAGGCTCTTGAGCGCGAGGTGAATAACGGGGGATACAGCCAGTTCTTCGTAAACTCATCCTGCGTCTATACACCGCTCATCGTCGATTCACTGCGTCGAATTGTCTGCCCGGTTTCGGCAAATATCACCGAGAAAGCCATCCAGGCTGCCGGCTTTGAGGGATTGCCCGCTGCAGAACTGATGAAAGCATTGGATTCGTATCATGCGGAGTTTATGAGACGCAATCGGGCTCGGTTTGTTGATCCTGAAGCTTCAAAAACGGAAGCACTCACTTCGGCAGGCTCGTCCTCTGATGCCCAATCGAGAAGCCAGGAAGAGAGCGACGCACTCGAGAAGGAACTTGATGCATACGACCAGTTCTATTACCAGTCGGGAGAAGATATAGCGGGCCAGCTTTTCGAGTTTGTCCGGGCTAACAAACACGCCATTCAACTCTGACGCCGCCGCGATATTCTGTTCGCATGAACGCCGACAAAGAGCCCACGCTCGATACCGCGCAGGAACTCGCCGACACGCTCGCCGAACTGCTACGCCTTGAGCCCATCTTTCACTGGCCGCCATCGCAGATGACGCAGGAAAACCTTGAAATGATGACGGCCGACGACTTCTGGGAAGTGGGCGCCTCGGGCAATCGCTACTCGCGTGCCTTTTGTCTGAAGGTTCTCGAAGAGAGGCGCACGTCGCCCGAATCAGCCGTTTGGAAAATCACGGATGCCTGGTGCCGCAAGCTTGCCGACGATGTGTATCTGCTCACATACACCTTGCTGCAACACAACGCGCGACTCACGCGGCGCGCAACGCTGTGGCAAAAGGCCGCGACCGGTTGGAAGATTGTCTACCACCAGGGAACCGTTGTCGCGGAAAGTTGAGCAGGGAATTACTTGGTTACGACTGCGAGAGCAAATCCGTCGAGGCCTTTGACCCCAACCGTCTGCAGGGCGAAGGCGCTCAGACGCGGATGATTCGCCATCATCTCCATGCAACTGCGCGTGCCCACGATGTCGGGGTCTCTGCTGTCGCCTTCAATCACATGGCCGTGCCGTGCGACGTTGTCCACCACGATGACCGTACCGCGACGCGCGAGCTTGATCGCCCACTTGAGGTACTGCGGATTGTTTCCCTTGTCCGCGTCGATAAAGATGAGGTCAAAAGGACCACTTCCCACCAGCCCCGGCAAACTGTCGAGTGCGGGACCCACGCGCACATCCACGCGCGAAAGCAGGCCGGCATGCCTTAGATTTGCGCGGGCCACCTCGGCATGCTTTGGGCTGAACTCGAGAGAAACGATGCGACCGCCACGGGGCAGTGCGCGCGCCATCCATATGGTGGAGTAGCCGCCCAGCAATCCAATCTCGAGCACGCGATGGGCCTGCGTCATCTGCACCAGCACGTGGAGAAACTTGCCTTGCAGCGGAGAAACGTCAATGGCGGGAAGGCCGGCTTTCTGGTTGGCCTTGAGCGCGGCTTCGAGCATGGGATCGGTGGGCGCAAGCAGATCGGTGAAGTAGTTGTCGACTTCAGTCCACAGGGCCTGTCCGGATTTCTTGCGCGCCATTCACTTCTCCCGGGCTACGACAAAGTCCGGCACCCACAACAGGGCGCGCTTGAAGTCAGACTCAGGAAACGGAGCGAGCGCCTGGCGGCTCTGCTCGGCGTAGCGGTCGGCCACGCCCATCGCGTATTCGACTGAGCCGTTGCGCAGCAGGATGTCCTTGATCTGCTGGCGGCTCACGTTCTCAAAGCTGCGGTCGTCCAGGACCCGCTGAATCACCTGGCGGTCCTTTGCCGTTCCATGGTCGATGGAGTGAATTACGGCCAGCGTCGCCTTGCCTTCGCGCAGGTCGCTTGCCACGGGCTTGCCCAGCACCTCTTCGGTTGCGGTCAGGTCGAGCACGTCGTCCACAATCTGGAAAGCGAGGCCGACGGTGCGGCCGTAGGTGGCCAGGCGCGTCTCATCGGCTTCACTGGCGCCGGCCAGTACCGAGCCCAGGCGCATGGAGACGGAAAACAGGCAGGCGGTCTTGCGGAAGATGAGGTCGTAGTACTCAGCTTCAGAGACGGCCTTGCCGAGCTTTTGAATCTGCAACAGCTCGCCCTCGACCATCTGCTGGGTAAGGCCGATGAGGAGTTCGAGCACGCGCAGGTTCTTCTCTTCAAGCGCTACTTTGAATGCCTGCATGTAAAGCCAGTCGCCGGCCAGCACGCACTTCTCGTTGCCCCAGGTGGTGTTGGCTGAAGGCCGCCCGCGCCGCATATCCGCGCCGTCGATAATGTCGTCGTGCACAAGAGTCGCGGTGTGCACCATCTCCACCACGGCGCCCAGCCGGACAGAGCCCTGGCCCGAGTAGCCCAGCATGTGCGATGCCAGGAGCAGCAGCGATGGGCGTATGCGTTTGCCGCCGCCTTCGCGCAGGTATTCAGCGATCTCGGTAATGGTGCTTACGCCCGATGCGGCGTCGCGGCCCAATTCCTGCTCGATCGCCACGAGGTCATCCCGCAGCAGATCGAAGACCTCTCTCGCCGTCGCTATCGCCAGTGTGCTCAAAGCTGTTCGGATCTCATCCCGATGTTCCTGTTGCGCCTAATTGCGTTGCGGTAATTCGTGAACTGCAATTCCAGGCCCATTTCTTTTCCCCGCAGCAGCGCAATAATTGATTGCAGCGTGTCGCGGTCCTTGCTTGAAATCCTCACCGTGTCGCCCTGGATGCTGGCCTGCGCCTTCAGCTTTGAGTCCTTCACCAGGCGAACGATCTCCTTGGCCTTTTCAACGGGGATGCCCTGCTGCAAGGATATCTTCTGACGCACGCTTTTGCCGGCTGCGGGCTCCACTTCGCCATAGGTCATGTTCTTGAGCGAGACGCCGCGCTTGACCAGCTTCTGCGCCAGGATGTCTTTGACCGCTTCAAGATGGTACTCCCCATCGGAGGCAAGCTGAATGGCCTCGTTGCCCTCAAGCTTGATTTCGGAGTTCGAAGTCTTCAGATCAAACCGCTGATGAACCTCCTTCAGCGCCTGATCGAGGGCGTTTCGGACTTCCTGCATGTCCACCTTGCTTACGATGTCGAACGAATTTTCCTGGGCCATCTTATCTTTCCTCAAAACCTCATGAGCCGCTGCATGGAATGCCTCTAACAGTTTCCCACGTCCGGCCTGAGGTCAAACAGTCTCATAAAGTTTTTGCTGGTGGCAAGGGCTAATTCCTGCTCGTCCACGCCGAGCAACCCGGCCAGAACCGCCGCCGTCTCTGCCACCCAGGCCGGCTCGTTGCGCTTTCCGCGGTTTGCCGCCGGGGCCAGCCAGGGAGCGTCGGTTTCCACCAGTAACCCGTCGAGAGGCATCCGCGCGGCCACATCGCGGAGCGGTTGGGCCTTGGGATAGGTGACATTGCCGGCAAAGGAGACCAGAAAACCCAGGTCAAGCGAGCGGCGTGCCTGGTCCCAACCGGCCCCGAAACAGTGCATTACGCCGCCTAGCCCGGTCGGCCCCCAGTGCTCGTCAAGGATGCCGAAAAGATCGGTCCAGGCGTCTTCTGTGGCCGTCCTTTGGCCGGCAATGGATGAGGATGGGGCGCTTGCGCGCGGCGGCAATCTCGAGCTGCTGGATCAGGCCCTTGTGCTGCACGTCATGGGGCGCGCCTTCATGGTAGTAGTCGAGGCCGATCTCGCCGCAGGCGATGACTTCTGGCTCGCCGAGCAGGCTGTCGAGCTTTTGGAGCGCTGCCTGGTCCGCCTGGTGCGTGTTGTGGGGATAAATGCCAGCGCTGGCATAGAGCCGGGGAAGATTCGGTTTGCCGTTGAACTCGCGGCAGATGTCGAGCGCCTGTTGCATTTCGTGCGGCCCCTCGCCAATGCCGATGGCCAAGACGGCGCCCACGCCCGCATCAAAGGCACGGGACAACATTGCCTCGCGGTCGTCGGCATAGCGCGGGCTGTCGAGGTGAGCGTGGGAATCGATGAGCAAACGGGAGCCTCGCGAGAAAAGGAGAAAGGTTAGATCTTTATTTTATCGGAGCCGCAAACTATGGATGGATTACTGCAAGGCCCAAATGTTCTTCGAACGGCTCAAAGTCTCTGTCGTTATGCAACAATTCGAATTCCTCGGTTATGCAAAACGAAGCGGTCAGGCAATCGATCGTACTTCGTATGGTGACGCCCAGCTTCCGTAAAGCCCGGTAATTGCTCGCGGACCGAACGGCAACCTCCCGGCTGCCGCCCTCGTAAATAGCCAGGTGACCCAGTACTTCCAGCGTCTCGGAAAATTGTTCATCCTCGCGAATCCCCTGCAAGACCTCGGTCAGAATCAGTGTTGTGATCCCGATGCGGCGTCTATCGAAATTCTGTTCAAGCCAATCTGTCTCGGGCGTCGTGCGATCAGCCAAATAATCGATCAGGACTGAGGAATCCACGATCACAGCGGCTGGGGTACCCGCCCTGCGCACGGTTTTCTTCATCGGTCTCCGGTCCTAGGCAATCCGCCGCGTTTTGGCAGGAGAGGAGCGCTTCGCTGTTTCCCGCGCGGCAACAACCTCTGCATCCGATCCAAACCAGTCGTCGTCATGGCCGCGCCATACCACCTTACCGCGAAGCTTTCGCAGCAATTGCTGGCCGTGAATCTCAAGCGCTTGCCGCAATGCCCTGTCGACTGCCGCCTTCTTGGTCTCAACACCTAAGGCCTTCATGGCTTGCTTCATCAACTTGTCGTCAATGTCGATGTTCGTCCGCATCGGCCGCACCTCTCGATGTGTAAGTATGGCACGATTTATGTGTATGGGCAATATGGCGTCTGGCCTATTGAAATTCCGACCATGAGCTACTTCAGCCGCGCACCCAGCGGAACATCTTCAAGGAACCCAGCAAGCACCGGCGCGCCATCGGCGGCAGCGAGGCAGCCAGCAACATGCCGTTCGATTCAAGCCCACGCATCTTGCGCGGAGCCAGGTTGGCTACGATCACGATCTTGCGGCCGATCAGTTTTTCGGGCTCGTAGTATTGCGCAATGCCGGCCAGGATCTGGCGTTTCTCGTAGCCGAGGTCGACCTCGAGGCGCAGCAGCTTGTCGGCCTTGGGAACGCGCTCGGCCACCAGAATTTGCGCAACGCGCAGATCGACTTTGATGAAGTCGTCGATGCTGATGTGCTTCGGCTCCTCGGTTGCTGCATCGGGCGCAGCGGCGGTCGGTTGGGGTGCAGCGGCAGGCGGAGTCGCAGGGGCCGTCAAGGTTGGAGGAACTGCCGAGGGCGTTGCCGGTGCCGGGGCCACTTTCGGCTCCGGGGCCGCGGGCACAGGAGAAACCCCTACGGCAGTCGGAGCCGCATCAGGAGCCGATTGTGCCGGGCGCTCTGTGCCTCCGGCAGCTTCGATGACAGTTTTGTTGTTCTGATCTTCAATGTTCTGCATACGCTCAATCGCATCCTTTTCCGCGCGGGGAAACAGGGGCGCCGGTTCGCCAAACTTTGTTCCGGCCTTCAGCCCGCCCCACGCGAGGGTTGTCAAAAATGAGTTCTTCGCGGCATCTGCAATCTCGCCCTGTCCAAGCTGCCGCCATACCTTCGCGGCCGAGTCCGGCAGTATCGGATACACGAGGCCCGTGATCACTCGGATCGCTTCGGCCGCAGTCGCCAGCACGCGCGCCTGCAACGCGGCATGATCCGCATCGGAGCGCTCGGGCGGCTTCTTCCACGGAGCGTTCGCCGTCAGGTAGCCGTCCGTCTCCGCCACTAAAGTCCACAGGCCCTTCAGCGCTTCAGAGAAGTTCAGCGCATCGAACTCCGGACCAAACAAGCCGATCGCCCGCACAGCGCTTTCGTGCAGAGCCTTCTCGGCATCCGTCAGCGCACCGGTCTCGGGCACCACGCCGCCAAAGTATTTGTGGACCATGTTCACGACGCGGCTTACGAGATTGCCGTAGCCGTTGGCGAGGTCGCCGTTGTAGCGTTGCACAAGAGCATCGAATGAGAAGCTGCCATCCTGCCCGAAGGGAATCTCGCGCAGGAGGAAGTAGCGCAGTGCATCAGCGCCCAGAACTTCCTGCACCGTCTCAGCGCGCACAATATTGCCGCGCGACTTGGACATCTTGCCCTGGTCGAAGAGCAACCAGCCGTTGGCCCTGACCGAGCGCGGCACCGGAATTCCCGCAGCCATGAGGAACGCAGGCCAGTACACGCAGTGGAAGCGGCTGATCTCCTTGCCGATCAGGTGCATGTCCGCGGGCCAGAACTTTTGAAAGCGCGCCTGGTCCTTTGGATCGTCTGACCCATAGCCAAGCGCCGTAATGTAGTTGGCCAGCGCGTCGAGCCACACGTAGATCACATGCTTTTCGTCACCCGGCACCGGGATGCCCCAGGAAAAGCTGGTGCGGCTTACCGACAGATCCTTCAGCCCGCCGCGCACAAACGAGATGACCTCCCGGCGAGTCGACTCCGGTCCCATGAAGCCAGGGTTGGCATCGTAAAACTCGAGCAGTTTGCGCTCGAAAGCCGAAAGTTTGAAGAAATAATTCTCCTCGCTCACCGTTTCCGTGATGCGCCCGCAATCCGGACAGGGCGTGCCCGGCGGTCCGTCCACGTAGGCCTCGTCGCTCACGCAGTATTGCCCTGTATACGAACCCTTGTAGATGAATCCCCGATCGCAGAGCGTGGAAAACAGCTTCTGCACGCCGCGCTTGTGGCGCTCTTCAGTGGTGCGGATGAAGTCGTCGTTGGTGATCCCCAGCCGCTCCCACAGTCCGCGGAACTCCGCTGAAATCTTCGTTGCAAACTCGTACGGCTTGCACCCCGCCAGTTCCGCTGAGCGCTCAATCTTCTGCCCGTGTTCGTCGGTTCCGGTCAAAAACCAGGTGTCGATGCCGAGGGCGCGTTTGCGCCGTGCAATGGCGTCGCACACAATCGTCGAGTAGGCGTGGCCCAAGTGCGGCCGCGCGTTCACGTAGTAGATCGGCGTTGTGAGGTAATAGCGTTCAGAACTCGGAGCAGAATTGTTCATGGATGGGAGTTTGCTTTCAATGCTCCGCTGGCGAGAGCCGGAAGGATCGAGGCTACCTGTCCTCTCTATCTTAAGCTATCGGACCATTGTCCCCTCGGCCTAAGGCCGACCCTGGCGTTGTCTCGCGTTCTCCCGCCTGGCTGTTGGTGGCAAAGCCGCCCCTGCCGCACCGCAGGTGCTAAAATCACCTTGAAAATCAAGGATTTCTGAGGCGCACAGACGTGTATCTGGAATTACAGAAAAGGCTCGGCACTCTTCTCCGCGCCGTGCTGAAGGAAAAGTACGATCTCGAACTGGAGTCGATTCCAATCGAGATTCCGCCCGAGCTGAAATTTGGCGAACTCTCCACGCCTGTCGCCCTGCAACTCGCGCGTACCCTCCGCAAGGCGCCCAAAGTCATCGCGCAGGAGATTGTCGCTGCACTTGGGCTCCCCGAGGGTTTTGCGGGATTTGAAGTGGCCGGGGCCGGTTACATCAACGCGCGCCTCGATCGCTCTGTACAGGTGCATGCCATTGCCGCCGGCGAAACGACGCGCTCCGCAAGTGCCGGGCTTAACGCAATCGTCGAACACACCAGCATCAATCCCAACAAGGCCGCGCATGTGGGCCATCTGCGGAATTCCATCCTTGGTGATACGTTTGTTCGCCTGTTGCGCGCCGCCGGACAAAAGGTGGACGTGCAGAACTACATTGACAACACCGGCGTGCAGGTCGCTGATGTGGTGGTGGGTTTTCTTCATCTCGAGGGCCATTCGCTCGCCGATGTTCATGCGCTGTTTGAACAACTCAAGCGTGAAAGTACGCGAATCGACTACTACTGCTGGGATCTCTATGCGCGCACGTCGCAGTGGTACGAGCAGGGAAGCGATGAAGAGAAGGCGGCGCGCAAGAAACTGCGCTACGACACGCTGCACGCCCTTGAACAGGGCGGCAACGAAACCGCTGAAGCGGCCGAGTTGATCTCAACAGCAGTGCTGGGCCGCCATCTTGAAACCATGCTGCGGCTCGATATTGAATACGACTTTCTGCCGCGCGAGAGCGAGATTCTGCACCTGAAATTCTGGGACGCGGCTTTCGAACAGCTCAAGCAGAAGGGCGTTCTCTACTTTGAGAACGAAGGCAAGAACAAGGGCTGCTGGGTGATGACGCGCCCCGGCGCGGATGTGGTTGAAGGCGATCTGAACGAGGACGCGAAGGTCATCGTGCGCTCCAACGGCACCGTCACCTACGTCGGCAAAGACATCGCCTATCACCTTTGGAAGTTTGGCCTGCTCGGCAAGGACTTTGGCTACAATCCTTTCTTCACATATCCCGACCATGAATGTTGGATTTCAACGGTCCATGGCCAGAAGGAGCACCCACATTTTGGTGCGGCGGCGGCCATCTACAACGTGATTGACGCGCGCCAGTCCGATCCGCAGGCCAACGTGATTCAGGCTTTGCGCGGCATGGGTTACACGGAACAAGCGGACCGCTACACGCACTTCAGCTATGAGATGGTGGCGCTCACCCCTCGCTGCGCCGTCGAGCTTGGGTACGATGTGTCCGCCGAAGACCTGGCACGCCCCTACATTGAAGTGAGCGGCCGCAAGGGATTCGGCGTCAAGGCCGATGATCTGATTGACAAGCTCATTGCCGCCACGCGCGCGGAGGTGGACACGCGCCAGACGGGACGCGACGAAGCAGAGCGCCAGAAGATCGCCGAGCAGATCGCTATTGGCGCGCTGCGCTACTTCATGCTCAAGTTCACGCGCAATTCGGTGATCGCCTTCGACTTCAAGGATGCGTTGAGCTTTGAGGGCGAGACCGGCCCCTACATTCAGTACGCTGTTGTGCGCGCGCGCAACATCTTTCGCAAGGCTGACACAACGCCTGAGGCCGTGCTGGCGGACTTTGGCGCTGTGCACGGCGGGGCGTTGGATTACGTCACCGGCGAGGACAACGAGGACATTTGGGCGTTGTGGCTGCGCGCTGCGCGGCGCACGCTGGTGCTCGATCAGGCCATCTCGACATCAGAGCCGGCGTACCTGGCCAAGCACGCGTTCCAACTGGCGCAGGAGTTCAACAATTTCTATCACCGCCACCACATCCTCACGGAGGAGGACGCGGACAGGAAGACTTTTCTGCTGGCCACTGCTGCCGTTGCGCTGCGAGAGTTGGTGATTGCGCTTGAGTGGCTTGGCATCGAAAGCCCCGCGGCGATGTAGGTGCTGCAGCCGGCGCCCGGTCCCTGAATCCAATTCTGTCAAAAGAGCGTTGAAACCTTGGTCATTTGCCAAAGGTCCACCTGAGCGGCGACAATTCCGGGTGCGTGGTCTGACCATCGGACGAGCCTCTCCAAGGCATCGCCTGGTTCCCCGCATTCTTTGGATTTGAGGAGTTTTTAATGCAGCTCTTGCGCCGCGCCATATTGCTTTGCCCGCTTGTGGGCGCCTTCTTCCTTGCCGCTCTGAATGCTCAGGTTCCGACCGAGTACGCTTCGCCCTCGACCGCGACCGTCCTGCCGCAAAACCCGCATGCCCAGGAACCGGGCCTTCTCTTTTATCTTTCCGGCGATCAAAGCCTGAATGCCGACTACGCCGCCAACGGCAATCCCGTGCCCAACTACGTGCATGACGTCAAGGTTCTTCCCGGCGGCGCCAAAGGCTCCTACATCCAGTGCGGCAACAATCAGCTTCTTTCTTACTGGGCGCCGGGCAACATTTATGCGCAGCGCGGGACGCTTTCGTTCTATTGGCGCTCGCGCGACGCAGTGGACGAGACGGCGTTTCCCATCTTCCGTGTGGGGTATTCGGACCATTCCAGTTGGGACCAGGTTTGGCTGCGCGTCGATTACAACGGCCATGGATTCGACGCGTTTGTCACCGACGTAAACCTGGGCCGGACGCGCATCTCCTATGACATGCCGAACTTTCCCAAACCGGATCGATGGGCACTGCTGACACTGACATGGGATGAGACGACAGGCATCCGCTTTTACGTGGACGGCAAGATGGTTGCCGAAAAAGCGGCCACGGGTATGTTCGATGCAGGGCTGGATCAGTTCGGTCCACACTCCCGCATCATTGGACCCACGGGCGTGGAGAGCAGCTATAACTTCGACCGCGGGGGCGACATCGACGAACTGCGCATCTACGACCGCGCAATCTCCGATGAAAATGTGGCCGCTTTGGCCAAAGGCGAAATACCGCAAAATATTCCGTCTGCCGCGCGGAGCTTCGCAAGCGCCGAAACACAAAAAGAGTGGTGGTTCCACTACGGCTGGAATCGTCCGGGTGATGTTCCCGCTGCACTGCCCGCGAAAAACACGACGATACGCAAGGTGCAGATCAATGACGCATACGACATCGGGCGGTGGTGGTGGAGGGCGACCGACGGCATCCGTGAAACCACCTGGCCGGGCGTCTACAATCGTTCGCGCCTGACAGGTCGCTTCGACTACTTCCAACTGCCGGATTGGGATTGCTACGCGATCTCCGGCAAGACCGTCACGTTCGTGATGCCTGAGGAGCCGTGGAATCACTTGGAGTTCAGTGGCGGCGCATTCGGAAACATGACGCTGCTGACGCCGGACGTGTCAGAGGATGCAGTTCGCCGCAGCGGCCTTGATGGCACGACGCTGCCCGGAAAGACGCTGTTCGAGAGACCGAAAGGGCAGGAGACGACGTTCCACGATATTGCGGAGCCCGTGACTGGCGGCAAGCTGCGCTTTACCAACGTCGAGCAGGAGACGCCTATCGGTGAATTTTCCGCCTACTATGTTCATGCAGGCGATCCACCGGAGGGAATCGTACAACTAAAGTACAGGCTTTCTGCTGGCACGTCTCCGGATGACAATCCAAGCCTGACGCCGCTGGTCGCGTTTATTCACGGTCGCTATCCGGCGGACGAACGCTCGCTGATCGTGGGCACGCCGGGCGAAGGGGGCGGCGGCCGGCGCGCAGGCATGCGGTCGAAAGCATCCGGCAACCAAGAGGGCGCGGCCAGCCTGCCGATCGTGCACATCCTCATTCCCGCCGATATGCGTGGAATGCCGGCAACCACGACACATATTCCCTCCTACACGTGGGACGACATCGATGCGGGTCTCGACGGAATCGCCATCGACATCCCCGCACTGAACATGAAGCCGACGCACGGCGACCTTGTTCCCATGAACATCGAAGTGAGCGATCCCTTGTGGCCGGCGCGGGACATGCTCAACTTCACATTCTCAGTGAAGCCGGGTGAGGCGCATACCTTGTGGCTGGACACACGCGACCGCATTCTGCCCAACGACAAGAGCCTGCTGATCACGATTGCGTCTGCCAGCGCGGAGTTCAATGCAGCTTCGATGGACGGCGCGGCGGTGCGGCTGATTTTCAAACCGTACAAGGCTGCACTCAAAGAGCACATCGCCGACCGCCTGACGCAGGTGCGCGACAATTTTTCAAACATGACGGAAGAGCATGTCAACAGCCGGCGGTTGAACACCTACAACCGCTTCTTTGCCGACATCAACGACCTGCTGCGCGTGGATCCGCAGAACGAACTGGCCCGCAAGTACTGGCACGAATGGAACCCGGAAACCGCCGAGCCTGACTTCACTTTGCCGACTGCGCCCGAAGGCGTGCCGGAGTGGGCTTTTCTGCAGGCGAAGGATGTGGACTACTTCAAGCGCATCGCCGACTACTTTATGGACAAGCGCCAGGCCTGGGACGGCGAATTTGGCGGTGGCCTCGGCGACGACAGCGATTTCACCAACCTGTTTCCGTCTCTCGCGCTGATGGGCACGGAGCCGGAGAAGTTGAAGACGTCACTCTCCAGAGAACTGGAGGCTATGTACGCAAACAAGATGTGGGACAACGGGCTTGCGACCGGGCAGTATGACGAATTGCACAGCTATGAGGACGGTATTAATGTTCTGGGACAGTCCCTTTTGATGGATTTTGGCAGCCCGAAACAACTGGAGCGCGCAATGCTCACGGCGAGCAGGCTGGAGTGGCTGACGGGCATTAACGCCGCCGGACACAGGCACATCCGTTCTGCTTATTTCAGCGGCTCAAAGATGGCCGAGGGCGGCGTGTGGGGATGGACCAAGGCGCGGGGCTACATGGACTTTCAGCCGGCGCTCAATCTGGTGTTGTTCAACGGTGCTCCGGAGACGCGCAAGTTGACGCTGGAGACCGTCGACGGCATGCTGGCGCACCGTAAGCAGGAAGCGGACGGCAGATGGGTCACGCGGACAGACATCAACTTCAAGACCGATGAAGATGTACCCGGCGGCGACACTTCGCCCGACTTCATGTTCTGGGCGGCGTATCGCTGGACCGGCGACAAGAAGTACCTTGCGCCATTGATGGACCAGGGTCCATCGGCGCTTGCGCATATCAGCTCGGACGCACTCGACATGCTGAATCTGCGCGACACGTGGGGCAAGCAGTTGGTGGCGACGGCAGGAAGGATCGATTCCACAACGGGAGTGGCGCCAACTGGAGCGCAATCCATTAGCGGGTCAGCGGAAACTTTCGCCTGGCAGGTCAGCGGCGATACGAAGTACCTCGACCGGCTCTACTCAGCGCAGTTGCAGGCGGAATCGAACCGGGAATGGATCAATACCGAAGGCAGTCTCTGGATCGATCGTGTGACTGACTCCGCGGGCCCCATGTTTGTGAATACTGAACTGCAACGTGCGCGCTTTGGCGGGATTGCGCTGATCCGCAATCACGTCTATCCGGGCAATGCAGTCAGTTGGCGATTCGATGCGCCAGCCACGCCAAGCAGCGTGGGCATTCTGGTTCCTGAGGCCACGCAGGACCATGTGAAGATCATGGTGTACAACCTCGATGCTGTTCCGGTGAAGGCGCACATGACCGGGTGGGATATCGATCCGGGTCAGTGGACGATGACCCAGGGCACGCAGGACAGTGCCGATGCGCCTTTGCAGGGCGCGGCCACGAGCACAGTACCATTCGAGCGCAGCAAATCGCTCGACCTCACCTTTGCGCCGCACACCACGACCGTGATTGAACTCAAGCTGGCAACGAAAGGCGTGCCGTACTGGTCGCGTCCCGATCTCGGCATCGATCCTGAAGATGTGAAGGTGGAGGGCGCAAAGATGTCAGTCACCGTGCATTCGGTGGGCGCCATCGATGCTCCAGCGTCGAAGCTGGTGGTGCGCTCAAACGACGGCAAGACCATCGCCACGGCTCACATCCCGGCACTCAAGGCGCCCGTCGATCTGACGCCGAAGACTGCTGTCGTCAAACTCGCTGTTCCCGCCGGCGTCGACCTCAAGGGAGCCACGGTCACCATTGAGTGCGGAGGAAAAACGCCGGAGATCACACTGATGAACAACAGCGTGACGCTGTGAAGAAAAAGCTTCTAGCCGTTAGCTCCTAGCTTCGAGCGAATTCCAAGCTGGGATTTAGTCTTAGCTGTCGCCCGATTCCTCCGGCTGTGCCGTCAGGCCCTGGGAAAGCAGCAACAAGCTAAAAGCTAGAAGCTAAGAGCTGGAAGCTGAGGATGGCAGCTACTGGTCGCGCCGGCGGCGCTGATGCGTGGAAGGAATGTTCATGTCTTCCCGGTACTTGGCAACGGTGCGCCGCGTCAGTTGAATCCCCTGTGACTTGAGCATCGCGGCAAGCTGATCGTCGGTGAGAGGATGGCGGACATCCTCGTCCTCGATCAGCTTTTTCACCTTGCGCTTGAGTACAAGCAATGGCGTGTCGGCGCCCTCGGGCCCGTTCGAGCCCTCTGAAAAGAAGAAGCGCAGCTCCAGCACGCCCTGCGGCGTGTGCGCATATTTATTGGCAACGGCGCGGCTGATGGTGGAAGGATGCACGCCGATCTCCTCAGCCACTTCCTTGATCATCATGGGCCGTAGCGCTTCCACGCCAACGTCGAGAAACTCCTGCTGGCGCCTCACGATCACTTCGCAGGTGCGCAGAATCGTGCTCTTGCGCTGCGCGATGTTGCGCATCAACTGCATGGCGGAGCGGAACCGCTCCTTCACGTAATCCTTGACTTCCTTGTCAGTGCCTTCAGCAGCCAACATGCGCCGGTAGCGCGAACTCAATCGCAGGCTGGGCATGTCTTCTTCGTTCATTGACACAACCCACTCGCCGCCGCGCTTCAAGAACACCACGTCGGGCTCAATCAAGCCGCGTCTGCTCGCGGTTGTAGAGCCGGCCCGGCCTTGGGTCGAGCGTGCGGATAAACTCCATGCCCGCGTGTGCTTCTTCCACGCTCAACTGCGCCGCGCGCGCCAGATCTTTCAGGTCGCGCTTCTGCAGCAGATGCAAGTGACGGTCCACAATCTGCGCCGCCACCTCCATCGCGCGCCGGCGGTCTTCAAGCCGCGCCTCGGCCTCGGCCTTCAGGCCGCGATGCAGTTCCTCTTCGGCTTCTACTGGACGCTTTGCGTATAGTTGGCTGAACTCGTGCTGCTGGGCCGCCACCTGGATCATCAGGCACTCGCGCAAGTCCCGCGCTCCAACGCCGGCCGGATCAAGATGCTGTACAAGGTCGATCGCATTGCGCGCCAGTTCGAGCGCCGACGTCAGATCGTGATGACCGTTTTCACTGGCCCTCTCAACCACTCTCAGTTGGCTCAGGGCTGTGGCAAGTTCTTCCTCGGTTGCCGCCAGGTAGCCGTCTTCATCCAGATTGCCAATCACCAGTTCGGCTGCCGCGTGAGCCGCCGAACTCAGACTCAGAGCTCCCAGCTGCCACGCCAGGTGATCGGACAAAGTCGTAGGCTGGGAGAGAAAGTTCTCAAACGAGGGCTTCTCGCTGTCCTCATACTCCGGCTGGGTACGATAGCCCGGGTCAAGATAATCCTGGAAGTACGATCCGAAATCGACTTCCTTAAATGGATCCTTGGGTGGCTGCCGCCGGCTCTTCCGCTCCGAACCTCGACGCGATCCAGCCGTTCATTGCGCTCCTCGCGCCCGGCAACCTCATCCAGCATTGGAACCGATTCGTCAATCTCTTCCAGGACGGGATTTTCAACCATCTCGGCATCGATCATCTCCTTCAGCTCAAGCTTATTCAGGGCAAGAACGCTCACCATCTGCATCAGGCCCGGAGTCAGGACCTGGCGTTGCGACACTCTTAACGTCAATTTTGGTTGCAGCAGCGCCATAAATGGGACTCAATCCCCGTTGTGACTCATTGCGAGTGTAGCCGTGATGGAAAAATCTTAACGGAAGGAGCGCCTCAAATCGAATCACCAATTCGAGTCATTTGTTCCGAAATGGGTCATAGCCCATCCCGAAACAGATGGGCGAGGATTCGTCCACGCGGCGGCCGACCTGGCTGACGATGCGCTGGCAGATGTTCATCAGCTGGGCATTGTCGCGGAAGCGGATATTGGTGAGCTGCACCTTGCCCTGGACTTCGATGAAGACCCGGTTGGCGCCATTGACCATGATGTCGGCGATGTCGTCGCGGGCGAGCAGCGGCTCCAGCGGCCCATAGCCCAGAACGTCGTTGCAGATGTCCTGCAGCAGATGTTCCTGCTCGGCGATGGACATCACCACCGCCTTGATCGAGATGATCTCGTTGACGATGTCGCGGATTTCCTCGCGCGCCGAATCCGGATCGAGCTGGGCCAGCTGCGCCAGATCGATGGTGTCGATCAGGGCGTTAAAGATGGTGGACTTGATCTGGTAATAGTCTTCCGAGCGGCTGTCGGCCACCACCCGCACGGGCGGCTTGGACGGCTGGGGCGCGCGGCGGCGCCAGCGGCGGCGGCGCGCTGCGTGCGGAGCCGCGGCGCGGCGCCGGCGCGACGCGCGGCGGCGCGTCGCCGCCTCGCGCCGGCTGCGCGGGCTGCCAAAGGCGGCTCAGAGACGGTACGCTTGCCGAACATAGCTTATGCCTGCTTCTTGCCCTTGAGGAAGGAGAAGATCGAGACGGTCTTCTTGCTGCGGCCTGCGGCGGTCGCGGCCCGTGAGCGACCGGCCAGCCGGCGCAGCGCCTCCGCAACCGGCGCCTTGGGCGCGACTTCGATCAGCATCTGGCCGTTGTTGGCGGCCTGGCCGAACAGTGGCCGGCTCGAAAGGCATCACGGCGGACGGCTCCACGCCCATGGTTTCGGCGAAATCCTTGGCCGGAATTTCCGGCCGCTTGGGCATGCCGACCTGGTTGATCACCAGGCGCGGCGGCGCGTCGTTGGGGCGGCGCTGCTTGACCAGCTCGATGATGTTCTTGGCGTTGCGCAGGCGAGGCCAGGTCCGGCGTCGCCACGATCACGATTTCGTCGGCGGCGAGCAGCGCAGGCCTTGATCCAGGGCGGCCAGCCATGCGGCAGATCCACGATCACGCAGGGCGTGGTCTGGCGCACCGCGTCGATCACCGCCTCATAGGCTTCCGGCGTCGGCGTCATAGTCGCGTTCCAGCGCGGCGGGCGCGGTGAACAGCGACAGATGCTCGCCGCGCTTGAGCAGCAGGCGGTCGAGCAGCACATCGTCCAGCCGCTCGGGCGCCGACAGCGCGTCGGCGACGCCCTGGCTGGCTTCCTCGTTGAAATCCAGGCCGACCGTGCCGAACGGCAGGTCCAAATCCACGATGGTGGTGTTGATGTTCAGTTCCTCGGCGATGCACCAGCCGACATTGTGCGCGAGCGTCGAGGAGCCCGCGCCGCCGCGCGCGCCGACAAAGGCCACGACGCGGCCGATGGGCGCCGCGCCCGGATCGAGATAAAGGCCGGAGATCACTTCGATCAGCTGCAGCGGAGTGAGCGGCGCCACCAGATATTCGCTGAGCGCCGCGGCGCATCAGTTCGCGATAAAGCTCCACGTCGTTGACGCGGCCGATCACGATCACCTTGGTGGCCGGATCGCAGACCTCGGCCAGCCGGTCGAGTTCGTCGAGCGCCGCCTGGCCGTTGCAGCCTGCGTTTCGACGATCAGAAGATTGGGCGTGACCTGGCCGTGATAATGCTCGACGGCCGCGTTGATGCCGCCCAGCTGCACGGTCAGATGCGCCTTGGACAGGCGGCGGTCGGCGCCGGCGCGCTGCAGCGCCGCCCCGGTATCGGGAAATTCGCAGAAGGCATGAATCGAAATGCGCGGCACGGGCCGCTCATGCGGCGCGGCGCCGAACGCTTCTGTCCGTCTGTCGGGCGGCTTTGGCCATCGCTGGCTATCAACTCATTATTTGCCGACGTCCGGAGACGGCGCCCGACTGTTCGTTGCGTCTTCGTGCGCTGCGGCGTCGGCTTGCCCTTCTCGTAATTGCTCGATGACGGTCGTCGCGGCGCGTCGGCATCGGCATCGCCCATCGCGCGCGGCGCGATAGGTCGCGCGGATCGGCGACCATGGCGGCGATATTGTGCTGCACCGGGCAGCCGAAATT
The DNA here is from genome assembly GCA_963820245.1 of uncultured Acidobacteriaceae bacterium. GTDB lineage: Bacteria > Acidobacteriota > Terriglobia > Terriglobales > Acidobacteriaceae > Telmatobacter. Next base: position 36,108 of record CAWFZC010000021.1, on the reverse strand, counting down.
CTTGGACGGTCAGGTTGTCCGTCGGTGACGGCCAGGTCCTGCGACCAGTCGCCGCAGGCGTCGGTATGTGCCGTGTAGGCGACGTAGCCGATCTCGACCCGGTCGTCGCCGTCGGCCGCGTCATGGGTGGCGACCAGGATGCGTCGCGGCGGCACGCCCATCGCGGCGAGCGCGCTCGGCGAAATAGGTGATCGCCGCGTGGCGCGTCCGGCGCCGTCGGGCGCGCTGATGCGCGATCGCGCCGTTGCCATGCGCGCGATAGTCGTCGACGAAGGCCGTCGAAGCTTGCCCGCGTCGTCGGCGATCAGCCCGTCGTCGCCGCCGGAGAACGGGACCTTGAGCGTCGCGATAGCTGGCTCCACCGTGATCGGATGGTTGACGCGCGCCGTCTTCGGAGATGCGTCGGGCGTCGTTGCGTCGGCGCGGAGCAGCTGCCCGCGACCAGCAACGACAGCACGGCGAGCGGCGCGAAACAGGGCATCTTCAGTGATCATGGCTTGTCCTCCTAGCGCACGATGAAGCCGACCGGCGCCGACGCCTGGCGGCGTTCAGCGGCTTGTCGGTCTTTCTTTGTAGACCGCGTTCAGGCGGCCCAGCAGGATCGTCTCCGGATCGGTCGGCGCGACGAAGCCGTCGGTCGGCGCGGCGAATGCGCTCGCGCATGTCGGGTTCGACCAGATAGGCGCTGACCAGCACGACCAGTTCGGTTTCGTCGTTCTCGAAGTCGCGGCTGCGGAACAGCGCGCCCAGCACCGGCATGTCCTTCAGGCCGGGAAAGCCGTCGATCACCTGCTTGGTGTCGTGCTGCATCAGGCCGGCGATGGCGAAGCTGCCGCCCGAGGGCAATTCCACCGTGGTCTCGGCGCGGCGCACCGACAAGGCCGGGAATGGTCACGGCCGTGTGCGCCGGCTGCCGGTTGGCGCCCTGGAGCGTGAACGCGCCGGTGTTGGTGAGTTCGCTGACCTCGGTGGAGAGCTGCAGCTAGATGCGGCCGGGCTGACAGCACCACGGGCGTGAAGGACAGGCCGACGCCGAACTGCTTGAACTCGACGGAGATGTTGCCCTGCTGGTCGCGCCGCGCGGGCACGGGGAATTCGCCGCCTGCCAGGAACTTCGCGGTTTCGCCGGTCACCGCGGTCAGGTTGGGCTCGGCCAGCATATGCACCAGGCCGACCTGTTCCAGCGCATTGAGGATGCCCTGGGCATTGTTGGGCGCCGTGCAATTGGCGGCGTTGTTGGTGGTGGTAATGCCATTGGCCTGACCCGGTGCCAGAATGGCCGGGTTGTTGCTGGCATTGTTGGTCACCGTGGTCGTGATTGTGCCGGTGATCGTCGGCACGAAGGCGGCACCGCAGGTTGCGCCGATCTGCGCACCGGACAGGTTGCTGAGCGCGCTGCCCAGCAGGCCATAGGGATTGTTGGGTCGCGGCGATGACAGGAACGCCGCCGACGGTGGCTGCCGCGCTCAGATTGACGCCGAACTGCTTGGCGATGCTGCGGTCCATTTCGGCGATGCGCACCTTCAGCATCACCTGCTGGCCGCCGGCGACGGTCAGCATGTTGACGACCTTTTTGGGATCGCCGGCGAAGCGGGCGGCCAGATCGGCGGCGCGCGTCGACTCCAGCGCGCTGGAGACCGAGCCGGTCAGCACGACATTGTCGTTCATCGCCTGCACCTGGACGGCGGAATTGGGCATGGCGGCCTTGATCATGCCGGCCAGATCGGTCACGTCCTTCTCGACGCGGATGTCGAGGGAGAGGATCTGCTTGCCCGCGGCGTCGATAGAAGAAGGCGTTGGTCTGGCCCACCTTGGTGGCCAGCAGGAAGATGCGGCGCGGCGTGCGCACGACCGCGTCCACCAGATCGGGATTGGACACCATCACATCGCGCGCGTCCTGGTCGAGCTGGACCACCGCGGCCTTGTCCAGCGACAGCACCATGACGCTGATGGGTGGCGCCGTCGCGGGTGGAAATGGTCACGACGCGCGCGCCGGCTTCATCGATGGCGGGCCTGGCCTGGCCTGGCCTGACTCTCGCCCGGCTTGGCGAGCGCCTGCGAAGCGGCCAGCGGCGCGGCCAGCACCAGCGCCAGCGACACGAACAGGTTGCGGTGGGTCGCTGCGATCACTGGGGTTTCTCCTGCAGCGAGAGCCTGCCGCCGTTCGTAGCCATGCCGTAGCGGATTATCGACACCGGCCCGATGTCTTTGACGTTCTTGAGCTTGTCTTCGAGGCTTGCCACCTCGCCCCGGTCGCCAAGCGGACGCAGCGCCAGCGACAGCGCGCCCGCCATCTGCGCGCGGGAGACGATTTCGGCCTGGCCGGGCGTCAGTTCCAGCGTCGCCGACTTGGCGCTGACCGCCTTGGTGTCCTTGTCCTGCTTGTAGGTCTGATCGACCGCCAGCACGCGCACATCGGAAAGAATGGTCTCTGAGATGACGACCAGCGGCGGCTCCGTCGGTCTGAACTTGCGCGTGAGGATCACATCCACGCGGTCATTGGGAAGAATGAAACCGCCGGCGCCGGCATCGGTGGTGATGCTGATGGAGACCGCGCGCATGCCCGGCGTGAGGTTCGCCGCCATGAAGCCGGCAGCGTCGCCATGCACGACCGCGGCGCTGGTGATGGGCTGACCCGCAATGATCGGCGCGCGCACCACGTTGCCTTTTACTGCCGCTTCTTCACTTGCAGCCGACTGATGCGTGATGAAGGAAGAATCCACAGAAGCGGTCGGCCACTTCTCCCAGCGCACTTGATCGGCGGTGAGCGCCTGGCCCGGCGCGAGATTTGAACTGGCTACCAGCACTTCGCTCATCGGCACTGGCCGCGGGCTCTCGCTTCGACCTTGGGCGTGCCGCCGCCCAGCATGCCGCGCACCAGCAAGGCCGCGCCGCCGGCCGCGACCAGCGCAAGACCAAGCACTATCAGGCGTTGGGTATTCATCGCGAGCTAGCTCCCTTTGGCGCTAATTCACCATGCAACCCTTTAGAAATTGCTTAATACCGAAGTTGGCAATTTTCGCGCGTAATACGGATGTTTCGCGATCGAATTTCGTTTAAAGAGCCGAGGAACTTCGGCAACTTCGATTAGGCTTTCGTTAAGCCGCTGCCGCGAGGCGGAAAATTTCGGTCGAAGGAAGGAGAAAAAAGGCGCCTGCCGCCAGCGCGACGCCATAGGGAATGCCGGAACGGGCATCATGCAGTTTGGCGATCCAGGCCTGGCGCAGGAAGAATTGTGGCAGGGGACACTGCCTGAGCGCGAGCACGACAAGAGTGAGCACGCCGCCGGCGATGCTGGCGATAAGTATGTACGGCATCAGGTCACTGAACCCCAGCCACAGCACCGTCACGGCAAACAGCTTGGCGTCGCCGCCGCCGACATAGCCCAGGGCGAACAGCGCGAAGCCGAGAAAAAGGCCCACGAGGCCCGCAAGCAGATGCCAGCCGATCGCCGAAGACTGAGGCCCGCGGCAAGCGCGAACAGCGCAAAGACCGCGAGCAGCGCGGAGTTGAGAAAATTGGGGATGGTGAAGCTCGCCACATCCCAGGCCCCGGCGGCGGCCAGCAGAAGCGGCAGTGCGACGATGACCAGGATTTCGGCGATCATGGCTTTGGGGCTTCGCAAAAAAAGAACGGCCGCCTTTTGAGAGGCGGCCGTTCCCGGCAACGAATGCCGCCGGTCTTACAGGACTTTTGTCGAGATGGTGCTGAAGGTCGCCGACAGCTGCGTACCGACAGCCGTAACGGCAGTGATGATCACAACGGCGATGAGAGCGGCAATCAGACCATACTCGATGGCAGTGGCGCCCGAATTCATCGCGAACGAAACGCGAAATGAGCTTCATGTTTGTCTCCAACTTAGTGACACCCTAGGATGCCCAACCCCGGACGAAATATTTTCGCACGATGCGGACATGTGTGAGACTATGAAGAACCGCTTAATTTCGGCTTAATCGCAGACGAGCCTGTGCACGGTCTTTTTGTTCCACGGCGGCACGGAAAAGGCATTTGCGGAGCCGGCGCGGGGCCAATTCTTGGCATTTTGTTTACCAAGCCATGACGGTTTTGGGGATCCTTCGCGCCGTCCCGCGATGAAAAGCACAATTGCGGCGACAGGAAACGCCGCCAGCACATCCGCAAGATGATGGCCACCCTGGATCGGCGTGGAGACGATTACCAGCGCGTTGGCGACCCACAGCGGCCAGCGCAAACGCTTGAGCGAACGGGCAGACCAACAGACCACCAGCGCAAGAATGCAGTGATAGGATGGAAAACCGATCAACGAGCCATGCAGCGCATCTGGCGTTATGAAGCCGGGCCCATGTTCGAGCAGCGCAGCCTGCGCGTGACCGAATTCGCAGGAGAGGGTCAGCACAAGACGGCGCGCAACATCGGGCGGCAAATAATAGAGCGACATGGCGCCTAAAGACGGATGCCATGCCCACATCCCGATCACCGCGAGCGCACCCAGCGCCACGGAAAGACACATGCGATAGGCCCGCTCCACTTGGCCGCTCAGCGACAAAACCACCAATAACAGGGCTATTTCCGGCAAAGCGATCCTATAGAACTGGAACAGAATGTCGTTCAGGAGCGGATGGTCGGCCACTGCCAGCATCAACCGGTACCAGTCAAAACCCAAAGCACGGTCGACACGGTCCAGCGCCGCATCGATGCGCGAACCCGCCACGGTAATAAGATAGTTGTTCAGCAGGTTGGCCGCGCCGGAAAACAGCACCAAAAAGCTTGTGCCCATCAGCATGGCGGCGATCTTGGGATCGGGCCGGCGCGTCTGATAGAAAATGCCCGCTGCCAGCAGGGCCAGACCAAGTCCCATCAACGGCAGATAAGTGGCGACATCTACCCGGAAGCCGCCCAGCACGCCCCAGCCGACATCCAACGCAATCAGCCCGCCGGCAATGCCGAATAAAATACGCTGCAAATGGGAAACACTGGACATGAGAAATCCGCGAAAGCCAGGCGGTTCCCTTATCGCAGGCCAATCTTAAGGCTTCTTTTACGCCGCGAGCCCTAGCATGGGATGAAGAATTCTCGATGGATCGCCCATGCGCCGCATCCTTCTTGCCGCCGTCATTTTTGCCTCAGCCGGAGTATGCCAATGCCGCGCCCAAGGGCGACGGCGTCGCGCTGGCGCTGGACGAAGTCCATACTCTGACGTTCAAAAATCCGATCGCCACTGTCTATGTCGGCAATCCCGCAATCGCCGACGTGACCATGATCGATGCCCGCCACGCCTTCGTGCAGGGCAAGGGCTATGGCCGCACCAATATCGTGGCGCTGGACCGCGAAAATACGAGGTGTTCAACACCAATGTCTCCGTCACCGGCGGCCAAGGCGGCGGCACCGTCATGCTCAACCGCGGCGCCCAGCGCATCACGCTGACCTGCGCCGGCGGCCGCTGTGAGCCGAGCCCGATGCCGGGCGACGACCAGAAGAGCTATGACACCGAAAACAGCCAGGTCACCACGCATCAGACCGCCGCGCGTAGCATGGCGGCCGCCGACGCGAAGCCGGTCAACTGATCCCTAAAGGACGAAATTTGAAGCGCGCCCGATCTAGGCCGTCGGTTCGGCCATGCCGGCCGCGCCGATATCCGTGGCGCGTCCGGCCTGCTCAGCGGATAGACGATCTGCGCCCAAAGCCCTTCGGGTATGTGCTTGTCGTCAGTGCCATAGCTCTGGGGCAGCGCGCCTTGCCGGCATGTGATAGGTGCCGAACATCCAGTCCCACAGTGACAGCGTGCCGGCGAAATTGCGGTCGTAAGTCTTTTCGTCATGGTGCCAGCGATGGAAGACTGGGCTGGCGATCACATAGCGCAAGGGGCCGAACGTCCAGTTGAGATTCGCATGGACCAGGCACGACAGAAGCGTGTTTGACGGGGCCCATGACCACGAAAATTTCTGGCGAGATGCCACACAGCAGAGCCGCGATGTCTGCGGCCGCAACGCCGAATACCAGGTTGAGCGGGTGAAACCGTGCTGCGCTGATCCAGTCCAGATCCTGCGGCGCGTGATGTATGGCGTGATATTTCCACAGCGCCCCCTGATGAAAGGCGCGGTGGCTCCAGTAGAGCATGAAATCGGTGCCGACCAGATAGAGAACAGCCTGGAACCACAGCGGCAGTGCCGACACGGGCCCGTGGCCGTGTGCATAGAAGTCGGCGATTTTCTGGCCGTCATTGATATGAAAAAGCCAGATGGTGAGCGAGACCGTCACCCAGATGCGCAGATAGCGCGTGAAAATGGGCACAAAAATCCAGTAGGCGAGGTCGGTGCCAAGCCCCTTCTTCTCCCACCAGGGCCGGCCCCGGTTGCAGGGCGAAATCTTCGACAGCAGCGCGAACACCAGGCCGCAACCCGCCAGCCAGGGCGCCACATGCCAAAGTGTGACCAGTATCTGGATCAGGACATCGAGAGCAAGCTTCACCGCAAACCCCTAATGGACCACGCGCACATCGGTGATCTGCTGCGCGATCTGGTTGAAGGTGGTGACGATCGCGCTGGTGGTGAGTCAGCGCGAAATATTTGGAGCTATCGGTGGCGCAATTCTGCAGCGGCGCCGAGGGGATTGCCGTCAGCCCGCCGGGATATCGACATGATGGTGTAGATGATGATGCCACTCGGCCTTGGCGGCGCTGCAGACTGTATTCATGCGCGTGATCGATATTGCCGTCCTGGCGTGCTGCTTTCGGTCGAGCCGTTGCCCTACCAGCGGTCCTGGGTGTTGAGGCCGTCGCGACAGGATGATGATGTAGCGGGCGGTGTTGGCAGGGAACAGCGGGCGCGCCATAGGGCGAGCCGGGTGTCAGGGTCTGCCAGCCATGCTCGAAACCGATCGCCTGGTTGGTCGCGCCATAAGGCGACATGGCGTTGATCTGGTTGGTGAGGTTGGTCCAGTTGTAGCCAAGCGGCGTCACGGTCGCGACGGCGCAATATTCATTGTTCTCCGCCGGGAACATGCGTATAGCCGCTGGCGGGCGTGGTGTTGGTCTCGTCATAGTCGGTGCCGGCTGCCGAAGCCCATTCCCGGTCCATGATGCAGCCGTCCCAGGTGCTGGTGCTGTTGGCGACCCAGGTATGGGGATAGTTCTTGGCCTTGCAGACCTTGCTGCTGCCGGATCCCGTACAGGTGCAATTGGAAGCTGAATGGCCGTTGCAGGTGGCGCTGCTGCCGGTCTGCTGGGAATAGGTGCTGTTCCAGGTCGTGCCCGTCCAGCAGCCATTGTAGAAATGATAGCCCAGGCCGTCCGACGTGCTCGCAGCCATGCATGCCGGGGCAGATATAGCCCTTGGTAGCGCCGCTTGACGGCGATGGTGGCCGATGCAGCCGGAGGAGCTGTCGCCGCTGCAGCTGCTGTTGTTGGTGGAATTGGAATTGCAGAGATAGTCATTGGCGGCGGTGGTGTAGGGACAGGAATCGCCCGGGCCGAAGGACTGGAGCGGCCAGCCGTTGAGCTCGGTGTCGGTATCGGCCTGATGGGTATCGTTGGCTCTGGTTGATGACCGGCGGCTTGCTCCAGTCCGGACCAGTCAATCCAGCTGGCATTGACATTGGCGGTGCCGACATTGACGACCTTGACGAAGGGCACGATCGACACCTGCACGTCGCCGGCATTGGCCGCGGCATTCTGCAGGATCGTCAAAAGCTGGTTGGAGGCGTTCTTCAGCGCCGTCATCTTGGAGCCGCCGGAATCGCCCTGGCTCATGGAGCCGGAATTGTCGAGCACCAGCGCCACCCACAATTTGCTCTGGCCCCACACCACGGTCGAAGTGGCATTGACGGCCATGGTGTCGATGCCCGCGAGTTTCATCAGCACCGTGGGCATGCTGTCGGTCACCGAGATGATCAACCGAGCCATTGCTGTTATAGGTGACCGTCGGCGTCGAAGGCGTGCCAAACGACGACTGATCGACCTGATAATTGGCGTTGAAATATTGCTGCGCCATGGTTTGGGCAGTTGACTGGGTCACACCGGAAGTGGAGCCGATCGCAAGCGCCGCGGCGTCAAGCGCCTCGCCCATTTGCTGCCGCACCAGCATGGCGCGGGCATAATCAAGGCCGGCGCCCGCCGCGATGGCGAGCGGTATCACCGCAAGTCCGAAGATCATTGCGACGTTGCCGCGTTTCGCCCGGAGGAAAGCGCGCGCCTTGGCAGCGAGCCTCGTCAACATGGTGCTCATGGTCAGCCCCATCATTTCGGCTGCCATTTTCAGACGGAAAGAATGAAGAAGCAGTTGCTTTCTTCCAACCTGGTAACGCAACCCCTAACAGAAAAGGTCACTCTGTTAGAACTGTTGAACAAACGATTAAAATTCGACGCATTCCGCTTGAAATGAAGGCCGCGGCCTTAACCGGCCGTTGAGCAAGAAAACCGGTTTGCCTTCGTTTCGGCAGTTCCCCGGTCTAAAAGACGGCGGACAGAAAGGCTCAACTGTGCCGTGACTTTCCTTTCGTGGAGCAAACGGCTTGGCCGGCGTCTGCGCGCCGATTCCACCAAGGGATCGGCCGCGGTGGAATTCGCCATGATCGCGCCGGTGTTCTTTCTTCTTCTGATGGCAACGGTTGAGGTCGGAGTCATCTTCTTCGCACAATCGTCGCTGCAGAACGCGGTGAATGACGTGGCGCGGATGGTGCGTACCGGACAGACGAACTGCTTTTCCACCGGACTCAACAACAACTGCGTGGCGATAACCCAGCAGCAGTTCCGCACCCAGATCTGCAATGAAGTGTCGGCATCCTGCTCCAGGATTGCAGCGGCTCGAGCCTGCAATTCGACGTCAACGCCTATTCCGCGGGCTTCAGCGGCGCCGCCAATTCATCGCCGCTGGATGTCAACAACAACCTGCCCAACCTCACCAATTTCAACCTCGGCAATGCCTGCGAAGTCGTGCTGGTACGCGCCTTCTACAAATGGCCGGTATTCACGCCGATGCTTGATTTCTTCCTGTCCAATATGGCGGGCAATACTCATTTGCTGTCTACCGCGGCGGCATTCCGCAATGAACCCTACAGCAACAACACGCCGGGTTGCTGATGAAGAGCTGGCGCCAATTCCGCAAAGCCCAGAAAGGGGTCTCGCCGCAGTGGAATTCGCACTGCTGCTGCCGGTGATGATCACCATGTTCTTCGGCGTGGTGGAACTTTCGCTTGCGCTTTTGTGCCGTGCCGACGTCTCGATCATGGCGTCCACCGCCGCCGACCTGATCGCGCAGGAAAGCACGACCCAGACCAGCGATCATCAGCAATGTCTACAGCGCCGCCGGCACCGTGCTTTATCCCTATTATAGTTCCGCCATGCCGATCGCCCAGGCGCCCACGATCCGCATCACCAGCATCGTCTATAACTCGGCCACGGGGAGCGCCACCTCCGGCACGATAGCCTGGACCTGCACGCAGAGCGGCTCCGGCAGCCTCAATCCCGTCAGCCGCAGCGTCGGCAGTACCGTCACATTGCCCCAGGCGATCATGCCGGCCAATGGCAGCATCATCTTGGCCGAGGTCGCCTACAATTATGTCTCGCCGACCACCCAGGTGATCACCGGCCCGATCAACATGACCAATATCTGGTACACGAAGCCGCGGCGCGTCGCCCAGATTCCAGCGCCAACGGGCGGCTGCCCCGTCTAGCGCGGGCGGATCAGTCCTTCCTGCGTGACGGAGGCGACCAGGATACCCTCGTCTGGTATAGATCGCGCCGCGATTGAACCCCCGCGCGCCCGACGCGGAGGGCGAATCCTGCACATAGAGCAGCCAGTCGTCGGCGCGGAAAGGCCGGTGAAACCACATGGCGTGATCCAGGCTCGCGACCTGCACATGAGAGAATATGCTCTTGCCATGCGGCAACAGGGCCGTGTCCAGCAGCGACATGTCGGAGACGAAGGCGAGCAGAACCCGATGCAAATTCGGGTCGTCCGGCAGTTTCCCGCGTGCCCTGAGCCAGATGTGATCGATCGCCGCCCGCGCCGGACGGTCGCCGGCAGCGTCAAAGGGGCCGCGTCCCAGAACGGCGCGCGTCTCGAAGGGGCGCTCGCGCGCCACCCATTCGCGCATGGCCGGCGCAAGCCGCGAATCGCGCAACAGAACCTGCTGGTCGTCTTCCAGGCTTTCCGGGTCCGGCACCACCGGCATCTGGGCCTGGTGTTCAAAACCCTTTTCCGTCTTCTGGAACGAAGCCGCGAGTACGAAGATCTGCGCACCATGCTGGATCGCCACCACGCGACGTACCGAAAAGCTTGTGCCGTCACGTGAGCAGTCGACCTCGTAAAGGATGGGCACCTTGGGGTCGCCGGGCCTCAGGAAATAGGCGTGAAACGAGTGACAGCTGCGTTCGTCGGGCACCGTGCGCATGGCCGCCACCAGCGCCTGGGCCAATACCTGTCCGCCGAACACGCGCTGCGCGCGTTCGGGCGGCGACAGCCCCCGAAAGATGTTTTCCTCGATCTTGTCCAGGTCGAGCAGTGCCAGCAGCTGGTCGAGCGCGGTCTCAGACATGCTCGCTCATTTCACGCATCCGGAATTCTATTAACGTTCTGATATTGTTAAAAAAAACCAGCGGCCCGCCTCCAGCCTACCACTTCCCCCAAAACCTCGCCCGGAAAGTGGGAAAAAACCTGGCAAATCGCGGAACGTAATTGCGGACGGCATCTTTTCCTTGCTGTTGTTTCGGTGTCACAGGGCGGAGGTAAAACCTTGGAAAGAGGGCGCTTATCTCCCGCAAAGCAGCATTTGCCATGGAGACATTTGGGGGGATCATCGTTATAAGCGCTACATTGGATCTTGAGGAGATTGGCGGGGCTCCCCTGCCATCGGCATTTTCAGCGAGGGTAGAAAAATGAAGCTTCGTTTGCTCGCCATGGCGACTGTTGCCGCCGCGGCTCTCAGCACGCCGGCCATGGCTGGCGACGGCTGGTATCTGGGCTTGGGTGGCGGTTTTGACGAACAGAGCGGTATCCGCGGTACCTCGGTTCCTGTTCCGGCCGCTACTGGCAAGGTCGGCTCCAGCGGCAGCGGGATCGGTGAAGTTTCTATCGGCTATGCCTGGGCTGACACCGGCTGGCGTCTGGAAAACGAGGTCGCCTTCACCCAGCACAGCATCTCAGCCGGGGCTACCGGCTTCTCTGCCAGCTCTGCCGGCGGGGACCAGATCACCTCCGACATGGTCAACCTGGCGTACGACATTCCGCTGGGCGACACCTGGAAGCTCTCGCTCGGCGGCGGTCTCGGCATCGGCGGCTTCCGTGGCGCGCTGCGCACGACCGGCACGAACTTCGACATCGTGCGCGGTGGCCAGAGCAGCTTCCAGTGGCAGTTGATCGCCGGTTTGGCGGTCTCCATCGCCCCGGATGTCGATCTGTTCGGCGAATATCGCTATCGCGAGAACGAGCTCGATTCGAACTTTAGCTCGTCCTACACCAACTACACTCCGATCCATGTCGGTGCGGTTTCCGAGAATGTGGCGATGTTCGGCCTGCGTTGGTTCCTGACGCCTCCGCCGCCGCCGCCCCCGCCGCCGCCGCCGCCTCCGCCGCCGCCTCCTCCGCCGCCGCCTCCGCCTCCGCCGCCGCCTCCCCCGCCGCCGCCGGCGAAGACGTACATCGTCTTCTTCGACTTCGATAAGTCGAACCTGACCGCGGAAGCGCAGAGCACGGTCACCGAGGCTGTTGCCGCGGCCAAGACCCTGGGCTCGGTCCGGATCATGGTCACCGGCCACACCGACACGGTCGGCTCGGATCGCTACAACCAGGCGCTCTCGATCCGCCGCGCGCAATCCGTGAAGGACGAAATGGTCCGTCAGGGTCTGGGTGCGGACTCGATCGCCATCGAGGGCAAGAGCTTCCACGACCCGCTGGTGCCGACCGGTCCGGGCGTGCGCGAGCCCAAGAACCGCCGCGCGGTCATCGACCTGGGCGGCTGATACAGCCCAAACTGAATGAGAAAGGGCCGGTCTTGCGTCCGGCCCTTTTCTTTTGTGCGCCCGGTCGACGTACAAAACAGGCGGCGTCAGCTGGCGTCTAAAGCGGCGATCTACGCGGAGGGATTTGGCGGCTGAGCCGCAGTGTCGCGCGGACACGGCCGCGGTTGCGCGTGAGCACGCGCGACGAACTCAGGATCGGAAAGATCGGCGCTATGGCGGATCGCCGGGCAAAGCCGGACGCGCGGTGGGCGTCACGTCTGGCCCCGCCTGCGACGCCTTGCAGCGCGACCGCCACCTTGATCTCGCAGCTGTCCACCGGATTGGCTTCCTCCACCGGAACGCCGGAAACGAAATCCTCCAGCACCGGCTTGTCGGGCGCCAGCGCCGCCGCGAACACCATATCGGCGGTCTGCAGAAATTCTCCTGCCGCGCCCGGCTTGGTGCGGCGCTGCTCGGCATGGGCGATGGCGCGGGTCTTGTAGGCGTCATAGGCGGCGTTGCCGGCGCGGGCGCCGTTCATGCGCTTGAACATGGACAGAGCGTCGCATCGGACCGGCGCAGCTCCTTCTGAACGACGTCTGGAAGCGGTTGAACATGTCGGACATCGCTTCTGGCCGCAGGCCAGCGCCGCATCGGTCAGTTCCTGCTGCACCGCCGATACCTGGATGGCGGAGACTTCCGGCCGGTGGCGCAGGCCGATGATACTCGCGCCTCGGCAAGATGCGCCGGCCAGGCATGAGGGCGGCCGGCAGGCGCCCAGCTTCATCCAATTCATGAAATCCTCTTCGACTTAGGCCGCCCAGACGCCCGAACTTAAACCGACTCGCGCCTGGCCCGCCAAGCCTTTGGGAAACATGCGAACTTTCCAAGTGGCAAAGGAAACGTTTTGCAACAATTGCAGGCATCGCCGCGTTTCCTGCTCGAGATGCGCCATGCTGGCGAATCCTCTGCTTGCGCCTGCCTGGCCTTGTGGCGGGACCGTTTCGGCCTCGGCATTGCCGGCTACCCGACACCAACGCCGGCCTCTCCCACCCAACACCAGCTGGACCTGCGCTATGCCGACGGCCAGAGCCCGCCCTATGCCATGAATTATGCCGATGAAGTCGCCCAGACGCCTGGGGGTCCATGACGGCCATATGGGACGCTTTTGACACCAGACCCAGCGATACCGCCTGTCTGCCCAGCTTCAAGGGCGGCGTGGACGGCGGCGGCGCCATGTTGAAGCTGCAGTGGCATCCGGCTAGCGCCTTTCGCCCTTCATTCTAGTATCTGTCCGCCCGGCTCTGGTGATGGCGCTGCCGCGCGCGGCGCACCGTGAAGCGGGATATTGGCACATGGCCTACAAAGTCGCCGTGGTCGGCGCGACCGGCAATGTCGGCCGCGAGATGCTGAACGTGCTGGCCGAGCGCCAGTTTCCCGCCAGCGAAGTGGTGGCGCTGGCCTCGACCCGTTCGATCGGGCACCGAAGTCTCGTTCGGCGACGGCATCCTGAAGGTCAAGGCGCTCGACTATTACGACTTCAAGGGCACCGACATCGTGCCTGATGTCGCGCGGGCGGCGCGATCGCCAAGGAATGGGCGCCGAAGATCGCCGCGCAGGGCGCCATCGTGATCGACAATTCCAGCGCCTGGCGCATGGACCGCGACGTGCCGCTGGTGGTGCCGGAAGTCAATGCCGACGCGCTCGAACGGCATCAAGAAAGGCATCATCGCCAATCCCAATTGCTCGACCGCCCAGCTGGTGGTGGCGCTGAAGCCGCTGCACGACCTGGCCACGATCAAGCGCGTGGTGGTTTCGACCTATCAATCGGTGTCCGGCGCGGGCAAGGACGCGATGGACGAACTGTTCCGCCAGACGCGCGCGGTGTTCGTCGCCGATCCGATCGAGATGGAGAAGTTCACCAAGCAGATCGCCTTCAACGTCATTCCCCATATCGACGTCTTCCTCGATTCCGGCTTCACCAAGGAAGAATGGAAGATGATGGTCGAGACGCAGAAGATTCTCGATCCCGACATCCAGGTCACCGCGACCTGCGTGCGCGTGCCGGTGTTCATCGGCCATTGCGAAGCGGTGAACATCGAATTCGAAAAGCCGATCACGGCGGAGAAGGCGCGCGCGGCATCCTGCGCGCGGCGCCCGGCGTGCTGGTGGTCGACAAGCGCGAGGACGGCGGCTACGTCACGCCGATCGAATGCGCCGGCGAAGACGCCACCTATGTCAGCCGCATCCGCAAGGACCCGACGGTCGAGAACGGCCTGTCGCTGTGGATCGTCGCCGACAATCTGCGCAAGGGCGCGGCGCTGAACGCCGTGCAGATCGCCGAATGCCTGATCAACCGCAAACTGCTTGAGGGCTGCATAATGCCGAAAGCCTATTGGATCGCGCGGGTCGATGTGCATCGATCCGGAGACCTACAAGAAATATGTCGAAACCGCGACGCCCGCCTTCGAACGCTATAACGCCAAATTCCTGGCGCGCGGCGGCAAGACCGAAGTGCTGGAAGGCACGGCGCGCGCGCCGCAATGTCGTGATCGAATTCGCCTCGATGGAAGACGCGCTGGCCTGCTACAATTCGCCGGAATACACCGCCGCCCGCAAGATCCGCCAGACTTGAGCGAGGGCGAATTCCTCCTTGTCGAAGGCGTATAAACGCCCGGCGCTCCGCGCTGTTCGTTCCGGCGGCTAATGCGCGCGCGCTGGAGAAGGCGCGCAGCCTTGCTGCTGACGTCATCATCCTGGACCTGGAAGACGCGGTTGCGCCGGAGGAAAAAGAAGACGCCCGCGCCCGGCGCCGTGGATGCCGTGCCGGGCTTTGCGCCACGCGAGACGGTGATCCGGTCAACGCGCGCCGGCACGCCCTGGCATGTAGACGACCTGGACGCGGCGGCGCATCGGTGGCCCGTGCCATCCTGCTGCCCAAGCTCGCGGATGCCCGGACGAAATAGCGGCGGCACGGCGCAGCGACAAGTGGACACGCCGCTCTGGGCGATGATCGAAACCCCGCGCGCCCTGTTCCATGCGCTCGCCATCGCCGACGCCGGGGTGGAATGCCTGTTGCTGGGCAGCAACGACTTGCTTCATGCGATGGAGGGCCGGCACCGCGCTGACCGCGCCAATCTTCAGGCCGCCATGTCGCTCAGTGCGTCCTGGCGGCGCGGGCCGCGGGCATCGCGGTGCTGGACGGCGTGCACAACGATCTTGACGCGGCGGAGGATTTCGCGCGCAGCCTGCACCATGGCGCGCGATTTCGGCTTTGACGGCAAGAGCGTCATCCATCCCCTCCAGATCGCAACCGCCAACGGATCTTCTCGCCCACGCGC
This sequence comes from uncultured Acidobacteriaceae bacterium, assembly GCA_963820245.1. Lineage (GTDB taxonomy): Bacteria > Acidobacteriota > Terriglobia > Terriglobales > Acidobacteriaceae > Telmatobacter. The sequence goes on along the minus strand of CAWFZC010000021.1, from coordinate 20,853 downwards.
GGACGAAATCGCGCTATGCCCGGCGCGTTCTGGCGGCCTTTCGCCGCCAAGCCCGGCAAGGGCGTGATCACGCTGGACCGGCGCATGCTGGAAGCGCTGGACGCCGACATCGCCGCCCGCATCGCTGGCGCGCGCGGGCCTGTGAGCCATGCGGCCTTATGACGACGCCCTGGCCAAAGGCGAACTGCAGAGCCGATGCGGCACAGGCCAATGCCGCGCGCAAGTTGAGCGAGCTGGCCGAAGCGCTCGAAGCAAAAACGCGCCTTTTCCCTGTTCCGCAAAACTTCTGGTCTTTTGGACGGCACGCGGTCCGCCACCCGAGGGGCTTTATATCTGGGGCGATGTCGGGCGCGGCAAATCCATGCTGATGGATTGTTTTTCGCCGCCGCGCCGGTCGCCAAAAAACGCCGCGCCCATTTCAACCGCTTCATGGTGGACGTGCATGCCCGCATTCATGCCGAACGCCAGCGCGCGGGTCCAGCGATCCCATTCCGGTGGTGGCGCAAGCGCTCGCGGAGCGAGGCGCGGCTGTTGTGCTTCGACGAATTCCAGGTCACCGATGTCGCCGACGCCATGATCCTGGGCCGGCTGTTCGAGCATCTGTTCCGCGAGGGCGTCATCATTGTCGCCACCTCCAATACGCGCCCGGACCGGCTTTATGAGGGCGGCCTCAACCGCCAGCTGTTCCTGCCCTTCATCGCCGAGATCAAGGAGCGGCTCGATGTGGTGGAGCTGAACGGCCCCACCGATTACCGGCTGCAGCGCATCGCCGGCATCAAGGTCTATCTCACGCCGCTGTCGCCGGAGGCCGACGCCGCGATGGATGCGGCCTGGCGGCGGCTGACCGATTGCGACCACGGCAAACCCATGACCCTGCCCGTGCTGGGCCGCGCAGCTGCGCGGTGCCGCAGGCGGCGCGCAGGGTGGCGCGGTTTGATTTCCGGGATCTGTGCGCGCAACCGCTGGCGGCGGCCGATTATCTGGCCGTCGCGCAGGAATTTCCACGCGATCCTGCTTGACCATATCCCGTTGCTGTCGCCGGAAAACCGCAATGAGGCGCGGCGCTTCGTGCTTCTGATCGACACGCTCTACGATGAAGGCGTGAAGCTGATCTGCTCGGCGGCGGCGCCGCCGGACGCGCTTTATCCCGAAGGCGACGGCGCGGACGCCTTCCGCCGCACCGCCTCGCGCCTTGCCGAAATGCAGAGCGAGGATTATCTCAAGCGCGGTCACGGCATACACGGATTGGTGCGATGACGGATGTGTATCTGGACCTGCGCCTTTGTGCTGGCTTGCATCGTCTTCTACCGCTTTGGCCTGCCCTGGCTGAAGCGGTTCGATGCCCGCAATGTGGCGCGCATCGCGCGCGAGGAACGCGACAAAGCCGACCGCAACCGCCCATTTCCGCCATGCGCTGGAAGTGGCCGAGGAACAGGTCGAGGAAATCCAGGAGATCAGGGTCGGCGACGTGATGCAGTATCTGTTCGAGGCGGAAGTTTATGCCACCCGCGACGAGGCCGAGGAAATGCGCGCCGCGCGCATCGGCGTGGTGGCGCGGCGCTTTTATGAGGAACTGCCGGCCGCCCTGGCCGGCGCGGCGAGCACGCGTTCGGACTGTCGGCCCGCGAACGCGCCAGCCAGCGATGGAAACGAACAATTCACTGAACTGTCATTCCCGGCGAGTGCCGCGATCAGTGGCACGAGGGAAGGGAACCCAGGTGGTGAGATCGGCATTCGCTGCCGCAGCTCGGTCCCCTTCCCTCGCGCGTGACTGCGCATCGCTCGCCGGGGATGACATTGAAGCTTAGCCGCTTCGCCCTTCATCAGGCGCGGCAGTTTGCCGATGTCGCCGCCGGCGTGGCGCATGAAGAAGCGGCGCGCGGGGCCAATGGCATCGACGATGCCCATGCCCAGATCGCGCGATATGGCGCAGCGGCGCGATGTCGTTGGAGAACAGGCGATTCAGCGCATCGGTCGAGGCCGCCAGCGTGAAGGAATCGAAACCGCCGCCAGCGCTCGTAACGCTTCAGCATATCCAGCGCGCCGATATCGAGGCCCAGCCGCGCGGCATCCAGCAGCGACTTCGGCCAGCGCCGCCGCATCCTTCAGCCCGAGATTGAGGCCCTGCCCGGCAATAGGATGGATGCCATGGGCGCAATCGCCGGCCAGCGCAAAGCGCGGCCGCACGTAATCGCGCGCCAGATGGAAGCTCAGCGGATAGGACCAGCGCGGGCCGGCCGCGCGCGTCTCTGCCCAGATGCGAGCCGAAGCGGCGCGCCATTTCGGCATTGAAGTCCGCCTCGTCCAGCGCCAGCATCGCGGGCGCCTTGGTCTTGGCTTCCGTCCAGACCAGCGAGGAACGATTTCCCGTCATGGGCAGGATCGCGAACGGCCCCGACGGCAGGAAATGTTCGTAGGCCACGCCGTTGTGCGGGCTTTCATGCGCCACCGTGGCGACGATGCCGGTTTGCGGATAGGACCAGCCGATCACGCCGATGCCCATCTGCGTCGCGCAGGCGCGAACTCGCGCCCGTCGGCGGCGACCGCCAGCGCCGCGCGCGATCTCTCGCCATCGGCCAGCGTGACGCGATGGCGCGCCGGCGTCCGCCGCCAGCGATTCGACGCGATGCGGGCGCGATCAGCGTCAGATTGGGCGCCGCGGCACGGCGTCGTAAAGCGCGGCGCGGATATGGCGGTTCTCGGCGATATGGCCCAGCGCGTCTGCGCCGATCTCGCCGGCGATCGAAATGCAGCGAGAAGGGCGAGGCCGGCTGTCCCGCCGCGCCGTCGGTGACCAGGATTTCGTGGATCGGCTGGGCGTGGGGCTCCAGATCCTTCCCACACGCCCAGCGCCGTCAGCATCCGCACGCTGGCATAGGCCAGCGCGCGAGACCCGGCCGTCGAATTTGGGGTCCAGCACGCGCGAGCGGCGGCACGGCGTCGGCAACCGACCGTCTTCAGGCCGCCCTGGGCCAGGGCCAGGCCAGTGGCAGGCCCGACCATGCCGCCGCCGCTGATGATCACGATCATCTGCGTGCTTGCAAAGCCGATCTGCCTCGTATCGCGCGATCAAAAAATAGCAAATCGCGCATTTTGCACATAGTTTGAGGCAAATCGGTCTGCCTGTTTTTGAGTCACCACTGCGCAGTTTTCCGCCAAAAACCATTTCATATCTCAAAGTCTTAGTCATTTGTCCGGAAGTTGGCACGCTTCTTGATAATTCGTTAAAGCCGGCCGGCCCTTCGATCGCGGCGGCCTGGCAACAACACGGAAGGACGGCAGATGAAGCTTATCACGGCGATCATCAAACCCTTCAAGCTCGACGAGGTGCGCGAAGCGCTTTCCGCGCTCGGCGTGCAGGGCATGACGGTGACGGAGGTCAAAGGCTACGGGCGGCAAAAGGGGCATACGGAAATCTATCGCGGCGCGGAATACGCCGTGAGTTTCCTGCCCAAGCTCAAAATCGAAGTCGCGGTGAAGAGCGAGATGGTCGACGCGGTGATCGACGCCATCACCTCCAAGGCCAAGACCGGCCAGATCGGCGACGGAAAGATTTTCGTCACGCCGCTCGAACAGGTCGTGCGCATCCGCACCGGCGAAACCGACGGTGACGCGCTCTAAGGCCGTCAAGCGGCTCAACGAGATGTCAATCAAGGGGAGCTTGAAACATGAGAATTGACAACATTGAAGAAAGCAGGGCTTGCGGCGCTGGCGCCGGCCTTGGCGCGCTTGGCGCATGACGGCCGGCGGCGCCTATGCCGCGGCGCACCACAGGATCCGCTGAATTCGGGCGACACCGCCTGGATGATCACCTCCAGCGCGCTGGTGCTGATGATGACCATTCCGGGCCTGGCGCTGTTCTATGGCGGCATGGTGCGCAAGAAGAACGTGCTGGCGACGCTGGCGCAAAGCTTCGGCGCCACCTGCATCATCACCGTGTTGTGGATGATCATCGGCTATTCGATCGCCTTCACCGACCAATCCCGAATGCCGCGACCAACAAGTTCATCGGCGGCTTCAACTATCTGTTCCTGGAGCCGATGGGCTTGAACGCGATGTCGAGCCGCTGGCGCGGCACGATTCCGGAATCGGTCTACATGTTCTTCCAGATGACCTTCGCGATCATCACGCCGGCGCTGATCGCCGGCGCGCTGGCCGACCGCATGAAGTTCTCGGCCTTCATGTGGTTCATGGCGCTGTGGCTGCTGTTCGTCTATTGCCCGATCGCCCATTGGGTGTGGGGCGGCGGCTGGCTGGGCACGCTGGGCGCGCTCGACTATGCCGGCGGCACCGTCGTGCATCTGAACGCCGGAACCGCGGGTCTCGTCACCTGCCTGGTGCTCGGCAAGCGCATCGGCCTGGGCACCGAGAACATGGCGCCGCACAACCTGGTGCTGCAGCGTCATCGGCGCCTCGCTGCTGTGGGTCGGCTGGTTCGGCTTCAACGCCGGTTCGGCCGTCACCGCCGGCTACAATGCCGGCATGGCCGCGGCGGCGACCCAGATCGCGACCGCTGCCGCGGCGCTGGGCTGGATGTTCGCCGAATGGATCATCGCCAAGAAGCCTTCCGTGCTCGGCATGATCTCGGGCGCGGTCGCCGGCCTCGTGGCGATCACCCCGGCTTCGGGCTTCGTCGATCCGGTGGGCGCGCTCATCATCGGCATTGCCGCGGGCGTGGTCTGCTACTTCTCGGCGGTCTGGGTGAAGAAGGCCATCGGCTATGACGACGCGCTCGACTGCCTGGGGCGTGCATGGCGTGGGCGGCGCGCTGGGCGCCATGATGACCGGCGTGTTCGCCTCGAATGCGATCAACGCGGCCGGCGAATGGGGCTGGCTGATCGACGGCAATGGCCATCAGATGCTGATCCAGTTCTACGATGTGGCCGCGGTGTTCGTGTATTGCGGCATCGGCACCTTCATCATCCTGAAGGTGATCGACATGGTCATCGGCCTGCGCGTCTCGCCGGAAGTCGAAGTCGAAGGTCTCGACATCAACCTCCATGGCGAAACGGTACACGACTGACCTGTTCCTCCCTGAAGTGAACTGGGGCGCTCCTCGAGGCCGCATCCCAGCACTTCTTGGCCGGGCTTGACCCGGCCATCCGCCGCCGCGACTTTGCGTCCAGTGCTGCGAAGCGGCGAACGCCGCGAGCAAGGCGACGGAGGCGCTTCGCGGCGTCACGGGCAAAGCGCTGTCGCTTCCTTGCAGCGGTCGCCGCCCTGAGATATGCCGCGTGGGATTTGAGCCTCCCGTGCTTCGCGCGGAGATGGTCTCGCTTCGCTCGCCTTGCCGGCCGTCTTGCCGCCCTGCCGCCCGGGCCTTTCGCGCGCCTGGCGACGCTTCTGGGCGATCGAAGCCCGGCAAGCGCGCCCATCAGCCTGGCGATCGGCGATCCGCACGGCGCAGTGCCCGACTTTCGTCGACCGAGGCCATCGCGCGACAGCGCGGCCAGCTTCGGCAATTATCCCGCCATCACCGGCACCGAGGACTGGCGCAAGGCCGCCGCGCGGCTGGCTGAACACGCCGCTTCGCGCTGAACGGCGCGATCGATCCCGACAAAAATCTGCTGCCGCTGAACGGCACGCGCGAAGGCCTGTTCTCGGCGCTGTTTCCGCTGATGCCGGAGACCAAGGCCGGCGGCACGGCCGATCGTGGCGATGCCCAATCCCTTCTATCAATGCTATGCGGCGGCGGCGCTTGGCGGCGGGCGCCGAGCCGCTCTTCGTGCCGGCGACGAAGCGAGACCGGCTTTCTGCCCGATTTCGCCGGCCTGCCGAAGCGACTGCTGGAGCGGCATGGCCGCGGTCTATATCTGCTCGCCCTCCAATCCCGAAGGCGCGGTGCGCCGAGCGAGGCCTATTGGCGAAACGCTGTTCGCGCTGGCCGAACGCCATGATTTCATCGTGCTGGCGGATGAATGTTATGCCGACATCTATTTCGAGCAAGCCGCCGGTCAGCGCGCTGACGGCGCGGCTAGCGCAGAGCGGCGGCTTCGACGCGGCTGCTCACCTTCCATTCCCTGTCCAAGCGCTCGGGCCTGCCGGGCCTGCGCTCCGGCATGGTGGCGGGCGATGCCGAAGCTGATCGAGAAATTCCGCGCCTTCCGCAATGTCGCCGGCCCCAAGTGCCCACGCCGTTCCTGGCGGCCTCGGCCGCCGCCTGGCGCGACGAGGACCATGTCGACCGCCAACCGCGCCGCCTATCACGAGAAGATGGCGGCGGCCGAGCGCATCCTGGGCAACCGGATGCGCGCGGCCCGAGGGCGGCTTTTTCCTCTGGCTCGATGTCGGCGATGGCGAGGAATTCGCGCTGCAAGGCTGTGGCGCGAAGCAGGGGGTCCGGGTGCTGCCCGGCGCCTATATGGGCCGGGAAATTCCGAGCCCGGAAAAACCCAGTCAAACCCTGGCTTTTCCTATGTCCGGGTGGCCCTTGTTAACGACTTATCAACCATTATGGCCGCACTCGAAAGGACTGGGCGAAATCTCTGCGAGTCGGGCGAGTGCCGCATGAGCGAGTCGAATGGCAGCAGCGAATGATCGGCGGCGTCTATCACCCCCGGGCACGCGGCGGGGCGATGAGCGATGCGCTGGCCGATGCCAAGCCGCGCGCTGGCCCGGCTGTCGCGCATCGCTGGCCATGCGCGGCGCGGGGCTGTCGCTGTTCGCTGGCGGCCTTGGCGGCGCTGCTGGCGCTGGTCGAGCTATTCCGCCGACGATGCCAGCCTCAACAACGCCAATCGGCGCGACGTCGCCAATCTGGCTGGGCCCGCTGGGCGCGGTCGCCGCCGATCTCCTGCTCCAGACCTTCGGCTTCGCCGCGCTGGCGTTCCTCGCGCCGCCTGTTGGTATGGGGCGCGCGCGCGCTTTCGCGGCAAGTCGCTCAAATATGCCATGTGGCGGCTGGTGGCCTGGCCGCTGGGCACCGTGACGGTCGCGGCCGGGCTTGGGCCTGTTGCCCGTCGCCGACGCGCCTGCCGGCCGGCGCCGGCGGCCTGATCGGCATCGCAGCCGGCGGGCTTTCGCGCCCATGCGCGCAGGTGTGGCACGCCCCGGCCTTGGCCTGGGCGCTGCCGCTGGTGCTTTTGCTGGTGGGCCTGCCGCTGGCCTTCCTGGCCACGGGCCTGCGCTTCATGCCCGATCCTGCGCGGGATCATGAGCATCCCTGCCGGCGCTGTCTGGCTGGCCGGCCTGATCAGAAGTGCCGAACTTCGCCGCATGCCGATCGGCGCATGCGACGACGAGGACGACGACGACCACGAATATGAGGAAGAGCGACGAAGGCGCCTATCATCTGGACGACGAGCCGGCTCGGCAGGGCCGACTCCATCGCAGCCACGCGGCTGGCGGAGCGCCACGAAAGCCGGGTCAAGCGCGACGATGCGCGCACGGCCGCAGCCCAGGCGCGCCGACAAGCAGCCGGCGCTGAATCTGGCCGACGGCGAATATCAGCTGCCGTCGCTGGATCTTCTGGCCGAGCCGCCGCCGGTCAAGGACACGCCACACCCTGTCCGACGAGGCGCTGGAAGAAAATGCCCGCATGCTGGAAGCGGTGCTGGCGGATTTCGGCGTCAAGGGCCGCATCAGCGCGGTGCGCCCCGGCCCGGTGGTGACGCTGTATGAATTCGAGCCGGCGGCGGGCGTCAAATCCTCGCCGCGTGATTTCGCTGTCCGACGACGTGGCGCGCTCGATGAGCGCGGTGGCGGCGCGCATCGCCGTCATTTCCGGGCCGCAATGTCATCGGCATCGAGCTGCCCAACCAGTTCCGCGAAACCGTTTACCTGCGCGAGATGTTCGCCAGCGGCGATTACGAAAAGGCGCGCGCGCCGCTGACCCTGGCGCTGGGCAAGACCATCGGCGGCGAGCCGGTGATGGCCGATCTCGCCAAGATGCCCCATCTTCTGGTGGCGGGCACCACCGGCTCGGGCAAGTCGGTCGGCCTCAACACCATGATCCTGTCGCTGCTTTACCGCATGTCGCCGCGAGCAATGCCGGCTGATCATGATCGATCCCAAGATGCTGGAACTGTCGGTCTATGACGGCATTCCGCATCTGCTGTCGCCCGTGGTCACCGATCCGCGCAAGGCGGTCGTGGCGCTGAAATGGGCGGTGCGCGAGATGGAAGAGCGCTACCGCAAAATGTCCAAGATGGGCGTGCGCGGCGTGGAAGCCTTCAACGAGCGCGTCCGCAAGGCCAAGGACAAGGGCGAGGTCCTCAAGCGCACGGTGCAGACCGGCTTCGACCGCGAAACCGGCAAGCCGATCTATGAGGACGAGAATGCTCGAACTCGAAGCCATGCCCTACATCGTGGTGGTGGTGGACGAAGTCGCCGACCTGATGATGATCTCGGGCAAGGAGATCGAAGGCGCGGTGCAGCGCCTGGCGCAGATGGCGCGCGCCGCCGGCATCCATCTGATCGCCGCCACCCAGCGCCCGTCGGTCGACGTCATCACCGGCACCATCAAGGCCAATTTCCCGACCCGCATCTCCTTCCAGGTGACCAGCAAGATCGACAGCCGCACCATCCTGGGCGAACAGGGCGCCGAGCAGCTGCTGGGCCAGGGCGACATGCTCTACATGGCGGCGGGCGGGCGCATCACGCCGCATCCACGGCCCCTTCGTCTCCGACCATGAAGTCGAAGATGTGGTGCGGTTCCTGAAGACGCAGGGCACGCCGGAATATCTCGACGCCGTGACCGAAGAGCCGGACGAGGAGAGCGACGATCCCTATGCGCTTGATGGGCGGCGGCAATGGCGAATCCGGCGACGATCTTTATGACAAGGCGCTGGCCGTGGTGGCGCGCGACAAGAAGGCCTCGACCAGCTATATCCAGCGGCGCCTGCAGATCGGCTACAACCGCGCCGCCAGCCTGATCGAGCGGATGGAACAGGACGGCGTGGTTTCCGCGCCCCAACCACAAGGGCGTGCGCGAAGTCCTGCTCCCCGACCACGAGCGCTAGAAGGTTCTTCCGGTTTTCGCGTAAAAACCTTCCCGCGCGCGGGAGGAACCCATGTCCTACATCGAAAGGTCGCTTGGCGACGGCGAGACCATCATCGCCCGGGCCCATTTTCACTGGCTCTATGTCACCGCGGCCTGGCGTTTGCTGCTGGTGCCGCTGGTCCTGCTGCTGGTGGCCTGGTCCCAGGTCCAGATTCACCCCGATGCCGGCACCGCCTATGCCGTGGGCACGGGCATCCTGTTCGTGCTGGGCCTGCTCCAGTTTCTCACCATGATGATCCGCAAATGGTCCACCGAGATCGGCGTCACCAGCCACCGCTTTGTGGAGCGCTATGGCCTGCTTTCCATGCGCACCAATGAGATCGCGCTGCCCAATATCGAAGGCGTGCGGGTCAACCAGTCCATCCTGGGCCGCATCTTCGGCTATGGCACGGTCAGGATCGAAGGCACCGGCGTGGACTGCGGTGACCACGCCCGCCATTGCCGACCCGGTGGGTTTTGTGCGCGCCATCCAGACCGCGCGCGAGCATACCGCGGCGCGGTTCGAGGCCGGCAGGACCGACTAGACGGCTTCCGCCAGTTCCTGGTCAACTGTGCGTGGGAAGGTGACGGTGACGCGCGTGCCCTTGTTCGCGCGCGCTGTCGATGACGATGGCGCCCTTGTGCAGGTCCACCAGCGCCTTGGTCAAAGGCAGGCCAAGGCCGGTGCCCTCGTAGCGGCGCTCCAGCCGGTTATCCACCTGGCCGAAGGGCTGGAAGGCGATCTCCACATCCTCCGGGTTCATGCCGATGCCGGTATCGGCCACCGTGACCGCGATGCCGTTGTCGGAAGCGGTGACCGCCAGCGAGACGGTGCCGCCTTTTTCGGTGAACTTGATGGCATTGGACAGCAGATTGAGGAAAATCTGGCGCAGCTTGGCGGGATCGCCGCTCATGGTGAGCCGGCTGATCCAGGCCGGACGCGGTGAAGTCAGGCCGGCCTCGGCGCATTGTTCGCGCACCATGGCCATGCAGTCGGAAAGCACTTCGGCCATGTCGGTCTCGCGTGCCGTCAGCACCATCTTGCCGGCTTCGCTCCTGGACAGGTCCAGCACGTCATTGATCACCGCCAGCAGGTGGCGGCCGCTGCGCAGGATGTCGCCGGAATAGTCGAGATACCGCTCATTGCCCAATTCTCCGAAGAACTGGCCGTTGATGATTTCGGAAAAGCCGATGATGGCGTTCAGCGGCGTGCGCAGTTCATGGCTCATATTGGCCAGGAACCGGCTCTTGGAGGCATTGGCGGCTTCGGCCTCGCGCTTGGCGCGGCGCAAGCTTTCCTCGCGCTCCTTGACGGCGGTGAAGTCCGACAGGAAGAAGATCGAGCCGCCTTCGGAGGTGGCGCTGCCGGTCATGCGCAGCCAGCGGCCGTCGGCCAGTTCGAGCTCCGCATGGCCGGAGGTCGTGATGTCCCGGCTGGCCTCTTGCGTGGGCACGAGCTGGCTCTGGATCAGGGCGAGTGCGGTTTCGAACTGGGTGCCAGGCATCAGCTTGTAGGCGATGGAGGGGAAGAAGCCGCGCAAGGTGGAGTTGGACATCACGATCTTGCCGTCGGGCGCCACCAGCATGACGCCTTCGCGGCTGGTCTCCAGCGCATCCACCAGCCGGTTCTCGGCCGAGCGGCGCAGTTCCTTTTCGCGCGTCATCGCCTCGCGGATATTGTCCTGCATCACCGTCATGGATTTGAGCAGGGCGCCGGTTTCGTCCGAGCCGCCGTGGGGAATTGTGGTCCTGCAGTTCGCCGCCGGCGATGCGGTCGGCGACGCTGGCCGCGGCCCTGAGCGGCCTGACGATGCGGCTCCGCAGGATCAGCGTGATGCCCGCCGCAAGCAGGAGCCCAAAGATCGTCATCGCGATGCTGGCATATTTGAAATTGGCGATATTGGTGACGGTCTGGCGGCGCGCGACAAAGCCGTGATCGGTGATCAGCTCGATCAGGAGATCGAATTTCTCGCCAATCGCATTATCCAGCCGGGCCAGCGTGGCATGGTCGCCATTGGCGCGCGCCGTGCGCCAGCGTTTGACCAGGGGCCCGATCTCGCCAATCAACCGGTGTTCGTCGGGGGCCGAAGCGCGGCTTGCCGCCACATCCATGTCGCCGGAAAAGGTGGACGCCATGTCGTCCATCTCGGCAGCCAAGGCCGGCGCGCTGGGCCGGATCGGCGTGTTCGAACGCGCTGTTCCAGCGCCTGCATCTGGATGAAATCGGAATGGGCGGCGCGCGAATAGGAAATCGCCATCAGCGGGCCGTCGAATGTGACGACGGCGATGTTGCCGGCTGCGGACAGAACCCAATAGCCGGCAAACCCCGTCGCGGCGATGATCAGGCTCATCGCCACGAAGGCGGCGAAAATCTTCGCGCCTATGGAATATTTCGCGATCACGATCACGGCTGCCGGCGCTTCTGCCGGCGATAGTGGCAAGGCCGGGTTTATGGGGGCTTAAGGTCCACGGGTGGCGGAAGCGGGAAGATCCCATGATTACGCTACTTTACGTGGACCACCAGCTTCATCTTGGGATGGATGTGGCAGTGGACCTCGAAGGTTCCGGCGGCCGTAAAGGTTTCGGTAATATTCTCGCCCGGGTTCTTTTCGTCGCTGTCGAAACTGAACCCCGGCCCTTGCGAATAGATCTGGTGGATGAAGTCGTCGTCGTTGGTGAAGGTGAGGCTTTCGCCGCGGCTGATGGTGACCTCGCCCGGATGAAAGGTGCGGCCTTTCTGGACGATGGTGTGCGCTTCGTCCGCGGCGAAGGCTGGCAAGGCCGCCAGCAGGAAAAGCAGCAACCAGTTTTTTCATTCACGTCACCAGCTGATGCGGCACCGGCGCCGGACGCGCCCAAAATGCGACTCCGTGGCGGATCGGCAGAGTCAATTTAATCCCCAAACCCTAAATAATCCCGGAAACCGGGCATATAGCCGGGGCTGGACAGGGGGTGGCCAAAAGCTTATATCCGCGCCACCCTCATGACGCGGGGTGGAGCAGCCCGGTAGCTCGTCAGGCTCATAACCTGAAGGTCGCAGGTTCAAATCCTGCCCCCGCAACCAATTTCATATACCCAATCTCAAGGCCGCTCTCATCGAGCGGCCTTTTGGCTTTTGTGGCCAGCGACAGGATGCCGGCCAGATGGCCGTGCAGGTCGATCGACAGGCTTGTATGGCCCTCTTCGTCCGTCCACCGGCATCAGCACGATCTTGTCGACCAGCTTGCGGATGAGGTCCGCCGCCTGCACGCGCGCCAGTTCATCGCCCAGCGCCTCGCGGAGCTGCGCGATCTGGTCGCGGTAATAGTTCGCCATGTTCGGGATGAATGAGGACCGGGATTGTCCGTCGCGTCCTTGATCCGCGCTTCGGTCTCCGCCTTGCGGTTCTCAAGGTCCGTCATCTTGTCCTTGACGCGGCTCGCCGGCACGCCGTCCATGAGCGCCTGCACCAGCCGGTCAAGTTCGCGCTCGATCTTCACGAGCGCGGCCGCGGTCAACCTTGTGCTGGGCGTTGCCCTCGCCGCGCAGCCGGTTCGTGTGGCGCGTGTACTCCTTGCAGAATTCATCGCACAGCGCCGGGTCCATGAGGCGGCTCTGCAAGCCCTCCAGCACCGTGGCTTCGAGCGCATCGCGGCGGATGGTATGGCGGTTGTCGCAGGTCCCCTTGTTGCGGGCGTTCGCGCAGCCGATCCGCTCGGCATTGAGGACGACGAACCCGCCGCCGCAGCAGCCGCAGCGCATCAGGCCGGAGAAGAGATAATGCGGACGGCGCCGGTCCCAGTAGCCCGGTGACTTCTTGCCGGTGCGCGTGCTGCGCAGCGACTTCTGCCGCGCCTTGACCGCCTGCCATAGATCATCGGCGATGATCCGCAGGTCCGGCACGTCCTGCGTGATCCATTCGGACTCCGGGTTCGGGCGCGAGACGCGCTTGCCGGTTTCCGGGTCCTTGATGTAGCGCAGCCGGTTCCAGACCAGCTTGCCGACATAAAGTTCGTTGTTGAGGATGCCGGTGCCGCGATCCGGGTTGCCGTGGATCGTGCTCGGTCCCCAATCCGTGCCGGAGGGGCCGGGGACAGCTTCCTTGTTCAGTTGCTTGGCAATCGCCTGCGGCGCCTTGCCCGCCGCATAGTCGTTGAATATGCGCCGGACGATCCCGGCCTGCGCGGCATTGATCTTGCGCTCGCCGCGCACCGGCAGGCCCTCAGCATCGAGCCGCCGCACCACGTCATAACCGAATGAATTCCCGCCGCCCGACTTGCCCGCCTCGACGCGCCCGCGCAGGCCGCGCCGCGTCTTGTCGGCGAGGTCTTTCAGGAACAGCGCGCCCATCGTGCCTTTCAGGCCGATATGCAGCTCGTTCACGTCGCCTTCGGAGAGCGTGACGATCCGCACGCCGGCAAAGCGCGTGCGCTTGTAGATATGGGCGATATCCTCCTGATCGCGCGACAGCCGGTCGATGGCTTCGGAAACGATCACCTCGAACTTTGCCGGCCTGCGCATCCTGCAAAAGCATCTGCATGCCGGGACGGATCAGGCTCGCGCCCGAGATCGCATGATCGGTGTAGCAGTTGACGACGCGCCAGCCTTCGCGCTTCGCCCGCTCCTTGCACAGGCGGATCTGATCCTCGATCGAGGCGTCGCGTTGCAGGTCGGAGGAATAGCGGGCGTAGATGGCGGCGGCCGTCATGACGAAGGTCTCTCCTTATTCGCCCTGCCGCGCCTGCGGCCTTTCCGTCGGAATCCTTGCGGCAGAGTCGCATATAATCTCTCTCGGCGGCGGCGCGGGCAAGCAGCTTTACCAGCTCGACGAGCAACGGATCGGGCGCGGCGGCGGCGTTCCGCGCCTTTTTTGTCTGCCGATTCTGTTGGCCCTTGCTCATGCCAGCACGGTCCCACAGGCGCGGGCAAGCTTTCCTCGCGGCATCCTCGCGCTAAAACCGGCACTGCCTTTCGGCAGTGCCGGCAGGCCGTCGGGGTTCAGCACCCCGGCGGCCGGGGCCGCGCGTCGCCGCTGCGCGAGCACGCGGCGGATGTTCTCCAGATTGAGCAGCGCATCGCGGCGCTCGAACGAGCCCGGCGTGCTGCAATCCAGATCGTACCGGGCCTTGCTGAGCAGGCCCCGCAGTTGGAGATCGCTGAGAGTTTGAAGTGCTGACATTGTGTAGACCGTGGACATGGATTTTCTCCTCTGTTGTCCTCGCGGCCCCGACCATCAGGGCCGTCATGCGGTCCCAGAGGCAGAATCAGCAGCAGACGGCCCGCCATGGGCGGCGGGCGCGGAGAAGGACAGGAAGAGGAAAAAATCGGCCACGCGGCTGCACAGGCAGCGCGGTCAAACCTCAGCGCATTGAGAAATGCGACCTGAGACGAAAGGTTCGGGAAGGTCGCCGGCGTGCAAGCCGACCGGCGCGGCTCGTGCGGTGTCGCTGTCATCAGTCAGCCAAGCAATTGAAATCGCCGCAAAGTGGCTCTGTGCCTTGTGCAGCGCAGAATCGATAATGGTAAAGGATTCATTAAGCCTTAATAGTCGGAACTGGTATTATGGGAATTATTACAGGCACTACGGAAGATTTTTTGAATTCATAGTGGCAGGTACATTATGGGGAAGATTGATCCGGTTCTCGAAATTGACTACAAGAAATTAGGCACGATCCCACTCGACGAGCTGAAGCAGGCGATCTGGGAAGATATTGAAGCGCTGAAGGATGAGTTCGGCGTCGCGTACGTGACCAACGCCAAGCTCATCGTGCCCGCCACCAACGAATTTGGCGATCCTCTGGTGGTGAAGCGGCTATCGACCGGCGCACCGGTCAAGCACCTCGACACGCACCACTATCACCCCGCCTGCCTCGATTACAAATTGTAGGAGGGAGGATCATGAAACAGCCCTGCTATATCGGCCTTGAAGAAGCCCGGCAGGTGCTCGCCGAAATGGGCGTCAATCTCACGCAGCGGCAAATGCAGCGCGCCGCCGACAAGGACGCGCAGGGACGGCGCAAGCTGCCGTTCTTCGTCGATCCGATCGAGCACAAGCTGAAAATCGAGAAGGACGATCTCTGATCAGCATCTACATGCGAAGACAAGTGAAGCCGAAAGAAATCTGAGACCTAACCTTAAATATGTTAAAACTTGCATTTTCGCCCGGTTTTATTGCATTATTCTGTATGGCAGACATAAGAAAAAGAAACGGCAGCAAAGGGATTACCTATCAGGTCCGATATCCCAGCAAGGCGGCGAAATCCGGCTATGCTTACAAATCCTTTGAGACGCTGAAGGAGGCGCGGGACTTTCGTGAAGACTCCGCCGCCCGTCGGAAGAATGGCCCGCTCTCCACCGAAATCCGCACGGTCGAGCAGGGGCTCCAGAAATGGCTTGATGTTTGTGAGAAGGAAGGCCGGAACGGGCGCGATCCGGTCACCGCAGGCACCCTCCAGAATTACGAATATCGCGCCGACATCATCCGCGCCTACGACTGGACGAAGCCGCTACACGAACTCACCGCTCCCGACATTGTCGAGTTTCGCTCATGGCTCCTGAAAAATCACAGCCGCGTCGTGGCGCATAAAGCCTCTCGTCGCTTCACTCGATGGTGCGCGAGCTGATGACGCGCGGAATCCTTGCGCACGATTTCGCCTCCGGCGTCACGATCCAGACCAGCTCGCGTTACGACGAGCCCGTGACGATCCCGACCGAGAGCGAGATTCATGCGTTGCTCGCCGCGGCGGATCGTCTGGCGAATTCCAAGAACCCCCAGATTCAGCGCGCATGGCGGCGCTATCGGCCCATGCTCTATCTCGCTGTCGATTCAGGAATGCGGCCGCAAGAATATATCGTCCTGCCCCGGACCAATCTGAACGACAAGGGCGTTCAGGTTGATCGGGCGTTGGAGCGGCTCGGCGAAATATCGGTTACGAAAACGCCTGCCGGACGCCGCTTCATCGATCTCAGCGCCGATACTCTCGATATGGTGCAGCACTACGCGAAGCACCATGCCGTGCCCAACAAATACGACCTGGTGTTCCCGACCGAGAACGGCCGATGGCTCGATCCGCAAAATTGGCGCGGCGCGGCTTCTATGTCGCGTGCATCGAGGCCGGCCTTGTCGAGGAGACCGAGGAAGACGGCGAGACCGTCGTGCGGCCTAAATACCGCCCCTACGACCTACGGCATTTCTACGCGTCCATGCTCATTGAGCAGCGGGTCAACCTGAAACGCGTTCAATATCTCATGGGGCACGAGGACATCAGCACCACGCTCAATGTCTACGGCCATCTGATCGAACGGGCGGAAGTGAAGCCGGATCAGTCGCGTGGCCTGATCGCATCAATGGGTAAGAAGCCATCTGGACAGTCTGTTGCGGCGGGGGTTCCGGAAAACGGTGCCGCTGCTTGATGGAAGCCCTAGACAGGAATTTGTGCTTGCAGGCAGTGGCATATCTCAAGCCAACGACGCCGACCACTAAGACCCTTGATCTCACTCGACCCGATATTCCGGTCATTACAGATTTGGGAAATGGGTTGCTCACCACTTACG
The DNA here is from genome assembly GCA_963820245.1 of uncultured Acidobacteriaceae bacterium. Taxonomy (GTDB): domain Bacteria; phylum Acidobacteriota; class Terriglobia; order Terriglobales; family Acidobacteriaceae; genus Telmatobacter. The sequence goes on along the minus strand of CAWFZC010000021.1, from coordinate 4,340 downwards.
TCGTCATTCAAGGCAACAAGCTTCGATACGTCGAGCAACGGCACCTTATTGATGCCGGTCTGAGCCAAGCCCAACTCCACCATCACGCGCTTGAAAACCTGACGCAAATTTCCAAGACAAAGGCCGCCCAGCTCCTACCCCATGGCGATGTCTTCATGGTCCTCTGCGGCGGTAATTTCGAAGCAAGCCTGATCCTGATCGATGATCTATGGGAGGACACTCTCGATCATTTCGCCCCTAACGGTTTCATCGCGGTTTTTCCTTATCGCGACATTCTAGCGTTCTGTGACGCTGAGTTTGCGACCGGGATAGAGCAGCTTCGTCAGATCGTCACGCGCGCAGGGGAAGACCATCACCAGATCACGCCCGTCCCCTACTATCGCAGCGGATCAACGTGGCGATCCTACGCCGACTGACCCCAGAAATTTTCAGCAATGCCTAGAAATTCTTGTGGCGAAATCTGTGGCGGTTATGTATTAACTATCTGATTGTCATGAATTTTCGTTGCTTCGGGAGCAAGAGGTCGCAGGTTCAAATCCTGTCGCCCCGACCACTTTCAGATCAATCACTTAACCGAATACTATGGAAAGAAACGGCCTTTCGGGGTCGTTTTTGCCACAAAAATTCCCTCCGCTGAAACCCGCAGAATCCTTGCAAGTAGTTTGAGCCGTCTTCGGCTTGTGGCGAGTTTGTGGCGAATTTCTCATACGGCGGCGGCTGGTTTCCCCCCTAGCGGGCCGATGCGTGCCACTGACCAAAATCTCCAATACCCATTTGTGTATCCATTGGTTACACTCTCGCCATGGCAGCGAAGGATTCTGGTCTACGCGTCCGCGTGGAACGCTCTCTCCGGGAGAGCTTTCTGGAGGCTTGCCGGGCCGACGCTATAGGCCCGCTGCTCAGGTGATTTGGGAGTTTATGCGTGGTTACGTTGCTCGGCACACGTCCGGCGCAGACGATGGTTCAACGGTCGAGCAGGAAAAGGGGGCGCAGCGCCCTAGGAATTGATACGAACGTTAGACGGTGAAGGACGGGGGAAATTTATGTCGCAGACGCTCATCCACGAACGGCACAGCCAACGACACTGCGACCACTCAGCCAAGAGCGGGCGATGGCGCCGCACTCGGCTTTGACGCCAACCCCGGCACTAAAGTCACGATTCTCCAATGAGACTCAGAAAACCACAACGACCATGACCGACATTCGCGACCCACACTCTATCATCAGCACCGTTGCCCTCATGCGATTTCGGTCGGAGATTCAATTGTCATGATGAAATTAGAAACTCTTAAGGCTGGAATATCGCTGGTTGGCATCGAACCCACCTTGATTGCCACCGTGATTGCCGTGGTGCCTATCGGCGACGGTGCCGTTCAGGTCATCTACAAGACCCCCGAGGGAACGATTAAAGACCGGTTGCTGGGCCGCGCGGATGAGGCGAACATCAGCCTTGCCACAGTCGAGCGCCCATGGGCCTTCGATGGCAACGGCGAGGACTTCAAGCTCGCCGTCGAGGCGAAGCGCATTGACCTCGCTTTCCTCTTTGACCCCATGATGGCCGTCCACACGTCGAACGTGGACCCGCTTCCGCACCAGATCACGGCTGTTTATGAGTCCATGCTGCCGCGCCAGCCGTTGCGCTTTGTTCTGGCGGACGATCCCGGCGCGGGCAAGACCATCATGGCCGGCCTCTACATCCGCGAACTGATCATGCGGGCCGACGCCCGCCGCATCCTCATCGTCGCTCCCGGCAGCCTGGTCGAGCAGTGGCGCGATGAACTGTTTGAGAAGTTCGGCCTGGAGTTCCGCATCTTTTCCAAGGAACTCGAAGCCGCCTCACCGAGCGGCAATCCCTTCGAGGACCACGACCACCTCATCGTCCGGCTCGACCAGATGTCGCGCAACGAAGAGTCCCAGGAGAAGCTCTGCCTCGCTTCCTGGGATCTGGTGGTGTTCGACGAAGCCCACAAGCTCTCCGCCCACTTCTTCGGCAGGGAAATGAAGCGCACGAAGCGCTTCAACTTCGCCGAGAAAATCGGCCAGCACACGCGGCACCTGCTGCTGATGACCGCCACGCCGCACAACGGCAAGGAGGAGGACTTCCAGCTTTTCCTGTCGCTGCTCGATTCCGACCGCTTCTACGGCAAGTTCCGCGACGGCGTCCACAAAGTTGATTGCTCCGACCTCATGCGCCGCATGGTGAAAGAGGAGATGGTCAAGTTCGACGGCACCCCGCTCTTCCCCGAACGCAGGGCCTACACCGTCAACTACAAGCTCTCCGACATCGAGGCCGCCCTCTACGAATCCGTCACCCATTACGTGCAGACGGAAATGGGCAAGGCCGACCAGCTCGACGGCTCGCGCAAAGGCTCGGTCGGCTTCGCCCTCACCGCCCTCCAGCGCCGCCTCGCCTCCAGTCCCGAGGCCATCTTCCAATCGCTCAAGCGCCGCAAGGAACGTCTCGAACGCCGCCTTCGCGAGGAAAGGCTCGGCATCCGCGGCCAGCAAATCCTCGCCGAGACTCTCGCCGATGTCCCCGAAGACGACGACGACCTCAACGCCGAGGAGCAGGAGAACCTCGAAGAAACCCTCGTCGATCAGGCCACGGCCGCCAGCACCATCGCCGAACTGGAGCAGGAAATCGTCATTCTCCAGGGCCTCGAACATCAGGCCAAAGCCGTCGTCGCTTCAGGGCAGGACCGCAAATGGGACGAACTCTCCCGCATCCTGCAAAACGATCCCGCCATGCGCGATGCCGACGGCCGCCTGCGCAAGCTCATCATCTTCTCCGAGCACCGCGACACCCTGAACTATCTGCACCAGAAAATCGCCGGCGTGCTCGGCAACGCCCGACGCCATCGTCACCATCCACGGCGGCACGCACCGCGACGAGCGCCGCCGCATTCAGGCCATGTTCCGTTCCGACCCCGAAGTCCGCGTCCTTGTCGCCACCGATGCCGCCGGCGAAGGCGTGAACCTCCAGAACGCCAACCTGATGGTGAACTACGACCTGCCGTGGAATCCGAACCGCCTCGAACAGCGCTTCGGGCGCATCCACCGCATCGGCCAGCAGGAGGTCTGCCATCTCTGGAATCTTGTCGCCAAGGAAACCCGCGAAGGTGATGTCTATTTCCGGCTTCTTGAAAAACTTCAGCGTCGAGAGCGACGCGCTCAATGGCCGCGTCTTCGACATCCTTGGCGAAGTCTTCGAGGGCATCAGCCTCAAGGATCTACTCCTCGAAGCCATCCGCTACGGCGACCAGCCGGAAGTCCGCGCCCGCCTTGGCCAGCGCGTCGAAAACGCCTTCGACCGCGACAACTTCGCGGCATCCTCGAACGCAACGCCCTCGCGCAGGAAACCATGAGCGCCGAGCGCCTCTTCGCCGTGAAGGAGGAGATGGAAAAGGCCGAGGCCCGCCGCCTGCAGCCATTTTTCGTGCGCTCCTTCTTCATGAAAGCCTTCGAGGCACTGGGCGGTTCCATTCATCCGCGCGAGGCCGCCCGCTTCGAGATCACGCATGTTCCTGCCTCCATCCGCGAGCGCGACCGCCTCATCACCGGCCGCAACCGCCGCGAACTCGCTCCCGTGCTCAAGCGTTACGAGCGCGTCTGCTTCACCCGCGAAGCTGTCCGGCCGCTCGACAAGCCAGGCGCGGCCTTCGCCGCAATGCTCCATCCCGGCCACCCGCTCATGCTCGCCGTGAGCGACTTGCTATTGGAACAGCACGGCAACCTCCTCCGCCAGGGCACGATCCTTGTGGACCCTGCCGACGATGGCGAGGAGCCGCATCTGCTCTTCCTGCTCACCCACGAGATCAAATCCGGCGATGACCAGGTGCTCTCCAAGCGCCTCCAGTTCGTCCGTGTCGCGCCCGATGGATCGGCCACCTTTGCCGGCTGGGCACCGCACCTTGACCTGGAGGCCCTCGCGCCGGCCGACCGTGCGCTGCTGAACGATGTGCTTTCCGCGCCCTGGATTCGCGCCGACCAGGAGCAGCGGGCGCTCGCCCTCGCCGCCGCTACGCTCGTGCCGGAGCATTTTCAGGAAGTCGCCGAACGCCGCATCGCCCATGTGGACAAGACCCTTGCCGCCGTCCACGAACGCCTTACCAAGGAAATCGCCTTCTGGTCCGACCGTTGGATCAAGCTCAAAGAAGATCAGGAAGCCGGCAAGGACGTGCGACTGAATCTTGAAAACGCCCGCCGCACCGTCACCGACCTCGAAGGCCGCCTTGAAAACCGAAAGAAGGAACTCCTATCCATGCGCCACGTCACCTCCGCCACGCCCGTGGCGCTCGGTGGCGCGCTGGTCGTTCCCATCGGCTTGCTCCGTCGCCTGC
>CAWFZC010000020.1:0-135507 GCA_963820245.1 uncultured Acidobacteriaceae bacterium | reverse complement strand
TAAGCAGATCCTCTTGTACACCGGCGTCTCAAATGCCTTCCCCAAGATGTCCCACAATGCGTTTTCGGCCATCGAAATTGCGAACTGGTTCAGCCCCTGCACGCCGGAGTACTCGAGCGCCTTCCACATGTCCGCGCGCAGCCGTTTCGGAAATGCCGGATCCTGCCCGACAAGCACCGGCTTCAATGTGCGCTCCACGATCTCCCTCAGCGCAACCTCCGCCCCCGGCTCGGTACCAAAGCTGCTGCTCGCCCATCCGGTAATTCCGGCGTCTGTCTGCAGCCGCAACACCAGCCCACCGTGCGCCGCGCCAAACTCGTGGATCGCATCGTAATAAATCTTGCCCGGAGGAAATTGCAGAAGGTCGGTCTCCATTCCCGTAATGCGCATCTGCCTTTTCAGGTCCGCAGCCGCAATTGCTGGCGCGGTTACAAGTGTCCCTGCTGCAAGCGCCGGTGCAACCGCCCCGGCCACGCCAAAGAACTCTCGTCGATTCATACGTTATCCCCCAGTTATTCTTCGATAAAAGTTAGCCCAACCAGCTTATGCCTCTCGGGATTCCCGAACAACCAGGGCGCCCATCCGCAACTCGCCCCTCGAACTGAAACCTATGGTTGGGGTGTAAACTTTCTCTTCGCGTGCAGGCAATTTCTTCCTGCGCGATCGAGAGGCCTGATGCGCAAGATTAACTTTGCTTTCTTATTTGTCTCTGTCTTTGCCGCCGCAACCTTCAGCACTGCCCATGCCGCCCAGGCCAGGCGGCCCATGACTTTTGACGACATGATGCGGATGAAGCGCCTCGGCGAAACCGCCGTCTCGCCCGACGGCAAATGGCTGGCCTATTCGGTCACCACCGTCAATCTCGAGCAAAACTCCAAGACGGCCGAGCTGTGGTTGCAGGCGATCGCGGGCGGAGAGCCAATGAAACTGGCAGTCGCCGAGCCCGGCGATGGTGGACCGCAGTTCGCGCCCGAAGGAAGGCGGATTCTGTTCCTCAGCGAGCCGTGAGGGCGGCCAGCAGGTCTGGCTTGCGGACTTCGATCCCGTCTCTGGCGCAACCAGCAACGCAAAGAAGCTGACGGCCATTGCGACCGAAGCGGACAATGCGCTCTGGTCGCCGGATGGCAGGTCGATCGTGTTTACATCGGCTGTGTATCCCGATTGCGCAGCGATCACCGCGGCTGATTTTGACACGGGCAACAAATGCAATGCCGATCACGACGGCGCCGCGGCGGCAAGCAAGGTGAAGGCGCAGATCTTTACCCATCTGCTCTATCGGCACTGGAATCACTACACCGGCGACAAGCGTTCGCATCTTTTTCTTGTCTCGGTCGACAACGGCACCATGCGCGACCTCACGCCCAACGACCCGCACGACGTTCCGCCATTTACGCTCGAAGGCGGTGGCGGCTTTGCGATTGCGCCGGACTCGAAGGAGCTGGCGTTTACTGAGAATCCCGATCCCGAGCCGGCCACCAGCGTGAGCGCCAGGATATTCACCCTTGACCTGACCAACCCCGCTGCCAAGCCAGTAGCGGTGAGCAATTCTCTCGGCGGCAATTTCAATCCGGCCTATTCGCCCGATGGTAAATACCTCGCGTGGCGGTCGGAAGCGCGGGCTGGCTACGAGAGCGATAAGTTCCGGCTGATGGTTTATGACCGCGCGGCCAAGACCATGAGAGATTTACTGCCTAATCTCCAAACTTGGGCCGATGAATTCGCATGGGGGCCCGATTCGAAGCGATTGTTCATAGTCTCTGGACAAAAGGGCGAAGCGCCAATCTTCATTGCTAATCTCGAAGGGCACTCCAATCAGTTTGGTTACCCGGGAGAGCTTAGCGATCTGCACCCTCTTGCGAATGGGAAGACAATTCTCGCGTCTGTGATGAAAGTTGGGAGCCCAAGCGAAGTAGTCAAACTTGATTATTTGTGGGATTACCAAACAGAGAGCGGATACGACATAGTCACCAATAATATGAACGTCGTGAGTGCACCGGTCACTCACCTGAATGACGCGATTCTCGCCCAACTCGATCTGCAAAAGATGCAGGACTTCTGGTTCACCGCCAAGGACGGCACCAAACTCCAAGGATTCCTCATCCCGCCTCCCGGCTTCGACCCTGCCAAGAAATATCCCGTAAAATTCCTCATCCACGGCGGCCCGCAGGGCAACTGGGGCGACATGTGGAGCTACCGATGGAACGAGGAGCTCTTCGCAGCCAACGGCTACGTCGTCATCATGATCAACCCCCGCGGCTCAACCGGCTACGGCCAGGCCATCGTCGACGGCGTCAACGGCGACTGGGGCGGCAAGCCTTTCACTGACCTGATGACCGGACTCGACTACGCTGAAGAGCATTACCCGTTCATCGACACCCACCGCGAGTGCGCGCTCGGCGCGAGCTACGGCGGCTACATGGCCAACTGGGTGCTCGGCCATACCGACCGCTTCAAATGCATCGTCTCTCACGACGGCATGTTCAATCCCGAGTCAGCCTTCGGATCGACGGAAGAAGACTGGTTCAATATCTGGGAGTTCAAGGGCCATCCGTGGGACTATTACGGCAAGCCAGACAGCGAAAACCCTTTCCGCAAGTGGGCGCCCATGCTTTCGGCCAAAAATTTCAAGACGCCCACGCTCGTCATCCACGGCCAGCTCGACTATCGCCTAGACGTCAGCGAAGGATTCCAGCTCTTCGACACATTGCAACTACTCAAGGTGCCGAGCAAGATGCTCTATTTTCCCGACGAAGGACATTGGGTGTTGAAGCCGCAGAACTCACAACTCTGGTACAAGACGGTCAACGACTGGGTCGACCAGTGGACGAAGACGGCTGCCAGCAACTAGTTTTGAGCTACCAGCTTGTTGGTGCTGATGCGCGCCGATTTCTGGATTGCGCTTCCTGCAGGTGTGACCCAACTCCGGGAGTGAACTGAATGTCGAAGTTTTACGAAATCCACGATAGCCTTCTTGAATCTCTGGAGCAGGAAGGCGAGCGCGTCTCAATCCGCTTAAGAGCGGTGCGGACGGAGATCGAGCAGAAGACCCAACTCCCCGCCAACTATCTCCGCCAGGAGATCTGTTTGATTCTGGATGGGGCTGAACTTTCCATAGACTCCTCTATTCTTCCGAACTGGCTCCTTGAGGGCTCGTTCCGGTGTGAGGCGTCGGATGCCGACGAAGGGGATTACATGGGCAAAGAAACTATCCCTGCTTCACTAACTTCGGCAAGCGGTGTGGATCTCGTTCTGGCAGGGTTGCACGAGGGCTCCGGTGATTTCGTAACGATCCGCGTGCAAGCAAAATCGCTCTCGATCCAGGTGCTGGGTCAACCTCAGCAGCAAAACTACACACGGGCGTCAATCTAACGAGTACGATGGCATTTACCTCCAGGCCGACGAAGCCCCGTCCCTTTCTGAATGAAGCGGGCCTCTTCGAGTACGCTACCGGAGCTCTTGGCCGGCAGATGCGGACCGAATCCGACCTGCGCCGGCTGATGAAGGCGCGCGTTGAGCCGGGCGAGCGTGGCGACGCCGTGATCGACACTGTAGTCGCCCGCCTGCACGAGTACGGCTATCTCGACGATGCAGCTTTCGCAGAGACCTACGCCCGCCTGCGTCAGGAAAACGAAAAACTCGGCCAGCGGAGAGTCCAGCAGGATCTGCGGCGCAGGGGCGTCGACAAGGAACTGATCACCGAAACTCTCGAGGCCCGCTACGGCCAGACCAACGAAGAAGCCCTCGCCCGCCAGCATCTCGAACGCAAGCGCATCCGCAAGCCGGAGAATGCGAAAGAGACGGCCCGCGTCATGCGGCGATTGGTGACAGCTGGCTTTTCGACCGGTGTCATCTACAAAATCCTCCGCCAGTGGGACGTGCCCGAGGAAAGTCTGGCTGCACTCGACAATCTCGCCGATGAACCCCACGAAGATTGAATCTGTTGCAGTCTGGCAAACTTACGGATGACCAGGTGATGGGGAGTTTGAGCTATGCGGTGGATCGCTCGCAATCGCCTCGCGAGTTTTGGACAACGGCGCTTCAGCGGCAAACTCGATGCCATTCGCAGTGGAGTGAATTCCTAAATCGCTCCAAAGCTTGTCGAGGTCTACGGGAACGGGAGTGTCTTTCCATTTCGCGTACATATCGGCGAGCACGTGAGTTCCAGTAGCGTGATCGCCGATTCCCAGTGCTTGGGGCAAGCTCCAATCGTGATCGATGGTGCCGCCATTGGCTACGATGGCGCGCATCGCATCGCGGAGGCCTTGACGGTTTCCGGTCTCGCGACGAATTTCAACATCAGCGACCAGACAGAACATCGCTCCGCCCCAGTACGTCCGACCCCAGGTGTGCGTGTGGTCCAACCCCTGGTCGTCGGCTGCGGGCTCGCCTTTGTGCATGTCGTGCATCATGTCGCCCCAAATTTGTTTCGCAGTCAGCTCGCCGGTCTCGACCCGCGCAATGGGCTCAACGTATGTGGCCATCCCCTCTTCCATCCAATGCTGCTCACGGGGCAGGGACGGGAACGCCATGTGCACAAGCTCGTGGGTCATCATCCAATCGTCGGCCAGATCGGCAGTGGTCGTGTGTTGACCGATATGGATACGCGTGAATCCCTGAAAGCCAGACATATCGCCCCAGGTAGTGCCTTGCATGATGCCCGCTCTGCCCGGCACAGGGATGATGAGGACTCGCGCTCGAGCGACAGGAAATCGTCCAAAGTAGGTGGTAACGGCAGAGGCCGCAGACTCGACATGCGCGAGAACCGTGTCGATGGGTAAATCCATCTCGCCAGACGCGAAGTCCACCTGTATCTCCGCGCCTCCAATATGAATCGGTCGCGAAGTCGCAATGTCGAACCCACGGTCCGGCTGGCCAGCCGCTCGCCGCGAAATGGATGGAACAGCGAGTACGCTGAGGAGCGCAAAACCCAGAGTTCGCAACACGAGCCTGGTGAACCCTCGCATCATTCAGCTTCGCCGCTCCTCAACCGGGTGGGAATTATCCTTACGCAGCAGGGGCCTTGGAAGCAAGAATCTCTATCTTCTCAACCCGAGGTGGCGTAGAAAACAAGTCCTCAGCCTTGGCGAAGAGTGCCTTGGCGATCTCTCCCGTCAGGTGCGCATTTCTGCCTTCCTCGCCCTTGAAAGTATCGAAGATGCCAAATTTTGTCGGCCCAAGCTTGAGGGCGTACCAGGTGGTTGTGCCGGATTCGTTCATGGCCAGCGGCTGTGCCGACTTCAGAAACGATTCCACTTCCTGCTCCTTGCCTGCCTTCGCTTCAAGCATGGCGAACAACGCGACCTTATCCATGGGGGAACCTCCGGAAGTTTCCGTTGTTTCGTAAGATGCAGGAATGGAGCACCCGATACAGCGCGCAGGAAATTCCTCACTTTTCGCGAAATCTCTTGCCGGACGAGCCCGAATCACACAGGATGCACCGCGCGCTATTTGCCAATTACACTGGTTAGGACATGCAAAACCGCTCCGGAAACGAGATACGCGAAGCTTTTCTGCGCTTTTTTGAGTCGAAGGGGCACCGCCGTGTGCACTCCTCCTCGCTGGTGCCTGCCAACGATCCGACGCTGCTCTTCACCAACGCCGGAATGAACCAGTTCAAAGATCTGTTTCTCGGCGCAGAGAAGCGCGATTATTCCCGCGCCACCACCTCGCAGAAGTGCGTCCGCGCCGGCGGCAAGCACAACGATCTTGAAAACGTGGGCTTTACCCGCCGCCACCACACCTTCTTTGAAATGCTCGGCAACTTCTCCTTCGGCGACTACTTCAAGCGCGACGCGATCGCGTTTGCGTGGGAACTGGTCACCAGTCCGGAGTGGTTCGGCCTTCCCAAGGAACGGCTGTATGTAACCATTTTTGAAGGCGCGCCCGACTTCGGCGTCCCCCGCGACGACGAAGCCGAGAAGTTCTGGATCGAGACGGGAGTCCCAAAAGAGCGCATCTTCCAGTACGGCCTGAAAGACAACTTCTGGCAGATGGGCGAGACCGGACCTTGCGGTCCTTGCTCCGAGATTTTTTACGACATGGGCATGGAAGCCGCCGAACACCCGGGAGTCGACAAGCCCTTCGGCCACGACGATGCCCGATACGTCGAAATCTGGAACCTTGTCTTCATGCAGTTCGACCGCTCGGCCGAAGTCGATCCCGCCACCAAGGCCACCAGCTACAAGCTCACACCTCTGCCCAAGCCCTCCATCGACACGGGCATGGGTCTCGAGCGCGTGGCCGCTGTGCTCCAGGGCAAGGTCTCCAACTTCGAGACGGACCTCTTCATGTCGCTGATCGAGCGCGCCGCCGAGCTCACCAATATCCCCTACGCCGGCAAATCTCTTGAGGAGCTCATCGCTAACGCAAGCCTGCGCATCATCAGCGACCACGCCCGCGCCGCTACTTTCCTCATTAATGATGGCGTGCTGCCATCCAACGAGGGCCGTGGCTACGTGCTGCGCAAAATTCTCCGCCGCGGTATCCGTCATGGCCGTCTGCTCGGTCAGGAGAAGCCCTTCCTCTTCGATATGGTCTACGCCGTCCGCGATCTCATGCAGGGCGCCTATCCCGAACTGAAGGATTCCGCACCTCGCGTCGCCAAAGTTATCGAAGCAGAAGAAAAGCAATTCGACCGCGTGCTCAAGATCGGCCTCACCCGCCTGAATGAAGAATTGCAAGGCAGCTTCACCGGCGAAAAAGCCTTCCACCTCTACGAAACCTTCGGTCTTCCCCTCGACTTCATGGTCGATGCCGCGCGCGATGCCGGCGTCAAGTTCGACGACGAAGGATTTGAGAAGGCTCGCGAGGAAGAGCAGTCCCGCGCGCGTGCCAGTTGGAAAGGCGGCAGCCAGAAATCCGCCAGCCCGGCTTTCCGCGATCTGCCCAAGACTGTGTTTGAAGGCTACCGCCAGACTCAACTCCACCAACTGCGAAGTGCTCGCCATCGTGAAGGATGGCGTGGGCGTTCCCGCCGCTGCTGCAGGCGACGAAGTCGAAGTCGTCCTCGATCACACCAGCTTCTACGGCGACTCCGGCGGCCAGGTTGGCGACACCGGCTGGTTCACATCCGCCGACGGCAACACCACCATTCGCTGAGATTACCGGCTGCGTTCTTCCAGTGCAGGGAGTGCGCGCGCACAAGGCCGTGCTCAAGCAGCCGCTCGCCGTGGGCGACCACGTCAACACCGTTGTCGATGGCGACCGCCGCAACTCCATCCGCCGCAACCACACAGGAACCCACCTGCTCCATGCCGCGCTGCGCCAGGTTCTCGGCACTCACGTCAAGCAGGCCGGCTCAGCCGTTCATCCCGAGCGCCTGCGCTTCGACTTTTCTCATTTTGCGCAGGTCGCCGATGAGGAACTCGAAGAAATCGAGTCCATCGTCAACCGCGAGGTGCTCGCCAACGCCAAGGTTGAAACCCTTGAGGACGTCCCGATCGACGTTGCCGTCAACGAGTACCACGCCATGGCGCTCTTCGGCGAAAAATACGGCGACAAGGTCCGCGTCGTCAAACTCTCCGATGGCTTTTCGACAGAGCTCTGCGGCGGCACGCACACTAGCGCCACCGGCGAAATCGGTCTGATCAAGATTGTCGGTGAGGAATCGGTTTCCTCCGGGGTGCGCCGTCTTGAGGCTATCAGCGGATTGGGCTCGCTGCATGTTTTCCGCGAAGATTTTGCTGTTGCGCAGGTTGCCGCGCAAGTTGCAGGCACTCCCACCGGCAGCCTTTCCGACGGCCTCCGTGCCCGACTAGCTTCGCAGGAAGACGAACTCAAAAAGCTGCGCCGCGAACTGGACGAGATGCGGATGAAGTCTGCCTCGGGCGGACTGGATGAGGCGCTGAGTCACTCCGTCGAAGTAAAAGGAGTCAGACTGGTCACGCTCCGTGCCGACGCGCTCGAGCGCGGGCAGCTGCGGACGCTGGTCGACAACCTGAAGCAGAAACTCGGCGAAGGCGTTGTCGTGCTGGCCTCAGCTCAGCCTGAGGGCAAGGTCGCGCTCATCGCGGGCGTCACAGCGGGCCTAACCAAGCGCATCCAGGCCGGCAAGCTGGTGGGTGCAGTGGCCAAACTTGTGGGTGGCTCAGGAGGCGGAAAGCCGGAGATCGCTGAAGCCGGTGGGAAAGACCAAGCGCAGATCGATGCCGCTCTCAAGGCTGCGCCGGGGCTGGTCGCGGAGCAGTTGGTCTAGAAGCTAAAAAGCAACTGCAATTGAAAAGGGCCGCATCCTTCGAGGAAGCGGCCCTTTTACGCTGGTGATTAGCGACCTGGGCGGATGCTGAAGTTGTAGGCCACTCCGAAGTTGACGATGGGATAGAAGCCGTAGGGACTCACGTCTTTCCGGACCTTTGTAAGCTGCGCCTGGAGGTTGGCCTGCATGGTGGGGTCGGTGGCCGCGTCAACACAGTTCTGTCCGTTCTGGTCACACGCCTGGCCGCCCGTGAGCGCCATATTCACGGCAGGAGCGCCCGTCATGGCTGCGCCGATCTCAAAGGGAGCCGACCAATGTCCGCCGCGGTGCGAAAAGACGTTGCCCCAGCCGGTGGTCATCATGAATGCAGGATTGGTTGTGTTGAGGCCCGCGCTTCCAATGCCGGTAATCGGGCTTGAGGCTGATGCGTAATATGTGACGTCGTTCAGGGTGAGCTTTGTGCCTCCGGTTACAATCATGTTCGCCGCGACATTGTTCTGGTTGTAGAACAGCGCACCGGGGCTGAGCCTGAAGCCGCGGTTCGGGAAGGGATAAATGTCGACGGATGCGCCGGCGGTAGCGAAGTTCAGCTTGCCGGTGATGTTGAACCCGTTCTCATCGATGTTGTTGATGGAGTAATTGAGGTAGTTGCCGGTGGCGCGAAGATTCATGAACCGATTTGCGTTGACCGCAACCTGCATATTCAGGCCCATCAGGGACATTCCGCCGCCGACAGCAATGCGCGAAAACGGCGTGGGGGAGGATGCGAATGTTTTGATTCTTTTGGCTTGGGAGGCGCCAAACAGCGACTCATGATCGCCTGCCATTTGGATTCCGCCGGCTGCCGGAAGGTTCTGGCCAAACATGGCCGTTGATGCCGCTAAGAGGACGAGGGTGGGCAACAGAGCATAGCTTTTCAAGCGAAGCCTCCAATGTCTTGAAATCAAATTCACTGCAATTCAATCTCCCCCGGCCGACAGCTGAGCTTTGAAACGTCTTATTGCGAGTCATGCGCCCAGGTACTCAGCGCCCCATTGAGTCGGGGGAATGACGAAACATTACCAGCGAACTGGCCCATAAGTAATCACATTTCCGCACTATTAGAAAACTTTAGTACCATGCACGCACCTAACTAGATCGAAGAGCAGGAATTTGCCAAATGCCTTAATCTGACCCAATGGCCAGGCAGGACTCCGAATCCGAAAAGACGACCCGACTGCGCAGCCGGCTTATCGATTGGTATGACCGGAACCGCCGCGATCTGCCCTGGCGCAACCGGAAGGATTCCTACGCCATCTGGGTCTCTGAGATCATGCTCCAGCAGACGCGTGTAGCGGTGGTCGTTGACCGTTACCAGGCTTTCATGAAGCGGTTTCCTTCGCTGGTTTCGCTGGCACTGGCCTCGGAGCAGGACGTTCTCGCGTTATGGAGCGGGCTCGGCTACTATCGGCGCGCCCGCATGTTGCATAAAGCCGCGCGCTATGTGGCAGACAACTACCAGGGAAATCTGCCGGAAACCGCGGAAGAGCTCCGCGCCCTTCCCGGCATTGGTGCTTACACCGCCAACGCCATCGCAAGCATCGCCCACGGCGAGTCGGTTGCCGTGGTGGACGGCAATGTCGAGCGGGTACTCTGCCGGTTGTCAGGATGGGACTCTGCCTCCCGGACGGGTGCGGCGGCTCTTCGCCGCAAGATCGACGATTTGGCAGCGCAGCTTGTTGATCCCGAACGTCCGGGCGACTTCAATCAGGCCGTCATGGAGCTTGGCGCCACAGTATGCCTGCCGCGCAAGCCACAGTGCCTGGTGTGCCCGGTCTCAGGTGATTGCAAGACGCGCGGCGAGCACAAAACCTCACCCCGTGCGCGTATGCTCAGCCGCGAAGTGGCCCACGCACTCTCTGTGCGCATGGGCTCGATCCCCGGCAAGGTCCGAGGCAGGGAAGTCCTGTTGGAACAGAGGTCCGCGGATCAAACCGTGATGCAGGGCCTATGGGAGCTGCCGGTCCTGCGTGACTCCACTGTGCCCCAAAAAGAAGTGCGCATGACCGTTCGCCACGCCATCATGCAGATCAACTACTATGTCCGCATTCGCACGGTGTTTGAAGACGATGTTGAAGCCATGACCGTGCCTGGGGGCGAGCGGAAATGGATTTCACTCGATCTGGCGGCATCGATGGCGCTCACCGGCCTCACGCGCAAGGTGCTCTCCCGCGCTCATCTGTTGCCCATCGCTTCGCTCGATGCCATTGCTCCACAGCCGGATCGAGACGTACTCTGAAGAAGTTGTTTCCAACGTTTCTTTCACTAACTTTGCTTTCTTCTTTCTGTGATCCACGGAGATCCCATGCGCCCCAATTCTGGTTTCGTCCTCCTTGCATTAGCCCTTCTAGCCCCGCTAATGGCCACCGCTCAGCAGCCGGGTGTCGCTCCAACGGTTCCCATCATTGCCGGACTTCCACCCGCGGCGCGCGCGGCCGCCGTCTCCATCGATCCTGAAAGGATTCGCCAACATGTGCGTTTCCTGTCGCTCGATCTGCTCGAAGGGCGTGGTCCCGGCACCCGCGGTTCCGAGCTTGCTGCCGAATACATTGCGACGCAGTTTGCCCTTGAAGGCTTGCAACCTGCCGGCGACAACGGAACCTATTTCCAGAACGTCCCGCTTTATGCCGTGCACACGATCGACGACAAGACAAACTTCTCCTTTGTGCCATCCAGCGGCGCACCCATTGCTCTGAAGTACGGGACAGAGATCGTCGCCAAAGACCAGACCGGTCAGGCGGCAGCGGACTTCGACGCGCCGATCGTTTTTGTTGGCTATGGCATCAATGCGCCGGAATACAACTGGAACGACTACGACGGCGTCGACATGAAGGGCAAGATAGCTCTCGTTATCGTGAATGAACCGCCTTCCGACGACGAGAAATTCTTCAAGGGCAAGGCCCTCACCTATTACGGCCGCTGGACGTACAAATATGAGGAGGCCGCGCGCCGCGGAGCTGTGGGCGTGCTCGTCATTCATCGGACTGACCTGGCGAGCTACCCGTGGGATGTCGTCCTCAACTCGCAGGCCGTTGAGAAGAGCTATCTTGAAGGCGATCCTGCCGCCACTTTGCGCGCCGCTGCATGGATTCAGCACGACGTTGCCCAGCGGCTGCTCACGCTTGCGGGCCTCGGCGATCTCGATCAGGCTATTGACGCAGCCGGCAAGCGCGGATTTCATGCGGTGACTCTCCCTGTCAGCCTTCACGCCCACATCGAAAGCCGCGTCCGTCGCTACATCAGCTCAAACGTCATAGGTCGTGTCTCCGGAGCCAGTTCCGTGGGCCAGGCTGTCCTCTACAGCGCCCACTACGACCATCTCGGCATTGATCCCGACGCCAAAGGCGACAACATCTACAACGGTGCCGCCGATAACGGTACGGGTTGCGGAATCCTCATCGAAATGGCGAGAGCCTTTGCCCAGTCCAGTGTGCGCCCGCCCCATGACGTCTACTTTGCCAGTGTCACGGCCGAGGAGCAGGGGCTACTAGGCTCGCAATATCTAGGAATGCATCCGCCTGTCCCGGCTGGTCAAATCTCGCTCGATCTCAACTACGACATGATTCTGCCCATCGGGATTCCACGCTCAGTCGATCTCGGCGGGGCCCAGCGCATTGACTTCTGGCCCACCGTCCAAACGGTCGCCAAAGCCTTTGACTTGGAACTGTTGCCCGATCCAAATCCCATGGCCGGTCACTACTATCGCTCCGACCATTTCTCACTGGCGCGGGTAGGGATTCCCGCCTTTTCCGTCGATCAGGGCGATTTATTCGAGGGCCATACCCCTGACTGGGGCCGCGCACAGGCGGAGGACTACACCGCGCACCACTACCATCAACCCTCGGACGAATATCGTGCCGATTGGGATTTTCGCGGCAATGCCAAGCTGGCGCGCTTTGGTTTCGTTCTAGGATGGCTGGCCAGCGCTCAACCGAAACCCGTCGAGTGGCTACCCGGAGATGAGTTTGAGGCCGCGCGCAAGGCGAGTCGGGTTCAATAGTAATCCGCGCAGCTCAGGTAGTAACCGCATTGGGTGCAGACCAGCTTGCAGTGGTGCCCTGACAGACGGTGACTGCATGTGGGGCACACCTGGCAGTGGTGGTCCACGGGCTGTGAAGCGCTTGCGGCTGGCTCACGATGTGAGAAATCAACCGTAAAATCAGGATCGAGGGCCGAGGGCCGATGCGGCAACATGCACGACAGATTACCATGGAGATGCAGGTGTGGCTGCCATACAATTCTCCGGCAGGCGCCTCGTAAATCAACTTCCCGGCGTCCCCATCTTCCCTTTGCGGCGCGCTGGACTCAACCATCGATTTTCGAATCCCCCAAGGAGGGACTATGGCTAGCAAGGCAAGTGCGGTTTGGACAGGTTCACTTAAGGAAGGTAAAGGCACCATTTCAACAGCGACAGGCGTGCTCAAGAACGCCAACTATTCGTTCGCAACGCGTTTTGAAGGCGCTGACTCCGGCACAACCCCCGAGGAGATGATTGCAGCTGCCCACGCAAGCTGCTTCTCCATGGCGCTTGGCGCCCAGTTGGGCGGCGCTGGCCTCACACCGGACAAGATCGAAACCCAGGCGGCTGTCACCCTCGCCAAGACCGACGGTGGTTTCGCCGTCACCAAGATTGCTCTCACCACCACGGCAAGCGTTCCCGGCGCCACCAAGGAAGCCTTCGACAAGGCTGCTGCCGATGCCAAGGCCGGCTGCCCTATCTCAAAGCTGTTCGCCAACAACACCGAGATTACCTTAGACGCAAAGCTCGTCTAAGCGCCCTGCACTTCATCCTGACTCCTTCAAAATCCTCTTCCGCCGTCTGCCTGCCAATCCGGGCGCGGCGGAAACGGGTTTCCCTTCGTTCCTTCCTTCCAAATCCCCAAAATCAATTTTTCGTTGAAGATCTTTGCCGGCTATGGGAAATTAATTCCAGTTCAGCTCATCTCATGCGGAGCTATTCTGAAGTCGGGTCGGTCATGAAGAAATACAAGTTCAAAGCCACAATCCAGCCAGGTATAGGCGGGGGAGCCGCGGTCGCCTTTCCTTACGATGTCGAGAAGGAATTCGGCGTCAAAGGGAATGCTCCCGTGAAGGCCACCTTCGACGGCATCCCTTATTCTGGTTCGCTGATGAAGTGTGGTGGACCAGCTCACATGCTGGGCATCCTCAAGAGCATCCGAACCGAGATCGGCAAAAAAACCGGCGACCAGGTGAATGTCGTTGTCTGGAAGGACGAGGAAGCAAGGGTGATCGAGACGCCCGCCGATCTCGCCGGGTTGCTGAAAAAACGCGGCCTTCTCGCGACCTTTGAAAAGCTGAGTTACACCCATCGCAAGGAATACTGCCGCTGGATCACTGAGGCCAAAAAGGAAGAGACGCGCAAGATCCGAGTGGCCAAGGCTGCTGACATGCTCGCCCGCAACGTCAAAACGCCCGGCTAGCTCAACAGGCTTTGCCCCTTGTAACTGCCTCGTCAATTTGACACCACGAACCGCATTTGCGAGACTCGAAGTTGCTGCCTGTTCAGCTAGAAGCCGCTGAACATGTGTACCGTGCCGAAGTGGCGGAATTGGCAGACGCGCGTGGTTCAGGTCCACGTACTCGCAAGGGTGTGGGGGTTCGAGTCCCTTCTTCGGCACCAAACGCTTTCTTTCCTGCAGAATCAAGCACTTACAAGCGATAGACCCCATTCGCGTTTAAGCAACGCTATTTCGTGTCGATTCCTGCGTCGCGGCCGTCCGGGAATTCCGCAACAACCTTCCTCAGCCGCCACAGAACCGCCATCAGCGCCACCAGCCCCGCCTCCCAGAGCGCAAGGGTAATCTGCACAACCCACCCCGGCGCGGCATCAGCCCGTGATAATTGGAAGGGTAGGAAATTCCAACTGGTGATGTGAATGTAATCCCACGGGTCCATTTTCATCGCATTATTGTTCAGGCCCCACGCATCCATTTTTCCCAGCGCGAACGCAATCACGTTTTCAATGCGCAGGCCAACCACGAAAGTTGGGTGCCCAAGGGTCACCATCTGGTAGATCTCAAGCGGCAGCCAGAAGGCAACCGACGCCGCTTGGATCACAAAGCTCACAGCCATCAGCGCGACGCCAGTGAACCACAAGGCTCGCCCTGACTGTCTCCGACAAGCAAGCAGCAACGGAACCGCCAGCAGCGTCGTCAGCTCGACGGTCGTTGCAACGTAGCGATCACCCCACGCCGAATCCCCTGCCCACGCAAAATAACGCGCATAAAAGCAGAGATAAGCCACCAAAAGCAGTGTCAGCGTGATCGTGTAAGCCTTCACGGCGGGCGTGAATCGTCGCCATGCAACAGCAGCCATCAGAATCGTCAGCAGGAGCAGCGGGTCGAAAAGGAAAATCGACTTTTCCGGCGTGAAGAGTGCGCCAAAAACGCCAGTGTGCATGGGCGTGGTGAATGGATAGTTCGCGGGCAACGATGGATCACGCTGCCTGGCCTCCTGCGCAACCATGCCGATATACGTGTTGAAGAACGATCCGAAACGATAGAACTGGTAGAGCCGGTCAAGCAGGACAAAGAACAGATAAACAGGCAGAGTCCCCAAAAGATAGCTGCGGAAGCGGTGCCACAACTCATCCCGCATGGTGCCCTCAAACAAAAGCACCAGCAGGATAAAAATCCCTCCGGCCAATAGATCCATACTGGTCGTGATGCGGGTCAGTAGATTCAGCCCAAAAGCGCATGAGCCGATCAACAATGCGCGCTGGCTGCCACTGCGCAGCCATTCGTATTGATACGAAATCCCGGTCAGCGTCAGCAGGTAGATGTAGTTGTTTTCCTGCATATTCTGCGTGTAGTGCAGGTGTGTTGTCATCAGCAGAGCAGCAAGAACCCCGGCAACGGCGTGGCCGGTCTCGAATTTCAGCTGTCGCAAGAATTTGAAGCAGACAAGCGCAGACAGGACGCAAAGCAAAATGTTGACGCAGTAAGTCACAAAGATATCGCGCACGCTCGGATCGTTGCCTTCATAGCCAGCAAACACAGGCATTTTTTCCAGATAACTCCCGACAACGTCTGCCGGCAGCATCAGCAGTGATTGGCCAATGCCATACCAGCTCTGCACTGTGCCGCCGCGCCCATGCACGCCGAACTCTGGATACTCCTGCGGGAACACTGCCGGTTCAGAAGTCCAGAACGCATGCGTAGATTGCAGCCGATGGCGCGTATCCGCCGTGCCGGGATCTCCCGACTGCACTGCAAATGCAATCAGGCCTGCAGCCAGGCCGAGCAGAAAAAGTGGACGATGAAACCTACGGCTCATATCTTGCGCCAATCGTACTCGAAAGTCCGACCTGGACGAAGTTGAATGGGGGATTGCAGTTCAGATACTGAACTCTTGCGATGAACTTCCGAGATGCTAACCTTGGCCCAACCTCTACTGCGCATGCGTTGCAGTCGTTGTTGCTGCCGGTTCTCCAATGACGTCTGGACCCAGTTCCACCTGCGTCCGGATCAGGTTATCAGCAACAATGCGCCCAAAAGTCTTTTTGCCCAAAGCATTCAGGTGTGTGCGGTCCACAGCGACCTTGTTGACGGCAAGGCGCTCCTGTTCCTGACCAGTTGCATCAAACTGGTCTGCCTGCTCCTGCGTCATCGTCTTCAGCATCGCCTTCGAAATAGCATTCAGATCAAGGACAGTAACGTATTCTTCCATCCCCACGCGCTTCGCAGCGGCAGCATAATCATTTAGATCCTCCACCAGTACGCCATCCTTGTAGTTCCTGCGCGACAGCGGAGTAATGATCACCGGAACAGCA
Organism: uncultured Acidobacteriaceae bacterium; assembly: GCA_963820245.1. Taxonomy (GTDB): domain Bacteria; phylum Acidobacteriota; class Terriglobia; order Terriglobales; family Acidobacteriaceae; genus Telmatobacter. The sequence goes on along the minus strand of CAWFZC010000020.1, from coordinate 119,482 downwards.
CCGATAGCCTCTGCATCATGGATGTAGCGCCTGATGTTTGCCGCAAACGTCGTCTCTGGATCTGTCTCGCGCTCAGGTCCTTTCCCCTTCATGTCGTTGTGTCCAAATTGAATCAGGTAGTAGTCGCCCTTTTCCGCCAGCGCCTTTGTCCAGGCGCCCTCGTCGATAAAACTCTTGCTGCTGCGTCCGTTCAAGGCGTCGTCGATGCAGGTCACATTCGATGTCATCAAGGCGCAGAATCCAGGCCCCCAACCTCCCTGCGGCGCCGTTGTGGAATCGCCCACCAGCACAATCTTCACTGGACCTCCGTTGAAGACCTTCATAGCCTTCACGCCTTCGGGAGGCAGCATGGCCGCTTCGGGACGCACATACTTCGCAAGCTCCGGCACGGCTTTTCCTAAATCGACCGCAACGATCCTCCCGAAAATATACGATCCTTTCCAGTTCAGATGCGTCTTGTCAAAGATTGTCTTTCCGTCTGTATCCTTCTTCGTGATGCCCAGTTCCTCGCCCTTTTTCTCGCCAATGCCGTCAAGATACGCAATGCTGTCCGCCTGAAGATCGATCAACGGTACGTGCATCTCCGTCGCAACCCCATTCATCGTTGCGGAGTGGTCCAGCAGGTCGGAATGAATCTTCCCATCCGCCTGAAAATTGCGGCGCGTCAGCGGCGTTACCAGAATTGGCTTCACTCCTGCCGCTCTTGCTTCGTCCACATACTTGCGCAGATTTGCTTTGTATTCCTCCATCGTTGTCTGCCGTGGATTATGATCTGCGCTTTGCATGTCATTGTGGCCAAACTGGATCAGCATGTAGTCCGGCTTGGTCTCGAGACTCCGTTCCCACAATCCCTGCTCGCGAAATGTCTTCGTGCTGGCGCCACCTTTGGCCATATTTACGCAGTCCACTTCACGCGTCAGGTTGGCGCAAAAGCCCCGTCCATAACCGGCGTGATCGGTCTGCGTCGAATCGCCAATCAGCTCGACCCGAACCTTTGTCCCCGGCGCTCGAATTGCCGCCTTTGAGGCATCGAATGCTTTTTGCGGATCACCCTGACAGAAAGTCGTCCTCGGCGCGATCCCTGCCGCCAGCACGCTTGCAATCATCACCATCCATACTCGATACATCTTCATTTCCAACCGTGTCTCCCAGGTGCAGGTCAACTTCTCGTTGGTGTCTGCACCAACAGTAAAAAGCGATCCCATCACCACGGGAATACTAACAAAACAGAAGGCTCTTTGATTCTTGCCGTCTGGCGCATATACGATAGCGGCCAGCGAACAAGTTGCATTCAGGAGCGTATGTCGAGACCCACATTCATTCACTCTGAGTCCTCCCTTGCACCGCTTGTCGTCGCGTTAGCGCTCGTCACTTTCGCGCATGCTTCCCCATCGTTACTTCATCCATTGCCAGGCCCAAGCCCGATCGACTTTTCCTATGCGGGCTATCAGGCAGGTGCGACGGCACCACAAGTGAAAGCCGTCCTGGCCGTCAAACCTTCTGGCGGCGACGACGACACCGCACTCATCCAAGGCGCGCTCGATCGGGTCGCTGATCGCCCGGTTGGGACGGACGGCTTTCGAGGCGCAGTTCTGCTCGCCAACGGCCGTTTCCAGATCAAAGGGCAACTCCGCATGGACAAGAGCGGCGTCGTCCTGCGCGGATCGGGAGACGGTACGGTTCTCGTCGCATCAGGCATCAGCCGCCGAACGCTGATTGTTGTTGGAGGGGATCAAGACCCAACGCTTGCTGCGCCTGTTGCCGTCATCAAGGACATTCCGGCAGGAATGACAGGCTTGCCTCTTGAGTCAGTGAGTGGCCTCCATGCCGGCGATCGCGTCGTCGTCCGCCGTCCCAGCACGCTCGATTGGATCACTGCCATGGGTATGACCAACCTACCCGGCACCTTCGCGGCCCAGCGTCTCGATTGGCATCCCGGATCCCATGACCTCGTCTGGGACCGCATCATCGCCTCCGTAGACGTGCAATCGAGCACGATCACTCTTGATGCGCCCATCACCTCCGCGCTTGAAAGTAAATATGGCGGTGGTACGCTCGCCCGCGTCCTCACCAACCCACCGCCCGATCACATCGGTGTTGAAAACCTGACGCTCGACAGCAGCTTCGACTCAACTCGTCCCAAAGACGAGGATCATTCATGGATTGCGATTCTGCTCGACCATGTTGAAGATGCCTGGGTGCGTCACGTGACAGCAAAGCACTTCGTAGCCTCCGCAGTCCGTGTCAATCTGCGTGGCCGCAGGATCACCATTGAAGACTGCCGCAATGAAGCGCCAATCTCTGAAGAGGGCGGTTATCGCCGTCAATCCTTTCTTCTCTACGGCCAGCAGGTGCTTGTTCATCGCTGCCAGAGCGAGGCCGGCATGAACGACTTTGCCTCGGGAATGCTGGCCGGTGGCCCCAATGTCTTTCTCGATTGTGACGCAACTGGATCGCTTGAGGCCAGTGGCGCTTTCGAAGGCTGGAGCTCGGGTGTGCTTTACGAGCAGGTTCATGTGCCCAGCGCACGCCTCCAACTGCTGCTCGACTTCTCTCGAGCTCAGGGCGCCGGGTGGACCGCCGCCAACTCTCTCGTCTGGAACTCGACCGCAAAAAGTATTGATGTTCTCGGACCCGCCGGAGCCCCGAACTTCTCCGTCACCTCTCCGCATCCTCTCTATGCAACGGAACTCGCCGCGCGCACTGGGCAGCATATTGCGGCCGCCGCACCCATGCCCGCTGAGTCCGTGCAGAGTCTTCCGGAGTTTCGTCCTTCCGATGTCAAGCCTGCCGCCGAAGTTGCGCCTGTCTATCGCCCCGTGGAAATTCAGAGCGGCCGTTTCGTGCGTGATGGGAAAGCACTCTGGGGATCGCAACAGACTGAAGCATGGTGGCACGGCGATACATCGCTCTACACCGCCGCAGCCACTTCGGGCTCCAGCGTGTCGCGCTTCATGCCGGGTGTGACCGCGCCTGGAGAAACCGAGGACCTCAGGCAGATGGTCGCACGGCTCCAGAGCCGCGGCATCACCTCGATCCAGGTAAACCCCGGTCTCTGGTACGAACACCGTCGCGACTCGCACACCATGGAACGCCGCGCCGACGGCGACGTGTGGGCGCCATTCTTTGAGGCCCCCTGGGCCCGCAGCGGCCAGGGAGTCGCATGGGACGGGCTGAGCAAGTTTGATCTCACCCGCTACAATCCCTGGTACTTTGAGCGCGAACGTGAATTCGCGAAAGATGCAAGCGAAGCCGGCCTGGTCGTGTTTTACGACCTCTACAACACGCACAATGTCCTTGAGATTGGACCTCACTGGATCGACTATGCATGGCGCCCCGCAAACAACATCAACGATACGGGCCTGCCTGAGCCTCCTCCGCTCAAGCCGCACGGACGCAATGATGTCGGCAATCAGTTCTACAGCACAAGCTATGCGCCGCTGCGTGCTTTACACCGCGCCTACATCCTGCACACTCTCGACGAGCTCGCCGACATGCCCAATGTCGTCTTCGGGCTCGCCTATCAATACGCCGGGCCTCTCGCCTTCGAGCAATTCTTTCTGGATACGGTGCGTGAGTGGGAGCAGCAGCACGGCCGCCATGTCCGCATTGCAATCACCACCAGCAAGCAGACAACAGATGCCATCCTTGAGGATCCGGTGCGCTCAAAACAGATCGCGGTCGTGGATATGCGCTATTGGGAGTATCGACCTGATGGAACACTCTTCGCTCCGAAGGCCGGCGAGAATCATGCGTTCCGCGAGCTCATTGCGGATGCCTTTCCCGGATATACAAACACGCCGCCGCCCACGACGCCTGAGCAGGTCTATCGCGCGGTGCGCGAATATCGCGACCGATATCCGAATGTGGCCCTCATGCCCATGGAAGATGGTACAGGTCCCATCCCGATTCTGATGGGCGGCGCAGGTTCTCCATCAGGACTACAGACGCAGGCTCCTGCTCCCGTCCCTACAGCAGTAGAGCAAGCTTCAGGCATGTATCCGCATGGTCCTGCTGAAGCCGCGCCGCTGCCTCCCGGCCCCAACGTCGAAAAGCTCTTCGCACAATTCGTCCAGGGTCATCTTGCCTCTTCGTTGTCCAGAATGTCGCCGAAGGACGGATGGGTCCAGGCTGCCGAACACACCTGGGTCCTGGCTGGTGGCACGACTGATCCCGTACTCATCTATTCGTTGTCGGGTCCATCCATAACGCTGACAAGCGCGTTTCCGGCAGCAAGTTTGAAATCAGTATGGTTCGATCCGCGTACCGGCAGTGTCGAGGATGCGCCGGCGATCGCCGCAAGCGCGCAGACAGTCATTCAAAAGCCGGATGCGCGTGACTGGTTGCTACTGCTCACGCCTGCAGGGAATTGAAGAGATCAACCTGGGCAGGTTCTGCGGGCTCCAGTAGTTCTGCGTCGTTGTTGCGCACATTGCCCACTCGATCGCTCACGGGCCAGGAGCGCATCTGATCGGCAGGGAAGGGCTTCATCAACTCCACTGGTGCCCGCTCCTCAGGGCCAGAGCCGAGCCAGCGATCGTACTCCTTCGGAGCCAGGATCACCGGCATCCGGTTGTGCACCGGCTCCATCAATTCGTTGGGATCGGTCGTGAGGATCGTGAAGGTCTCAAGAGCTTCATTGTTTTTCCCCTGCCATTTCTCCCACAATCCGGCCAGGGCATAGGGCTCATCGCTCTTGAGCGCGAACGCAAACGGCCGCTTCGTTTTCTTGTCGAGCCTCTGCCACTCGTAAAAAGCATCGGCAGGCACCAGGCAGCGCCGCTTCTTCAGAGCTTCGCGAAAGGCGGGCTTTGAGGCTGCTTCCTCGGCACGGGCGTTGATGGTGGAGTAGCCAACTTTGGGATCTTTAGCCCAGAAAGGCACCAGTCCCCACCGCATAAGGGCGAATTCCCGCTTGCCGGTGTCCCGATTTTGACGCACGACCGGCTGCACACTTTGCGGTGCAACGTTATAGCTGGGTGCAAACCATGGCATGTCTTCAAACTCAACGCCAAACCATTCAGCCAAAAGGTCTTGCGTCGATTTTCTGGCAAATCGGCCACACATGGTTTCCCTAGCATAACGCACAATTTGGAGGAATCCACACCCAAACCTGTTGACAACCATAGTCTGTTCAATGGAATCTAAAGCGAAGAAAAGGCGAATATGTCGTCCCGCTCCTCGTCCGCCCTCCGTCTCCAAATTGAGCACGCCCTCGAACGCAGTTTCCCGGCGGCGTTGACCCCTGCCCACCGTACCATTCATGAATCAGTCGCCACGGGCATTGCTGAAGTGGACGCGCTCCTCGAAGGTGGGTTGCCGGTCGGAGCCATCAGCGAGATCAACGGACCGGAATCCTCAGGGCGCACAACGCTTACCCTGTCGTTTCTTGCCCAAAGAACAGCGGAAGGCCGGGTATGTGCATGGGTCGACGCAGACGATGCCTTCGATCCCGAATCCGCAGCTGCCAACGGAATCAATCTTCGCCAACTACTCTGGGTGCGTTGTCGCAAGTCCGGCATTCCCATCCGTCAACGTCAATCCACAAAACCGTTCGCACAACTCGACCAGGCTCTGCTCGCGACCGATCTGTTACTGCATGCCGGTGGATTTGCGGCCATCGTGCTCGATCTGGGCGATATCGCAGTCGAACATGCCCGGCGAATCCCACTCGCAACCTGGTTTCGTTTTCGTCAGGCGGCGGATCGCGCACGCACCTGCCTGGTTGTAGTGGCTCAAGACGGTTGTGCACAGTCCAGCGCCGCCGTGGCTCTCGAGTGCGCGGCATTGCGCCTCATCACTTCCGGCGATACCGTACTGCGCGGCTTTCACTTTGAAGTGCGCCGCGAAAGGCAACGCTTTTCGCCCCTTGTCATGGGGCAAAAAAAGCAGCCTGCCCGTGTATGGCCGGCCGTCGGAGCATGGGATACGGAGCAGCGCGCATGAAGCCGGAACTGTACGCATGCGTGCACGCCGCTGAGTTTCCTTCGCAGGCTCTGCTGCGCCTTCGCCCCGATTTGCAGTCACTTCCAATCGCCGTACTCGATGGCCGCCCGCCTCTCGAAGAAGTCTGCTCCATGAATCGCCATGCGCGCCGTCTTGGCGCATTGCCAGGCATGACCAGGCTTGAAGCCGAAGCACTCACTGTGCAACACGGTGCGCTCGATCAAGGTTTGCGTCTTCTCTCGCGCTCCGTTGAAGGCGAGGCTGCCGCGCGCGCCGTGATGCTTGAGTGCGCGGCAATCTTCTCTCCGCGCATTGAGCAGGCAAGTCAGGGCGCCGCATGCGCATTTGTACTGGATATTGCTGGAACTGAGCGATTGTTCGGGCCTCCCAAGGCGCTGGCAGAGCGTCTGCGCACGGCTCTGGCTGCCGCAGGCTTTCGTGCCTCTGTCGCGGTGAGCGCCAACTTTCATACAGCACGCATTCTTGCCGCCTCGTCGCACGGCATCACAGTCGTTCCTGCTGGCCAGGAAGCGCAATTTCTCTCCGGCCTTTCACTCGCACTGCTGGACATTCAGCCAGACCATGGCGAGACGCTTACTATCTGGGGTATTCGTACGCTCGACGAATTAGCGGCATTACCACAGGACGAACTGACGGCACGTCTGGGGCAGAGCGCTACGACGCTCCGCAATCTGGCTCGCGGGGCGCACACGCATGCATTTCAACCACAGGAGGCTGCATTTTCGCTTCGCGAATTTTGCGAGTTTGAATCACCTGTAGAGCAGGTGGACTCTCTGTTGTTCGTTGGTGCGCGCATGCTCGACAGCCTAATCCAGCGAGCCTCTACACGTGCCATGTCGCTCGCTCGGGTTGATCTGGATCTGGCACTTGAAGGCAACAGCGCTCATCGGCTCGCTCTTCGTCCTGCGCTTCCCTCAATCGATCGCAAATTTCTGCTCAAGCTCATGCAGCTTGAGATTGCTGCCCATCCACCGTCGGCGGCCGTGCTGTCGCTAGCCTTGAACGCTGAAGCGGCTCAGGCGAGCAAGGTGCAACTTGGGCTGTTTGCCCCGCAAACTCCGGAGCCCTCGCGCCTCGACGTAACCATCGCACGCTTGAAGGCGATCGCCGGAAAAGATCGTGTAGGCTCACCGGTGCTTGAAGATTCCCATCTTGCTGGCGCATTCCACATGGCAGATTTTCGCGTGGAGCCTTCGTCATCCATCGAAGGCACACGCCGTCCGCGCATGGCGTTGCGTCGCCTGCGCCCTGCGATTACAGTGCGCATGATCCTCAAAGCAGATCAGCCTGCAATGTTTTTTGATGGACGCCAGAGTTACAGGGTCAGCGCATGCTTTGGTCCCTGGTGCAGCAGCGGCTGCTGGTGGTCTTCCGGCGACTGGGACAACGACGAATGGGATGTATTGGCCCAGTCACAGGACAACGCGGCCTTGGCCTGCCTGCTGGTCCTCGACCGCGCCAGCAGCGAGTGGCGGCTTGAGGCCTTCTATGACTGAGCCTGAGGCTTTCCATGACAGACTCTGACGAGTTCGTTGAACTGCACTGCGCGAGCGCTTTCAGTTTTCTTGAGGCGGGTTCCCAGCCTGAAGCACTCATCGAGCGCGCCGCCGAACTCGGCATGCATGCCCTGGCGCTTGCAGATCGCAATGGGCTGTACGGCGCGGCGCGATTTCATACCGCAGGCGTCCGCCTCGGCGTGCGCGCTCTCATTGGCGCCGAAATCTCCGTCAGCTCCTTTGGCTGCGTGCTCACGCCGCCTTCCTGGCTTCCGAACCAGCATCCACACCAGCCGCCGCGCCTGCTCTTGCTCTGCGCATCGCAGATCGGCTATCAAAATCTTTGCCAGCTTATCACGCGCCTCAAAATGCGCGAATCCACCAAGGCTGAAGGCGCAGCCACTCTGGAGGATATTGAAGAGTTTTCCGATGGTCTCATCTGTCTCTCAGGTGGAGAAGCAGGACCGCTCGCCGCCGCGCTTGTCGAGAGTGGCAGCCAATCCGCAAACAAAATTCTCGACCGTCTCGTAGCCATCTTCGGATCCACCCATTTCTATATCGAATTGCAGCGCCACGGCCGTCGCGACCAGGAGTGTCGCAACCAGGCTCTGCTCGCGCTCGCCTCTTCGTCACGCCTCCCTGTTATTGCAACCAATGGTGTACGCTATGCGACTCAAGCCGACCGCGAGTTGTTCGATGTGCTCACAGCCATACGCCATCACACCACGCTCGACAAAGCCGGCCGCCTGCTGGCCTCCTCTGCGCAGCAGCTATTGCGTCCAGCCGCGCAAATGGCGACGCTCTTTCGCGACATTCCCGAGGCTATCGCCAATACCGCGATCGTGAGTCAGCGGCTTGGCTTCACGCTCGACAATCTCGGCTATGAATTTCCACATTACCCAGTGCCCGCCGGCCAAACCATGGATAGTTTTCTGGCGCAACGTGTCGACGAGGGCGTCCGCAAACGCTATGGCGCCCCAGCCAAGAGCAACCTGCTTGAGAAAGCCCAGTTGCAGGTGAAGCATGAGCTCAAGCTCATTGAAAAGCTCGGCTTCGCAGGCTACTTCCTCATCGTGTGGGACCTGATTCGCTTCAGTCAGCAACAAGGAATCCTTGTGCAGGGCCGTGGCTCCGCCGCCAACTCGGCCGTTTGCTACGCCCTTGAAATCACAGCCGTCGATCCGGTCGGAATGGAATTGCTCTTCGAGCGGTTCCTGAGCGAAAGTCGCGGCGAATGGCCCGATATCGATCTCGACTTGCCCTCGGGCGATGAGCGCGAAAAGGTCATTCAATATTGCTACGATCGTTACGGCTCACTCGGTGCTGCCATGACCGCCAACGTCATCACTTATCGTGGCCGCTCCGCCGCGCGCGAGGTAGGCAAGGCGCTTGGTTTTGAAGAGGACACTATCTCGCGTCTTTCCAGCCTCGTTAGTCGATGGGAGTGGCGCGGCGCAAACGATACCATGGCGCGCCATTTTGACCAGGCTGGCTTCGACATCCGCCACCCGCAGATTACGCGCTATCTTGACCTCTGCATGCGCATGCAGGACATGCCCCGCCATCTAGGACAGCACTCAGGAGGCATGGTCATTTGCGCAGGTATGTTGAATCGTGTCGTGCCCATCGAACGCGCATCCATGCCGGGCCGCACCGTCGTGCAGTGGGACAAGGAAGACTGCGCCGACCTCGGCATCATCAAGGTCGACCTGCTCGGCCTGGGCATGATGGCTGTGCTCAAGGAATGTATCGAACTCATCCCGCGCCACCACAACAAGGAAGTGGATATTGCTGCGCTCCCTGAGGATCCGCTCGTCTACGAGACGCTATGCAAGGCTGACACGGTGGGCATGTTTCAGGTGGAAAGCCGTGCGCAAATGGCCTCCATCCCGCACAACGCTCCCACCAAGTTTTACGATCTCGTCGTGCAGGTGGCCATCATCCGTCCTGGCCCCATCGTCGGCAAAATGATGCACCCCTATATGAATCGCCGCCAGGGTAAAGAGGAAATCACGTATCCGCACCCATCGCTTGAGCCGGTGCTCAAGCGCACCCTCGGCGTGCCTCTCTTTCAGGAGCAACTGCTGCGCATGGCCATGGTAGTTGCCAGCTTCACCGGTGCCGAAGCCGAGGAACTGCGTCGCGCTGTGGGCATGCGCCGATCGATGCAGCGCATGCAAAACCTTGAAGGGCGTCTCCGCGACGGCATGACCCGCAACGGCATCGGCCCTGAAGCACAGGACAACATTGTCCAGGGCATCTCCTCCTTTGCCATGTACGGCTTTCCTGAGTCGCATGCGGCTAGTTTTGCGCTGATCGCCTATGCGTCAGCGTATCTCAAGGTTCATTACCTCGCCGCCTTCACCTGCGCCATTCTCAACAACCAGCCAATGGGTTTCTACTCATCTGCTGTGCTCATCAAGGATGCACAGCGCCACGGTTTGCGCGTGCGCCCCATTGATGTGCAGCGCTCGCAGAGTCTCTGCACAGTGGAAGCCGAATCGGATTCCACCTTCTCGCTTCGTCTCGGCTTCAATTATGTCCACGGTCTGCAGCGGGCGATGGCTGATACGCTCGTCAGAGAACGCACGCTCAGAGGAGAGTTTCACTCCATCCACGACCTGGCTCTCCGTGTTCCCAAACTCAGCCGCAGAGACCTCGTCTCCCTCGCACGTATAGGCGCCCTCAACTCCATCGGCGATGTGGAGCACCGCCGCGATGCGCTATGGCAGGTGGAGGAGGCTGCCCGTACTCCGGGGCCCCTGCTCCGAGGACTTGGCAACGCACAGGAACAGCCGCGTCGAAAACAGCCACTCCGAAAAATGAATGATGAAGAGCGCCTCGCTGCGGACTACGCAGGAACGGGAATTACCACCGGCCCGCACCCCATGGCCTACCACCGGGAATCTCTCCGTGCCGATGGCATTCGATCGGCCGCCGAGTTGGAGCTCGGAATGAATCATCAGCCCATCAGCATTGCTGGTTGCGTCATCGCGCGGCAGCGGCCCGGCACTGCAAAAGGCTTCGTCTTTCTCTCGCTTGAAGATGAAACCGGCATCGCCAACGTCATCATCGCGCCCGACGTCTTTGAAGCGAATCGCTTGGTTGTCACCCGCAGCCGCATTCTGCGCATTGATGGGCAACTCCAGCAGCAGGAAGGTGTGGTTCACGTCAAGGCAAAGAAGATCATTCCGCTCGACATCTCTCAGGCCGACGTTCGCTCTCACGACTTCTATTGAAGCCTCTAACTAGTACTCATCCACCACAATTGGGCTACTGCCCCACGGCCTTCGCAATGATAGGATGTGAAAATCGTCCTGAAAGGACCGGCAAAATGAGCGACCATTCCCCGTCAAACACACTGACACCCGAACAAATCTCAACCATCACACGGGAAACCAATTACGGCACCTGGCGCTTCCAGAAGGGCTGGAAGCCGATGTATGTCGCCGACGCCGAAGGTTGCTGGTTCATTGACGGAGCAGGACGCCGCTATCTGGATTTCTCGGCGCAACTCATGTGCGTCAACCTCGGCCACAAGAACGCGCGGGTCATCGAGGCAATTACGCAACAGGCCAATGAGCTTGCATACGTAACGCCCGGATACGCCACCCGGGCACGTGCGCGCCTCAGCGAAAAACTGCTCGAGGTGCTGCCCCAGGGCCTTAATAAATTCTTCTTTGCCACCAGCGGTACTGAGGCCAATGAGGCGGCCTTCAAAATCGCACGCATGGTCACTGGCAAAAACAAAATCATCTCCCGCTACCGCTCGTATCACGGCTCCACCATGGGCGCCATCGCTGCCACGGGAGATCCGCGCCGCTGGGCCATGGAGCCCGCCGGCAAAGGCGGTGGAGTTGTCTTCGCGCCAGAAGTCAATTGCTACGACTGTCCTATCAAGCACACTTATCCTGCTTGTAATGTAGCCTGCGTCGACTACATCGAGCACATGATTCGCAACGAGAGCGATGTGGCTGCGGTCATTGTCGAGCCTGTCGTTGGAACCAATGGTGTGCTCATTCCGCCGCCCGAGTATTTCCCGCGCCTGCGCGAAATCTGCGATCGCCATGGCGTCCTCATGATTGCCGATGAAGTCATGGCAGGATGGGGCCGCACCGGCAAGTGGTTCTCCATCGATCACTGGAACGTGAAACCCGACATTCTCGTTACCGCCAAGGGAATCACTTCAGCGTACATTCCCCTCGGACTCTGCGCCACCACCAGCAAAATCGCAGACTTCTTTGAGGACCATTACTTCTCTCATGGCCACACGTACGAAGCGCACCCCATCACGCTCGGCCCGGCCGTGGCCGCCATAGAAGAAATGCAGAGGCTCAATCTCGTGGAGCGCGCCGCCGAACTCGAGCCTTATGTGCGCGCCAAGCTTGAAGCCGTCAAAGCAAAGCATCCCTCGGTAGGCGACGTGCGCGGCCTCGGCCTTTTCTTTGCCGTGGAGATCGTCAAGAACCGCAAGACCAAACAGCTCTTCAACACCATGCGCGACAAGGTGGAAGGCAAGCCGCTCGTCGTAGATCAGATTGTCGGCAAGATGATGGCACAGGGAGTCTCAATTCAGGCATGGGTAAGCCACTTCGTCATCGCGCCGCCGCTCATTATCACCAAGGAAGAGCTCGACCTCGGCATCGCCGCTCTCGATGAGAACCTTTCCATCGCCGACGCGCTTGTCGAAGCATAAGCGAGGGTTCTTCATCGGCGGTTACGCAACTTCCTCTGCGCTATTCACGACACTGACCGGTACGCTTACCTTCATCAGCACTACGTAGACAATTCCCGCGGTAATGAAGCCTACGAACCACGCATAATCATAAAGAAAGTGCAGCGGCGCGTAAGCCAGGCCGATGAGCGCAATTGCAACACCCAGCACCAGCGCAACAATCGCCCGCGGATTAATTCCCTTGGTGTAGTAGTAAATTCCCTCGCGGTGATAGAGCGAATTCACGTCAAGCTCAGTCTTGCGAATGAGAAAGTAATCCGCAACCATGATGCCGGCCACGGGGCCAAGCAGCCCGCTGTAGCCCACCAACCAGCCGAAGATGTAAGCATCCGGCGTGGCCAGCAGCTTCCACGGACACATTGCCAGACCCAGAAACCCCGTGATCAGGCCACCTGTACGAAAGCTGATCAACCGCGGATAAAGGTTCGAGAAATCGTTCGACGGCGAAACAACGTTCGCGCCAATGTTTACATTGAGCGTGGCCACAAGGATAGCGATTAGCGCGATAAATGCGACGACCGGCTGATGAAATGCTCCAATAAGCAAAATCGGATTCCATATTGGATGACCGAAGAGAACTGCCGACGCCGAAGTGACCGAGATGCCGACAAATGTATAGAGCACCATTGCCACCGGAAGCCCAAATGCCTGCCCCCACGATTGCGCGCTCTGCGATTTTGAGTAGCGCGTAAAGTCGGGAATGTTCAGCGCCAGTGTTGCCCAATATCCGACCATCGCTGTGAGCGACGGAAAGAAGACAGCAAGAAATTCCCGAGTCGAGTGGAACCGGCTCGGTGTGGAAAGCATCTCACCAAAACTGCCTGCCTTCACGCGCACCCAGATCACCAAAGCCAGGGCCATCACGAACATGAACGGTGCGCCAAATGCCTGAAGCCTTCGGATCGACTCAACTCCCCGCCACACGATCACCATGTTCAACAGCCAGAAAGCCAGAAAGCACGTCCAAAGAATTCCGTGATTGTCAGCTGCGTCGGGCCAGATCACCGAGAGCATCGCATGAATCGCGGTCCCGCCGATCCACGACTGAATGCCAAACCACCCGCAGGCCACCACAGCACGCAGAATCGCAGCCAGGTTGGCACCGCGCACGCCGAATGGCGCACGAATGAAGACCGGGAAAGGGATTCCGTATTTTGCGCCTGCGTGCGCATTCAGCAGCATGGGAACCAGCACAATTAAATTGCCCAGCAGCACCGTGCCGATAGCCTGCTTCCAATCCATGCCCTTGGCAATCAGCGATGATGCAAGCTGATATGTCGTGATCTCCATGCACATGGAGAACCAGAGCGCTGTGTAGTTATAGAAGCCCCATGTGCACTGTGCCTGCGTCGTCGGCGCCAGATCTCGATTGGATAGTGACGGATCGTTGACACTCACGGGGCCTCCTCCGCGGTCCTGGTCCTCAAATCAAATTGACTTAAGCTCTGCCGCAGTCAGATTACTTCCATGCACCGCCGCGAGCCTCACGCCGCAGATAATTCCCACGTCCCGGCTTTCCAATAAACCTGCCACCGGACACGATCAACTCGCCACGAGAATAAACATCCCGCGCATTGCCGCGCACTTGAAAGCCTTCAAACATCGAGTAATCCACGCGCATGTGGTGGGTCGACGCAGAGATCGTCAGTTCCTCCTTCGGATCCCACAACACCAGGTCCGCGTCGCTGCCAACGGCAAGCACGCCCTTCTTCGGATACATGCCAAAGATCCGGGCCGGCGCTGTTGAAACCAGTTCCACAAAGCGATTGATCGAAAAATTGCCCTTGCCTACGCCATGATGATGCAGCAGTTGCAACCGGTTCTCAATACCGGGGCCGCCGTTGGGAATCTTCGTAAAGTCGTCCTTGCCCAACGCCTTCTGGTCTTCAAAACAAAACGGGCAGTGATCCGTAGAAACCACCTGCAGATTATCCCTGCGCAGTCCTTCCCACAGCTTCGACTGGTTCTTGCGTTCGCGAAGAGGCGGCGTAAACACGTACTTCGCGCCCTCCCAGCCTTTGTCGACAACGTCCTCAATCGACAGCAAAAGATACTGCGGGCACGTCTCCGCAAATGCGGGCAAGCCACGGTCGCGTGCCTCCCGCACCTGGTTCAACGCGTCTTCGCTCGACAAATGCACAATGTATACCGGTACCCCCGCCATCTCCGCCATGGCAATCGAGCGATGAACCGCTTCGGCCTCAGCCTTCGTAGGCCGTGTCAGTGCGTGATAAATCGGCGCGGTCTTACCTTCGGCAAGAGCCTGCTGCACGATCACGTCAATGACCGAGCCGTTCTCCGCATGCATGCAGATCAACGCGCCATTTTTCGCAGTCTGCTGCAGTGCCTTGAAGATCGTGGCGTCGTCAACCATAAGCACGTTGGGATAAGCCATGAACAGCTTGAAGCTGGCAACGCCCTCGCGCACCAAATCGTCCATATCTTCCAACCCCGCGTCACCCAGATCTGTCACGATCATGTGCAGGCCATAATCGACGCAGGTCTTGCCCTCGGCCTTTTTCCACCATGTATCCAGAGCCGTGCGCATCTTGGTGCCGCGCGCTTGAATCGCGAAATCCACAATCGTCGTCGTCCCGCCAATCGCCGCTGCTCGCGTGCCCGTCAAGAAATCATCAGCGGACTGCGATCCACCGAAGGGCATATCCAGATGCGTGTGCGCATCGATGCCGCCCGGCAGCAACAAAAGACCGCGCGCATCCACAACCTTGTCCGCGGAGCTCGCGGGAATTCCCGCACGAATCTCCTTGATCGTCGTCCCTTCGATCAACAGGTCGGCTTTCAGCGTCGAGTCGGCGTTGACAATGGTGCCGTTCTGAATCAGTGTGGTAGCCATACTTTTCGATTCCCGCTTCCTGAAGTAATGGTTCGTTCCCGGTCAGGATTGCGTCTGCGTTGTGCAATAAGCGCCCCGCGTGCGTTCATCCCATGTCTCTGGCGGCAGCCCGGTATCGACCCGCACCATCGTAATGCACTCGTCAACAGGGCAAACAAGCGAACACAGATTGCAGCCGACGCACTCGGTTTCGTCCACGCGCGGAATCCGTGCCAGTGGCGTGGGATAGGGTCCCTGGACCGCAGCCTCACGCTCCTTGCGCGTCACTGGCGTCTCCACGACTGCTGACCTGCTCTCCGCCTCATGTGCGGCCGGAATGGCATGCAGCTCAACGTGGCCGTTCACCGGGCCCGAAATACGATCCAGATGAATGCACTGGTGAGCGCCATCCCAGCAGGCAATGTGGCAAAGATCGCATCCAATGCATTTTTGCTCGTCGATGCGTGCCACAATCTTGAAGTTCAGATTCAAGTGCTTCCATTCGGTCACCCGAGGAATGGAAAGCCCGCGGAAGTCCTCGATGGTGTTGAAGCCCTTGGAGAGCATCCAATTCTCGAGACCCTCCGCCATGTCCTCCACGATGCGATATCCATAGTGCATCGCTGCCGTGCACACCTGCACTGTGCCGCAACCCAGGAGGATAAACTCCGCAGCATCACGCCAGCTTCCGATGCCGCCAATACCTGAGAGCGGCAACGCTGCCTCCGGATCTGCCATGATTTGCTGAACCATGTTCAACGCAATCGGCTTCACGGCAGGCCCGCAATAGCCTCCGTGCGAACTCTTGCCGTCCACGTTGGGCCGAGGCGTGAATGTATCGAGATCGATTCCAGTAATCGAGTTGATTGTGTTGATTGCTGAAAGCCCATCCGCTCCGCCCCGCTTCGCCGCGCGCGCAACCGTGCGGATATCGCTAATGTTCGGTGTCAGCTTTACGAGTACTGGCGTTCGCGCCTTCTCCTTCACCCACTCGGTAATCATCTGCGCGTATTCGGGCACCTGCCCCACGGCGGATCCCATACCGCGCTCGCTCATGCCGTGAGGGCAGCCGAAATTCAGTTCCAGCCCGTCGGCTCCCGCATCCTCTGATCGCGCAACAATGTCGTGCCAGCTCTCACGGTTTGAAGCCACCATCAGCGAAGCAATCACCGCATGTTTTGGATAGCGTTTTTTCACTTCGGCCATCTCGCGCAGGTTCACATCCACAGGCCTGTCGCTGATGAGCTCGATGTTGTTGAAGCCCATGATGCGCTGGCCGTTCCAGTCGGTGGCCGAGTAGCGCGAACTCACATTGGTCACGGGCTCGCCGATGGTCTTCCACACCGCGCCTCCCCAACCCGCGTCAAAGGCGCGCATAATCTGCTCGCCGCAGTTTGTCGGCGGCGCTGAAGCAAGCCAGAAGGGATTCGGACAATTGATCGTGCCGGCAAATCCACGAATAGAGATGTCAGGCATGAGCAGCCTCCGCAGTTTTGAGCATTGCGAGTGCGGCTCGCTTGCCGCCGGCGACCGCGTCCACTACTTCCCGTCCGCCGTTCACGCAATCGCCGCCGGCAAAATAGCGACGGTTGCTTGTTTCTCCGGTGGCAAGGTCAGCCACGATCCTTCCGCTGCGCACTTCCACTCCGCGCAAATCCTGGATGAGCTGGGCCAGCGGCGACTGGCCGATTGCGGGCACAATAAAATCGCAGTCGATCGTGAACTGTGAATCTGGAATCGGCAGCAGCTTCTTGTCTATTTGTTGCACCTGCACCGTATCCAGCAGCAGGCGCCGGTGCTCGCTCCGGCGGATGGCGAGCGGCTGCCTCCGCCACAAGAACTGCACGCCCTCCTGCTTCGCATGCTCGTACTCAAAGTCAAAGGCCGACATGTCGTTCTCGCCGCGTCGGTAAAGCAGATAAACGGTCTCGGCGCCCAAGCGTCGTGCGGCGTTGGCTGCATCGATCGCGGTGTTTCCCGCGCCCACCACCACAACGGTCCCGTGCATCTCGCGAATATGTCCTACTTTGTAGGCCGCAATCAACTCCAACGCATTGATCACGCCCTTGTTGTCCTCGCCTGGAATCCCCAGTTGCTGCATTGCGCCCAGTCCCAGGCCCAGAAAGATGTAGTCGAATTCCGCATCAAGCGAATCCAGCGCTAATGAGGAATTGATTGTTTCGCCAAAGCGGAATTCCACGCCCATGCGCCGAATCATTTCCACCTCGCGAAGACTGTCCGCGGAGCGCAGTTTGTACTCGGCCACGCCATATGTGTTTAGGCCTCCGGGCAGCGGTCGCCGCTCAATGATGGTGGCCTGTGCTCCTTGCCGGCATAATTCCGCTGCACAGGCGAGCGATGCGGGACCAGCGCCGATGCAGGCAACACGAAGCTTACGTGACAGGGCAGGAGCAATCGGAACCGGTTCACCGGAGTCGTGAAATGCATCCATTGCACGGCGTTGCAATAGCGCAATCTGTATAGGCTTGCGATTCTGCCGATGCATCACGCAGGCTCCCTCGCAAAGCACGTCCACCGGGCAGACTCGCGAGCAGCTTGAACCTAGAATGTTGGCGTCGAGAATTCGCATCGCCGAGCCGCGCAAATTCCCTGACGCAATCCGCTTGATGAAGCCGGGCACATCGATATGGGTAGGGCAGGCGCCGGTGCAGGGCGCGTCGAAGCAGTTGAGGCAGCGGTTGGCCTCAATCACAGCAGCCTGGGCCGCGAGCGGCGGTTTCAAATCACCAAAGCGCTCACGCAATTTCGGATCATCTGGCAAAGTTGCGGCGCTCATTCACACCTCAATGAAAATTGATTATGTCTAGTGCCTCTTTCGAATCGGTCCGGTTCAATCTCCCACAATTCTGCTGATCACTCTTCTTCTACGAAGCCACAATCGGGCCGTATTGGTCCGGGCGACGGTCGCGGAAGAACTGCCAGGTCCGCCTTACCTCCGCAATCTCGTCCAAATTCAGGTCAGTGGTCAGCACCTCGTCCTTATCGCGTGCAGCCTGGGCAATAATTTGTCCGCGCGGATTGGCGAAGTAGCTTGACCCGTAAAATTCGCCGATATTCCACGGCGGCTCCGTGCCCACGCGATTGATTGCGCCAATAAAGTAGCCATTCGCCGCAGCGTGCGCCGGTTGCTCCAGCTTCCATAGATACTCACTCAGTCCTGCCACCGTCGCGGATGGATTGAACACAATCTCCGCGCCGTTCAAGCCCAGGCACCGCGCGCCTTCAGGAAAATGCCGGTCATAACAGATATAGACGCCGATCTTGGCGAAACCGAGATCGAACACTGGATACCCAAGATTGCCCGGGCGGAAATAAAACTTCTCCCAGAAGCCGGGTGCCACATGAGGAATGTGCGTCTTGCGATATTTTCCCATGTAGGTGCCGTCATTTTGGATCACGGCCGCTGTGTTGTAAAAAATGCCTTCCTGTTCCACCTCGTATACAGGCACAACCATCGCAATGTGCAGCTCTTTTGCCAGCGCCTGCATAAGCGTTACCGTCGGTCCCGATGGAACGGGCTCGGTCGTCTCATACCACTTGACTGATTGCTCAGCGCAGAAGTAGGGGCCATTGAAAATCTCTTGCAGGCAGACTATCTGCGCGCCATCCGCCGCGGCCTTGCGGATCAGCCCCAGGTGCTTCTCGATCATGGCCTCCTTCTGAACGGCCAAGGCCTCGGTTGCTGGTACTGCATTTGAAGCCTGAATCAGGGAACAGCGGACAGTGCGGGGCATCGCGGGCGCCTCCAGGGGCAAAAGTCGATAGTATTTGAAGTTAATTCAAACCGGCATTTAGGGCAATGGGTTTATTGCCCTTGTGCTCGGCCTGAACCCGACCAGTCAGGTCCCAGTCCATTCGGCTTGAACGGCTTTTCAGTCCAGGCGCAAGACTCAAACCTGCCTCACCCACGCGAGCTTTTCTTGGGCGACCTTCCAGCGCCGATGCTCTACGATGACTGCATGGCCCCTCTGCTCCAAATTAACGAACTGCGCATTCGCTTCGGGGCGGTTGAAGCTGTCTGCGGCATCAGCCTGCACGTTAACGAGGGCGAGGTCCTTGGCCTTGTCGGCGAATCAGGTTCGGGCAAGAGCGCCACTGCACTGTCCATCCTGAGACTGCATGGTGCGGCTGCGCAGGTCTCAGGCCAAATTTTGTGGCGCGGTTCCAACATTCTTGACCAGCCGCCAAGCACTCTCCGGCATCTGCGCGGGCGCGAGATCGCCATGATTTTCCAGGAGCCGATGACCGCGCTCAATCCCGTCATGTCAATCGGCCGTCAGGTTGCCGAAGCAGCGCAGGCGCACTTTCCCACCTGGACAGGGCGTGAAGCAAAAAGGAAAGCTGTCGCCGCCCTCGAGGCCGTCGATTTGTCTGATGCGGCCGAGCGTTACAGTGACTTCCCGCACCAGTTCTCAGGCGGCCAGCGCCAGCGCATTCTTATCGCCATGGCACTCATAAACCGTCCAAAGCTGCTCATTGCCGACGAGCCAACCACGGCGCTCGATGTAACAGTACAGGCGCAGGTCCTTGAATTGCTGAGGAGCCTCCAAAGCCAATACGGTCTGGCAATGCTCTTCATCTCGCACGATCTTGCAGTCGTAGGCCAGGTGGCCAGTCGTGTCGCGGTCATGCGTGCAGGACTCGTTGTCGAAACAGGGCCATCCACGCAATTGCTCGCAGCGCCCACGCACGCCTACACGCGCAGCCTTCTTGCGGCCGTTCCCACGCTGCGCACCGATCGCACAAGGCCGCTCGCTCGATCGGGTGGTTCCTCCAATGAATCGGCGGTATACTCTCCGCACGAGTTGTGAACTTCGAGATACAGCCGAAGCTGAATAAGCGGGGACTAGGAGAATCGAATCCATGATGACCCAAGTACGCAGGCAATGTTCGATCTTCAGCGCGGTTCTGCTTGTCGCAACTTTGCCTGCATGCCCTGCCCAGAACGCGGTCCCCAAAAGGAAGACTCCGCCCAAGCCACCGCCAACGCAGCAGGAATTATTTGAGTACGTCCGCAGCGCGCTTATCCTGCTCAGTCCTGACGACGGAATCAATGACAACGTCGAAGTCACGTTCAATCCGGCCACAAGCGTGCTCGCCGTAACGCAGCCTTCAGGTCATTGCGACGAGTTTCTGAATGCACTCGACGCTCAAAATGCCGTCTGGGACCAGTTCGATCCCAGTGACGCACAGCAGACGCGCGAAAAGCTGGTCCGATTCACGTTGGTCTCCGTCGCCGGCAAACCGGCCCGCATCTGCTACGACAAGGCCAACGAAGTTGACAACAGCGTTCCTCAGAATCGTGTCCGCCTGTTGTTTTCCTTTTCCAAGGCGGAACAGTGGCCTCTCTTTCAGGAAAAATTCTCGAAGGCCCTGAAGCAACTCATCGCCCTTAGTGGAGCTCCTTCAGTCACAGACATCTTCTCGGGTGACCCCAAACTCAAGGACAAGGATAAACAGCACTAGGGCAAGCTTTGAGTCATGCGCCAGCGCTCCTAAGCGCACAAAAAAACACGCGCCGCGCCCGTCTGTTTTCGAGAGGGCGGCGCGTGCTGTTTTAGGCTAGGTTCCGGCTTACTCGGCCTGTGGCTTCTTCTGCCGCGTGCTCGGCCGCCGCAGCTTCGGCAGCCTCGCCTTCAACAGCCTCAGCCAAAACCTTCACTTTGATGTGAGCCGTTACTTCGCGGTGCAGCTTCACGCCAACGGAGAACTCGCCCACCGTCTTCAGGGCCTCGTTCAGTTGCACCTTGCGGCGATCGATCTCAAAACCCTTGGTGGCGAGCTCGGCGGCAATGTCCGATGAAGTAACCGAACCGAACAGACGACCCTCTTCACCTGACTTGCGGGTAAAGCTCAGCACCACCGGCTCAAGCTTCATAGCCAATTCCTCGGCCTGAACCTTCTCTGTAGCTGAGCGGCGAGCAGCGGAGGCCTTCATCTGCTCGATGACTGCCTTGTTGGCCTGGGTGGCTTGCATCGCAAGCTTGCGCGGTAGCAGATAGTTGCGGCCATAGCCCTCCGCAACCTTCACCACGTCTCCGCGATGACCCAGATTGTCTACGTCTTCCTTCAGAATAACTTCCATGTGAAACTCTCCAGTGTTTCCGGGCGCCGTGGGCGCCTTGTTCTTCTTCGACCTTCTTTGGCCTTTTGGCAGGTGCGTCCTTGATTCCGCCGCAGCATTGCCGCCTGCCATCCTCAACTTTGTTGCCGCGCCGCCCTGATCCCATCGGGTCGCGAACGCTGTAACCGTGAGTCAACAGCTGAAGCGGCCGTCAGAGGCTCAGCCGTTTAGTGCCGGGTCGCGAACGGAAGCAGCGCGATGTTCCGGGCCTGCTTGATGGCGCGGGTCAGGCGGCGCTGGTGCGTCGTGCAAACGCCGGTCAAACGCCGAGGCACAATCTTGCCTCGCTCAGCCACAAATCCCTGCAACAAACGTACGTCACGGTAAGGAATCGCATCGATCTTCTCGGTGCAGAACTTGCACACTTTCTTGCGCCGGAAGAACTTGCCGCGTCCGCCAGGACCACCCGCCGGACGTGGTCCTCCAGGCCGGCCGCCGGGGCGTGGACCTGAACCCGAACCCGAGCCCGAACCTGATCCCGGGCCTGAACCGTGGCTTGAAACTGGCCCGGATTCTGATCCGGCTGCTGCTGCGCCCGCTTCGGGCGTCTTTCCTTGAGTCTCATCAGACATAGTGTTTCCTCTTTACTCTCTTCGTTCCGGGCACGCCCCTTGGGCGTCGCCGAGTTCTTTGATGTGGCCGCTTCCGCGCTATTTTGTCAGAGCGGCCGGGTACGGCAATCTCGCTAGACGGCGGCCTGTGCCGGCTCGGCAGCTTCCGCTGCAGGGGCAGGGGTAGGAGCGGCCGCAGCGGAAGCCGCGGGCTCGCTGGTCGTTTTGCTGCGACGAACTCCGCGCAGAGCCTTCACCTTGGCGAGACGCTTCTCTTCTTCGTCGATGCGCACAGTAATGAACTTGATCACCGGCTCAGTCACGCGCAGCCGGCGCTCCAACTCAAGCACTCCTGCGCCGTCAGCCTCAATGGTCAGCAGCACGTAATTGCCGTCGTTGAACTTGCGGACCATGTAGGCGAGCTTGCGACGGCCCATCTTCTCCACGGTCTTCACCGTGCCGCCACCAGACGCGATGGTGGTGCCAAAGCCGGCAATCAGCTTGTCGGTATCTTCTTCGGTCACATCGGGCCGAACGATAAACATAACCTCATACACACGAGACATCTGCATTCCTTTTCCGCCGGAGCAACTCATTGCCCCAGCCGTCAACTCTCAACTCACAGCCTAAAGAACACGGTTCGAAGCAGTTTCCAATCCCGATCCCGGTTCCCTAGTCCCTGTCTTTCTCTTCTTTCCGGTTAAACTCGTTCATCGCAGCCGCCGGTCCCACTTCGAGGATCCGCCGTGTGGCCGTTGCCACCCGGTCAAGCACCTCGTCAAGCACCGACAAATCTGTCTTACGCATCGGCGAGAGCAGATAATCCCTGCCAGGCCGCCTTCCGCCAATGGCGGCAATCGCTTCAGGAGGAAGGTCTGGGCTCACGCCAATGCGAATGCGCAACCACTCCTGACTACCCAGGGTCGAAGTCACGCTGCGGGCTCCGTTGTGGCCCGCGGGTGATCCCCGCTCCCTTATCTTGAAGGTCCCCAGCGTCAGGTCCAGCTCGTCGTAAATCACGAGCAGGTCCTTGGATGGGTCCGCTTCAAACTCTTCAACCAAGGCGGCAATCGAAACTCCGCTCAGGTTCATGAATGTTTCCGGCTTGGCCAGGACCACCTCGCGCCCTGCCATTCGGCAGTTTGCGGTCACGGCCCGGCAACGCCGATTCTGCACCACAACCCCTTCTTGCTGGGCGATGCGGTCAATCGCCATGAACCCTGAGTTATGCGGGGTCCACAGGTACTCCGGACCGGGGTTGCCCAATCCCACAATGAGAAAAGGGCTGCGCCGGTCTCGGATCTCACTTTCTCCGTCCAAGGCTTACTTCTTTGCCCCGGCGTCGGGCTTCTTGGCTCCTGCTTCAGCGTCGCCCTTGCCCTTCTTGGCAACTTCAGGCTCAGCTGCGGTTGCGGCAGTCGCGGCAGCCACCGCGGCGGCTTCAGTCTCAGCAGCCGTCGGCGCTTCCTCGCGGATCGAAACAACGTGCGCCACGGTCGAATCGGCAGGGCTCAGGAACTTCACCTTCTCTGATTGCGGCAGGTCGCTCACGCGCAGCACGCCGTGCATCTCAAGCCCGCTTACGTCCAAATCTACGTGAGCCGGAATATTCGCGGGAAGGCACTCGATTTCAACTTCGCGCAAAACCTGGTCGAGAATGCCGCCTGAGTTCTTTACGCCCACCGGAATTCCAAGCAGCTTCACGCGCACCTTCACGCGCAGGACCTTGTCCAGAGCAATCCGCTTCAGGTCAATGTGGATCAGCTGGTCCTTGATCGGCTCGCGCTGCCAGTCGACGATCATCGCCTTGGACGTGTCCTTACCGGGAATCTCAACGTCAAAAATCGTGTTGTGCCCGGTCTCTGAAAACAGGATCCGGGAAATCTGCTTCGGGTCTACTTCAACGGCAACCGGGTCATGTCCCGAGCCATAAATCACTGCAGGAATCTTGCCGGCAACCCGCACGCGGCGCGCCGCATTCTTGTTGAACTTGCCCTCACGGGCTTTTGCTACGACTACTTCTGGCATTTTCTCTCTCGTTTCCTAGTTTCGGGCACGATCCGCATCCGGGCCGCTCCCTTTGTTGGGGCCAGAAATCAGGGTTCTACCTGTTACCGGCTAATCATTGTCATGGGCCACTGATCCCTGAAACCTGATCCCTGAACCCTGCTTCTAGTTGAACAGCGAACTTACGCTGGTCTCCATGTGAATGCTCTCGATGGCCGCACCCAGCAGGCCGGCGATCGAAAGCACCTTGATCTTTTCAAGCTTCTGCGCAGCTTCGCGCAATGGAATCGTGTCGGTGACCACCAGCTGTACCAGGCGGGAGGCAGCGATTCGGTCAACGGCCGGACCCGAAAGCACGGCGTGGCTGGCACACGCGTAAACTGCGGTCGCGCCCGCCGCATAGAGGGCGTCTACCGTTTTTACCAGCGTGCCGGCTGTGTCGATAATGTCGTCGATGATCAGGCAAGTTTTTCCGTTTACGTCGCCGACCACATTCATTACTTCGGCGACGTTCATGTCGGTGCGGCGCTTGTCCACAATGGCCAGCGGTGCTTTTATCTTCTGCGCAAAGAACCGCGCCCGCTCAACTCCGCCTGCATCGGGTGAAACCACGATCAAGTTCGGCAACTGGAGATGGTTGAAGTAGCTTACGAGCACAGGGCTGGCGAACAGGTGATCGACAGGAATGTTGAAGAAGCCCTGGATCTGGGCCGCGTGCAGGTCCACGAAAAGCGCACGATTGGCTCCAGCCGTGGTCAACAGGTCGGCGATGAGTTTGGCGCTTATGGCAACCCGCGGACGGTCTTTCCGATCCTGGCGCGCGTACCCGTAATAGGGCACCACCACCGTGATCCTGGCCGCCGAGGCCCGCTTCAATGCGTCAATCATCACCAAAAGCTCCACCAGGTGCTGGTCCACCGGATAGCAGGTGGGCTGCACCACAAACACATCCACTCCGCGCACGTTCTCCAGGAGTTGGAAGTACACTTCGCCATCGGCAAAGCGTTGAATCTTGACCTCGCCCACCGGAACGCCGATCTGGCGGCCGATCTCCTCGGCGAGCGGCCGGTTGGCCGTACCGCTGAAGAGCTTGAAGCGCTTGTCCTCGCTCAGGTTACGGGCCTTTTTGCGCTCCGGAACCGGCTTCGCATCCTTGCTTCTTGGCCCCGTCCTGCTGCTGCGGCGCCTTCGGCTGTTCCTTACCCGTCTCGTCCGGCTGTCCGCTCGCTGGTTGCTTCTCTTCCGCCGTCACCGTTACCGTCCCCACTTCCATGTCCGACTACCTCCAAGCTGGTTGGCTTTGGCTGTTCTTCGGGCCCTTCATCGAAAACTTGGCTGGGCGACCAGGATTCGAACCTGGACAAGTGCCTCCAAAGGGCACTGTCCTACCATTAGACGATCGCCCAACTCTTGCCGAACATTTGACCAGCCGTCCGCGAGTTTCACCCGCTCAATGGACGCCTGTCAATGTGAAAGCATCTCGCGCCAGTAGGCTGTGCGCGGCAAGGTGCGCGTCAAGTGATTCTTGACTCCCACCGGCCGCAGCCGTTCGCAGGCCGCTTCCGCATCCCCACGGGTCAGGTACAACCCGTAGAGCGCTGAACCGGACCCCGACAGCGAGGCATGCAGGGCTGCCTCCGGAGTGCCCGAAGCCGCAAGAAGACGCTTGATTTCTGCAAGGGAAGGATGCTGGGGAAACACGACTCGTTCAAAGTCGTTCTGGATCCAGCTACTGATCCCGGTGCGGACAAGCGCGGACTCTTGTGGTCCGGCCAGGTCCCCGCCTTCGGCAGGGACACCGGAGGAGCCTGCTCCCTGCCCACCCCCCTGCGGAATTCCTCCCGCAAAGGCGCTGGCGTAAGCGCGACTCAACTCATTTAGTTTAGCGGTACTGGCCTCTGAGGTCAAACCCTCCGCCGCGCACAGCGCATCCCAGTCGCGAAAAGCCTGTGGCGTGGACACACCCACCTCAGGAGCGGCCACCACGCACCACACCGGCTCGATGTCCGGCAGAGGATAGACTTCCTGCCCGCGATCGAGTCCCAGAACCGTCCCGCCGATCAGAAATAAAGGCACATCCGAGCCAACCCTGGCCGCAATTTCCAGCCGGCGAGTCAAAAAGCTCTGGGCAATCCCGGTGGCCTGTCGGCCAGGTCCATCCAGTTCGGCTTCCAGGCCCACCAGTGCCGCCACTGCGTTTGCCGATCCGGCCCCCAAGCCGCCCTGCACCGGCAGCCGCTTCTCAATGTGGATTTCCACTTCGGCCGCCCGCTGCTGCATCTTCAGCGCCAGCTCGACCATCTTCCAGGCCGTGTTGCGGTCGTCGGTTGGAACGCGGCTGTCGTTTGAAGTCAACTTCAAAGCTGGTCTCTTCCGCCGGCTTTGCCGTCACCGTGACCAGGTCGTGCAACTCCAATGTCTGATAAACAGTGGCCAGCGCATGAAACCCATCGGCCCGCGGCGCGCCAATGCCAAGGCCAAGGTTGATCTTCGCGTGCGAACGGACGACGGTGGGCATACCGGATCATTGTAGAGCGCGCCCTCCGCGTCCATCTCTCCCGTCCTCCACTTTCAACTCCCCAATCTCCATAGATCGGCTAGACTTGGCAATGATCGATTCCCCGGAGGCCAGCTCATGGAAGATTGGAAGTTTGCGCAGAAGGATCCGTCTGAGTGTCTCGCCAAGCTGCATTTCTACTCAGTCACCAAGAAACACGCCTGCGGCGAAATTGAGGCCCGCATTACGGTTAAGGAATTTGCAACCTGCAAAACAACGGATTTGAAGTACTACGCCTCGGCCGACATTGAGCTGAATCAAAAGACCGTAGCCTTCAAGCCCTTCGGCTGGCACGAAACGCATCTCGGCGCTCTCTCGGAATGTCTGAGAAACCTGCGCAAATTCGAGTACGAATGTGATGATCCGGCCCCTCCACCCCCGGCAAAGTGACAGCTGGTCTCGCCACGGCCGTGGGCATTGCCGCGGCAGCAAAAGTCGGCCGGAATTCGGGAACTTCAGGAGTAGACTTCTCGTAATAATCGGTGAACGATCGGGAGAGCCCCTATGCATTTCATGATCTTTGCCCTTGCGCTCTATTTCGTGCCGGCCATCGTTGCCGCGGCCAGGCACACCCACAATGCCACCGGAATCCTGCTCATCAATATCTTCTTTGGCTGGACCGTCATTGGCTGGTTCGCCGCGCTGCTTATGGCCATCACTTCGGCGCCCTACTACGTTTACTACGCCCGTCGCGGATGGTGACAGCAGGGAACGGCTCGACTGAGCCGTCTTGGTTTTTACGCGACTGGCTTGCTGCCGTCGGCCTTTTTGCCGCCTCCGCCGCAGTCATCCTCTGGCAAAATGCCCACGTCGCCGTTCTCTGGGATCTGTCCTACGTTCTCGACACTTCGTCGCGCATTGCTCTCGGCCAGTTCCCCTACCGCGATTTCCCCTTCGTACACGCGCCTTTTACCTTCCTCATCCAGGCAGCCATCATCCGCCTCGCCGGGCGTGTCTACTTTCATCACGTTTTGTATGTAGCCATAGTGGGTGGGCTGTCCACGGTGCTTGCCTGGCGCATTGTTTTGCGCTCGCTTCTCGGGCGCGTGCAGCCGCCGTTTGCGATCGCCCTTCTGCTGTCCGCTCCGCTTGTTGTCCTCGGCATTTACTGTGTTTTTCCGTTCCCTTCCTACGACTGCGACTGCGCGTTTTCCATCCTCGTCGCCATCTATCTTCTTCAGCGCCTCGCGAATCATTCATCCCATATGCAGGCCGCCGCTACGGGCGCAGCACTATGTTTCCCGCTCTTCTTCAAGCAGAACATCGGAATTCCGTTTCTCGCCGTCTCCGTCGCGCTCATCCTTCTCGTCATCGCCGTCGCCACCTTTCGTCGCAGCAATCTCCCCGCGCTCAATCCTGAAATTGTCAAACTTTCCGCAGTACTAGCCGGAGTCGCCGCCACTCTCTTGGCCTCGCTCCTGCTCATTCATTTCACCGTCGGCCTCGGCAACTATGCTCATTGGACCATCCAATTTGCTGCCCAGCGTCGCCTTCCCGGCCTCGCCGAAATGCTCGGCGTCTATCGCGATCCCCAGCTGCTATGGACTCTGCCCTGCATCGCCGTAGGACTCCTTCTCCTGCGCGCGAAATTCGCAAAAGCCCGATGGACCCAGATCGCCGCCGTCGCACTCCTGGTCGCACCCTTCATCTACACGCTCAGTTCGTTGCTCATCTACGACGACGCCGACGAGCGCGGAGATATGCTGCTCGCCCTCTGGCCTTTGCTGCTGATCCTAGCCACCGCGCTGGCGCTCTTCAATCTCATCCAGCAACGCCGCGATCTCACCCTGCGCCCGTTCCTGCCCATCATCCTGCTGGTCGCCATCAACGGAACTCTCATGTCGCAGCAGCTCTGGGGATCCACCTATGCCATTTGGCCTCTGCTCATCATCCTCGCCGCCGACCTGATCGCCTTTCTCGCGGCTCCCGGTCAGTCTCCCGGCGCAGCAGCCATTTTTCCGCGAGCCGCAGCGCCGGCAATGGCCGTCATCTTTTCTGTCACGTTGCTTGTGTGCGGGGCATTCTATACGGCCAGTGAAGAGCGCCTTTCCTACGCGCAATTGCCCGATGGGCCACCAGAGCACTCCACTTTCCCGCAACTGAAAGGCATGTCGACCCCCGGCCCTTATCTCGCCAACTTCAACGAGCTCCTCCGCTACGCCCAGGCCAACATTCCCGTCACTGACGGCATCATCCTGCTTCCAGGTGAAGACCCGTTCTACTTTGCAACCGGCCGCACCGCGCAGTACCCAGTCCTGCTCTTCGATCCAGCGACTGACCCCTACTCCCCCTCGCAAGTCGCAGACCAATCCCGGCAGCACAATATCCGCTGGCTCATCGTGAAACATGAATTGCAAATCAAGGAAGACCCAACCCCGCAGCGCGAAGCCACTCTGAGCGACCTGCTCCCAAGCTTCACTCTGGTGGCCCATCTGCGTGCCTACGACATCTACAAGCGCTGACGTGCGCCGGCCGGTAACGACCTTACGCCTTGCCCTTGGCCTTTCGCGATCGTCGCAAATCTTCCCAGTCCTTTTCCGTCTGGTCAGCGTATGCTGACCCGAACTTCGCCAGCGCTTCCGCAAATCCTCCGCCCGAACCCAGGTAGCCCGCGATCACCACTGGATCGCCCGAACGCCCATGTCCTCGCGCCAGCAACTCGCCGCATACCTCTGCATAGGCCGCAAGTCCGCCGCCCTTCAAATCCTCCAGCTCAATCGACCCTTTGTGGTCGTTGAGCTGACGCACCAGAAACTGACGTTCGCCAATATGAGTCCAGCCCAGAAATGGATCGGACTGCATCTGCATCGCGCGCTGTCCCTCCGCAACTCGCAAGCCGTTGTGCCGCGGTGGATGGGCGTTCGGCAGATAAGGCGCGTATGCCGATGCAGGCTCCTCCTTGATCTGCAAAAACAACGCGTCGCCCGGACCATTTCCCTCGAAGTAGATGCAATAATCGCGCAACCCCACAGACCCCGTGCCCACCACTTTGAACGCCACGTCCACCGGCCTGTAAAACGACAACAGATGTTGCCGTTGCGGCTCCAACATATTTCGGTAGGGTCCCAGCGAGGCCAGCACCGCGGCGGCTTGTGCACCGGACACGCGTGTCAGCGTTGGCTTTATTTCCTTGAAGCGTCTGCCCTGGTCCTCTTCGGATTTCTTCCCCGCCGCTGTCTTGCCAACGTCCTCGGTCAGTTGCTTCAGCGCTAGCTGCGGCGTAGCGCGCTCGGCCTTCAGCAGCGCCGCATGAACTGGCTCAACTCCGCCCAGCCTGTGCACCTGGAACCGCCCCACTTCCAGACAAGGCATCTTGGCAAATGCGCGCATCAGCGCACGGTAGCGCTCAATGCATCGCACCACAACCTGTTTTACAGCCGAAGTTTTCTGGCCCGCCTCGCGCCCTGCCAGCACCAGCGAAGTCGCCATCCGTTTCAGATCCCACTCGAACGGCCCGCGAATCGTCTCGTCAAAATCATTGATGTCGAAGACCAGCCTTCCGTCCGGTGCGGCATAGGCCCCCAGGTTCCGCACATGAGCATCGCCGCATAGCTGTGACAAGATTCCAGTCGACGGCAGCACCGACAAGTCAGCCGCCATCACCGGAGCGGCGCCGCGAAAGTAGCCAAACGGCGACTGCGCCATCAGTTCGTACTTCAAATCGATTAGGGTCGGTACACGCCCGCGCACCGACCGCTCAATCAAAGCCAGGGCCGACGCACCTCGTGCTTTGGATTTCAGTTCGCTGTGTTGTTGCCGCCCTGTTTGCTTGCGCCGTGCCTGTCCCTGCAATCGCCGTTCTTTCTGCGTTGTCCATTGCATAGCCGGAACATACACTCTGCGGGCGCCCCGTGCAATCACCGCGTGATTTACACTTTTTCTGGAAGCTCCTACGCTCTCCTCGACCTCTCGATCGCTGGGTGTCCCATGCATGTGAGCTCTTTCTTCCCGCATGCGGGGTCGGTTTAGGGTTCCACTTCCGGAGGTTCTTCATTTGCGTTACCCCGTTGCCCGTCTTCTTTCCGCCGCTTTGGTTCTTCCGCTCGCTTGCATCTCCAATGCAGCTCCGGCTCCACAAAAGCAGCTGACGGTCGAGACAATCTACGCTCACGGCTCATTGACCGGAAACCCTCCCGATGAGCTCACCTGGTCGCCAGACGCCACTCATCTCACATATCTCGACGGTGGCGAACTTATTGACCTCGACCCGGGTTCCGGCAAGCCGCATGTGATCATCAGTCGCTCCAAGCTCGCAACGCTCACCGAGGGAAGGGCCTCCGAGACTGACCGCGACCATCGTGCGCGCTACAAAATGGCCGGCTACATTTGGTCGCCAGACTCCGCGCATCTCTTGTTCGACTCCGACGGCCGGCTCTGGGTCTACGATCTCAAGAATGGCACTGGTGTCGAGATTGGCTTCACGGGCCTTGCCTCCGGCGACGACCCCAAGTTCTCCCCGGACGGCAAAAACATCAGCTTCATTCGTGACAACGCCCTCTCCGTCATTCGCCTTCGCGACCCCGGAACCCCTGTCGTGCCCCTGGCCCCTTCTCCCAATGAGACCGTCCTCAACGGCAAAGTCGACTGGGTCTATGAAGAGGAGTTGGATGTCCGCAGCAACTACTTTTGGTCGCCCGACTCAAGCCGTCTTGCCTTCCTGCAGATGAACGAGTCTGAAGTGCCCGCGTATCCAATCGAAGACTGGCTCCCTGTGCACGCTCGCGTCGATGCGCAGCGTTATCCCCAGGCCGGCGATCCCAACCCCGATGTGCGCGTCGGTGTCGTCCCTGAGCAGGGCGGAAAAACTGTCTGGGTTAAGCTTCCCATCCAGGCCGGCAGAGATTACATTCCGCGTTTCGGCTGGGCAGATCATCGCACTTTGTGGATTGAAACCGTTACGCGCGACCACAAGCATCGCGATATCTATCTCGCCGATCCTGAAACCGGTCAGGCCCATTCCATTCTTCAGTTGACCGACGAAAAATACGTCGACGAAAACTACAACGTCTGGCTCCGCGATGGCCAGCTGGTGCTCACCAACTGGACCGATGGCCACAACCACCTCTATCTCTACTCCTTTGACCAAGACCATTCCGCCACCGCCGCGGCAAAACTTGAGCGCCAGTTGACCAGCGGTGATTTTGAAGTCGGTGAAGTCGGCAAGGTTGACTTCAAAGGCAAACAGGTGGAATACGCATCGAACGAAGGCAACGTCCTTGAACAGCAGCTGTGGACTGTTGGATTCGACGGCCATCGCACACAGTTGAGTAGCGGCGCCGGTTCCCATTCCGGAAACTTCGCACCGACCGGTGGCGCCTGGGTCGATAGCCAGTCGGCGCGTCTCGATCCGCCCACTCTCCGCCTTTGCCACGCCGCCGGCAGGTGCAACATCTTCTGGCAGACGCGCGCTCTTGAGCCCTACCACCTGCGGGCACCGGAGCAGCTTCAGGTCAAAGCCCACGACGGCACCACTCTTTATGCCACTCTGCTACTGCCTGAGGGCGCTTCCAATCGAGCCAGTGTGCCGCTTATCGTCAACCCCTATGGAGGTCCCGGCCCGGAGACAGTCGCCAACCGCTGGTCCGCCGCCCTGCTCTTCGATGAACTTCTCGCCCAGCACGGTTTTGCCGTTCTCCATGCGGATAACCGCGGCTCGGGAATGCGTGGGCGTGACTTTGCCCAGGCCGCCTGGCACAACTTTGGTCCAGTCCAGCTTGAAGATCAGCTCACCGTCGTCGATGCCGTTCTCCAGCAGTATCAGCAACTGGATGCGAGGCGCCTCGGCTGGTGGGGCTGGAGCTGGGGCGGTACCTTTACCCTCTATGCCATGACCCACTCCGATCGCTTCCGCGCCGGAGTCTCTGTCGCCCCCGTGACCGATTGGCGAGACTATGACTCCGTCTATACCGAGCGTTATCTGAGCGAGCCTTCTGTCTTCCCGTCGGGCTACAAGGACTTCTCCGTGGTCAATTCCGCCGCCAATCTCAAGGGCCGGCTGCTGCTTATCCACGGCACGGGCGACGACAACGTGCACTTCGAAAATACAGCGCAGTTCGTGCAGAAGCTCATTGAGGCCGGCCTACCCTACGACCTCCAGATCTATCCCCGCAAAACCCATTCCCTCGCCGGCCCTGACGTCCAGACGCACCTCTACAGTCGCATCCTTGCTCAGTTTGAGATGTACCTCAAACCGCCGCTTTGAGGCTGCGCCTGCACTGGTCGGCCCTTACGCCACTAACTTTTTCTTTTTGAAAAACAAAAGCCGGGTGGCTCTTATCGGGTGTTCCACTTCGATCGCGAGAGATTCGGAAGGAGCGTCGTTATCCCACTACACTTCGTGACGGTGGAAGAGTTCGTCCTTCTCGCTCTTGGAGCAGTCGGAACACTCAAGGCAGCAGACGAGGAGCACCGCAACGCCGACTGTCACCAGCACGGCAAGCACGCTCGCATTCGTTCCAAACCATTGAGCTAGTGTGTGCATGTTCAGTTACCCAACCACGATCCAGATCCCAGACCACTGCCGCAATTAGAACATCTCGCTCAGCGGCAGCCCTATACAACTTTTGACGATTCCCCGCGACGCTTGGTTGACTGTTAACAATTTCCCTCCGTTTTTATTTGAAATCAAGAGAACAAAAGGCGAAACTATTGCCAGCGTGACTAGCGATTCCAATTCGGAACAACTCGCTCCCCCTGAAGAGTGGCCCAAAGATTTGCCTGGCGAGTGCGAACTGTCCCTGCAGGCGCCCGGCGCCCGTCGTGGAGGAGCCCGTCGCCGGCCCCTCCGTCAATTGGCTTTTCGTCGATCTCAACTCCTACTTCGCCTCATGTGAGCAGGAGGTCCGTCCCGAACTGCGCGGTCGTCCGGTCGGCGTCGTCCCCATGATGGCCGATACAACCTGTTGCATTGCAGCCAGTTACGAGGCCAAGGCTTTCGGCGTGCGGACCGGAACCATCGTCGCCGACGCCAAGCGGATGTGCCCTGAAATCGTCCTCGTCGAGGCCCGCCACGAAGTCTATGTGGAATACCATCGCCGCATCGTCGAGGCCGTCGAAAGCTGCCTGCCCGTCACAGCCGTCCTCTCCATCGACGAAATGGCTTGCCGCCTCATGGGCCGCGAGCGCCCCCTGCTGGCAGCCATGGATCTGGGCCGCAAGGTCAAGGCACGCATCGTTGAGCAGGTCGGTCCCATGCTCCGTAGCTCAGTCGGTCTGGCCACCAACCGCTATCTGGCCAAGATCGCAAGCGACATGGAAAAGCCCGACGGCCTCATCGCCCTTCCCATCGATCTGCTTCCCGAAGCCCTTGGCCAGCTCACCTTGCGCGACCTGCCCGGCATCGGCGCCAAGACTGAGAAGCGCCTGAACGAGAAGGGCATCACCACCATGAACCAGCTGCTCGCCCTCAGTTGCGAGCAGTCCGGCGAGCTATGGGGTTCGGTCTGGGGCGAGCGCCTCTGGCACTGGCTCCGCGGCGAAGACTTTGACATGGCTGAGACGGATCACCTCAAGTCCATCAGCCACTCTCACGTCCTCGCCCCGGAAATGCGCACCGCTGAAAAAGCCTGGGCCGTCGCACACAAGCTGCTTCACAAGGCCGCCATGCGCCTACGTGCCGGCGGACTCTGGGCCAGCAGCATCGGCCTGGCCGTCGGCTTTGCCGTCCCGCGCGGCGAAAAGGCGCCCGTCAGCCGTTTTGGCGTGCCCACCCGCGGATGGCACCACGAAATCCGCCTCAGCGAGTGCCGTGACAACCCAACGCTCATTGCCGCGCTCAGCCGCCTCTGGGCCAGCCGCCCCTCCGGCAAGGAGTACGACCAGCCCTACTTCATCGGAGTCCAGCTCAACGGTCTGGTTCCTGACCGCCTCCACTCCCTCAACCTCTTCGATGGCTCTGAGGACGAGCAGAGCCGCACACGCCTGCTTGAAGTCATGGACCAGCTCAACAACAAGTACGGCATGAGCACTCTAGCCCCAGCCACCATGCTCGCCGCCTACAAAGCCGCCCCCACCCGCATCGCCTTCCACAGCATTCCCGATCTGTTCTAGCGCCTGTTCCAAAAATCACCTTTCAGGACCCATTCCCCCCAAGCGCACATTTCTCTGCCTTCGACGAGCTGCGCCGCGATCCATTGCGTCGCCTTCTGCGCGATTGGTGGGCGTCTGCAACCGCCCCCCTGAACTTTCTTTTCCCAAAAACGTAACTCTCTGCATCCCAATCTCCGCTCCCCTGCGGATAAGAAAGTAGCAGCGAGAGATATGGCCCGCGACTGGCAGCCGGATTTCGAGAAACTCGTAGACGACCACCAGTCGATGGTGTTCTCTATCGCGCTGCGAATGACAGGCGACCGCGGCCTGGCCGAAGAAATTGCGCAGGATGTCTTTCTCGAGCTCGATCGCCATCTAGCCAGGATCGAATCGTCTGCGCACGCGCTCTATTGGTTGCGCCGCGTGGCCATGAGCCGCAGCGCTGACGCATCTACGGCGGCGAAAGGTGCGTTGCATGGATTTGTGGGTCGAGATCGAAGACGGGCACGGCGCCAGGGCGGAAGAGAAGCCCTCCGCGATTGGTTCCCGCATCGAGAGCCTTCTGGCCTCATTGCCAGAGCCTCAGCGCGCGGCTTTGATCCTTCGTTACCAGGAAGATCTCACGCCGGAAGAGATCGCCGACTTGCTGAGCGCACCGCTGGCCACCGTCAAGAGCCACCTGCAGCGAGGGCTCAAGCTGCTCAGGGCCAAGGCAACCAGCCACCTGAAGGAGTACATCCGTGGAGTTTGACCATAAATCGATGGACGATTTTGAACAGGAACTGCGCGGAGGCATTCGCGCGGCGGCCCGCGCCTCCCAGCCTCAAGCGCAAGATCATGGCCCGGCGCAGCCGGCAGAGTACCGAACGTATCCACAACCGCACCGCGCTTCTTCAGCGTCTTGCCGCTTGCCTCGTCCTGGCCGCGGCCCTAGCCGGCGGATTCGCCTGGCGTAACCGCGAAGAGCAGCGCAAGGGCGAAGAAGCCCGTCAGCAGGTATTCACCGCATTACGCATTACCAACCACGCACTCGATCAAGTGAAGATCCAACTCGCGGAACATGACCGCGACCGGCAGCAGTAAGGAGAGTTCAATATGAAGAACCGAATCGCAATTCTCTTTTTGGCAGCGGCCTCCATCGCCGCAACGGCCAGCGGCGCAAAACTCGCCTCTGCCCCTGCCGCCTGCTGTCGAAAAAGACCTGGCCGCGCGCGCCACCAACGTCACTGAGGTCACGCTCGGGAAAAACATGCTCGCCTTCGCCGCCAAATTCATGAACGATGGCGACAAGGACGATGCCGCCACCCGCCAGCTCATCCAGGGCCTCGACGGCATTTACGTTCGTGAGTACGAATTTGACAAGACCGGTGCATACTCCCCTGAAGAGGTTGCCAAGCTGCGCACATACTTCGAAACGAGCGAGTGGTCGCCCATCGTTCATGAGCGCGAATCCAAATCCGGCGAAACCACTGACGTCATGATGAAAACCGTCAATGGCGAGTCGCGCGGCATGTTCATTCTCTCCGCGGAACCGAAGGAATTGACCATCGTGCTTATTCTCGGCCCCATCAACATGGATCAGCTCGGAGAACTCAAGGGTATCGGCGGCCTGGGTGCGCTGGCCAGCGTGACCAAGGGCGACCGCATGAAAGACAAGGAAAAAACCAAAGACACCACCAAGGTCAAAAAGGACGGTGACCAATGAAGCGTTTCTTTCTGATTCCTCTTGTCCTAACAATCCTGCTCATTCCTGCCGCGGTCGTGCTGGCCTCTGGTGGCGAGGGTTCCTTCGATAGCGTCGTCGGCTCAATCGAGACCACATATCACGTCCGCGCAACGCGCATTCCCTTCATGGGCCTTGTCAGCCTCATCTCGCGCAAGGCAACCCACGGCGGCGTCGGCTCCATTCGAGTTGCTGAGATTGACAACCTATCCACTCCCATTAAAGGAGACGAGCTCAACCGGATGGTTGAAGAAAAGCTTGGCCAGGGATGGGAGCGCATCATACGCGACACCTCGCGAGGCGGGCACGAGCAGACGCTCATCTTCGCTCACCCTGAAGGCGCGCGCATGGGCCTCTTCATCGTCGACAAAGACGGCAACGAGATGGATGTCGTCCAGGTCTCTGTCGACCCTGACCATTTGAATGACAGCATCGGCAAATACCGCCACTCCCATTCAGACGGCGATCAAGGCGACGACGATTCCAAAGGCACCGCCGGCCCTTCTGCCACAGGGGCCTCTGACTGATTCAGAGCTCACAAAGCGATCAACTTGTTGAAGGAATCAAACTGTCCATATGCGCGGCGAAGCCCGCTGCCTAAACTTGAGGCAGTATGGCAAGCCTCGCTCCATCACCGACGTCGGGATATCGAGGCCGCCTTGCACCTTCTCCCACCGGGTATCTGCATATAGGCCACGCCCGCACCTTCTGGACCGCGTGGCAACGCACCCGGGAGGCAGGCGGCGCGCTCGTCATGCGCATGGAAGATCTTGATCCTGACCGCAGCAAGGCGATCTATGCCGATGCCGCGCTCGAGGATCTCCGTTGGCTGGGAATTCGCTGGATCGAGGGGCCTGACAAGGGCGGACCCTTCGCTCCTTATGTGCAAAGTAAGCGGCGTCCCATCTATCTCGCTGCCTGGCGAAGGCTTCTCAGGCGCGGCTATCTCTATCCCTGTCGCTGCTCCCGCAAAGATCTCGCCTCCGCCGTCGGCGCTCCGCATGAAAGCAGCTTGCCCGGCGCTCCTGGCATGCAAAGCAATGGCAAACTCGAGCCTCTCGACGACGAGCCCATCTATCCCGGTACCTGCCGTCAGCTCCTCGCCCGCGCACCTCAACTGCCCGGCCCTACGGTCAGCGATATTGAAACTCCCGAGGGATACAACTGGCGTTTTCGCGTTCCCGACGGCCAGCCCATCGAGTTCGACGATCGCAATCTCGGTCCGCAGCGCTTTGTCGCCGGCGAAGACTTCGGCGATTTCGTCATCTGGCGTCGCGACGGCGTGCCCAGCTACCAGCTTGCCTGCGTGGCCGACGATTTTGAAATGGGAATCACTGAGGTCGTTCGCGGCGCCGATCTGCTCAAATCCACCGCTCGGCAGATTCTCCTCTATCGCGCCCTCGGTTACGACAGTCCCGCCTGGTTCCACTGCCGGCTGGTCGTCGATCACAACGGCAACCGCCTCGCCAAGCGCCACGATGCCCTTAGCCTCCGCTCCATGCGCCAGCGCGGGCTCACCCCCATGAACATTCTCTCCGCCGACCTGCCCGTCGAAGCGTAGGTTCTGCGCGGACCTCGGGTTTCAATATCCGCACCGGACCGGCCGACTGCTTATTTCGACGGCGACATTGGCTGTTTGCTGTCCGGCGGATCAACCGGATTGAACTTGCGCGCCAGCTCCGGTGTCGACTGCACATCCTCAGCCGGCGGATTGTCAGCCTTCGCCACTTCCACGCCAAACACGTAGCTCGGCCCGAACATGTTGCTCGTAAAAATCACCAGCGTCTTGTCCGGCGAAAAGCGCACATTGGGTTCTTCGCGATAGTAGTGGTGCGACATGTTCACCAGCCGTTCCGAGTGGAAGACACCCGCCTGCCAGAAATTCGGATCGTTCAAAGTGCCCGGCGCTATTTTGAACATCTCCGGATGCAGCAACTCAATCCATTCACCATTCTTCGATCGCGCCACCTGCCCCGGGTCGCCGCCATCATCACAGAAAAGAGTCAGGTCCCGCGTCAGGTTAAAGTGGATCCCCCACTCGTCCCGCTGCAGGTGGTACGCCCTCCGTTCGCCGGTCTTCAGGTTATAGCCGGCCAGGAAAAAGTCCTCGCCCTTCGGATACTGCCAGTCGTACCAGATCGTCTCGCCGTCCAGTCCCCAGAACTCGTGGCCCGCAATCTCGTTCACCATCGTTCGCTTGTGGATCAGCGTGTTGTGTGTGCCGTCCGTGTGGATCATCCAGATGCGGTCCACCTTGTGCCACGGCCCCTCATGGCAATACATCAGCAGTGTCGGATCGGTCGGTGAAAACAGGAGGTGATTCACCCAATCGGTCGAGTGCAGCAGAACGGTGATGTCTCCGGGCTTCTCCCCATTCGGCCCCGGCTCCAGCCTGATCGTGAACAACACAAGCGGCAGCCGCGCCGCCAATCGCCGCTCCATCATCTGGCCCTTGTCCATCGGCTGGTAGTGCGGACCCTCCGCGTCGCTCGCAACTTTGTTGTCGGTCCCGCTGGTCCGGGGCGCAGCGGCTGGCATGTTCTGGCCGTATTCCTTTCCCGTCGAGTCGCCTTCAATGTAGGTCCCGGCGGCCAGCGTCTCGTCCGCGTTCACGCTAACAATCATCCGCTTGACCGGCAGATCAACAAGCTTGCGGATCGCCCCAGTGTTGGTGTCCGCCTTGTACACGGAGGTCACACCTGTCGCCGGATCGGTCTTCGTGTAGAACACGCAATTCGTCTTCGCGCCCGCAACCAGCGCATGCACATCGCCAGCGCGCGGCCCGTGTGCGTCCGCCTCATGCGGCGGATTCGGAACGAGCAGCTTCGTCGTCCGCGTCGCCATCTCCATCACGTGAATTCCGTCCGGCGCCGTATAAATCATCTGCTTCTGGTCCGCCGTGTAGGCATTCACGTTGAAGTAGAATCCGCCAGAGTTCCGCTCGTCACTTAGCCGCCACACGCGGTGGCCCGTATCCTTGTCCACCCAGCTCCCCGGAGGCATGGGCCCGCCCGGCGTAGTCTGCGCGAGTGCTGCAAATGGAACGGCAAGAACAGCAAGAACGGCGAGCAAGCGCAGGCGCATGGCGAAACAACTCCCTTGGGCTGATTTGGTCGTGAAGCTAGTTCGACCGCTGGCGTGAACAGGGGTCTTATCCTCAAACGAAAAACGCGTGGGCGAACCGGCACGAACGTTATACACCGCGCAACTACCGATTGGAAAATAATATTTCTAACGGATTTAATTTCATCTTTTTAACCTCGCCAGCTTAAGCGCTCCCATGCAAATTCGCACGTCGAAGGACACCCTGCCATCGCAACGGCTCAAAAAGTCCCTCCGCCAAACCCCTGTCAGGTGTGACGGTTGAACTCGCCCTCGACCCTCCTTGCCGACCTATACTGGGAGCGCATCCGGGTCCACCTTTGGTCCCGCATTCCAGAGAGATTATGAAAAATATCAGCCGACGCACTTTTCTAGCCACCGCCGCTGCTGCCGTGGCTGTTACCCGCCTGGGCGCACAAAGCCCCGTGGGCGCTCCAGTCACAGTCACCCTCTCCGGAGAAGCCACCGGCCCGCACATGCCAGCCGACTTTGTCGGCCTCTCCTATGAAATCCAGCAACTCGCCGATCCAGCTTTCTTTTCTCTTCAAAATACCGGCCTCATCCGTGAGTTCAAGGCACTCTCTATCCATGGCGTCCTTCGCCTCGGCGGCAATACCAGTGAGTTCGCCTACTGGCGTCCCACGCTCAGCGCCCCCGAACCCGAACACCCCAAAACCCGCGAAGTGGCCGGAGAGCCCCGGGCCCAGTACTATGCGGTCACGGAGGAGGCCGTCCGCAACCTCGCCGATTTCCTTAGGGCCACCGGCTGGACCTGCCTCTACGGCATCGGCATGGGCACCAACGCCCCGGAACGGGCGGCCGAAGAAGCCGTCTTCGTCGCCAAAACCCTCGGCGACCGACTGCAGTACTTTCAGATCGGCAACGAGGTCGATCTTTTCGACCGCCATCTTCGCGACCCCAAAGCCTGGTCCTCCAAAACTTATCTCGACGAGTGGCTGACTCTCGCTCGCGCCATCGAAGGTCGTGTCCCGGGCGCAAAGTTCGGAATGCCCGATGTCGCCTCCAAGGTTGGCTGGCTCACAGAGATTGCCGACCTCTGGCCCGCTATCCAGAATCCGCCCAACGTCACCACCCTTACCCACCACTACTACTTCGGCGGTCCGGCCACCAACCCTGACGTCAACATTCCCAACCTGCTTAAGCCCGCCACCATGGCCAAGGTGCAGAAAACCTGCGACACGGCTACCGCCGCTGCCAACAAAATGGGCGCACGCGTCCGCATGACGGAAGGCAACACCTGCTATCGCGGCGGCAAGCCCGGCGTCTCCGATGTCTTCGCCGCGGCCCTCTGGGCGGCCGACTACTCCCTCACCCTCGCCAGCAACAACTACTCCGGCATCAACCTCCACGGTGGCACCGGCCCTGCCGTAGCCAACTCCGTCGGCGGCGCATTACCCGGCGACGCGCTGCTGAAGGACAAAGGAGAAACCCCTGACCAGATCGCGACCCACCCGCACCCGTTCTACACTCCAATCGCAACCTTTGGAACCGAATACAAACTCGAGCCCGTCGCCTACGGCCTCAAGTTCGCCGGCCTCTTCAGCGGAGGCACCTTCATACCAGCCGATCTCACCGGCAAGCTGCAGGCATCGGGCATCGATGCCACAGCCTACGCCACAAAACTGGACACCGGTGAAACCTCCCTCCTCATCCTCAACAAGGACGCTGAGAAAGACCTCGACCTGATCATCGATTTCGGAACCGGCAAGGCAGGCGCAGTGGCGTCAGAATCCCTCCACGCACCCTCCCTCGAAAGCCGCACGGCCGAAATCACCCCCTCAACAAAAGCCGGCCATTTGAAAGCCGGAAAATTCGCCGTGAAAGTCCCTCATGCAAGCGGCCTCCGCCTAGTCCTCAAGGCATAACCGCCCGCAAAATCCAAAAGCACCAAACAAAAAAAGCCGGGACAATTGTCCTGGCCTTTTCCGTTCAGAGTTCCCGCCACTTACGCGTGCTTGATAAATGTTCCGTCCTGCAGTTCGCTCATGGCCTGCCGAAGCTCAGCCTGCGTGTTCATCACGATCGGTCCGTACCACGCGACCGGCTCCTCCAGCGGCTTGCCTGAAACCAACAAAAACCGAATCCCCTCCGGCCCCGCCTGCACCACGATCTCGTCGCCGCGGTCGAACAGCACCAGCGAATGATTCTTCGCGTCGTACACCGGCGTCGCGTTCGGGTCCACGGCCGACTCGGTCAGCACCGCCTCCGGATTCGAAGCATCGCGGAACGTTCCCGCCCCGGCAAACACATACGCAAACGCATTCCGCGTTGTCTCCACCTTGATCCGCTTCTTCTTCCCCGGCGGCACCGAAATGTCCACGTAGCGCGCGTCGACAGCCATCGACTCCGTCGCCACGCCCTCCACTGGCCCTCTCTTGCCCCAGAACTCGCCGCAGATAATCCGCGCCTTCGTCCCGTCATCCTCTGTCACTTCGGGAATCGCGCTCGAAGAAATGTCCTGGTAGCGCGGATCGGTCATCTTGTGCGCCGCAGGCAGGTTCGCCCACAGCTGGAAGCCGTGCATCCGTCCCCGCTCATCGCCCTTCGGCATCTCCTGGTGCAGAATGCCGCTCCCAGCCGTCATCCATTGCACGTCGCCCGCCGTCATGCGCCCCTTGTTTCCCAGGCTGTCTCCATGCGCCACCTCGCCGGCAAGCACATACGTAATCGTCTCAATGCCCCTGTGAGGATGCCACGGAAACCCCGCTAGGTAATCCGCAGGATTTTCATTGCGAAAATCATCCAGCAACAGAAACGGATCGAATTCGCCCGTCTTGCCAAAGCCGAAGGCGCGCTGCAGTTTTACACCGGCACCTTCAATCGTAGGTTTGGTTCCAATAATTTCTTTCACTGCTCGAAGCGACATACCGTTGACCTCCTCGGCCCGGCATCTATTCGATGCACAGCACCTTACTTCCTGCAATAGGAATTCAAGTGAATAGCGGCCAGCGCTGAACGAACGGCATTCGCCCAGCATCCGCCCGGCCTGCGACTGTCTCTTACTGAAGACTGCTCCCAGTTCACTGCTTGATAAACTGCACATCCAGCGTGATCGTTACTTCCTCGCCTACCAGCATGCCGCCCGTCTCAAGCGCGGCATTCCAGCCAAGCCCGAAGTCCTTCCGATTGATCTTGGTTGTGCCACTCAGCCCAATCCGATGGTTACCCCAGGGATCCTTCGATGGTTGGCTTACATCTTCCAATTTCAAAACGACCGGCTTGGTCACACCGTGGATCGTCAGGTCGCCAGTCACCTCATAATCGCCGCCACCTACTGACTCGATGCTGGTCGACTTGAAAGTCATCGTCGGAAACTTCTCTGCATCGAAAAAGTCCGCGCTCGCCAAATGTCCGTCGCGCTTTTCATCGCCGGTATTGACGGTCGAAACTGGAATCGATGCCTCGACGGTCGATTGGCTGTAATTATGCTCGTCCAGCTTCAATACGCCGGAAAGGCCTGAAAACTTCCCCTTCACGTTCGAGATCATCATATGTTTCACCTTGAATTCGGCGGCCGAGTGGGCGGGGTCGATGTTCCAGGTGGTGACTGTGCCAGGGGCTGAGACTGCTGATGCCATAACCGTTTTGCTCCCTTCGAAATTGGCTTACATTTTCTTAGATGCACGACCGAGATATTCGTTGCAACAACTATTTTCCGCCCCTTCAGCCACTCTGGCGCACCCGGGCGGCCTTTCAAGGTCGGAAAGGCACCCGCAAGGCTTCGTTGACATCGACCGGGAAACGCTATACAAGTGCCCCATCGACAAATTCGGCGTTGCCTCGTTCATTCAACCCGCAGGCTTCTGTTCGACTAACCCTTGCTCTTTTGAGGACATCCATGAAAGCCGCACTCGTTTTCGCCCTTCTGGCTACAGGAATTTGCTGGGCTCAGCCTCCGGCAGACTGCAAGCCCTCTTCGCTCAACATTCCCGGGGCTCCTTACCCCTGCGTCTTTCCTGACAATCGCGCCATCTTCCGCGTGGTGGCGCCCAATGCCCAGGCGGTCAAAGTGCGCGTCGGCGCAGGGTTCGACATGACCAAGGAAGCCGACGGACTCTGGTACGCCACCACCGCGCCCCTCGTCGCAGGATTTCACTACTACATGGTCAACATCGATGGCGCCTCATTTTCCGATCCGGCCACCCAGACCTTTTTTGGCAGTGGGCAATGGAGCAGCGCGATAGAGATACCCGCTCCAGACGCCGATTTCTACAGCCACAAGGATGTTCCTCACGGTCTCGTCCGGCAACAGGGTTACTTCTCCACGGTGACCCAGCAGTGGCGTCGCTGCCTCATCTACACTCCTCCCGGCTACGACACCGATACGAAGGCAAAGTACCCGGTTCTCTACCTCCTGCACGGCTGGGGAGAAAACGAACTGGGATGGACCTTCCAGGGGCACGTCGACCAGATCATGGATAACTTGATCGCCGCCGGCAAGGCTAAGCCGATGCTGATTGTGATGGATAACTTGAATGCAGTGAAGCCGGGCGAGGATGGAACCATCTACAACGCGCGCGGCGCGCTCACTCAGGCAGTGCCTCAGCCGCCGCCCCCACCGGGAGCAGCACCCGCTCGACCCCAGATCCGGCTCAGCTCGACATTCACTGAGATGATGTTCGCTGATCTGATTCCCATGGTCGAGAAGAACTACCGTGTTGCACCAGGCCGTGAAAACCGGGCAATGGCCGGTCTTTCCATGGGTGGTCTGCAGACCTTTACCACCGGGCTCCAGAATCTCGACAAGTTTGCTTACATGGGCGGGCTCAGCGGCAATTGTATGGGCTTCGGCGGCGCTACATTTGATCCTAAGACGAGCTGCGGCGGCGCATTTGCTGATTCCGCGGCCTTCAACAAGAAGGTCAAGCTTCTGTTCCTGTCCACTGGTTCCGTTGAAGGGCCCCGAGTAAAGCAATTCAGCGATGGCCTCACCCAGGCAGGCATCAATAACGTCTACTTCGAGTCTCCCGGAACCGCCCATGAGTGGTTGTCGTGGCGGCGAGCCTTCGCCGATTTTGCTCCTAGACTCTTCCGATAGCGCAGCTCAATGACAATTCCGAACGCGGCGGCGCTTATCACGCAGGTGGTCGCCGCGGTCGGAATAACAATCGAACAGCCGCCCGTGGATCACCCTCACCGTCCTTCATTGCTTCCTCCGTCAGCACATTGGGCCCCCGGCCTTATCCTCAATACAGACCCGTGCCCGATTTCAAAGAAACCGTCAAGCAGCAGGCCGACATCGTCAAGGTGATCGAGGGCTACATCCGCCTGCGCAAATCGGGTGCCCAGAACTACTCCGGCCTCTGCCCCTTCCACAAGGAGAAATCCCCTTCCTTCTCCGTCCACGCCGTCCGCCAGTTCTTCCACTGCTTCGGCTGCCAGGCCTCGGGAGATGTCTTCACCTTCGTTGCCAAAATTGAGAACGTCAGCTTCCCTGAAGCCGTCCGCATCGTTGCCCAAAAAATCGGCGTCCCCCTCCCCAAGCGCGAATTCTCCTCTCCTGAAGAAGCCGCGGAATCCCGCCAGCGCACCAAGCTCCTCGAACTCCATGAAACCGCCACCGTCTGGTTTGAAGAGCAGTTGCGCAGCCCCGAAGGCGCCGTCGCCCGCGAGTATCTCGCCGGCCGAGGCCTCACTCCCGATGGCATCGCCAAATTTCGCATCGGGTACTCGCCCGACAGCTTCAACGCCCTCCGCGACCGCCTCAAAGGCATGGCCGACGACGAAACACTGCGCGCGAGCGGCCTGTTCAGCTCAAAAGAGCAG
Organism: uncultured Acidobacteriaceae bacterium; assembly: GCA_963820245.1. Lineage (GTDB taxonomy): Bacteria > Acidobacteriota > Terriglobia > Terriglobales > Acidobacteriaceae > Telmatobacter. The sequence continues at coordinate 74,551 of CAWFZC010000020.1, read as the reverse complement.
GGAGATGGCACCCAGGGCAACATCTACGACCGTTTCCGCAAGCGCGTTATGTTCCCCATCTGCAATGAGAGCGGCCGCGTCATCGCCTTCACAGCCCGCACTCTCGAACCCGGCGACAAGGCCGGCGCCAAGTACATCAACTCGCCGGAAACACCGCTCTACTCCAAGGGCCAGGTCCTCTTCAATCTCGACAAGGCCCGCACGTCCATTCGCCAGTTTGAGTTCGCCCTCCTCGTCGAGGGCCAGATGGACTGCATCTCCGTCTTTCTGCGCGGCATTCAAAACGTCATCGCCACCAGCGGGACGGCTTTTACTGAGCAACAGGTCGCCATGCTCCGCCGCCACACCTCAAACGTCGTCGTCAACTTCGATCCCGATGCTGCCGGCAGCAACGCCGCCGAAAAATCCATTGCACTGCTCACCGAAGAGGGCTTCACCATCAAGATCGTCACCCTCGACGGCGGCCTCGATCCCGACCGTTTTATCCGCGAGCGCGGCGTCGAAGCCTACACCGCCGCCATCCGCGACTCGCGCCGCCAGTCCGACTTCCTCATCGAGCGCGCCCGCCAGATGTTTCCCGGCGCCAGCTCCGACCAGAAGGTCAAGGCCATGAACTACCTTCTGCCGCACATCCGGCGCATGCCTGAGAAGCTGGCTCGCGACCAGTTCGCCGGCGACGCCGCCCAAAAGCTCGGCATCGACTCCGCCGTCCTGCGCGAGGAGCTCCGCCAGGCAGCCCTCAAACGGCGCGATCACGTCGAAGCGCGCGTAACCACGCTCTCTGAAGTTGAGCGGGTTCTCCTCCGGGCGCTGGCCATCAACGACCCCGAGGACGAGGACTCCCGCCGCCTCGCTGCCCAGGCTCTTGCTCAGCAACCTACATGGTTTGAGCATCTTGGCGCGTATCAGTCGCTCCAGGCTCTGGCCAGCCGCCAGGCCCGCGACCCAATGGAAGTCGTCGAAGACTCGGCCCAGCGCGCCCTGCTGGCCGAGGCTCTTTTGGCTGAAGTTAAGCCTCCCGACGCCAGCGAAGTCCGGGGCGCGATCCAGCAAATCCATGAGCACGCCATCGAGAACCGTCAGCGCGAGCTCCGCACCCTCATAGCCGAGGCCGAACGCCGCGGCGACTTTGCCGAACTGACCCTCCTCACCCAGCAAAAGCTTGAACTTGACCGCTCCCTCCACCAGCTCCACAACCACCTTCCTCCACAACCCTGAAAGCCCCGGCCCACCCCCAAATCCTGCGTCAAAAGGCCAACTTCCGGCGTCTAATCAACAGGAGCTGGAGTGGTGCAAGGCAAATTCACCCTGCCCTGGGTTTCTGACCAGCCCTTCCGAACCCCGCTTTTCCGCCGATTTTTGCTGGAGTGGGCACGGTGGGCTGTGGTAATCTATTGATCTCTGTGAGGATGTGCGCCCCTTTGCCCCACACATGAGCTGCGGCTCGCGGGCTAACCAGGCGAAACCTGAAGCGCGATCATCCTGTTCCGAGCAATGAACTGAAACCGCTACTTTTTTTGCGGGTAACCGCAGGTCTGCGTCTGTGCGCGCAAGATTCCGATTTCCTCCAAGGAATCTTTGCGATTCGTCACGGCCCAGGCCCGCACCGGTGCGCGAACGGTGCCGAAATCGATATGCGCAGAACAGCAGGACACTTTGGCAATTGACGATAAATTCGAACACGACATCGACAACATCATCGAAGTAGGCAAAGAGAAAGGCTATCTTACCTACGGCGATGTCAACGACATGCTGCCGGAAGAGATTGGCTCGGGCGACGACCTCGACGATCTCATCACCACCATTGGCACCCAGGGCATCGATCTGCTCGACGCCCCCAAATTTCCCGGCGACAAGGATTTTGAACTCGAAGAAGGCGAAGACGTCGAGCTCGATCTCACGCCCGGCACGCTCGAAAAAACCAACGACCCCGTCCGCATGTACCTGCGCGAAATGGGCACCGTTCCTCTGCTTACGCGCGAGGGCGAAGTTGAAATCGCCAAGCGCATTGAGCGCGGCCAACTCCGCGTGCTCAAGGCCATCTCGCGTTCGCCCATCGTCATTCGCGAAATCGCGGCTCTCGGCGAAGACCTCAAGCGCGGCGTCCGCAACGTAAAAGAAGTAGTCATCTTCGACGAAGAAGAACTCACTGAAGATGTGGTCCTGGCTCGCGTCAAGGCCACCGTTGCCCGCATAGAGACGCTCGTCAAGCACCAGAAGAAGATTCTCGCCTTCGAAGAAAAGCAGGTAGCCACATCGGCTTCTGCCACCAAGGCCAAGGTCAAGGAAGCGCGCCGCCTCCGCTGGATGATTGCCCGCGAAAAGGTCTTCATCTCGCGTATCGTTCGTGAACTCAAGTACACGGCCATGGAGCGCAAGCGGCTGCTCGACAAAGTCAACAAGACCGTCGACACCATGCGTACCCTCGAGCGCCAGATTCGTTCGCTCGACTCCAAGTACGACGCCTCCAAGTCTGAAGAGCTCAAGAAGGAATACCGCCGTCAGCAGAAGAACTGCCGCGCCGACCTCGAAAAAATCGAAGGCGACGCCGGCGTTTCCATCGGCGAGCTCAAGCGCACGCAGCGCGAAATGATCCAGGGCGACATGGACGCCGAGCAGGCCAAGCGCGAGCTCATCGAAGCCAACCTGCGCCTCGTCGTTTCCATCGCCAAGAAGTACACCAACCGCGGCCTCCAGTTCCTTGACCTCATTCAGGAGGGCAACATCGGCCTCATGAAAGCTGTCGACAAGTTCGAATATCGCCGCGGCTACAAGTTCTCGACCTACGCCACCTGGTGGATTCGTCAGGCCATCACCCGCGCCATCGCGGACCAGGCCCGCACCATCCGCATCCCGGTGCACATGATCGAAACCATCAACAAGCTCATCCGCACCTCGCGCCAACTTGTGCAGGAACTCGGCCGCGAGCCGTCGAGCGAAGAAATCGCGCGCCGCATGGACATCCCTGTCGCCAAGGTCCGCAAGGTCCTCAAAATCGCACAGGAGCCCATCTCGCTCGAAACGCCCATCGGCGAAGAAGAAGATTCGCACTTGGGCGACTTCATTGAGGACCGTCAGGCCGTCTCGCCCTCTGAGGCCGTCATCAGCGTCAACCTCAAGGAGTACACCTCGCAGGTTCTCCGCACGCTAACCCCGCGCGAAGAGCGCGTCATCAAGATGCGTTTCGGTCTCGAAGACGGCTCCGAGCACACCCTGGAAGAAGTCGGCCAGAGCTTCCAGGTCACAAGAGAGCGCATCCGCCAGATCGAAGCCAAGGCTCTCCGCAAGCTGCGTCACCCCAGCCGCAGCCGCAAGCTCAAGGCCTTCGTCGAAGGCGTCAAAGAAATGTAGGTTGGGAAGTTTGAGGTTTTGAAAGGGCGCGGCTTGAGCTGCGCCAACCGAATCAAGAATAGTTTGAGTTGAAGGGTACGGGCTTCAGCCCGTACATCAAGTTCTTCCGCAACAAGCCGAAATAAAAAGAGCCGCAGGCATGAAAATGTCTGCGGCTCTTTTGCATTCTTTCGATCACACAACCGGGCAGCCTATTGCCGTACGGGCGTCTTCGACTGGAACAACACAAGCCTGTCATTCAGCCTCTGGGCCAGGCCGCCATTCCCCTGTTGCGTCGCCAAATCGATCGCGCGTTGCTCCACTTCAATCGCTTTGTCAAAGCTCCCCGCCTCCGCATAGGCCGCAGCCAGCGTTCCCAGAACCGCCGGCTCCTTTTGCGAAGTCAGTTCAACCGCATGCTCAGCCAGGGGCACCGCAGCGCCGCCATCGCGAATCGCCGCGTCGCTTGAAGTCGCAAGCACCCATGCCGTGTCGTTCAATACCTGCAGGTTATCGGGATCCTTGCTCAGCGCCTGCTTCCAATACGCGACACCCTCCCCGCCATGCCCAGTAATCACCAACGCCTTGCCCAGGTAATAGCGCGCATCCACTGAGTCCGGCGCCAGTGCCAGCGCCCGCTCAAAATGTGGAACTGCTTCCGCAGCCTGCCCACTCTTTGCCAATGCAATGCCCAGGTTCGACTCGAGTTCAGCCGACTCCGGTCCCAACTCCAACGCCTTCTTGAATCGCGGAATCGCCTCTGCGACACTGCCCTTGGCCATTAGCGCGTGCCCTAGATTATTTTCCGCTTGCCCGTGATCCGGCTCCAACTCCACAGCTTTTCTGAAGTTCGCAAGGGCCTCGTCCAGATCGCCCTTCGACGCCAGCGACAGCCCTAAATTGTTGTAGGCCGGAGCGTGCTCGGGGTTGATGGCGATGGCCCTGCGAAATTCCGCCTGCGCCTCGTCATCCTTTCCCTGCGCCGCATACACCGATCCCAAATTGTTATGCGCCTCCGCAAAATCTGGATTGGCCTCAAGCGCCGCCTTGAATTCAGCCTCAGCGTCGGCGCTCTTGTTTTCTGCAATCAGCGCAGAGCCCAGGTTGTTGTGTGCCTCGGCGTATCCCGGCCTGTCGTCAAGCGCCAGGTGATACTGCTCGATCGCTGCCTCCGCATCTCCCGAACGCCCCAGCGCTGTTCCCAGGCCGTTGTGCGCCTCCGCGCTATGCGGATCAAGCTTGAGCGCCTCGCGAAACTGCGCCATCGCATCGTCCACCCTGCCGGTCGCAAACATCGTCTGCCCCAGCCCGTAGTGGGCGCCCGGATCGTCCGGCTGCATGGCCATCGCCTTTTTCCACTGCAGCGTCGCTTCCTCGTACTTGCCTTGTCCGGTCAGGTCCGCGGCCACATCGATCTGCTTGTACAAATCCACCGCTGGCGTATCGATGTGCTCAATCCCGCCGCGATTCATGTTCACAAACTCCGGAATGTTCACCGCGCGGTTCGCCGCCGTCGAGTTCTCAATCAAAATCGCCGGCGTGTCATTGCCGTTCTCGTCAATGTGCGTCAGAAACATCTGCGTGTACGGCGTTCGGCTCTTTGACGAGAACACCATCCACCGCCCGTTCGGCGAAAAGCTGTGCCACGAGTTCATCAAACGCGTATTGCAATTCATCAGCCGCGCCTTCCCGCCCGCCGCCGGAACAATGTAGAGCTTCCCGTCTGGCCGCATCAGCTGCCCATTCTTCGCCTGCACAAACACCATCCACTTGCCGTCAGGAGAAATCTTCGCAAAGCTGTTGCTCATCCCGTTCTGCGACGCGCCTTCAATCGGCTCAGCCTTCCCACCGTGTCCATCGTTGAACGGAATCCGGTAGAGATCGTATTGGATCTGGATCTCTTTCGGGTCGTTCGCATACGTCGCCAGCTTGCCGTCCGCGGGATTCGGATCCTTCGCCTCTGCCCGCGCAAACACAAGATACTTTCCGTCCGGACTCCACACCGCGCTCGCCTGTACCAGCTTTGGATCGTCCGCTCCAGGCAGCAGCTGCAGCTTTCCGGCCGCACGGTCATACCATGCCACGATTCCCCGCGTCGGATAGAACACCTGCAGGAACCGGTAATCGAGAAAGTTGGCAATGTAATAGAACTGCCAGCTCTTCGTTCCCGGCGGCTTGATCGTGGTGGCCACATACCGCCCGTCCGGCGAAACCTGCGACATGAATCCAAGCCGAGAACCCGCATCCATCTCGCCTGAAAACTTCGCCCACGAAATCATGTCCTGCGTGCGGATCGTCATCTTTTCTGACACAGGCACCAGCGCGTAGAGCCCCTTGTTGTTCTGCGGACCGTCCATGTCCAGGCCCAGCGTCTTGCCGTCGCGGCTGAACGAGTGGCAGTTCGCGCACGAGTGCAGATCCGTCATCACCACGTGGCTCTTCGGCTCCTCTACATCCCGCATCCGCCACTCAATCAGCGGAACCGCGCTCGAGGCCAACGGCTTGATCACGCCCTTCTCTGTCGCAGAGGGCATCAGCGGCACGTCGCGATAAAAAATCGGCGCGCCCACCGGATCACGCGAAACGGTCAGCTGCATCGTGCCGCGCGAAAGCACGTCCTTGTCCGCAACGCCGCCCTCACCTCCCGCATACCCGCTGATCGAATACCCGCTAATATTGATCGTCGCGGCTTTCTCCAGCGCATGTTTGCGGATCGCAGCCCACGTGGCCGCGTCCGGCTTCCACGTATGGTCGGCAGCCTGTTCCGCAGTCAGGGTGGGCAGCTTGTTGTTTGCCGAGATGCATCGCGGATCGATCTCGCCGATCTTCAGCCCTTCGCCCTTCGATGTCACATGCAGCGGCGCAGACCCATCGCCAAACACAACGTCAATCTGCCAAACCGCAGCGCCCTCCGCCGCATCCCGCCACTGGAATGTAGGCGCCTCCATATCCGGCGGAAAGACCGATCCATTCAGCGGGTAGTCCACCGTGATCGTCGCAGCAGGATTCGTCGCGCCAACAACCGTCTTCGCAGGCCCGCCCCACCAGGCCGCAAAAACCGCCAGCCCCGCCGCCAGCGCAACCGTCAGCAAGCGCCCAGCGTGAAGGCAATCAGGCCCGCCCGATTTCAAACGATTTTCGCCGTCCGCGCCAGGGCCCTCGACGCTATTCTTGTCGCCACCAGGCCACTTGCCAAATCCATCCCGAACACTCATCCCGCAAACCCCTGTCCACAGATCCTGACGGCGCGAACTCATCCCGACAGCGCGGTGCATTCCCGCCTCGCAAGTATAAAGCCGCACGATGCGCCACGGCCTGTGCCCCATCCATCGCGCCTGTTGCGATGCGTGGGCTCGCATGAACTCCGCTTCGCGCCTTGTGTGAGGGCAAGAATTCAGTCGTGCCAAGGACGAACCGAAGAACCCATCAAAGTTCGCGTCGAAATATCGAGAAAGGCAGTTGTGCTTTAGCCCGAATGAATCGAAGCACATTTTCCCTAAAGAACCCCAACCCCCATTGAATTTCCGCGAAATGGCGCGCATTTGCGCTTATTTGCGGCAATTTGCACCACCACGCTTTGCAAGTCTCTTAGAATCAAATGCTAATTTTTGAGCAAATCTGCTTCATGTCCAAAATCGCCACAAACTTGTGTGCCTCCGAGCGCACAAACGCAGGTGCGCGGCGTAAAAAGGGCCAGGAGTCAACTAAAGACTCGACAATTGCGTCCCTTCCATGGGCTCCCAAACCGATATAATCGCAAGTTGTTTCCGTCAGCCAATTTCCTCGTGCGCTGCTAACCCACGCGCAGGGAAGCGTCTGCCGTTTTATCCGAAAGGTGATCGCCATCATGAGAAACTTGACCCGCCGCCAGTTTGGTCAGGGCGTCGCTGCCACCGCCGCGACCCTCGCGCTTCCGAAATTCGCTCTCAGTCAGCTTCATTCCGCCGACCGTCAATTCCCCCAGGGATTCCTCTGGGGATGCGCCACCGCCGCCTACCAGATTGAAGGCGGAGCCGCCGAAGACGGCCGCGGCCCCTCGGTCTGGGATGTCTTCTCGCATAAGCCCGGAATCACCGTCAACGGCGACACAGGCGACGTGGCCGACGACTCCTATCACCTCTACAAAGAAGACGTTGGCCTCCTCAAGAACCTAGGCGTCGCCACCTACCGCATGTCCATCTCCTGGTCCCGCATCTTCCCCCAGGGCACCGGCCAGCCCAATCCCAAGGGCCTTGACTACTACCACCGTGTCATCGACGAACTGCTCGCCAACAAGATCACGCCCTACGTCACGCTCTTTCACTGGGACTTGCCCCAGGCTCTGCAGGACAAGGTAGGCGGCTGGCAGTCGCGCGAAACCAGCAAAGCCTTTGCAGAATATGCCGCTTACGTCACCAAACACCTCGGCGACAAGGTCCACCACTGGATGACCACCAACGAGTTCGTCTGCTTCACCGACCTCGGTTACAAAGAAGGAAAATTCGCCCCCGGACTCAAGCTGCCCCCGGCGGAAGTCAACCAGGTCCGTCACCACGGCATCCTCGCCCACGGTCTCGCCGTGCAGGCCATCCGCGCCAACACGCCGGCCGGCACCCAGGTGGGCCTGGCCGAGAACACCAATGTCTATGTGCCCGTGATGGAGACCGAAGAGCACATTGAAGCAGCCCGTAAAGCCACCAGGGATGGCGCTGCGCCCTTCCTTGCCCCCCTGATGGAGGGCAAGTACTCCGCAGCATATCTGGAGCATGAGGGAGCCAATGCGCCCAAAGTCGAGCCTGGCGACATGGAAGCCATCGGCAGCAAACTGGACTTTGTCGGCTTAAATGTATATACCGCCGACTACGTTGAAGCCAATAACTCACCCCAGGGCTATACGATCGTCCCCCGCCCGACATCCTACCCCCATTTAGCCTCGCCTTGGATCGAAGTCACCCCCGAATGCACTTACTGGACCATCCGCAATGTAAGCGACTTATGGCACCCCAAAGCGATCTTCATCACAGAGAACGGCTGCTCCTCCGACGACGTCCCCAACGCCGCCGGCGAAATCGAAGACACAGATAGGGTTATGTACCTAAGAAACCACATTATGAACGTCCACCGCGCCGTCGAGGAAGGCTACCCCATCAAGGGCTATTTCCTCTGGAGCCTGCTCGACAATTTTGAGTGGTGTGACGGCTACAGTAAGCGCTTCGGCATTCATTATGTCGACTTTAAGACCGAGAGACGCACGCCAAAACTCAGCGCCAAGTGGTATCGCCAGGTCATCGCTCGCAACGCCGTCGAATAAGCCGCAAACAATCAGCCCCGCGCCCAGCCCTTACCTTCCTGCTAATTCCCGCTGGGCGCGACAGGTGCGCACTGTGCGCTTGCAGGGACATTTCCAAAATATTCGCGCTCAACCATCTCGCAGAAAATGTGCTCCAAAGCCAACTGTGCCTGCTGGATATGCATGGTCACATCCGAAGGGATGCGCACGCAATAATCGCAAAGCGGCCGCATTTTTCCGATTGTTGCACCGCTTAGACCGATCGTTGTAATGCCCATCTCCTTCGCCCGCTCCAGCGCTCGCAATATGTTCGAGGAAGTGCCGGAAGTCGAGATAGCCATGAAAACATCACCGGCCTGGCCAAGCGCCTCAATTTGCCTCGCAAACACACTTTCAAAGCCGTGATCGTTTGCGATCGCGGTCAGGATTGAGGAATCTGTCGTCAATGCCACGGCGCGCATTGCCGGCCGGTCCTCGCACAGCCGGCCGACAAACTCCGCTACAAGATGCTGAGCATCGGCGGCACTTCCGCCGTTGCCAGCGACCATCAACTTGTGTCCCAATTTCAGCGAGGACGCGGTCTTAACAGCAGCCTGCTCGAGCACGTTGTGGAGGACGTTGTCCATTGCCACCACTCGCAGAAGGGCCATCCCTTCCGCCAATTTCCTCCGCATTAGATCGCTCATGGAGCCCTCCACGCCTGCACACCGCCGGCTAGTCCAAAACGTAGCACCGCTCTCAATCGAATCAACATAAGGAAGTCTGCAGTTCCAAGGCAATACTAGAGCATAGTTGATGCCGACGCTCTCTTAACCAGACCGCCGTTCCATTCCCATGCCGCGCCCTCACCTCCCCAGGTGGCTCAAAAAAAAGTCTGCCATCAGGTGATTCGCTTCAATCGCTTCCGGCAGCTTTGGGTCGTACCAGAAAGCGTGCGTCAGCGCGTCAAACACAATCAACCGAGCATCCACGCCCGCATGCAGAAAAGCACGGTGCAGATTTGAGGTCCCGCTCAGCAGTATGTCGCGTCCGCTCGTTACAAATAGCGTTGGTGGCAGTCCATGCAAATCAGCGTAGATGGGCGAAAGAATAGGGTCGTGCAGATCTGTGCTTGTCGCGTAAGCATCCGGCGACGGAACCGCAGTCGGAGGATCCAGGTGCCCCGAAAGTCCGCGCAGCGCATATAGTGCCTGTGAATCTCCGCGACGCGCAAAGTCGCCATGGCCGCTGAATATCCCCAACGCAGCCGGCATCGGCAATCGCAGCTGTTTCAGCTTTGATGCCACTTCTCCCGTCAGAATTGCTCCCGCAGACGTTCCATAAATCACAATGTGGTCGGGCTTGTATGTCTTCAAAAGCTCCTTGTACACGGCTACTGAGTCGTCCACCGCCGCTGGAAACGGGTTCTCTGGGGCAAGCCGGTAAAGCACCGCCACCACCTTGATTCCCGTGTAGCTTGCAATCGGAATCGACTCGGTAAATGAGCCTGAGTCCGAGTTGAATCCGCCGCCGTGTAAGTTCATCAGTACCTTGTCGCGATTAGCCTCGAGCATCCCATCCGGCGTCACAATGTGCACCGGAACCCCGGCAATCTTGTCCTCGACAATGGTGTTCGGACAGATTTTGGTCCATGCCACCCGCGCTCCAGCCGTATAGGCATCCGTATGGGTGCGCCGGTCCGCTAGCGACTCCGGCGGGCCCTGATCCGCCATGGGCCGTGCAAGCACCGCTCTCGCCTCTGGGCTGACTGTCTCTGGCAGAGGCACCACGCGCGTCACATGGGCTGTGCCCCGAGCGTCGATGTAGCTGGTATCGCGGCTCGCCGCTTCCGTTGCGGTAGTTGGCTGCAGTGCTGTTTGTTGGGCTACCAGAGTAACCGGCATCAGCAACAGGAAAAGGACATAGCGAATGGGTAGGGAATTCATGGGTGCAGCTCCAGTTCAGTTGACGTGATTTGCGGGAAATGCACACCGCAACCTGCCGGCTCCAACCCGTCAACCATAATTACAAATCGCCGCGACGTCTACCGTATCCGCAGGCATTCATGCTCTTCACGAGCGAACACAAAAAAAGGGGAGCGGCCACCCCGCTCCCCTTTGCCTGCTGCGCCTTTATTTTGATTCGTATTATTGCGGTAAGACCAGAAGACCCGATGCCAGCAGTTTCTCGGTCAGCCGGTCAAGCGCTTCGGGAAACTTATAACAGACCGTTCGTACACTCATGCCGATCAACGTTGCCGCCTCGGCCTGGGTGTACTCCTGCAACACAATCCGGCTCAACAGCTGCCGGTCGAGCGAACCGAGAGCATCCAGGCACCTCTCCAGGTCGAGGACAAAAATCACCGCATCCTCGAAGGTGCGTATAGGCCGGCTTGAGGCCCATCCCCGCGCGACTGGGTCGCCCAGAATCGAGGGCGCCCGGCCCACTTGTATAGAAGCGTACAGGTAGCGCCGCAACATGCTCTCCGTGTGCTTTCTGTAGAAGGCGAGGCTCGTGACCGGACCTGCTTCGGACGCCTTGGCCCTTTTCGTGTCGGGCCGTGCCGCCCGTTGTTGGACCTTGGAGCGCGGATCTTCTTTCCACGCCACTTGCTGATTGCTTGCTCCCCAAACCGTCGGTAACAAAAGGGCAGCGCTCAAAGTGCACCTCCCATAGCTTCAGACGGCTTCCAAACGTGGATATGAGGTTTCCGTGTTGGCCTGCCCCGGCGCTTCCGGCTCTCCGGCGAAGGAAAATCCTCCAGCTTTATTTCACACTCCCGGCAATAAACACTTTCTTGAGTCTGGGCGCGGTACCAAAGACAGCCGCACCCCTCGCAAATTTTCAATTGCACGCGCACATCCATGACTGTTTCTCCGTAGTTGCGTCGTTTCCCGCTCGACTGTTTTGGTTTCTATTGTTCCGCGGGGTGTTGAGAACCAGTCAAGGCAACTTAGGATTCTTCCGTCCTGCTGGGGGATTACGGTCTTGGCTCTCATGTTGTTTGTCATGCTCATCGCGCGCAGATCCTGGAATTTTCTCGACTGGCCTGCCCAACGCGTCCCTTGCGGTTCACGTTGGGCGAGGAAGGATCAACCGCATGGACCGAAGTCCAACGGACGATGTTCATTGGCCACCTGAAAGGGGCAAAATTCCACCCGCCCATGCAGAGCCAAGGAGCCATTTCCTAAAAGATTCCCACAAACCAATACGAGATTAAGTAAACCCAATGTAGGAATATGTATCTCTTGCGTCAACGCTACACCAAAGTTCCAAGCATCTATGCTTTCCAATCAAGAGGGAATCCATGAAAATAAAGGCTTATTCACCACGCCAATTTTTCTCATGGAAATCATCTACCTCTAGTAACCATTGCTGGTGGCAAATTTTCCACACATGAATTTCTCCCAGATGCACGAATCCCTACGCCTGGAGCTGCTTCGCAGAGTCCAACGGGGGACGTTGAGTGTCTCATTGCTCGCGCGCCAGACCGGCTTCGGTCAGGCCCACCTCTCCAACTTCCTCCGTAGCCGCAGGCAGCTTTCCCTCGATGCAATGGACCGCGTGCTTGCTGCTCAGCGTCTCAAAGCCGACGACCTTCTTCCCGTCCTCCGTCAGACCGACGACCTCTCCCTCGATGTCGCAGGCAACTCAGTTCCAATCGTCTCCCATGCCTCCGCGCTCTTTGAACCCTACATTCGCCCTTCCGCTTTCCAGTCCATCCTTCATCTCCAGGCCGGAGTCCTCCAGGCTCTCCAGCCCCGCGCCTCCAACCCGCGCCGGGCATGGCAGCGCTTCGTCGCCGTGCGCATTCCGGCCACTGAGGCCCAGGCCATGGATCCTCTCGTGCTTCCTGAAGCCATTTTGCTCATCGATCGCCACTACAACTCCACTGTCTCCTATCGCCCTGACCGCCCGAACATGTACGCTGTGCGCAGAGGCGCGCACCTCATCGTCCGTTACGCGGACTTCCTCCTGAATCGACTCGTCCTTCGCCCTCACAACAGAGCCTTCGGCGTAGACCTCGTCGAAATCGATCCCGGCGAATCCCCTGGCGATCTGCTCGCGGGCCGCGTTGCCCTCATCATCAACGAGACCTGAGACGCTGAATCTCCAGCAAAAGAAAAACGCCGGCCACATGGCCAGCGCTTCCTTCCAAACTTCCCGTCCCCTAGCTCAAACACCGTGACCGGAGTCCCTGTTCTCGAATCGAGTGAACTTTCCAAGCCAGTTCAGCCGAATCGTATCCGTCGGGCCGTTGCGCTGTTTGGCAACGATGATCTCCGCTTCTGCCTTCTCCGCATCCGTAAGCTCTTCGGTCCGGTTGTAATACGACTCACGATGGATAAACGCCACCACGTCCGCATCCTGCTCAATTGATCCGGACTCTCTCAGATCGCTCAGGAGCGGCCGTTTGTCTTCGCCGCGGCGCTCGCTGGCACGCGAAAGCTGCGACAGCGCCAGCACGGGCACATGCAGTTCCTTGGCCAGCGCCTTTAGCCCGCGCGAGATGGCCGACACCTCCTGCGTTCGGTTTTCGTAGCCCTTCTTTCCGCCAGCGAGCGTTGCCGACATCAGTTGCAGGTAGTCCACCACCACCAGGTCCAGTCCGCCCGCATTCTGTTTCAGTCGCCGCGCCTTTGCGCGCATCTCGGCAAGTGAAATGCCCGCCGAGTCGTCGATAAAAATGTGCGACTCCACCAGCTCGCCCAGCGCCTTCTGCAGTTTGCCGTGCTCTTCCTGGCCCAGAAAGCCCTTCTGCAGCAGCTGCTGGTCAACCCATGCCTGCGACGCGAGCATGCGCCGCAAAAGCGACTCCTTGCTCATTTCCAGGCTGAAAACCGCCACAATCGAGTTGTGGTTGATGGCCGCATTTTGGGCAATGTTGATGGCCAGTGCCGTCTTGCCCATCGATGGCCGGGCGGCGATGATGATGAGCTCGCCCTTCTGCAGTCCGCTCGTCAGCCGGTCCAGCTCCGTGAAATCGGTTGCCAGCCCCGTCACTTCGCGGCTTTGCTTGTACAGGTTGTCGATGCTGCCAAACGAGTTGGCAACAATCGTGTCGATCCCTTCCAGCCCCTGGGTCAGCCCCTTCTCGCTCACCTCAAGCAGTTGCGACTCGGTCACGTCCAGTACGCCGATCGCGTCCTCGCTCTGGTCCGCTGCCCGCGCAATCGCCGACGAGCAGATCATCATCAGCTTTCGCAGCAGGCTCTTGTCCTTGACGATCCGGATGTACTCTTCGATCACCGGACGGCGCGGCAAACCCTCCGTCAGCGACGCCAGGTAGGCCACCCCCCCCACCGCCTCAACTTCCTTGTACCGCGCCAGCTCGTGCGCCAGCGTCACAATGTCCACGGCGCGCTGCGAGTCCATTAACTCGCTCATGCGCATGAAGATACGCCGATGCGAGTCCAGCGAAAAATCGTCCGCGTCTATCGTTTCCGCAGCCTCTGAGTGCGCGGAGTTATCCAGCAGAATTGCGCCCAGAATCGTCTTTTCGGCGTCGATGTTTGCGGGCAGTCCGGTATCAAGAGTCAGGTTGGGGATCGCGGCCATATCAACGAGTGTAGGTCACTTCGTGTTCCGGAAAAGCTGTGAGAATCCCGCTCGTAAATGGAAATCTAGGAAAACCTTTCAGTCTCAAACCACCGCCTTCAGCTGCTCTCGTGACCCTCTGCGAACCCGGCATTGAGCCCGTTGAAGATGGCCTCAAACCCTGCTGCGTGCTCACTAGGAGTTTCGGCTCCCATCGGTTCTTGACTGCGGGGCCCAATACGGGTTGGTCGGCCCAAATATCCCTTGTTTCGCAGATGAATCTTAAGTTGTACGCCATTTTCGGCATTGGCCTGCGATGATAGGAAGGTTGGCTGTTAACAGCCCATTCATATTCACCAAAATCCCCCGGGGTGAAATAAAGAATGCAGCGCGTCGCATTAATCTACAATCCGGCCTCAGGACAACTCTCCTCACGGCGTGAAGCGGCAGTGCAGGAAGCCGTCACCGTACTCCGCAACGCAGGTGTCCAGGCTCAGGCCTATGTCACCACCGAGGCAGGCAGTGCGACCCTTTACGCGCGACAGGCCGTCAGCGATGGCTGCGACACCATCTTGGCCTGCGGCGGAGACGGAACCGTCCACGAAGTTCTGCAGGGAATCGTTGGCACGGATGTCGCCCTCGGCGTTATCCCGCTCGGCACAGCCAACGCACTGGCCTCTGACTTGGGCTTGATCACATCTCCCGCTAAGGCCGCTCGCATCCTGCTCCTGGCAGAGCCCACGCGTGTCTCCGTCGGCCGCATCCACTACCTTGATGGCGATGGAAATCCCGGCTCGCGCTACTTCACTGTTGCTGCGGGCGTGGGTGCCGACGCGCTGTTAATGTCGCGCCTTGAACCCCGCCTCAAGCGCCGCCTCGGGTACGTCCTCTACATGATCGAGGCTTTGCGGATCCTCGTCACCCACGGTTTTCCGCTCTTTGAGACTGTCGTCCCCGCCAACGTCAACGGCGCAGTCCGCGTTGTCGATGTGTCACAGTTGCTGGCCGTCCGTGTCAGCTCTTTCGGTGGAGCGCTGCGCAACCTTGCTCCCGGGGCCAGCCTGCGCAACGGCAAGCTCAGCCTGCTGGCCTTTAAGACACAAAGCCGCATGCGCTACATGCTGTTTCTGGCGGCCGTCCTTGCCGGGCGACACAAATTTGCTAAAGAAGTTGAGTTGCTTGAGACAGCTTCCGTCGAATGTCGCGCTCCCAGGGGCTCCGACGATTCGTTCTTCGTTGAGGCAGATGGCGAAGTGCTCGGCTCGCTGCCGGCCCGCTTTGAAGTCGTGCCTCACTCGCTTACGCTGCTCGTTCCCGCCAACGCCCGGCCATAAGCTTTGCGTCGGGCGACCGCGCCAAACCGGAAGTATTCCGGCGCTACTTGTTCAGAGGCTTCCGCGCAAAGTAAAACAAGCTGAACGCCAGCGCAGCAAACGCCAACGTCGACACTTCCGGTCGATCGAGGAACGTATGCGGGAAGTTCAAGATGTCTCCCTTGCCCACCGTCGTCTCATACAGCTTCAGCGCCACCCCCAGCAGTCCAACAATTCCGCCCGCTGCAATCAGTCCTGAAGCATACAGCGACCCCGGCGAAATCTCGCTTTCTGTGTCTGAAGCATTGCCACCTGCCCTCTGCAACGCCTGGTCTGAGAACCAGCGCACCATGCCACCCACAAAAATCGCCAGCGTAGTCCCAATCGACAGATAAGCGCCGACAGCAAACGACAGCGAGCGAACCCCCAGCAACTCCACCGCAACCACCAGGAACACGCCCAGCATCACGAGCCCCCACGGCAGTTTCCTGTTCAGAATTCCGTTGATGACCGTTGCCATCAAGCGGGCTTGCGGAGCCGGCGCCTTCTCGCTGCCGATGCCCGATATCCATTCCACTTCAATTCGACCCGTCGCCGGGGAGTAGAGATACTTTCCGTCGGCAAGCTCGGGCGATCCCAAAGCATTCAGCACAACGTACTCACTGCTCGCGTGCATTGTTGTACTGCTATCGGGCGCTTTCACTGGAATTTGGCCCGGCAAGCGCCGTACATCGTTTTGCACGGCAACTCCTTCATGCTGTGCCGAAATGTTCCAAGCCTGCGGAGCCGCTTTGAACTCCTGAAGCCCCTTGTTCATCAGATTGAGCGTGAATCCGATCGCCACCGTCGAAACCACCACACCGATCATCAGCGCGATCTGTTGCAGGCGCGGCGTCGAGCCAACTATATAACCTGTTTTCAGGTCCTGTGACGTGTCCCCCGCGTTCGCCGCTGCAATGCACACCACTCCGCCAATCGTAATGGCCAGAGCTCCGTAAGCCGGCGCCGTCCATCCCTTCACAAGGAAGATCGATGAAGTCGCCATCAACGTCGCAATCGTCATTCCTGAAATTGGATTTGCCGAGCTTCCGATCAGGCCCACAATCCGCGAGCTCACCGTTACAAACAAAAATCCAAACAGCACCACCAGCAGTGAAGCGGCAAGGTTCGCTGCCCAGCCTACAAATGCCCCCGGTACCGGCTTGAATTCGAGGAAAATGAACATGCATGCCACAATCGCAATCGAGCCAAGCACCACCACGCCCATCGACAAATCATCGTCTGTCCGCAAAGTTCTCGATCTTGCCGCTTTGCCTTTACCCAGGTTGCGGATACCCGAGCCCAGCGCCGAAAAAATGGTCGGCAAAGTCTTGATCAGCGTAATCAGGCCCGCCGCGGCCACCGCACCGGCGCCCATCGGCCGCACATACGTCGCCCAAAGCTCGCTCGGCCCCATCTGTGCAATCGGAATCGTCCCCGGATACACCGGATGAATCTGGTCCTTGCCGAAGAAGTAGATCATCGGCATCACGACCAGCCAGGAAAACACCCCGCCCGCAAACAGAATGCCCGCCGTCCTCGGACCAATAATGTAGCCCACGCCGAGGTACTCTGGCGTAGCGTCTACCTTGATCGACGCGCCTTTCAAAATGTGGGTCGGCCCAAAGTCCGGCCGATACTCCGGCGTCCCCGGCCACGCCTTGAAGATGTACTCGTTCTGGAACAGCGTATAAAGTGTCCCAAGCCCCAGCCCGAAGAACACGCGGCTTGCGAAAGAGCCACCCTTTTCGCCCGCGATCAGCACATCAGCGCAGGCGGTGCCTTCCGGATATGTCAGGTTGCCGTGCTCTTCCACAATCAACTGCCGCCGCAGAGGAATCATGAACAGCACGCCCAGCCAGCCGCCGATCAATGCCAGCAGAAAAATCCGCGAGTACTCCAGGTCAAATCCAAGAAAAATCAGCGCGGGCAGCGTAAAAATTACGCCCGCCGCAATAGACTGGCCGGCGTTGCCCGTCGTCTGCACAATGTTGTTCTCCAGAATTGATGCGCGCCCAAGCACCCGAAGAATGCTTATCGAGAGCACCGCAATCGGGATCGAGGCTGCCACCGTCAGCCCGGCTTCCAGCCCCACATAGACGGTGACTGCACCAAAGATAATTCCGAAAAGCGAGCCGAGCAGAATCGCGCGCAGCGTGAACTCCGCGCGATTTTCCTCGGCGGAAACAAAGGGCTGAAAGTCAGGCACGGGCAGCCTCCATCTGATTGCTGTTGAAACTCTAAGACTAATACCAGAAACCCGCACAGTGCAGGACGGCCAAGCCGCCAGCCTCCCCGAAATCAGTTCGGCCCCGTGATCTAACCGAAGTTCCCAAAGAAATCCCACTAAAGTTACAGTGTTCCCAACCAACAAACCCCACCATTTTGCTGGACACGTGCGCTGTTATTGCTCGATGATGCAGAGAATCATTTGTAGTTTTTCGGATTCCCCTCAAGTTCTTCCGCCATTTTCACTAGGAGAGGTCATGATTCAAAAATTGGGGAAGTTTGCGCTTTCTGTTGCCGCCGTTCTCTCGTTTTCCGTTCCTTTCAGCCAGGCTCAGTCCGTTCTCACGCACCATGTCCGTGACGCGGTTCGTTCCGGCCAGGCTCCATCCACCGGACGCCTTCCTGCCAATCAGACTTTGCAGCTTGACCTTGTTCTCCAGCCCAGTGACCGCGCAGGTCTCCAGAGTTTCCTCAAGGACCTCTACAATCCATCCAGTCCTTCCTACCGCCAATTCCTTACGCCTGCACAGTTCACCGCCCGCTTCGGCCCCTCGCAGCAGGACTACGACGCCGTCCTCAGCTTCGCGCATAGCTACGGCCTGCAGGTCGTCGGCGGTTCGCGTGACGGCATGGATATCCAGGTGAAGGGCAGTGTGGCGGCCGTCGAAACAGCCTTTCATGTGAGCATGCGCACCTACCAGCACCCCACTGAGAATCGCTCCTTCTACAGTCCCGACGCCGAGCCCACGGTCGACCTGCCCTTCAGCCTTTGGCATGTCTCCGGCCTCGACAACTTCTCCACGCCGCATCCGATGCTCGTCAACAAGAACGACTACGCCGCGGCTAACGGCATCAGTCCTGACCAGGTCGTCTCGCACGCCACCACTGGCTCTGGCCCGTCTGCGTCCTATTTAGGCAGCGATATGCGCGCGGCCTACTACGCAACCGGGGCAAACGCCACGCTTACGGGCGCCGGCCAGAACCTCGGCCTGTTCGAATACGAAGGCACCGATCTGGCCGATCTGCAAACCTATTACACCAACGCAAAGCAGACCTACCCGACGGGCGTCGTCTCCCTACTCTCAGTTGACGGCACGAGCACGGCATGCACCGAGAAGAGCCGCTGCGACGATACCGAACAAACCCTTGACATGACCCAAGCGCTCGGCATGGCGCCCGGGCTTTCCAGTCTCGTCGTCTACATCGGCTCGACGGACACGGCCATCATCAGCGCCATGACCACTCACAGCCCGCTCCCGATGACCATCGGCTGTTCGTGGGGATGGACTCCGGTCGATCCCACGTCACTCGACCCCTACTTCCAGAAGATGGCCGCTCAAGGGCAGACCTTCTTTGTCGCCGCCGGCGACAGCTCAACCTGGACGAAGAAAAACTATCCCTGGCCCGCTGAAGATCCCAATGTCGTCACCGTCGGTGGCACTGACCTCGTCACCCTCGGCGCCGGGCAGGGCTGGAGTGCTGAAACCACCTGGGTTGATGGCGGTGGCGGCATCAGCCCCGACAGCATCGCTATTCCGTCTTGGCAAAAGGCCTCCGGCATTATCAACTCGTCCAACAAGGGCTCAACTACGCTGCGCAATGGTCCGGATGTTTCCGCCAACGCCAACTTTACCTTCTACGTTTGTGCTGACCAAACCACCTGCTCGGCAAACTCCTACGGTGGCACAAGTTTTGCCGCGCCGATGTGGGCCGCCTACATCGCGCTTGTCAACCAGCAACTGGCCGCCGGCAGCCAGCCTCTGGTCGGCTTCCTCAATCCCACCATCTATAGACTCAACGAGCCCTCCGGTGCGTTGGCTCCCAACTATACCGCCAACTTCCACGACATCGTCAGCGGAACTTCGGGCAGCTACTCCGCGGTTACCGGCTACGACCTCACCACCGGATGGGGAAGTCCGAACGCCGGCCTCATCAGCGCCCTTACCGCGGCGGCCCCAACCTCTGGATTCAGCCTTTCGGCTACCGGAGTCTCCATCCAGCAGGGCGCCTCAGGGAACTCCACCGTCTCCAGCACCATCTTCGGCGGATATGCTGACACCATCGCACTCGTTGCTTCGGGATTGCCCACCGGTGTAACCGTCGGCTACAGCGCCAACCCAATCACCCCCGGCGGCTCTTCTCAGCTCATCTTCACCGTTCCGGCAGCCACCGCTACCGGTACCTACACCGTAACTGTCACAGGCACCGGCTCAGACGGTACCACGATTGAATCCACTTCCCTGACTCTGACCGTCACAGCCGCTTCCTCCAACTTCACCATTGGCGCAAGTCCAGCATCGCTCACGGTGAGACGGGGATCGTCGGGCACGTCCAAAATCGCAACCGCGGTTACCCAGGGATTGATCACCTCGATCAGCCTCTCGGCATCCGGCCAGAAAAGCGGAGCGACCGTTTCCTTCAGCCCAACTTCCATCTCCGGCGGTAACGGAAGCTCGACCGTCAAGTTCGCCATCAGCAGCCGGGCGACAACTGGCACTTATACCGTCACCATCACCGGCACAGGTGGGGGCAACACGCACACCACCGGCATTTCACTCACAGTCCAATAAACTCGGCGCTGCCCCAAAAATTGGGTTCAATCCAAGCCCGGACCTTCCAAGGTCCGGGCTTGCTGCGTCCGTCCACAGTCGCACCCCACACTTCACTCTCACTCTACGAAACCCGGTACTTGGCGAGGGTAGCCCTCAGAGCGTAACGTTGGGGGCAACCAACGCACATGGTTGATCGGAGATTCCCGCCAAAATGAACAACCCGGCCCTTGCTCTCAGCCCTGTCCCAAGACTTCTCTCGCTCGATATTCTGCGCGGACTCACCATCGCATTCATGATCATGGTCAACAACAACGGCGGCCGCGCCGCCTGGGCCGAAATGCAACACGCCAACTGGAATGGCTTTACCGCCACTGATCTGGTTTTTCCAACCTTCCTCTTCGCCGTCGGCGCCTCCATCGTCTTCGCATATGAGGCGCGCCTCGCCAAAGGCGTCACTCGCGCCAAGCTCGCAGTTCACACCGTGCAGCGCGCCGTCGTCCTCTATCTGCTTGGCATTGTCGTCAACAGTTTTCCTTACTTCCATCTCGTTCACATGCGGTTTTACGGCGTTCTGCAGCGGATCGCCGTCTGTTACCTGGTCATCGGCCTCTTCTACCTGTGGGACAAGCGCGCCTCCACCAAGGTCGCTCTTCTGCTTGTTGTCCTCATCGGCTATTGGGTCCTCGTCCGCTGGGTTCCGGTTCCTGGAGCAGGTACGCCCGGCCGTGACATTCCCTTCCTCGATAAGGACCAGAACATCGTTGCCTGGCTCGACCGGCAGCTCATGCCCAACCACCTTTACGAGGACTCGACCACCCACAACACGCGCGACCCCGAAGGCCTCCTCAGCGATATTCCCGCCCTCGGTACCACGCTCTTCGGCGTCCTCGCGGCTCTCTGGCTCCGTACCCAGCGCGACCAGAAAATCAAAGCCTTCGGACTCGCGATCGGTGCAGCCGCCTTGCTTGCCTCTGGATACTTCTGGTCCATCTGGTTCCCGCTTAACAAGAAAATGTGGACCAGCTCGTTTGTTCTTGTTGCTGCCGGGTGGTCCGTGGCCATCTTCGCCCTCGCCTATTGGGCAGTCGAGGTCAAGGGCTGGGGCAAGGCTGACAGTCCGACGCGAAAAATTGTCTGGCCCTGGCTCGTCTTCGGATCCAATGCCATCGCCGCCTACATGGTCAGCGAGCTTCTGCCCGGCACCATCGATCTCTTCCGCATTCACCTCAAATGGCCAGCAGATGACCGCGCTCTCGTGGGCGCGGGTGAACATCTTCGGCCTGATTCCCAACCCCGGCTGGGCCTGCTTCGCCTACTCCGTCTCCTATACGGCTGTCTGCTTTATTCCGGTCTGGATACTCTACCGAAACAAAATCTTCATCAAGGTTTAAGCCGCACGAAAAAACACATCAGGGGAGAAACTCAATGAGGTTCTGCAGCATTGCTCTCGGCCTTTCATTGGCTACCAGCGCGGCGGCCGCACAAACACTGCACTGCGACATGCAAGGTTACAAGCCCGTAGTAGGCGTCAAGGTCAGCTCCGCGGCTAACTCCATCGAGTTGGCCTGGCCCGGTGAAAAGGGCGAACTGTTGCGAGCCCGCTTCACCCTTCGCGACGGGCAGCCGCTCATCGAAGAACTCGCCGCCGAAGAATCCGGCGGTCCGTGGGTCGTCCTCGGCAAGGACCTCACGCCCGACTTTCAAGTCACTACCGGCAAGCGCCGCATCTCCATCACCGAGCTCAGCATCCTCAAGCACCTCGGCCTCGACACTCCCGAAAACGAAAACTCTTACAAATGGAACGTCTTCTGGGATGCGCCCCTCGTCGTCCCTGGCCATAGTCATCTCACCGTTCCTGCCCGTTCTCCCAGCGAGATCGCCCGCGCGACGGTAAATTACAACGCCAATAGCTGCGGCGTTAAGACGGATGGCGAGCACGTAAGTGTCGTCTTCAACGGCCTCACTCTTGGCCTCTTTGCCGGCGACCTCGAATTCACCATCTTCAAAGGCTCAAACCTCCTTCGTCAGGAAGCGGTCGCCAGCACCAACGCTCCAGACGTCGCCTACATTTACAAGGCCGGGCTCAAGGGCTTCACCATCCACGACGACACCAAACTTACCTGGCGCGACACCTCCCAAATCTGGCAGGAGTACGACTTCGGCGGTGCCCCCAACCAGAACCCTGTCGATCTCCAGGCCCGCAACCGAGTCGAAATCCTCAACGCTGGCTCTGGTTCGCTCGCCGTCTTTCCCGCGCCCCACAAATTCTTCTTCGCCCGCGAAAACGAAGTCGACCTGGGCTACGTGTACTACCGCAAGGACAACGAAAAAACCTTTTCTCTCGGTGTAATGCAGCCCGAACACGGCCAGGGTTACGCGCCGTGGGGAACCAGTGACGAAGTGTGGAACCGTCGCGTTCGCGTTGCCCGCGAGCAGGTTGAAAACTACGCGCTCTACAATGCGCCTCCGGGCTCAATGCAGCACATGGCCGTCTACTACTACCTGAGCGCGGCGGGCGATCATGTCACGCAGCAGGCCGTCACTGCCTTCACTCACGACGACGCGTACAAGCCTATCCCCGGATTCAAGATCGTCACCGGTCACTTCCATCTCGATTTCAACGAGATGATCCGCGATCAGGGCACCTCTGACATAAATCCCACCTGGATTCCAGTTTTCCGCGGCCTCGGCATCAACATTGTCTACCTTGGCGACTTCCACGACGACTCCGACATTTCCGACCCCGGCCCCAAGCGTTTCATGGAGCAGAAGCTGTACTTCGAAGGCGCACGCAAGCTCAGCGACAAGAACTTCCTTGTCATCCCTGCTGAAGAAGCCAACGCTTACATACCGGGCCATTGGTATCTCATGATGCCCAAGCCAGTGTACTTTTCCCACGCAACACCGCGACCTGCCGGTCAATCATTTGAGGAAGACGATCCTATCTACGGACACGTCTACCACCTCGGCTCTATTGACGACGTAATGAAGATGGTCAACAAGGAGCGGAGCATTATATGGACTGCGCATCCCCGCACCAAGAGCTCAGCCATGTATCCCGATATGTACAAGGACAAGGACTACTTTTTCAGCGATCGCTTCATCGGCGAGTCATGGGAATCGCTACCCGCAGACCTCTCGCAGAAGCGCTTGTGCGAGGTTCGCTGCTTTGGCGTGAACGACGACATGAGCAACTGGGCTCCCAAGCCCAAGTTCATGCTCGCCGAGGGCGACACTTACATGAAGGTCCCCGGCGACGATACCTACCCCTTCCTTGCCATCAACTACCTCAAGCTAGAGAAGGTGCCCGCATACAACGAAAGCTGGTCCCCCATCGTCGAGGGCATCCGCTCCGGTAATTTCTTTGGCACGACCGGCGAAATTCTCTTCCACAAGTGGGGAATCGAGGGCTCAGGCGCAAAGAGCGTTTACACCGCCACCTTCGAGTACACCTTCCCGTTGGATTTTGCTGAGCTTGTGTGGAGCGATGGCACGACTGTCGACCGCAAGATGATCAGCCTTACCAACACTGAGGAGTACGGAACCAAAACTCTTCGCATTCCCTTCGACGCCACAGGAAAGAAATGGGTCCGCTTCGATGTTTGGGACGCAGCCGGCGACGGCGCCTGGCTTCAACCAGTTGTCGTCAAATAACGATGCAGGTGATTCGTTAATTTGAACAATGCGCGGGCCGGGAGCATTGGACCCCGCCTGCGCAAATGAAACCGAAAGATAGAAGCTAAGCTCCCGCCGCCTCCCAGACCTTCTTCATCAGCTCGTCGATCATCGCATCCTCATTCTCAATTTCCGTGCGCAGCCCCACGGTCCTCAGCGGATGCGTCTCCGGAAATGACTCGATCAGGCTGCCCAGGCGCATTCGGTCCTTCTCCGTCGTCACAAATCCCACGGCCCCGGTGCTCAGCGCTGCCGCCTCAATGCAGTCGAGGTCGTGATCTTTGTAGATATGGTGGTCGGGGAAGGGAATCCGCGAGGCAAGATGCAGCCCCGCCTTAGTCAGTCCGTCAAAAAACTGGTCGCTGTGCGCAATCCCGCAGAACGCCACCACGGGTCCGTCGATGACCGGAGCCTGCATGAGCCGTCGAACCCTCCAAAGCTGGCCCTCCCAGCCCATCGCCATGATCTTCTCCGCAAGTTCTTCATCGTCCGCGGGAATTGCGATCACATGGGCACGATGCAGCGCCGCCAGCGGTTCGCGCAGCCTCCCAGCTGGCAGCAGATCATCCACCCAGTCCCGCCGGTCAATCAGCACAATGTCTACATCACGGTGCAACTGCCTGTGCTGGAACCCGTCGTCCAGAAGATGCAGCGCGTGCGACTTCGGCGCGAATCGTTCTGCAAGCACTCCCGCCTCATACCGCTGCGCTGCTACAAAGACTGGTGCACTTGATTCATGTGCGATCACCAGGGGCTCATCACCATAGGTTTTCGCCGATCCGCTCGAGTCCACGCGCATGGCTATATGGCTGCTTCGACCATACCCTCGCGTGAGTACGCTCACGTAAATCGCGCGCCTCGTCAATGCCCTCGCCAACGCAATCGTCAGCGGCGTCTTGCCGGCCCCGCCTGCCGAGATTCCGCCAATACTTACCACTGGAAGCTTCAGACGTTTGATCGGCTCAAACCGTGTGCCCAGCCGCATCTCGCGCAGCGTCAGCCCCACCTCATAGAGTGGGACCAGGCCCTTCAGCAGAAAACGCGTTGAAGAGAAATCGCTCATCGCGCCACCGCCTTATCCGCGAGCAAGGTCCCGAGCGCCTCCACAGAGCGTCTGGTCGCTCCAGACTGTTCGTCAAAGACTTTTTTCGCTCGTATGCCCATGGCCTTCGCGGTTTCGCCGTCGCTCAACAACTCCATCATCGTCTTTGCCAACTCGTCCTTCTCTGTAATGCGCAGGGCATCGTGCTTTCGCAGGTCTTCAGTAATCGCGCGAAAGTTCACGTAATGCGGCCCCATCAAGATCGGCACTCCAAACTGCGCAGGCTCCAGCGGATTGTGTCCGCCCGCAGCCACCAGGCTTCCGCCTACAAACGCCACGGCCGCCAGCGAATACACTGAAGCCAACTCTCCAATCGTATCCAGCAGCACTACCTGCCCCGCGCGCAACGTGTCCCCTGCCTTCCATTCCGATCGCCGAACCCAGTCCACCCCGGATCGGTCCAGCAACCCAGCCACAGCCCCAAACCTCTCCGGATGACGCGGCGCTATCACCATGACCAACTCATTATCGCCAGACAGCAGCTTCGGCCACGCCTCCAACAACGCCGATTCCTCGCCTTCCAGTGTGCTGCCCGCCACCACAAATCTGGCGCCCTCCGCACCGGCCTTCAGTATCCGTGTTGCCTCTGCCTCCGCGGCCGCGCGAACGTCGAACTTCAGGTTGCCCGACACCGTAATCCGTTCAGGCCCGCAGCCCAGCGCTCGCAGCCGCTCCGCATCTATCTCGCTCTGCGCCAGCACCCGACCAATTCTGCTCAAAAACGGCTTCCAGATCCGCCTGGAGATTCTGTAGCGCGGCCACGACCGGTCGGAGATGCGCGCATTCACCACCGCCACGGGAATTTCGCGCCGAAAGCATCCGCTCAGCAGGTTCGGCCAGAACTCCGTCTCCGCAAGGATCAACATGCGTGGCTCTAGCGCATTCAGATAAGCACGCGTGGCCCATGGCAAATCCAGCGGGCAATAGAAAACCCGATCCGCGCCGAATCGCTCCTGTGCCAGGTCCTGTCCCGTTTTCGTTGTGGTCGAAATCAGCAGCCGAAACTCCGGAAATGCCCGCTCGAGCTCCCCCACCAGCCGGCTCACCGCGAGTACCTCGCCCACAGATACGGCATGCAGCCAGATCGTCGGCCGACTGTCCACATGTATGCGAACCCGTCCCAACCGCTCGCTCAATCCCTTGCGGTATTTGTGCGTTGTGGCCATCTTCCACAACCACCACGGTGTGCCAGCCACCAGCACGGCCAGCAAGGCCAGGTTGTAGAGGATCACAATCATGCGTGACGGACTCGCCTTTCCGCAGTCCAATCTAGAATGATACAGTCGAGCAGGATGAAGCTCTACAGGGCAAAGCCGCTGCAAATGCCCGGGTTACTCCTGCTCGGGCTCTCCGTTGCCTGCCTGGCTCTTGCGGCCCGTGCCAGCGACCATACCCCGCCGCCCGTGCAGCCCGCTACTTCCTTTGCCGACGTCGAAGTGCACCCCGACGAAAAAGTCGCCATCGCCGCCGAGCCCTACGACACTAAGGAAAAAGAGTCCATCTTCCGAGTCGATTATCTCAGCCACGGCGTGATGCCCGTTCGCCTCGTCGTCACCAACAATGGCGACAAGCCCATCTCGCTCCGCGATGCGCGCATTCTCTTCCAAACCGCCACGGGTGACAGAATCCAGGCCGCGGAGCCCGAGGATGTCGAGCGCCTCATGACCCGCAAGGAGCGCGAGGGAGGGAAGATTCCCCTGCCCGGCCCGCTACCCAAAATCAAGTTGAAGCCAAAGGCCAGCAACCAGGAAATCGAACAGGATTTTGACAACTTCGAGTATCAGGCCCTCGTCGTCGAACCCCACACCACCCGTGCCGGCTTCCTTTTCTACGACGTCTCTGAGCTCGATCATCCGCTGCAAGGCGCCAAACTCCATCTCCACGCATTGCGCAATGCGGATGGCGAAGAACTTTTCTACTTCGAGATCCCCTTCGACAAGTACCTCAAATCCAAATCCGGCCAGATGAACTAACCCGTCGCTAAGCCCTTTTACTCAAAATAAGTGGCCGTCGTCGTATCCGTCTCCCAGATCGTGCAGTCCTTGATGCGCACTCGCCCTGCCGTCATCCCGGCTAGTTGTGCGCTGGTCTGGTCGTAAAAATACTTGGCAATATTCTCGGCGGAAGGATTCAGCACCGTGAACGGCTCAAGATCGTTCAGCATCTGGTGATCGATCCGGTCGATCACCGGACGCATTACCTGCTTCAGCAGCTTGAAGTCCAGCAGCAGCCCGGCCTCATCCAGCTCGGTTCCGGCCAGAGTCACGCGCACTTTGTAGTTGTGGCCGTGCGGGTTCTCGCACTTCCCTTTGTAGTTTCGTAGGTAATGGCCGGAGGAAAAACCTGCCTCCACGGTGACTTCATACATCGGCGTCAGCTCGTTCCTGTGCGGGAATGTGTTCCACTCCCTATTCTACCGGGCCCTGTTCTATCCGTGGAGATGTGGTCTCACCGGCTTCGCCAGTCCGGCCGCTTCTGCCCCGCCCATCAAGACCTATCCACGAGGATCCCGGTTCTTCCGCCGCGCCGCCTGCCGGGCCTCCTCGCTGTGCCGGTCCACCTGCTCAAAAAGATGGCTCATCACGCCCACCAGGGCCGCCAGCAATCCGAACAGCAACAATACCATGCTCACTGTTCGCCAAAGCGACGCATTGGCCGGAAGCCCTGGTTGAAAACCGGACGGAACCAGCGACATGCCCCCCGCAACCAAGGCGAACAGCACCAGCGAACCACTCAGAATATAGAAATTGCGCGACATTGATGGGGCCAAGCTCCTCGGAGCCTTGTCCGATTCTACGTCCCCCACCCTCAAGCCGAAAACGCTGCGCTCTCGATCACCTGCACACCGACTCGCTCGAATTCGGCCTCCATGTTCGCCACCGAACCGCCAAGGTCTATCGCCCGGCATCCATCTCGTACCACGAATGCCGCCAGCCCCAGCCGCCGCGCATCCAGAGCCGAGTAGCCCACGCAGTAGTCATAGGCCAGCCCTGCCAGAAACACCCGCGTCAACCCGCGCTCCTCAAGGTAGCCTGCCAACCCCGTTGGTGTTCGCCGGTCGTTCTCAAAGAACGCCGAGTAGGAATCGATCCGCGGATCAAAACCCTTGCGCAGCACCATCTCCGCCTCCGGCAATCCCAGCGCCGGATGAAAGTCCGCACCCGTGCTGCCCTGAACGCAATGCGTAGGCCACAGGGTCTGCGGTCCATAGCTCAACCCAATCTGTTCGTAGGGCTTCTTGCCGGCATGGGCGCTTGCAAACGATGAGTGGTTCGCCGGATGCCAGTCCTGCGTCAGCACCACGTGCTCAAATCGCGGCGCTATCCGGTGGATCACCTCGATTACCGCATCTCCATCGGCAACCGCCAGCGCGCCCCCGGGGCAAAAATCGTTTTGTACGTCAATCACAATCAGAACGTCATGCGCATCCGTCTGCATCGCGTCTCCCGCGCTCAAACTTCCATCCGCACGTTCATTCTCTCAAAGGTGTCGCAGCAGAATTCAGGCCAGCAGCACTTCAACGCCGTTAGCGCGCAACAGTTCCACATATTCCGGCGCCAGGTCCCGGTCGCTGATTACGATATCGGCCGCACTCAACGGCGCTACCGGAATCATGCCGCCCCGACCGAACTTCGTGTGGTCGGCAACAATAATCACCTTGCCGGCGATCTCGATCATCTTCTGTTCGGAGCCAACCACCAGCGTATTGTTGTTGCAAAATCCCGTTTCCGTTATGCTGCCCACGCCCATAATTACCGCATCGGCGCGGATTGCCCCCAGCATCTGTTCGCAAAACGGTCCCAACATTACCCGCAGCCGCGGATCGAGATATCCTCCCGTCAGAGTCAGTTCAATGTTCCTTAGCGCCTCCAGGCTTTCGGCAATCGGAAGGGAATTGGTCACAATGTGCAGCGACTTCGTCGAGAGCTCTCGCGCCACGGCCGCCACTGTCGAACCGCCGTCCAGGATCACCGTTTGCCCCGGCTCGATAAGCCCCGCCGCAACCTGTGCGATCCGGTCTTTCTCGGCGCTCAGCCGCTCGGTTTCGACGTTATAGTCAAACGCGCGTGCCGGCTGCGTCTGCATCGAAACCGCGCCCCCATACACACGGCGTAACACCTTCTCATCCTCCAGCATGTCCAGGTCGCGGCGTACGCTGGACTCTGAGGCGTCCAACTCTCGACAGAGGGTCTCCAGGTCCACAAAGTCCCGGGTCTCCAGCATCTGGCGTATTCTAAGTTGCCGTTCAGCAGCCTTCATAGGTTCTCAGCAGAATACCGGAAATAGCACGCCGCGTTTCCCGCTCTTGCAACTCGAGTGTACAGTCGAAACAGCTGTGCCCCATTCATTTCGCAGTCGCCGCGGCGACCGAAATGGGCTGGATTGCAGGCTCACTTGCTGCCAATCGCCTGCATCACCGCATTGGTCACTTGCCTCACCAGCATCTCAACCTCTGCATCGCCGCCCATGTTCCCTGCTCGGCCGGTATTGCCGTCGCACGGTGTCGGCGTCAGCGCAATCGAATTCGGCATCTCGAGATCAGCCAGTTGGCACTCCTTCATCCGCGACGTATCGAATCGAACATCTGGCAGTCCCAGCTTCTTCTTCAACTCCAACAAATCGGAACCCTGCTGTTCTGAAATGTAGGAGATCGGTTGGCCTAGTTGTGAAGCCAGCAACAGCGTCCAGCAATACGTCTCCAACACCTCGGCGTACCATTCGGCGTGCGTCACTGTATCGGCCCAGCACACAATTCCGTGATTAGCCAGCAGCACCGTGTTGTGGTCGCGCACAAACGGAATCACCGTCTGCGCAAACTCCGCAGTCCCCGGCGTCTTGTAAGGCGAAATGGCCACCTTGCCCACAAACACTTCAAACTCAGGAATGATCATGTTCGGTGGCACCTTGCCCGTGATCGCATAAGCCGTCGCATGCGGCGGATGGCAGTGCACGACCGACTTTGCTTCGGGAACCGATTTGTAAATCTCCAAGTGCAGAAAAATCTCGCTCGTCCTCGGCTTGGTCCCCGCAATTTGGTTGCCTTCCAGGTCAACCAGCGAAATATCCTCGGGTGTCAGGTCGTACTTGCTGACTAGCGTCGGTGTGCACAGCACCTCGTTGGGCCCAATGCGATAAGAAATATTCCCGCCGTTACCGTCCACAAACTGCCGCAACCACAGCTTCTTCCCAGTGGCGCAAATCTCTTTCTTGATCTCTTCTGCTTCCGGGGTCGAGAACAGCCGCGGATTCGCCGAGGGCCTCACCGGTGAGGTGCCTTTGAGCCCGCTTGAATTTGAAACGGGCGCGGCCACAGCATTCGAGGCACTGCGGCTCGTCTCCAGCGCAACATTCCTTTGCTGCAGAAAGTCGCGCGCTGAAGGCGTCACCACACTCTTCTCAGCAATCACGATACCGGTCGCTCCAGCGGCCACCGCCTCCTGCACGTCCCGCAGCGACACCACATTGCGGCCCGTAAAATCCGTGCTCTTGCCGTCCTTAGTCACTTCCCCACCTCAAATCCCGTATGAAAGCTAGCCTTTGCCATAATCAAAAACCCCTCACTGTCCCACGTCGATCGAGTCCACAATCAGCGAGCAGTAGGCGTCGACCGGAACCGCGCCCGGCCAGAATGGATTTGCCGCTTCGCGCCCTTCGGTAAACCCAACCATCTGGCCCTCGGCCGCACCCAGCTCGTCAACTGCGATCAGCGCCTTGCCGCCGCCCAGTCCATTCTTCGCGCGCAGGTTCGCCATCGTTACTGGTTCCACCACAACCAGCGTTCTGCCGCCATAGGCCTCGACCGCCGGGGTCAGAGTCACATGTCCGCGCACAATGCCCAGTCTCATGCCTTTGCTCCTGCAGCCTGTACCGCGTCCACAATGCCCACAACTACCATCCGCGCAGGTGTTGTGTTACCCAGCTTCGCCCGCGCAATATCCCCGTCCGTCGACACCATCACTGTTGCTCCGCGCGCCGCGCCCAGCCAGTCCACCACCACCAGCGGTTCCATCGTTGTGCTGCCATCTGCCTCAAGCCGAACCGCAGCCAGAAGTCGGTACCCATCGAAGGTAGGATGCTTCGCAGCCGCAACCACCGTGCCTTCAATCTGTGCCAGAAACATCGCTAAATAATCCGTAATGCGTTGCCCACCACCATTTGCCGCTCGCGCGTAAAGGTCATGGGAGTCGTTACCCCTTCGCCTGTCGGAGTAGCAATCGTGTGACTGAAATATCCAGGGCCGCCGACGCCGAGCGAAGCCGCCGAAGCCGCGTTCTGGATAAAGAGAGTTGTGTTCATCGCGCGCGCCATCCGCGTCGCCGTTTCCACATTTTTTGTGTGAATAATCGCCGTGTGCGCGTAACCGTGCTCGGCTTTCACCGACGCCTCAATCGCCGCACCCACGCACTTGACGCGCACCACCGGAACAAACGGCATCATCTGCTCTTCGGTCACAAACGGATGATCTTCTTCTGTTTCGCCAAACAGGAGGTTCGTCCCCGCTGGCACGCGTACGCCAGCCGCTTCCCCCAGTACCGCCGGGTCCTTGCCCACCAGGTCCTTCTTCACGTGGGCCCGTGCGCATCCGCCCCCACCGCCTTCAAACGTAAACGCCGCCTTCGTCAGCCGCTCAATTGCGTCACGTTCCATTTGGAATGCGCCAGCCCTCCGCATTGCAGCCATAAACGTATCAGCAACGGAGGCCACTACAAAAATTTCCTTCTCGCCAATGCACAGCAGGTTGTTGTCGAAACCCCCGCCTTCGATAATGCACTTTGCCGCGTGATCCAGATCCGCTGTCTCGTCCACAACTACCGGCGGATTGCCGGGCCCGCCCGCGATAACGCGCTTGCCCGACATCGCAGCGGCCCTCGCCACTGCCGACCCGCCGGTTACGCACAGCAACGCCACCTTGGGATGATGGAAGATTTGCTCCGCGGCCTCAATGCTCGCTTCGGCGGTCGTAGTCAGCACATTCGCCACGCCCATCTCGCGTTCTATCTCGCGATTCCAAAGTTGCAGCGCATACCGCGCCACTTTTTGCCCTGATGGGTGCGGCCCGAACACCGCCGTATTCCCAGCTGCCAGAATATTGATTGCGTTCGAAGCCATCGTCGGCACTGAGTGGGTCACCGGCAGCATCATCCCGATCACACCCCACGGCGCACGTTCGATGATGCACAGCCCCGTCGGATCGCTGCGAGCGCCGCTCTTCATCTCCTCCACACCCAGTACGAGGCGCATGTTGGTCAGCTTTAGAATTTTGTGATCCAGCCGCCCGACCTTAGTTTCGTCCAGTTCCATGCGGCCTAATTGGTCGCGATTGTCGTTGCAGATGCCGACAATTATGCCAATCATCCGCTTGCGCTCGTCGAAGCTCATCGCAGCGACCTTTTTCTGCGCCTCGAACGCCGCGTTCACGGCTTCGTCGACCGTCGCAAACACGCCATCGCGCCCCGCCGCAGCCTGCGGAACCGGCGCAGCTGCCGCAACCGGAGCCTGCATCTGTGCGCGAAGCCGCGTCACAACTTCCCGTGCGATCTCCGCGATCATCTGTTCCTGTATAGGCATTTACGGCTTCTCCAACACCACTCCCTCAACCTCGACCTGGTCCACAATTCCCACGATCACAGCGTCAACGGGCGCATCTTTCGTGGTCGGCGTCAACCGGGCGGAACTGCCCTGCGTAAACAGCACGCACTCGCCCACGCCGGCTCCCACGCTGTCCACCGCGACCACTGAGCTGCCTGAAACCTGCAGCTTGCCGTCCTTGCTGATATACGGCTGAATCAGCAGCATCTTCATGCCGCGGAACTTTTCGTTCTTCTGTGTCGCAACAACGTTGCCAATCACTTTTGCAATAAACATGCAAGCTCACCTCGTGTACGGCCCCAATTGTTCGGACTACTTGGGCAGTACGGTGCTCAGGTTGTCGTGCGGACGCGCAATCACGTGCACGCTTTGCACTTCGCCGGCTGCCCGCGCCGCGCTTGCGCCCGCATCCACCGCAGCCCGTACACTGCCCACGTCTCCGGTTACATAAACTGAGCAAAGACCGCTTCCTACCTTGTTCCAGCCCACAAACTTCACGCTGGCCGCCTTCAGCATTGCGTCCGTTGCCTGCACCAGGGCAACCAGGCCCTTGGTCTCAATCATTCCAATCGCTTCATTCGCCATTGTTTTTCTCCAGGAGTCCCAGTTACTTCAACAAACTTTCAACCAGAGCATCGTGCGGACGCGCAATCACGTGCGACGACACGAGCTCGCCGATCGACTTCGCTGCCGCTGAACCTGCATCCACCGCGGCCCGTACGCTGCCCACGTCTCCGCGCACAATCGCCGTCACGTATCCGCCGCCGATCTGCACTGTCTTCACAAGCTCCACGCTGGCAGCTTTCACCATCGCGTCACACGCCTCGACCAGTCCGACGAGGCCCTTTGTTTCTATCAATCCAATTGCTTCGCTCATCTCGTCTCTCCTACTTCTTGGCCATTGCCTTGCCGCTCTGTTGAACAAACGACGGCAGCTCATCATGCGGGCGCGAGATCACCTGAACCGCAACCACCTCGCCAATCCGCCCTGCCGCTTCCGCTCCCGCGTCCGTGGCTGCCTTCACCGCCGCCACGTCCCCTTCCACAAATGCCGTCACAAGTCCGGAACCCACGGTCTGCCAGCCGGCAAACGTCACGTTCGCTGACTTCAGCATTGCGTCGGTCGCCTCGAACAGCGCAACCAGCCCCTTTGTCTCGATCATGCCAAGCGCTTGTTTCATCGCTTCCTCTCTTTTCCTTGACGTTGTTTCAACTTCAGTTCTGCTTTGCTTCTGTCGTTTCCTACTTCAACAGCTCAATATCTTTGGTCAAATGCAAACCGCACGCGTTAGCCTCGTCCGTATCCATATGCACGTTCAGCCGCGATGTAGGATCGATCCGTACGTGAACGTTGTTGAAGGTGACGCCCGCCTGCCCGCCGATGCGTAGTTTCATCAGGTCGCCCTTTTGTACGCCGAAGTATTCCGCTTCGGTCGGATTCATATGTACGTGAATCGCAGCCCGAATCACGCCTTCCTTCAGTTCCACCACGCCCTTCGGCCCGATGATCACTGCCCCCGGCGTTCCCGCAATGTCCCCGGAAAGCCGCACCGGTATATCGCTGAACCCGAGCATGATCGCATCCGTAAACGCCAGTTCCACCTGCGACTGCTTGCGCATCGGCCCGAGGATCCGGAGGTTCGAAATCAGCCTGCTCCGCGGCCCAACAATCGTCACCGTCTCCTGGGCCGCAAAGTTGCCTTCCTGAAACAGAGGTCGGTCAAATGTCAGCTCGCTTCCCGGTCCAAACAGCGTGCCCATATCCTCGCGGCAAACATGCATGTGGCGTGAACTGGTCTGCACCGTCAGTACCGGAGCAGCTCTGCCCTTCTGCCGTCCCAGGTACTCAAGCGCCACCTGCCGGACAATCTGCTCGACTGCAGACCTCGAAATCCCCGAATTCTGAACCGCACTTGCCATAAAAATTCCCTGTCTTGCTTTACCGAACTTGTCCAGTCACGGCCAGCCTGCTCACCACAGCCACCGTCTCCCGCGCGACCACCATCTCTTCGTTCGCAGGAACCACCAGCACTTTCACCGACGTGCCGTCCTTCGAAATCGGCCCTTCGCCATTCATTGTTGCGTTGCGATCCTCATCCACTTCAATCCCGAATCCAGTCAAACCCTTCAGCACGGCCGCGCGAATTTCCGGGCTGTTCTCGCCAATCCCGCCAGAGAAGGTAATCGCGTCCACACCTCCCAGCTCAAGCAGAAACGCGCCCATGTAGTGCCGGATCGCCCTCACAAAAACATCCAGCGCCAGCTGCGCCCGCTTGTCTCCCCTTGCTGCGGCCTCGATCAGGTCGCGCACATCGCCGCTCGTGCCGCTGATCCCTGCCAGGCCAGACTTCGTTCCGAGCACTGTTGCCATGTGGTCTGCGTCCAGGTTCAGCTTTTTCATCAGGTGGAGCACGGCAAACACATCGACGTCTCCCACGCGATTGTTTTGGGGCAAACCCGACTGTGGGGACGCCCCGAAACTCGTATCGACGGCCACGCCGTCAATAAACGCTGCCACGCTGGAGCTACCGCCCAGGTGGCAGCTGATGTGCCTTACGTCCTTGCGGCCAATCAGCGCCTGCGTCCGTTCGCTTGCCGCCCTGTGGCTAGCGCCATGGAATCCATAGCGCCGAACCCCGTACTCGCTCCGCCATTCGTAGGGAACCGCATACGTTGTCGCCGCTTCATCCATCTCCCGGTAAGGGAAGGGCTCCATGACCGCTACCAGCGGAACCCCTGCCAGTTCCTGCCTGAATGCCTTGATCGCGGCAATGTAGGGCGGATTGTGAGCTGGAGCCAGGAACGAAAACTCCTCCATCGCGGCCAGAAATCCATCGTCGACCAGTTGCGGTGCGTTCAGCGGCCCTGCATGGACCGCCTTAAACCCCACCGCATCAATCTCTTTCAAGCTCCCGAGCGCCTTCCCCGGTCCCGCAATCTCGCCGAAGCATTTGTGGATGGCCGCCGGATAATCCGGGCACTCGCCGCCCGGCTGCCCAATCCGTTCCACCCGTCCCTGCGCCAGAATCACCTCGCCCGGCATCTCCAGAACCTGATACTTGAACGATGTGCTCCCGATATTTGGAATAAGACACTTCATGCGGTTACTGTGAATGATCTTGATTGAAGTTGAAGGATACTATACACTTTGTGGAAGAGTCAATTACCACTTTGGTAGTTTCTGAAAGATGTATCCGCAGAATGACGGCATCCACCACCACTTCCGCTACCACCTTGGAACGCATTGAAGAGCTCGGCATCGTCGGCGCCGGCGGCGGAGGCTTTCCAACCGCCGTCAAATTCCAGACCCGCGCCTCCCTCCTGATTGCCAACGCCGCTGAGTGCGAGCCACTCCTTCACAAAGACAAGGAGCTGCTACATCACCACGCTGAGCCTTTCCTGCGCGGCATGACCGCCGCAATGGAATTGATTGGTGCCCGCGAAGGCGTCATCGGCATCAAGGAGAAGTACCTCGATACTATTGCCGCCCTCGAATCCCAGGTCTCGTCTGGCATCCGCGTCGTAGCCCTGCCTGACTGCTATCCCGCCGGCGACGAGTTCATTCTGGTGCACATGGTTACTGGGAGAGTGATTCCCCCCGGGGGCCTGCCCAAGGATGTTGACGCTGCTGTGGCCAATGTTGAAACCCTCATGAACATCGGCCTCGACCGGCCGGTTACGCACAAGTACCTCACTGTTGCTGGCGCGGTAGCGAATCCTGTTACGCTGCGCGTTCCTGTTGGCATCACCATCGGCGAAGTGATCGAAGCCGCCGGCGGTCCCACGGTTCCGAGCTTCGGCGTCCTGCTGGGCGGCGTCATGATGGCCAAACCGGCCGCCGATCTCAACGTGCCCGTCACCAAGACAACGGGCGGTATCGTGGTTCTGCCTGCGGAACACGCGCTCATCCGCCGCCATAGCGCGCCATGGATCCACGTGCAGCGTGTTGGCCGCTCGGCCTGCGACCAGTGCCGCTTCTGCACGGAATTCTGCCCTCGCTTTCTGCTCGGCCACCCCATCGAGCCGCATCGCGCCATGCAGTCGCTCGGCTTTCAAACCGGCGCTGACGCCATGGTCTCCACTCTCTACTGCTGCGAATGCAACCTCTGCACCATGTTTGCCTGCCCTGAAGATCTCGACCCAAAAACGGTCTGCGTGCAGAACAAGCCGCTTGCGCGCGAGCGCGGGCTCACCTTCAAGGGAACGCCCGAATCCATCACGCCGAATCCAATGGCCGAGTTCCGCCGCGTCCCCATGCGACGGTTGATGGCGCGGCTCGGCCTCGGCGAATTCAACAACACAGGCCCGCTTGTCGAGCACGCCTTTGTTCCGAGCCAGGTGAACATTCTGCTCAAGCAGCATGCCGGTGCGCCAGCCGTTCCAGTCGTCTCCATCGGACAGCGCGTCCGGATGGGCGATCTGCTTGCTGTGCCCGATCTTGGCAAACTCGGAGCGCGCATCCACGCCAGCATTGACGGCGTCGTGACCGTCCAAAGCGATTCAGTGCGCATTGACGCCTAAAGGAGCAAGCGCGTGTCAGAAATCATTTCCATCGGCCTGATTGAGCTATCAAGCGTGGCCACCGGCTACGGCGTGCAGGACACCATGCTCAAGTCCGCCAGCATTCAGCTGCTTATGGCGCGCAGCATCTGTTCGGGCAAATATCTCATCGTGATCGCAGGCGACGTGCCCAGCGTTCAGGCTGCCCTGCACGCCGGCGCCGCAGTTGCCGGTGCCTCCCTGATTGAGCGCCGCCAGATTTCGCGCGTCGATCCGTCGGTTCTTGCCGCCATCTCGAACGCGGTCGAAGTGGACCCCAAAACGCTTCGGTCCATTGGAGTTATTGAGACCTTCTCCGCAGCCAGCATCATTGAGGTGGCAGACGCCGCAGTGAAGGCTGCCAACGTCACGCTGCTCCGCATCCATCTGGCCATGGCTCTCGGCGGCAAAGGATTCGTCCTGATGGCAGGCGATGTTTCCAGCGTACAGGCCGCCGTAGCCGCAGGCTCCAAGATAGCGGGAGACGAAGGCATGCTGGTCGGCCGGGTCGTCATCCCCGCCCCATCGCCCGAGTTGTTCCGGGACTATATCTAAGGGGCAGGGAACAGGGACGAGGGAACTAGGAATAGAAAAACTCCTGGGTCGAGTGCATGTTTCCCCCCTCGCCAACCAACCCACGTACAACGACCTTTCCCCAACTCTTTGTATGAGGGGGAATTTCTAGATGCGCATTTTGCGCGCACTTAGTTTTCCAACCAGTACCAGTTGCTGATTTCGATGCAAAACAGCAGCCTACACGCGACGGTTGGGCTGATGCAGGCGAGGGGACGTTAAGTCTCCAGAACCGGCACGACGGTTTTGGGGTCGAGTGTTCTAGACCGTCACGACACTTTTTGAGCAAAACGCACTTTCTGGGTAGTATTTAAGGGTATTTTGCATGAATCTTGGTGGGCTGTTGTCTATGTTGAACTGGAGATTTGGGGTCAGGGATCAGGGGTCAGGGAACGGAGGTCTGGGAACAATGGACTGGGGCTCGAGTTTTGGGGTGTGTTTTTGGCGTGTCTGAACTTTGGTGAACGTTTCGGCAGATCGAAATAGTTCGAAAAACAACTCTCAGGGGCCAGAGCCCTAATTGAATTTGCGGTGAGTGCGGCACGGGTAAACTCCTGCCCTGGTACAGACGCTAAGGGGAGTTCAGACGATACGAGGTCCCCAAATGCGATGGATCTCCACCTCGGCGACGAATACCTTTCGTAGGGCCCCGGACCTCGTCACCCGGCGGGAACTTCTGCCTCCGGACACGCGGATCGAGGAGTACCAGCACGCCGCGATCTTCCGGCGAGCGAAGCAGACGTCCGAAGCAGACTTCCGCATGGGGGCAAATAGAGTTGACAACTCGTTGGCCTGGACCTTACTTTATTTTCGAACTTGAAAACGTTTACCCGAACGAGCTGTGGGAATTTTTCCGCGAAACGATTGCGGGTGCGCGGACCCGCTTCGAGCGCCTTATCACGGAGAGGAATTGTGTATGAACCCGTTCAGCAAGAATATGCAGTCTATCGCGAATGCCGGTAGTGTTGGCAGGCGAGAAATTCTCAAGGGTCTGGCAGTGTTGGCAATGACTCCAATCGTTTCTCAAACGACTGGCGAGGCAGAGGAAACGCGACCGGGCCAGGCGGCCGCCCCAGCGGCGGTTGAGGCGGGCAAACGCGACCAGCGGTTCGACGATGGTTGGCATTTTTTGCGAGGTGACGCACCTGGAGCGGAGGCGCCCGGCTACGACGACCACCATTGGCGACAAGTAAATTTGCCGCATGACTGGAGCGTGGAGGATCTACCCGCGCTTGGATCGGCGGAGAACGGCGAAGGCGCTATCTGGGGAACTTCTGTCGTCCCAACCAGAATAGGACCCTTCGATACGGAATTAAGCGAGGGAGGCCGAGACACTGGGTGGTTTGTTGGAGGAATTGGCTGGTATCGGCGCCACTTCTCGGCCTCTTCAGTACCGGACGACGGGCAGGTAGAGATTACGTTCGACGGCGTCTATCGCAATAGCGACGTTTGGCTGAACGGAGAACTCCTTGGCACACATCCTTACGGATATACAACTTTCTCCTACGATCTAACGCCACATCTGCGCCGCAACGGTGACAATGTGCTTGCCGTTCGCGTCCGCAATGTGGGCAAGAATAGCCGCTGGTATTCGGGATCCGGCATCTACAGGCATGTCTGGTTGGCCGCCACCGGAAAGATCCGCATTCCGAAGTGGGGTGTTTCCGTGACAACTCCCGAGGTGAGCAAGAGCAGCGCTACTGTGAAGGTTGCTGTGAAGATTGAAAACAGAACCGACGCAGCGCAAGACGTGACTGTGCGTCTTCACCTGTTTGACTCTGCGAACGTAAGTGCAGGGACTCAGGAATCGAAGCAGACCGTACCACCGTCGGTTGTGGCGGAAGTTGAGCAAAGCATTGGCGTGCAAAGCCCGAAACTCTGGTCTCCGTCCGCTCCCGAAATGTATCGCGTCGAAGCCGAACTCGTAACCGGCGGGAGGACGGTTGATCGCATGGTGACGCCGCTCGGCATTCGCAAGATCGAGATCGACGCACAAAGAGGTCTACGCATCAATGGCGAAGCGACCAAGCTCAAGGGTGGCTGCATGCATCACGACAACGGACTGCTGGGTTCATGCGCGTTCGACAGGGCGGAAGTGCGCAGGGTCGAACTGATGAAAGCGAACGGCTTCAACGCCATCCGGACCAGTCACAACCCGCCATCTCCGATGTTCCTGGCAGCGTGCGACCGGCTTGGGATGCTGGTGATGGTGGAAGCATTCGATCAATGGGAGATGCAGAAGAACCCCAACGACTACCATCTCGATTTTGCGGAATGGTGGCAACGAGATATAACCGCGATGATCCTGCGAGACCGCAATCATCCGTCGGTGATTATGTGGAGCATTGGAAACGAAATTCCGGAGCGCACTCAGCCTCGCGGGGTCGAGCTGGCAGGAGATCTCTCGAGCCTGGCAAGGAAGCTGGATCCGACTCGACCCGTCACCGCCGCAATTAACAATTTCCGTGGCGATTCAATCGATCCGGCGTTCCAGCATCTTGACGTCTGCGGCTATAACTACATGGTCGCGAGCTATGAACGTGACCACGCCAAGAATCCTGAGCGGGTGATCGTCGGTACGGAGTCGTTTCCGAGGCAGGCATTCGCAGCCTGGGATCCGGTGGAGAAGTTTCCTTATGTCATCGGTGACTTTGTTTGGACGGGAATGGATTACCTGGGTGAATCGTCGATTGGCAATGCACAGGTCGCGGCGCCCCCAAGAGTCCCTGGGGGAGGGGGAAGCCAAGCCACACAACAGGCACAGGCCGCAGGAGCTATGGTCGGCGCCACTGCAGGCAACACAAGTCCGAGCACAGGTAATGGAGCACCCGCAGCCGGTGGCGGCTTCGGAGGCTTTCCCGGTGGCGGCGCTACGATCAGCCTGCCCTTCCCATGGTTTAACGCCTACTGCGGAGATATCGATCTGATCGGGGACACCAAACCACAGGGTTATTACCGTCGGGTTCTGTGGGGCAACAGCAAGTTGGAAATGATCGTCCAGCGTCCAGTACCGGCCGGAAAAAACGAGATCATCAGTGGCTGGGGTTGGTCTGACGAGTTGCGTAGTTGGACGTGGCCCGGCTTCGAAGGCCGCAGCCTGAAGGTCCGCGTTGCTTCCAGCGGAGATCAGGTTCGACTCCTGCTCAACGGTAAAGAGATTGGAACGAAATCTGTTTCCCGTTCCACTGAGATGAAAGTTGAATTCGAAGTTCCGTATATGGCCGGTGAATTGAAAGCGATTGGCTTGCAGAACGGAAAGCAGATTGCCGAACAGAGCCTCACGACCACCGGAGCGCCCCACGGACTTCGGTTGAAGGCCGACAAACGCTCTCTCAGGCCTGACCGGAATGAACTCTCCTTTATTAAGCTGGAAGTCATCGATCAAGCTGGCAATCTGGTACCAGACGCTGTTGTCCCGATCACCTTCACGGTAAGTGGCGCGGGGGATCTCGCAGCAGCGGGTACCGCAAATCCCAAAGATGCCGCAAGCTTCCGTTCTCAAACACCAAGGACCTTTCACGGACGTTGCCTTGCGATCATTCAGCCATCGGGG
Source organism: uncultured Acidobacteriaceae bacterium (assembly GCA_963820245.1). Taxonomy (GTDB): domain Bacteria; phylum Acidobacteriota; class Terriglobia; order Terriglobales; family Acidobacteriaceae; genus Telmatobacter. The sequence goes on along the minus strand of CAWFZC010000020.1, from coordinate 33,270 downwards.
CGACCCGGAAAAATCACAGTGAAAGCGCAATCTCCTGGCCTGGGTTCGGAGATTGTCGAACTAACCGTGACTTAGTCATCATGGAGGGCCGGTCTGATGCGCCGTTCCATGTCTGCTCACCCTCTGCTTGTCGAGCTCTCAGGGAGAGCGAATTGCGGATGCACTCAACTGCAAAAGACAAGTGATCTGCAGAATAATGCGGGAACTGGCGGCAGGATTTGCTCGGGCCCCCAGGGGCAAAGCCCTCTTTGACTTTGCGGCAATTGCGGCGAGCGTAATTTCGTGCTCTGATGCAGACGCGAAACAAGGTTCATGCGGTTCCAAGTGCCTCCGCCGCGGCGGACGAGGGATCCCTACTCCAGGGACCTCGGGCACACGGCAAACGAATCAACGACTCATGACTCCAGATTTGTAATTCAGAATTGTTGGTGCTTTTTGGGAGCCGCCGGCGGCAGGATCCTGGCGCCGTGGATCTGGGATATTATGAGTCTGCGTCGCCGAGGCTAAAGGTAAGATTCCGATCTGCCTGAGATGTCAGTCCACGCCAGGCGGCCCTCTGAGGTTGCAAATGAAACTCATCCCAGAAATTTCAAAGTCAGTAGTCGCATGTATTGGATTTTGTGTTCTCGTGGTCTCGATGGCCACCTACGGGCAGGATGCACCGACGCAAGAGGCGCACGGAATCACTGTCGCCAACATGGATCGCTCGGTAAAGCCGGGCGACGACTTCAACGAGTACGCCAACGGGGATTGGATCAAGCGCACTGCAATTCCGCCGGATCGCGCCGGTGTGAGCGTGATGGACAAGCTGAACGACCTGAGCAACGAGAACACTGCCGCGCTGATTGCGGAGATTGCCAAAGCCAATGCGCCCGCGGGCTCAGGCGAACGCAAAGTCGCCGACCTCTACAACTCATATATGGACGAGGACGGCATCGAAGCCAAGGGCCTTGCACCGCTCCGCCCGCACCTGGTCGCCATCGCAGCGATTCGCGATAAGCGCGCATTGGCCCGCGCACTGGGTGAGACCCTTCGCGCTGATGTTGACGCGCTGAACAACACCAACTTTCATACCGCGAATCTTTTCGGACTGTGGGTCGCTCCCGGCTTCAACGATTCGGACCACTACACGGCCTACCTACTCCAGGGCGGGCTGCAACTGCCGGATCGCGAGTTCTACCTTGCGGACAACGAGCACATGCGCGATATCCGCGCCAAGTATCAGGCGCATATCTCAGCCGTTCTCAAACTCGCCGGTTTCTCTGACACCGATGCGCGCGCGGCTCGAATTTTTGAGCTCGAACACGATCTTGCGCAGACGCATCGCACCTTGGAAGACAACGAAGATATTCACAAGGCCGACAACACCTGGACCCAGGCCGAATTTCCAAGCAAGGCTCCCGGACTGGACTGGACGGATTATTTTCGCGCGGCGGGACTCGAACAGCAGGCCCGCTTCATGGTGTGGCAGCCCGAGGCCTTTGCCGGCGAGTCAGCACTGGTGGCCTCAGCTCCTCTGGAGACATGGAAGGACTGGCTGGCGCTGCATCTGATCGAAGCCTATGCTCCTGTGCTTCCAAGAGTAATAGCGGATGAGAGCTTCGCATTCTTCGGCAAGACGCTCTACGGCACGCCGGAGCAGCGTCCCCGGTGGCAGCGCGGGGTGGGCCTGGTGAATGGCCGGCTCGGCGATGCCGTCGGCAAAATCTATGCGCAGCGCTATTTTTCACCGGAGGCCAAAGCGCTGGCGCAGGCAATGGTCGCGAACCTGATTGCCGCCTACCGCAAGCGGCTTGGATCGCTCGAGTGGATGGACCCGTCCACCAAGGCCGAAGCACTGGCGAAGCTTTCTGCTCTTTATGTGGGCGTTGGATACCCGGAAACCTGGCGCGATTACTCCAGCTACGAGGTTAAGCCTGACGACATCTTTGGCAATTTGTGGCGGGGGCGGCTGTGGGATTATCGAAGAAATGTCGCCCGCCTGGGCAAACCTGTTGATCGCAAGGAATGGTCGATGACGCCGCAGACGGTGAATGCGGTGAATCTGCCCTTGCAAAATGCACTCAACTTTCCGGCCGCCATTCTGCAACCGCCGCTCTTCGATCCACTGGCTCCGGCTGCATCCAACTATGGCGCGATCGGCTCGATCATCGGCCACGAAATCAGCCATACGTTTGATACGGAAGGCAGCACCTTCGACTCGAAGGGCCGGGTGCGCAATTGGTGGACACCAGCAGATCTGGCGCATTTCCAAGCCGCCGCCACAAAACTCGCAGCTCAGTATGACACCTATAAGCCGTTTCCCGATCTTTCGGTCAATGGCAAGCAGACGCTCGCAGAGAACATCGCCGACGTGGGCGGCGTGGGTGCCGCCTATGACGGCTATCAAGCGTCGCTTGCAGACAAGCCGGCTCCCATGCTGGATGGCTTTTCCGGCGACCAGCAATTCTTCATCGCCTTTGGCCAGGTTTGGGGACAGAAGGTGAGGGAAGCTGCTCTGCGGCAGCAGGTGATGACCGATCCGCACGCGCCTGCGAAGTACCGCGCCGCCACCGTACGCAATATCGATGCATGGTACGCGGCCTTTAACGTTCAGCCAGGAGACAAACTCTATCTCGCGCCGTCCGGTCGAGTGCACCTCTGGTAGAGGATGACGAAATCGTGCGGGATCCCAGGTCCCTCCGCCGCGGCGGACGACGGGTCTCCACCGCAGGGGCGAAAAGCTGTCCCTGCGGCCCCGGAGACCTGGGGCCCCCGGCAGGGGCTAAAGCCAAAATTCAAATTGCACCGCTTATGGCTCGTCTAAAGCCGAGCCTTTTCAAAATCTGATTGATGCAGCGAATTCTAGCTGCCGTTCTTCTCAAAGAACGCTTCCACGTCGGTAATCGTCGCTGTCATGCGATAGGGTGGCAGGCTCTGCAAAAATGTTTGGCCGTAGCGCTGGCGGCGGACGCGCGGATCGAGCAGGACCAGTACGCCGCGATCTTCAAGCGAGCGAATCAGACGGCCGAAGCCCTGCTTCAGCGTGAGCACTGCCGACGGCACCTGGTAATCGAAGAACGGCTTGCCTCCTGCTTCTTCAATCGCCTTCATGCGCGCCTGGACTATTGGGTCGCTTGGTACTGCGAACGGAAGCCGGTCGATAATCACGCAGCTCAGTGCTTCGCCCTGCACGTCCACTCCCTGCCAAAAGCTTGAAGTGCCGAAGAGCACAGCATTCGGCGTGGCGCGGAACTCCTCGAGGAGCGCCTTGCGCGGAGCGGTGCCATGAAGCAGGAGCGGAAAGTCGAGCACCGGCAGCAGACGCTCGTATAAGTCGCGCATCTGGCTGTAGCTGGTGAAGAGGCAGAACGCGCGCCCATGCGAGAGATGGAGAACCCGCTCGATACAGCGTGCCGCGGCCTCGGGAAAATCGGGCTCGCGCGGATCGGGCATGTCGGGAGGAAGATAGAGCAGCGCCTGCTCTCCGTACTTGAAGTGCGAAGGCACGACCAGTTCACGCGCGTCCGCGAGGCCGAGCCGCCTGCGCATGTGTTCGAAGCCGCCCTGCACGGTGAGCGTGGCCGAGGTGAGCACAACCGTGGGAATCTGCTCGAAGACCAGCTCGTGGAGCAGCTCTGAAACATCAATCGGCGTGGCCTGGATGAAGGTGTTGCGCGATGCGTTGCGAATGCTGCGCGGCGATGATTTCTCCTGCGATGGACCTCCGCCGTAGAGGCGCCGCTCCATCCAATACACCATGTTGCTGGAGTTCGATTCCATGAGGAATTCGAGCTCGGTGCGGAGACGGCCCACGCGCTTCTTCAATCCCGGCGCCTCGTCGACTCCAGTCATCCGCTCCATCTCCGCTTCCATCAGCTTGAGCGTTGTGCGCACGGCCATGTATAAGTCGCCGGAACTTTCAAGAAACTCCTCGCGCGCGGTGAAGGGCTGGCGGCCGTCTCCGGCCATGGGAAGGCCGGCGAAGAATAGGCGGGCGCGCTCGCGCAGTTGCATCGTCGCGGCGAGCAACTTGTCAGCGCCTTCCTTGCCGCGCAGCAAGTGCATCGACGTCTCGCGCCAGCTCCTCAAACCGAATGTTCGAAACAGAAAGGCCGAAGTAGTTTGAAGCAACCTCTTCGAGTTCATGCGCCTCATCGAAGATCACCGCAGCGGCCTCTGGCAGAACGCCCGCATCCGGCGCGCCGGTGGCTTCGCGCCTCACAGAGAGATCCGCAAAAAACAGGTGGTGATTCACGATGATGATGTCTGACTCGAGAGCCTTGCGCCGCATCTCGGTAATAAAGCAGCGGCGATAATCGGGGCAGGTTGAGCCAAGGCATGCCTCGGAGCGCGCATCGAGCTTGTGCCAGAGAGCGCTTGACTCGGGCATCTCGGAGAGCTCGGCGCGGTCGCCAGTGTCGGTGGTCTTTTCCCACGCGCTGATCTGGCGATACTGGTCGATCTCCTCAAGGCCGGAGAGAATCGGCTGATTTTTGAGCGACTCGAGCTTGTGGCGGCACAGGTAATTCGCGCGGCCCTTCATGTAACAAACGCGCAAGTCTCCGAGGAGCGTTTCGAGAAAGGGGACATCGCGAAAGAAGAGCTGGTCTTGCAGCGCCTTGGTCCCGGTGGAGACAATGACGCGCTGACCGGTGCGGAGTGCGGGCAAGAGGTAGGCCAGTGTTTTGCCGGTGCCTGTTCCTGCTTCGACGATCAGATGGCGATGCTCGGTGAGCGCGCGCTCCACGGCCTTTGCCATTTCAAGCTGACCGCTGCGGTACTCGTAGGGCAGTGATGAGCGCGCAAGAATGCCTCCAGGAGAAAAAAACTCGTGGAGAGAGGGCAGGGCGCGGGTTGAGCTGTCGATTGCTGACATGAAAACCGTTGGCGTTCGAGCTTGGTGCTCACTCCATCATAGTGATGGCGGCGACGCTGAGCCTGTGACCGGGCAACCGTGCGCATTCGAGTGCGCAACCAGGCGGACGGGGCTAATGAGGGCAAGTGAACTAAACTTGAGATTGCTGAGGCCAAACCATCGATCGGATCGATGTGCGGTATGCCGAGGGGGTCTATTCCCCCGCATCATTCCTTGGCAAGCAGTGATTGGAGACAGGTTTTGCCAACGTATCGCAGATCGGTTGTGCCCGATAAAGCGGGTGCTGAAGGTCGCCGCGGCGACCCGCTGGTGGCCATCGTGGGCCGGCCCAACGTGGGCAAATCCACTCTTTTCAATCGCTTGACGCACAGCCGGCGCTCCATTGTGGGCGACGAGCCGGGCATTACGCGCGACCGCATCTATGGCGAGTATGAGTGGAGTGGCCGGCGCTATCGCCTGGTCGACACGGGCGGCATCGTCCCCGACGACCCTGAACTGATGCCCACGGAGATCTATAACCAGGCGAAGGTCGCGCTCGAAGAAGCGGACGCGCTGATTCTGGTTGTGGATGCGCGCACTGAATTGGCCAGCCCTGACTACGACCTTGTGAAGCTGCTCATTCGCGGCGGCAAGCCGGTGTTTCTGGCTGTGAACAAGGTGGAAGGCGAAGCGATGGCTGCGGAGGCGGAGAACTTCCGGCAGCTGGGCCTGCGCAATGTGTATCCCATCAGCTCTGAACACGCGCTCGGCATCGGCGATCTGCTCGATGGAATTGCCGAAGCGCTTCCGGTGAGCGAGTCCACTGTGCACGAAGTTGAGGACGACGCGCCGACGCCTGCGGCCGATGATTCCAAAGAGGAAGACGCCGAAGGCCTGAATCGCACGCATGGCGAGTTTGAGCCGCACGAAACTTCAATCGCGATCATCGGCCGGCCGAATGTGGGCAAATCCACGCTGCTCAATGCGCTCACGGGAACTACGCGCGCCATTGTTTCGCCGATTGCCGGAACTACGCGCGACGCGGTGGACGAAGTTGTGGAATTCGATGGGAGTCAACTGCGTTTTGTTGACACGGCCGGAATCCGGCGCAAGGGCAAAACGCACCTGATGGCAGAGAAGATGAGCGTCGTAATGGCGCGGCGGCACCTTGAAGCGGCAGACGTCGCCCTGCTGGTTGTGGACGCGACCGAAGGAGTGACGGGCGCCGATGCGACCATTGGCGGATACGCGCACGAGAGCGGACGCAGCGTCATCATCGTGGTGAACAAGTGGGACGCCGTGACCACCGATCGCACTGATGGCAAACCGCCGGCGGATCGCGAGATCTTCGAGCAGCAGCTGCGCTCTGCGCTGAAGTACCTGAGCTATGCGCCGGTGATTTTCATGTCAGCGCTTAAAGGCCGCGGTCCCGACGGCAAAGGCATGGCGCGGGTACTGAATGAAGTGAAAAAAGTAGCGGCGGAACGGCGCAAGCGGGTGACCACCGGGCAGATGAATCGCTTCCTCGACAAGATCGACTTTCAGCGTGCCCCGGTGCCCATGGCCAAGCGGATTCGAATTTTTTATATGACGCAGGCGGCTGTGGCGCCACCCACGTTCGTGCTGTTTACCGATCGCGACATCAAGCTGCACTTCGCCTTCGAGCGCTTCCTCGAAAACCAGATTCGCGAGGCCTTCGGTTTTGAGGGCACGCCCATCTGGTTCAAGGTGAAGGCGCGGAATGAGAAGAAGGCAGACTAAAGAAGCCTCGCTCAAGGGTCCAGCGAACGCTGGATAAAGAGAGTCCGCCAATGCTGTTACTTCGGCCGGGCTCGCGCATCTAAAAAGCTGAGGGACTATGAGCACAGAGAAAGCAACATTTGGGGCGGGATGTTTCTGGGGAGTGGAGGCGGCTTTGGCAACCATCCCCGGTGTGACGGCGACGGCCGTGGGCTATGAGGGCGGGCAGCTTGAGCGGCCTACTTACAAGGACGTGTGCACCGACCAAACAGGGCACGCTGAAGTCGTGGAGCTGGACTTTGATCCGTCGCAGGTGAGCTACAATCAGTTGCTCGACGCGTTCTTTGCGCTGCACGATCCCACAACGCTCAATCGGCAAGGGCCGGATTGGGGAGCGCAATATCGTTCGGCGATCTTCTTTCACTCGCCCGAGCAGCAGGCGCAGGCGCTTGCGAAAATCGAGCAGCTTACCGCCGAAGGACGCTTCAAGCCAAAGCGCATTGTGACGAAAGTTGAACCGGCGCAGACATTTTGGCGGGCGGAAGAGTACCACCAGCGCTATCTTGAAAAGCGCGGCCAGGCTAGCTGCCACATCTAACTTCAGTGGCCAGGGAACAGGGAAAGCCCGCATTGGCGATTGCGTCGAGCGGGCTTTCGATTTCTGCGGACAAAAATGCGCTAGCTTCCTGCGCTGTCGCTGCTCTCGCTGGAAATTGCGACCGGCCCTGCCGCTTCCGTCGATGAAGGCTCTGCTGCGATTTCGGCAAGGGCAGGCCCGGTTCCGGGCTCGTTGATCCAGAGGCACACAATCCACCACACTACAACAGCGATAAATACGGCGCTGTTGCTGTTGTAGAGTTTTTCCTGCAGGCCGATTACGTGCTGATACTCCGCTTCGCTGTGAGGAACGGCGCGGCTTGCAATCAATTGCCAGGTGCCGCGCACCACCATCTGCGAAATCGAAGCGGTCGAAAGGCCGATCAGGATCTGCTGCGTGTGGCTGCGCCAACCCGCACCGAAGCGGCGTCCGAAGAGAACAACAAGCAGGCACAACCCTACCGTGAATACATCAAACAGCAGGTCCAATTTTTGTGCTGCCAGTTGCATCAGGCGCAGGATTCCCATGGTTCCGCCCGCGGTGAGAGTCTTCCAGTCGGGCCAGGGGCTCCAGGCATAGACCACCGCGCCGCCGGCGGCCAGCAGGATCAGCGTGCAAATGACCCACGCTTTCCGCGACGCGCCCGTGAAGGCATGTCGCGCCAGCTCCACCGCTACAAGGATGCAGACCAGCGCCTCAATCACCGCGAGCGTCAAAAAGATCTCGCTCATGGTGATGGGGGCCATCCGCCCATAGAGCATCCGGCTGGACAGCAGGCGAACGGCGGTCAGAGCCATGCTGAGTGTGAACCAGGGAAACACGCGCATGCGGTCCCGGCCCATCAAAACGACCAGCAGAACCAGTAGTGCGGCGAAAGTCAGCGTCCACAGAACCTGGACAGTGGTGAAATCGAAATTGAGATGCATTTGAGCCTTGTCTCGGCCGCGCGCCTCTCGACCCGCGTGCCTTTCTTCAGTTTAAACGGCCCGGGTCCGCTCTGCCGCCTGCCATAATTCCAATATGCTGGTCCTGGCTTCAGCCTCACCTCGCCGCCGCGAACTGCTTGCCCAGGCGGGCTTTACCTTTACAGTGCATCCAGCCCATATCCCCGAAGAACCCCTGGCGGACGAAGATCCTGTCGGTTACGTTACGCGGCTGGCTCGCGAAAAAGCCGAGGTTGTCTATCGCTCCCTGAGCACAGAAAACAGCACGAAGCTGGAAACAGCACTGAAGCAGGGAACACTTGTGGTACTGGGCGCCGATACTACGGTCACGCTCGACAACGAAATCCTGGGTAAACCTGAAGACGGAGCTGATGCTTTGCGGATGCTGCGCCGGCTATCGGGCCGAACGCACCGCGTGATTACCGGCGTGGCGGTTGTCACTGCTCGGCGAGTTGAGGTGGCGGCCGAAATAACGGCAGTTCGCTTCCTCACCCTGTCCGACGAGGAAATCGAAGTCTATGTCGCCACGGGCGAGCCGATGGATAAGGCGGGCGCCTATGCCATTCAAGGCCTGGCAGCCCGCTGGATTCCGCGCATTGAAGGCTGCTACTTCAACGTGGTTGGACTTCCGCTGGCGCTGGTTTCCACCTTGCTTTCAGGGTGCAATCTTGAGGTCTGAACGGCATTTCCCAAGTGGAGTTTCGCCCTAGTTTTGCTCACTAGAATGGTCCCACCCCCCGGATTTGCTCCGCAATGGGTGCAAATTGTGGCCTATACTTTCACTAGAGTGAGGTTTCGTCCCCCGGTTCGCGGCGCCCTCCTCCCCCTTTATCATGGCTACGCAACTATCCCGGAAGCGCGCCTTCGAATCACCCCAGATACCAGACCGCCTTTATTTTAAGATTGGCGATGTCGCGCGCATCTGCGAAGTGGAAACGTATGTCCTGCGTTTCTGGGAATCGCAGTTTCCGCAGCTCAAGCCCAACAAGAGCGGCACCGGACAGCGGCTTTACCGTCGCCGCGACGTGGAACTGGCTCTCGACATCAAGCGGCTTGTTCATGCCGAGGGATACACGCTTTCCGGCGCGCGCCAGGCACTTGAACAGGTGAGCCGGCGTCGCGACCCTGAGCTCGCCGTTGCGCCTGAGCCCGACGACAGGGAAAGCGCATGGACTCGGTTGCTGCGGCTATCGGGCATGCGCGCGCTGAGTTGAGGGAGATCGCCGGCCTGCTCGGCGCTCCGGTGCAGCAGATGCCGCGCCGCCGCCCCAAGAGTGGCCACCTTTGCCAGCACGACCGGTTCGCTCTTTCCGTCTTGAGTGGAATCACCGGTACAGCAGACAGGAAAATCAGCAGCCAGGTTTGGCTCTAATGGACTAATCCGTCGCTGGACTGCGCGGCGTGAAAGAGTTTGTGGTTGATGTCTGGCCAGAATTCCTTGAAGACAAAACTGGCCGCATCGATCGCCACGTCCAGGCTCCACTCTGTGCCCGTATTGGTGAAGCTCCGCTCGCGCGAGGGGTAGTAGAGGCTCGAGAGCCCAGCGGAAGCACCCGCGCCCACAATCTCACTCGCGTTGAACACGTTGTTGCCAGCGTCAGATCGCGTGACGACTGCGCGGCTCAACGCATAGCCGGTTCGCTTGAAGAGCCCGCCTCTGCCCAGCGTGTAGTAGCGCGTGTCCTGGTGGGTAATTGACGGCACGATAAATTCCACCATGTAGTTTTCGCTGGTCTGATCGACCGCGTTGTGCCAGAAGTAGCGGGCAAATCCGGCCACGCCCTGATGGAATTCAGGCGTGGCATCGATTCCCATGTCGTATGCGGCTGAGCATCGAGCGGAATGAAAATTGGAGGAGTAGTCGAAGGAGTCCTCGGTTGCTGTAACGAACTTCTCTTTCACCGATTGCGGCGGCAGCTGCTCGTCCGTGCTGACTGCGCGAAAATTCGGCATGATGTCGAGAATGCGCTTGGTTTGCGGCTGACGTTGATTCTAGGTGTCGCTCTTTGCCGTGGTTGCTGTCGGCGTTGGGCCTCTAGGCGCGTCAGGTTGCGGGTTTACTGAGTTATTTGGTTGCTCGCACCGTTTTCGGCTTCAGCAAGATTCTGCGTCGCTGCTTGTGACGGATCGGCAGCCCCGGTTTGCTGGGCCCCGGCTCCAAGGCTTGGGGGAACCGATGCAGGCGTTGGCGACGCAAGCGCGAGTATGGGCGCACCGGAGGTGATTGGAGCCTGCTGCGAAGTGAGTTACGCCGAGTACAGCACTTGGCAGGCGGCCGCCAACGAGCAAAGGCCATCGATAAAGCGATAGGGAATTGAACTCGTGCGAATACGCGAAAATTCGACTGATCAAATTTCGCACAAGGGGAACGCCGGATAGGATCATGCTTGTTTGATGACAGAAAGACCCAAAGGGAAGGTGCGCCCGGGTTGAAATGACTCATTCCTGATGTCGAAGGTAAGTTGAATCGTCTTAAGTCATGTGGATGGTGTGCGCCCCGTACAATTCAAAGGCTTCGTAACTCGAAGGAATATGATGAGAGCCGATCATGATCCCGCAAATTAAATAATGGCTGCGCAGTGCTGCTGCCAAAGAAACTTTCAGTGCGCACACCCGTGAAACTGGACAAGAGCAGCCTGCCGGGGGCTATGCTTTAGCTCACCATCATGCCTATTGAAAGCCGTGAAGTTCGACTTGCCAGCCGCCCCAACGGAACTGTGACCCTCGACAATTTTTCCTTCGCCACTGTGGAGTTGCCGGAGCCAGGGCCCGGCGAGGTTCTTGTCAGGAACACATTCCTCTCTGTCGATCCCTATATGCGCGGAAGGATGAACGACCGAAAGTCGTACGTGCCGCCCTTCGAGATTGGCAAAGCGATGGACGGCGGAGCGGTGGGGCGCGTGGTTGCATCGAACGGTTCGGCCCTGCCGGTGGGCACGACTGTGTTGAGCTTCTACGGATGGCGCGAAGCATTTGTTGCGCCGGCGGCAAGGCTTCAGGTTGTGGACGAAGGCCTCGCGCCGCCTTCAGCATTTCTCGGCATTCTGGGCGTGACCGGACTCACGGCATGGGTGGGTCTCAACCGCATCGCCGGCATGACGGCGGGTGAGGCTGTCTTCATCTCCGCCGGCGCAGGGGCTGTGGGAAGCGCGGCCTGCCAACTGGCAAAGCTGCACAATTGCAGGGTGATCGCCAGTGCGGGCACGGACCAAAAAGTGGCGTGGCTCTCGAAGGAACTGCATGTGGACTACGCGTTCAACTATCGTACATCGGAGCCTCTGGCGAGTTTGAAGGAAGGCGCTCCTGATGGGATCGATGTCTACTTCGACAATACCGGCGGACGTCAACTTGAGGCAGCACTCTACGCGCTTCGCGACGGCGGACGAGTGGCTCTTTGCGGAGCGGTTGCCGGCTATGACACGCCGGTTCCAGGTCCACGCAACTTGTTCATGGCGATAGGAAAACGGCTCAGGTTGCAGGGATTTATTGTCTCCGACTTTTTCACCGAACGTGCCGCTTTTCTTGGCGAGGCAATCCCCGCTCTCCAGTCAGGACGACTGATCCATCGCGAAACGGTTGTCAATGGACTGGACGCGGCTCCTGGCGCGATGATCGACCTGCTTCAGTCTGGCGCGACCAACATGGGGAAAATGATTGTCAGACTCTGCAAGTGACGCGAACCTTTGGCTGACGTAAACCATTTGCCCCCAACAGGGAATTGCCGCCTGCAGGGTGCGCTTGCGGCCTGGCGGCAGGCTTGTAAAAGCTTCCGCACCGACTGCCCTCAATTGACACAAGATAACGGTGGATGCTATCTCCATATAAATGAATGAGGTCGGCGAAAGCGCATTTCAGACCCAGGTAGAACGTATTCTGCACAGCGAGGAATTGCGAAGTTCAGATACGCAGCGCCGGCTCTTCAAGTTTCTTGCGGACAAGGCCATTGCAGGCGAAGCGGATGCGCTGAATGAGTATGCCGTTGCCACCGATGGTTTGGGAAAGCCGCCTACCTACGATCCGCGACACAACTCGGCGGTCCGTATCCAGGTGGGCAGGCTGCGACAGAGCCTCGCGGAGTTTTACCGGACTGAAGGCAAAGAAGATGATTTCATCATTGACCTGCCTAAGGGCCGATTCAAGCTCACCTGCATTCAACGCACCACACTGATCGAACCACCGATACCGTCGCCGGCAGTGGTCGCGGAACCGATCGGGAGAAGCCAGTCCTCTTCGGCTTTGTTGCCGTGGTTCCTGTTCGCGGCTGTGGTCCTCGGAGTGCTGGCATTCGGCGCCTGGTCTCTTGCGACGCAGAAGCGGAGTCATCCTGCATCGGCGTCAACCTATCCGGGGTGGAGTCCCGATCTGCAGCAGTTGTGGGGGCCGTTTGTCGACTCGAAATTGCCGGTGATTCTCACCATTGAAGATCCGCTTTTTGCGGAGTTGCGTTCGCAACCGGGAGTATACTTCCGCGACCGCTCCCTCAATCGATGGAGCGATATTGTTTCATCGCCCGCGGTCGAGGCGTTGCACCGCACAATGAAAACCTCGAGCGCGGAACCGAGCCGCTACTACACGGCCTTTGGAGAAGTTGAAGTTGCCTATCACCTGGGTGTTCTGCTTGGGCCGCACCAGCAGAATCTTTCCATCATCAAGACGAGCCAGGTTTCGTTGGAGCAATTGGCCGATAACAATGTAATCTTTGTCGGTGTGGAAGACTTGTTCTTTGACAGCCAACTGCACGACATGCCGCTGGTGCTTCCTTTTGTCGCCGTTTTAAACGGCATTCGTAATGTGCATCCGCAACCGGGAGAGCCTGCGTTCTTTTCTGATGCGTACTCCACCGCACCCAATGAAGAGGGCGTCGCCTACGCGCTGGTCACGCATCTGCCCGGCCCGTTGCGCAGCCACGACATTATTAGCTTTACCAGCAACAGGTCCGCGGGCTATTTGGGAGCGATCCGCTCGTTTACTGATCCAACGTCAGCAAAGGAACTGGTGGCCAAACTGAAAGGCGCCAATGGAGAGATGCCGCGCTTTTATCAGATTCTTTTCAAGGTCCGGTTCAAGGATGACGTTCCACTGGAAACGACTTACATCCTCAGTCGCAAGCTGCAATAAGTGCGCGGCACCCATCGAGGCATTCTTTGCGTCCATATATAGGCCGCGATCTTCGACCGCTTTAGGAAACCTCGGAGTTTGCGGCGTCGATCAGCGCTCTCAGATAGCCGTAGCCGAACGCATATGCCTGCAGTTTCCCTGGATCACCCGGGCTCGATGGCATGTGATCGGGCAAGATCCCGCCAGAGAATCCTGAGTCGCGCAGGATGCGAATGATCTTCGCGAAATCGAGCACACCGTCGTCCGGATACACTTCGGCAAAGTTGTTCAGGCCCCCGTGAATGGCGCGCATATGAATCTGGTGAATTCGGCCGCGGTCCGTGAGCCACTGCACAAGCGGAGGAATCTGTTTGTTTGCGTCGGTCGAACCTTCCGCCAGTACGCCCACATCCATCTGAAAGCCGTTGTGCGGATCGTCGACGATCATCGCATAGCGCTTGTACGCGTCGAAGATCGAAGGCGAATCAAAATTGTCCACGCCCTCATAGCCATAGGGCAATCCCGGCGGATCATAAGGATGATTGGCCATGTTTACGTCGTATTCCTTGCACACCGGAATCACACGCTCGAGGAAAGTTGTAATCCGCTCCCAATACTCGTCGTAACTGACCTTGCCGTACGTGGTCACCGGAAGATCTTTCCAGTTGGGCTCAAGCTTGAACGTCTGGTAGCTTGAATCGCCGCGGCCCCGCTCTGAGCCGTTGCGACGGATCGGGATCGCGGTCCAGTGCTGGCTGATCAACCCCACTCCAACAGCGCGGGCCTTGCGAATGTTTTCGCAAACCTGGTCGAGCTTTTTCTCTCGGTCCGGTCCGGGCTTCATCACGATATATCCCGAGTCCATGCGAAAGCCTTCAATCGTCATGCCCAGACTGTCGCAGGTGTCGCGCATTCGCTTGAGGGCATCGAGGTCAAATGCTCCGCCCTGCGGACCTTCTTCTGAAATGAAATCTCCACCGCCGCTGCGCGGCCTGGGCGCGGCGCCCGACAACGGAACCGCAGTTCCCTCGATCACCATAATTGGATCCGGGCTGATGTGTGTTACGCCGTAGCGCAGGTTGTAATTGAGGTTCTCCCGGGAGATGATGTTGTTGCCTTCGACTACGTGGTAGTCCGCACCCACGTGCATCTTGAGGTTTTTGCGGTGCGCGCGCACCGGCTCACTTGCCTTGGTCTCGGCAAACGCTGAACCCATGGTGCTCACGCCTGCGGCAGCCCCAAGCAATGCCTTGCCAAAATCTCGTCTTCGCATTGAGTCCTCTTAGCTCTTGCTGAAAATGGCTCGTGAAGCATCACCGGCGGCAGCCAGGTTCGCGAGCCACATCTCAGTGTATTCCCGTGAGAGAACAATGCCATCGGCGCCGGCTCCGAACGATGCTTCGACTTCCGCCTTCACCGCTTCAGGTGTGGTCTGCTTCCAGCCCGGTGAGATCGGCACGTTGATGTCGACGCTGGGATAGATCTGAATCGAATGACCAGTGTCGGCAATCGCGCGCTTTGTCTCTCGTGCAATGTAGTCAACCGACAGTCCAGCCTGGGCCATCTCGTCGTACGGCTTCTCGTCATAGCCCATGATCTTGTAATAGAACGGCGTCAGGTCCTGCGGCGTTGCATCCGCAAATACCGTGGAGCAAAGCCGGTTGATGAAGCCCTTCATGCGTCCGCCGCCGGCATTGTTGTAACTCGCAATCTTCACAAAGTCCGTGTAGTGCTTGATCTTCGCGTAGTCGTCCACGGCGCAGTAGAAGGGACTGAAGGTTACGTTCTGCACAATATGAAAACCGAACGGCTTTTGCGGGGCAATTGCCTTCGCCGTGCCGTAGAGTTCTGCGCGCACTTCGTGGTAGCTGTCGTTCCACAACGTCTGCCATGCAAGGATCTCAGGATATTCGAGGAGCGTTCTCCAGAAAGTGACGAAGTATCCATCGGAAGGACGATTCTGTTTGCGCGCTGCCAGGAACAGTTCGTCCAGCTTGATAAAGCCGCGCTGCGCTCTCTCCACTGAGATGTCCCGCTCGCGCGCCTTGGCGCGGCAAAAACCGCAGAAGCAGGAAATGCCGGTCGTTGCCCAGCCGCCGCCGATCATGTTGTCGAGCGGGCCCATGCGCTCGCAGCCCCAGATGATGCCATCCACTTCGCCGGGATAGCCGGATAGATAGGACTCGATCCGGCCCGTAAGCTGGGCGCGATAGTTCGGATGATTCCAGCATGCGCTGTCGGTGCGCTTTGCCGTATACATCGATCTCTGAAACTTCGGCGAATCCCGGAATCAGCCGCATCATATTCGCGTTGGTGTTGTTGTAGTCCCAGGCGAAGAAACTCATGCCGCGCGCATGCATCTTCGGCGCGACTTCGCTGATCACGTTGAACTTGCTTGCAGCATGGAAATCCGTGAGTGTTGTGTTCTGGAAATACTTCAGATCGTAGTCGTAAAATGCGCCGCCAATCTCGGGATTGGCCTTTGAATAGGTGCCGTGATCGGGCAGAGGAATTTTTCCGCTCGCATCTGTCGGTTCGGAGAGAAAGGTGAAGGCGAAAACGGTGTTGATGTTTCCTTTCTTCTGGCAGTTGTCGAGCAACTTGTCGATGCCCTCGTCCAGCCATGCATACGCCTTAACCTGCGTGGCAACCAGGTTCTTGCGATTCACCGTTCCATAGGCGGAAGGCCGCGGGGTCTTTGACTGTGGTGTCGCGCGCAGTCCCGCACTGGCCGAAACGGCGGTCAGCAACTGAACGAATCTCCGCCGGGTGAGTTCGATTTTCATAGGGACCTTTCACTGGGGTGCATCAAGCATGGCGAGAGCGATAAGTATCGGGCACGGTCCCCTCGGTTGAGAGCGCCGTGCCCAACGAGTTTTTCGAGCAGGTTGTTTTCTAGAATGTGTACTTGGCCGCCAATTGCATGATGCGCGGTGGATTCGAAGCCTGGATCTGACCAAACCCCGACGAACTGTACGAGGTCACGGGCAAGGAGAAATTCGGGTGATTGAAGATGTTGAAAAACTCGAATCGCAGTTCCAGGTTCTCTTCTCTAAAGGTTTTGATGAGCTTGCGTATGCTTACGTCGGAGTCGATGTAGTGAGGTCCAAGAAGAGAGTTCATGCCCACTGTTCCAAATGAATTCGGAGCTGTAACCACGGTGTACGCACTCTTGGTAACCCACTGCATGACGCCTGGAGTTGTGTTCTTCACATAAGGACTTACACCTGCGACTGCATTCGGCCGATCGAGTCCGATCCCAGTAAGAGATGCATCCGTTCCGGCCAATGGCGTGAAGGGGAAACCATTGTTGTACGAAACCAGGAACGACGGCGACCATCCACCGGCGATCAGGTTCAGCGTTTGGTTGGCGAAGTTAAAGCCCTGGTAGACAAACGAGGCGTTCATATTGTGGCGCAGATCGTAGTCGCACGGACCGTAGTCAAACCTCATATTGGTTGGATTGGTCTGTGTGTTCCCCTGCAGCTTGTTTCCGATCGTCTCGGTATCCTGCAGGCAATGGGAAAACGTAAAGTTGTACAGCAGCGTGTAGCCATGGCTCAGGCGTTTTTTCACGTTCAACTGGAGCGCGTTGTACGTTGTGTTGACGCCGTCGTTCATCAGGTTGACCGTCGAGAAGTACGCGCCCGTAGCGGGATTAATCTGGGTCAGAATGCGGCGCGCAGGCTCGTTCTTCGCTGTGGCTCCGGTGGCGGGCTGAGGCGCATTCTGTTCAAGGCCGGCCCTGAGGTGAGTGGCCTTGTTGCCGATGTAACTGAGCGTGAAAGCCCAGTCTCCGCCGAACTGCTGCTCTACGCTCAGATCCCATTGCTGCATATAGGGATGGTGAAGGCTGAGAGGAAGATTCTCGTAGGTTCCGTTCATGTTGAATGAAGCATTCTTTGTGGGCGGAAACGGATTTGGAAATGGGTTGCCGCCGGCAATGCCCTGGAAAGGGTTTATGAATCCACCGGCGGGTGTCGTCAAAGTAAGACCGTTTGCCCAGGGTGGCGCAAGGCTGAAGGCTGAGTCCGTGAAGGTCTCAGGCTGGTCGAAGAAGATTCCGTACGAACTGCGAAGGCTTTGCTTTCCATCGCCCCAAGGATCCCAGGCAAATCCGATGCGCGGAGCAAAATCGTCGTAGCTGCCGTTCGCATATCCCTTGGGAATTCCCTTGTCGCCGTAGAAGAAAACTCCCGGAGGCGCATTCGGAAATACGGTGGAGACGGTGCCCGCAGTAAATGACGGGACGTCGATGTGGTCGCCTTCGTTGTATTGCTGTGTTTCAGGCAGGGAAGGTTCCCAGCGCACGCCGCCGTGGACGTTAAGGTTCTTGTTGAGTTGAATATCATCCTCGAAATAGGCGGCGATATATTTGCCGTACGAGTTGCTGACCTGTTGGCCCGTATCCGTGAATGAATCCAGACTGCCAGTGAGGAAGTCTGCCAATGCATCCTTTGTCAGGTTGGCGTTGAAGGCGAAAAGGCCGTTGGAGTCGTAGACGTTGCTTTGATACATCTGGCCGAGGATGTTCTCGGCGCCAAAGCTGAAGTGGTGCTTGCCCTTGATCCAGTCCATGTCGTCCGACCACTGGTACTGGTTACGGATAAATTTGGCGGGCGCGTTGGATCCGCCACCGACGGTGAAGTAGTTCGAAATGGTGATGTAACTGAAGTTCGGCGAGGCATCGTAGATGTTGATGCCTTCCTGGGTCGGACTCGGCATATTCGGCGGGTCAGAGCGGTGAATCGCCAAACGCCCGTAGGTAAAGTGAATCGAGTTAATTAGAGCGGGAGATAGCGTCATCTGGTCGCCGAGCACAACGGACTGCGAGCGATCGAGAAGGCTGGGACGAGTCAAGGTGAGCAAGTTACCTGTGTAGACCGCCGGATTACCGTAATCCAGGATGAAGTAGCGACCGAAGATTGTGTTCTTCGGAGTCCGCACCCAATCTATGCGGTAAACCTGCTGGTACTCAGTGCTCGGATTCGACGCTGGAAACGTCAACTTTCCGCAGGGATCGGTCGAGACCGGAATCAGTTTCAAATAGTTCAATGCCGGCTGGACATAGGACCCAGTCGGAATCTGGTTGCCGGTGTAGGGTGTCGACGTCCCCGGGTGCACCAGCTGCCTGGCAGTTGTCTGGCAAGTAGAGCTTTCGATTGTCGACCAGTCACCGTTCAGTACAGCCTGCGTCGGCCCATATACGATATTCGCGCCCGATACGTTGCGGATGATCGTTTTCTGATAGCCACCGAAGCCAAACAGCTTGTCCCCGATAATGCGTCCGCCAATCGTTCCGCCAAACTGGTTGCGGTGCAGAGCGTCCCTGCTCGATTTCGTCGCAAAAAAGTTCTGCGCATTCAGATCCGGAGTCCGCACAAACTCAAACAGGTCGCCGTGGTAGCCGCTGCCGCCCTGCTTGGTGACTACGTTGATGACCGATCCGGGATGGAGGCCATAGCGGGCAGAGATTCCGTTGGTCTGTACGTTGAACTCCTGCAGCGCGTCAGGGAAGGGGAACGGCATGTTGATGTTGGAGTGCGAGTCGTTGTTGTCGCCGCCGTCGAGCAGGTAGTTGTTGCCGTTGATCTGCCCGCCGGAAACAGACACACCCACGGAATTCACATAGTCGTGCGTGGTCACAACGCGGCTGGCTGCGTTCGGCGGCATCGCGGCGCCACCGGAAAGCAGAATCAAGTCCGTCGCCTGCCGGCCATTGAGCGGTAGATCCACAATGCGCTCGTGGTCGATAACTTCGGAGATAGACGTATCCTGCGTCTCCACCATGGCCGCGTCGGCGGACACCTGCACCACCTCGCTCGCCGCACTGCCCACCTTCAGCGTGATGTTCACCTGGACGTTCTCTCCGACCTCCAGGGTGATTCCGGTCTGCCGATACTTGCTGAAGCCGGATGCCGCCACTTCAAGGGAGTAACCTCCAACCGGTAGTCCCGGCATCAGGTAGGAACCATCCGCTCCTGAAACTGTCGACTGAGTGCTTCCCGTTTCCGCGTTCACGGCCTTGATGGCTGCGCCCACTACGGCCGCTCCCGTCGGATCTAGCACTGAACCGTGTATCTGCCCGTTGTTGACCGCCTGCGCGAATCCAGTGCTCTGCAGGCACAGGATCAGGCCTATCGCCGCGACCCAGGAAATTAGCTTCAACTTGATCATTCGTTCGCCTCCAATTTCAGTTATCAGTTTTTCTGTATCTCGATTTTGGTCGCCCTGAGGAACTCACAGGGTCTTTCGGGGACCTTGATTCAAGACAGGGACCTGCCCCAAACGATTCGGCCCACGTTATACGTGACGCTGAATTCACTGTCAAGGCGATACAGGTGACATACCTGTCTAGCACCGTTACATGGCGCAAACCGAAGAGAACACGGAGCTTGCGCAACGTAGGCGGCGTCTGGCCCCCGGCCAGTTTCAACGCGGAAAACCGAGCCGGCCCTGGCGATGATGAGCGGCCACTGTATTCTGTAGCTTATTGATAAATAATGCTTTCTGTGCGATTGTCTGATTACGGGGAGATGCTGCGTTTGAGTCAAATGGTAGGACCATAATTTTTTCAGCCGGAACGTGCCTGGGCTCGAGGGCGAGCCCGCACATTTGCAGCTTATCTTTCAGGGCTGAAAGACCTTAACAACCAGGTAGGTGATCTGGGTTCCCGGGGCCAAGAGAAACTGGTGCGGCACTCCGGCGGGAATCTCGATGATGTCGCCGGGAGATACAGTACGCCTGTCGCCGCCCTTGATGCCGGATCCCTGAATCTCATTTGGGGCGGTCGGCGCCGGACCGATCACTTCGCCGCCGTAGACGAGGGTGGCCGTTCCAGACTGGATGACCATCACATCGGCCTTGACCTTGTGGAGCTCTGCCCGACCATCCTTGTCGCGATGGGAGATTTCGAGCAGATGGTTACCAAAGTCGGCTTTCTGGGTGATCCCGCCGGGGGGGACGCCGTTTGACCAAAAAGTGGCGGCGCCGGATTGTGCCAGGGCTGAGGCTGACGGCAAAACAAGGGCAAACAAAAGCAGGGAAAGTCTCATGCGGGTACGTCTCCAAAATTCTGTGTGGGAAGGGGAGTGGGCGGCGCCTGACAGCCGGAAGGCACTGCCCATCAGAATGGTCAGGCCGTGACGACCGTCGCTTTAGCAATAAAGTCCGGATCGATCTCCATGCCAAACCCCGGACCGCTGGGCACCTGGATCACTCCGCTGTCGTCGCTCCGCAGCGTGGAGGTGGCGCAGTGGTAGGGCAGTTCGTTGTTGAACTCCTTGAACTCGTGGTAGGGGCCGGAGTTTGGAATCGACGAAACGAAATGCATCATGTATACATAGCCAAGCCCGGTTGAGGAGATGTGCGGGATGCACTGCTTGCCAAACGCGTGGGCCATGCGGGCCACTTGAACGCAGCGCACCATGCCGCCGAAATAGAACATGTCCGGCTGCACAATCGACAGACCGCCGTTGGCTACCAGCCAGCGGAAGTTATGGGTGCTCGGCTCCTGCTCGCCGCCGGCAATCGGAATATCCAGCGCGTCGGCCACCTGCTTGGTCTCCTCATACCAGTCAAATGGCACCGGCTCTTCGTAGAAGGCGTACTTGTACTCCTGCATCAGCTTGCCGATCGGGATCGCCTGCGCCGCCGTGTAGGAGCCATTGGAATCGGCCGAGATGATCATGTCATCGCCGAAGGTCTTCCGGACCAGCGGGATCAGCTTCTCGCTGCGGCCCACAGGGTACTCCGTGTGGCTCATGCGCCCGCCCAGCTTGAACTTGATGGCCTTGGCGTGGGAGATATAGACGTCGCGCTTGAGGTGCTCGATCACTTCTTCGGCGGAATTGTCCCGTTCGCCGTTGGCCTGGTACACCGAAATACTCTTGTTGTAGATTTTGTCGCTGATGAGCTGCCCGATCGAACGGTTTGACATTTTGCCGAACATATCGAGCAGCGCAAATTCGAGTGTTGCAATCGGAACCCAGATGGCCAGGCCCGTCGCCTTGTAATTGCTCTGGTAAACCGTCGCCGCGGGGATCAGCTCTTCAAGGTCGCGAGCATCTTTGCCGATGAAAAATGGAGCAATGCGCTTGACGAAGATCGGATAGAGCGACGCCATCTGCTCCGCATTCGAAACGGAAATCCCTTCGTGGCCGTCCTTTGAGCGAACCCGGCACAGATACTCCTTCTTGTTCTTCAACAGCTCAACGGATTCGATAATGACCGGGTCAGGAAAAAGATGGCGTAGAAAAACCGGCTGCTTCAGAATCTCATCGAGCTTGGCATAGCGCTCCTGAAGTGTTCCCGGAAGTCCATGTCTTGGCGCATTCAAAAATTGGGCTCTCGCTCCAAACGGCAGGGCCGCAGCCGCAACTCCGCCGGCAAGAGCAGTGGTCATAAAACGACGACGATCGGTGTGCATTCTTTGCTTCTCCTTTTGGTTCTCTCGAGCGCTGCTTACCTTCCCGCAGCGCTTCAACTTGCCTGTTTGGCAAAAAGCTCTCGCAGCGTATCTCCGGCTGCGGTCAGATTCGCAAGCCACATCTCGACGTATTCCCGCGACAGCACAACCCCGTCAGCGCCAGCGCCAAACGCGGCGCGCACGGCCTGCCGCACATCGTCCGGCTGCGTTCGCTTGTCTGTCATCGCTGTCGGTACGTCAATGTCGATGCCGGGATAAATCTTCGTCTCGCCCTTTACGCCCTCAAGCGCCCGCTTCGTTTCCCGCGCCACGTAATCCGCTGTCAATCCGGAAAGATGAAGCTGATCGTAAGGACCCTGGTTCATGTCCATGATCTTGTAGAAGAACGGCAGAAATTCCGCCGGCGTTGCATCGTGAAACACAGTGCCCGCAAGGCGATCGAGATAACTCGCCAGCCGCGGGCCGGCTGCATTGTTATACGTGGCCAGCTTCAAAAAGTCTGCGTAGTTCTTCGTCTCGGCGTAGTCTTCCTCCGCCCGGTAAAACGGGCTGAAGGTCATGTTCTGCATGATGTGATATCCGAATGGCTTCTCCGGCGCTATGGCTTTGCCCGTGCCATACAGCTCTGCACGCACTTCGTGGTAGCTGTCAGTCCACAAGGTCTCCCAGCTCAGAATTTCGGGATATTGCAGCAGCAATCGCCAGAACGAGACAAAGTAACCGTCGGCCGGACGTTTGTCCTCGGCCGCCGCGCTGAAAAGCTCGTCGAGCTTGCGGTAGCCCGTCTGGGCCCGCTCCACTGAGATGTCGCGCTCGCGCGCCTTCGCGCGGCAAAAACGGCAGAAGCAGGAAATTCCCTTCGTGCTCCATCCGCCGCCAATCATGTTCTGCAATGGGCCCATGCGCTCGCAGCCCCACGCCAGTCCATCGATCTGGTCCGCGTAACCGCTCAGCTGGCTCTCGATCTTCCCGGTCAAAAACGCCCGGTAATCCGGATGATTGAAGCATGGACTCGTCGTCCGCCGCCCATACACGTCGATCTCCGCAACCTCAACCGCGCCCGGCAGGCTTTCCATCATCAGCGGAAAAGCGTTGTTGTAGTCCCAGGCAAAGAAGTCCATGCCGCGCGCCTTTACCTTGGGCGCGACTTCTGCGATGACATTGAACTTGCCGTAATCCGGCGAGCGAAAATCCTTGAGGAACGTGTTCTGAAAATACTTGGGATCGTAGTCGTAGTAGGCACCGCCAACGAACTTCACCTTTGGGTCGCTCGAGATGCCATGGTCCGGCAACGGCGGCATCCCGCCCTTGCGCAGCCGCTCGCCAGTGTACTGGAACGTGTAAGCCCACACGGTGTTCACGTTTCCTTTTTGCTGGAGATTGTCCAGCACTCTGTCCACGCCCTCGTCCAGCCAGGCGTAAGGCATCAACTGGATGGCGACGAAGTTCTTGCGGTTCTTTACTCTCGACACTTTTCCCGCCGGAGCCACCTTGGCCTGCGCCGCCATCGCCTTGGGCCGTGCTGCCTGTGCCAGAAAGGCCGCGCCTGCCGATGCAAGGCGAAGGAAGTTTCTACGATCCAGAATTGAATTCATTGCGGTCCTCGATTGCTTCGTGATCGGATGATTGCGGTGGAAACGTGCAATTAGCCACAGTGTCAAGTTATCGACCAACGCACCAATGTTCGCCGAAGTCCTTTTTAGTCTCCTGCGAGACGTTTGGGAAGCAGAAACAGGCAGCAAACATGTATGCCGCCGTTACATGCATTCACCCGGCCTGTGTAATGAGCTCTTTTGAGAATATTGCGCGCCTTTTGTCCGTAGCGCCCGCGCTTCAGGCCTTTTGAAACACCTCGCGCAACGTATCGCCGGCCGCCGTCAGATTGGCGAGCCACATCTCCTCATACCGCGTTGACAGCACAACACCATCCGCGCCCGCTCCAAACGCTCCCTTAATTGCCTGCCGAACATCGTCCGGCTTGGTTCGGTGATCGGTGGGCTTGGTGGGCACGTCGATGTCGATTCCCGGATAGATCCTTACTTCGCCATGCACTCCAGCAAGCGCCCTCTTCGTCTCCCGCGCTACATAGTCGGCCGAGAGGCCGGTCATATGAAGCTGTTCGTAGGGGGCCTCCTGATAGTTCATGATCTTGTAGTAAAAGCGTTCGAAGTCCTCGGGCTTTGCGTCGTGGAAGATCGTCGCGCTCAGCCGATCGAGAAATGCCGCCATGCGTGGGCCGCCAGAATTGTTGTACGTGGCGAGCTTCAGAAAGTCCGAGTAGTGTCGTGTCTCCGAAAAATCTTCCTCCGCCCGGTAGAACGGGCTGAACGTCTGGTTCTGCTGGATATGGAACCCGAAGGGCTTTTCGGGTGCGATCGCCTTCCCTGTTCCGTACACTTCTGCTCGCACTTCGTGGTAGCTGTCGTTCCACAGCGTCTCCCAGCTCAAAATCTCCGGATACTGCAACAGCAGCCGCCAGAATGAAACAAAGTAGCCGTCGGCAGGCCGTTCATCTTTCGTCGCTGCGCCGAACAGCTTGTCTAGTTGGCGATAGCCTTCCTTGGCGCGCTCCACCGAGATGCCGCGGTCACGCGCCTTTGCCTGGCAAAAGCCGCAGAAGCAACTGATCCCCTTTGTCGTCCATCCTCCGCCGATCATGTTGTTCATCGGGCCCATCCGCTCGCAGCCCCACGCAATTCCGTCCACATCGCTCCCGTAGCCGCTCAGCAGGCTTTCAATCTTGCCCGTGAGAAAGGCACGATACTCCGGATGATTAAAACAGGCATTTGCGGTCCGCACACCGTACACGTCAATCTCCGCCACCTGCGCAAAGTTAGTCAGGTGCTGGGCCATGATGGACGAGTTGTTATAGTCCCACGCAAAGTAGTCCATGCCCCGCGCGTGGGCCTTTTGTGCAACCTCGGCAATCACGTTGAACTTGCCAAAATCCTGAGACCGAAAGTCCTTTAAGATCGTGTTGCGAAAATATTTCGGGTCGTAGTCGTAAAACGCCCCGCCTACCAGCCCGCCGCCCTCCACGCCGTGATCCGGCAACGGCACGTCGCTGTTCTTCTTCAGCCGCGTTTCCTCGTAGTCAAACGTGTAGGAGAAAATCGTGTTCACGTCGCCTTTTTGCTGAAGGTTGTCGAGAACTTTGTCGACGCCTTCGTCATAAAAACTGAAGGGCTTCACTTGCAGCGCGACGAAATTCTTGCGGTGTTTTACCTCGCCTCTTCTTTGAGACGCCACGCTCATATTTTCACCGGCGGACCTCTGTTGTGGATGCGCCGTCTGCGCAAGAAATGCGGCGCAGGCCGAGCACAGACGGAGAAATGTTCTGCGATCCAATGCGGAGCTCATGATGAAGACCTCAGGATTAGGCGTGATTGCGATTCGACGTGCAACGGAACCGCAGCCATCCTAAGCCGGGCATCTGGCAGTGTCAAATATTCTGCGCAGCGCGAATGCAAAAGAGCATTCAATTCTGCATGCATTCCTCTTTTCACGATTCGTGAGTTACTCTGTTCGAGGGAGTTAGGCAGTTTTACCCATTGGCCGGACCATTGGCGAGCGGTCCCGCAATGCGCGACGCAAGCGCAAACAGTCTCGATCGGAGCGCTTCTTGACTAACCGGCGAAATCTCGTGCTCCTGATCGGCCTCGGCATCGCTTGCCTCGCCTCTGCGCATCGCTCTGCGTCTGCGCAATCGGCCGCGGCAGCGACCTTGCTCGCGACAGCGCCCGCTGCAACCGACGCCCAAGTCGCACAATGGCGCCGACAGATCAAGCAGGCGCTCTTCATTCCCGATCGGCTTCCGGCGCTCGCTGCCCGCCGCTACGGCACATTTTCGCCTGCCGCGGGAGTCATTGCGGAACGAGTTACCTACGCCACCTGCTACGGCATGCGCGTGCCGGCGATCGTCTATCGACCTGCCAAATCAGCAGCACATCTTCCCGCCGTTGTGATCGTCAACGGGCACCTCGGCGACAAGACATCGTGGTACGCGTTCTACTCCGGCATCCTGTATGCGCGCGCCGGGGCCGTCGTGCTTACCTACGATCCCGTCGGCGAAGACGAGCGCAACAGCGATCGCAAATCTGAAACCGCAACGCACGACACCGTGGTCGACGGAGCACAGATGCCCGCGCGCATGGGTGGCCAGATGATCACCGACATTCTGCAGGCCGTCAGTTATCTCGCCGCGCGCCCCGAAGTCGACCCGCGGCGTATCGCCGTCGCCGCCTACTCAATGGGGTCATTTCATGCAGCCATCGCCGGCGCCATCGATCCGCGCATTGACGCCCTGGTTCTTTCGGGTGGTGGCAATCTTGAGGGACCCGGAGACTATTGGGCGCGCAGTCCAAAGATCATGTGCCAGGCTGGACCATCCAAGGCCCTCGATTTTGTGCCTGAGCGCGGCGCCGTTCTTTATGCAATGAATCAGCGCCGCGGATCCACGCTGGTCGTCAATGGAACGGCCGACCCCGTCATCGTCTCTTCGCAATCGGGCGAAGCGTTTTTCTCCAAACTCCGCGAGCGCACCGCCGAGCTTACCGGCACGCACGATCGCATCTTTGAAACCTACTGGTTCCCCGGTGCGGGCCATCGGCCCAACTTCGTTACCAAGCCCGTTGCGCTCTGGCTCAACGACCAACTGCATTTTCCCAATTGGACTCCCGATTCGATCAATGCGCTCGGTGAAGTGAAGGTCAGCGCTTGGGCCGCGGCCACGGGCGCCCACGTCGGCCAACGATTTCAAACCGAGCTCTCTGAGTACGGTGTGGATGCACTCGATTCGACCATTCCCAACGTGCGTCGCGAGCAATTGCAGGCGGTGCCCGATGCCGTATGGCAAAAAGTGAAAGACGACTTCGTGTGGGAGTCCTGGGTAACTCGTGCGCGCGCTGCTTCGCAATAACGCCGCGCTCCATTTGCTGTCGATGTCTACCCGCATTAATCTTCAATGGCAAAGGAAAACCAAAGTGCGCATCGCTGAAATTCGCGAAATTACTCTTCCCATCGCATCCGCAATCGCGAATGCTTATATCGATTTTTCCAAGATGACGCTTTCGCTCGTCGCCGTCGTCACGGACCAAGTCCGCGAGGGCCGCACAGTCGTCGGTTATGGATTCAACTCCAACGGCCGCTATGGTCAGGGTGGTCTCATTCGCGAGCGCTTCATTCCGCGCCTTCACGAGGCTGATCCCAAATCGCTTCTCAGCGACGCGGGCGACAATCTCGATCCCGATCGCATTTGGCAAACGCTGATGCGCAATGAAAAGCCTGGCGGACATGGCGAGCGCTCCGTCGCCGTCGGCACCATCGACATGGCGGTATGGGATGCGACCGCGAAAATCGCCGGTATGCCGTTGTTTAGGCTGCTCGCCGAGCGCGAAGGAACCATCGCCGACCCGCGCGTCTTTGTCTATGCCGCGGGTGGATATTACTACCCCGGCAAGGATTCAACTGCACTTCGAGCGGAGATGCGCAGCTATCTCGATCGCGGCTACTCCCTTGTGAAAATGAAGATCGGAAATGGCATCGACCTCGACCGCGAACGCATTGAGGCCGTTCTTGCTGAAATCAAGAACGATGCCCGGTTGGCCGTCGATGCAAATGGACGCTTCGATCTTGACACCGCAATCGCGTATGCAAAAATGCTGCGCGACTATCCGCTCTTCTGGTATGAGGAAGCCGGCGACCCGCTTGACTTCGCTCTTCAGGCTGCGCTTGCCGAGTACTATCCCGGTCCCATGGCTACAGGTGAAAATCTTTTCAGCCATCAGGACGCGCACAATCTGCTGCGCTACGGCGGCATGCGCCCGGATCGGGACTGGCTCCAGTTTGACTGTGCTCTCTCTTACGGTTGTTGCGAATATCTGCGAACGCTCAAGGTCGTCAAGGCTGCTGGATGGTCGCCGCGCCGTTGCATTCCGCATGGCGGCCATCAGATGTCGCTCAATATCGCAGCGGGTCTCGGCCTCGGCGGCAATGAAAACTATCCCGATCTCTTCCAGCCCTTCGGCGGATTTCCCGATGGCGTCAACGTTGAGAATGGCTCCGTCACCATGCCGGAGATTCCCGGCATTGGCTTTGAGGGCAAGGCAGCCTTGATCAAGGTGATGCGCGAGCTGGCGGAGTAGTGATGGCAGACAGCACGACACAAAACGCTCCCCGCGCCTCGAGTCGCCGTTTCTCGCTCGGCCCTCTCTGGCTGCAGGTTCTGGTCGGCATTGTGCTCGGCATCGCCATTGGCATTTTCTTTCCGCACACGGCTGTTGCGCTCAAGCCGCTCGGCGACGGATTCATCAAGCTGATCCGCATGACGCTCGCGCCCATCATCTTTGCCACGGTGGTCGTCGGCATCGCGCGCATGGGCGATCTGAAGGAAGTGGGCCGCGTCGGCGCAAAGGCGCTCATCTACTTTGAGGTCATCTCCACCATTGCTCTCTTGCTCGGGCTCGTCGCAGCAGACGTTCTCCATCCCGGCCGCGGCATGAACATCAATGCCGCAACGCTCGACGCTTCCTCCATTTCCACCTACACCACAGGCGCGCAACAAACTGGCGTCGTATCGTTCCTGCTCAACATCATCCCCTCGAGCGCAGGCGAGCCGTTTGTCAGCGGAAACATTCTGCAGATCATTCTGCTGAGTGTGCTGTTCGGTCTCGCGCTGGCGCAGTTCCGCACCGCCGCAGTGCCACTGATCGACTGGCTCGACCTGCTTTTGAAGGCAATGTTCGGCATCGTCAAGTTCATCATGGTTCTTTCGCCGCTCGCGGCCATGGGCGCAATCGCTTACACCGTTGGCCAGTACGGCGTGTCGAGCCTAGTGCAACTCGCGCAATTCACCACCGAGCTTTGGACAGTGTCCCTACTCTTCGTCGTTGTTGTGCTCGGCATCATCGCGCGGATGGCCGGGTTCAGCCTCTTCAAGCTCGTGCGCTACCTGGGCGACGAGTTGCTGATTACCGCCGGTACCGCATCGTCTGAAGCAGTGCTGGCGCCCGTCATGCTCAAGCTCGAACAACTCGGCTGCCCCGAAGCCATCGTGGGCATGGTCATTCCCGCGGGCTACACCTTCAATGCCGGCGGCACGGCCATCTACCTGAGCATGGGCGCACTTTTTATCGCGCAGGCAACCAACACTGCGCTCAGTCTGCGCGAGCAGATTGTGATTCTTGTCGTCCTGATGCTCACTTCAAAAGGCTCGGCAGGAGTTGCGGGTGCGGGCTTTGTCACGCTCGCTGCCACGCTCGCTTCGCTTCACACTGTGCCGGTTGCCGGGCTCGTGCTTTTGCTGGGCGTAGAGCGCATCACCAACATTCCGCGCGCGGTTCTCAACGTCCTGGGCAGTGCAGTGGCAACGATCGTTGTCGCCAAATGGGAAAACGCATTCGACAAAGATAAGGCGCTCAAAGTGGGCCGGCTTTAAACATCGCCGGCCCGCCTCAATCGCTTTCTCGTGGGAACTCCGCCGTCTAAGCGCCCTTCGCCAACCCTCGCAGAGTGTCGCCCGCGGCAGTCAGATTCGCCAGCCACATCTCTACGTAATCACGTGAAAGCACGACGCCATCGGCGCCCGCGGCCAGGCTGGCTTTGATCGACTGCCTCACATCATCCGGCGAAGTGCGCTTCTCCTTCACTTTTCCTGTGGTGAGCGTCGGTACATCGATGTCGATGCCCGGATAGATCTTTACGTCGTTACCCACGCCCGCCTTCGCGCGCTTGACTTCGCGAGCCACGTAGTCCGCCGAGAGGCCCCTGGTCGCCAGGTCGTCGTACGGCGCCTCGTCGTAGCCCATGATTTTCTCGTAGAAACCGTAAAAGTCCTTCGGCTCGGCATCGTGAAAAATCGTTCCGCTCAGTTGCCGCAGATACTCGGCCAGTCGCGGACCACCCGCGTTGTTATACGTCGCGGGCTTCAGAAAATCGGCAAACTCGCGCCGCCTTGTATAGTCTTCCTCGGCATGGTAAAACGGGCTGAACGTCATGCTCTGCATCAAGTGAAAGCCAAACGGCTTTTCCGGCGCAATCGCCTTTGCCGTTCCGTAAAGCTCGGCCTGCACCTCCTGGAAGCTGTCGGTCCACAACGACTCCCAGCTCAGAATTTCCGGATACCTCAACAGAAGTCTCCAGAATGAAACGAAGTAGCCATCCGCAAGTTGCTCGTTTTGCCGCGCTCCCTGAAATAGTTGCACGAGCTCCTGGTAGCCGGTTCGCGCGCGGTCGACGGAGATGCCCAGGTTGCGCGCCTTTGCCTGGCAGAACTTGCAAAAGCACGACGCTGCACCACCGCGTCCCATTACATTTTCAAAGGGCCCCATGCGTTCCGAGCCCCAGGCGTATCCGTCGACAAGGTCCGGGTAGCCGCTCAGCACGCTCTCCACTTTTCCTTGCAGAAACGCCCGATACTCAGGGTTATTGAAGCACGCGCTGAACATTCTGCGTCCGTAAGCATCAATCTCCGTCACGTCGGAGTAGCCGGGAATCTTGCGTGGAAGCGTCGGACCCGCGTTGTTCAAATCCCATGCGAAAAAATCCATCCCGCGCGCCTTGGCCTTCGGAGCCACATCGGAGATTACGTTGAATTTTCCGTAGTCGTGCACGCGAAATTCTTTCAGCGTGGTGTTCTCAAAATATTTCGGATCGTAGTCGTAGTACACGCCGGCCGTTACTGAATCGCCAGAGATGCCGTGGTCGGGCAGCGATCCACCTTTCTTCAAGCGCGTCTCACCGTAGGCGTAGGTGTAGGCCCACACAGTGTTCACATCGCCCTTCTGCTGCATGTTGTCGAGCACCTGGTCGATGCCTTCGTCGACCCACGCGTACGAGCGCACCTGGATGCCGACAAAGTCTTTCCGGTTCTTGACAGGTACGCGGCTCAACCGTGGGGCCGGGCGTGTTTGAGAGTTTGCCGCCTGCGCAAGAAATGCCGCGCCTGCCGAGCAAAGCCGGATGAACGTTCTGCGGTCCAATAGTGAATTCATGTTTGATCTCCAGGGAAAATGCCGATTGGTCCTACCATCGGCACCGCCATTACTTCACTGAATACCCTCGGGCGTCAAATTGCGATTTCCCGCGATTTCAAAAACGCATAAATTGCGTTGGTGGCATTTTCCGGCGCAAAGGCCCCAAAATGTTCGTTTTTATACAAAGGAACCGCGCGAAATGTTCAATCGGATGGTTATGAAAAATGTCGAAATGTTCAATTAGATTGTTACGATTTTCGACATACTTGACCTGGAAATTGTCTGGTTTGTGTGTTTTGAAACCTGGAAATTCCCCACTTTAGAACAAGCGTTCGCAGAGAATTGTCCAAAGAATTGCGGAAATGCGATTTAAGGTCCCAATCACTTGATCGGTGCACATTGGGCCCCTTTCGCAGGGATTTCGACAGCGATTTCGTGCGTTTTGGCGGCCCGTCGGTACCGGAAAGCAGTCTCCGGTTTGGCAGTCAGTGCTTTGCTGCTCGGTGGCAGGCAATGATTAGCTAATTTACGAAGCGGGATAAATACTGAGGAGGAATTTCCGGTCAGGCGGCATCCATGCACAACTTCATTACTGCGCCCTGCGGCGTTTGAACTAAGGCTCCAGCTTTTGGTGCAGCTCTGTCCGCCCTAAATTGCAATACAGTCTAGCCTGATCGTGCTCCGATGACGCGCGATGTATTCTCAGTCTTGGCCTTTTGTGACAAATCGTCATGGGCAAGTAGTCTTGCCGCGACGAGGAATACTGCAAGGGAAAGAAGAAATGCGAAAGAGAAATGACCGAAGAATAGTGAGAATGCTCACAATTGGCCTCTTGTTGTGCGTCTGCATATTGAGCAATGCGCAGAGCAACGATGCAAGTCAGGGGCCTCGTGATGCGACCGCACCTGTCGAGCGTTCCATTGAGGGACTGAATTACCTCGGAGGAGATGCCGCGATGCCGCCGTTCTCTGACAGCGTCATCGACGTTGATTCAGGATTTCGCCAGGCACTCTTTCGCAAGGGCCTTGCTTTTCGGGTCATTACGGGGCCGCAGTACGCACAGAACTTGCTGAATTCGCCGGTGCCTGCGGATGAGCAGGTCTATGTTGGCCAACGTGCTTTCGAGAGTATGTTTGTCCAGCCGATTCTTTCGGCCGATCTTCGTCAACTGCACCTGCAGCACGCGCAGTTGTATTTGGGCGGAGTATGGAATTGGGCAAGCTGGAACCCCGCGGGCCCGAAGTCGCTTCAGTTGTGGGCTCTCTATTTCTACAAGGAAATCGGGAAGGATCGCCTGGAAGTAAAGGCGGGCTACATTGCCAACAACATGAATTTCGTTGGCCTCTTTGTTGGAGGATCGACCGCGACTGGCGCACAGGGTGTTTATGCCGTACTGCCGTATGAGGCAGGTATGTCTTACTTCCCTTTGACAGCGCCTTCGTTCAATGTAAGGATACGCGGGCCTGAGAACACCTACATCAAGGCCGCCGTGCAGCGGAGCCAGGACCCAAACGGAGGGTCGGCCGAAGTAGCACGGAACCACACTGGCTTCCGGTTCATTCCGCGAGGTGACAAACTCGTCCTGATCAATGAAGTGGGCTACCTGCGCAAAGCAAGTTCTGATGCTCGCGATGTGTGGTTTCGCGCCGGCGACATCTACAACACAACGCCCTACAGGAATGGGTCCACCGGGCAGTTGGAGTCGGGCAATTACTGCGCATACGCCCTTATGGATTACCAGGTGATCAAATCTGGCATTGAGCATCCACAGCAGGGGCTCTACGCGGGCGGTTCTTTCATGGCAGTACCGGAAAGAATGAATGCCTACGCTCGCTATTACGAGGCGCGACTCTACAAGAAAGCGCCGGTTCGGTCACGCGCCGACGATGTTCTCTCCGTCGTTGCCTCCCGAACCGGCTACAGCAAAGTGTTTACCGACAAACTCGTCTCAGGAGGCAAGACCGTGTGGCGCGCAGGCACAACAGTCACTGTGAGCTACTCGCTGCGGGCTTCGCGCGGCAACTACCTGAGCCTTGGATTGAGCTATGTTGCCGGGCCGGCCATTACGCCGCGCGTTCCAAATGCACTCAATACTATTGCGAACTGGTCCCTGTTTTTCTAGACCTGTTTCTTTAAGCTTATTGAGTTTTGGGTCACCTAGTGGGTGTTCGGAAGACGCAAAATCCCGACCACACCAAGCAAAGAATGTGCGGGCATCTTCGCTAGCGAAAAGCGCAGGTTCCAGCGCGAAGGCTCGGTGGACGCGAGCGAACAAGCCATCATGTCAATCGCTGGCCATGTCATGCGTGAGATGTCGACGCATTCAAGCCACATCCGCCAAGAAGCCAAGCGCAAGGCCGTCACCGCGTTGGATACCGCCACAGGTGGGCGATTGGAAGAGCAATGCTAAGGAGTGGAAAAGCTACATGCAAACAAAGTAAGGACATTAAGATCGTCGGGATGGGCAGATTTGAACTGCCGAAGACTCGGCCATGGCTCGCGCCCCTCGCAGGTCGGACAGGTACGCCTTCGTTTCGCTGCGGCGCAGGTTCGGGTGCTTAGTGGTTTGGCGGTCAGGAGCCGACTGCCAGCGCGAAATTTTTGCAGGGGAGTAATTAAATGGTCGGGGCTAGAGGACGATTTTAGAACTTTTC
>CAWFZC010000019.1:0-8205 GCA_963820245.1 uncultured Acidobacteriaceae bacterium | reverse complement strand
TCACGGTGTGAACATACTTTCTGCTTGGAGATTCATTCCCGACGCAACCAAGCCAACCTCCGCACCGAGTCGAGGAGACTTCTCTTGTCCTGCAACACTCTTCAGGAATCTTCGCGGCAAATTCTCCATCGAACACGCATGGCTCTCATGCATGCGAAGCGGGAAGGCAAGCGCTTCCTGAACCCTGTTCCCACCACAATCGGTGGAGTCTCCATGATGTTCAAGATTGGCCCGGATTTCTTTTTCGGGTCAGCCGCTCGCTCGCCCAAGACTCCGCCGGGCCCATTCCGCACTGACAAAGACACCTACACTGCCGCGCCCGCATCCGGCCTGCGGGTCACCTGGTTCGGGCACTCCGCTTCCCTGCTCGAAATCGACGGCGTGCGTATCCTCATCGATCCCGTGTGGGACGAGCGCGCGGCTCCTGTGCAGTGGGCCGGCCCCAAACGCTTCTTCCCGCCCACCATCGCCCTCGAGGAACTGCCGCCCATCGACGTCGTCCTCATCTCACACGATCACTTCGATCACCTGGGTGAAGGTACCGCCCGCAAGCTTGCACGCCTGGCAAGTTTCAAGGACACGCGCTGGATCACTCCGCTCGGTGTGGGCAAAATCCTCTCGGCATTTGGCGTCGCCTCCGATCGATGCACGGAGCTCGACTGGACAGATAGTGTCGAGATCGGAGCGATCAAAATTGTCGCCTTGCCCGCGCGCCATTTCTCTGGCTGAAGTATATTCAATCGATTTCAAACTCTCTGGGCATCGTTCGCGCTCATCGGCCCCCTGCATCGCGTCTACTACGGCGCCGATTCCGGCAACTGGGAGGAAGGCTTTCGCGAAATCGGCCAAGAATATGGCCCGTTCGACCTTACCATGCTTGAAATCGGCGCGTCCAATCCGCTCTGGGAAAGCATTCACATGGGGCCTGAGGGCGCAGTGCGCACGTTTCGCGCTCTCGGCGGCAACGGCCTGCTCATGCCCATTCACTGGGGACTGTTCGACCTCGCCCTTCACCCGTGGGCCGAGCCCATCGAATTCATTTTTTCCGTTGACAGCCTTAAGCTATGGTCGCCAACACCGGGCCATCCCACTGAAGTTGTCGCGGGTGAGCAGGTCCGCTCAGAGTGGTGGCGCGAAAGCAGCTGACCCGCTACTTCGCCAATCCCTCGACCAGCGCCGTCCACTCATCCTCGAGCGCCGGCCGGTGAAGGCCTTTCCCGGCCCGCTGATACCAATATTCAGCGTTACCCTCCGCGCCCTCTTTACGATGCAGGTAGGCGTGGACGGCCATGCCATCCCGGGTTTCCAGCTCGTCTACCAGGCCATGCGCTCGGGCCCAGTCCCCTTTTCGGTCCCACCACAGAGCCTTGAGCGGCACCGAGAGGCCTTCAGGCGGGTTTTCATCGCGAAGCGTCGCGCGAAAATCGCTGGCTGTCATGGGTCCCTTGTAGCACCAGTCCCCAGTGTGCGCAAAGGAACAAAAATTGGCTGTTATGTGATTTAGGTCACATTCAGAGCAAAATTCCACTGTTACAACAGAACCATCGTTCCGATGAAGAAAAAAAGGGCCCGCCAGGGGGGATTGAACGGTTCTGGCGACAGCGGGAAAGTTGCGCCCTTCGGGAGGCCGAGCGGTGGGAATCCTCAGCATGATTGGTTTGGCGAACACAGTTTGCGAGCCAGAGGCAAAAGGCCGTATACTGAATTACGACCAGAAAGGTCGTAGTTTGCGGCTGCTGATCTTCAGGCGGCCTGTTGAGGTTCGGCAAGTGAGTGTACTCAGTGAATTGCACGTGGGTGAGAGCGGGGAGCTGGTGGCCCTTGACCTGCCTGAATCCGTCCAGAACCACTTGATGCACATGGGATTTGTCCCGGGCGCCGTGGTCACTTCGCTACGACGGGCGCCGGCCGGCGACCCCACCGTTTACGGTGTGGATGGGATGGAGATCGCGCTGCGCCACGAGACGGCTGAAGCCATCCGGGTCCACGGGCCGGTCGACAAAGCGTTGCCGGCGGCCGAGCGGGAAGCATCCGAACAAGTCAAGGAGCCGGAAGTCCCTGAATTCGTTGAGGCAGCCAGATGAGCAGCGTCTGTTGCACTCCACCACCGTTTGTTCCCCCCAGCGCGCCCGGACCTGACAGCGCGCTCAAGACGGTTGTTCTGATCGGTCCGCCAAATTCAGGCAAGTCTACTCTTTTCAACAAGTTGACAGGGCTGCGCCAGAAAGTGGCCAACTTCCCCGGCGTCACCGTAGAGCAGCGGCTCGGCCTTATGGTCGGTGTGGGCCGCGAAGACCTCACCCTGATTGATCTGCCGGGAATCTACTCGCTTACGCCCTATTCTGAAGACGCGCGTGTCGCCGTCGACGTTCTGCGCGGTCGCATGCCGGGTACGCCCAAGCCCGACGCAGTACTGTTGGTGCTTGACTCGCTTCACATGACCCGGCAGCTCATGCTGGCTGCGCCCGTTTTGGCTGTCGGCCTGCCCACCATGGTCTTGCTCAACATGAGCGACCTCATGAAGCAGCGCGGCGGCCACATCGATCCTCTCGAACTCTCGAAAGAACTTGGCGCGCCGGTTGGCCTTATCAGCGCCGTCAATGGCACAGGGCTCAGCGCCGTTTCGTTGTTCCTGAATCAGCATACAGAGCGCGCGGCCGCCAAGCCTCTGGCGCTGCCCGTGCTCGGCAATGCGGCCAGCACACACTTGTGGGCCGAACAGGTGAGTCGGCGCACCGGTTACCAGGCGCCGCTTTCGGTTGAGAACACCCGCAAGATCGACAACGTGCTTCTGCACCGCATCTGGGGACCGCTCCTCTTTCTTATCGTCGTTGTCGGCGTTTTTGAAGTGGTGTTCTCCATCGGCCAGCCTCTTTCCAACGGTCTCGGCGACCTGTTGGCGCGTATGGGTGAGTTTGTCCGTCCGCTGCTTCCGGCCGGTTGGCTGCAATCTCTTGTCATCGACGGCGCGTGGAAAGGCATTGGCTCGGTCCTTGTCTTTCTGCCGCAAATTCTGCTTCTGTTTCTCTTCATCGGCATCCTTGAAGACTCCGGATACCTGGCCCGCGCCGCACTTATTGCCGACCGTGTGATGCGCACCATCGGCCTCAACGGCAAAGCCTTCATCCCGCTGCTCTCGGCCTATGCCTGTGCCGTGCCCGCCATCATGGCGACGCGCACCATCGAGAATCGCCGCGACCGGCTGGCCACCATCCTGGTCACTCCCTTCATGACCTGCTCTGCGCGGCTGCCCGTGTACATGTTGTTGATCGCGGCCTTCATTCCCCACATTTATTACCTGCACGGATTTCTCGGCTTGCAGACCATCGTCATGCTCAGTCTTTACGTAGCTGGATTCTGGGGCGCAATGACGACCGCATGGCTCTTGAAGAGTTCGATTCTCAAATCGAGCGAGACGCCGTTCATTCTTGAGCTGCCGCAGTACAGGATGCCCACTTTGCACTCGCTCACGCTGCGCCTGATTGACCGTGCAAGAATCTTCCTGCGCCAGGCCGGAACCGTGATCCTGTGCGTCACGCTTGCCCTATGGGTGCTCGCCCATCTACCCGTCATTCACACCGCGACAGGGACGCTGGCAGCGCCGGAGCTGGCGGACAGCGTAATCGGCAAGCTCGGGCACTTTATCGAGCCCGCCATTGCCCCGCTCGGTTTCAACTGGAAGATTGGCATCGGATTGCTCTCAAGCGTGCTGGCGCGTGAGGTTATGGTGAGCACCATGGGCACCCTCTACGGCGCTGACCCCAGCACCCAGGCCATGCACCTGCAGACGGCGCTCCACCACGACATGACGCTCGGCGGCGCACTCGCCCTCATGATCTTCTTCGCCTTCGCCATGCAGTGCACGTCCACCATGGCCGTGGTCCGGCGCGAAACCAACAGTTGGAAGTGGCCTGCCGTGCAGTTTCTCTACATGCTGGCGCTGGCCTATGGCGCGGCCTTCGTGGTGAACCACGTCGTCACCGCCATCTTCGGCTAGAGCCGCCCCGCACCAGTCGCCTCCTGACGCCTGTACCTCCGCGCTGTTACCATTCCCCTCGAGAAAACAACCGGAGCCCCTCATGTTTCAGAGAGCACGTTGGATTGCCACGCTCACCCTCGCCGCCATCGCCTTCGCCACTGTCGCCGCGCAAACCGTAAACACGGCCCAAGGCGAAGCCAAAGGCAAGCTCATCAACGATGGCAAGGTCCGTGCCTTTCTCGGCCTGCCCTATGCAGCGCCGCCTGTAGGACCGCTGCGCTTTAAAGCGCCCGAGCCGCCGTCCAACTGGACCGGCCTCCGCGACGCCACACAATTCGGCGCACGCTGCGAACAATGGCACATCTGGAACGACTATGTCTTTCTCGATGCCGGCCCCAGCGAGGACTGCCTCTTCCTGAATGTTTATGTCCCTGCCACAGCCAAGTCCTCTGCTCACTTGCCCGTCATGTTCTGGATCCATGGTGGAGGCTACGCGGCAGGCTCGGGCTCCGAGCCGCGCTACACCAACTCGGTGCTGCCCACGATGGGTGTGATCCTCGTGACCATCAACTACCGGCTTAATGTCTTTGGCTTTCTTGCAAGCGATGATCTCGCCAAGGAGAACGGCGGCTCGGCCGGCAACTACGGACTGATGGACATGGTGGCAGCGCTCAAATGGGTACACGCCAACATCGCCCACTTCGGCGGCGACCCCAAAAACGTGACCATATTTGGTGAGAGCGCCGGCTCCTTCGCCGTGAGCACACTGCTCGCCGCACCCTCGGCGCGCGGACTCTTCGCGAAAGCTATTGGCGAAAGCGGAGCGGCGTTCAGCGATCTGCTTTCGGCGCCTCTGGCCACGCGCGGTCCACGCGACCAGCAGTGGACCGAGTCGCTCGGTGCTCACAATCTTGCCGAGCTGCGCGCGCTGCCCGCCAGCGCCATCCTCGATGCAGCGCAAAAGCGAGGCGTCATCGGCTTTGTGCCCGTGGTCGACGGCCAATTTGTAACCAAGTATGTACAGAAGACCTACGCCGAGGGCAAGCAGGCGCACGTTCCGCTGCTCGCCGGATGGAATCGCGATGAGCGCGCCGGCATCTTGTCGAAGGACATGACGGTGGAGAAGTGGAAGGCCTTCGCCTCGCAGCATTATGGCGCGCGCGCCGATCAATTCCTCGCCGCCTTCCCGGCAAGGACCGACGAAGAAGCTGTCCGCGCCGCCGACGATTACACCACCGAGCAGTTCATTGCACTTGGCACCTGGAAGTGGGTTGAAGCGCAGTCCAAAGCCGGAGTGCCGGTCTACCGCTATCACTTCGAGCTGCCCGCAACGCCAAGCGAGATGCACCCGGAAGGCAAATACGCCTGGCACTCAGACGAGCTCGAGTATGTCTTCGGCACGCTCGACGTGCGCAAGGGAGCTCAGTGGCGTCCTGAAGACCGAAAGCTCAGCGACCAGATTTCGCACTACTGGACCAACTTCGCGCGCACCGGCGACCCCAATGGCAAAGGCCTGCCCACGTGGCCGCGCTACGACATGGAGAAGAAGATCCTTCACCTCGACAGTACCGTCACCAGCGGCCCCGACGCCACGCACGCGGAGTATGAGTTTCTCGAGAGCGCGCCTGCACCGCAACGATAGGCGCGCGGCCTACCAGTTCGTAATCGATCCGTCGGGCCTGAAGTAGGTCTGCGCTCTCGCCGTCACCGGCTCGGTGAACTCCGCAATCTGCGTCAGCTGTTTGAAGTCCAGCTCCACGCCAAGCCCCGGCCGTTCGTTCGGATGCAGCTTTCCATCCTTGAAGTCAAGACACACTGGCAGATGCGGCAGTGTGCGGCCCTGGTAGTTGTACTCCATCAACACCGGGCCTGAGAACGTGCCAAGCGTATTCACGAGCGCCGCCGTCGAAATGGGCCCGGTGAAGTGCGGCACAATGCCCACAAAGTGCGTCTCGCACAGCGCCATGATCTTCAGCATCTCGGTAATGCCGCCCACGTTGGGCAGCGTGGCGCGCACGAAGTCGATGTCGTGGTGCTCCACCAACGGATTGAAGTCCCAGCGGTTGCCCCACTCCTCGCCCGCGGCCAATGGCACATTCACCTTCGACCGCAGCGTCGGCAAATCCTGCAGGAACGCCTCGGTGCGCACCGCGTCCTCGACAAAAAACGGGGCCAGGTCCTCAATCTCATTGCAGCCGCGAATCGCATCAGGCAAATCGAAGCGCTGGTGGAAGTCAATCACCCAGTCGCCGTCCTTGCCCACGCCTTCGCGCGCCTGCGAACACTCGTCGCGCAAGTGGTTGATGCGTTCGCGCGTGTTGTAGGTCGTATTCGCCGGCAGGTCCATCGCGCCGAAGCGAAACGCCCGATAACCCGCCTCCATCGTCAGCCGCGCGCGGTCTTTGATTTGCATGCCGGGCTCCACGCCGGGAATGATCCCTGCCGTGTTGTAGCACTCGCAGTAGTTGCGCACCATGCCGCCCAGCAGCTCATGCACCGGCATGTTCTGCACCTTGCCTTTGATGTCCCACAGCGCCAGGTCCAACGCGCCGATCCCGTCCGTGCGTTCCCGCCCCGCCGGATAGAAAAACGCGCGATTCATGTCCTGCCACAGGTGCTCGATGAACTGCGGGTCGCGCCCGATCAGCCGGCCCGCCGAGGGCGCAAGCAGGTCCTTCGTGCCGCCTTCACCGATGCCTGTAATGCCCGCGTCCGTCTCGATGGTCACCACCACGTCGCTCTGGTTGAACAACGGCGTTGGATTTGGTGGATTGTACGCGCGGATGCGCGTGATCTTCATCTTGGGCAGCGCGGCAAAGGCAGGCACAGCGCCCGCAGCGGATGCGACGGCAGCAGCAGAAAGAGCTTTCAGAAATTTGCGGCGATGCATAGGGAAGCCTCCGATTCTGGGAGACCATGCTATCACTCGGAGGTGGGACCCTTTCGAGGAACATCTTGGGGGCCGCGAACTGCATTGCTCCAGTCGGTAATCGGCGGCATTTCGGAGTTGTCTATCTCAATGTCGTGCATCGCGGAAAGAGCATCGAGTTCAGCCTGAAGCTTCGGCGTCAGCGGTTCTGAAAACTCACTCTTCATAGATTTGATCAGGCTGCGGCAACCTCAATACGTCCGCTGGAGGATTTGCTTTCGCGGCCAACGACAATCTTCACGGGACGCCCCAGCCGAACCAGGCACTCCATCATCTTCATCTCGCTGATGCCACGAAATTGGCCCCGCAGCATTTTCGAGAGTTTTGGCTGACTCAGCCCCAATATCTTCGCAGCTTCCTGCTGGCTCCAGCCGCGCTTGTGGAGAGTCTCGCCAATCTTTGAGACAAGTTGCGCCTTGACCAGCATCTCTTCGGCATCGGGAAAGCCGAGTTGTGCGTAGACATTCATTTCTTTTGCAGTTCTTCTCATTGCGCCTCCCCCCTCGATCTTCGGAGCTTCAATTAAATCAATTTTGGAGTCGATCGAGAGTCGCACCTTCCAATTTTATCCGTTGTCGTAACAGTTGAAAAATGAAGAAGAGAAGTGCTACAGCGGGCGGCCCATAGAAGATGACGTTCTCGATTTTTCGGAGCAAGATTCTTCCGGGTTCTTGGCTTCTAAACAGTTGAGATTCGACCAGGTGGACTTGGTGGCCCGCCGAAGCATCCAGTTCCTCAGCGGTCCGGAAGTTCTGAATCTGTCCGGTATGCGTATTTAGCGCGAAGAAATTGATGCCTTGAGGTGCAAAAAACGCTGGCGGTCCCGCATTAGGATGACTGTACTTCCCGAAGATCAAATCGCCATCTTGCTCGATTGCTTGAACGGAACCGAGCAGTTGAGGGAGGGATCTATCATGCGAGGTTGATTCGATACCAGAATATTCCGGCATCTTTCCCAACCCCGATAGCACATATCCGTTCGGCAACGGCTCATTGAAATCGCCAAAGAAAAAATCGGGCTGGTTCGGTACAAATATTTCCATGCAGATTGCACAAACAACCAAATAAGCGAGTGTGAAAATCGGGAACAGTCCCGTAACCAAAATCAAGCGCTTGGGACGACGGCGTCCCCAGAACAGGAACCACGCAAGAGCTGCCAGGATGACGCCAGCCAACAAGGCGATACCGCAGAGGAGGGTCAACCCAATCAACAGGCCAATCATTTCGAACATGTTTGTTCACCGTCCGGAAGGCTAACAACAGCTCCCACTGTTAGCTCAGACTGAAAGCTGCCCCC
>CAWFZC010000018.1:0-167963 GCA_963820245.1 uncultured Acidobacteriaceae bacterium | reverse complement strand
GGGCATGTGGTTTCCTTGTTCGGATATATCTTACAGCATATGTATATGTTAGTGTAAGACCATGCTCTAACCTTTTGTTACTAAAGAAGTTCTCATCCTGGAAATACGCGGTGTAGTCGTGGATTCATTGCATAAAGAGGCGAGAGATTCAAGCCAAACGAACCGCAACAAATCTAACCGTGGGGGGATGGAGAAAAGAATACCGGCCACAGACCCGGTAGCGCGTCAAAGCTAGAACCGTCGGCCAACGGCTGGCGCGGCTTCGCAAGGAACGCGGCTGGACCCAGGTTGAACTGGCCGAACGGCTCGGGATCATTCAGTCGCTCATCTCCGACTATGCCTTTCATGGTCTTTTGAGTCATCCGCCGACCTGCATGTTATTGAAAATACGTTTGACTGATGATTCGAGTCCTAAAGTGGCCGCTTTTGAAACAGACTTGGGTCCCCACGTCCCAGGCGAGCGAACCACCGACGGGCCCTTCGCTCCCGGCGCGCTCTACGAACTTAAGATAGACACCAGTGGCGATGCAATTGCTGAAATCGCATACCGGGTGTCTACGAAGTCGCATTGCTCTGCGCACGGTCATCGAGTATGACGGTCATGGTGATTTGAAGACAACCCTACGATAACTCCGACCCGCGGCAACTCAAGAGCGCATTGGGGAAGGGAGCAACGTCAAGTGGTTTTGAGGGTTCACTCAATCGCCGCGACACGCTCAGCAAAGTGTAGATGTAGACTCGCTTGGCTACCGAGGACGCCTGGCAGGCGAGCACTTAGGTGCTTAATTGTCTCCTCGCCTCGTTATGACGACATCGGCGTTGTCGCTGCCGCACTCGAAGCCTAATGGTTGTGGTCAGCTAGCGCGCTGGCCTTCCGCGATTCCCTCCAGCGCCTCCATCCTCGACTTCTGGAGGGAAACGACTGGATCGGTAGTCGGGGTGTACTCCATTGCGATGAAATGGCCGTAGTGTAGCTTTCCCAAGCTCCGATAGATGTTGGTGTAATCGATCTCGCCAGTCCCTGGCTCATGCCGTCCCGGAACATCCGCGATGTGAACCAACCCCACCCAGTCGATGTTTTTCTCCAGTTTCTCGATGAGATTCCCTCCGCCGCGTTGCTCATGGTAAAAGTCGTAGAGCACTTTAACGTTTGGGCGGTTAACGGCGCGCACAATCTCAAATCCGTCCTTTACCGAGGTTAGGAATATCGTGGGATTCTCGATCAGATCGATCGGCTCAATGACAATATTGATTCCGTTATTGGCTGCCACATCAGACGCTCGTGTCAAGTTGTCGACGGCGGCTGCGAATTGCGCCTGTGGATTCACGCCGTCCAATCGAGGGCCGGACTTGATGTTAATTTGAGGGCATTCAAGCCCCGTGGCAATGTGGCAGTGCCTGGTCACCTGCAATACAAAATCGTCTGTCTGGCCAGGAATTGCAAAAGAGGCCTTGAGGCCGCTCAACATATCGATCATCACGCCAAGTGAATGCATCTTGCCCATAAGGCGGTGCTGTTCCCCAGGCGTCCACTCTTGGAAATACCCAGTCAGTTCCACACCTTGATAGCCGGCCTCGGCCACCACTTCGATGCAGCGGTCGAATGAAGGTAGTTTCAGTGTTCCGATTTCGCAGGAGAATCTGGGCGCGGGTGTTGAGGTTGTCGCTGACTGGGCGCCACTACGAAGCGATACTCCTTGTAATGCAGTCGCAGCTATCAATTGGCAAAACTTGCGGCGGTTCATAAAACTCCTGGCGCTCGATATATCTCAAGACGCGGGTTCCGGCGGGTTGGCATGGCCGTGAAAATTCGAGGGATTCCGCCGGCTTTCTCTGCCAAGAAGGTCAGAAAACAAACTGGAGTCAGTGCGGATTTCCGGGAAATTCTGCGAGCAAAAACGCATGAGCATTGGGTGGAATCCTGGATTATTCCTACTCCGAGAAAGACGAAGAACTCGACCGCTGAAAAGATGCCCCGTCCCTGGTTTGGAGACGGGGCGATGTCGTTCTATTGAAGCTGAAAACTTGGTCGCTCAAGCTTTGCTGACTGCTTTTCCGATGGTTACAGCAACTGACTAGAAGGACACCTTGATGGCACCCTGGAAGACTCGACCGCCAACCGAGGTACCTGTGATTTCGCCGAAGCTTCCACTAAATGAAGGACCGCCGCTGTTTGGGTTATTGAACGACGGGTGGTTCAACAAGTTGAACGCTTCGAGCCGGAGGTCCAGGTTAAGACTTTCGTGGAGTGGGAAGATGCGCGAAATCTGTGCATCGTTCTGAATGTAGATTGGCCCATGGAACTTGTTCCTGCTTATATTGCCCTGTGTGCCCGGAACTGTGTTCAAGGTGAAAGCCGCTTGATTCAGAAAGGACCGGTCCGCGTATACCGCCCCACCGTGGTCAGACTTTATCTTGGTGTATTTGATAGGGTTGACACCGGGCACCAAATTGGGGCGGTCGCTGCCGTTGGCAGTGAACGATTCGTCCTGTCCTTCCGAGATGTTGAATGGCGTGCCGGTGACAACGCGGAGCAGAGGAGCAAGCTCCCAATTGTTCACGATATAACCAGCAATGCCGTGAATTGGAAACAGGCTCTTGACTACGACGGTGGCGTTGGTGTTATTGCGGATGTCATAGCCACAGAGACCGTAGTCCGCCCTCGGGTTGTCGGGGTTTGAGAATTGAAGGCCGCTGATATCTCCCTGCGGATCGCCGTCGTTTAGGCACTTGGACCAAGTGTAATTTGTCTGAATGCTGTACACCGACGAAAAGCGATGCTGAGCAGTAATGGTTAAAGCGTTGTAGTTGGCCATAGCTTGGTTGCTCTCAATGAGTGAGACATTACCGCTATTGTTGCCAGCGTAGAGGTTTCCGGTGGCGGGGTTTGCTTCGGTGAGAAGAGTGCGCGCTTGCGTGTTAACAGCCTTGACACCAAATGACGCTTTGTTAGCGGCCAGGTTTGCGTTGGTGACGGAACAAGACGATCCGACTGGTCCGCCGCCGAGCGTTCCTGCGGCGCTCGCTGCCGGGCCTGTTGTGACTACGGGTCCGCAGCCGGTTCCACCTGCTCCCCAGACGCCTGGAGTATATATGGCCGGGCTTAGGGGATAGCTACTGAGCTGGTGCTGAGTGCGGTTGCCGTTATAGAAGATCTGAAGCGACCAGCCACCTGGCAGTTGCTGCTGAATGCTGGCGGTCCATTGCAAGGTATTCGGCATCTGCTCATGTGAATTCAATACGATGTACTGATTTTGCTGCGGGAATGTGAAGTTCTGCGCATTG
Organism: uncultured Acidobacteriaceae bacterium; assembly: GCA_963820245.1. GTDB lineage: Bacteria > Acidobacteriota > Terriglobia > Terriglobales > Acidobacteriaceae > Telmatobacter. The sequence goes on along the minus strand of CAWFZC010000018.1, from coordinate 164,678 downwards.
AAGGGGAACGGATTGATGTCGGTGCCGCCTGTCTGGCCGCAGCCTCGGCCGCCGGTACCGCCAATCAGCCAAGGATCGCTGAAGCACAATTCCGCTGTGGTATTCGGCGAGACACTGGTCGAGAATGGTGGTTCTTGTTGCACACGCTGCTGGAAAAAGAAGTTCGGCTGATCGTATGCGTAGGCTCCGCCAGCGCGTATCACGGTCTTGCCGTTTCCAAAGAGGTCGTACGATACTCCTAAGTTGGGACTGAACTCAAGGGGTGAATTCTTGGTGAAGTTAGCGGAGACGCCTCGATCCCCATAATAGAAGCTCCCGGGGGGGGCCTTAGGATACACAGTGCTAACCTGGTTGGCCAGAAACGCAGACAAGCTGAATGTCGACCCTCGGTGAAAGTAATCGTATGGGACGAAAAACGGCTCCCAGCGAATGCCGGCCGTGATGGTCAGCCGCGGCGTGGCGTGGAAGGTATCCTGCGCGTATACCGTAGGAATCGATCCGCGCAACGCATTCTGCTGCGCCAGGCTCTGGGCGTAGCCGCTCATGGCGCCCTCCAGGAAATCCAGATTGGCATCGGCCGCGGTGCCATTCCCACTCCAGGTGCCATTGAAAGTGAAGTTGCCATCGGCCTGATAGCCGTTATCGAGATTCAGTTGGTTGTGCACGAACGCTGCGCCGAAGGCGAACTGATGCTTGCCATGTACCCAGGTGACGTCGTCGGCGATGTCAACCGGAGTGTTGTCGTCGATCACAGCGAGCAAGTTCGAGCCGCCACCGATACTGTTTCCATGATTTTGGCCGGAGGTTCCGATGTTTATGTATATCCCTGACTTTATAGGCTGAAAGGCCTTGACGCCGAAAGTGCCTGCGTTCGGGGTATTGGCATTGAATCCGCGGCTGAGCTGGCGCCGCACGGCAGTGACGTGCGCTGTGTTGACGAGATTCGGAGTGATGACAAAATTCTCGCCGAGTGTGATCGTCTGCCACCTGATCTCGGGGTTTCCCGATTGAGTGGTCTCATAGATGTTGGTCGGCGAGTAGAAGGTCGGTTGCTGAAAGCTATCGATGAAGTACCTAGCATAAAAATTGTTCCTTGAGTTGATGTTGTAGTCAACCCGCGTAATGAAATCGGTGTAGGTCTGGATGTTTGGAATGGAATAGGAGACGTGTCCGCAGCCGTTTGGATCCCCCGCCGCAGTGATCGGAGGAAGCTGCTTCTGAACAAGGAGTGCCGCTGCATTCCACGTGGGAAGAGTTGGGCCGCCGGGCTGATTGTACTTGTTGCCAGGAAGAGCTGCGCCGGTGATGGGATCATAGAGCTGCTGCGCTGGTCCGCAGGCAGACTTTGGAGAGTTCACCCGCCGGGGTGGGTCGGTGATAGAAAAGTCTCCGGCGAGGTTCGCCGCAGTGGGCTCATAGGCATTGCTTGTTGCACTGGCCGAATGTTGAATGGAGTGTTGGAATGCCGCGAAGACAAAAAGCTTGTCTCGGCCATCGATGATCTTCGGTATGCGTACCGGTCCACCGAAGGTCGCGCCGAACTGGTTCTGGTGGAGGGTATCTTTCGATGTGGAGAAGAAATTCTCGGCATTTATGTAATTGTTGCGGATGAATTCAAACGCCGATCCGTGAAAGGTGTTCGTGCCAGACTTGGTGACAATATTTACCACGCCGCCGGCTTCATTGCTAGCTTGCCCGCCCAGCGCTGAGGTCTCCACGCTAAATTGACCGACCGCGTCGGGAAAAGGCAAAGGGCCGTTCGTTCCGCCCATGTAGTCGATGTTGTCGCCGCCATCCAGCCGCCAGGTGACCGCATTGCCCTGCGCTCCGGCGATGGAAATGCCGGTGGACTGGGCAGGAAACTTGCTTCCGGTGGAGTCGCCGGGGCTTTGGCTCTGCGTGCCGCCGGCCAAGGAGACCAATCCCGCCATGGTTCGACCGTTAAGCGGCATCTCGGTCAATTCCGTGGAGTCGATGGTCTGCTTGAACGACGCATCTTCTGTCTGGAGCGCCATTCCCTCTGCACGAACTTCGATCTTTGTGTCGACACTTCCCACGGTCAATTTTGCGTCGACAGAGATGCTGCTACCGACCTCAAGCACGTTGCCTGTTGACGTATAAGTCTGGAATCCTGCCAGGGATACGGTCAGGTTGTATGTTCCGACACTGATATTCGGAAAGGCGTAATTGCCAGCGGAACTGGTCTTCGTCCTAAGCGTAACGTTGGTCGACGTGTTCGTCAGCGACACCGAAGCGTTCGGCACTACGGCTCCGGTAGAATCCGTCACCATGCCCTGGATGGTGCCGGAACCCGCAGTCTGTGCCCGCGCTGTGCATATCCCCAGGGCAAGAAGAAGCATGGTAAGAGCGAGGAGAGCTGCACCTGATAGATGGGTCATTGCAGCCTTTCCAGAACGAAGCGATCGCGATAGTTTGAGAATGCCATTTCGCGCGTCGCCGTTATGCAGCTGTGAATGTCTAATTGCAATTTGCATTCGTAATGCCTCCAGAGTATTTTGGACAACGTTGTCATGCTTGACATCATTGAATTGACAGCGATGTCATAATGACGGGAAATGTATACCGCTCCGAAGTCAGTTGTCAATTGTTTTTTGTGCTGCTTCGATGCGACAGGTGCTACCGGTTGCGGAACCTGACTGTCTGAGGTTCGACGGTCTGCCGAGAAACCGGGACGCACAATAGTACCTCAGAATCTCAGACACATGAGATCTGTCGAACGCGTTGAATACGTCGCGCCAGAACCTAACGCGCTTGCGCGTCTTCTCGTGGGAAGGAATGCGGGTAAAGCATTGAAAGCGCTCGCGCGGGCCGAAGTTTCAGTTACCCGAACTCTGGTCAGGACCATTAGATTCTTGCAACGCCGCGAGCCACTGTCTGGCACTGGAGGCCCTCGCTGGTGCTGCTCCAGTCCGCGCCAATGGACATGGGCTTTGCGATGGTCACTTTCCTGCGGATCAATTCGTTCCGGCGATCTGGGATGTCCAGGCGTCCAGTTTGACAACGATGTCATAAATGCGCAACAATCTGCCAAAGTCGTAGCAGGTCCTATCCCCTCTGCGCAGAGATACCAACTTGAGGTCGCGTAGTTGGGCGAACAGCAGTTTGTCATTGCCTCAAGAATTACTAGAATGTACGGAAGCCTTTAATCGTGCCCATCCCTAAGCGGATTACCGAAATGGAAGTCGATTACGAGATTTCGCCGCAAGAAGATCGCAGCCGCGCTCAGCCTATAACTGCGCGAATGGTGACCTATTTGCGTACGCTCATCGAAACTGGAGAATTGCAGCCTGGGATGCAAATACCTCCTCTCTGTGAGTTGGCCCGCGGGCTGAATATCGACCGCCGGAGGCTGCGGGCGGGGATCGCATTTTTACGGATGATTGGCGTGCTGAAGATCTGCCCTGGTTCTGGGAGCTATGTACTATTTGGGACCCAAAATCTGCTATTCAATTCTGCATCAATGTCAGGACGGCAGCAACGCACTTTCGCCTCGCAGCTACTCGACGCGTGTAATCTGATTGAAGGAGCGATGGCTAGTCGGGCGGCGGAACGGGCTTCAGCCCGTCATGTGGCTGATCTGGCTGAAGAAGTCGCAGGGATGTATGCTTGTCTCAACGATCACCGAGCGTACGCACTACATCATATTGGCTTCCGACGAGTGATCGCTCAAGCCAGCGGCAACTCCGTCTTAGATGAAATCCTGGAGTTGCTTACCATCAGCTTGTCTAACGATCAACCGTGGCCGGCAAAGCCTTCGCGGTATCTTAGAAAGTCCGCCGAGATGCATCGCGACATCTATCGTGCGATACGGTCGCATAACCCGATTGAGGCGAAGGAACTCATGGAGCAAAGTATACAAGGCGTCGTCTTTGGAAATCGTAGAGCGAACTCCCGGCGTCTTCCCGGTCGGACGGCTGCCGATATGACTGGTAGGAAATCCACACCAGAACGTCGTGTTAGTTGAACGCACAGACCGTTGAAGTCGATTCGCAATCCTCCAGAGGCGGTATTGAGGACGTTAGGCCGGTTGGATGCGCTGTATGCGGATTCGGGGCGTCCGTCGATCACTCCGAAATACATTCTGCAGGCGCTGTTGTTGCAGGTGTTCTACGCGGCGCGCTTGAATCGAACACCGATGCCGATGCACCGCTGTACAGATATATGGAGATAGGATAAAGGGCAAAGTTGCCAATATCTTCGAACTTCTTGCACTGAGGTGGCTAATCTGAACAAGCATTCGGTCGCGGAAGCATTTGCCGTTTCGCTAGGTGGATTCATTTTCGGCTACGACTTGGGAGCGATCTCCTCGGCGACGCAAAATCTTCGAAGCCAATTTCACTTGTCGCCGGCTGTCTTCGGCATTACTATTTCGTTCTCCTTATGGGGAACCGTCTGTGGCTCTCTAATGGCCGGCCGGTGGGCAGACTGGGTCGGTCGCCGAAGGTTAATCGCGGGATGCGCAATGCTCTACGCGCTTGGAGCTGTTGGCGCCACTCTTCCGGCTCCGTCAGAATGGCTATTCATTCTTTTAGTGAGGTTCCTGTGCGGAATGGCGATCGGAGGCTTTACGGTAGGCTGCCCACTCTATCTTGCTGAACTCGCGCCAATTGAGCTTCGCGGTCGATTCGTCGGCATGTTTCAGCTACAAGTCGGCGCAGGAGTGGTGGTGGCGTTCGCTTTAGGAGCGCTGTTCGCTCGTCTCGATGCACAAGGGGCAGTCTGGCGATGGTGCTTAGGGTCGGGAGCTGTGCCTGCTACAGTGACGCTGTTTCTGGTCTGGTGGATGCCTCGAAGGGGACCAAGGTTTGCGGCAGGAACAAAAGCAAGCGAACGCAGCCTCAACCCTGCTTCCACCGTAGTCCGTAAAGTTGCGGATCATCAGCGGCTGTTTTACAAAAGAAACCTACGATTAATTCTGCTGGCAACGAGCATTGCAGTTTTCAATCAGCTTTCCGGAGTGAATATAGTACTGCTGTATATGCTCGATATCCTTTCGAGCGCGGGCGTCAGCCTTGCCACCGGTCATACGTATACGGTCCTGATCTCTTGTCTGAGCCTCGTGACCACCGCACTCGGAATGGCTTATATCGACCGAGCGGGTCGCAAACCCCTTTTATATATTGGTTCGGCTGGAATGGCGATTTGCCTCGTTTCCCTGGGAGTTCTGCTTCCATACCACTATAGGCCGCCGTTGTACTTGTTGATTCTTGTTTTCTACAATGCATTCTTCGCGTTCTCTCAGGGAACGGTTGTATGGGTGTATTTGAGCGAGCTTTTTCCGCCCGGAATCCGTGCAGCGGGGCAAGGGTACGGGGCGTCTGTGCTCTGGATTGCGAATGCTATTCTGGTGCTAGTTGCTCCAACTATGCAACATGCCTCGTCTGCGGGAATATTTTATCTTTTTGCTCTGATGATGGCTCTGCAGATGGGTGTGATTTGGCGTTGGTATCCTGAGACGCGGGGCGGAACTCTTGGTTCTCTCGCTGCAGCGGGAGTTTACAATCGAACAGATTCCACTGCTGTTCTGTAACGAGACTGGAAGAGAATGGCTATCAAGAAGTGTACGGTCCCTAGGCTTTCAGATGTTGCCCGGGCCGCCGGCGTATCGTTGAAGACAGCGTCACGGGTATTAAATAATTCTGACAACGTCAGCGACGAGAAAGCGATTCGCGTCCGGAAGGCCATAGAGCACCTCGATTATAGGCCGAACGCGTTGGCGCGCGGATTGAAAGCACAACGATCTTCAGCGATTGGGATGATTGTGCCTAATCTGTCCGATCCGTTCACAGCTAACGCTGTGCATGCGGTTCAGGAAGTCGCGCGGCAGAACGGATCCGTAGTGATCTTAGCGAGCACGGGCGGAGATGTAGAAATCGAGCGATCTGAGATTCAGACCTTGGTAGGTCGGCAAATAGATGGGTTGGTGATCGCACCAGCTGATAGTAGAAAGGATTCATTCAGCGATATCGTTCCGGCAGGGGTCCATGTTGTCACTTTCGATCAATTGGTCCGCAATGTCGAAGTCGACTCCGTCACCGTGACCAATCGGCGAAGTGCGCAAGAAGCGGCCGAACATCTCGTGGCCCACGGTCTGCGAAGGATTGTTGCCATTGGTGCACGCCCGCACTTGTACACGTGCAGAGAACGAATTGCGGGCTACAAGGCGGCGATGAAAGCAGCGTCTCTTTCACCAAGAGTATGCGTGGTTGAACACGAGAGCTCGCTCACTGCAGAATGGCTCGAAAAGGAGGTCTTTCGCAATCATCATGCTGACGCCGTCTTCACTCTGAACTGGGTTTGTACTATGCTCACCCTCCGCGGTTTGGGAAAATTGCAAAAAGCTGCAGGTAGAGACATCCCTCTATTTTCTTTTGATGATTTTGATTTGGCCGACATGTTGACCCCTGGACTTTCTGTCGTGCAGCAGCCTGCTGGACTGCTCGGCCACGAAGCAGCCCGGTTGCTGTTTGAGCGATTGAAGGGCAATCATGAGAACTTCCGGGCAGTCATTTTGCCTGCGAAATTGATCATTCGGCAGTCCTGCGGCTGTTAGTCCGGCCCCACAAATGGCGTTATTACATTTTCCGGCCATCCGGGGCTGAGCGCATCCTCTCGGGTCCCGATATCGGTCACCGTATACTGCGGGCCGTGGCTAGCGTGATGCTTCAGTCTTGGCGGGATTCGCGGCTGGTGAGAGCCGTATTCAGAGCTTCGCGACGATAACCGTCGCTTTCAGTATGCGTCCGAGCTCCATCCAAGCGAAGGCAGTGGTGTGTGGGCAAGTTTCGCCTTCAGACTTCTGATCAAAATCGGAAGGTATAATCGGTATGTTCCAGCCTCCTTGCCTTTAGCGGCGATCTCCAATGGTTACGAAGAAAAGGCACAATCCGATTACACTTGCCGATGTCGCGCGTAAGGCGACGGTTTCAATCAAGACGGCATCGCGAGTTCTGAACGAAGAATCTTCGGTTAGTTCAAAAACCGCCGCAAGAGTTCGCACAGCCATGGCACGTCTAGGATATCAACCGAACGAACTAGCACGCGGATTGAAATCGCGCAGGTCCACTACCATCGGGATAATAGTGAAGAATCTTTCCGATCCTTTTGTCTCGTCGGCCGTAAAAGCTGTTGCGAGGGTTGCAAGTGCAAATGGTTTTATGGTCGTCCTGGCAAGCTCGGGTGGGAATCCCGATGTGGAACGATCTGCGGTTGAGAACCTAATCCGGCGCCAGGTCGACGGGTTAGTAATTTCTCCTATTGGAACTCCGCGAAGCAACTTTGCCGATCTTATTCCGGCGGGACTTAACGTTATTACCTTAGACCAACCGATTCATAAGAGTGCCTTCGATTCTGTGATGATTGACAATCGGCGCAGTTCCGAGAACGCCGTCCAACATCTACTCTCCCATGGTTATCGAAGAATTGTAGCTCTTGGAATCCTCCCTCATCTGCATACGACATCGCAACGGATCGCTGGCTATAGAGATGCAATGCAAGCCGCTGGGGTAGAAGCGCGGACCGGCATTGCTGACCATGAGGGTATGATTACGCCCAGTTGGATCAGAGATGCTCTATTTGATGGAAATCGTGCGGATGCGGTCATATGCATGAATTGGGTCTGCACGATGTCGACACTTCGCGGACTAAAACAGCTTCATAAGTGTTTGATTAAGGATGTTGCGTTTTTGTCATTCGACGATTTTGATCTCGCAGACACGATGACGCCGACGATATCGGCGGTTCGCCAGCCTACCGAGGCGTTCGGGTACGAGTCTGCGCGTCTTCTGTTTGAACGGATAAAAGGCGAATTCACTGGACGGGCGCGCTCCATCATCTTGCCAACAGAACTGATACTGCGCGAATCGTGTGGCTGCAGTCCTGGCACGGTTAGATAAGATAGCGGCTCGGGACAGGCGCAAAGGCGAATCGGGCTCCGATTAACCACAGAGTCCTTCTTTAGTACTGTCTACCATCGGAAGCGCGGTTCCAGAGAGCCGTAACTGATCGCAGTTGACATCGTTGTCAAAAACCCAGGCTTACTGTAAACTTGCTCTTTGCCTAAATCTTGTCGGCGAGCACGCGCCATCGGTCCTGAGCGAAAGCCGCCGTTTCAAGTCGACGCGGTGCCGAGGATCTTCGCTTCAATGTGCCTCCATCTCCTGTAAAGAGTGGATCTTTATCGACGACAACTTGAGGCGAGAGCTTTCGTCGATTTGTAAGCGGAGCGATTGACCTACGCTCGAATCGGTTTGCAACAAAGGAGAACGTGCGTTGCTATCATCGACACAGCTTCGGAGATCTCATGAAAGTGTCAACTAGGGTTTTGAACTTACTCCTATCGGCTTTGACGGTGTCAGTCCTATCCAGTGCGCAAGATTATGAAAAGCTCAATTTGGGTAAGCAGCCGATGCTTTATGTGGTGGGCTATGCAATCGACCGGCCAGCCGGAGCCAGCTTCATCAAGCTGCCCTCCAACAAAGACATTTGCATCCTGGCGATTTCAGTTTCCGAAGAATGCCCGCAGGTGAAGCCAGACCTCCCGCTTTATGATGTTCTTCCTTCGCAGAAAGCGGATACCTTCAACTTTACGCCGAAGGCTCAACAGCCCGAGTCTGGCCGGTGAATCGGACATCCCCAGAAATGCAGAAAAGACTAAAACCTGCGGTGGGGGCAATTCTCATAGGCACGCTGTTGCTTTGCGCCGGGATGAAGAGCCGCGCGCAACCCAGGGATGTAAATCCGCAACCGCCCGACGCTCCGGTTGCTGCGCAGCGATCCATTGAGGATCTGAATTATCTGGGAGGCGAGGCTTCCATGCCGGCGTTTTCGGATAGTCTCATCGATCTCAATTCAGAGTTTCGGCAGGGAATGCTTCGGAGGGGCCTGGCTTTTCGTGTGATCACAGGAATGCAATACACACAGAACACGTTAGACGGACCGGTGGCTGCCGACGCGCAAGTCTACACTGGACAGCGGCCATTTGAAAGCTCGTATGTGCAGCCGATTCTGGCTTGGGATTTGAGCGGATTGCACTTGTCGCACGCGCAGTTGTACTTGGGTGGGGACTGGAAATGGGCAAGCTGGGAGGCGGCAGGACCAAAGTCGCTCCAGCTTTGGGCTCTGTATTTCTACAAGGAATTCGGAGAGGATCGTGTCGAGGTAAAGGTTGGGTACATCGCCAACAACATGAACTTTGTGGGGCTGTATGTAGGAGGCTCGACCGCAACGGGCACGCAGGGAGTTTATGCAGTATTGCCCTACGAAGCGGGCATGTCGTATTTTCCGCTGACAGCACCTTCATTCAACTTGCGAATTCGCGGACCGAAAAACACCTACATCAAGTCCGCTGCGCAACGAAGTATTGATCCAAAGGGAGGGCCTTCCGAGGTGGCGCGCAATCACAGCGGATTCAGGTTTATCCCCTATGGGGACAAGATGGTGCTCATCAACGAGGGTGGCTACATGCATGCCGCTAGCAAAGATGCGCGCCAAGCATGGTTCCGCGCCGGGTACATCGAGAACGCATCGCACTATTGGAACAAGGCAACCGGGCGGCAGGAGGCAGGTAACTTTTGTGCCTATACGCTGATGGATGAACAATTGATTCAGTCAGACAAGGAACACCCGGAACGGGGCATTTACGCAGGTGGATCATTCATGGCAGCGCCGCAATCGAAAAATCAGTACGCGCGGTATTACGAAGCAAGGATATACAAGAAGGCGCCGTTTCGGTCGCGACCGAGGGATGTGCTATCCGTGGTGGCATCGCGGACCGGGTACAGCAACGTATTCACCAATAATCTTGTATCGCAGGGCAAAGGCGTGTGGCGGGCAGGGACCACACTTACCGGGAGCTATTCACTTCGGATAGCGCGGGGCGACTACGTGAGTCTGGGGTCGGGCTATGGGTTCGGACCGGCCATCAGTCCGCACGTTCCGAGCGCGCTGAACCTGATCGTGAACTGGACGTTATTCTTTTAAGTAAATCTTCCTGCAACAAGGTGCATCGCAGTTTACATCTGCAGGATAACAAGTGTTGGCGTTGCCCAAATGCGATTTGTTCCTGCACGCTGAAGTATTTGCGATGGTCGTCCCTTCTGCGGCTCCGACTTGATTCAGCGCACGCATTTGCATCGGCAGTATCCGCGGTCGCATAAATTGTTTCGGCCAACGCCAGGTAGCGCGGATCGCAGGTTGTGTCGTAGCCATCGATCCAGGCTAGCGCCTACCATCCCTCATAGTCGCAATAGTTATTTAGAGAACCGGGATCCCTTTTCTGGGCCGCGGAGAATGTATTCGCAATCACGGCATCGTACAGCAGCAACTTGCTGACCTGTGCTTCAGCGCGGTAGCGGCGAAACTCTGTGCGTTTGAATGCCGCGATTGCGAAAACTCCGGACCAGTGGCAAGTGCCATCTATTCGACGGCTGGCCTTGATTTCGCCGCCTCAACCTTTATTGCGACCTTGGCAGATTGCAGCCCATCGGCCTTGGCTTCCAACTGAATTGTGCCCGCCTCTTTCGCGGCCTGCACAATGGCGAGGCATAAGCCGTTAAATGCGTTGCGCACTGCGGAGTTCGGAGCGGCCGGCCTATCGGGTTCGCGGCTGCTTGAATCGCCATTTCCGACGCCAAGGATTTTTCCCGCACCGGTGAGTTGGAAGTTCACTGGATTGCAGGCTGTCGGCACAACGCGACCGGCGGAATCCTGCACCTCAACCACAATGCCCGTAACATCCTCGCCATCCGAGGCAATGCTGGTACGGTCTGGCCGCAGCACCAGTTTCGCCGCTGTGCCGGTTGTCTCGCGACGATCGGTCAACACGACCCGGCCGTCCTTCGTCCCGCGAACCTCGATCGCCCCCGGCGCGTACGGCACCTTCCAACTGACATGCGAATCGCGAGCAACAACCTTGGAGCCGGCACTCTTTCCGTTTACAAATAGTTCAACGCTGTCCAAATTCGAGAAGCAGAACACCGCCACGTCCTTGCCTTCGCTTCCACTCCAATTCCAGTGCGGGAAGACATGCAGAACTGGTTCAGGTCCCCACCACGACTTGTAGTAGTAGAAGATATCCTTCCGGAATCCGCAGAGATCGAAGATGCCGCATTGCGAACTGACCGATACTCTGTCGTAACTCGGCTCTCCACGATAATCGAAACCTGACCATGTGAATCCGCCAGATACAAAGGGGCGTTCAGCAAACATCTTCCACCATGTCTCAATCGCTAGCGGATGACCGGAGCTTTTCGCGTCGAAAAGGCCCTTGTAACCCCGCTCGGGGTCGGTTACATAAATGCCGCGTGCGCTTTGGTCGCTTGCCTGTTCGGTGCCCACCGTGGGCAGATCTGGAAACTCGACATGGAATTTGTCGATGTCGGCCGACGGCGCCGACTCTTCAGACTTCTCTCCAGGCCGTCCGCCATTCAGATAATTGAACCCTTGAACATCCACGACATCTGAAACTCCGCCCTTTACCCAACTGCCATTCATCGCGGCTGTCACGGGCCGGGTCGGGTCCAGCTTCTTCGCCAGACGCTTCATGCTGGAGACAATACGCGCGCCAGTCGGGGTCCCCTGGTAGAAATACTCCTCGTTCGCCAACGACCAAATGATTACGCTGGGATGGTTTCGATCGCGGCGAATCATGCTCTCCAGTTGGCTTAGCCCCTCCGGAGTAGAAGCCATCATGCGCGTTTCGCACATCACCATCATTCCGAGCCGGTCGCAGGCATCCAGCAGTTCCGGCGCTACCGGATTGTGCGCTGTGCGCCAGGCATTCGAGCCCATGGCCTTCAGCGCAGCCACACGATCCGCATGAATACGATCCGGAACTGCAATGCCGACTCCGGCATAATCCTGGTGATTGCAGGTGCCTTTGATCTTGACCGGTTTCCCATTCAAGAAAAACCCGCGATTGGGGTCGAACCGTATCGAACGGATGCCGAATGGTGTCCCTCCATGGTCGATCGTCTTCCCATCACTTTCAATGTGCGTGACCACGCGATACAACCGCGGCTCTTCAATCGACCACAACTTCGGCCGCGCGACCGAAACCTGCGCCTTCACCGTCCGGCTTTCCCAGGCGGAAATTTCAAACGGCTTCGCAGGCGCCGTAGCAACGAGTTCCCCGTCGGGACCCAGTAGACGCGAAATCACGAGACCGCTGGCTCCCTTCGCACTGTCGTTCAGGATCTCGGTCTCAATCGAAACAACCGCGTCCGTTTCCTGTATCTGGCTCCGTACAAAAGTGCCCCACTTGGCGATGTGCAATGGATGCGTTTTTGTGAGCCATGTGTGACGATAGATTCCGGCGCCCTCATAGTACCAACCCTCATTCAGCGTGGCATCTACGCGGACCGTCACCACGTTCTGGCCACCGTATTTTACGTAATCTGTCACATCGAAGCTGAAGGGGGCATAGCCGCTTAGGTTTCTACCTACGTAGAATCCGTTGAAAAAGACAGTGGAATCGCGAAATATGCCGTCGAAGTCCAGTGAGAGGCGTAAACCTTCGTCTTCGGCCGGAACATTGAAGGTCCGCTCGTACCAGCCAATGCTCGTCGCTGGATATTCGCGTCCCAGCGGTTTCCCGCCGTGCGCGGCGTGAGCTTTCAAATCAGGTTCCTGCGCTGGGACATAGGGCAACTCCAACGCCCAGTCGTGCGGAAGGTCGATGACACGCCATGCGCTGTCGTCGAAACTGTGCTGCAGCGGTGGATCGGTTGGGTTGTGCAGCCAATCCTGGCCGGCCTTTGCGAAGGTTCCCTCACGATCCGGGGCCCCAAAGCGGAAGTCTTCTGCGGCTTCGTTTGCATTTCCGAAGTGAAAACGCCAACCGAAATCGAGCAGCAACTGCTCACGCGGAGAAGCCGGCTCCTCGGCATCCGCATTGGGAGCCGACAACCCCGGAGAGATTTGTGAGACTGGTAGCGAAGCTTCTGCCTTCGAAAGGAAAGGGACACTTTCGGTGCCAATCAGACCAGCGGATACTGCAAAGCCCGTCTTCAATAGACTGCGACGCGACAATTGTGTCATGGTTTCACCAGGGCATAATCGGCCCGATCCGAGAGATAGCCTGTTAGTTGCTCGTGAGCACGCTATCAGGCTTCCGAATGAACCGAGGGAAAGTGTACACCTCAAATTCCCATTCTGACAACGGTGTCATCCGTCCCAGTATCCATCTCGGTGAAGAATGTGCAATCCAGGAAGTGGCGAGAAGAACTACGACAGTCACCGTGCATGCCATTACCCATTGCGGTTTCTCCGGCCCGTTTTGCGACCGATTTCGCTGGGACGGCAAATGAATCCAATTTTCCGGGGTCAAATGGCGGTGTACCGAGACAGGGAACAGCTGAACTCTTAGACTCAACGGGGATAAGTCTTATGAATTTTGAGCCTTCAATTTTCAGTCCGGGATTGAGCCGTCGCGATTTTCAGCAGCGGGCGTCCGTTGCCGCATTCACCGACCTTCACCTTTTCGATGAAGTAAATAGGATGTCTGTTGAGCACGAAACTTCCCTAGCTCAACGACCCCCCAGTCGAATGAATCGATCCGCCAATTCACTGCGCAGGCAATATTCAACGCACAGTTGCCTTCAGATCATTTCCAAAATCTTTGGATGAGAGGCTGCGACACGGACTACAAGCTCGCCGAAAAGAGAATTGCACCATGCGAACCACGGGCGCGTGTAAATGCTTGGATTGTTGGCATCGAAGGACTCGTGCATGAAGCCGGTTCCGGCGGTCGTGTCCAGCAGCATTCGCAAACAGCTCGAAATCTCGTTTGAATCATGGGTTGTCAAAGCACGCATGAGGATTGAGAGGGGCCATATTTTCCCTGGACCTACATGCGGACTTCCAATTCCCTCTGCCACACCCCGAGTGAAGTAAGGATTGCTATTGCTGAGGGCGAAAGCTCGGGTGCGTTGGTACGTAGGGTCTTCGAGTTCGCAGCAGCCTAGATAGGGTAGAGAAAGCAGACTTGGCGCGTTGGCGTCGTCCATCATCAGAGCGTTTCCGAAGCCATCGACTTCAAATGCGTAAATGTTGCCGTGCACGGCGTGATTCACGATGGCATGGTCGGCGATTGCGGAATTCAACTGGTCTGCCAGCCGCCCGGCATCGCCCGCCAAATCCCGGTCCCGGAATACCTTCACCGAAATATCCTGGAGTTGGCGCAATGAAACCATCGCAAACAAATTCGAGGGAATGAGAAACGGAAACAGACAGGCGTCATCTGATGGACGAAAAGCCGAGTGTATCAGGCCGATTTTTCGTGTCGGATTGCCGAGCCCGCGGTTGGGCGAATTATCGTAGAACATCTCAGTGAGTCTCTGAAAACGATACGGACCATCGTTCTTGAGGCGCTGCTGTTCGCGGAAGGTGTCAACGATTCGCCGCGCAGCCTTTTGCCAGTTCTCGTCCAGAGGTTCAGAGTCGCCGGTGACGCTCCAGTAATAATATGCAAGTCGTATAGGGTAGCAAAGGGAATCGATCTCCCATTTGCGTTCGTGTATGCCGGGACGCATCTCGGTTACGTCCGTGGCGAAGTCGCCCGTTTTCATAGTTGCATAGAACGCGTTCGCGTAGGAATCCAGAAGTATGCAGTTTGCCTGTCGGTGAATGAGCCCTCTAAAAAGCAACTGCAGTTTCTCATCCTTCGGTGCGAGATGAACATATGGCAGCACCTGAGCGGTGGAATCGCGCAACCACATCGCAGCAATATCGCCCGTTACGATAAATGTGTCGGGTTTCCCGCCCTTTACTGAGAGCTGTACTGTCGTATCGAGCGTATTTGGATAGCAATTTTCAAATAGCTTGACGAGCTGCGGGTTCCGAATCTTGCGTTTGACTTCGACTATGACATCTTCCACTGCAGCACTGACAAAGGCACGCTGGCCCTCACGGGGGCGCCCAGTCGGAAGCGGGACGCGAGGGAAGCCCATTTCATTTGCTTTTAGGAGGGCCGAGCTGGACTGAACGACTGAGTTGGCAGAGCCATTCTGCTCCCCGGCCCCGCTTGCCAAGACCGCCAATGTTCCGATCGTGAACTGCCTACGGTTCATACATCTCTCTTCCGCTAATCTATTGGTAAATAAGAACCCCAAAAGATGCTTAACGCTGCGGTGATTTCATTGAAGGTCGACAGATCAACAGTCAAGACTAGCTTGATCAGTGATGTTCAGACCAGAGAAGAATACAGGAAAAGAATAAAATTGACAACGATGTCAGATAGGATGTAGCATCGGTCGTCATCTGCTTTATGAGATGAATTGGCCGCGGTATTTTCGAACTGAATCGGCCCGCGAATGCGCAGAAAGTTATGTACCGCTTTCCGAGAAGCGCATCGGCAATTCGAAATGCAAATCAGCGCCATGCGCAAGCGAAATGATTTTCGAGCGACCGATCGATCAATCTCGGCACCGCTTGCGGAAGAACCTAAAAGAGGAGGAAAGCCATGGGTGTCGATAATTGCTTAAATATTTAGTGTCCGGCGACTCAGGTGGAAGCGGTCAAGTTGGGGGATACTTTCTTGTTGGATCGTGCAAGGCCTTGCTCTTCAGGCGCGGAAGTATTGGCGCCGCTTAGCGACGGCAAGATTGTGTTTGGAACTTGGCGCTTCGCTTGTCACCAACTTTCCTTTGAGATTTACAACCCTTGGGGGGTGTGATGAATTTGCTGATTCGCTATGCTGCTTTCCTGTGTCTTCTTCTGGCTTCGCTAGCGAACGCTGCGGAGACTGGAACTCAGTATCAGTATCTATCCGGCCTAGGCAAAGACGACGCGGTTCAGTGGCAATTCATGTGCAACAACGGCCAAAACGCCAATAAGTGGTCCACGATCGGTGTTCCGTCGAATTGGGAACTGCAGAGATTCGGGATCTATACGTATGGCAGAGTCACTCCCCCAGGCGGCTGGTCTAGCGTTCGCGTCCATGGGATCTACAAGCGCATGTTTACTACTCCCGCAACCTGGCGGGACAAAGCAGTCTTCATCGATTTTGAAGGCGTCATGACCGACACCCGGGTCACGATCAACGGCCAATCCGCTGGTCCTATGCATCAGGGCGGCTACTACGCCTTCAAATACGACGTCACTCGTCTCCTCAAGCCGGCCGGCCAGCAGAATGAAATTCAGGTGGACGTCGACGATGAGTCGGCGAATGAGTCCGTTAATCACGCGGAACGCCGGGGCGATTACTGGAACTACGGCGGTATCTTTCGGCCTGTTTATCTAGAGGCCGTGCCGAAGACATTCATCGACCATATAGCCATCGATGCCACAGCTGAGGGCGCGCTCAAAGTGGATGTAGCCCTCACCGATGTTCGCGAACCAGCTCGGTCCGATTCTGCAGGATATGTCGAGATGCGCGTGCTCGATTTGAAGGGCGAGCCTGTCGGCGCTCCGGTAACCGCGAAGAACATCTCGGTGAATGGAGTGGCGCACCTCGCCGGCAGCATCGACAACCCGCGGTTGTGGAGCGCCGAAACGCCCAACCTTTACCAACTCGAAGTGCGGCTAAAGTTAGGCGATACCGTCGTGCACACAGTCCATCAGAAGTTCGGATTTCGCACCATTGAACTGCGCCCTGGACACGGTTTGTTCGTCAACGGCCATCGCGTCTTCCTCAAGGGCTTTGCCCGTCATTCTTTCTGGCCGGACTCCGGCCGAACGCTATCCAAGCAGATCTCGATAGAGGACATCAATCTCATTCAGGAGATGAACGGCAATGCAGTCCGGTCGAGCCACTATCCCCCGGACAGCCATTTCCTCGATGCCTGCGATGAACTTGGCCTGTATGTCTTCGATGAACTCACTGGTTGGCAGGCCAATTACGACACCGACATCGGCAGGAAACTGGTCAAGGAGATGGTCGAGCACGATGCAAACCATCCATCAGTAATCTTCTGGGACAACGGCAATGAAGGCGGGTTTAACTTCGATCTCGACGGCGACTTCGCAAAGTACGACCCGCAGAACCGCACTGTCCTGCATCCTTGGGCGGCCTATCCACCGGGCATCGCGGATACGAAGCACTATCCTACGTACGACACGTTGCTGCAGAAACTAGCGGCCGACCCAGTCTTTTTCCCCACCGAGATGCTTCACGGTCTCTACGACGGCGGCGCTGGAGCAGGTATGCAGGACTACTGGGATGCCATTCTCAAGAGCAAGGCCGGTGCCGGGGGAATCGTCTGGTCGTTTGTGGATGAAGACGTAAAACGTACGGACGAAGGCGGCATTCTCGACTCAGAAGGCAATAAGGCCCCCGATGGCATCCTCGGTCCGTATCGCGAGCATGAAGCGAGCTTCAATACAGTCAAGCAGCTTTGGTCGCCAATCGTCGTAAGTAAGTCTGACAGCGGCTTGCATTCGTACACGGTGACAAACCGTTACAGCTTCCTCAACGCAGACCAATGCACTTTTCAATGGCAGACAATCGCCTTTCGCCGACCCAAGGACGCAGCTTCCGGTTCGTTGGTGCTGGCTTCGCGAAGCGATCACGGCCGCTCGCTGCAGCCAGGGGCGACGGCAAACTGGGACGGCTGGGGGCCGCCCGCTTCTCTCATGGACGAGAGAGGAAAGAAAGCCGCAGATGGGGTTCGACTCATCATCAAGGATCCGAACGGTCGCTTGATTTGGACCTATGTCTGGCCCATCAACGGACTCGACACCAGACTGAACCAGATAGAGCAGCCTGTCGACCAAGCAAAGCCTGCCGTGGCCGAGACCGGTAATACACTCACCGCAACAGCGGGCGATCTCTCGTTGCAAATTAGCAAGACGACCGGTCTCCTGGTCTCTGTCTCCCGCCAGGGCAATTCATTCTCTCTGACCAATGGTCCTCGTGTCGTGGCAATGGGGCCGCGGCCTGCTCGTGCTCGCAGGCAAAGCCCGACATCTCCGCCACCTCCACCAACCCCACCACCTGCGATCGCACCGGATTCAAAGCTGATTTCATTGACTCATGCGATCGATGCCGGCGATCTGGTCGTCTCCGCAGCCTTTGATGGGCCAATGAAGTCCATCACTTACCGTCTCAGGCCTAGCGGTTGGTTAACCATTGATTACGCCTACGCCATCAGTGGCCCGC
This sequence comes from uncultured Acidobacteriaceae bacterium, assembly GCA_963820245.1. GTDB lineage: Bacteria > Acidobacteriota > Terriglobia > Terriglobales > Acidobacteriaceae > Telmatobacter. The sequence goes on along the minus strand of CAWFZC010000018.1, from coordinate 146,560 downwards.
AGGAGTACTTCGGCGTCGGATTCGACTATCCTGAAGCCGATGTGAAGGGCATGCGATTTCTCGGCGAAGGCCCTGCGCCGGTATACCAGGATCGACTCGCCGGCGGTATTCTCGACGTCTGGAACAGGCCCTATAACAACTCCGTCGTAGGCGATCCTGACTACCTCAAGCCAGGAGAGCACTTCGACTATCCCATCTTCAAGGGGTTCTACTCAGGTGTGCGATGGCTGCAGCTCAATACCAGCGAAGGTCCGATCACCGCGATGCTGGACCAGGAGCACCTCGATTCTCCGGTCTACGTGCAGATGTTTACGCCGAGAGTACCGCCTCTGAGCTTGCTCGGGACAGTTACCGTACCGTTCCCGCTGGCATCGATTTCCTTTCTGAACGCCATCCCGGCGATCGGCAACAAGTTCGGTGATCCGATATCGATGGGTCCCATGGGACAGCCCGCGATTGGCAAAGGGGAGTACAAGGGCCACATGAGTCTGTATTTTGGAAAATTGCCGTGATCGGTAAAATTATCTGCTGCGCTTGACCGGTCTCATCTACCGCGATGGAAACTTCGCCTAAAACAAGCTCGAAGGGAGTCAGGGGGAATGCGTCTACAAACTTTGTTACTCGCTTGTCTCCTCGCCATGGGCTGTGCGGCTAGCGCCCAGACTGAGAGCAGCACCAACCCTCCCGTGTCTGCGCAAAGGCCTGACCCGGGACTTGCCGAACACGATTTTATGTATGCTGGCGAATCGCACGACCGCAAGATCTTCATCGTGCGGCATGGGAAGGTTGTCTGGACCTACGACGACCCGACCGGAAGAGGCGAAATCAGCGATGCTGTGATGCTTTCAAATGGCAATATCCTCTTTACCCATCAGTTTGGGGTCACCGAGATTACGCCTGATAAGAAAGTGATATGGGAATATGACGCCCCCGCCGGGTACGAAGTGCATACCGCTGTGCCCATAGGACTAGATCACGTTTTGTATATTCAGAATGGCGATCAGGCCGTAGTGCGGGTGGTCAATATCGTTACCAATGTGACCGAGAGAGAAATCACCTTGGCGGTGAGGCGTCCGGCAAGCACGCATGGGCAGTTTCGTCATGCGCGGCTGACTGACCGGGGAACACTTATGGTGGCTCACATGGATCTGAACAAGGTAGTTGAATATGATTTCAACGGAAATGAGCTGTGGTCATTTCCCGCGGAAGGCCCCTGGGGCGTGACGCCTCTTCCCAATGGAAACGTGCTGATCACAGACAGGCAAGGCGTACGCGAGGTCACGCGACGTGGCGATTCCGTCTGGAGTGTCAGTCCAGCCGACCTATCCCAGTACCCCTTTGCGAGCCTACAGCAAGCATGGAGGTTGCCGAACGGCGACACGGTTATCAATAACTGGGTGAATGAATGGGACAAATCACCCAAAAATGCACCTGGAAGTTTCCAGGCCATCGAAATAACTCCTGAGAAGCGGGTCGTGTGGATTCTCCAATCCTGGAATCCTCCGGCGGACCTCGGTCCGGCAACAACAATCCAATTTCTGGATACCCCTTCGGCTCCAGAGGATGTTCATTTTGGCCCCATCAGATGAACGAATACAAACGGACTCGCTTTCGGAATGAGAGAACAAAGATGGATCTCGGCTGGCAACTCAACAACTCCTCGGCGGGAATTCGCCGCAATTCCGAACGCAGTCTGTGCGCTTCCAGATCGCACCGGCGGACACCAAAAGTGAAATGGAATATGTGAGGTTCCGTCTCTCCCGATATACCCCATTGACGTACGACTCGCAGGGGAAAAATGACGAATCAAATCTGCGTGGATTGTGCAAAGTGAGCTGACTGATGTAAAGCACGCTATATAAATGACAACATTGTCTCATTTGCCTCAACTTCAACGAAGGAGGAGCCGACACTCTAATGAAAAATCAGCTTGCTATTTTGATTCTGCTTTTGATGTCAGTTTCCGTTCCATTTCAAGCCCAAAAGAGACCAGTAGACTACGTCAACACCCTGCTGGGGACAGCGCCATTGACCGATCCCGCGGATATCGGGTTTAAGCCGCCGTGGCGGGTATGGGCTGGACTTGTTTTTCCGGGCGCATCCGTACCCAATGCCATGGTGCAATTGAGCCCAATCACAAAATTTGGCAGTGGCGCGGGCTACGAATTCGAGAATCCGAAGATCTATGCATTCGCCCACACTAACAAGGGCCACTGGAACCTATGCAATATCCCTCTACTTCCGGTGAGCGGCGCTGTGAATCCGAACGATTTTGCTTCAACATTCAGCCATACGGACGAGTCCTCGCATCCCGGCTATTATCAGGTGTTTCTGGAGCGGTACGGCATCAATGTCGAGTTGACTTCAACTCTGCGAGCCGGATACCACCGCTACATTTATAGAGACAACACCGAGCCCAAGAAACTGATCGTGAACCTCGCTGTCTCAAACGAACGAATCAGAGACTGGAAGTTTGAGCGGGACGGAGATAACGCCTTCAAGGGCTATCAAGTGGCGAGCGAGAAAGTATTCTTCTATGCCGTTTCCAACTACAAGATCAAGAGCACTGAAATGCTGAAGGGACCAACCGACCTGCCGGTGGTCGACTTCGTCGATGGCAGTACGCCAGTGGAGATCAAGATTGGACTGTCCTTCGTCAGCGCCGAGAACGCGAAGGAGAATCTTGAGAAGGAAATCGGCGACAAGAGCTTCGAGACAGTGAGGGCTAAAGCTTCTGCAACCTGGGAAAAGCTGTTGTCCAAGATTCAGGTGTCGGGGGGGACTGAACGGCAAAAAGAGATCTTCTACTCTTGCCTGTATCGTTCTTTCCTTTGGCCGGCGCTGAGGAGTGATGTAAATGGCGAATATGTCGACACGAATGGCTCTGTCGTCAAGGGAGATTTTCAATACTATACTCTGCCTTCTCTGTGGGACACTTACCGGAATAAGCTTGTCCTGCTTGGCATGGTCTCGCCCAATGTAACGGTCGATGTGATTCGATCGCTTATTGACCGGGGTGAAAAGACGGGATTCATTCCGACATTCTTCCACGGAGATCACGCTTCGGCTTTTATAGCCGGCTCCTATCTGCGAGGATTGCGGGGATATGACATCAATAGCGCCTACCGCCTGCTATTGCGAAATGCCACGGTAGAGGGAGGCACCCGGCCCTATATTCGCGAGTATATGCAAAAGGGATTCATCTCTGATCCCGATGTGGCCCATCCCGTAGTGGAGACAAAGGGAAAGGCGGGTGTCACCAAGACGCTCGAATACGCTTACGATGATTATTCCGTCGCGTTGCTGGCCAAGGAGTTAGGGGACCAAACAAATTTCGACATGCTGATGAAGCGCTCGAAAAACTATAAGAACATGTTCGATCCCTCGACCGAACTGATGCGCGGCCGCCTGGAAAACGGCGACTGGGTGAAGAACTTTAATCCCGAATATCCTTATTACGAATACATGTACCGCGAGGCCAACGCATGGGAGTCGTCTTTTTTTGCGCCGCACGATACGGGGGGACTAATTAGCCTCTACAAGAGCAAGGCCGATTTCGAAAATCATCTCGATTTGCTTTTTACCATCCCGTGGAATCCCAATTACATTGCTGAGAACGTCAACTCGTTCATCGGGCAATACTGCCAGGGAAACCAGCCGGATCACGGTTTCGTATATCTCTATTACTTTGTCGGCAAGCAAGAAAAATCGCAGGCGCTCTTGAATACCATTATGAATCGCTTCTACGGGATGGGCGAGGATGGCTTGGCTTTGTCTGGAATGGACGATGCCGGAGAGATGTCGGCATGGTATGTGTTTAACGCTATCGGTCTCTATCCCTATTCTCCCGCGGACCCCAATTACATTGTGACCGTGCCGCTTTTCCAGAAGGTCAGGTTCAAGTTGAATGAGGGCAAGACGCTGACAATTCTAAAGAAGAATTCGGGGTTGCGGATCAGCCGCATTACCTATGCAGGTAAGAAAATGGACGGCTACTTTGTCAATCACAGTGACCTTGAGGAAGGTAAGCAATTGGAGATCGATACGAACTAGCGTCACAGGTGCGCGGTACCAGACGTCGCCTGCCGATTACATTGTTCGGGAGAGGCTCAAGAAATTGCCGCGGCGCTGACGTTCATTCAAAGAGATGCGGTAACCGAGAGTCGCGATCTTTCAGACGCGCACTACGTACAATCTGAGTTTGACTTTAGCGCAACAATCGTTCGGCCAGATCACCACTGCGAACAGTGGCCGGGTGCTTCGAGCAGCCATCAAGATTCACCTTTGACTAGGTGCGAGGCCCCGTCTGGCCGATTCAATGTCAGTCAGACGCCAGAACTTGGCTTGCCGATGTATTGCACGAATCATGAAAGACTGGAGAAGCTCGAAGCACCGCTCAAGTTCCGCATTTGCTCAGCGATTGGAACCGCGGCCTGAATCGGTGCACGTTCCCGATGTGAGAAGCATCGAATATGTTAACCAAATGTTCAGCGAAAAGAAGCAGGCGTAAATCATTCAAGCAGAGAGGATCAAGCTAGGCGTGTGGCGCAGTCTTTGAATTTATCTATAACATCGAAGCACGAGTTAATGGAGATCATATGATGTTAGAAACTTGCAATACTGCGCGTTACTCCCGTAGCGAATTCTTGCGGTTGTGTGCACGAGGTGCAGGTGGGCTTGCCGCGCTCTACGCCATTCCGAATGATTTCGCTACTCTGAATTGGCCCACTTGTGCTCGTTTGATTTGGCCCACCTTCACTCACTGATCGGGTACCCTGTCGGCGGAGCCGACAGGGAGACCGATGGACAGGAGAACGAAGGTGGAGCTTTTTGAAGAGATCCGACGGGAGTACACGCATGGGACGGGGACGATTCAGGGCGTGTCGAAGAAGCTTGGAGTTCATCGGCGGATGGTGCGGCAGGCTCTGGCGTGCGCAACGCCGCCGGAGCGCAAGCAGCCGGTTCGAAGCTGCCCGAGTCTGGGGCCGGTGACGGACTTCATTGACGGGATACTGACTGCCGACGAACGGGCGCCGAAGAAGCAGAGGCACACAGCGCGACGGATATGGCAGCGGATTCGCGAGGAGCGTCCGCAGGCCAGGGTTGGCGAGGCAACAGTGCGCAGATATGTGCAGCGGCGCAGGGGCGAGCTGGGTCGGATGCGGCGAGAGACATTCGTTCCGCAAGTCTACGACTGGGGCATGGAAGGCCAGGTTGACTGGTACGAGGCGATGGCGGAGATGGGCGGCGAGATGCGCAAGGTCTACTGCTTCTCGATGCGTTCGATGGCCAGTGGCGGAGCGTTTCATGTGGCCTACTACCACGCCACGCAGCAGGCCTTTCTTGAGGCGCACGAGCTTGCATTCCATCACTTCGGCGGCGTCTTCGGTCTTCTGCGCTACGACAACCTGAAGAGTGCGGTGAAGAAGATTCTGCGCGGCCACCAGCGCGAAGAGACGGAACGGCTGATCGCGTTTCGTTCGCACTGGGGTTTTAAGACAGAGTTCTGCAACCCGGCCCGCGGCAACGAGAAGGGTGGCGTGGAAGGCGAAGTAGGCTACTTCCGGCGCAACCATCTTGTTCCGGTCCCGAGAGTGAAGGACCTGGCAGAGTTGAACGCGCACCTTCTCGACGGCTGCAGACAGGATCGTCAGCGAAGGATCGCAGGCAAGGAGTTTGCAGTGGGTGCGGCGATGGAGATCGAGCGGCCGCACCTGCTGCAGCTCGCCGAAGAAGGCTTCGAGCTGGCAGAGACCAGCTTTCCGACTGTGGATGGCAAGAGCTGCGTCAAGGTCCGCACCAACTGGTATTCGACGCCGGTCAGGCCAGGCACACGCGTTCGAGCGCGGCTGCTTCCGGCCTATGTTGAGATATGGCATGAACGGCGGATGGTGGCGCGGCATGAACGCAGCTTCGGCCGCTACGAACAGGTGCTGGATCTGGAACACTACCTCGACATATTCGAACGCAAGCCGGGTGCGCTGGCCGGTTCTCGGCCTTTGCAGCAGTGGCGTCAGAACGGCCACTGGCCAGAGACCTTCGACCGACTGTGGCGGAGCCTGGAGGTCCGGGAGGGCAAGCAGGCCGGTACGCGAACCATGATCGAGTTGTTGCAGCACGGCAGTCGGCACGGATGGGAGAAGCTGAAGCAAGCCGTCGCGCAAGCACTGGATATCGGCTGCACCGACGCCGCGGCCGTGCTCCATCTTCTGGCCGCGGGACAACTGAGGCACGCGCCTGTGGCACGTCTCGCTTTGAGCCAACTGGAACGCTATGAGCGTCCGCTGCCAGTGATGATCGATTACGACCTGCTGCTGAACGAAACGGCGGAGGTGGCGCGATGAAGCAAGCCACGGATGCCCTGGAACATGCCAGCGTAAAGCAGTACTGCAAGGCGCTGCGCGTTCCGGTGATCGGCGCCAACTTCGTTCCGCTGGCCGAGCAAGCCATCAAGGAAAAGCGCAACCATATCGGCTACCTGGAAGCACTGCTGGCTATGGAAGCCGAGGAGCGCGACCGCCACGCAGTGCATGGGACGCATGCATGATGCGCGACTGCCGCGCATCAAGACGCTGGAGGAGTTTGACTTCAACCAGGCGCCGCATATCCCTGCACCCAAGATCCGCGAACTGGCCGAGGGCGGCTACATCGAACGCGCCGAGCCGGTGGTGCTGATGGGCGAGTGCGGCACCGGCAAGACGCATCTGGCCACCGGGCTATGCGTGGCGGCCTGCCGCCAGAAGCGGCGAGTGCGCTTCACTACCGCCGCCAACCTGGTCAACGAACTGGTCGAGGCGCAACAACAGAACGCAGTGCGCCGCGTGCTGGCGAAATGGATGCGCTACGACGTGATCGCCCTCGATGAAGTCGGCTATGTTCCGCTGGCCGAGATCGGCGCCGAGTTCCTCTTCCAGGTCATCGCCGACCGGGCCGAACGCGCCACGCTGATCCTGACCACCAACTTGCCGTTCTCGGAGTGGACGCAGGTGTTTCCAAACCCCAGGCTATGCAAAGCCCTGCTGGACCGGATCACCGATCGCGCACACATCATCGAGACCGGAACAGATTCATATCGGTTTCGCCGAACTCTGGAGGTGCGCAAGAAGAAAGGGGGCCGAAGCGGCGACGCCGTCGTTGCTGCCTCCGCTACGACCTAAACGCGCTGTCCTGCGGACAGCGCAGGTCTCCGCTCCGGCAGCAACGACGCTCACCCGCTGTCTAGCAGAGAATCATTAACCAAGGGTGGGCCAAATGAGATGAGCACAGGTGGGCCAAGTCAGGTTGTCAAAAGCACCGAAAACTGCGAGTGCGCAATCGGCTGTGGCCTCCGCATCGGGTCACATCGGCAAAGCGGAACCATTGACCTGCGACCTGCGGGGATTTGCGAAGTGGATTCTCGATGATTTTGAGCCTTCTCTTCGGCTAGCCGGCGGCGCCGGCCGGTACCCACGCCAACTTGGACAAACGACGCCCGCGCTTTACGGTGTCGCTGACATGGCCTGCATTCTCTGCACAATCAACGCGCTCCATCCGTCGGCGCTTGCTTGCGCTGAATGGGCCGATGCCTTCGAACTGTTTCAGAGTCCAGTCACCGGATGGTTTCGGGAAAAGGATCCAGCAACGCTCTCGCCGCAGCATAATACAGCGTTTGCTCTCGCAGCGATGCAGCTACTTGATCTGACGCCCAAGTTCCCGGTAAAAATGGATGCCACGTACTCTCACATTGGCGCCTATCTCAATTCACTGAACTGGCGAACGGGGGTATATTCAGACAGCCATAAGGGCGCCGGAGTCGGTTCGATCTACGTTCTTGTTCCGGAACTTCATTCGACGAGTTGGTTTGCCGAATATTTTGCCACCTGCGACAGTCTCTTTGATCCAAACAACGGCATGATGGGTCGAGACAAACCGCCTGCCGGAGATATCGACCAGGTTGGCGGCACATTTCACTACAGTTTTCTTTATCAATTCTTTAATCGCCAGATGCCATATCCTGAAAAGCGCATTGATAGTGTCCTCGGGTTGCAGCGTCCCGACGGTTATTGGTCGCCAAGCAACCACCTCTGGATGACGCTCGACGCAATTTACCTGATGATGCGCACCACGCGTTACTGTCCGCATCGTATTGAGGATGTACGCAGCAGTGTGCGCCGTATTCTGAAGGTTCTTGAGCAGGATGTTTTCAGTCTCGAAGGTCGAAAAGCAACTTTCTCCAAAAATGAAGGAGTCCATTCGCTGACAGCAGCCATCAGCATTGCCGCCGAGGCACAACAATTTCTTGGCTCAAGCGAAGTCATTACAGATTGGCCGCTCAAACTCGTGCTGGATCGCCGTCCCTTCATTTAGTTGAGGCCTTTGTCAGACTTCCGGCTTAGTCTGGTTAGGAAATGATACCGACTCTCGCGGGAGCGAGGAAGGCCAGACAATTTGCTCTTGCCTGGTGTTCCAATTAAAAGGTTACGGACAGGCTCCTTTGAGTGTTGCCAGTCTGAGATCTTTAGCCTCCACAGAAGGCCAGCCCACATTTGGAGTCCACGATAGAGGATGGCCTGCCCGATCTTTTGTACCAGCAGATTGTTAGTTTAGCGCGGCGGTGAGTCCGTTTCTTCCGCTCCGATTGGCGGGAAACCTACAGCACGGAAGCCGCGAAAACGCGCTCTATCTGCGCTCTTTTTATCGGTTTCAGGCTGCTTTGCATGGTCTAAAGTGTCATCCGCTGACCTGCATGTTGTTGAAAAAACGTTTGACTGACGATTCGAGTTTTACATGATTGGTGACGGGCTGGGGACGGAGCGGATGCGCACCACATATCATGCCGGTATTCGCATCCCTGTCCTTCGGTGACGGCCAAGCTCCGTGCCACCAATGGCACGGACACCAGCCACAAATACACCGCCGCCAGCTGCGCTGGCTCAGCGGCGCACTTTGAGCACACGGACTGTCATGGACCCCCATAGACAAGTCTGGACACAGCAGCTTAAAAGGGGGTAGATACGGGGGTAGATGTAAGCTGCAGCTCAGTAATATGTTCATCTATCAGCAGTTACAAATAAGTTCGAATCCTGCAGCGCCAAAAAATCAACAACTTAGCGGGTTATTGAAGCCTTCTTATCTTGTTCCGTGGGAACAGCAAGGAACAACTAGGCAGTTGCCCAAATTTCATCCGTTGGGAGGACTTCATTTTGAGTCGGTTTAGGGAGCATCATTTGGACTACCTTGGTTTGGGCGGTCCGCTTGTCCTGAGTCATTGCCTGTGTGTAAAGCTCCATTGTGATCCGTGCATTTGCATGGCGAAGCGAGTCCTGCACAACCTTCACATCCGCCCCGCTGGATTTGAGTAGCGTTGCGTAGATGTGGCGGAACGTATGCCATCCAATCCGCTTCTTAATGCCCAACTTCACAGCAGCGGGCGCACATGACGATTGAGTGCCATATCAGGCCAGTACGGTTTCTTACCGCCTGATGCTGGACTTGCAAACACCCAATCACTGGGTTGGTTGAATTGTGAGACCGATTGCAGGTTAGTCAGAGCAATTGCAAGGTCTGCGTCCAGTGCAACGGGCTTCCCCGATGCCACAGTCTTCAGCTTGCCAATGTTTTGATTGACGACTGAACGGCACTGGAGAATTTCCTTCTTCTCAAAGTCAATGTCTGCCCATTTGAGACCGATAAACTCTCCTCGACGTAACCCTGTCGCTGCCGCAACAAATACCATCGTGCGGTAGGGATTCTGTGTCGTCGGTGGTGGGTTTCATCAAGGGCAACAGTGCGATTCACTTGGCGCGAGTGTACGGGGAGCAGAAGCAAAACTATGCTGGGCAGAGTTTCTGGGCACGGGGATATTTCATATCAACGGTTGGCCGCGATGAGATCACGATTCGGGATTACATTCGCAACCAGGAGCAGGAAGACAAACGTCTGGATCAGTTGAACATGTGGCGATAACAAGCCGCCGATAAGGTGGCCCAACTCAACCGGGGCCGCGTTAGCGACCCCGCTTAAGCCGCTTTGAGCGGCTCACCAAATGAAGCCCCCGGATCTGCCGGGGGTAATCTCACTTCAGATGGAATGACCTCAACGAAATAGTGGCCCAGTTCCTGTGCGAGCTGACGCGCTATGTAGGTCTTGCCGCAGTCCGGCGGACCGTATAGAAGAATGCCGTTAGGGATTGATAAAGCGTATTGCCGGTACGGCCCCGGGTTTCTTCCTGAGGCACTATCTTTCGGATCGAGCCCGACCAGCTCCCACCTCTCAATTTCTTTCCTTGTTTCCGTGCCCATCGCCCACGTATTCGCATCGAGTCGGGTATTTAAGTTACAAGCTAGCGCGCATTTTTATCTCGACGGCTTAGTTGTAAAAAATTTAACAATAACTAGCTAATTCATAGAAAACGTAAAGTTTGTTAGATCTCTGCTAATTACTTAAGTGCACCGCGCGGGCTTGACTTTGAGCAAGAAAGCCCAATGTCGTCCCGGCCAATACTGAGCGGGCATGAGGACGGCGCTACGCCAAATTCGTTTCATAGGTGGCACCGCCGGTAGGAGGAGGAGGTCGCATGTTGACTAAGAACGCGTGCATGATTCCCGTTGTTGTGGCGCTCAGCTTATTTGCGGCAAGGTCTGCAAGCGCACAGTCGTTCAGGGTTCAGTGCCCCACCAGCACCATCACGCACCCGAACACCGACAATAACTCCGAGCCGCCCTACATGGGCCCGGGTGCGAATGGGGCTATCAAGTGCCAGCAAATTTCCGGAGGCGATGGCTACGCAACGATGGGCGATGGCACGCAGACCTACATGTTTTCATTCGGCCCGTTGTCCGGTCTGGCGGATATCTACAAGGGGCGGCCCGGCACCGAATTCCCGAAAGTCTTCAATGACACGTATCCCGGTACGCTTGCGGCCAACGGGATTACAAGTTCCACATCGAATCCGGCCAATCTGAGTCCCGGCGACCCGGCAACCACATTGGATGGCGGCGGAACATTCGGTTACAACGGCGCAATTGGCCAGGTCCCGGACGTGGACGCGAATAACGGTCTGGGGAGAATAGGCGCGCCAATCGATGGGCACGTGGATCCACGCCAGATCATGGACATCGGCGTGATGAATGGCAACATTCCTGCCCCGTTGATGGCGATCGATGAGGACGACGAGTTCTTCCTCACGCTCACGAACGTCGGCATGATTATGCGCCCGGATCTGTTCGAACAGCACACGATCCACTTTCACGGGTATCCCAACGCGTCCTCGTTCTACGATGGCGTGCCGGATGCATCCGTCGCCATCAACATAGGCGGCAGCTTCACCTATTACTACCTTGCGCCGGATGCAGGGACCTACTTCTACCACTGCCACATCACTCCGCCGGAACACCTCCAGATGGGCATGGTGGGTCAGCTCTATGTGCGTCCGCGCCAGGATCGCGTTTCCGGGAACCTTTATGCATCACTTCAATTGCAGCAGGGAGATCTAAGGACGAAGTGCGATTCCGCGAACGACATTCTGTGCTCGAATCCCTTGCCGAAGGTCAACACGGGGGCAAATGGTCAAGCGACCGTCCTTAATGGAGGGACCGGTGGCTATGCCTATAACGACGGGGACGGCTCGACGTATTACGACGTTGAATACCCCATCCAGATTCACGGATTCGACCCGAACTTTCACTTTGTCGGCATGACCTTCAATCCCGAAGGATTTGCCGATATGAAGGACAAGTACTTCCTGCTGAACGGGCGCAGCTACCCCGACACGGTCAACCCCAATCCCCTTCAGACGCAGTCGGCCGATGGTGCCTCGCACTTCTCACAGCCTCTGCCCTCGATCATCAACATACCCGCGGGCAAGAAAGCGCTTCTGCGCATCTCCGATCTCGATGTGACGGAATATCAGACCCTGGCCTCGCTGGGAATTCCAATGACGGTGGTTGGGTACAACGCGAAGCTGCTTCGCGACCAGGCCGGCAACAACATGTACTACAACACCAACTCGATCACGCTTGGCGGGGGCGAATCGCTCGACGTGATTCTCGATGCAAGCGATACAAGCAAATACTCGGGCGGTCAGGTGTTCTATCTCTACACCCCCAACCTCGACCACCTGGCCAACGACGCCGAGAACTTCGGCGGGCTGATGACTGAAGTTCACATCAACTAGGAGAGCAACGATGAAGCCGATGATGACAAGATTCGCGTTTTCGATGACAAAACTGCTGCTTGTGACTCTTGCAGTGGTGTCGCTCGCGGCGACGGCTCATGCTGCAGCTCCGGGCATCACGGGCAACTCGGCGACCCCCGTCTTTAACCTGACGGCGCAGCCAGCTTATCTCAGCCAACCGGACGGCGAGGCGATCTACTCATGGGGCTATGGGTGTGACCCAAACAATCAGCCCAGTGGTTACGCACCGGCGGCGATGGCAAACACATTCTGCAACTCAATGCAGGTTCCGGGCCCAACTCTGATCGTGACTGAAGGCGATCAGGTCACGGTGAACCTGATCAACGGTCTACCAACAGCGGCCGGCAACACCTCCATCTTGTTTCCAGGCTTTGCGGTCACGGCCGCGGCCGCATCCACCCAGCCGTCTGCCTCGTGCACGTCAACAAGTGCCGTTCAACAGGGGTTATTGACGACTGAAGCAACCAATGGATGCGCGGTCAGTTACACGTTTGTCGCCTCAACACCGGGAACTCACTCGTATTACAGCGGGACTCAAGGCGACCTGCAGATTGAGATGGGTATGTACGGCGCACTGATCGTGCTGCCCAAGAGCGTTCCCTCCGCTTGCACCACCGGGTTGCACGCATCGAATCTGACTGCGGAACATCACTGGGGTGAAAACGACTTCCGCCTTGCCGATTCCGCTTATGACCACGCCTCGACCTGCTATGACCGCGAGTATCTCTTCCAGTTCTCGGAGATGGATCCGAACATTCATGAACAAGCCCTGGCGCAGGTGAATGCCACGAGAGGTTGCGTGGCAGGAACGGCTGGATGCAGTCTTCAGGTTCCGACTGAGCCCTATCACCCGGCCTACTTCATGATCAACGGGCGCTCCATGCCCGATGACATGGACCCCAACTATGCGATCCAGTATCCTCATCAGCCTTACAATGGCAATCCTCACCTCCACCCCGGAGAGCTGGTGCTGTTGCGAATTATCGGCCAGGGCCGATGGCAACATCCGTTCCACGAGCATGCCAACCATGTGCGCATTCTCGCGCGCGATGGCAACCTGATCCTCAGTCAAAGCGACCCGACGCTCCTCGCAGGCCCTCCCCTCTTCACCACAACCACGACTCCGGGCCAGGCCATGGATGGAATCTTCTACTTCACTGGCAGAGGTCTCAACTGGGATATGTACGGACATAACCCAAAATCTGGCAGTGCCACTGCCCTGCTTCCGTGCACACCTGACGCGAACGGCTACAACACGAGCGCACCCACCGCGATCAACTACTTCGAGTGGTGTGCGGACCACAACAAGCCGCTCGAGGTAGCACCGTTCGGTGATGTGCCGGGTGGCGGACCGGCGACATTGCCGGATCCGAACATTTTCACCAACGGCGCGTGGTATGGAGGGAGTCCCTACCTTGGACCTGACGCGACCACCCGTGCAGTCGGGGCCACCGGCACCACACCGCCCTCGGGCACAATCGCGAACTCCCCATCGGGAGAGGCCGGTTTTGCCTTTATGTGGCACTCCCACAACGAGCGCGAAATCACGACGAATAACGCGTTTCCCGGCGGAATGATGATGATGATGCTCGTCGATTCCCGGGAAATCGCGATTGATGAATCCAACTAGTGAGGAGAACGGAAATGCGAATCAACTCTCTGAAATCGATTCTCAAGACAGCTGTGCACGGAGCAACTGTTCTCCTACTTGGTGCGGGAGTTGCGGGCGCCCAACTGCAGGTAAATCTGACCGCGGGACCAGCCAACGCAATGATGCCGGATGGTTCAAGTGTGCCAATGTGGGGCTATACCTGCGACTCGACTCAACCCGCCGGAACCTTGGCAGCCTGCGCGGCGGCGAACCCCCACGCCAGCGGCAACTGGTCTCCGGTAATCATCACGGTGCCGAGCGGCCAGAGCCTGCAGATCAACCTAACCAACAACCTTTCGTTCACTCCCACTGGCAGCTCCACGCCCAACAATATTCCCACATCGATTGTGATTGTGGGGCAGTTGGGCGGCGGGCTCGGAAATTCCGCCACGTCGACGCCGAGCCCCACCCACGACAACCAGGGAGCGACTTGGCCGATTGCGAATGGTGCGGTCTTCACGCCGCCTGCGCAGGGAAGCCGTGTGCAATCGTTCGCGACGGAAGCGCGTGTGGGTAAGCAGGCAATGCTTACCTGGACCGCGCCTCGGCCAGGCACATATCTGCTTGAGTCCGGAACGCACCCATCCATTCAAGCCACGATGGGCTTGATTGGTATGGTCGTCGTCACCGCGGCTCCGAGTGGAAGCACCGCGGGAACCGCTTATCCCGGTGTGGCCTATAACGCAGAAGTCCCCCTGATCCTGAGCGAAATCGACCCCCTCCAGAACCGTGCGGTGGATGCGGCCGTCAGGACAGTGGGATTCCTCGAAGGCGCCACGTATGGAACCTATCTCGGTGGGCCGGTGGCTTCCATTGCGGTGACGAGCGGAGGACAGGGGTACACTCACGCCACGGTAAGTTTCAGTTCCGGGTCGCCGACTGCAAGCGGAACCGTAGTTATTGATAACGATCCGACAAGTCCAACCTATAAACAAGTAACGGCGATCGACATTAGCAACGATGTCTCAACCAATAACGCCGGCAACTATGCTGTCGCTCCAACGGTTACGATAACTGGCGATGGCACCGGTGCCAAAGCGGTCGCAGCTCTGCAACTCCAGCCGAATGGCCTCGCACACTGCCAAAGTAGCGCTGGGCCCGCTGCTGCATGCTACCCACCCGTGGTGAATTACACGCCGCTCTACTACCTTGTCAACGGTGTCGCGTTCGACAAAACGGTCAACGCAAATTCTCTCTTCCCGGCAGTCCCGGGTACAGCCACATCCCAGGTCGCGGGAAATGTGCTGGTGCGCCTTGTCAACGCTGGCGTACACATGCACGTGCCGTCCATCGTGGGATCAACGATTGGGAAAAGCACACCCCCTCCCGGTGGTTTCTCGCTGATAGCGGAAGACGGAAACCCCCTGCCTGGAATTCCGCGCGTGCAAAGTGAAGTCTTCATGGCGCCCGGCAAGACCTACGACGTAATGATCAACGTACCTGCCAGCGGCAAATCGGCCTTGCCTATCTTCGACCGCCAGTTGAGTCTTTCGGGCAACGCAACTGTTCGTGATTCCGGAATGGTCGCATACATCGGCGTCAACGGGGCGGGGATGCCCGCGTCTCCCGGATTCGGGGTGCCGACCGCCAATCCTGACATCTATAATGCCGTGATCGCCGGCCAGGCCCTGGATGTGTCTGATCCCGGCAAGGGCGTTATCGCGAACGACGTGAACGTCTTTGGCGTGCGGGTAACCGTCGCTCCCACTCAAGGTACGCTGTCCCTTAATTTGGATGGTACCTTCAAATACATTGCGAGCAGCTCCTGGAGCGGCTCGGACGGCTTTAAGTATTGCGCCAATGGCGGAGCATCGGCGTGCGCCACTGTGACACTGGGTCCTGAGTCGAAGGAAAATGCTTCGGGCATTTCCTGCGGCAACTCTACCTTCACCTCGAGCCTGGCTCACAGTTTGAAAATCAGTGCTCCCGGAGTGCTCTCAGGCTGCGCAGATGCTGCTGGGTATCCGCTCAAGGTGGACGCCGCGAGCATCACCCATGTTTCCGGTCTGACTCTGCAGGTTGATTCCAACGGCGCGTTCACAGCGTCTGCCGGTACCTCGGGACCATACACGTTCACCTTCAAGGCACAAAACTCGCAGGGAACCGACGCCCCCGCAGCGGCCACCGTTACATTGAATTTCCCCGCGCCGAGCAACCTGAACGTAACGGTTCTTGACGGGGCGGACAAAAAGACGCCGATCAGCGACTATCGGTGGATTATCGAAGAAGACCGCACATTCTTCAGCGACCCGAAGTGCACGGGGAACCCGCCGCCGTCAGGCTGTCCGCTTCTTCCGGGCGGAGCTGTGCCGAATTTTGGCACAAACTTCCACACCAGCTACATGCCGGTGATCGCGACCGGATGCACCGGGTCTCTCTCCTGTGCGGCCAGCCAAACTGTCGGTGGGGCCACTGTGCCTGCACCGATAACCACAATGCCGAGCGAAGTAGGAGCTTGCCCGGGGGCTACCGTCCAAACCACCCCGCCCACCACGAATTGCCTCGATCCCAACAAACGCTACTACATCTCCGTTTTGCCTGGCGATGCGGCGCAACCGTTCATCGCAGGCTACGCCGGCCCGCCTGACTGCTCCGTTTCAGGCGTCGCAGCCGGAAGTTGCGGACATGGCATGGGCGGCGCTCCTATCGCGAAGGGACAGCAATCCGTGACAGTGTATTCGGTGCCAAGCCCCTACCCGCCGGCAACGCTGTCAGTGTTCGTATTCGAGGACGATTATCCCCTCAACGGCGAGCATGACGCGGGCGGCGGAATCGACGTGCTCTCACCCGACGAACCCGGTCTGGGGGGCTTCCAGATTACGCTTCAAGACGACGCGGGCGGCACAGGCGATGCAACCGGCACACCCACCTATGACATGTTCAACATGCCGTTGAGCAACAGTCTGGCGGGGACCATCGATCCGACTACCGGGAAGGACGCATGCCCGATCTCAACTCAGGTTACGGCTACGTCCGAAGGCGGCGACAGCAGCCAGAACGGTATTGTCGGCATGATTGTCACTTGTCCCACGTACGAGTCCGATGGCAAGACGCTATCACCGCTCGCTGGCCAGGCGGTGGTGAAGAACCTCTATCAAGGTAGATACGGCGTGGTCGCGAACCCTGGCGCCGACCGGATCGGGCGCGGTGAAGAGTGGCTGCAAACGAACACGCTGGACGGCCAGAAAGCACACGATTCGTTTATGCGCATTGGCGAGCCGGGCTATTTCCAGGAATTCGGTCCGGCTGGATATCATGTGACAATTGGTTTCGCAAATCCAAAGATCATCAATGACCGTCGTACTTCGATGTGTGCCCCCACGTCGACTAACACGAACCCTTGCCCCGGTGAAGTGAAAGGGCACGTCACTACCGCACGCATGAGCCGCACGCCAGACGAGCGGCTCTACGGCAGCGGGACGCACGACTCTTACTCTTTCACACAGTGCTATGTCAGCATTGGCGATCCGGATGGCGCGGACTTTGGCTTCGTGAAGTGCGACGATCAAGGAAACTTTGATTTCACCGGTGTTCCTCCAGGCAACTGGAAGATCACGACCTTCGATCAATGGAATGACCAGGTGGTTGACGGTATCACCACGCCGGTTATTGTGGCCAATAACTCGACTCCGGTAGACATGGGAGAAGTGGCGGTTCACCAGTGGCAGGCGAATATCTACACCCGCACCTTCTTTGACTCGAATGGCGACGGCGTCTCCAACAAGGATGCCCAGGGCAACGATACCGAACCAGGCCTGGCCTTGGTTCCAACCAACATTCGCTTCCGCGACGGCAGCTTCTCCAACTTCAATAACACTGACCTGAACGGCTATGCGGGCTTCAATGAAGTCTTCCCGCTGTTCAACTGGTACGTGGTCGAGACCGACTCCACCCGCTACAAGAACACGGGCACCCACGTAGTCTATGACTCGGGCGGCCCGGTCGACGGCAGTTCGCCAGGCGGACAGGCATGCGCCGGTTTGCCTTTGGATCCAAACGGCTCATCCAAGCCGTGCGGAAACTCCGCCATTGCCCAGAATCTGGCAAACACTTTCGAGCCCAATCCGCTTCCGCCGGACCTGTCGGTGCCCGGATCTGTGTATTGCACGAATGCCGATTGCTCAGGTTTCTCGATTGCGAACGCGCTCACTTCGACCGGGACACTGGCTTTCCCAAGCTCCGCGACGAGTTCTACCGGCCGAATCGATCCGCCATCGGTTACCTCCTACGGATGGCAGGGATACTCAGGTCAGAACTCCTTCCTCGAGTTCGGCAAGAAGCCATACGCTGCCGGCGAGAACGGGGGCATTCATGGACATGTCGTCTACGCCTCAACGCGGCCGTTCGATGATCCGCGGTTGCTTCTCCAAACCAGCTGGGAACCGCTGGTTCCGCACGTGCGGATCAATCTATACCAGGAAGGGCTTGCCGCCGATGGCGTGACCAAGACCCTTACGCTTGTTGATCACACAGAGACCACCAGCTTTGACGATTGGGCGCAGGGAGTCAGAAGCATTAATCGGGGAATCGGAGCCATCACTGTTAGCAACGGAGGCACGGGCTACTCCGCTTCGACACCAGTCACCATAACCGGCGGTGGCGGCTCCGGCGCTACGGGAACCGCCGTCGTCAGCAGCAGCGGTGTCGTTACCGCAATCAACCTGACCAACGAAGGCACGGGCTATACCGGCGCACCGACCGTTACAATCGGTGGCGCGGGCTCAGGCGCTACCGCAGTCGCATCGCTGCCTGCGGGTGGGATAGGGATTCCCAACATGAGCTGCCCTGGACAGGGAACCGACTCGACCCTGCTGGCAGATCCTTACTTCTGGTTTACGTTGAAGGATCAACCCCAATGGCTGGATCTCTATAACAGCACCAACGGCGCTCCGGCGCACGCGTTGCCGTACGATTCTCAGTTCAAGTGCTATGACGGCATGCACAACTGGAACCAGTTACAGCCGGCGCCTTATGACGGCATGTACAGCTTCCCGAGCGTCACTTCGATTGACCCCGTGACCGGCAACACAGCGGGCACAAACTGCACCATCTGCAAAAAGAACCCCGACTCGAGCGACCCGTTCCGTTTCAACAAGGAAAACATGTTGCCCGTCGGAAAGTATGTCGTTGAAGTGGTGGTGCCTCCGGGCTTTGAACTGGTGAAGGAAGAAGACAAGAACATCCTCATCGGCGACAATTTTATTGCCCCGGTCACTCAGCAGTTTGGAGGGCTGGCTTCTATCTTTATCCTGCCCGACCAGGCGAGCGTGGCCGACGCTTATAACCCGAACAATCCACAAAATTCGACAAATGACCTGGGCAGGACAACTCTTCCGAGCCACGAGTCCGACACCGGATCCATGGAATCCTACTGGCCTTGCGTAGGCACAGAGCGCACCGTACCGGACTTCATCAGCCTCTTCCCCGACTCGCAGGAAGTCGCTCCGTTTGCTGGTGCGAAGCGTAACCTTTGCGACAGGAAAGAAGTCACCCTGGACGACCAGACGTCAGCTCTCGCGAAGTTCTATATCTTCACCGAGACGCACACCGCCGCGCATTTCACAGGCGTCATTACTGACGACTTCACCGCCGAATTCGATCCGTTCTCACCGCAGTTCGGCGAGAAGTACGGTCCGGCCTACCTGCCCGTTTCCTTCAAGGACTGGGCCGGGAACGAAATCGAGCGCGTGTATACCGATGGCTGGGGCGCATACAACGGACTGAGCTATTCCACGTGGGAAGTCAACCCGCCGAATCCGACCGGTTACGGACCCACAATGATGGTCGGATGTATGAATGATGCAGGACCGGTTCCTGACGGCAAGGGTGGCATGATCACCGATCCGCTCTACCAGGACGGCTATAGCCAGTTCTGCTATGAGCTGCCCTTCATGCCTGGCCAGACCGGTTACTTCGATACGCCGGTTGTGCCCACGGCCGCGTTTGCCGGGGACTACAACAACCCGGACTGCGCGTATCCAGACACCACACCTGCCATCAGCGACGTTGATGGCGATACATCCACAACGGTTGCAGGAGGTGGAATAGGTCCGTGGGTCAGTGCGGCTGGTCACGCTATCACGATCCATGCGCTCGGTAGTCAGCCAGTCGATAACTACGACTACTCCGGACCGTCCGCGAGTACTGCACCGTTCAATCAACAGAAGGTAACTCGCAACTACGTCTTTGGCGCAGCGCCAACAGACTTCTCCAAGTTCCCAACCCTGACGGGCGGACTGACTTACTCCTGCAACAGCAGTTCGTCCAATGCGGTCTGTCCGTACGCAACAATCGGCGGCGTGGCCATGAGGGCAGTCGCATGGTCCACAAACACCATCACCGGAAGTGTTCCCTCTGGCGTGCCTAATTGCGCAATCCAGCAACAGTTGCAGTTCGGTGGCTCAACGGCGCAATGCGGCCAGCTTGTCATCACCGCGGCCAACGGCAAACAGTCCGTCGATGCGGTGACGGTCACCATCGGTGGCAAGCAGCCAACCCGCGTCAGCGGCAACACTCCGCTGACAGTGTCTGGCTTCGGATCCATCCAGCAAGCCATCGACAACGCCAAACCAGGCGATCTGATCATTGTTCCTCCTGGCACCTACAGCGAAATGGTGCTGATGTGGAAGCCCGTGCGCCTGCAGGGAGTTGGTGCGGCATCGAGCATCATTGATGCCAATACACAACCGGCTGGCAAGTTGAATCCATGGCGCCAGCGTGTTGTTTGCCTCTTCGGACTCGCGTTAAATGGCACGCCAATCTCCGGTGCGAATCCGTACAATCCAGATCCGGCAAGTCCAATCTCCTGCCCGGCGAACATGAAGTTTTCAGTCGATCGTCTGCCCCTTGAAGCCACAGTGGGTTGGGATGCGACTCTTAACGGAAACCTTGCCGAGCAATTGGCGGAACCAACCATCATGGGATCCTATGAAGGTGCAGGCATCACCGTCCTCTCAAAGGGAGTCTGGTTCCCCGATCCGACACAGGCGTTCGCTTCCGACGTCTTCCCAACCGGAACGCTGTTGCTCAACGGCACAACCAACTCGACCATCGGTTGCGGTGCCAACACTGCAACGGCAAAGAACCCGTTCCCAAGCAACTTCTTGTGCAACCCGTCGAGCATTGATGGCCTGACGGTCAAGAACAGCTCTCAGGGCGGTGGTGGCATCCTGGTTCACGGCTGGGGGCACAATCTGCAAATTGCCAACAACCGGGTAAACAACAACCAGGGAACCTTGTCAGGCGGCATAACCGTCGGCCAGGGCGAACACCCGGATGCCTTCCTCGTTGGCGGAGCCGCGACCGCGGCCGTTCCAGGTTCGTGCGTTACCAACACTGGCCTGGCGCCGACGAACATGGCTTTACCGTACTGCTTTGACATGGGCGTGAATGTCCATAACAACGCGGTCACGCAGAACTCATCGCTCGGCGACGAACTCTTCTCGTCGACGCCGGCTGGAGCAGGTGGCGTCACCTTCTGCAACGGCAGCGACTACTACAAGTTCAACTACAACTGGGTCTGCGGCAACATGAGCACGGGTGACGGCGCCGGCGTCGCACACATCGGGTTTACCTACGATGGCGACATCGAGCACAACACCATCATGTTCAACCAAAGCACAAACCCCACAATCGTGACCAACGGTGGCGGCCTGCTCGTCATGGGCGCCCCTGACCAGGATCCCCCGTGCGCGACGACGACAGACAAAGACTGCGTCTCGGCCCCCGGGACGATTACGCCCAGCGACGGAACTGGTCCTGGATTGGTCATCAACGCGAACCTGATTCTGGGCAACTCTGCTGATGCCGGTAGCGGCGGCGGGTTGAGGTTGCAGCACATCAACGGAAACGATGTGCTCAACTTCCCAGATGGCGGACAAACCGTGGTACTGGGCTTTCCAGTGGCTGTTCAATGGCCGGTCATATCGGCATATGCAACTTCGCAGCCTGCATTCCAGACCGCGACACGGTGGAATTCCGTGAACGTAACCAACAACATCATCTCCAACAACGTGGCCGGATGGGATGGAGGCGGTGTGTCGATGCTCGATGCGCTGGCGACCAACCTGATCAACAACACGGTCAGTAACAACAACTCCACGGCGTCTTCGGGAGTGCTGTTCCAGACGTTGTTTGCGCCATTAGCCAGCACGGATCAAACCAATCCGACTGGCGGCAACAACAATTGCTTTAACGGCAATCAATCATGTCCGCAGCCAGCCGGCCTGGTCAGCGTGACCAACAGCGCTGTGCTTGCGGCCAACATAGCCTTGCTCCCCGCCAACACTCCAGTTAAGTGCCCGGCCGGCCATGGTTCGAATTCGACCGGCTCAACCTCGAACTGCAAGTATTTCTCGGTTCCGAAACTCTACAACGATGTGTTCTGGAACAACCGCGCGCTGATGATTGGCGTAGGCAAACTGGGAACCGGCTTCACTAACCAGCAGAACACGGTTGCTATGTTGGATCCGCTCTTCACCGGGTCGGGAACCCCACCGACGGCAGCATCCCAGGCGCACACGGGCGCCTGCGATGACACCCACGCCGCCTACTGGGACATCGGCGTTCGTGGAGACACGGGCCCCGGCAACCACGCATCCGGAGGCGTTTTGTCCCCGGTTTACTCGGTCCTGACCAATACCGGCTCGCTGGCTGAAGCAATAACCACGGCGCCGAACCTTGTCGGCATCAACCCGAATCTCACCGCTCAATATTGCAATGGCGGCAGAACTCCGGTGGAATCAGGCGGACCGGGTTGGGAGGTGCCTCCGGGAACGAACGAATCCAACGCTCTTCCTGGGCCACTGTTCACCCTCCAGCCGTCGGCGACGGTCGATGAAGGGAACAACTGGATCAACCTTCGCTGGGGGCCGTTGTCGTTGAACATGGCGGACATCAGTCCTTCGTTCGCCTTCAACCCGTCACTGACAGCACCTTCTTCGGCGATCAACTACATTCCCTCGACAGCCGGCGATCCATATGCGAGCGCTCCGAGCACCGACTTCTACAACAATGCGCGCAAGCAGACTGGAAACAACGTTGACGTGGGAGCTATTGAGTACCAGCCTCCGACCATTGCTATCGTTAGCGTTTCGCCGACGACAGTCAATTTCGGCAGCCAGTTGGTTGGGGTTGCGAGCGCAGCCCAGACACTGACCCTGTCGAACGCTGGCGGCGCAACCTTTACCGGGTTGACCGTTGTTGTAACGGCGCCGTTCGCGCGAGCGGGCGGTACCTGCGGCGCAACCCTCGCTGCGACTGCAACCTGCACCATCAATGTAACCTTCACACCAACAGCAACCGGAGCCGCAAGCGGGACCGCTACGATTACCGGGAGTGTCGCAGTAACGGGTTCGCCGGTTTCCTTGACCGGCACCGGCGCCGCGGCAACTCACACGGCAAGCGTCAGCCCCAGCCCGTTGGCGTTCGGCAACTGGGCGACTGGCACAACCAGCAATCCCCTGAACCTGACCGTAACAAACACTGGTAACTCGCCTCTCGCCGGCGGTACATTTACCTTCGGTGGAGGTACACCACAGCCGTTCACGCGAGTAACGACCGGTACGTTCCCGGCCGCTGCTCCAAACTGCGGGGCAACCCTGAATGTCGGTGCTGCCTGCACGATCAAGGTGCAGTTCGCGCCGGCAACCGCGGTAGCCTTCAGCAGAACGCTGACGGTTGCTTTCACGGGGGCGACTGTAACGCCCACGCCGGTAACGCTGACTGGAACCGGTGTAGCTGCACGGGCAACCGTGTCAGTCACGCCCAATCCGCTCACCATCACGCTACCGCTCGGCACCCTTACAGGTACCGGGACTGTGACGTTAACCAACACAGCCGCAGCCGGAAGTTCAAATGTCGCGGTAACAAACGTAGCAGTCACCGGAGCAGGTCTGATCTGGTCCTGGAGCAAAGGTACAGACAACTGCACCGGGACAAATCTGGCGCCCGGGGCAAGCTGCACGGTCCAGGCCACGTTCGGTAGAGTTCTTTCGGCGGGAACTCACACCGGCGCCATTACGTTCACCGACACCGCGACCGGTTCTCCGCAAACGGGAGTACTTACAGGGATAGCTCAATGACGGTAGTTTTGAGCTAGACGTTGATGCTGCTCGCGGCAACCACCGCGAGCAGCATTGGCATTTTCAGACAGATAACGCTCAGAACGAAATGCACAGCACTGCAAGCAGAATGGGGATCGACATGACAAGCCATGAAGCAATCTTTCACGCTGGAAATGCTCACCACAAATCCGCATTTCTCCTGACCGGAATTCTTCTCATCGGATTCATTACTCCCCGACTGAGTCCTCAATCCATCTCCTCAACTGCACAGGCGCCTACGGCCAAATCCAGTCCGGCCGCAGCGCCCGCCTCAGCTCAAACAAAATCTGCGCCTGCCCATGCAAGCCACTACGCCCCCAGCCACTTTCCCAAGCGGGCTGTCATGTACTACGGGGCGGTTTGGGGTATCGATTCCCTCAGCGTCAAGACGGTTGAGTCCGGAGAGTTAATCCGCTTTACATACCGCATCGAAGATCCGAGCAAAGCAACCGTATTCAACGACAAGAAACTTGATGCATTTCTTGACTCGCCGGCGGCTCATGTTCGACTCGTCATCCCGACCATGGAGAAGGTTGGACAGCTGCGACAATACAATACGCCGGAAATGGGCAAGTCCTATTGGATGGCCTTCTCAAATCCGCTCCTCACCGTAAAACGGGGAGATCGCGTAAACATTGTCATCGGTCGCTTTCACGCGGATGGGCTGATCGTTGAATAGCATTTGCATTCGGACTGGTGGCACGTCCGCAAGCAAATAGCAAGCCGGGACAGAACCAGCGGTTTGAAAGAAGCGGCTGCCGCTGATCAGCGCGATTCTTCAAGAAAGGCAATGGGGCATGTCGCACGATAACGTCACGGAAAGTGCGCACCCGTTCTCCGCATTGCACTCGGACAACGGCAAAACTAGTCTAGACGTGTCACGAGCTGGCAATCTGAACTCGCCGTTGAAAGATTCGTCGCCGAGCAGTGCCGTTGGCAGCTTAAGCGAAGAATCGAATTGGGCTGGAATGCTAGATCCACTGCCGAAGACGCGGCAGATGGGTGTTACACCATCTTCGCCGATCACTATCGGCGCGTTTGTCGAAACGAAATTCATCCCCGAGTACATCGCCTTCAAGACGTCTTCGCGGGCATTTTACCGGGCAATGTTGAAACATGTGCTGATACCTGACGAAGTCGATCGCTTGTTTGGGGCGAATCCTGAAAAACATTACAAAAAACTGAAGAGCATTGCAGACTTGCCATATCTGAGCAATATGAGATTTTGCGATGTTCAACCTGACGATATTCAACGATTGATATCTGCTGCCATCGCTCGCGGTTATTCAGCCCGCACCGTCAGCTATATTCGCAATTTGATCGGCGCCATCTTTTCTCATGCTATTCAGTGTCAGTACTTTGCGGGTGAAAACCCTGTCGATTTGGTAAAAACGCCCAAGTTTCGGTCTCAGAAAGCCATCAAATTAACCCCGGCCCAGGTGATTAAAGCCATCCGGATCATGCAATACCCCGAGAGGGAGATCACTCTAATCGGTCTGTTTACCGGAATGAGCCCTGCGGAAATCTCCGGCCTCCAATGGAGAGACGTGAACCTTGCCGACGAGGAAATCAATGAAAATGGGACGCGAATTCCGCCAAGAACCATTTGCGTGCGCAAACGCTGGTACCGCGGCAGACTGGAAGGCGTGCAGGAAAATTGCATCAGAGATCTTCCAATCTCTTTGCCCATGTTGAGGATTCTTGAGCAGATCAACAGGAGGTCACTCTCCGCCGCCCCTGAAGATTACGTCCTCATCTCCAGCGTCGGAACGCCGATCGATCAGGACAACAGCGTGAGGCGCCGACTGAGGCCGATTGCTGATCAATTGGGATTGCCATCGCTTTCCTGGCATACAATTCGCCGCAGGAGCAAAGTCTTGGCGGAAAAAGTGGATAAGGAATTTGCGTTCTCCTCCCTCATGCCGAGCGGACCCGCCGCTGGTCCGGCTTCATAAAAGCCAATAACATGCATGAAAGGGGCAGGAGCCCGAGGCGGCGCCCTCGGAACGACTTCCTGCCATTACGGCCACGCCGAAGGTCCGGCCCGCATTACGATTACGGCGAGGTATCTACCCCGTCCTTGCTGAAGAGCAACCAGACGAATGAATCTGGATGTATGCTTGCTTCAGCATAATCTGGAAACCATAGATCAAAGGTGACGGATTTGAATGTGCAATCGGCCCACCGCAAACTCGGCTTGGGCCTTGGGCGTCAATGAAGCAAACCAAATTTGCGTTGCAAGATCAGAACGATGGATCACCCCTCCCTATTTCTTGAGCCCGCCGAGCTTCCTGCGAGTTTCCTATCCGATGGAAGACCCTTGGGCAATCAAACTTACAACGCGCCTTTGTCGCGGAAGGCAATGACTCTTGCACCCCTGAAAAGAGCGGGAGAAGGCAAGATCAGACGGTTGGTCGGACCGGGTCAGACATTCCCTGCGCCCCCCACGGCCGCCTCGAAGTGTGCTCGAGGGCCGCTTGTTTGAGTAAGTCCATTCATTCGGTTTTTTGACAGGCGATCGGGAGCGGACAATCTGGAAAGGGGTGCGAGTTGAGTTTGTTTTCCAAGAGAACATTCGATTTGCCCTCCCCGTCTTCGAAAGGCCTTGTGACCGTTGTGGTACTTTGGGCCACTATCCTTTTGGCGACCGGAGGAGCCCTCGCCTTGGTTGCCGCGCTGCAATTCAGATGGACCAATGAGGCAAGCAATGCAGAGGGGCTCCGCAGGCGGGCCGAACTCGAATCACTCGCAAAGAAATGGCACAGTGATCTTTATGTCGAATTCTCTGCCATTTGTGTTGCGATGCAGGTTGGTCCCGATTCAGGCGCGCGAGATACATGGAATGACTATCTCGAACGCTATGTTGAGTGGAATTACGCCCTTCCTCGCCAATCGATACCATATGTCTACCGGAATCCCGACCTTGTCGGCGATATCTACATTTTGGAAACGGGCCGAAAAGAGAAGCCCAGGTTGTTCTTGCTGAATCTCGACAAAAGAAGAATAGAAGCTTCCAGAGTTCCTCCGGAACTTGTCAATTTGTTACCCAGGCTGGAGGCAAGCTCTGCTGACCTACCCACAGCACTGAACGCCTGGCGTTTGCATGACGTCGGCGTTGATCAAAGCAATCAGACAGAATCGTCGCCAACATCTAACGTGGCGAGAGACAACGCCATCGCTGGCTGGCAATTTGATGGGAGAGCACCGGCAATCGTTCACCCCATATTCCATCGCTATCCGGGCAAGCCACTTAGCATCCAGCGGCCAGTCGACTGGATTGTGATCACAATGGACATGAATATCCTCGCGAAACGGGTCCTGCCCGAACTCACTGGGCGGTACTTCGTTGGGCCGGGCGATCTTGACTATAAAGTTCGACTGATCGCAACCGGAAAGGCGCCGCGAGTTATTTATGCTTCAGATCCTGGCGAACTAGACATGGTTCCGCCAGACTCCACGATGAATATTTTCGATCCGCTTCCAGACATGAACGAGGATTTGATCCATCAGAACGAGCGGAACAGCAATACGTTGCGAGATTCGCAGCGGCACAGTTCCTTCGGTCTTGTCTGGTTTCCAACGATCGAATTCAGCGATACGCAGGATTCATGGGTGCTTGAATTGCGGCACCGATCCGGCCCGCTTCAGGCCGTGATCGACCGCGCAAGACAAAGGAATCTTGTGATAAGTGCTTTCTTGTTCCTGTTACTCGGTCTGAATATTAGTGTGCTCACCATCGCTGGTTTTCGCGCCCAGAAATTCGCAAGACTCCAGATGGATTTCGTAGCTTCCGTTTCTCACGAATTGCGCACGCCATTAGCTGCTATCTTTTCTGCTGGCGAGAACATTCGAGACGGCGTGGTCACCGAAAAATCGAGCCTTCAACAATATGGTGCGCTGATCCTCAGCCAATGTCGCCAACTTATAAGACATGTCGATCGCGTCATGCTGTTCGCATCTATGCGCAGCGGCAAAGACCGGTACAATATTCGCGCGCTTGAGGTATCAGAAATCCTGCGTAGTGTCTGCAATAGCACTTCTGCACTTGTCTCGGAAGAATCCTGCGTTGTCGAAGTGTACGTCGAGTCTGCTGTTTCTCGAGTGATGGGAGATATGTTTGCAGTTCGAGGTTGCCTGGAGAACCTGATCACAAATGCCGTCAAATACCGTCGCGGTGATAATCTGATCCGCATCTCAGCAGGCCGGGAATGGAGCCCCGGCGGCAAGCAGATGGCGGCGATCAGCGTGGAAGATCATGGGATCGGCATAGAGAAGGCTGAATTAGACAAGGTCTTTGAGCCGTTCTACCGCTGCCCTCGGGTGATTGAGCGGCAGATTAAAGGTAGCGGGCTGGGTCTATGTCTGGCAAAACATCTTGCCGACTCAATTGGCGGAAGTCTTTCGGTTGTCAGCGAATTCGGCGTCGGAAGTATCTTCACACTGCATCTGCCGCTCGCACCGGAGGAAGATGCTGAAACCACAACAGTAGGATCGCGGGTCAACGAAGGGGAAGCGAAATGAATGAAAGTATCCTTTTGATTGAAGACGAGCAGGCATTGCTGACGACTCTGCGTGACCGGTTGCGCCAGGAAGGGTATGTCGTCGACACGGCGGAAGACGGCGACGAGGGATTCAACAAAGCTTTGGATGAACCCTTCGACCTGATTATTTTGGACCTGATGCTGCCCCGTCGCAGTGGACTCGATGTCTGTCGCAATCTTCGATCGTCTGGAATGGCAACTCCCATTCTGATTCTGACCGTCCGAAACGAGACTCTTGATAAGGTTGTAGGCCTCAAGCTGGGCGCGGATGATTATGTAACCAAGCCATTCGAGTCAGCGGAGCTGTTGGCTCGCGTAGAGGTATTATTGCGCCGCGTTCCTGTCCATGCCGGTCACGGCCATTACGGTTTCGGTGCGATTGTCGTCGACGTTCGGCAGGGCCAGGTTGTTCGCGACGGAAAGCCTGTGTATCTAACGGCGCGCGAATTACAACTCCTTCGCTATTTCATTGAACGTCCCGGAGCAACTCTCCCGCGAGACGAACTGTTGAGGGCGGTATGGGGCTACAACTCACATACTTTCTCTCGCACGGTTGATGCGCACGTATTCAGCCTGAGAAAGAAATTGGAAGAGAACCCAAAACTTCCCGAACTCATTCTCACCGTGCCCGGCGTCGGCTATAAGTTTGTGGGCCGAAGCAGCAGGTGACCTTGATCAATCCGAAATTTCGCATTGGAAAAGAGATTTGGCTCCGGCGTCAGGGGACGCGCCGACGAAGGAACAGCGTTGTAGCTCTTTTAACTCGGTCGAGTTCTGGCGCGGCAGTTGGCGGAGCTGGTCCCAAACGTACAGATTTCCTTGGCCCACGACTCGCACCTTGATAGCGGCCATCTTGCAGCATGAACCTGACGGCTCGTCTTTTCGGGAACAGTGCCGATGCTGAATCCTCGTCATGCTGCGGCCGGTTTGCAATTCGCACTCCTGAGCGCAACAATCGGCATGTAGGAATGGCCGATGGACTGTCCGGATGATCTTCGCGTAGTTTCGCGGCGCTTCAGGGCTTGCGCGGGAGAGCGTTGTTGACGCAAGCGCGCCTCGCCGCAATCACTCAAGTTTGTAGGCAGAGCGTGAACGAGATCGAATCTGGTCGCGTGCTGCCGCACGCAAGGACGTGGGATCGATTCTGCGCTCCCGAAGATGGGCACAAGGTTGGCAAGCAAGTGCGTTCGCCTGCGCAATGGCGGTAGGGTCGCGCCCTGTGAAAAGCTGCGTCCCCCAAAGACGACATCGGCTGCGCCGTTTCTGCGCCCCTTCTGAAGGCCGGTTCAAGAACGGCGAGTGCAAAAGGCGTCGATACCTGCTCGGGGCACCCGGCGGCCCTGACAACTGAACGGTCGTTACTCGCCGACTGGAATGACCGGTCGGGAAAGCACCCAAGCCTGACCAACTCCCAACTTGCCTAGTCGCCTCTTGTTCTTCTAAGGAGTGCGCCATCGAATCATGAACGACTATGATTTTCTCGGTTTACAACGCGAATGCCATTTGTCTCCATCCGGGCGAGGCAGCCGACTCGACGCGAGAATCCGGGTGGAGAATCAGAGCGCTGCTGCGAGAGACCAAGTCCGAGAACTCCAAGGACAGATACTCATCTGGACCAATTTGGTGTAGTTTTTGGCGGCATAACTGAGTGCCCGTCCCATAAGTTGCTCATTATAAGTCACTTGCGTTGCGGCTCGAATCCTATAGCGCCACCATCGAAATCCCCCAAAATCCACCCAGACAAATCCAAAAATCCGCCAAAGGGATTGCATCGATCGCCCATGACGGTGCAAGGTCGTTCTTCGGAGCCAATCGATCGGAAAACCCGAATTGCCTCAGCCCGTTGCCACGAAATATAGTTCCAACCATGCTGGGACGACTTGCCGTATCGGCCATCGCAATTGGCTGTTTTTGCCTGCCCGCGCTCCGTGCGCAATCCTGCGAGAGCCTCTCCAGGTTGAACACGCCCACGGTCACCATCACCGCGGCCGAGACGGTAAGCGCTGGCACGTATCACCCTCCCGACGGCAAAACTGCCATCTCCGGTCTCCCCGCCTTCTGCCGCATCGCCGCCACCCTCAAGCCCACTCCTGATTCCGACATCCAAACGGAAATATGGCTCCCCGTCTCCTCATGGAACGGCAAATACATGGCCCTCGGCAGCGGCGGTTGGGGCGGCTCCATCAGCGAACAAGGAATGGCTGAGGCACTCCGCCGTGGATATGCAGCCAGCGCCGTCGATGACGGC
Organism: uncultured Acidobacteriaceae bacterium; assembly: GCA_963820245.1. Lineage (GTDB taxonomy): Bacteria > Acidobacteriota > Terriglobia > Terriglobales > Acidobacteriaceae > Telmatobacter. The sequence goes on along the minus strand of CAWFZC010000018.1, from coordinate 115,842 downwards.
CACACCGGCGGTGGCGCGGGCTTCATCGTGGGCCATCCGGAAAAATTCATCGATTTTGCTTATCGCTCCGAACACGAAATGACCGTCGTGGCCAAACGTCTCGTGAAAGCCTTTTACGGCCGCGCTCCTCACTATTCCTACTTCAACGGCTGCTCCGGCGGAGGCCGCGAAGGCCTGTTGCAGGCATACAGGTACCCTGACGAATTTGATGGCATCGTCGCGGGAGACCCGGCCAACATTCGCCGCAACGCATGGGCCCTGTGGCTTGCGGTCCAAACCTTCAAGGACCCCGCCGCCTACATCCCGCCGGAAAAATACAGCATGATTCACCGTGCTGTTCTCGATGCCTGCGATGCAAAGGGCGGATTGAAAGATGGGCTCATCGAAGATCCGGAGCATTGCGGCGTCGACTTAAAAGTGCTGCAGTGCAAAGCAGAGGACGGACCCGACTGTCTGACGCCCCGTCAAGTCCAGACGGCGCAGACCATCATGACCCCCGCCACAACTCCGTCCGGCAAAGTTCTTTTTCCTCGCCTTGAGCCTGGCACCGAACTTGCCTGGGCACGCCTGGCAGGTGGCCCGCAGCCCGCCGATCTCTTTCTCGATGAATTTCGCTACGTCGTTTACCATCATCCCGGCTGGGATTGGCGAACCTTCGACTTGGAGCGGGATGCAGCCAGGGCTCATGCCGTCGACAAGGATGTCGACGAATTGGATCCGCATCTCGCGCCCTTCGCCAAACATGGCGGAAAGCTGCTCATCTATCACGGCTGGGCCGATCAGCAGGTGGCTCCGGGCTCCAGCGTCCAGTTCTACAAATCGGTTGTCGAACTAAGCGACGATCCTGCGCAGGCTTCAAACTGGATTCGTCTCTTCATGTTTCCAGGCATGGGGCATTGCGGCGGCGGCGAAGGCCCCGACACATTCGACAAGATCAGTCTCATCGAAAAGTGGGTTGAGCAGGGCATCCCTCCCGCGCAGATTACCGCATCCCATTCCTCCGCCGGGCAGATAGTGCGCACGCGTCCGGTCTGCCCCTATCCTCAAATTGCCCGCTACAAAGGCTCCGGCAGTATTGACGACGCATCCAATTTCTCCTGCTCCTCGCAGCCCTAAGCGAATCCCTGAATCGTCCATTACCTTTAAACCCATTCACGCACGCCCGGTGCCCCATCCATCGCGTTTCTTGCGATGGGTGGGATAGCAATGCACTAAACCCGAGAGCTCTTCTAATCCCTAATTCCTGCCTTTATCCGCGTTCAGCTTCTCCAGCATCAGCCCGGTGCCCCATCCATCGCGTTTTTTGCGATGGGTGGGATAGCAATGCACTAAACCTGAGAGCTCTTCTAATCCCTAATTCCTGCCTTTATCCGCGTTCAGCTTCTCCAGCATCAGCTTCAAATCGTCCAGCTTCTGCCCGGCCTCGGCAAGTTTGCCTTCCGATGTCAACCGCTGGTAGTCAGAGAAGTCCCGGCCCGCCTCGCCAATCAGCGCGCCCTGGCTTTCCACCTTCGGCGTCGCGCCCGCCGTCGTTGGTGCTGCCGCCTGCGGCGCTTCCGCCGCGCTCAACGTCGAGCCCTCATTTCCAAACAGCGAAGCCAGCGCTCCTTCAAAATTCGGCGCATAGGCCAGCCGGTCCTGCAACGCCAGCACCACCAGCCGCAACTCAGGCATCGGGCTGCGTTGCGCCTGCAGATAAATCGGCTCTGCATACAACAGCGCCTTGCCGCACGGAATCACCAGCAAACTTCCGCGCCGCACATGCGACCCCTGCTGGTTCCACAACGTCAACTGTCCTGAGAGCTGCGCGTTCTGGTCGATGCGCGCCTCAATCTGTTGCGGCCCGTCCACCAGCCGCGTCTTTGGAAAGTCGTACACCACGGCCGTGCCATAGTGTTCGCCATCGCTGCGCGCGGCAATCCACCCGATCATGTTGTTGCGGTTGGCCGGAGTAAACGGCAGTATCTCCACAAACTCCAGTCCGCTTTCGCCCGGCAGATTCATCAGCACAAAGTTCGGTTCCATCGCCTCTGTGGTTTGTTCGCCCTGGTCGCCCATCCCCGCCTGCGTCGCCACCGTCCACAAATCCTCGCGGTTATAAAACACTTCCGGATTAGTCATGTGGTAAAGCCCGTACGCCTCGGCCTGCAGGCTTAGCATCAGCTCCGGATAGCGCACATGCTTGCGCTGCCACGACGGCATCTCCGCCGCATCTTTGAACAACCCCGGAAAAATCTTGCGCCACGCCGCGATGATCGGATCCTGGCTGTCGAATACGTAGAACGTCGTCGTTCCGTCGTAAGCGTCCACCACCACCTTCACGCTGTTCCTCAAATAATTGATCGACTGCCCATCCAGGTTGTAAGCAGCCGAATACGGATAACTGTCCGACGAAGTGAACCCGTCCATCATCCACGACAGCCGTCCGTCGTCGCCCACCACAATGTAGGGATCCTGGTCGAAGCTCAAGAACGGCGCCAGCGCCGCCACGCGTTCGCGAATATTGCGCCGCATCAGCAGCCGGCTGTCCGCTGTCACATCGTCGCTGAACGGCAGCTTCGCCAGGTCGCCGCGGTCGAACGCCAGCACAATCCGCCGCAAAAATCCGCCCACCTCAATCCCGCCCTTGCCGTTGTACGACGTCAGGTTGTTCGACTGCCCCTCCGGATAATTGAACTCCTGCTGGCGGGTCTTCACGTAGACGTCGGCGTTCGTCATCTCGCCAAAGTAAATCTCCGGCTGCGTCACGTTGAGGCCGGGCACCGTGCTCTGCACCGGCATGTTTGACAGCAGCAGCGTCGGCAACCCCTCCGGCGTAAATCCGTTCACCGGGTTCATCGTGATGCCGTAGCCGTGCGTGTAAATCAGCTTGTCGTTGATCCAGTTCCGGCTGCTCTCCGGCAGCTTGTCCACGTTCAGCTCGCGCACGCCCAGCATCACTTCGCGCAGCGAGCCGCCAATCTCGTAGCGGTCGATGTCGATGTCAGGAAAATCGTAATACGTCCTGATCTCCTGCACCTGGCGCAGCGTGTCCTTCAGCGCCTGCACGTCCCACAAACGAATGTTCTGCAACGTAGCTTGGTTGTTCGCTGGATCAGCGGCGCCAGGCGTCGTCTCTGCCGGAAATTCGTGCTGCGCAAATTTGTCCAGCCCGTAGGCCTGCCGTGTCATCTCAATGTTGTTGGCAATATACGGCCGCTCGCGATCCAGCTGGTTCGGCTTCACCAGGAACGTCGTCACGTACCAGCCCGCCAGCCCCACGATCACGTAGCAGATGGCCGCCGGTGCCACCGCCGCCGCCAACCACCGTCCACGCGGATTCACAAACGCCCCGACGATGGCAATCACTGCACCGATCACCAGCGCCAGGCACACAAGCAACATGCCGTTGATCGTCACGTGCGCATCCGTATAGGTCACGCCGCTGAAAATCGTGTGCGGTTCAAACATCATCGCGAAGCGGTCCACATACACGCGCGCCGCCAGCACCAGCAGCAGAAATCCCCCCGTTGCCGAAACCCCACGCCACGGCAGCGGAACCACCGAGCTCAGCCGTCCACCCAGCGCCCGCGCTCCGCCGCTGATCAGCAGAAACACCCCGGCAATCACGACCGAAAGAATTCCCAGCGTCATCAACCAGCCCACCAGCGCCTGCCACGCCGGCAGCGTGAACAGGTAGAAATCCAGCGGCCTTCCAAAGATCGGATCGCCCGCGCCGCCGGCATGAGCCGCATACCACCACAGCGCCAGAGACGGCCACTGCGCAGCCATCGCCGCGCCCGTCACCACCGCTATCAGCGCCGACCCCGCAATCGCCGCCACGCGTAGCACAGTCGCCACCGGAAGATCCACTGATTGCCCCGCCAGAATCACCGTGTGCGTCGTCGGCATGTCGTCGCCATGGGCGCGCTTCAGCGCGGAAAAAACCCCTACCAGCACCACAAACGTCGCTGCCGCAAAGCCCGCAAACACGCCCCACTCCAGCCCGCGCGTCTTCCAGAAAACTTCGCCGTAGCCAAGGGAACGGAACCACAGCAGGTCAACCCAATACGAGATTGCCGTGCGGCTCGCCATCACCAGGACAACAAGGATCGCGATCAGGAAAAAGAATCTGAAGTTGCGCGGCTTCTTCGGCTGCGAATGCATCGGCCAATCAATTGTCTCGGGCAATTTCTTCTCCCCACTCCGCGGGTTGCATCACACAACTCCGCCTCATCTACAATAGTCTTCCCAGCCCCACTTTGCATGACTAAACCTGCACACCATATCCCGCCTTTCGGACCAGCGCCGCATCCCTCCAATTTCAAAATCCAACCTGAAAAGACACTGAGGGTGCCCCATCCTCGCGACGCCTTTGTTTTTGTCGCTAGGGTGGGATAGCACGAACTCCCCACCGCGCTTTTTCCGCAAAAACAAACGCGCCGGGCCAAAGCCCGGCGCGTTCTCTCCCGCAACGAGGTCTCAGATCAAATCCGTCCGCCCCGTCAGCCCAAGCTCCTTCACGATCTTGCCCACATCCTGCGAGTGATCGCGATGAACAATGAGCAACGCATCTTCGGTATCCACAATCACCAGGTTCTCTACGCCCACAATCGCCACAAACTTCTTCGGGCTGAAAACGTAATTATCCGTCGCATCCAGCGCCATGTGCCCGCTTGACTCCGCCACGTTGCCCTCGGCATCTCCGCGCAGCCGCGTCTCCAACTGATACTCGTAGAGTGACGCCCACGATCCCAGGTCGTTCCAGCTGAACTCCGCCGGCAGACAATACAAATGCGACAGGTGCTCACCCTTGGCCGAGCGCGGTTCCAGCACCGCGTAGTCCACTGAAATGTTCTCGCACTTCGGATACAACGCGCGAAACACCTCATCAAACTGCGGCGTGCCAAATGCCGCGGCAATGCTTTCCAGCAGCGGCGCCGTCTCCGGCAAATGTTCCCTCACGGCATTGGCCAGCGTCCGCGCCGACCACAAAAACATCCCCGAATTCCAGTAGTAGTTGCCCGCCGACACAAACTCCTCGGCGCGATTCTGGTTCGGCTTTTCAGTAAACCGCCGCACGTGCAGCGCATCGTCGTCTTTGGTCAGGTCGCCAGTCTCAATGTAGCCGTACCCGGTCTCGGCACGCAGCGGCTCAATCCCCAGCACCACCATGTTGTCGCCTTTGGCCGCCAGCGCAATCGCCTTTTGAAGCGCCTTCAAAAAGCGTGGCTCGTCCGCGATCACGTGGTCCGACGGAAAAATCCCCAGCACCGCGCTCGGGTTCTCCCGCTCAATCAGGAACGCGGCCAGCCCGCACGCCGGCGCCGTATTGCGGGCGCAAGGCTCCTCCACAATCTGGTTCCGCGGCAAGCCGGGAAGTTGATCGGCAATCTCCTGCGCAAGGTATTCGTTGGTGATAATCCAGGTCTTGTCCAAACCAGCAATCGGCTTCAGCCGTTCCAGGGTCTGTTGAATCATCGAGCGTTCCCCGTCAAGCGCAAGCACCTGTTTGGCGCGCGCGCGGCGGGAGCGGGGCCAGAAGCGGGTTCCGCTTCCTCCCGCTAGGATCACTGGGCGAAAATCTATCGGCTTCGGCATCGAAAAGCCATCCTACCCGACTCACACCACCTTTGCACAGTGACCAATCGCACATTATGCAATAGAAAAACCCCGCCGGAGCTCTCCGGCGGGGTTTCCATACAAAATCGGCGGCAAACAGACAGCTTGCGCCTGCGCCGCGTTATTTCAGTCCGGTCAGGAATTCTCCCATCCGCTTGGTGCCTTCATCGATATTCTGCTTGGTCACCGGGTACGAGATCCGGATATGTTCACCCGTCCCGAACGCCTCGCCCGGCACCGTCACCACGTGCCCTTCGTGCAGCAGCCGCGTCGCCAGTTCCGTCGCCGTGCGTATGCCGCCCTTGCCGATGTACGCCCCCACATTCGGATAAACGTAGAAGGCCCCCTCCGGTGTCGTGCAGGTCACCCCCGGAATCGCCCTCACCTTCTCCAGCATGTAGTCCCGCAGATCGATAAACTCCGCGCGAAACTCGCTCACACACTGCTGCGAACCGGCCAGCGCAGCAATCGCCGCCTTCTGGACAAAACTGGTCGCATTCGACGTCGACTGTGACTGCAGCTTGCTCAGGTTCGCCACCACCGGCTTTGCCGCCAGCGCATACCCCGCCCGCCAGCCCGTCATCGAGTAGGTCTTTGACAGCGATCCCAAAATCACCAGGTGTTCCTTGGCCCACGTATACGACCCGCCGGAAACGCACTTGCCCGTGTAGTTCAGGTACACGTAGCACTCGTCCAGCAGCAGGTAGATGCCGCGGTCGTGCGCCAGGTGCACAATCCGCTCCAGATCCTCGGCCGTCACCACGCTCCCCGCCGGGTTCGACGGCGAATTCAGAATGATCGCCTTGGTCCGCGGCGTAATCGCCTTCTCAATCGCGTCCGCCGTAATCCGCCAGCTCTCCGCTTCGCTGGTCTCAAGAAACACCACCTTGCCGCCAGCGTACTGGATGATGTCCTTGAAGCTCACCCAGTAGGGAACCGGCAGAATCACCTCGTCGCCGTGGTCCACCAGCACCTGGATAGTGTTGAACAGCGCCAGCTTGCCGCCGGTGGTAAAAATCGCCTCATCCGTCGTGTAATCCGAGCCAAAGTCGCGTCGCATGCCGCTCCACAATCGCCTTGCGCACGTCGGGAATCCCCGGCACCACGGTATAGCGGGTGAAATTCGCGTCAATGGCCGCGATCGCCGCGTCCTTGATGTGCCGCGGGGTAGGGAAGTGGGGCTCGCCGGCCCCAAAATCCACCAGGTTGGCGCCTTGTGCGCGCAGTTTGGCAGCCTCGGCGGCCACAGCCATGGTCGCGGAAACCTCAATCCGGCCAATTCGGTCGGCAAATACTTTTGCAGGAGCTGTCGTTGTCATCTCATCTACTATCTTTACAGATTTCGACACCAGCGCAAAATCCAGGCGCAATCGAAAAGGTAGCGCCGGTCTCCTGACCGGCTGTAGTGGCGGCGTCCACGCCGCCGCATAAGTGCAGTCGAGAGTCCAATTCGAGGGGTGCCCCCGGTCCGGATTTTCGGACCAGAAATTGAGGAGCCTTTCCGGAGCGAGCGTGGGGCTTCAGTCAGAATTCCGGTTCCCGGCCCGGCCGCGAAGTCTCTGTTTCTCTAATCCCTGTTCCCTGCCGGGGCCCCCGGCGAGCGGTCTGTGCTCGCTGGGGTGGCTAATTCCTGTCTTGATTACGCCCCTTGATTCCCCGGATCTTCCGCCTCCAGCTGCTGCACTTCCTTTTCCTCAGCGTCGGCCCGTTTCTCCGCCCGTCTCTCGGCTTTGCTCTCCACCCCATCATCCTTAAGCTCAAACTGCGCCACAACCCAAGGCCAGTAGCCAAGCAGCGTCTTCTTGCCAGCCACGTCGGCCCGCCACTCCTTCATCCGGTAAATCGGATGTTCCGCCCACGCACCGTCCTTCGCCGCAGGGTCATACTTCTCCTGCAGCTGTTCAGCGCTTAAGGTTTCATCCAGCAAAGGGTCGGGATGCGTAGGAATCGTAGTCACAGCCGCAGGAAGACTGAAAGCTTCTGAATTCGACGACATAAGCGCTCCTGACATGAGTCATTGGCATCGGGAGAATCGCATCCTGTCCGCAAGGTAAACCACACCCGAAGACACGGAACACCCGCACCTGCCAATAGGATGCACCCAACCGTGCGAATGTCTTGAAACAGCCCCTCTTATTTTTGAAGAGATCCAGGCCGCGCTCTGTGCCCCATCCATGAATCGTCTTTTTCAATTCATCGCTGGCTTTTCGGTCAAGAACCCTGCAGCGCTCGACGCGACCCGCGAAATCAATGTACGCCAGTGACTCCCAGGTTCAGTGCATAGCGCGCGTGCCTGCGCTCCCCACTGCGGACCAGGACGCCCTTCTCAACAAGGTCCGCAAGATCGCGCGTCGTTGTTGCCGGCGCGGCTCCGGTAATCGTGCTGTAGTTGCCTGCGCTCAGGCCGCCCTTGAATCCTCCCGGCCCCTCTTGAAAAAGGCGCAACAGGGCTTTGCGTTGCCTCTCATTGATCTCGTTGTGCAATCGGTCCAGCAACTTTGTTTTGGCAAGAATGAACTCCACATGGGCGAGGCTGCGTCGTTGCGCTTCCAGCGCGATTTCCGCGAACCAAACCAGCCATTCGGTGATCTCGATGCGCCGATTCGCGCGTTCGAGCGCTTCGTAATAGTTCTTCTGGTGCGCGAGGATTGTTGTTGCCAACGAGGTGAACACCGGCTGGCCGAAGCTTTGCGTCATCGCTTTTTCAGCGATGGCGCGCCCGATGCGTCCATTCCCATCCTCAAATGGATGGATCGATTCGAAATACAGGTGAGCCATTCCGGCTCGCGTCACAGCCGGCAACGATTCCTTGCCGTGCGCGGCCGTGCGATTGAACCATGAGGTGAAGCGTGTCATCTCCACGGGGACGAGCTCGGAGGGCGGAGCCTCAAAATGAATCCTCGGTCTGCCGATTGCACCGGAGACCACCTGCATCGGCTCCCCGCTTGTGCGATATTGTCCAATGTCGGCGAGGTCATTCCTGCCGGATGTAACCATCCGGTGCCAGCCAAACAACATTTGCTCGGAGAGAGGCTCCGAGAATGATCGATAGAGATCGACCATCATTTCGGCGATTCCCTGTTCCGCAGCCGTCGCGCGCCGTTTGTCGGGAGACGCGAGTCCAAGCTGGCGCTGGATCGACGACTGCACACTGGCACGATTGAGGACTTCGCCCTCGATTGCCGATGTGGTCACGGCCTCCCCGCTCATCAATTCCACTAGGAGTTGTTGGTGATCGTTGGTATCGAGGTGTTTGACGGTTCCAAGGCTGACGCCCGCACCCAGAAGGAACTGCTCTTCGGCAGCAACGATCCGCAGGCGATCCCAAGTGAAATCGGGCCATTCCGGGCTTTGCCAGTTCCATTTCATGAGCGATAACGTATCTCTCTATCGCTCATTATACGCTGAATCGTGATTGATAGAAGCAAATTCTATCGATCAGGTGGATGCTCCTGCGCTTCTTGTGTCCTGTTCCTTAGGCCCCGTTGTTAATCCGCGCCCGCAGCCGCTTCAGCACGTTCGGCGGCACCAGCCCGCTCACGTCGCCCCCAAAGCTGAAGACTTCTTTCACCATCCGCGAGCTCACAAACGAGTAGCGCCCAGCCGGCTGCAGAAACACCGTCTCAATCTCCGGGGCCAGCCGCCGGTTCATCAGCGCCATCTGGAACTCGTGCTCGTAGTCTGAGATCGCTCGAATCCCGCGCAGCACCGCCGTCGCCCCCTGCCGCCGCGCAAAATCCACCATCAGCCCGTCGAACGTCGCCACCTGCACATTGCCCAGCGACCCCGTCACCTCGCGCAGCATCTCCACCCGCTCCTCCACCGTAAACAGAGGATTCTTCACCGGGTTCACCAGGATCCCCACCGTCAGCTCGCTGAACAGTTTCGACCCGCGCGTAATCAGGTCCACATGCCCGTTCGTAGGCGGGTCAAACGTTCCGGGATAAAGCGCATTCACACCCATAGGGCAGGCTCCATCGCGATTCTAGCAGCGCCCCCATCATTAACTGCCATCCGTGAGCACTTGAACCAACACTCAACAAAATTGCGCTCATCCTAAACGAAGTCAGCGCGCAGCCGACCGTAGTCGAAGGACCTGCAGTTGCTTTTCGTAAGTCCCAGAAATTACCCTGTGCCCCATTCATCGCAGGCCTTTTTCGCGATGAGTGGGACAGAACAAAACCAAACCCAGAAGCTTTTCTAATCCCTATTCCCCGCCCTTACCCTACCGCTTGCCGTTGTACGCCACATAGTAGTCGGGAAACTCCTTCTTCAGCAGCTCCACCTTCGGCCGGTCGCACACCAATATGTATGGGTTCCCCGGATTCTTCAGCGCGTAGTCCTGGTGGTAGTCCTCGCCCGCGTAAAAGCCCTTCAGCGGAGTCACCTCGGTCACAATCGGCTTGTTGAACACGTGCGCTGCCCCAAGCTGCGCAATGTAGGCCGTGGCAATGCGCCGCTGCTCATCATTCGTATAAAAAATCGCTGAGCGATACGACGTGCCTACGTCGTTGTCCTGCCGGTTCAGTTGCGTCGGATCGTGCGCAATCGAAAAGAAAATCCGCAGCAGTTCGCCGTAGGTAATCTTCGACGGGTCGTAGACCACCTCCACTGACTCGGCGTGCCCCGTTGTTTCCGTCGTCACCTGGTCGTAGGTCGCCGTCGCCGCCGATCCGCCCGCATACCCCGCCGTCGTCTTCACCACTCCCCTGATGCGCTCGAACACGGCCTGCTGGCCCCAGAAGCAGCCACCGGCAAACACCGCCGTCTGCCTGCCCGGATTCGCCGCAATCGCCGCATCGAGCGTCGCCCTGGGAGCCGGACTTTTCAGCGCCGCACGCGCCCTGCCGGAGAAAAACACCGCCAGCCCCACCAACACCAGGGCTGGAATCACATACTGCATTTTCATGGGAAAGCCGCCTTTACGATTCGCCTCCGCACTCCGTAACCGCACCCGCCAGGGCGCCCAGGCAAATCGCATCCCTTAGACGCTCAATGCGCCCACGAAGTTACAGGATGCAGGCTCCAATGTTCCTCGCGCCGGATCAGTTCGCCGCGCCTCAGTGCGACGTTGCCGCCGGAGCCTGATTCGTCCCCGGCTTCTTCTGCGCATTCTGGTTATTCTGTCCGGTCGCCCCGGGCTTCGTCCCGGCGGCTGGCGCTGCCGTCGTCGCGGGCTTCCTTCTCGCTGTCGTGTGGTGCACCACCGGCGGCGTACACGGCACACTCGCCGGAACAGGCGCAACTACCGGCCGTGACGCCTGCTGCCGAATCACGCCGCGCAGATCCACCACCTGCTTCTCCATCGCATCGGCCGAGCCTTGCATCCGGTCGTTCAGCGCCAGACGCGCATTCTCCAGCTTCGTCAGCGCGCTTTGCAACTGCGCCACCTGGTCGTCCGGCGCAACTACTCTGGCCGCCTCTTCAACACGCAGCAGCACGTCATACAACGCGCCCAGATGTTTGGCCAGCGGCAGCGCCTTGCTCACTGAACCCGGAGCCCCATCGGCGGTCTCTACTAGTGGAGGAACGTTCGACGCAATGTCGTGCTGAATCTGGTCGATGTACGTGCTGGCCTCGTCACGCACCGTGCCCTTTTTCCATCGATCCAGCCGCAACGCCGCCAGCGTCGTGTGCACCGTATCGAGCGAAGGCGCCAGCGTCGACCCAATCGTCGCAAGCCCGATGCTCCCACTTGCCGATCCCTGGCCTTCCGATCCCGGCCTTGCGGCTGGCGACGTTGCCGCGCCCACTCCCGGCCCGCCCTGCGGACCCCGACCCGCCAGCGGATCGGGCCCTGCCTGCGCACGCGCCGGCGCCACATTGAATGGGATACAGAAAACGAACGCAATCAGGACTACAGGGGAAACACGCATGGGGTGTGCCTTTCTACCGTTCGAAAGCCGGCAACCGGCAACCAGGGGCAGGAAAACCTTCAATCCTTCAATACTCTAAGTTTCTCACTTTAAGTTGGATTCAGTTCCAGCAAAAATGGATGGGCCAACCACCAGATCTCCCCGAGCCGGCCCGACGAGCCAAAAAAGACCAAACCGATGAGCCCTTCTGACTCCTGACCCCTGACCCCCGATTCAGGCCCGTGCCCCATCAAAACTGCGCCTTTGGCAGTTTGGGTGCGACAGAACAACACCAAACCAGGAAGCACTTCTGACCCCTGACCCCTGACCCCTGATCACTGCTCTTCACGCCGGATAAGCCCCGGAAATGTACCCCTCCAGCGCCTGGATCGTCTGCGCCTGGTCCGAGATCACCCACTTCACCAGGTCGCCAATCGACACCAATCCCACGACCTTGCCGCAATCGATCACCGGCAAGTGCCGTATGTGGTGATCGGTCATGATCGTCATGCACTCGTCCACCGTATGCAGAGGGCCTACTGCACGGACCTCCGTGGTCATAATCTCGCTTACCAGCGTCTCGCGCGACTGGTGGCCAAGCAACGCGCACTTGCGCGCGTAGTCGCGCTCTGAAAAGATGCCCACCAGGTTTTCGCCTGAGATCACCAGCAGCGCGCCAATGTCGTGCTGCGCCATCATCTCAAGGGCCTCAAACACCGATTGCTCCGGCGTCATCGACAGAATCTTCACGTTGCCCTTGCGCTTCAACACCAATCCAATCGTGTCTGTAATCTTCATTGGACCCTCCCTGAAAGGTGCTTCTCTTTGTCTTCGGTGCTCCTGCCCGGTCGCACGCGTCCCGCCCGTTTCGCCGCTCTTCCATCCGTCAACACCATCGGCCAACCGATGAACAGCCAATATAGCCGGATTGTGCGCGCACAGTCCACAGGCGAAAGATTTTTTCCTCCTGCCGCCCCGTGCCCCTCTGAGGGCCCTTTGGGCACCGCGTCTTTTATTCGCTGGCTCCCAGAAGAAAAGCGGGTGCCCCCGGTCCCTGGTACTTGGGGACCGGGGACCGAAAGCACCCCACCCGAAAACCGAGAGCTAGAAACCACATGCCAGAATCCAGAAGCTGAAAGCTAGAAGCTAGGAGCTAGAAGCTAGAAGCTAGAAGCTAGAAGCTAACCACGGACAACCGACAACTGATCACCGATCACTGACCACTGACCACTGGCTCTGTCATCTTCCACTTCTTAACCTCAATCGGCTTCTGCCCCGCCGGCTTCGGCACAAATATGTCCTGCCACTTCAGCCCGCACTCCCGCACCATCCTGATCGGGTACTCCAGCCGACCCAGCTCCGCCGCCTCATTATTGGTGCCAAACGAGAACTTGGCCCCCGCCGCCTTGGCCGCCTTGATAAACGTCGAGCTCGGAATCTGCCGCCGGTTGTTGATCTCGATCGCCACATCGTTTTCAATTGCCGCGTCGATTACCCGCTTCATCCGCGCCGGCGTCCACAACTCGTCGTAGCGCGCCGCAATCTGGTCCGGCAGGTAGGTCGGGTTCGCGTAAATATCAATCGGCTCCCGCATCACCCCCTCGATCCGCTTCACCAGCATCTCCATAAAAACTTCGGCATCGGGAATCGCAGGCGTCTCCTCCGGAATCCAGATCCGCACCCGCCGTCCCGCGTCGTCGCGAAACGTCATCGCATCGGTAAAGCAGTAGTCGAACCGCGCCACCGACTCCGGCGACGTCAGCGTCATCCACTCCCGCCCTTCGCCCTGCAGCGCCACGTAGCAGGGCTGGTCCTTCATCGTCTCCAGATACGCCTGCACGCTCGCGTCGTCGTGCACCGGGAACCCAAGCCCGCAGTTGATCGCAATCCCGTAATCGATCCCCAGCCGCCGCGAGTTGGCCAGCGCCTGCTCCAGCGTCAACCCGCCTTTCAGGTGAACGTGGTAGTCCACCACCGGGTAATTCTCTTCGCCCAGCCGCATCGTCTCGCGGTAGAGTTCGTCCACCACAGGCTCTTCGTCAGCCGGCGTCGTCAACCCATCCGCCAGCGGCCGCACACGAATGTTTCTGAAATACGTCGTACTCCCCGGGTCGTGTCCCTGTAGCGCGAACGTCCCGTGGTTCAGCACCCGTTCAAATTTCAGATCGGCGCGGAAAGGTGTCTCCGGCTCCACGTAGTCCACCACCAGCATCTGGTTCACGCGAATCTCCACCCGCTTCGCGCGCACCGTAATCGTCATCGTGAACCACTTGTTGTCCGGCACAAGCTGCTTCGCCACGTTGCGCACAGCATAGAGCGATCCCGTCTTCTTGTTGTCCCCTTTGAAGGTGTTCGCCACCTGCACCTCAAAGCCCGCCGCCGGAAACCCCGTAGGCTGAAATGCTGTGTGGAAATAGATGCCCGAGTTCGAGCCCGGCCGCGTCATCACTTCGGCTGAAAACTCAAAGTTTTTGAAGTCGGCGCCCTTCACCGGCCCGGTATAAAACAAGTGCGAGCGCTCCCCATGCACCTGAATCACGCCGCCGGTCACGCCAAATCCCGCGCCGTCCACAACCGAGAAAGTCCCCTCATGCTCGCTAGCCTTCCACCCCGCCAGCGACCGGCCGTTAAACAGGTCCATCCATCCGCCGCCGCTCTCCTCAGCAAAAGCACGCACCCCCGCCGGCGCAGCCAGCAGCATCGCAAGAACATCCCGACGCGAAACAGCAGACATCGATACCGCCATCCATCCTCCTCAGATCGTTCCCGTCAACCGACGCGCCACGCGGCCTGGGCTCGATCCACCTTCAATCGCTCGCCGAGGCAAGGCTGTGCCCCATTCGTCCCGGACGACCGAGTATACGTGCCCCGCTCCCAACTTGTCTGTGACCCCAACTTGTCCGTGACCGGGCCGCTCCCGGATGATCGCCAAGGATCGGAAATTACTCGCCCGCCCCAGCGCTTGCCTTGCTCGACCGGTTAACCGGCTTGGGCGCGCGGCAGGCTGAGGGAACATTCGTCATCTGCTTTACGAAAACTCTGTAGCCCATTGTCCCAGGCCGCAGAGTCGACCAGTAGCTCGAACGTGTGGCAAGTGCCTCGTGCCTGTCGATGAGCTGGTTTGTCAAAATCCTGATCCCGCACCTCAAGTTATTTTCCGGTTGCAAAATCGTCTTCTGTGGATCCTTCTCCGGCAACTCCTTGTCCTTCGCCCAATCGAAATCGCAACCATAGCGCTCGGCATCCATATAGGTCAGTTGCAGCAGGCCTTCGCTGCGTACCATCCGGTTCGTCACGGTGTCCTTCACGGCGACCCCAGGTTCCGTATGCCGCACGTCGGTCGTGGGCACCAGGCCTGCTTCCGCGCCCGAGAGCGCCTGGAAAAAATAAGCCCAGAAGGCCCGCTTGTCCGCTTCGTCCATTGTCTTGAATTGCGAGCAGAAGGGCTTCACGGCTCGCGCCACGCGCGGCGAAAGCAGCTCCGGCGGCAGCGCCTGCTCAATGGCCTTGTCCCACGCCGGGTCCCACGATGCCGTGCCGAGCTCATCCTTCTTGATCGCAATTGGGGTCGGAGGAGCCGATTTCACCTCGGCCTGCGCAGGCTGCTGCGTCGCCGTGTTCCTGCTGCAGCCCACGCCAATCCATGCCATCCCGCACAGCACAATCCCACAACGCAAAATCGTTGCCACAATCAATCTCGCCGTCCCTGGCATCCACCATCGCCCGTCGCCATCACCAGTTAATTGAGATGCCGGTTTCCTATTCCCGGTCATCCCGTTGGTCACTTCCGGCCTTGTCGGTTCCTCGACGATTGTTTCAACCGCACCGCCGCCTAACCTCGGAATTTCAAAAGCAGGGCTACTTCCGAGTAGGCGGTGATACGACCGGAACGCGGGAAATTGTCTACCAGGCGCTCGGTTCTACCCTCGTCGACTTGGCGACGACTGACACTGGTACAGGGCTGAGGGCCATCCCGGCACGACCTTGCCTGCCCTCTTCCGAAGAGACTCTTTCAATCACCACTTCCGCTGTCAACGGCGCGATTGTGAAGGTAGTACAAATTACCTTGGGCAAAGTGGCGGAGATCACCTGCTTTCTGGGGCCGCCGCGCTAGGACCGAGGCGTTGGCGGAGCCGGAGTCAACCCGTGGCGGAGCATGATCTCCACCATCTTTGCCTTGTCCGGCGGACGATCGGCCGCCGCATTGATCACCTCGGCCGACTCGCGGAAAAACTGCGGGCCGATTGCTGCAGGCGTGACCATGCACAGCACTCTTGCGTCCTTGGTGGTGTTGTTGTCGAAGCGGTGCACGGCGCCGCGCGGAATGCAAAGAGCCTGCCCGGGCGCGACGTCGATTTGTTTGCCCTCCACGGTCCAGGTCAATACGCCGTCGATTCCGTAGATGGTCTCCTCGTAGTGGTTATGGCTGTGCGCAGGAGCCGCGAGGCGCTGCGCGCCTGGAACAATGACCTCAAAGGCCGCGACGGTACCAGCCGAGTTTTCACCGGCGACGAGGAAGCGCACCAACAGCGGCCCGAGACGGATCGTTTCGTCGGCGGGATTGACGCTTAGATTGATGATTTGCAGTGTCATGAAGACCTCCTTTTCGTAAATTCCGATCTGTGCCCACTATGCCGGGGGAAGGAGCGTAAGTCCGTACCTGGGACCAGCTGCGAGCGATCGAGCTATTAACTCTTTGTTAGGAGGCGGCGGTGCCGCGGAACGATCCATTGCGGGATCGAACACTTCAGCAAAGAAATTCTCAAGGCCCGCAGGCGTGATAAAGACCAGGGCCTTCGCATTCACATCGCCTGTGTTTTTGAAGGAGTGAGCGATTCCGCGGGGAAGGTAAACGAAGTCCCCAGGCGATGCAATCAGTGTATCCCCGCCCACCTGAACCGTAAGTTTGCCTTCGAGCAGGTGGAACGATTCGTCCTCGCGTTGATGGATGTGCGGCGGTGGGCCCCCACCCGGCGGCACAGACATCTCGGCCAGAAAGAAGGCGCCGCCTGTGTCCTTGCCAGTGACGATAAACGTCATCACTGTTCCAGGGCCCCAGTAGGCCGCGCCGGTTCCTGCGGGCACGTGCTTGAGCTGGTTTTGTGGGGAAAGGGTCTCGTCAGAGGAATTGACGAGCAGATCGACAGTTTGTGGTGTCATTTGAAGCTCCTTTTTGGTAAACTAGGTTTACCATGAAATTATGGTAAACACAGTTTACTGAGAGTGTCAATGACTTTATTGCAAGAGAATTCAGCGGTCAAGACCAGGGACATGCTCATCGGCGCACTGCTCCGTGTTCCCGCCGAGGCTATTCACCGTCGTATCATCCACGATCTAAATGCGGCGGGCTTTGCGGAGCTTAGCTTACCGCACATGGCGCTCTTCCGGTTTCCGGGACCAGATGGGGTTCGCCCCGGTGTTCTCGCCGAGCGCGCAGGGATGAGCAAGCAGGCCATGAACCGCCTGCTCGGGAGTCTCGAAGATCTCGGATATCTGGTTCGATCAGACGCGCCGGACGAGGGCCGTGCACGAATTGTCCGCTTTACAAAGCGCGGACACGCCGCGTACGCAAAAGCTGTGAAGGTGCTCGGCGAAATCGAGAGCGAATGGCTCGCCGAGCTTGGCCCCAGGGATTTCGCTCAACTCAAGAAGTTACTTTTTCGCGTTTGGGAGAGTCCGTTGGTTCGTTAGCCGTCTACTTTCGGGGCCAGGCAATCGGTGAAGAAGTCCCCGGCGACGACAAAACCGACGGTTGCCGTCCGTTGACGGGAACAGCTTAACGCGTTAATTGAGCCAAGCAGTGGTTGAGATTGTCGGGGTTTCGGGGCGGGTCGTCGGCAACCCTTCCCTAACGCGGCATGGTCCTCACCCCCAAGCATCACGCGCTATCATCATTTCAACATTCACGATCAGCGCACGGTGCAAGCAGCAACTGTCGCCCGAGGCACACTCGTTCTCCGTGCCTTCCGTGCGCGGGAGCAGTGTCATGTCTTCATCGCGCCCAACCAATCAGCCTCTCCTCAGCGATACAGTGGTCCTCTGGCTTGTCGGAGCAGCCTTCGCCGCCCTGCACATCGCCACCAGCAGCCAATACGGATTTCATCGTGACGAGCTGCTCTCCTACTCCAATGCCATCCACCTTGACTGGTGCTACGTCGTCTACCCGCCCGTTTCCGCCTGGCTCGCGCGATTGGAACTGATCCTGTTCGGCACAAGTCTCGTCAGATTCCGCCCCGTCGCCGCCGTGTCGGTCGGCCTGGTCGCCGTTCTTGCCGGGCTCATGGCCCGCGCGTTCGGCGGCAACGGCAGGTGCCAACCTCCTCGCCGCCTCGCTGCCGATCGACCAACTTTTCACGCCGGGCGCCCCAGGAGAGCGCTTCTACGGCTCAAAAACGCGCATTGATCATTTTTTCGGGAAATTCTCGTCGAAGCGCCTCAATTAAATGCAAAATTTCTGGGTTTTAAAAAGCTTATTTCACACAATTTCCAGGTCAAGTATGTCGAAAATCGTATCAAGCGGTTTGTAGATTTCGCACGGTTTCGTATCACTTTGATTCAACATTTCACGCCATTTCGGTTGAATGAATTTGAGCGTTTAACGTTGTCGAAGTAGCACATATAGTGGCATTTAACCCGCAATTCGTGAGCCCCATCACCCGTCCAAAACCCCTTCAAAACAAAGTCGGTTGCTTCAAACGCAAAACTGAAAGCTGAGAGCTGACAGCTTTTGCTAATCCCTGATCCCTGCCTTAATCAAACACCACCGTCTTGTTCCCATAGCAGAGAATCCGCCGGTCCAGGTGCCAGCGCACCGCCCGCGACAAAACCATCCGCTCCAGATCCCGCCCCCGCGCCACCAGGTCAGGCACTTGATCGCGGTGCGAAATCCGCGCCACGTCTTGCTCGATGATCGGCCCGTCATCCAGCACCTCGGTCACATAATGGCTTGTCGCGCCGATCAGCTTCACGCCGCGCGTGTGCGCCGCATGGTACGGCCGCGCCCCCGTAAACGCAGGCAGAAACGAGTGGTGCACGTTGATGATCGCCGCCGGATATTGCGCCACAAACTCCGGAGAAAGAATCTGCATGTACCGCGCCAGCACCACCAGGTCCACCCCATATTTTGCCAGCAACGCAAGCTGTTCACGCTCGGCCTCGGCACGCGTCGCAGCCGTCACAGGCACGTATTTAAAGAGGATTCCGTAGAACGCCGCAAGCAGTTCCACCTCTCGATGATTCGAAACGATCATCGAAATCTCGCAGTCCAGCTCCCCCGTCCGCCAGCGGTGCAACAGGTCCACCACGCAGTGCAAATACTGCGAGCAAAACAACGCCATCCGCGGCCGCCGCCCGCCCGCGCTCAACTTCCAGCGCATCCCCAGCTCGGCAGCCAGCGGCGCAAACGCCGTCTTGAATCCGTCCAGATCAAATCGCGTCCCCTCCGCTCCGGCTCCGTTTTCAAGACCAAATTCCACGCGCATGAAAAAAAGTCCCAGTTCATGGTCCTGGTGCTGGTCGGCGTGCAGAATGTTCGCCCCCCGCTCGTACAACAGTCCCGACACCCGCGCCACCAGTCCCTTGCGGTCAGGGCAATCAATCAACAGAACAGCTGAATCTCGCATCGTCTTTCCAGATTACAGCGAACAATTAACACAAAACCATCTAAGATGGTCTCGTCAGCTTTTCCAGGCTGGGACCCGGCATCGAGAATTCCTCATGAATAGAAAGCTTGTTTTTTTTGCAATCTTCATTTCACTTGCCATGGGAGCATTCGCCCAAAGTGAAAAAACGCTCCCATCGCGAGCCGAGATTCTGGCACTGATGCAACGCGTGGACAACTACCAGATCGCCAATCCGGTGATGCCGCCGAACGACCGCAACTGGGAACGCGGCACCTGGTACACCGGCATCATGGAAGATTGGATTGCCACCCGCGACCAGGCTTTTTTCAATCAGGCCCTCAACTGGGGCAATCAAAACAATTGGCAGGTGGGCACTGAAAAGCTGGGTGCGAATCGCCTCTTCTGCGCGGAAACCTGGACGGAACTCTATCTTGTCCAGCGTGTCCCCGGCATGATTGCGCCCACTGAGAAAGCGCTGGAGGCGTCCGACCCCAACTCTCCCGCTGGAGCCGCACGCTGGTATCTCGACGGCGACAAACCCTACGTCGACTCTCTCTATGGAGCCGCCGTGCTGGCCATGCTCCATCGCGCCACGGGCAAGAAAAAGTATTTGACCATCTTGCACGCCTTCGTCGAAGACGTGAACGGAACATTATGGGACAAGGACTCCGGGCTCTACTATCGCGACCCGACCTACATCGGCAAACGTACTGCAGGCGGCCACAAGATCTTCTGGTCCCGCGGCAATGGATGGGCCTTCGCCGGCATTGCGCGCGTTCTCGAGTACCTCCCGCAAAATGATCCAGAGCGAAGAAAATTGGTGGCGATTTACAAGCGAATGGCATCAGAGCTCATCAAGCGCCAGTCTCCCGATGGATTCTGGCGGGCGAACCTTGATGATCCGGATGATGTGCCTAACCCCGAAAGCAGTGGGACGGGCTTCTTTTGTTTCGGCCTTGCGTGGGGAATCAACAACCACATGCTCAGCCGGAAGACTTACTTGTCCGCCGTCGAGAGCGCCTATACTGCGCTGGCCGGCGCGGTCGGTCCTGACGGAAAAGTTGAGTGGGGACAGCAGGTGGATGCGCGCCCCAATGCGGCAACCCAGCAAAGCACCCATGAGTACGTTACCGGCGCATTCCTGCTGGCGTCGGGCGAGGTCTACAAGCTGAGCCGCTAATGCAGCGACTCAATCCCGAACCGGACCCGCAAAAAGAAACTTCCACGAGGGGTCGAGAAACATCCAGCGTTGACTGCCGAACCAGCTGGTCGGAAGCGAAGGAACATGCAGCAGCGTGTGGCCGCCCATGCACATAAGCTCGGTTCCATTCCACGCTAGAAATGTTCTTGAAAGCTGGCCGACACGCGCCGGATGCGCCACGCGCCGCAAACACACCGGGCAGCGACGGCGTTGATCGTTCAGCACCCAACTCATGCCGAACAGGCATCCGAAAAATGTCACGACCATTTGGATGTAGAGCGCCTGGTTCACATTGAACGGGAAAAGCCCGTACGAGAGATCCAGCGAAGCGAAGTGGAGAAGCGGAAACAGACAGTGCAATCTTGGCGGCAAGAAATCCCGAGCGGCAAAATCTCCTGGGCCACGAAATCTCGTGCAGGCTGACGCTCTCTTCTCCAAATGAAACGGAGGTAATGGCAGGGAGAGCGAGAAAGGCAAGCAGGATGGCGAAAAGAAATGCGTCCCATGGTCCGCGCGTCGCGCCGTTGATCCTGATGCCCCGCAGATCATCGGGAGATCGATGCGGCGAGTACGACGTAATGCGAATCTCCTGCGCGTCCATCTTCGACTTTCCCGAAGGTGTGAGATGCGCCACGACGTAGCCGGAGCCTTTTTCAGCATTGTGCGAGTCCGGTTCAAATAGCCATGCATCCACCTTGCCCGGCAACTGCCAGGCGGTGACTGGCGCAACGCCCGCAATCGTGGCCCGGCGCAGACCCAAGCGCACCACGCTGCCTGCCACGTGCGGATCGGCGCCGAACTCGCGCTTCCACAAATCCTCGCTCAGAATCACGCTGGGCAAATCGGCATCGACGCTGGCATCTGGCTGCCTGAACCGCACCGGCAGGCCCATCAGTGCAAAGAAATTTGAGCTCGCGCTCGCCACTCCCCAGCCCTTGCTTACAGGTCCAAGATTTACTCGCTCGCGTGTAACCCGGTAGAAAGCAAAACCGTCAAAAAATTCCTGCTTGCGTTCCCTCCACGCCTCAAATTGGCCCGATGAAATGGTCGGAGGAGAATCTTCGTTGTTGGCATTCTCAATAAGCACCAGCCCGGAACGGACCGGTACCTCCGGAAGGCTTCGCTCCGCACGCACGCCGGGTAAGAACCGCGCCAGCCCGTAGCTTGCACCGACCAGCGCAACCATGAAAAGGAGACATTGCCAGGCAGATTCGACTGAGAACGCGCGCACCGGGAGTGATCGCGTTTGCGAAGAATGCGCTGCCGACACATGCCTGTCAATTCGCCGCAAACAAAATGCATCACTGAATGCGCCTACGCAGAAGCCGGCAATCTCACGCTCCCGCGTCCACGAGAACTTGCTGCTCGATTGCGAGCGCACCTGCCAAAGCTCACCGCGCCACTCCGAGCGCCATTCCACGCGCTGGCAGGCTGGAACAAATAGCGAGGCCGCACGCAGGATTCCCACGTTGACAGCGCACGCCGCCGCTTCCAATGGAGACTTCATACGCGGCCGGCCTCCTCGCTCGGAATTAGCCGTTCCAGCAAAGGATAACGCTTGCGGGATGACTCAAGCGTGACCCTGCCGGCCGCTGTCAGTTTGTAGTACTTGCGCGGTGGCCGCTGCTCGGCGTCTGCAATCGATTGGCGCTCCCACTGCGAATCGATCAATTCATCGCGCTCCAGCCGACGCATCGCAGGGTAAACAGTGCCGCTCGGAAGCCCGGTCATCTCCATGATGGAGAAGCCGTAGATGAAGCCGGCATCGACCGCCTGCAGGATCATTGCAGCGGTGTGTGAAAGTTTCGTCTCGAAATTTTTGGCGCCAGCCATGCGCACATATTACCTATGTAGTGATCTACTTGACAAGCGGTTATGATGAATGCTACATAGGGTTACAGCGGTTTCGATTCTGCTCCTTGCCGAAACGCAGAGGCCAAGTGGCATTTTCCTCAAGAAAATACCACTTAGCTTGATCTTCAAATGTCAACAATTGAATCGAAACCGCTCTAGTCAGGTGACCCATGTTGGAGCTCCAGCACCTCTACCGCAGCTTCCGCACCATCCCCGCCATCCAGGACATCAGCTTCCGGGTCGCTCCCGGCGAAATTGTTGGTTTCCTTGGTCCCAACGGCGCCGGGAAATCAACCACCGTGAAAATCATCACCGGCATGTTGCGCCCCGACGAAGGCCGCGTACTGTTCGAGGGCAACGATATCCGCGACGACATGGTCGCCTTCCGCGCCGCCATCGGCTACGTCCCCGAAGAGGCGCATCTCTACAACTACCTCTCCGGCCTCGAATACCTGCAACTGGTCGGCCGTTTGCGCGGCATAAGCGAAGCCCTGCTTGAGGCCAAGGCCGCGCGTCTTCTCAAGCTTCTCAATCTCGAGTCGTGGCAATACTCCCCCATCTCCACCTATTCCAAAGGAATGCGTCAGCGCGTGCTCATCGCCGCGGCTCTCATGCACAATCCCAAACTCCTCATCTTCGACGAGCCCCTCTCCGGCCTCGACGTTGTCTCTTCGCGCCTCTTCAAGGACCTGCTCGAACTGCTCGCAGCTGAGGGCAAGGCCATCCTTTACATCTCGCACGTGCTGGAAGTCGTCGAACAGGTCTGCAATCGCGTCATCGTGATCGCCAAGAGCAAGATTCTCGCCGACGCCCGTCCGTCTGAACTCACCAGCCTCATGAGCCTGCCGAATCTTGAAAGCGTCTTTGCGCAACTGGTCCAGCAGCAGGACACACGAACCGTTGCGCAGGAAATGGTTGAGGTGATGCAACTCCACCATGCCTGACAACTTCCAGCGCCTTCTCACCATGTCCGATGCGCAGCCCCTCGCGCTCAATGCGCAGGCCGAGCTTGGTGTCGTCCATGCGCCCCAGCGCAGCCAGTTCACTCTGCTCGTGCGCCACTTCCTCGAGCGCTTTTTCAATCACGAAACAGCATCCCCGGACGGCGACGCCAAAACTCGCCTCGTCCAGATCGCCTTTGCCGTGGGCCTTGCGCCCTTTATGATCGCCATCTATCTGTGGCCCGTTTATCATCCGGTGATCCAGTTTCGACAGAATCATCCGATTCCGGTTGGACCGCCGGCCTACTGGCTCCAGGTCAATCACCACTTCTTCTTCCTCGTTTACTCCTTCGTCGCCATGGGGATCATCACTGTTTTCGAGTGGGACATGTTCTTCCCGGATCTACTCGATCTCTGGGTTCTCAAAACTCTGCCCATTGCGGAAGTCCGCGCCTTCCTTGCTCGCGTGGCGGCCATCTCCATTTTCATCGCAGGCTTCCTCTTCGACATCAATGTCTTCGCCACACTGGTTCTCCCATCGGCAATCGATCCGCCCGATCTTCCGCGGTTCCTCGCCGCTCACGTAGTCGCCACGTTCGGCGCCGGCCTCTTCGCAGCGGCTTTCATCCTCGCTCTTCAGGGTGTCCTGGTCTCTCTTCTTGGCGAGCGGATCTTCCGCAAGATATCTCTTGTACTCCAATGCCTGGCTATCACAGCGCTGCTCCTCCTTCTGTTCCTGTTCCCGGTCTTCTCTGGCGTGGTCCCCACCCTGCTCAAATCCTCCAACGCCTATGTACTGCTTTGCCCGCCCTTCTGGTTTCTCGGCATCTATCAGTTCCTTATGGAAGGCCAAAAGGCACTGCCCATCTATGCCACGCTTGCTAAAATCGGCGTCTCCGCGATGCTGGTGATCGCTGTACTCTCGGTTCTCGCATATCCGCTCGCGTACCTACGCCGCGTACACCAACTCGTCGAAGGTCCCGGCAAGCGCTCCAACCGCAACCCCCTCGCCCGCCCGATCAATCGGTTTCTTCACGCGGTCGTCGTCCGTCTTCCCATACGTCGCGCCGTCTTTCACTTCATCGGTCAAACCGTTCTGCGCGTCCCACGCTACCGCATCTACTTCGTTCTTTATGGAGGCGTCGGCTTGTCCGTCATCACCACCGCCATCCTCCGCTTCAATGTTGTGCATGGCTCAGTCCGCATGGGCATCTCATCCGATGGCATTCGTTCCGCGCTCGGCATCGTCGCCTTCTGGGTCATTGCCGGCATGCGCATGGCCTTCGTCTCCTCCGGCAATCAACAGGGAAGCTGGATTTTCCGCTTCATCCATGGTCGCCCCCCACAGCTCGTTCCGGCCCTTCAGCAATTGCAGGCCGCAAAAACGTGGGTCATCCTCTGGGCCGCTTCCACAATACTCGCAAGCTACATCGTTCTTCGCACCATCTCACCCTGGGAACTGCTCACCTGGCCCGCAACCATCGCCCAGATCATCGTTGCCTGCGGACTTTGTCTGCTGCTCACCGACATCCTCTTTCTCAAAGTCACCACTATCCCTTTCACCGGTGAACCAACGCGCGATCAACCGAACTTGGCCTTCACCGTGCTCAAGTACTACACAATCTTTCCCGTGCCCGCCGTGCTTCCCATCGCAACCGAACCCTGGATTGCAAGGAGTGCGCCTCACATGCTCATTGCCGTCGTCTTCATCACCGCAGCTCATTTGGCGCTGCTCTATCGCTATCGCACAAACGTTCGCCTGCACTGCAATCTTCCCGGCCTTGAAGACGGAGAAGAAGATTTCCCCATGAAACTGGGACTCCGCTACTGAAGCGGACAAACCTTTGAATTCATAGCGGAGGTCAAGGGCCAACACGCCCGGGAGGAATCTGATGCTGGAAGCCAAATCGGCGATCACGCTGGCGTTGGCCTGTTGTCTCTTGCCGGCACTCAGCCCCGCAGCCTTTCAACCTCCGACCGCAAACATCCGTCTCGAACTGAGTCTTTGTCATTGCGTGGCACACAATACCAACATCATCGACTTCAAAGTCCAGCTCGGCACGCAGAAAGGAACAACATTGACCTTCAGGCAGGGAAGTCTTCGAAACCTCGCTCAATCCCTCGAATCAATCTGCGATGGCGCAAGAGAACTCTATTGCAAACGACGGCATATGGCATGAATTCACACCTCGCCAATCAACCCCCTCAAGGCCCCAGTTGCAACGGTCCGCATAAAGATCGGAAACGTCCAACCGCTGCGCCTGAAAACCTGAAATACTCGTTGTCACTCAGGATGTGCCAATCATGTTAGAACTCCGCCGTATTTCCAAGCACTTCTCCGGCATCGCCGCCGTCGACCAGGTCAGCTTCAGTGCGCGCCCTGGCGAGGTCACTGGCTACCTCGGTCCCAACGGATCGGGCAAATCGACAACCATGAAGATGATCACCGGTCTCATCGATGTGACCTTCGGCGAGATCCTGTTTGAAGGCCGGCAGATTCATGAGGACCTGATCGGCTACAAGCGACGCATGGGGTACGTGCCAGAAGAGCCGAATCTCTACAATCACCTTTCCGGCGCAGAATACCTGACCATGGTTGCCCAGCTTCGTAATCTTCCCTGGCGCGCGTCGGCAGAGCGGATTGACGGGCTTCTGCGGTTGTTCTCGCTCTACGACGACCGCCACGCGGGTATTTCCGGTTACTCGAAGGGTATGCGGCAGAAAATCTTGATCGCCGCGGCGCTGTTGCACAACCCCCAACTGGTGCTGCTGGACGAGCCATTCTCCGGACTGGACGTGGGCTCGGCATTGATGCTGCGCAGCCTGATCCAGGAGCTGGCCAGTCGCGGCAAGGTGGTGCTGTTCAGCTCGCACGAACTCGATACAGTGGAGCGCATCTGCTCACGCGTGGTGATCCTCCACCGCGGCAGGGTGGTGGCCGATGACACGATTGAGCGGCTGCGCTCGCTGATGGAACTCCCCACGCTGGAAGGCATCTTCTCGCAGCTGGCCGTCGAGCAGGACACTGAGGGGATGGCACGACAGATTGCGGATCTGATCCATGCCTAGGCTGAAGGAAAAACTCGTCGCGCGGCTGCCGCTCGATTTCCGGGTGCTGTTCCACCAGTTCCTGCTCCGCGTGGTGGACCTGGAAGCGCTGTCGATCGAAGCCGACATCCCGCGCTTTCTCGGCCAATTCGCCGGCGTGCTCATGATGTTCAGCATGATCAACGCCCTCGGCCTCCTCATCCACCCGCCGATAGACAATATGGCCTACTTTGTGGGCATGCTCTGGACCGTCGAACAGCGCATGTTCTTCACCATGATGCTGGTGGTTGGGCTATTCGCCGTCATCAGTTGGGATTCGATCTTTCCTGACCGCCGCGACATCATGGTACTCGCACCCTTACCGCTGCATTCGCATACCATCCTGATCGCCAAAATAATTGCTGCCGGTGCTATCCTGGGCCTCGCCATCATCGCCCTGAACTTCGCGGTGAGTTGCGCGCTGTCCCTGCTTCTGGGTGGAATCGGACGCTTCCTCATCGTCTTCGCGGCATACTCCTTTACCATGATCGCAGCAAGCGCTTTCCTCTACGGCTCGGTCGTCGCTGTGCAGGGATTAATGGCACTCCTGCTGCCGCGCCGCCTTTTCATGCGTCTCTCCGCGGTTCTCCAGATTGCTGCCTTCGCGCTATTCATCTGCGCCTATTTTCTCGAGGGAAATATTACCTCTCCTTCGGTGTTTGCCCTACCCGCCAAGCATCGCATGCTCGCCTGGTCGCCACCCTATTGGTTCTTCGCACTGTTCAATCAGCTCATCGGTTCGCTGCCACCCGCGATGCAATGGCTGGCGCAGCGAGCCTGGATCGGCCTCGCGATTGCCGTAATTGGCGCGCTTGTTTCGCTCGTGACCTGTTATGTGCGCACGATGCGCAAGACCGTGGAAGAGCCGGACCTGGTGCCGGGTCGGCGTGGATCCCACCTACATATGCGGGGCGTACGCGGATTGCAAGGGATGGTCATGCTGTTTACCTTGCGCACACTGGTGCGTAGCCGGCATCACCGCGTGATCCTGGCCTTCTATTTGTCGATCGTGCTGGCGCTGTTGCTCTCAGCGCTGCGAAAGACGTTCGATGCAGGGGGCACCCGGCCCTTTGGTGCAGACTTTCCGATCGTCACGACACTGATGATGGCAGCTTCAGTATTCGGCTTTCAGAAGGTATTCTCGATTCCCATCTCGCTCACTGCGAACTGGGTGCTGCGCACAACGCAGGTGCTTGCTCCGGAACGCTACATTGCTGCTACGCGGCGAACATTGTTGCTGTTTGCGGTAGTGCCTGCCTGGCTGCTGGCGGCTGTGATCGGAGTGAGCCTCAGGCCGCTTGAACTCGTGGCCGCACACCTTGCGGTGCTGGCCCTGTTCGGGGTGCTGCTCGCGGACCTGTGCCTTATCGGATTTCACAAGGTTCCGTTCACCTGCTCGTTGCTGCCCGGCAGCACAAACTTCCAGTTCGTCTTCTGGGCTGCGGGAGCGGGCGCGTTGCTTCTGCCGATAGCGGTGACGTGGGGCGAGATGCCCGCGTTGCGGAGTGCACGCGGGTTTGAAGGTCTGATGGGTGGCCTCACGGCGCTTTCCGCCGCATTGTGGGCGCTGAACCGCTGGAACTCGAAGTCGATCCAGATCTACTATGAAGAGCTTCCCGAGCAGATACTGGTGACGCTGAGTCTGAGTGCGGCGCCGGCGGCCCGGCAGACTTCGGCGCCTGAGTTGAGTTCCCCGACCGATTGAGGATACCGAGTCGGTCAAGATGCCGGTCGTCGTGCCGAGGTGAAATCGGATCGGAGGGCATCAGCTTCCGATGATTCCCATGCGGAAGCGGCGGACTGAGAATCGGCGATTTGGCAATGCCCCCGTCCGCGCCGTTCGGCCCCAAAAAACGCCGGGACACCTTCGGCCCCGGCGATGCGCGTGCAATGCAATTAGATTCTCCAGGCAAGATCCCCGGCAACGCGATTACTCACGCCGCAGTTTTGCTGCGCGCTTCAAACGGTGCGTTCAACTGCTGACGTAGATTACCGGCAAGGTCGGCAACCACGCGCAGCTTCTCGGCCACGGATGAGGAAATCTCGCCGCCGTTCAACGCCAACTGTGAGTGAAGCAGCAGCCCGGCCACGGTTCCTTTCAGCTCCGTTTCAATAGCGGCAGCCGCCGCCCGGCGGGCGAGCGCCTGCTCGCGCTCGCGGCGGTGCAACGCCGCGCGTATCTCCCGGATCAGTCGCGCGGCTCCAGAGAGAGCGAAGTTGATCTGTAGAGGAATCGCCAGGCCTGCGTGCGCCCACAGTGCCTCGGCCGCGGCCGGTTCGCACTCGGCTATGGTCTCATCTACCACCAGCGCCAGAAACTCACGGCGCCGAAGCGCAGCCAGCGCAGCCTTTCGTCCCTCTGCCACTTCAACGTCCATGCCCAGTTGCGCACCTACCACTGCGGCGCAATTCTGTGCTCCTTCAACTCCGGTCACCATCAGGATGCTCATTTCGTTTCTCCCAAATTCCCAACTTGCGGTCTGTGGCGTTTCCCCTCGCTTGCAGTGTCGTGCTTGTCGCACTCCGGTGAACTAAAGGAGTGCGCGCAAAATTCCAAATGGAAGCGGTCAAAGCGATGGAGGTAAATGCTGAGGGTTACTTTTTACTCTTCGTGAAGCGGGTCGGCGATGCCGTATTCCTTGAGCTTGCGGTAGAGCGTCGTCTTGCCGATGCCCAGCAATTTGGCAGCCTGCAGTTTGTCGCCGTTCAGAATCCGGATGGCGCCCAGAATCGCTTCGCGCTCCATCTCTGCCAGCGTTTTCAGCTCGGGCTGGCCGCCCTCTTCCGACGGCTCGCCGATGGCGGCTGCAGTCCGCCTCGCATCGAGCCCCTGCTGCTGAAGTTGCGTGGGCAGATCGCCCAGGTGCAGCACCGGACCGGAAGACATTGTGCAGGCCCGCTCCACAGCGTTCTCAAGCTCACGCACGTTGCCCGGCCAGTCGTGTCGCATCATGGTGCGCAAGGCCTCATCGCTGAGCGTGAACTTGGTACCATGCTCGCGGCTGATGCGGTCGAGGAAATGCGCCGCCAGAAGCGGAATGTCCTCGCGTCTGTCACGTAATGACGGTAGGCGCAGATTCACCACGTTCAGCCGGTAAAATAAATCTTTCCTGAAGGTGCCCTTCTCGACCATCACTGCCAGATCGCGATTGGTTGCGGCCACGATTCTGGCCTTGATCGGCACTCGATGGGTTGCCCCTACAGGACGTACTTCTTTCTCCTGAAGAGCCCTGAGCAGCTTGGCCTGAAGGTCGAGTGTAAGCTCGCCGATTTCATCCAGAAAAACCGTTCCTCCCTCGGCCGACACGAGCAATCCATCCTTGGAGCGGTTTGCGCCGGTAAAAGCACCCTTGACGTAACCGAACAATTCGCTCTCGATCAGGGTCGGTACAAGTGAGCCGCAATCCACGGGCAGAAATGGCTTTTGTGAATTGGGGCCGTAGGCGTGGATGGTCCGGGCGACCAGTTCTTTGCCGGTTCCGCTCTCGCCCAGAACCAACACCGGGTGCGAGCTTTGGGCGACCTTGGAAAGGATCCGATAGAGCTTCTCCATCTCTCCTGAACGGCCGATCATTGCGCCAAGACCCTGCGATAGCCTGAGCCTCTCGCGCAACTGGCGGGTCGCGGAGTCTGTCGTGTGACTGGACGCGGCCCGGTCAAGTACTGTGGAGAGTTCGTCCATGGCAAATGGCTTGGTGAGGTAATCTGAAGCGCCGCAGCGCATAGCTTCCACAGCCGCATTCACCGAGCCCGAGGCGGTCATGGCGATGACCGAGGTATCCGGATAGAGAAGCTTGACCTCGGAGACCAACTCGAGGCCCTGATTCGACCCCGCAGGCAGATTCACCAGCAGAATGTCGGCGGCACGGCCTCTCATCTGGCTCCGTGCCTGGCCCAAGTCTCCCGTGCTTTCGACGGCATATCCCAGGCTGGCAGCAATCTCGGCGCAAGCCGAGCGCACGGCCGTATCCGCGTCGACCACCAGCAGGTGCAAATGCACTGCCGGCTCCGCTAGTTGGGGGATAAACTCCATGGCCCTTTTGTTGAAGACTGTTTCAAGCATTGTAGTCGCCTCAGGTGGATTAGAAAAATCTGGTTTCGTCCGTTATGAAGATAGTGAGGAGCACCAGTCTTTCGGCTCGCTCCTGACTCAAAGCCCGGAAAACAATTTATGAAGTGCCTCGAATTGACTGCTGGCTCCTCTTCCGCTCGAGTTCAACTGCCGATCAATCAGAGAGCCGGCCGCTAGTGACTTGCCTTTCGTACCGGCAGCTCGATTTCAAAGCGCGCCCCGGCGGGTGCCTGGCTGGTAACCTGGACGCGTCCGCCAGCCTTCTCCATAATAGAGCGGGTAATCGCCAGCCCGAGTCCGCGATGGGAAGCCGCCCAGCTGGCGCCTTCGGCGGTGGGTTTCGCCCGCGTCGTGAAGCCAGAAACGAAGATGGTCTCGAGCGTTTCTGCCGGAATGCCTGGCCCACTATCTTCGATGGTAAGTTGCAAGGCGTCCACAGCTCCCTCACCCACGGAAAGTTCACTGAGTGAAATATGAATTGAACCTCCATTCGGCATCGCCTCGGCTGCGTTCTTCACCAGGTTGACCAGCACCCGGGTCAGGTCCTCGCCGGTGAGCCGAACCGCTTGGGCCCCGCCCTCTACGTCGACCGTGACTGCGATGGCCGCCCCAGACATAGCCGAAAGAAGATTGTGGTTGGCAAGCAGCTCCAGCGCCATGTTTTCAATGGGCACTGACGGCATCAGGTCCCAGCGCCCGGGCGCGGCCGCGGTCTGCGATCTTCCGGCAATCCTCTCCATCGTCCGAGAAACAGCGCGTTCAACTGCAGTCGTGGTGAGGCTTTCGCGCAACGACGAACTGGGCCGCGCGCCATGGCTTCGATGATCCCATGAGTTGTGATCTGTACTGATGGCGGGGACTCTGTTCGCATAACCCTGAGTTTGGGAGAAAGGATTGAGCACGGTGTGGTTCACTTCCCTGGAGTCAGAGTCAATGCCCGAGGCAATGCTGGAGTCAAGTGCGACCAGTTTTTCCACGAGCCGCCGGCTCGCAGCAGCCACCAGGCGCAGTTCGTTTCCGTAGTGGGTGAATGGAGCCGCCAGTACGCCCGGTTCCTCAAGCAGATCGCAATAGAGGCCCAGCGCTGTCACCATGTTTCTGGCATCGTGCGCAACCTCAGCCACGCTCTCGCCTTCGCATCGGATAGAAGCCAACGCTTCCACCACCGCTTCAACCCTCTTCCGTCCCGCTTCGTCGCTTCCGGTACTTACTTGTGTCTGTTGCATTACGCGCTCCGTATTCAGTAATCAATGTTCAGAGGCCGGTCGAGAGTGGTTTGTGACCCCGTTTCGGCTGGGCCTCTCTCTCCACTTCTGGATCTTGTTGCCTGATGACTGATTTCTCTGTCCTCTTCTAATACACGTCGCGTGCCAAACTAGAACAGCTTTGCTAAGTTCCTGATAAAGGAATGACTTCTGCCTGAATTCCCATTCAAGCGCGGTTGGCGCCGACACGCCAATTCCTCCCAAAACGGGACAAGACCGAGCGGCGTAGCGGCACTAATCCTTTTGCTTTGTGCCGCTTGACCATGAATTTCCAAGGGAGTGCCGTTTTGGTCCGTTCTCCCATCGTGGAACGACCTGGAGTGGGTCCGTGTTGATGGGGTCTCGTACAATCGGCTTTATGAATTTGAATAGCAATTTAGGAATTGTTTCGGAGGGTTTTTTTCGGGCCGGGGGGCGGACGGCGAACCAGTTGAGGACGCTTTCGCTGGCGCCCGGGTTTGTGCAGACGGCGGAAGGGTCGGTGCTGGTGTCGTTTGGCAATACACGGGTGCTGACCAACGCAACCATTGAACAAGGCGTGCCGGGATGGCTGCGCAACTCGGGGCGCGGTTGGGTGACGGCGGAGTATGCGATGCTGCCGCGATCGACGGTGACGCGGACGCCGCGGGAGAGCGAGCGGGGCAAGATCGGCGGACGGACACACGAGATCCAACGACTGATCGGGCGCAGCCTGCGCTCCGCAGTGGACATGCAGGCACTGGGCGAGCGGACGGTGATCCTGGATTGCGACGTGATTCAGGCGGACGGCGGGACGCGGACAGCGGCGATCACGGGCGCCTGCGTGGCGCTGGCATTGGCGTTGAACGCGCTGGTGAAGGCGGGAACGCTGAAGAAATCGCCACTGAAGCAACTGGTGGCGGCCACGTCGGTGGGGATCGTGGGCGGCACGGCGCTGCTCGACCTGTGCTACGAGGAAGACTCGACGGCCGAGGTGGACATGAACGTGGTGATGACCGAAGACGGCGGGTTGATTGAGACGCAGGCGACGGCGGAGAAGGGGAGCTACTCGCGCGGGCAGTTGAATGAATTGCTCGACCTGGCGGAGGTTGGATTGAAGGAGATCTTCGCGGCGCAGCGGGCAGTGGTCGGTGGTCAGTGATCAGTGGTCAGGGGGCAGAGATCAGAGATCAGAGATCAGAGGTCAGATTTCAGATTTGATTTTGCGGGATGCGATTTTGTTTTCAGGGGGTTTGGCGGGGTGAGGGGGCTCACAAAACGGGCGGTAAAGGCAACCATTTGTGCTACTTCGACAACGTTAATCGATCGAATTCATTCAACCCAAATGGCGTGAAAAGTTCAATCAAGTTGATACGAAACAGTGCGAAATCCACAATCAGGTGGTTACGATTTTCGAGATACTAGACCCAGAAATTCAGTGAAATAAGCTTTTTAAAACCCAGTAATTTCGCATTAAATTGAAGTGCTTCGAATTTAATTTCCCGACAAAATTCAAAATGCGCATTTTGGGGCATGAAACAGGGGTCAGGGGTCAGGGAACAGGGAACAGGGGGCAGGCATCGGCTTCTGGCTCGTTGCTTCCCGGGCTCGGGCGGGCTGCTTTTGGTTTCGGGCCTGAAAGGCCGGAGGCCGGAGCCCCCGGCAATTTCAAAGCGCCGGGATACTCCCGCCACATTCCAAACACCAACGGCAACGACGCCGCACTCGTGCACTGCATCGACCTTGAGCGCGAGTTTGCCAAGCTGGACACCGACGCCCAAACCATCCTGCTCCTCGCCTTCCGAGAGCACCAGCCGCAAAGAGTCATCGCGCAGATCGCCCGCTGCAGCGAGCGCGCCGTAGGCTACAAAATCCCCGCCGTCCTAGCACAGCTCGCCCGCCTCCTAGATCGCGCTTCCATGCTCTGACCGCCGTTAACTCCAAAGTACTGACGGGTGCGCGACCATCCAGGCACAGCTCGGTCAGGGATTACATTTCCCTGTTTGCAACGACTGAGATTTAACTCTCGCTGAGAGTGGTAACAACCGGCAACAGTTCTTCGATTCAGCTATAAAACTAAAGGACGACAACGTCCATTGTCATTCGTTACCGAGTTGGCAGGTTCGCACGGGGTTCTTAGTCAAAGGCTGATTACCAGCGATTGCGAACAAAATGGATTAGACTAATGCCGCTAACAAAAAATACTGAATGATGCACTCAATGTCTGACGTGTGTTAGTCGCCGAAATCGAGAGGACGATGATGAGGAAAACGGTGCTTCCGCAAATCTTGAGCAATTCACAGCCGCTGAATTGCAGCCGAGGCAAGAAGTTCTCAGGAATCGCCATTCTCCTTTGCTTGCTTGTTGCGTGGGCATCCGCGCATTCGCAGTCTGCCGCCAATGAGTGGATATGGATGGACGGGAGCACGACGTTTCCGGGCGGGGGCATTTCCGGCGGGGTTTACGGAACGCTGGGAACGCCAAGCACGGGGAACTTGCCCGGCAGCCGAGCGAGTGCGGCGACATGGAAGGACAATAACGGGAATCTGTGGCTTTTCAGCGGCGAGGTATTTTCTGAGTATTACAACGACGTGTGGAGGTTCAACCCTGCAACCACTGAATGGACGTGGATGAGCGGCAGCAATGCGGATGTGCCTGGTGTAATTGGCGGGATTGGCGGAGTGTATGGCACGCAGGGGACTCCTGCGGCGGGCAACACGGCTGGGGGCAGGGTTGGGCCGGTTGCATGGACGGACAGCAGCGGGAAATTCTGGATGTTCGGCGGATATGGATATGACTCGACGAGCAAGGCGGGTTACCTGAACGATCTTTGGCAGTTGAATCCATCGACGCTGCAGTGGACGTGGATGGGCGGGAACAGCAAGGTGACCTGCGTGCAGATTATCGGTGTAACGCAGTGCGGGGCGACAGGAGTTTATGGAACGCTAGGCACGGCGGGGACCGGGAACATCCCCGGAGGCCGCGAATATGCGACAAGCTGGAGCGACAGCAATGGGAACCTGTGGCTCTTTGGCGGTCAGGGCTACGACTCCACGGGCGCGCTGCGTTACATGAACGATCTTTGGAAGTGCACGCCATCGTCGGGTGCGTGGACGTGGGTGAGCGGCACGAGCACTGTGAGCACGAGCACGGGCCCGGCGGGAGTTTACGGAACGCAGGGAACGGCGGCGAACGGGAATACTCCGGGAGGACGCTCGCAGGCGGTGACCTGGACTGATGCGAAGGGCGACCTGTGGCTGTTTGGCGGCTATGGGCTGGATGCAAATGACGCGATTGGGGATTTGAACGATCTTTGGATGTTCGATGTAACGAAGGGCCAGTGGGCGTGGATGGGAGGGAGCAGCGCATTTGGCGGATACGGCGGGGCGTCAGGAGTCTATGGGACCTGGCTGACCGCGGCTGCAGGGAATGTTCCAGGCGGGCGACAGGGCGCGACAGGGTGGACAGACAGTAGCGGCAACCTGTGGATGTATGGCGGCCTTGGGATGGACGCGGCGGGAGTGTTTGGCGAACTGAACGATCTGTGGGAGTACAACCCGACGACGAACCATTGGGCGTGGATGAACGGCAGTAGTTCGATTACGCATCAGAGCGCGGGCGCAGTGCGTGGGACGGTCAACAATGCGCAGTTGGCGGTGTATGGCACAAAGCAGGTACCGGATGAAGCGAACACGCCGGGGGGCGTAGACAGCGCGTTTGGATGGGTGGACCAGAGCGGCAGATTCTGGATGTATGGCGGACATGGATACGACTCGAATGGGGCGGAAGTATATTTCAACGACGTCTGGGAGTATCAACCCACGGTTGGAGGATTGCCGACAGCGGCGACGCCAACGTTCTCCGTCGCATCGGGCAGTTACGCGCAGGGGCAGACGCTGTCAATTTACGACACGACGCCGGGCGCGAGCATTTACTACGTGGCGACGGGAACGCCGACGGCAACGAAATATACGACTCCAATAACGCTGACTGCGACAGAGAGCTTGAGCGCGGTTGCGGTCGCTTCGGGGTATTCGACGAGCGCGGTGGCATCGGGAACATTCACGGTGCCGGTGGTGGCGACGCCGACGATCAGCCTGGCTTCAGGGACGTATACCTCGGCGCAGACGTTCACGCTTTCAGATTCGACGCCTGGCGCGATTATTTTTTACATCATTAATGAAGGGGGAGGAACGCAGGCAGGAATCTACTACGGGCCGATGACGGTGCCGGATACGGAGACGCTTGAGGTGTTTGCAACGGCAAGCGGCTACGCCACGAGCGCACACGCGTTTGCGCAATACACAATCTGGCCAACGTCGTCAGCGAATGAGTGGGCATGGATGGGCGGGTTGAATGCGGGCGCAGCGAGTCCGGTCGCCGGCACGCAGGGGGTGGCCGCGGCGGGGAATATACCAGACGCGAGATACCAGGCGACAAGCTGGACCGATAAAAGCGGAAACTTCTGGCTGTTTGGCGGATGGGGTGGATACGGCGGACAAAACGACTTGTGGAAGTTTGACCCTTCGATAAGCCAATGGGCGTGGATGAGCGGGAACACCGCGAGGAACTGCGCGGTGAATACGCTGCAGATACAAACATGCAGCTACTCGCAGCCAGGGGTGTATGGAACGCAGGGAGTGGCGGCCGTGGCGAATGCGCCCGGCGGGCGTTTTGGAGCTTCGAGTTGGGTAGATGCGAATGGGAATTTCTGGATCTTTGGAGGCGACGGACTGGACGCGAACGGGTCCGCGGGCGGGACAATCTTGAACGATCTTTGGAAGTACAACTCATCGACGAACCAGTGGACGTGGGTGAGCGGAAGCACCATTGTGGGCAACCGTTGTTTTAGCTATGACATTGGGGAGAAGGCCTGCTCAGCGGATTCGGTGTTTGGAACGTTGGGCGTGTTTGCCGCAGGCAATACGCCGGGCAGTCGCGAGGACGCAACGACGTGGACAGACAACAAAGGGAATCTATGGCTGTTTGGCGGATGGGGCTACGACGTTCCGTTGGGAACGCAGTACTACTACGACGAGCTTTGGGAGTTTAATCCGGTTACGAGCCAGTGGGCGTGGCTGGGCGGAAGCAGCACGAAGAATGGAAGCGCATGCATTCAGAACGTGAATTTGTACTATCCGAGTTGCGGCGAGCCGGGGACTTACGGAACGATAGCGACGCCGGCGAGCGGAAACATTCCGGGCGGCAGGCAGGGATCGATAAGCTGGACCGACACGAGCGGGAACCTATGGCTGTTCAGCGGGAACGGCTTTGACGCGACCGGGACGTTTGGCGACCCGAACGATCTTTGGGAGTACAATCCTTCGACGAATCAGTGGGCGTGGATGGGCGGAAGGAGCCTTATTCCGGGGTGCTCGGGGTATAACTGCAGTTCGCCGGGCGTCCTGGGAACGCAGGGAACGCCGTCGGCGGGAAACATGCCGCGGGGGCGGGATCACGGGTCGAACTGGGTGGATGCGAAGGGAAATTTCTGGATGTACAGCGGCGGCGGGTCGACCTCGAGCGGCGGCAGCGCGAATGAAACGACGTTTGACTTGTGGGAGTACACACCATCAGCGAACGAATGGACGTGGATGGGGAACAGCGGACAGGTGAACAATCTGCCGAATTCGGTCTACGGGTCGCCGGGGTTGCCGGCGGCGGCAAATGGGCCGGGGACGCGGTGGGGTCAGTCAGGCTGGACGGACAGCAAAGGTTATTTGTGGCTGTTTGGCGGCCAGACGCCCTTTGCGCTTTCAGTTGACGACAACGATCTATGGCAGTATGCGCCATCAGCGCCGGCTCCGGTGCCGGGCTTTGCGCTTGCGGACTGGAGCCAGCAGACCTTGTTGGCATTCCAGATCGCGGCCGGAGGGAGCGGCACCACAACGGTCAGCACGATTGTGGCGGGGGGATTCAGCGGTGCGATCGCGATGAGCGCGTCAGGGTTACCGAGCGGAATTACGGCAAGCTTCACTCCGGCATCGGTTACTGGGTTTGCGAATGTGCAGACGACGTTCACGGTTGGTTCGACTGTGAACCCCGGGACCTACTCGCTGACTGTGGCGGGCACCAGCGGCGGAGTGACGCAGACAACGACAGTGAAGCTGACGGTGACAAGCGCGCCGGCTGATTTTACGTTCGGTTCTTCGGCATCTTCATTGACGGTGAAGGCAGGCTCGTCTGGAGCGGTGACGCTGACGGTGACCCCTGCAAACGGGTTTGGCGCTCCGGTATCGTTTGCGTGTTCGGGATTGCCGACA
This sequence comes from uncultured Acidobacteriaceae bacterium, assembly GCA_963820245.1. Taxonomy (GTDB): domain Bacteria; phylum Acidobacteriota; class Terriglobia; order Terriglobales; family Acidobacteriaceae; genus Telmatobacter. The sequence goes on along the minus strand of CAWFZC010000018.1, from coordinate 78,123 downwards.
GGTGCGAGTTGTGCGTTCAGTCCGCAAAACGTGACGCCATCAGGAGCGGCTGTTTCCACGACGCTGACGATTTCAACGCTTGCTACGACGGCGGCTGTGGGGAATGGAGTGAGGGAGATATTCCCGGTGTCCGCGCTGGCCCTTGCATTCTGCATCGCGATCGGAAAGAAGAGGCGCGCGCTGAGCTACCTGATGCTGGCTGCAGTGGTCGGAGGGCTGGGGCTTGCGATTGGTTGCAGCGGAGGCAGCAGTCAGGGCGGTGGCGGCGGAGGAGGAGGAACGACGACACCAACAACGAGCTCAGTGACGGTTACGGCATCGTCGGGAACGCTCCAACACACGGCAACAATCACGCTCACTGTGAACTAAAGTGGCCGGGACCATCGCCGCTCAGGACAAGCGCGGGGGCGGAAGTGGACCTACTTTGGCGGAGCGGGCGCTTTCGCTGGCATCGAAGTCGGTCTTCGTCAGGCAGTCAAAGCTTGAAATCCTTCTTGGCAAACATGACCGTGCTTTCTCAGGTTTGAAGAGCAAGGTCACAACTGCGTTCGCGGGATTTCGCTCCAATAGATTATCCGTGGAAATCTATTGAGCGCAAAATCGCCAATTTGCACATCGACGAAAACAGGTTTCCGGGCGTATGACCGCCAACTCGTCAGTTACCACTCGGGCAACGGCCCCGCGCCATCGCCGTGCCGGCTCCGCGCCGCCCTCGTGCCGGCCGATTTGCATTCAGCCAGATCAAGCTGCGGACACTGAGTCAGCGATCTACGCGGCGCTCCGCGCCGCGTACGCGGTTTTTTCTGGGTTTTGGGGATGGGTTTGCGGGGGTTGAAACCCCCGCCTCCCTCCATGCCGCTGCCACAACGTCGGCTTGTTGTCAGCTGACAGTTGTGAGCGGATCACCTGTCAAGTGCGTCGGGTCTTGCGGGACTGAACGCGGCTTCGCCGCGTAGACGATTTTCTGGTTTTTGGGGATGGGTTTCGGCATGGCTCAAGCCATGCCCTGATACAAGGCGCGGAGGGGAGTTTTTCCTGAACTGGGGACCGCGCGGATGGGGCAGGAGATTTCCTTCAGTCCCCGGTCCCTCCGCCGCGGCGGACGAGGGACCGGAGGCACCCGGCCGACTCTGGGACGGGGTGCGGGGGATGAGTTAAGGCTGGCCGATCTCAGAGATTCACAAGGCTGAGATTCGCAAGGCTGAAATTCTCAGGGCTGATGGCGGTCGTTCGGGGTTGATGAGTGGGGCGATGGCTCATTGATCCTCGTCAAGAGCCCATCGATGGGCATTGGTTTGCCGAAGAGCCATCCCTGAGCAAAGTGCACCCCGCGTGCGGCGAGCCACTCCGCCTCTTCTTCAGATTCCACGCCTTCAGCAATCATTTCGAGCCGGAGCGATTGGGCCATCTCAATGATATGAAGGATGACGTTGCGGGTTGCACCCTGGCCGCCGATGGTTTCGACGAAGGCCTTGTCGATTTTGAGGGTATTGACCGCGAGCGATTGGAGGCAGGCGAGACCGGAGTCGCTAATGCCGAAATCGTCGACGGCAACGCGAATGCCCATCAAACGAAGCGAGCCGATGAGCTCAGCCGCATTGGGGTCATGGAGGAACGCGCGCTCGGTGGCCTCGATCCCGAGATTTTCGGGCTGAGCGCCGGTGAGATTGAGCAGGTAATCGAGCCGGCCCACAGTGAGTCCAGTGCTCAGATCGTCTACCGACATGTTGATGGAGACTTCGAAACGGGGATCCCTTTCAAGAATGCGAGGCAGGTCACGGGCAAGGATTGTGAGAACCTGCTCGGTGATGAGGTGACTGAGGCCGAGGTCGTCGGCCAATGGGATGAAGAGGTCGGGATTGAAGTTGGCGAGTGGACTCTTCCAGCGAACCAGTGCTTCGGCCCCCATGATGCGGCGTGACCGCAATTCAACGATCGGCTGATATTCGACGTAGAACTCCTCTTTTTTAAGAGCACGGCGGACCAATGCGGGAAAGGAGGAACGAAGCCGCGCGATATAGTCGGCGGCCCAACCCAGGAGGAGTCCGCAGAACACGCCGATGGGGGTGAAGATGAGCGCGAAGTGGCGGACGCGCTGGAGGATGTAATGCTCGGGGATCGCTGAGATAACAGCCAGGTCCCATTGTGCGGAGCGGATGGATGTGACGAGATATCCGTGGTCGGAAATGGTTCGCTGGGCGCCGGCGGCGATGGGTTGGAACCAGTTGGAAGGGAAGTTGTGCCCGGTGGAGGCGATGCGGTCGTGGTTTGCAGCCGATGGAACGTAGACTGCGAGTTCAACATCGGGGCCCTCGGTGGAAATATCGCTGATCAGGGTCGGGTCAACCAAAATGGCAAATCCATTTGAGGAAAAAACGTCAAGCGCGTTCCATTGCTCGGGGGAAAGCCTGACGTTGTAGTATTCGGCGACGCCGTGGCTGCTGATGAGGTTCGGCTTGCCGAGAGAAGCCGGCGCCAAAATGCCCGCAGAAGTGCAAAGAAGAGTATCTCGGGAGACTCGGCCAGCGGCGCGAATATAGCTGGAACCGAGGTCGATCTGACGGAGCAGGTCGATGTCTTGTTGCGAGCAGGGAGGAAATTTCGCATGGCTCGAAAGACGGCTCCCGGCGGCGAACTGGTTTGCCGCTATTTCCGCCCGATGGAGTGCGTCGTTCGCATAGGAAAGGTTCAGCGATGTTTCGGCGTTGACGCTCTGGTGCCAGGCGAGGTAGATGGAGGCCACGATAGGCGTGCAAATGGCGGCAAATCCGACAGTCAGAACGATCACAATGCGTGGTCGATGGGGCATCGTTTACTCCCAGGTAATGAAACTCTGGGTAAGTTGACCCTGATGCTATGTGGAAGACGGTCGCTGTGACATCCCCCATGCCAAGGTGGATATCCCTCTTTCGATGTAGGGCCTGTTGAAAATGGGGTACCCCGGGTTGCTGGGAACAGGGAATAGGGGATTAGAAAGACTCCTGGGTTGGGGGAGCTGCGAGCCCACCTTTGCGCAAAAGCCGGCGAGGATGGGGCACCAAGCGGGTGCGGGAGTGAGAAATTCGCAGAGGCTAAAGCCCCGTTTCATCTTGACCGTCGAGTGGCGCAGCTAAAGCCGCGCCCTTTCAAAACCCGATTTTTGCAACCAGCTTTAGGGGTGCTGCTCAATGGTGATGGGGATGGTGGCGGTGTTGCCGCTGGCGGCGAGGGCTATGAGGCTTGTGGAGACGCCGGGAAGAGTGGCGGGGGCGAAGGTGACGGTGCCGTCGAGGGCCGAGGTGGCTGATGACGATTGAGAGGCGAGCAGCGTGCCGGGCGGGCAGACGGTGTGCTGGGCGCAGGGCGGGGCCCAGGCGTAGAGAGCCTGGTAGAGGGCGACGGTGCCTCCGGCCATGGGGTTGCCGTCCATGTCGAGAAGGCGGAGGGTGACGGCGGCTGGGGGGGCGGAGACGGCAAGGGTTTGCGTGGTGCCGGAGACGGCGACAAGCGAGGCGTACTCGGGGCGCGAGCCGAAGGCTGTGTAAGCGACGCACTGGCTGGTGCCGTTGAGACAGGCGCTGATGGTGGCGGTTTGGCCTTCAGCAAGCGGGCCGACGGTGAGCGTGGTGGTGGCGATGCCGCCGGGGTTGGTGAGGATGGCGGCGGAGCCCTGAGTAGCGATGCCGGAGTTGGCGATGGCGGCCCAGACAACGGATTGACCGGCGGCGGGTCTGCCGGCAGAGACGACGAGCGCCTGAACGGTCCAGGTGAAGGTGGCGCCGGCGGCGAGGGAGAGCTGCGGCGTTAGAGAGGCGAGGACCGGCGGCGTGCCTCCGACAAAGTGGGCCTGCAGGCTGGAGCCGTTGGTGAGCGAGGCGGTGACGATGGAGGGGGTGGCGTCGGCAGCGAGGACGTTCATGGTGGCGTGGCCATCGCCGGTGGCGACGACGGCACAGACAGGAAAGCCACAAGAGAGAGTGGCGGTGCCTGAGGTGACGGTGTAGATGATGCTGACGCCGCCGGCGGGGGTGAGATCGGGGCCGAGCGCGGTGACCGTGAAAGGAATGGGCGTGGCGATGGGCACTGTGCCGGCAGGGGCGGAGTTGAGAGTGAGCGCGTCGCCGGCACCGGAGTTGTAGCTGAGGCCGGCGGAGAGAACCGTGGCTGCGGAGAAGGCTGGGAGATCGTCGACTTCGACATCAACTGAGCCGGAGACGCCGTCTGCTGCGGCGGGGGCGATGGCGGTGATTTCGTTGGGCGAGATGCTGGTGACGAGGGCTGGCTGGCCGCCGACCAGAACCGTATCTGCAATGCGAAAGCCCATGCCATGAATGACGATGGGTCCGCCGCCGGACGGGAGACGCTGGGGTGAAACGGTGTCAGCGTAGAGAACCCAACCGTTGTAGGAGAAGTCGGGGCGGCCGTCGCCGCGCTGGTCGGCAATGCCGATGCGGACGATGTCTGCGCCGCTGGCGGTGACCTGCAGGAAGGTTTCGCCGGGGGCGAAGCCGTTGAGAGCGGGCGCGGTGCCGACGGCTGTGACTCCTACAGCATCGAATGCGTCCCAGACGCCGATGACGGGCATGGCTTTGTGATCGGTGGGCGTGCCGGTTTCGTCGGTGGCCTGGGTGACGATGGTGAAGGTGCGGCCGGCGCGGACCGGGAAGCTGAACCAGTCGCTCTGGCCGACCTGGCTGAGACGGCCAACCCACTCGCCACCACCGGGCATGGGGCGCGGGAGGACTTCGGTGCCGATTGCGTCCTGATAGCCGCCGACGGCGGAGTCGGGCGCGCTGACGGCAAGGGTTTGCGTGCTGCCTGCGGAGAGATTGGGCAAGGTGATGGACTGGAGCGTGCCGGAGGGCGTGACCTGGCCGACGGTGTAGGGGCCGACAGAATTTCCGAGAATGTAGAGCGGGTTGATGGGCTCAAAGGTGAGCTGGTAGCTGGCCGTGGTGACACCGGGAGGCAGCGGGATGTCGCTGAGGTCGAAGGAACCTTGGAGGGTGGAGTCGGATGAGCCCCATTGGGTGAAGGGGACGCCGTTTGGGTCTGTGAATCCTGTGATGGGGTTGCCGTGATTGGCGGAGTAATAAGCTCCGGAGACGAAGGAGACGGCGAACTGCAGGAGCGGTTTGCCGTTCGCGTCGAGCGGGCTGGCGGTGACGTTGACACCCTGCATGCCGCTGCCGGTGCGGAAGGAGACTGTGCCTTGAATCGAGATGGTGTTGGCGGCAGTGAGCTCTTTGCCGGGAAAGCTGGCCCGGTTCTGGGCGGTGATGGGGTAGATGCGATTGAGGGCGGCGATGTCGTCCATACGAAGGACTGACGGGTTGGGAATGCAGATGCCGCCTGTGGGGCCGCAGTTGCCGCCGAGCGGCTGCATGATGGGCCAGCCCGCCGAGCTTTCAGGTTGGAGCGGTGGGGGATTGACCTGGGAGTAGTCGAGGCCGAGGACGCGGCCGAAGGCGCGCTCGAGATCGAAGCTCATCATGGAGAGCAGGTTGGCGCCGGTGGCGCAGAGGCCGTTGAGGATGATGACGGCGTGGGCGATGGTGGCGTCGGGATTGAGGTTGTCTTGAAAGACCCAGACGCCGTTGTTCTGGCAGCTGGTGGGCTGGCTTGCGGTTGTGCCGAAGAGGGCGTCGATGACCGAGCCGTCCGCGTCATAGATGATGGCGAGCGGGTAGGTGGTGGCGGAGGGGGTGACGTCGGAGGGCTGGGCGATCTGGCCGGTGGAGCTGACGAGGATGTTGGCGCCACTGACGTCTTCGTTGAGGGGGCCTTTGTCCGTCAGGGTGACGGCGGCGGTGGGGATGGCGCTCCAGAGAGCGGCGGCGGCGTCCACCATGGCGGTGGCCTGCTGGTTCGAGACCTGGGCGCTGAGCGGGCCCTGGTCAACGTAATAGTTGAGCTGGCCGTTGGCCCAGTGGATGGGCTGGCCCTGGACGGCGGGATTGAAGAAGGAGAAGCCGGCGATGAATTTGGGTCCCCCGGCGCGTGCGACTGCGGGGGCGATGAGAGTGGCGATGGCGAGCAGGAAGGCAAGGAGCAAGACGACTTGGGGGCGGGGCGGGATTTGGCCAGGTTGAACACGATTCCCTCTGGCCGGGGAAATTGCATGTGAATGGCCTAAGAGGTGCGGGGAAGATGAGAGATTCTTAAGGATTTTGATTAAAGAAGTCCTAGATTACAGGTGGTTAGGCGGGGCTGAGCTGGCGAGGAGCAGGGCGACTTCGCGAAGGGGTGCGGCATCTCCGGGGCCCGTCAAACAATCAATGCAACCCAAGGCGCATCACCAAAAGGTGTAGGCGGTTAAGGCTCTATTTTTGAGATCTTTGCATGGTTGGCAGAGGCTGAGGTTACCTCTTTGGAGAGGCATTTGAAGGGAGTTTGAAGGCCAAAGTTGTATTGCCAGTGTGGGTACATCCACGTAGTTTGGGCTCATAGCGCCAAGGGTCAGAAAAGCCCCGGAAGAGGGTGGGGCCTGTGGCGCGATGTGAACATTAGAGGAGTCTTATGCGGATGAAACCAGTCATGCAAATATGCGCGACGATTGTGTTTGCCGCTGCTTCCCTTTCTTTGTATGGCCAGGGCCCGAGCGCAGCCAAAAGCGGTAACGGCAGTGGAGCGAACGGCGGGGACGTGAATGGCGGCGACGTGAACTACAGGGGGGTCTCAGATCCGATGGCCTCGAATTCGACGACGCTTTTGCGGTGCACAAGTTCTGAGGGCTCGTCGGCGTGCACGGCGGACCAGGTAGCCGAGCTGAATCGTGGAATTGTGTCAAGCCGAAAGCAGCGCAAACCGCTTTCGATGGTGCAGTATCTGGACCTGGAACCGAACGGGTGGCTGAAGTGCTCCCAGATGGATGGCAGCGCGTGCACGGATGAGCAGCTTTCCTCTGTGATTGCGGTGGCGGCCGAGGTGCAGAGCCGGGGCGAAAACCTCCGCCTGACACGGCAAGTGGACATGGCTGCGCGCTGACGGCCGAGCTTAGGCTTGAACCGGGCCGGATGAGCGCGGGGCAGGCTAAATTTCCGGAAAAAAGTCAAAGAATGCGTCGAGCGAACGCTTGAGCTGCGCCTCGATCTCCTGGCGGGAGCCTTCGATGGAGTGCATGGTGACGTGGGCCACGTGTCCGTTGGCCAGCTTGAGAGTTGCGTCCTCGATTTCGGTGACCTCGCCTTCGGGCAGCAGCCTGAGTCCGTAGATAAGAGTCAGATTCGCCATAAGTGACATGATAGAGAGAAATGCGCGTCGTGTGTTGAACACAGCGCGAACGGGGTACGTGTGCGATGGCGAAGATCAGCAGGCGGGAGTGGCTGAAGGGCGCGGCGGCGTTGGCGGCGCTTCAGGGTGGAATGAGCGCGGGAGCCGAGGTCGGGTTGCCGGCGGGACGGCCGGCGGTGAATCTGCGGCATTTCAGGAGCGCGGCGGTGGAGGCTCTGATTGCGAAGACGAAGCGGCAGATTCGCGACGAGGCGCTGGCGATGATTTTTGAGAACTGCTTTCCGAACACGCTGGATACGACGGTGTATGCAGGCACGTTGGACGGCAAGCCGGATACGTATGTGGTGACAGGCGACATTGATGCGATGTGGCTGCGGGACTCGTCGGCGCAGGTGTGGCCTTACGTGGCGCTGGCGAAGGAAGACGCGGAGCTGCGGCAACTGCTGGAAGGGCTGATCCGTCGGCAGGCGCGGATGATTTTGATTGATCCCTATGCGAATGCGTTCATGCGCGACGAGAAGCAGCCACCGCTGAGCTGGGCGGTGCATGACAAGACGGAGCATCACGCGGGGGTGGGCGAGCGCAAGTGGGAGGTGGATTCGTTGTGCTACCCGCTGCGGCTGGCGCATGGGTACTGGAAGGCGACCGGGAGACACGAAGCCGTTTGACGCGCAATGGAAGGAAGCGGCGTGGACGATTGTGCGGACCTTCCGCGAGCAGCAGCGCAAAGATGGAAGAGGGCCGTACTCATTTGAGCGCGACTCGGCGGTTCCCTACGATACGGTGGCGTTGAGCGGGTTTGGCAATCCGGCGCGGCCGGTGGGGATGATCTTCTCGATGTTCCGGCCGTCGGACGATGCGTGCATTTATCCGCTGTTTGTTCCGGCGAATCTGTTTGCGGTGATGAGCCTGCGCAAGCTGGCGGAGATGGCGGCACATGTGCTGGACGACGCGAAGCTGGCGGCGGAGGCGGCGGAGTTGGCGATGGAAGTGGAGCGGGCGCTGGCGATTCACGGGAAGGTGCATCACGAAAAATTCGGCGAGATCTGGGCGTACGAGGTGGATGGCTACGGCAACGCGCTGATGATGGACGATGCGAATGCGCCGGGGCTGGTGAGCATGGCGTATCTGGGCTGCGCGAGCGAGGGGGATCCGCTTTACCGACGCACGCGGGCGTTTGCGCTGAGCGATTCGAATCCTTATTTTTTCAAGGGCAAGGTGGCCGAGGGCGTGGGCGGGCCGCACGAGGGTCTGAACATGGTGTGGCCGATGGGGATCATGTACCGGGCGCTGACTTCGAGCGACGATGCGGAGATACGGATGTGCCTGCGCTGGCTGCGGGATACGACGGCAGGGACCGGGTTCATGCATGAATCGTTTGACAAGGACAATGCATCAACCTTCACGCGGCCGTGGTTTGCGTGGGCGAATACGCTGCTGGGCGAGCTGGTGTTGAAGCTGGCGAAGGAACGCCCAGCGCTGCTGGCGGCGAGACTGAGCTGAGGGCGCTATGCGGAGTTCATGCCTTCCCACTCATATGAGGCCGCGATGAATTGGGCACGGGGCCTAAAAGGGTGGCCGGGGGCGAGCATCTAAAATTGAGACAGGAAAACTTATGACTGAGATTCGCGACACAGTAATTCTTGGCTCGGGATGCGCCGGGCTGACTGCGGCCATTTACACGGCGCGCGCGGGGTTGAAGCCGCTGGTTCTTGAAGGACACGAGCCGGGCGGGCAGCTTTCGATCACGACGCTGGTGGAGAATTTTCCGGGATGGCCGGATGGCATCCAGGGTCCAGACCTGATTGACAACATGAAGAAGCAGGCTGAGCGGTTTGGCGCGGAGTTCAAGCTGGCGCACTTGAGCCGCGTGGAACTGAATGCGCATCCGATCAAGCTGCATACGCCGGTGGGCGAGATTCTGACGCGGACGCTGATTGTGGCTTCGGGCGCGAGCGCGCGGTGGCTGGGGTTGCCGAGCGAGCAGGCGCTGATCGGGCACGGCGTTTCAAGCTGCGCGACATGCGACGGCGCATTTTTCCGCGGGCAGGAGATTGCGGTGGTGGGAGGCGGCGATTCGGCGATGGAGGAAGCGCTGTTTCTGACGCGCTTTGCCTCGAAGGTGACGCTGCTGCACCGGCGCGACGCGTTCCGCGCATCGAAGATCATGCTGGAGCGGGCGATGGCGCATCCGAACATTGCACTGCGCACCAACACCGTGGTGGAAGAGGTGCTGGGCGTGGAAGAGAAAGATGTGAAGGGGCTGAAGCTGAAGGATGTGAAGACCGGCGTGGAGGATGAGTTGCCGGTGAAGGGACTGTTCCTGGGCATCGGGCATGAGCCGAACGCGAAGATGTTTGAAGGACAGATGGACCTGGACGACGACGGTTACATCAAGACAACGGGGAACGTGCTGACGACGTTCGAGGGCAAGGCGATTCCCGGAGTGTTTGCGTGCGGGGATGTGCAGGACCGGCGGTATCGGCAGGCGATTACGGCGGCGGGATCGGGGTGCATGGCGGCGCTTGAGGCGGAGAAGTTTTTGGAAGAGTTCGGGCACTGAGGGACAGGGGTCAGGGATCAGGGGACAGGGGTCAGGCAAAGCGCGTACCGGAGTTGGCTCCTTCTCCGGGTGCCTCCGCCACGGCGGACGAGGCACCATCGGCGCTCGGTGTGATGAATCGGGAACCCGGCACCTGGCGTGGGCGCGGACGCCCACACTACAGCCGGTCAGGAGACCGGCGCTACGAGTACTAGAACTGGTGGAAGGCGAAGAAGACAGCGCCGACGAGGAAGGCTGCTGAGACGGCGTGGTTCCAGCGCAGGTGGTCGCCGAAGTAATAGGTGACGAAGACGCCGAACACGATCAGTGTGATGACTTCCTGAATGACCTTGAGCTGCACCGGCGAAAAACGGTCCGCGCCGAGGCGGTTGGCAGGCACCTGGAAACAGTATTCGAAGAAGGCAATCGACCAGCTGACGAGGACGACTTTCCAGAGGGCTTCGTGACGGAAGCGGAGATGACCGTACCAGGCAAAGGTCATGAAGATGTTGGAGATGGTGAGTAGAATTACTGTCCACATAGTCTTATGTTAGATGCGTGCCGCAGGCGGGCAAGTTGCGGCGTGCTTGATGAAAGACTTGCCTGGTTAGGGAAACGATGACGGCGCTGAAGGAAAATCTCGAACGGCTTGAAGAGGCGATTGGTCGGACTTGTCACGCGGCGGGGCGATTGCGCGGCGACGTGGAGCTGATGGCCGTGTCGAAGACGTATCCGGCGGAGAAGATTGTTGAGGCGGCGGAGTTGGGGCTGCGGCTGTTTGGTGAGAATCGGGTGCAGGAGTTTGCGGCGAAGGCTGAGGGGTTGAGAGAATGGCGGGCCGAGGGAAGCAATGCGGCGGCAGATGTGCCGGTGATGATGCATCTGATCGGGCATTTGCAGTCGAACAAGGCGGCGCGGGCGGTGGAGTTGTTTGATGCGATCGATTCGGTGGATTCGTTGAAGCTGGCGGAGAGATTGAATGAAGCCGCGGGCCGGTTGGGGAAGAGGTTGCCGGTGCTGATTGAAGTGAAGCTGAGCCCGGAGGAGACGAAGGCGGGACTGGAGCCGGAGTCCGCAGAGGCGGCGGAGTTGCTGGAGAGGCTGCCGGATTTGCATCATTTGCATGCGCAGGGATTGATGACGATTGCGCCGTGGGGCGTGGCCGAAAATGTGACGCGGGCTTGCTTCAGGAGCTTGCGCGGGTGGCGGGACAGGTGGGCGGCGGGTTATTCAAAATTGTCACTGGATATGTTGTCGATGGGGATGAGCGGGGATTTTGCGATCGCGATTGAGGAAGGCGCGACGCGGATTCGAATTGGGACGGCGCTGTTTGGGAAACGCGCTCCGTGGACGGGACCGGCAGAGTGATGGTGCGTGTGGTCGATGGCGGCGTGACGCTGGCGGTGCGCGCGCAGCCGGGAGCGAAGAGGACGGCGATTGCGGGAGTGTATGGCGAGGGCGCTGCGGCGCAGTTGAAGATTGCGGTGCAGGCGCCGCCGATTGAGGGACGAGCTAACGCGGCGCTGATTGAGTTTTTGGCGGAGCGGTTTGGGGTGGCGAAGAGCCGCGTGGAACTGGTGAGTGGGGAGTTGTCGCGGAGCAAGGTGTTTTTGATTCGGGGGGTTAGTTTGGGGAAGGCGGAGGGGTTACTTGCCGGGTGGAAGTAACGAATCCAGGACATGTGGGGCGCGGCCGGGAGGCGCCAGGGCTATACTTGGCGCAATCCAGGTAGTGTCCATCTTTTTGTGTAAACGATCATGTTGAAGTGGTTGTTGGTTAGCCGCATTGCTGTGGGAAGCGAGCTTCCCACAGCAATGCGAATCGTTGCAAGGCCTCTTTCCAACCCTGAATGGTGTGCCATTTTGCGGCCAGGTTTCTGAGCGCCAGGTACATGACTTTCAAAGCGGCATCTTCGGAGGGGAAAGCGCCTCGCGTCTTGATCGCTTTGCGCAGGCTCATGTTCAGGCTCTCGACGGCGTTGGTGGTGTAGACAATCTTGCGGATCTCCGGCGGGAACTGAAAGAACGGGATGATGCCCAACCAGTTACGCCGCCACAGTGCGCTGATGGTCGGGTACTTCGCTTCCCACCTCGCGGCGAACTGCTCCAGTTGGCGCTCGGCCTCTTCGGCCGTGGCCGCCCGGTAGATCGACTTCAGCTCGGCCGCCACCTGCTTGCGCTCCTTCCAGTTCACGTAGTTCAAGCTGGCCCGCACCATGTGCACAATGCACAACTGCACCGTGGTCTTCGGATATACCGCTTCGATGGCCTGCGGGAACCCCTTCAGCCCATCCACGCAGGCGATGAAGACATCCTCGACGCCGCGATTCTTCAGCTCCGTCAGAACCTGCAGCCAGAACTTGGCGCCCTCGTTAGCCGATGTCCACAGGCCCAGAACTTCCTTCTGTCCTTCCATCGTGATGCCAATGGCCACATACACGGCGCGGTTTTCCACCCGGCCTTCTGTGCGCATCTTTACCACCAGCGCGTCCAGATAGACGATCGGATAAACCCGCTCCAGCAAGCGTGACTGCCATGCCTTCACTTCCTCGATCACCGCCTCAGTCACGTTCGAGATCAGCGTCGGCGACACCTCCACCTGATACATCTCTTCCAGGTGACCCTGAATCTCGCGCGTCGTCATGCCCCGCGCATAGAGGGAAAGTATCTTGTCATCGAAGCCGGCAAAGCGCGTCCTACCCTTGGGAACCAGTTGCGGCTCAAAGCTGCCAGCCCGGTCGCGCGGCACCGCGATCTCAACCGTGCCGAACTCCCCCTTCAGACGCTTGCTGCTGGCCCCGTTCCGGCTGTTGCCGCTGCCCCGGCCTTCCACAGCATGCTTCTCGTAGCCAAGATGCGTGCTCAACTCCGCACTCAATGCACGCTCCACCAACGCCTTCGTCAGCTGCTTAAGCAGGCCGTTATCCCCTGTGATATCCTCCGGCACCTTGTACCCAACAAGCAGCTTATCGATCAACTCCTGGTCCAAGCCCATCCGATCTCCTCTCACTCTGTTCTACAGAGTTCAAAAGATCGTTTACACAGAATTATTTACACCCTCGCAATCCAAAGTGGGTGCTCGCACGTGACGATTGCTCGCAAGACCTCTTGCAGGTCTGAACTTTTCTTTTCTCAGCTTTGTTCATTGCTGATCGCGCTGACGGCGTGCGGACTTTCGCAGATTGCGAAGGCTCAGGAACAGCTCCAGCTCGCTGAGGCGGGCTATATTACCGCGATTCACTCCGACAATGAGTTTGTTGTAGACGGGTACCGCGTGTCGATGAGCCCGCAAACGCGTTTTGGGCTTAATGAAAAGGAGACGGAGCGGAACGGCCCGCTGAAAGATGCGATTAGTCCTGGGGCGTATGTGCGGGTGTACGGCCAAACGAAGAACCGGACGAAGACAACGACCGCCGAAGTGATTCTGTTCCGGGAGGGCCAGGACAAGAAGTTGACAGGCACGAGCGTGATCGACAAGGTGATTGCGGCCGGAGCAGAGCCGGTGTATCGTGCGGATGGCTATTCGATTCGAATCACGGCCGCAACGGCCGTGACCTATCTGGGAGATCTGAAGACGCTGGCCGATGTGGGTACGAACATCTGGCTCAAGTACGAGGGGCAACTCGACAAGACCGGCATGTTGGTGGCAAGCAAGGTCCGGTTTGTTCCATTGAAGCCTCCCAAGGGAAAGACTCTGAAGTACTGGGAGGAAGAATCGGGTCTCAAGTTTCGGCCCCCGAGCGCGGCGGGGAATGACGAGACGGCGCGGAGCGCTAGAGGCGACGCAACTGAAGAGCCGTTCGTGGATTTTCCCGCGGACGACGCGGCGCTTTCCAGGGACGGCAGCATCCGGCTTGGGTTGCTGGCCAAGGTTCACAAGATTCCCGCGGACACGGCGCTGCAGGCACGCGTGCGGAGCGTAGGGATGAGCGTGGTGCCCGGTTATCAGAAGCAGTTGGCGGACGACAACCCGGCGAAGATTCCGTTTCATTTCTATGCCGTGGATGAAAAGCAGTTCGATTCGGAGTTCGTGCCATTTGACGGGTTGATTCTGATACCGACGCATGTGGTGGAGCGGTTGAAGAACGACGATCAGCTTGCCGCGGTGCTGGCCGATGGAGTGGCTTTCAGTTTGCAGCAACAGCGCGCACGGGCAGCGAACGACAGCAAGGTGCTGCTGGGCGTGTTTGCGGCAGGAGAAGTGGCGGAGGCGTTTGTCCCAGGACTCAGCTTGATTACATTGGTGGGCGGAGAAACGGCGGCGAACAAGATTGTGAGGGAATTGGCGGAACAGCGCGCGCGGATAGCGCTGGGGCTGATGGCGGACGCCGGGTATGATCCGTGGCAGGCGCCGGAGGCATGGCGGATGGCTGCCGCGAAGACGCTGCCCAAGAATTTGGATTTGCTGAAGTATCCGGAGATGAGTGGGTATCAGTTGGGTGTGCTGAATTTGCAGTACGGTGAGGACCGGGCGGGGAAGGGTGTTGCGCAGTAGGGATCATTCCCCTCAGCGGGAAGAGGCTGCACGCTTTTAATGCCCCGAAAGGCAAAAGCAAGAGCAACCGCAGATCCTTCGCTTCGCTCTGGATGACAGGCTTTTCAGGTTGGCGCAAGTTGCGCGCCGATCTCCGCTCTGGATGGCAGTTTCATTTTGGTCGACGGATGTTGCGTGCCGCTTTAGCGGTGGTGCGGGGCGATGGCAACGGCCAGGGCTTCTTCGGGCTCGGGGCGGACGCGGAAGTCGGCGTGGGCTTCGGCGAAGAGGATTTTGCTGTCCCTGGCGATGACGTAAGTGGCGGGGATGGGCAGGCGCCAGCTTGGTTCGCCGTTGACGAAGGGGATGTTGACGAGGATGGATTTGTAGTAGGTGCGGTGATACTCGGGGACGGTGTAGACGAGGCCGAATTTTTCGGCGATGAGGTTGCCGGGGTCGGAGAGAACGGGGAAGGGCAGGCCATGCTGTCCGGCCATGAAGTCGCTCTGGCGCTCGATCTGAGGGCCGATGGCGACGAGGAGGCCTTCGCGCTCGCGGAGTGTGCCGTAGAGATCGCGCCAGGCTTCAAGCTCGGTTACGCAGTAGGGGCACCAGCGGCCGCGGAAAAACTTGACGACGAGAGGACCGAGGGCGAGGAGATCGGCCGAGCGGACCAGGCGGCCGGAGGCGTCTTTCAGGGCGAACTCGGGAGCGATGGCGCCGACGGGGAGGATTTTTTCTTCGATGCCGGAGGCGAAGAGCTCGGCGACGGCGCGCTCGCCGACGGCAAGGCGCTCCTGCTGGACGAGGTGGCGGGTGTTGGCGGTGATCTCGTCGAGTTGGTCTTGAAGTGCCGACATTGAAGTCCAGTTCGGGATCATTTTTGGGTCTCAACTAATTTGGTGTGGTGGCGTGAACGCCACCACGACAGCCGGTCTGGAGACCGGCGCTACTTTTGAGTCACCTACCGAAGCGTTGTTTTTGGCCCATGCCCATGCCGGCCAATCCGCCGCGCATCATGTTTCTGGCCAGTCCGCCTTTGCCCATCTGCTTGAACATTTTGGCCATTTGCGCGTACTGGCGGAGGAGCTTGTTTACGTCCTGAACCGAGGTGCCGCTGCCGGCGGCGATGCGCTTGCGGCGGGTGCCGCTGATGATCTCGTGGTTGTGGCGCTCCTTGGGAGTCATGGAGTTGATGATGGCTTCAAGGCGCGTGAATTGCTTTTCGTCGACGTTCTGCGAGGCCTGCTGCAGGCCGGCGAAGGGGCCGACGGAGGGGAGCATTTTGAGGATGCTCTCCATGGAGCCCATCTTCTTGATCTGACGGAGCTGGTCGCGGAAATCTTCGAGCGTGAAGCCGTCGCCGAGGAGGGCTTTCTTGGCGAACTCCTCTGACTTTTTGCGGTCGAGGGTGGACTCGGCTTTTTCGATGAGCGACATCATGTCGCCCATGCCGAGGATGCGGCCGACGATGCGGTCGGGATGGAAGGGCTCGAAGGCGTCGGGCTTTTCGCCGACGCCGAGGAACTTGATGGGCTGGCCGGTGACGTGGCGGATGGAGAGGGCCGCGCCGCCGCGGGCGTCGCCGTCCATCTTGGTGAGGACGACGCCGGTGAGGCCGAGGCGCTGGTGGAAGGCGAGCGCGGAGTTGACGGCGTCCTGGCCGGTCATGGCGTCGGCGATGAAGAGAATCTCGGTGGGGTTGAGGAGCTTCTTGAGGCGCGCCATTTCGTCCATGAGCTCTTCGTCGATGGCGAGGCGTCCGGCGGTGTCGACGATGAGGGTGTCGCAGCCCATGATTTTGGCTTCGCGGAGGGCTTCCTTGGCGAGGCGCTCGACTAATGCGGTGCCGGCGGATTCGTTCTTGAGATCGCCTTCGTAGATGCGGACTTCAACGGTCTTGGCGACGACTTTGAGCTGCTCGCGGGCGGCGGGGCGGTAGACGTCAACCGAAACCAACATGGGGCGGTGGCCGCCCTTCTTGAGCCATGCGGCGAGCTTGCCGGAAGTGGTGGTTTTGCCGGAGCCCTGGAGGCCGGCCATGAGGATGACGGTGGGCGGCTGCGAGGCGAACTTGAAGCGGGCCGTGTCTTTGCCGAGGGTGGAGATGAGCTCGTCGCGAACGATTTTGACGACCTGCTCGGAGGGCGAGAGGGCGGTGAGGACTTCAGTTCCGACGGCCTTTTGGCGGATTTGCTCGATGAGGTCGTTGACGACGTTCAGGTTGACGTCGGCTTCGAGCAGGGCCACGCGGATTTCGCGCAGGGCTTCGGCGATGTTTTCTTCAGTGAGCGTGCCCTGGCCGCGGAGGGTCTTGAAGACACGCTGGAGTTTGTCTGTGAGGTTTTCAAACATGGTCACTCTTAGTGTATCGCGAGGGTGGAGGGACAGAGGGGTCAGGAGTCAGGGGTCAGGGATCAGGGATCAAAAAGGCTCGAGGGGGAGTTTTTGCTTTCCCACTCATGAACCAGAAGACGGTCCATGAGTGGGGCACCCGCTCTTCTCTGCGTAACTGAAATTGCAAGGGTGCTTTCAGGGGGTGACGAATTCTATGACGGGGCCCCAGAAGTTTAGTTCGGGCTTGCGGAAGGGGCGGTTGTGACCGACTTCGGGGACGATGACCAATTTTGCTTTTGGGCCGCAGATTGAGGCTAGTTTTGCGGCCATTTTGACGGGGAAAAGGCGGTCTCTTGCTCCGTGGACGATGAGGATGGGCAGAGCGCAATGGCGAAGGGACTCTTCGGCGGACCAGATGGGGGGTACGAGGGGGCCGAGGCGCGCGGGAATCCCGATGGCGTGGGTGGCGTCGCGGAATGAGGTGAAGGCTGCGCAGAGAATGAGGCGCTGGGCGGGGAGTTGATTGATGACGGCGGCGGCGACGCCCGATCCGAGCGAGAAACCGAGAACGGACAAGGGCAACGGGTGCGCGAGACCTTCAAGGCAGCGGAAGGCGGCGACGGCGTCCTGCTCAAACTGGCTCCAGTCAATGGCGCCGGTGCTTTTTCCGTAGCCTGAGTAATCGAAGAGCAGAGAAGCGACACCGTTGATGGCGAGAAGCTGCTGAACGGGAAACCAGGGATGGACGGTCTCGCCGATGCCGTGGCAGAGGAGCACGGCTGCGCGGGCGGGCGGACCGATGGGCTCGACGTAAATGGCGTCGAGGACGCTTGTGCCGCTGGGGATGGAGTGGCGCGAAGCGGAAACCACGGCGGATGTGCGCGGCCAGGCTGGCCCTGACCAGCCCATGAGGCGATCCCTCACAATGAGGGCGCGGCTGATGCCTGTGAGCGCGATGGTGAATGAGGGGCGATGAGACCACATGATGCGGGGTTACTCCACCGGCTCGATTAGATATTGCTCGAGCTTGCCATCGGGGTAGGTGTAGGTGGTTAGCTCGAGGTGCTTGCCGGGGTAAACGATCGAGAAGGCGCGGAAGGTCATTCCGCCGCGGAGTGCGGTGTGGGTTTGCTTGAAGGTGAGCGGTTCGCCGAGAGGGGCGAGCGAGGACTGGAAGTCGGCGAGGGCTTCAGGGGTGAAGTAGTCGCTGAGGTTGGGGGCGAGGAGAGAGCGATCGATTTTGCCTTGCTGGAGGCCGTGGTAGAGGTCGAGGGCCTGCTGCTCTTCAGGGGTGGGTGGGAAGGCGGCGACGATGGGGGCGGCGAGGTGGGCGATGGTTTGGGCTGCGCCGACGGCGTCCTGATTGGTGAGGACGACTATGGCGGCGCCGTCGTCGATGAGGACCTGGTTTTCCGAGACGAAGCCGGAGACTTCGCCGCCATGCTCGATGGAGCGATGGCCGCTGACGTCTTTGACATCGACGCCGAGGCCGTAGTGGGTGCCCTCGCCGTTTTTGAGTTTGATTTCAGTGAACATTGTTTGATAGCTCGCGGAGGAGAGAATCGACTGGTTCAGCAAGCTTTCGTCCCAGAGGGCGAGGTCGTGGGCGGTCATGGCGAGTTCGCCGGCGGCAAACATCCAGCCGAGGCCTTCTTTGGGGGCGACACGCAGCGGGCCGAGGGCATGGCGGTAGTAGGGCGTTGCGTCGTCGGGGCCGAGCTTGGTCTGGTCAGAGTTCCAGGCGCTGGTCATGCCGAGGGGGCGGAGAATGTGTTCGGTGATGAATTGGAAGTAGGGTTCGCCGGTGACTTTTTCAACGATGCAGCCGGCGATGACGTAGTTGGTGTTGGAGTACTGCCATTGGGTGCCGGGCTCGAAGTCGAGGGGCTTTTTGGCCCATGCGTCAAGGATCTGCTGAGCGGTGGTGGGGCCGCGCATGGTGGTCATCACGTAGTCCTCGGGCCAGTAGTCCTGATAGCCGGAGGTGTGGGAGAGGATTTGGCGGATGGTGACTTCGTCGCCGCGGGTGAGGCCGGGGATGTATTTGCCGACCGGGTCGTCGATCGATAGTTTGCCTTGCTCCTGGAGGAGCAGGATGGCAGCGGCGGTGAATTGCTTGGAGATGGAGCCGATGGAGTAGCGCATCTCCGGTGTGGCGGGGAGGGCGAGAGCTTTGGTGGTGGCGATGCGGGCGCTGCCGTAGGCGTGGGTGTAGGCGAGCTTGCCGTGCTGGACGATGGCGATGGAGGCGGAGGGGACGCCGGTTTGTTCGAGGACCTGGCTTGCGATGCGGTCGATGCGGGTGCGGAGGGCCGGGTCGATTTGGTTGATGGATTGGGCGGAGAGGGACGTGGTGAGGATGAAGGCGGAGATGACGAGGTGGAACGTGATTCTAGGCATGGGCTGGACGAGGCTCCTCAATCTCTGATCTCCCCGGTCCCTCCGCCGCGGCGGACGAGGAACCGGGTGCACCCGCGAGATGACTCCTGTCAAAGCTCAGGGTAAACCAGAGAGGTTCGGGGTAGGCCGGGGCACGGCCCGAGGATGGCGAGTGTTGGACGTTATTTGAGGGTGATATCGGCGTGCGGGATATCGGCACTGACGCTGAAAGCTACCTCTTCGAATCGCGGCTTGTGCCAGCCGTGGAAGGCGGGCCAGAAGCCTGATGGTTCTTTCGGGCCGAAGAGGCCCATATCGAGGATGCCGTTACCATTCCGGTCTTCGTAGGCGCTGATGGCGTAGCGGCCGGGCGGGACCTGGAACTCGAATCGAGTGTCGGCGCCGGGAGCGATGCGGATTTGCTTAAATGGCGTATTGAGGAAGTGATCGGACCGCCAGAGGGCGACGTAGAGGGTGTTTTGTCCGGAAGCGCCGAGGACGCGGCCACTCAGCTTGAAGGTTGCCTGCTGGGCTGCTGCCGTGGAGAGTGCGAGCAGAGCGAAGAGCAGCGCAGCGACGCAAACGAGGGTGGGTTTGGGAATTTGCCTCATATTGATCCTGGACGTAGATAGGCCCCTGAATGGAGAGTAACGCGGCCGACGCATTCATAGGCGATGAGGCTGTGCGGTCGGGGGCGGGCAGGAGACAATTGAGAGGTAGAGGGAGCAACGAAAACGATGGATCGGTTGATCAAGGGACACAAACGATTTTTGGCGGAGGTTTTTCCCGAGCGGCGGGGACATTTTCATTTGCTTTCAGAGGGGCAGTCGCCGGAGTGGCTGTTTATTACGTGTTCCGACTCGCGCGTGGTGCCGGACTTGGTGCTGGGGACCGAACCGGGGGACCTGTTTATTACGCGGAATGCAGGGAACGTGATTCCGGTAACGAGCCATGACGTGGACGGGTGCACGGCGACGATTGAGTACGCGGTGAACGTGCTCAAGGTGCGGGATGCGATTCTGTGCGGGCACTCGGACTGCGGAGCGATGAAGGCTGCGCTGAATAAAACTGCGCTGGTGGGGTTGCCAAAGGCGGAACGCTGGCTGAATCACGTGGAGGCGGCGTTTGAGTATCGGCAGCCGCTGAACCCGGCGGATGGGGAGAGTGCGGAACTGGCGTCGCTGATCCGGGGGAACGTGGTGGCGCAGTTGATAAATCTCAAGGCGCAGCCGGCGGTGCGGAAGGCGATGGGCGAGGGAACGCTGCGCGTGCATGGGTGGTACTACGACATTTTGACGGGGCGGATTGAGGAGTACGACGAGGAACAGGGGCGGTTTGTGCAGTGGGGGGAGTGAGCCAGTAAGGCAGACGGCCGAGAATGGGTTTGTCAGTTACACGTGGTGTGTGACCGCCTCGACAAACAGCATGCCGCCAATCACCACAAGCCCACAGTAAACGTATCGAAGGAAGGCGCCGCCGGAAAAGCGATGGTTGATTGCTCGTCCCAGGAATACGGCGGGCAGCATGACGGGCACCGCAAGCAGAAAGTCATATGTTACGGTTCGGGTCCACAGCCCGGTGCTCCAGAAGCCGATCATGCCGAAAATGCTGGCTGGGAGAAAATAGGCTTGCAGGGTGGCGCGAAAGTGCTGCGGCCCCCATCCGCGCAGCGAGCCGTAGATGACAAGAGGCGGCCCGTTCATGCCGTACGCTCCGCCCAGAATGCCAGCCAGAAAACCTGACAGCAGGAGCAGTGCACGGTGCTCTTTTTCGAGGCGTACGGTGTGGCGAGCCGCCAGCGAATAGACCGCAAACAGCACGATCAGAATGCCTAACGCGGCCTTGACGCGTTCCTGGTGCGCACTGGTCAGCAGCAGCAATCCGAGCGGAATCCCGAAGACGGTGGCGAGCAGGAGACCGGCGGCACTGCGCAGGTGAATATGCCTCCAGTCCTGTGCCACGACTACGGCTGCAATCGTTATGGAGAGCAGCACGGCAAGCGGCGCGGCCACGCGCAGCGGCATGCAAAACGCGAGGAGTGGGACAGCGATAAGCGCTTCGCCAAAGCCAAATGCCGACCGGATCACGGTGGCAAGGAAGACAATCGCCAGGACGAGCAAAAGGGACGCGTGGATGGGGATCTCCTTAAAACGAAAAAGCCTGCG
The DNA here is from genome assembly GCA_963820245.1 of uncultured Acidobacteriaceae bacterium. Lineage (GTDB taxonomy): Bacteria > Acidobacteriota > Terriglobia > Terriglobales > Acidobacteriaceae > Telmatobacter. The sequence continues at coordinate 57,015 of CAWFZC010000018.1, read as the reverse complement.
AAAAGGAAATAGCACTGAATGGGAAAATACCACCGGGGACCCTTGTCCGAAATGCGAAGCCGAGGTTCGGGTGGGCAATGGAGGAGGGGCGACTGCGAGCGCAAAGGTGGTCCTACAACATTTTGACGGGGCGGATTGAGGAGTATGACGAGGGGCTCATGCGGTTTCTGGCCTGGGGGGAGTGAGGTTCGACGCGCACGACCCGCGGTTGGCTTAGAAGCGAAACAGGTAGCTGACTTTTATGAAGAGCTGGCGGTCGGTAGAAGTTGAGGGGACGCTGCTTACGGTGTAGGCGGGTGTGGCGGTGGCGTCGTAGTTGGTGTTCTGGAAGGTGTCAGCGTAGCCGAAGTAGAAAGCTGTGCCCGGGTGTGGGAAGTATGAGAACAACAGCGTGGTGTCAGCCTGCTTGGCGTAATCGGAATCGACGAGTGAGCCGTTGGGGAGCATTGCGTTGTAGTCGAAGATGGCGTTGAATGCGTAGTCGCGATTGAACTGGTAGTTGATTTTTGCCCGAAGCAGGTGATTGGTGAAGATGTCAGCGGTGGATTGAGCGGGAACCGATGCCGGGGCAGCGCCGTTGGCGAGGCGCGTGTAGTAGTAGATCTGGTCGAAACGCAGGTGGCTGTTGGGGCGAATGGTGACGGTGGCGGATGCGTTTTGGGAGTTGGCGAGGAAGGGCAGGACACCGGCCGCGGGGTGATAGTTGGGGAGAGTGCCGGCGTTGAAGATGGCGCTCATCTCGAGCCACTGAAACCAGGATGTAGCAAAGTTCACATTTGTATTCTGCGCGCGGAAGCCGATGCCGCTGTAGAACTCGTACGACTCTGAATGCGAGATACCGATCGAAGTCAAACGATCGAGGGAAATGGAAAAGCCGGGCGTCATTGACCAGTTCTCGAGGCGCTTTTCGTGATCGTAATTCACAATGGCATCGATAGAAGGGCCATAGGCGAGGAGAGGGCCCTTGCCCGCCGGCCTCCAGCGATATTTGTAAAACGTCTCAACATCGCGGATGTCGCTGCGGCTCAGATAGCCAAGCGTGGCCGCCAATCCTGGACTGCGGTCGAGATAATACGTTTCGAAGGTGTTGTGCAGATCGGTACGACTCATGTCGACCACGAAGCCGGGGCCTGCCAGATAGCCGTTGTCGCCTGTCTGCGATTGGGTGGTTGTGGCCTGGCCGGTGAGTACCCAGTTGTGCGCGGCGAGATAACGCAAATCGATGGAAGCCGCGCGGTTCGACGTGCTTTGAAAATTCGTCGAGCTGAGAAACAAACCCACGTGGGATTGGTGAGCGAATTCGCGTTCGGTGCGGAAGACGGCGTCGATGGCACGATCGCCGTGGCCGGTCTGGCCCTGCAGGAGCACTTCGCCGGGGGCACGATCGTCCGCTACGAGCGCACCCATTCCCCAGCGGCCGAGAGAGCCTGTGAGCTTGGCGCCGAACTGTGGATCGACGATGCGGCGCGAGAAAAACAAATCCTCGGGCATGGAGAAGATGGACGCGTTCTCAAGGAAGAAGGGCCGGCGCTCGGGGTAGACGACTTCGTAGCGCTGGTTGGCTTGAACCTTTGGATCGTCGGAGCCGATCTCGCTGAAATCGGGGTTCGCGGTCATGTCGAGCGTGAGCGCATCGTGGAGGACGATTTTGGCATCGAGGCCGGGGTGATGTTCGGCATCATGCTGAAATCCGCCGGTTGGATCGAGGTAGCTGTCTTTGGAGAAAAGAGCGTAGGGGATGAGCTGCAGGTTGCGGCCGGGGGAGATGTCGGAGTCGATCTCGATGGGCGCGAATTGACCGACAAATTGCGGCAGAAGCTTGCGCGAGACAAAGGGCCAGAGCGCGTATTCGTTGGTTCGCTGAATAAAGCGGGCCAGACTGATGTACCAGATTTGTTTGGAGGCCCTGGGAAACCGCAGGCTGCGGAAGGGAATGGTCTGAAGGACGACGTAGCCCGTGGGGAGGATACGGCCCTCGGTGTACCAGAGGGCCTCCCAGCTTGGGTCGTCGCCGATGCCGTCGGTGGTGCGGCCGTCGAATTGGATGCCGTATGGATTGGTGTCAAACCAATAGCCGTGCTTGTGGTCCTGAAAGGTGTCGATGACGATGCTGATACGGTCGTCGGTATCGATCTGCTTGCGAGGCGCGACGCGGGCGCGAATCAGCGAGGGGTCGTCTTTGCAGATCCAGCCGATGTAGAGGTTTTTGCTGTCGTAGGAGAGGTAGGCGGCGGTTGGCTGGCTGATGGGCTCGCCGTCGTGCGGATCGAATTGCTTGAAGACGGTGATGACCGCTTCAGCTTCGCGCGGGGTACCGGTGATGAAGTCGGAGAGCTTTGGGGCGCGGCTGACGCGGGGGATGCGGAGCGGCTCGGGCACTGTCTCCGCGTGTGCGGGGCATTGGGTCAAGAAGGCGGCAAGCAGATACAGCAATGGCACGGCCTGCTTTGGCAGGCGGAGGCCGAACGAGCGAATCATGGCTTCTAGACTTCCGAATAACGCTGAAGGATTGTTGTGATTAGTTTAGCAAGAGGGGCGGGGAGGAATGTGCGCTTTGGGGGTGGGATGAGGGGATTGACGGGGAGGGCGATCTTTAATAGACTAGTTTGTAAACTAGTTGATACGAGTTTTAGGGAATTTGAGAGGAAATATGCCGGTTGTGGAGTCTGCATTTACGGAGATCGGGGCTTTTGACGCCAAGACAAGGCTTTCGGAGATTCTGCGGAAAGTTGAACAAGGAGAACGGTTTACGATCACGGTTCGGGGAAAGGCGGTGGCCGACGTCGTACCTACGAACTCCAAATCGCTGAAAGCGAAACAGGAAGCAATCGAGCGCCTGATGAATCCGCGGCTTGGCGGCGTTTCTGGCGACACGATTCTTGAATGGATTCGGGAAGGCAGGAAGTGAAGATCGTTTTGGACGCTTCAATGGCGATTGCCTGGCACCTGAAGCGAATGGATAAGATCGAGGCGAGTCTGGCACAGCAGACGCTGGGCCTGGTGAGTGTTGATGGAGCGCTTGTCCCTTCGCTCTGGTATTCAGAGGTCGCAAACACACTGCTGTTCGCGGAGCGGCAAAAAGCCTCGACGGAACAGGATTCCGCAACTTTTCAAGCCGATATTGCGAAGCTCGAAATCGCGGTGGATCTGGCTTCTCCTCAGATGGTGATGCCGCGCGTGCTTGCGCTCGGAAGGGCCTGGAAATTGGCTGGATACGACGCGACTTACCTTGAGCTGGTTTTGAGAACGGGCAGAGCTATGGCTACTTTTGATCGGCAGCTGGCCGAGGCGGTTCGGAAGGCCGGTGGACTTGTGTTTGGCGATGCTGCTTGAGCGACAAGGCGCGGGCGCTCTCAGAACGAGCGCCCGCGTTGTGGCGGGGGAGGATCTTCAGGCCGCTCTGCGGGCGACGTCGCGCACTGACTTTACAAAATCGTGCGTGCTGTTGATGGATGCGTATTGACTGGCGATCATCTGGCGCACAGGGAAGGGAAATGCCGTCTGCAGCGCCTCGCCGTAAGTCCTGATGATGGCGTTTTCAGCGTTCTCCGCTCTTTCCAGAAGAGTCATGTCGTTGCGGACGATGCGGTATTTGGCTTCGCCCCAGGCGCGGCGCAGGGTGCCCGCAACGGTGCCGGTTTCCGTAATGTCGTGCACGCCTTCCTCGTGGAGAACGGATTCAAGATCGCCGCGGAAGCGGGCTCGCTGCATGGACTCGGCAAGGAAGATCTCTTTGAGCAGGGGGTCGCTCATCTCCTCGCCAAGCTTTCGAAAGCTTACCTGACTGTCGATGAGGGAGTTGACGATGGATTGGAGGTTTTCTTCGGATTCTCTTAAGTCGGCTAATTCATGGCCCATGGGATACCTCACTTAGCAGAAAGGTGAGACGTTCGTTTCAACGTGCTCGTAACCTAGCGAGGGATGTCTCCGGGGCAGGGTCCTATGACTGCGTTTGCGATTCTCCTTCGTCACTGGTAAGCCGGGGAAATCGCGAAAACCCGACACCCCTGCCCCTTTTTGAACGGATGGGGCGCTGGGGCACCTCAACCTGTTCATCTCGATAGAAGCGGAAAGAGGATGCGGGGTTGCTTGAGGAGACCTCAAGCGAGTGTGTAAATCTCAGTGTGCGCCGGGGGGCGGGGCGGCAAGTTGTGTTGTTGGCGGGGTGAGGCAATCGGCCAAAAAAGTTGGGCTGCCCGGAGGCAGCCCAATGTGGTTTTCAACGGTTTGCGCGATTTACTGTTGCGGAGGGTTTGATACGCCGCTTGCATAGGGTGAAGGTGCCGGCTGGGAAAGCGCAGAGCCCTGGGCAGGTTGAGTTGTGGGAGTGGATTGCGACACGGCGCCTGGTTGACTTTGCTGGATGCCGATGGCGGCGCCTGAGACGACTAACTCGACGCGGCGATTCTCAGCTCGTCCCGCGCTGGTCGAGTTGTCGGCGACGGGATGAGATTTACCAAAGCCCTCAGAGGTGATATTTGCATCGGCAACATTCTGCGAGACAAGATAGTCTTTCACTCCACCGGCGCGTTCTTCCGATAGCTTCTGGTTGTATTCTTCCGAGCCGATGTTATCGGTGTAGCCTTCGACCTGCAGCTTGAGGTCAGGGTAGGCGAGCAGAATACCGGAGACCTTGGCCAGTTTCTCGCGCGCTTCCGGTTTCAAAGTGTACTTATTGAAGTCGAAGAGCACGTCGGACATGTTAACGATGAGGCCACGGGCGGTCTCAGTGGTTTGCAGCACCTGGTTCAACTGCTGGCGGAGCCGTTCCCGGGCCTGGGCAGCCTGCTGGGCGGCCATTTGAGCGCTTTGCTCGGCTTGCTGCTGTGCAGCGCGGGCCTTGGCAGCGCGGGCTTCCGCATCGGCTGCAGCGGCGTCAGCCTGAGCGCGTTGTTCCGCCTGCTGCTGGGCAGCCTTACGCGCCAGTTGCGCGGCTTGCTCAGCATTCAAGCGAGCCTGCTGGTCCGCGGCTTCGTCTTCCGCCTTGATCTTGCGAATGGTGATGATGCGTGCGTCTTCTGCAGACTGGACTGCCTCACGTGCGTAGGTGATGGTCTGTTTACGGTCACCCTTGCCGCTGGAGTCGAGATCCCGCGCGTTCTGGAGATTTGTTTTGGCGGTTTGAATGGTGTCGGACGCGTACTTGTCTGCTCCGGCTGCTTCAGCGATCTGCACCGCATTTTCAGCTTCGTAGAGTTCCAGAGGGGAACGCTCGTCGCGGGTGATGGGATGGAGGACCGTGTGACGCCCGGCAGTTTCAGCGTAGGCGCCGCGGGGCAGCAGGGAGTAGTGGGCGACGATGGGCTCGATGACGCCCTGGGTCTTGTCGTCGAGAACAAAGTTCTGCATGACCACCAGGTCGCTTGGCATCGTGACGGCGTAGTAGGGCTCAGCCGTCACAATGAGTCCAAATGCCTGGAGATTGGTGGTTACCGTGAAGTGGTCGCTTTCCTTGCCACCGGTGGGCAGTACTTCGCCGAGATTGACGGGGCGGCCTTCAGGAGTGATGGCCCAGACCACGTAGGTGAGATATTCGGGTCCGAAGCCGTTGGCGGGGCTGAGGCCACGGATGTCGGCATCGATCACGGTGCGGCCGAGCTTGCTTTCCACTTTGGCTTCGCCCCTGGCCTCGGGCAGAAGGCTTGTGCCCTGGAAGCCGATTTTTGTTGCGCCGTTGCGGTGGAAGTAGTTGATGGCTGGAATGTCGCGGGCCACGACTTGAATTTTGTAAAGGGGAACGCTGTCGACCGTCCCAGCCTGGGTCGTTGGGACCGGCTCGTTCTGCGGCTGATTTTGTGTTGCGGTGGGGTTGGCCTCCTGCGCCGTGAGAATGCTTGGCGCGAAGGTTGACGCGACAAACAGGAAAATGAAGAAGAAATGACGCGGTCTGAAGTTGATCATCGGGTTGTACTCCTTGGTTGCGGACAGGCGAATTTCAATTGCTGGACTGGCTGATTCGCGCACCGCAGACTTTCAGACGTACAGGTAGGACTTGATGCTTTCGCGTAGGGGGGAGTTGTCTAAAAAGCGGAATTAATGGGGCCGCAACCATGGTGGTTGCGGTTGAATTGATTGGACTTATGGCCAGGGAAAATGGTTGGGCTGGGGCTTGGATGTGACTGAGAGGAAATGAGATTTCGCGGGAAAGCCCGGCATTCGCGATTCATGCGCCCCGGGCACGTCTGCGTCAATTGCGCCAACCCAACCGCCGCGCCTACCGGGGCGATCAGTTTGCGTTTTTAACCGGAACGTCTTTCAGGCAGTTCGCGTTGGCATCATGCGTATCCTGGGACATACTGATTTGCCACACTTTATCTCCCGATGCCATTGGGCTAATTGACGTCGCGACTGGAATGCTGTCTTTTGAATCGATGACGATGGTTACGTTCGCCAATGAAGGTGTGTTGCTCGTCATCGTTCCGGACTTGTCGACATAATCAAAGCTGATTCTCTGCTCGGGAGTGAAATCCTTTGTCCACAGGAAAAAAGGACAGGAACGCTCCCCCGGCATGAGCAAAGCCGGTTTCGGGAACGGGGCCAGCTTGAACTGCATTTTGAGTACCACCTTCGGCATGTCTTGCCCGCGGGCAAGAATAGCCGGAAGCGTCCCCGCGAGGATCGCAAGAACCAGGGCAAAAGCGAATGACAATCTGGGTTTCATTTTGTCTCCCTCCCTTTCCCAAAACTGCAATTTCAGTGCGCTTTCTCGTCAACCCAACAATATACTCCCAGCGGCATCCGTTCAGCATCCTTTCCAAAGGTTCCAAAGCCAGAGCCCCAGGCGTGCAGACTGGGCCGCTGGGCGGGAGTACTCAGTGTGCGCCGGGAGGGGGTGCGACGTGCTTGGCAGGTTTTTTAAAGAGCCATGTGGCTGCTGCGCAGATGAGGGCGAGGACGGCGGTCCAGCGGAAGACGTCAACGTAGGCCATGAGGGCGGACTGCTGCTGCATGAGGCCGTACATGCAGGCCGAAGGCGCCGGGGCGGGCCTGGGCGGGACCGATGCGGTGACCGAGATACATGGCGATGGCGGCGGACTTTTGCTGAAGGACCATGGAGGACGGGGTGAGATTTGCGCCGATCTCGGTTTGGTGGAGAGCGGCGCGGCGGATGAGGGCGGTGGTGGCCATGGCGATGCCGATGGATCCGCCAATGTTGCGCAGCATGTTGAAGAGGCCGGTGGCATTGCCCATGTCGTTGCGGGAGATGGTGGAGGTGCTCATGGTGGCCAGGGGGACAAAGACGAAGCTGAGCGCGAAGCCGGTGAGCAGGATGGGAATGAGCAGCGTGTAGGGACCGATGCCGAGATTGACGGAGCCGAAGATGAACGAGCAGACGGCAAAGCCGAGAAAGCCGGCACAGAGCAGCTTGCGGGGGTCGATGCGCGAGCCGAGGAAGCCGATGAGAGGCGAACCGACAAAGGAGCCGATGCCGCGCGGGCCCACGACGAGTCCGGCGGTGAAGGCGGTGTAGCCGAGGACCTCCTGATAGTAGAGCGGCAGGATGGCGATGGTGATGTAGATGCACATGCCGAGCATGGCGATCATGAAGCATCCGGTGCGGAAGTTGCGGTCTTTGAGAACGTGGAGATCGACCAGGCCTCGGGGGTTGGTCCATGAGCGCCAGATCCAACCGATGAAGGCGAAGATGAGAGCGGCGACGGCCCAGCGGACCCAGATGGCGCCGAACCAGTCGTCTTCCTGGCCCTTGTCGAGGACGATCTGCAGGGCGCCGGTCCAGACGATGAGGAGGCCGAAGCCGAGATTGTCAAAGGGGCCGACCTTGGCGTTCTTGATGTAAGGCGGATCGTGGACGAAGCGGGTGATCATGATGACGGCGAGGATGCCGACGGGGATATTGATGTAAAAAGCGTAGCGCCAACTGAAGGTGTCTGTGAGCCAGCCGCCGAGGGTGGGGCCCAGGACGGGGGCTACAACAATTCCGAGGCCGTATGCGGCCATGGCCATGGATCGCTTCTGGATGGGAAAGCTTTCAAGCAGGATGGACTGCGAGAGCGGCTGCAATGCGCCGCCGCCTGCTCCCTGCATGACGCGGGCGAGCAGGATGATGCCGAGGGACGGGGCCGCTCCGCAAAAGAAGGAGGCAATGGTGAAGATGGTGACGCAGATGAGCAGAAAGCGCTTGCGGCCAAAGCGGCGGGCAAACCAGTTGGACGCAGGGAGAATAACGGCGTTGGCGACCAGGTAGCTGGTGAGGACCCAGGTGGCTTCAGAGTTCGAGGCCGAGAGAGAACCGGCGATGTAGGGAAGGGCCACCGAGGCAATGGCGGTGTCAAGCACCTCCATAAAGGTGGGCAGCATGACCGAGACGGTGACCAGCCAGGGGTTAACGCCCTGGGTGAGCGGGTAGCGGACATGGGCGGCTTCGGTGGCTGTGTTGGGCATGAAAGGCGAACACTTGAGGGTAAACGATTGGGGGGCAGGGGGGAAGTGATGGGGGGAAGCCAGTGGTCAGTGATCAGTGGTCAGTGATCAGGAGCTGGGGAACAGGGAATAGGGAATAGGGACTAATTTTCTGGTCCTTGTGCTTTCATCTTGCCTCCGGGCTGCAATTCGAAGACGCTGCCGCGCCACAAGATTTTTCTGCCCCAGTAGCTTGCTGCCCAAAAGCAGAAGCCCATCAGGTCGCGGATTGGATAGAGGACCAGAAGGCCAAACCAACTGCGGTCCTGCACCACCATGCCGCCGACCGCGCTCGACATCGCCAGGCGCGTCGCTATGCTCCAGGCGAAAAGGGCTACGCCCCACCATGGATGGCCGATGAGCGCACCCGCTACGAGGCCGAGCAGACCGAACGGCACGCTGAAGGTGAGCGCCGTGCCGAAGTGACCCTTGGGCCGTGAAAAGCGCGTCGACTTCATCCAGCGCACCTGGTGCTTCATCGATGAGACGAACTTCGAGTTCAACACAACGTGGTCGATGGCGTGCGTGCTGAGTGCAACGGTCTGCCCTAACTTGAAGGTCTCATTGCCCAAAACAAAATCGTCGGCGCAGTAGTCGGCGGTTACTTTGAAGCCGCCCATCTTGCGGATCGCATCTTGACGGAACGCCATTGTGGGGCCGAGGACAAACTGCATGCCCTCGACCATGCGCGCTACAAGCACGCCGGCGGTCATCTCCACGCTCATACCCACGGCCTCAAGACGCGCCCACAAGCCGCCGCCGGCCGCAATGCCGCGATAAGGACAGCACATCGCGCCTACCTTGCCGTCGGCGAATGGCAACGCGACCGCGCGAAGATAGTCCGGTGTCACGCGCACATCGCTGTCGCTGACTACAAGAATGTCGTAGGCTGCATGGGCTTCCATCAACTCCATCGAAGCAACTTTTGCGTTGATGTAATCGGGCACGCCGCCCGTTGAGAAAAACTTTGCCGGTATCTGCGGATACTTCGCCGCTACGCGACGCGCCGTCTCGAGGCCCGCGTCGTTCGCGTCACGCGCGCAAAATAAAATCTCGTACTCGGGATAATCCTGTTCGAAGAAGGTGGCCAGGTGCGCCTCAAGGCCGGGTTCTGCGCCGTGTACCGGCTTAAGCATCGAGATGGGCGGCGTAAACCCCGGCCTCACCGCAAGGGCAGCCAGTGCGGCCTTGCGCTCGCGCAGGTAGGCGGGAACGGCCCACAACACCATCGCCGCAAAGACGGTGGAGGTGATCACGCCAAAGATGGCCAATGCGAAAAGAACGTACGCCATGCAGGATTAAGGATACCTGTTAAGGAAGGGGCGAGGCGATGAGGCTTGCTCGATGGATATAGACGAATGAATACGGGGCGGAAATGAGAAATCAAGTGGGCGGGAGTCGGGAATTTATCCCTTCTTCCCGGCAAGGGGTTTGTTCACGACGACTGTCTTCGGCACGACGACCGGTCGGCGCATGGGCACGATTGCTGCGCCGCCGGTCGGCGCGTTCTGCTGGAAACGCGAGAGCATTTCGGTGCGGACGTACTCCACAAAGCCCTGCATCTGGCGGTTCATCTCTTCCATGCGCTCGCGCATCTGCAGGATGATGGCCATGCCTGCGATGTTTACTCCCAGGTCGCGTGCCAGGTTCAGGATGAACTCCAACCGCTCAAGATCTTCGTCCGTGTAGTAGCGTGTATTGCCTTCACTGCGCGACGGCTTCAGCAGCCCCTCGCGCTCATACAGGCGCAGCGTCTGCGGGTGAATCTCATACATCTCGGCCACCGCCGAAATCATGTACACACCCTTCGATTTGCGTTTTGCCGCCATAAATTTCTCGACCTAAGCAGCGGGAGGTATGTTCTTAATCAGCGCGTGATCAATGCTGAGAAGGTTACAAACCGACTCCCGGGTTTCCATATTTCCAAAGAAGAGTCGTCGCAATCGAATTTGATCCGAACTCTTATAGTCCATCCAAACATAGAGATCAATTCGCCTCTTCTCCTCTCGAATGCGCCCCTCGGAGAATTGCGTGCAAGTTGGATCAAAGCGCCCGTGCAAAGGATCTTCATATCCCGTGAGAACACGGTCCAAGTCTTCTGGATTCGCACTCGTGTCGTGATTCACCAAAAACAAGAAATTCAACAATTGATGATCGGAATTCACGCTATCAAACTGTTTGAACGCGGTATGGACTGAATTACTTATTCTGTTGAATATCGGATCGGGGCGCAATCCACCGACTAATTCGCCGGGTGCAGAATCTTTTAGCTGAGCCTCAAGCCACTCGTCTCTTAGGTAGGACTTGACTTCGCACAGAGCTAGTTCCACCCCGTTCCGCGACAGGCGAAAATCGGGCGTCTTTAGATCGCGCATGTCGGCCTTGGAAAAGCCGCCAACTTCGAATCCCTTACCCTGCCAGTAGCCAAGAACCAGAGCCTCGTCTGACGAAAGTTTGGAGAAGCGGTGCGCATGAACACCGCGCAAACCTCTGCTGAAGTCGTACTCCGGCCTCATCTCATCTTCGTCCGATTGCGAGTTATTTCTGACGCTATGCCTAGAGCCCTGACTCATATTGTGACCTCTCAGAGGGAGTCGCCTGCCGTGCACTGATGATTCGGATGCGCTCCTTGCGCTCCGTGTGTACTACTAACAATACCCTCGCCAAGAGGGACAAGCCAAGAACGATCCATCGCTCCTCGTTTTCAGAATGCGGATCATCCGCAATGGTGATGGCGAAGGGATCTTCAAAAACGGTCTTCGCTTCCTCGAAGTCAACCCCGTGTTTCTGACGGTTGCTTGCTGCTTTGTCGTCGTCCCACTCGAACAGGTCCGTCTGCACGCAGTACCTTTCTTTCCCTATAGCTTGTCAAACAGCGCCACGCGTGGATCCTGGTTGTTGAGCTTAGCCAGTTCGCGCATAATCTCGCGGCTGCGCTCGTCCTGCAAATGCGGCGTGACCACTTCGATGGTCACGATTTGATCGCCGCGCTGCTCGGGCCGCTGTGAATTTTCGACGCCGCGCTCTCGCATGCGGAGCTTCTGTCCGCTCTGCGTGCCCGGCGGAATCTTCAACTGCGCGCGGCCGTCGATCGTCGGCACATCGACCTTGGCGCCGAGCGATGCTTCCGGCACCGTGACCGGCACGGTCAACTGGATATCGTCGCCCACGCGCGTAAATACCGGGTTTGTTCCGGTGCGCACAATCAGGAAGAGGTCGCCGGGCGGGCCGCCATTGACGCCGGCGTTGCCCTTGCCCTGCAACCTGATGCGCTGGCCGTCGCGCGTGCCCGCCTTGATGCGGAACTCGACCGTCTCGCTCTTGTTCACGGTGCCCTCGCCGTGGCAGGTTGCGCAGGCGTTCGAGGTGCGCCCTGTTCCGTTGCAGCGCGGGCAGGGAATGTTGAACTTCATGCGGCCGCCCATCTGCGTTACCTGGCCGGTGCCGTTGCACTCCGGACACTGGGTTACGCCGCCGGTGTGCGCCTGGCCGTGGCAGGTGGGGCAGGCCTCGCGCCGGTTGACCATGATGCGCGCCTGGCCGCCGCGTATAGCCGTCCAAAAGTCGACGGTTGCCTGGTATTCGAGATCGGTTCCCGGCTGGGGACCGCGGGGCTGTTGCTGCTGATGCTGCGCTCCGGAAAAAATTCCGGAGAAGATGTCTTTGAAGCTGCCGCCCCATCCCGCCTGGCCCGGCTGCGGCCCACCCTGCTGGCCGGGGCCACCAAAGCCGCCGCCCTGGAATCCGGAAAAGTCGAAGCCGTCGAAGTCCACCTGCGACCGGCCGCCGCCGCCCGCGCTCTGCTGGCGCGCATACGCCTCAGCCTGCGCCGGGTCAATCTGGTCGGAGTAGAAGCCGAGCTGGTCATATACCTTGCGCTTCTTGTCGTCGCTCAGAATGTCGTTGGCCTCGGAGATTTCCTTGAACTTCTCCTCCGCCTTCTTGTCGTTCGGGTTCACGTCAGGGTGGTACTTGCGCGCAGCTTTCCTGAACGCCTTGCGAATCTCGTCGGACGAGGCCGTCTTCTTGACGCCTAGCGTTGCGTAATAGTCCTTGTTCTGTGTCGTCGCCATAGTTTGTGTTGACCTGTTTCCTTGTTAGGCCCTCAAACAATTGTTATCCATTGCGCCTCTTGCGATGGGTCAGATCGTGCCAATCCCAATCAAGCGATCTTCGGTACTTTCAATCCGCCGCTCTTTCGGTCCCTGGGATGCATGGGCACTTCCTTGCAAATCGTCGGCCATTCTTTCCGTGCTGTCTCTAACTCGAAGTCTTTCTGGAGATTCATCCAGAACTCCGGGGTCATTCTGAAGAATCGCGCCAGCCGCAAACACAGGTCCGCATCCAGACTGCGGCTTTCCTTTACGATAGCAATCACCCGCCGTTCCGGCACCTTGATTTCCCGGGCCAGCATCTCTGCCGTCATCCCGAGGGGAATAAGGAAATCCTCACGTAACATCTCGCCTGGATGGAGCGGAGGTGTCAGTTTCTTCGTCTTGCGCTTCTTCGCCATGAATTCACTTGGTTCATGGATCACATAGGTACCCGGATCTGCTTTTCCCTGCGCAATTGCTAACGCGTGCTCAAGGCCTCTGAGAATGCTCTTTGCTACCTTCGTGCTCATGTTCCTTGCCTCGGCATCATTCTTTCACCGCGATGTCTTGCAGACGCTCGTAGAACTTCGCACCTTCTTGTAGCAGATGCACAATTTCTGCTCCGGAATCAAACCCCGGAGTTCTCAGTTGTATGAATGCTTGCGCTTGTAATCGGGCTATTGAACTTCGGTGCTTGGCGATTTCGATGCCTCCACGTTCCTCGGAAACCTTAGTTTTCGCAGTCCAATTGGCCGTCAGCTCCTTCAGGCGATCCGAGTCGCTCATTACAAGACTTCGAATCGTAGCTGCTTGAAGGTCGTACAGTCGCCCCAAGAAAGAAACATCTGGGCCACTGAGTTCAACAGCGGCCCGCATCATATCGTCAAGACTTTCGGGCTCAAGATCGTTGCTGACGACCCCACTAATGAGAACCTGGGCAAGCCTGTCGAGCTTCTTCTTGCTATTTGTTCGAAGCGAGTGCAGGACCAGCGTTGCTGTTCCCTCGGTAAACTCTTCACTTTCCAGCAGGGCCTTGAGGTCCTTCAGCCCTTTCCCATTTTCGACGCATTTCAGCTCTAGTCGCGCCAATCCGGATTCAACCGCTTCGGCTACTTCGCGGACATTGTCTCTGACCGTCGAACCGCCGAGTTGCAAAAACCTATCGAGGAGATTCAGTCCAGCGATAACACCGCCGGCAATCGCGAGGGTGGTTCCTACCGCACCGCCAGTCGCGGCAACTGCCGTCCCGAGGGCAACAACGGGGCCTGCTATCGCAGCTGCTCCAGCAATTCGGCCCCGTGCAGGGATGTCCTCTCGATCTTCACTCCTCAATCTTTCATTGAGGGCTGTGGCTTCGTTCTGATCAAATTTTCCCATTGCCAAATTCCAGATAAACTCATCCACGCCTGGGCGAAAAGAAGCAACCGCAGATCCTTCGACTCCCTGCGCTGCGCTCCGGTCGCTCAGGATGACAGTGCATAGGGAATAATGCTGCGCTCCGGTCGCTCAGGATGACAGTGCCTGGGTAATAAGAATTCGGGGTGGACAACTATTCGTCGCCCACCCCTGAAATTCGCCGCGCACCCCTTGGTTTTCCGCCCAACGGGCGGGATTGCCTGGACGGCTTGTCTTACTTCTTGTCGTCCACGTCTACGTATTCGGCGTCGATGACCGTGTCGTCCTTCTTTGGCTCTTCTGCGGGTGCCCCTTCCGAAGGTCCGCCGGCCGCAGCTCCCGCTGCTGCTGCGTTGGTCTTGTAGAGGACCTCCGCCAGCTTGTGGCTTGCTGCTGTGAGCTTCTCGTTCTGTGCCTTCAGCTCGTTTGATGTCGGCGTGCCTTCCAGAACCTTTTTCGATTCTGCAAGCACCGATTCCACTTCGCCCTTTTCAGGACCCTGCATCTTGTCGCCGTTCTCCTTCAACATTTTTTCGATGTTGTAGACCATGCCGTCGAGCGAGTTGCGCGCGTCGATCTCCTCGCGCTTCTCCTTGTCCTCGGCAGAGTGGGCTTCGGCTTCCTTCGCCATCTTCTCGACCTCTTCCTTGCTGAGGCCCGAGCTCGAGGTGATCTGGATGCGCGTGTCTTTACCGGTGGCGTTGTCCTTCGCCGTCACGTTCAAAATGCCGTTGGCGTCGATGTCGAACGTCACTTCAATCTGCGGCACGCCACGCGGCGCCGGAGGAATGCCCGCCAGCTTGAACTTGCCGAGCGTGCGGTTCTGCGCGGCCATGGGGCGCTCGCCCTGCAGGACATGCACTTCCACTTCCGTCTGCGAGTCCGATGCCGTCGAGAACGTCTCCGTCTTCTTGGTCGGAATCGTGGTGTTGCGCGGAATCATGGAAGTGGCCACGCCGCCCAGTGTCTCAATCGACAAGGTCAGCGGTGTCACGTCGAGCAGAAGAAGGTCCTTGACTTCGCCGGCGAGCACGCCCGCCTGCACAGCAGCGCCAATCGCCACCACTTCATCCGGGTTCACACCCCGATGCGGCTCGCGGCCGAACAGCTTCTTGACCATCTCCTGGATCTTGGGCATGCGCGTTTGACCGCCGACGAGAACGACCTCGTCAATCTTGTCCACCGTGACGCCGGCATCCGCAATCGCCTTCTTGCAGGGCTCAAGCGAACGGTCGAGCAGGTCTTCGACCAACTGCTCGAGCTTGGCGCGCGTGAGCTTGCGGACGAGGTGCTTCGGTCCGCTTGCGTCGGCGGTTACGAAGGGCAGGTTGATTTCTGTCTCGATTGTCGTCGAGAGCTCGATCTTGGCCTTTTCCGCGGCGTCCTTCAAACGCTGCAGAGCCATTTCGTTGCCCTTCGAAGCCAGGTCAAGACCGGTCTCCTGCTTGAATTCGCTGATAAGCCAGTCCACAATGCGCTGGTCGAGGTTGTCGCCGCCCAAGTGCGTATCGCCATTAGTCGACTTGACCTCGATGACGCCTTCGCCCACTTCGAGGATGGAAATATCGAAAGTGCCGCCGCCAAAGTCGTACACGGCGATGGTCTCGTCCTTTTTCTTGTCGAGCCCGTAGGCCAAAGCGGCCGCCGTGGGCTCGTTGACGATGCGCTTTACATCGAGGCCGGCAATCTTGCCTGCGTCCTTGGTGGCCTGGCGCTGCGCGTCGTTAAAGTACGCCGGAACCGTGATCACCGCTTCGGTGACCGTCTCGCCCAGGTAGGCCTCCGCAGAAGACTTCAACTTCTGCAGAATCATGGCCGAAATCTCCGGCGGGGTGTATTCCTTGCCCTGCGCGAGGATGCCCACGTGGTCGCCATCCTGGACCACCTTGAAGGGCACCATCTTCATTTCGTCGTTGACTTCGTTGTAGCGCCGGCCCATGAAGCGCTTGATGGAGAAAATGGTGTTCTCCGGGTTCGTAATGGCCTGGCGCTTGGCGACCTGGCCCACCAACCGCTCGCCGCTCTTTGAAAAGGCGACGATGGAGGGCGTGGTGCGCGCACCTTCTTCATTTGGAATGACTTTGGGCTCTCCGCCCTCGAGCACGGCTACGCACGAGTTGGTGGTGCCGAGGTCAATACCGATAATCTTTGCCATTGTTTGCTCCCCTGCCTGTTTGGTTAAAGTTCTGACTCTTATAAGATGCATGATTGAGTGACTTAGTGTCAACTTTATTTACGACACCCACGCTAAACTACCTACTTAACCCCGTCCCTAAGGTTTTTGTTCCGGGCTGCCCGTTCTTCAGCGGCTTCCGGGGCCCGGCCTCGTTGCCCGAAGCCGCGATCGTTTACTTAAGGCACGGGGCCTGCCCGGTCCCAATTATGAACGTACCGTCATTTGGCATACGCCTCTTGTTCTCAAACTCCGACTGTTTTAGTCTTAGTTCTGCCGCAATATGCGACCAATTTGATCGTATTTTTGATGCTGAGCTTGGTTCATCTCCAAAGCCACTCATTCCAAGGAGGTTTTACTGTGGTGTCTTTCTTACTTGTCCAACGCCGGTGGTTGGAGGTCCTTGCCGTCGTCTTGTTTTTCGTGACTTTTATTTCCGGCGCACGTGCCCAGGAGAAGCCCTACTTCGTCACCTACTCCCATGACCTGGAAGAGCCTGGCAACCTGGATATCGAGACCAAAACTGCGCTCGCGCGGCCCGACGGGAGCACAAACTACGGAGCCACAGCCCTCGAGCTTGAGTACGGCGTCCTTGGCTGGTGGACCTCCGAGCTGTATCTGGATGGGCAGGCAACCGCCCAGGACTCGACCATCTTTACCGGCTTCCGGATCGAGAATCGCTTCCGGCCGTTGATGCGCGACCACGCCGTGAACCCCGTCTTCTACGTCGAGTACGAAAACATCTCCGGCGCGGACAAGACCATTCTCGAATTTGTCGGCCACGACAGCCAATCTGATCTAGCCCGCCCCAACGGCGAGGCCCGCCGCGAGCATCAGCACGAGGCGGAACTCAAGCTCATCCTTTCCTCGAACGTCAAAGACTGGAACATCGCCGAGAACTTCATCTCCGAAAAGAATCTCGGCCACGATCCATGGGAGTTCGGTTATGCCGTCGGCGTCTCCCGACCGCTGCGCGGAGAAGCGAGCGGCCGCGCCTGCACCTTCTGCGCGGAGAAGTTTATCGCCGGCGCCGAAGCGTATGGCGGGCTCGGGGACACGGCCTCTCTCACACTCCGCGACACCTCGCACTACGTAGCGCCGCTGATTGGCTGGCAGCTTCCCAAGGGGCTGCGTCTCAGCTTCTCGCCCGGCTTTGGCCTGACGACCAGCAGCCTCGCGCGGGTTTACCGGGTCGGCGTCGCTTACGAGTTCAATCAGATCGGCAACTGGTTCCACTCCGCCAATGGAGGTGCGCAGTGATTCATTTCCTCCGCAGGATTTTCTCGCTCTCACCCATCGCTTTCTGCGCCGCGCTGGCCTTCGCCGCCGCCGCTCACTCTCATTGGGATCATGTTCCGGCGAAAGACCACACGCGCGCGAATCCGATGGCGGGCCAACAGCAGGCAGTCGCGGCCGGGGCGGTCGTCTACAGCGACCACTGCGCCGAATGCCATAAAGCTGACGCCCGCGGGGACGGCCGCAAGCGGCCCTCGCTTCGAAGCGAACACGTCCGCTCCGCGAGCGACGGCGACCTGGAGTGGTTTCTCCGTCAGGGCGATCTGGCCCACGGCATGCCGTCCTGGTCCAGTCTGCCCACCGAACAGCGCTGGCAGGTGATTGACTACCTACGGTCGATCGAGTAAGAACGCATCCGGATTCTCGTTGGGTGTCACTTCGGGGCGTGCTCTGGGGCGGCGTCTTTTGTGTTGTGCGAGATAGTGAATTACTCAATCCAGATGTCTTTCGACCTGTACACACTTCGCAACAACCCAGAATTGGGTGTCTGGCGAGCCGTCTGAGGGCTGGAAGGCCCTCAGGACAGCCGATCTGGAGATCGGCGCTACTTTGGAGATCGGCGCTGCGGGCTGGCTATTTGGTCAGTGGGCGGTCGGTCCAGAGGGTTTTGTCGGCGAGGGACTGGACGGGATAGAGGCGGCCGGCTAGAAGCTGCTCCACCTTGGACTGGTTTACGTCCTGGGCAAAGATCCATTTGCGGTCGCCTGAGCCCCAGATCTTTGAGAGCTGGTCTTCGCTGATGTCGATGCGGGGGGCATCGGGATAGCAGGAGCCCCAGAGGAGGGTGGAGCCTTCGCCATGCTGGCCGCACTGCTGGGTGACGATGTCCGTGAGCCTGCCCTGGAGGAATTTGTGGGTATAGAAAATGATGGATGAGGCGTCAGACTCGTCACCGTAGATGATGAAGGTGTCAGTGGGTGCGCCTTTGGCGATGATGGTGTCGGCCATGGGCTTGGAGCTGAGCATGGGCTCGAAGCGCGCGAAGGCGATGTGCGCGGCGATGAAGAAGACGGTGAAGGTGAGGGCGAGCGAGATGGTTGCGGCGAGGTGTTTCCCCTTGAGGCGCAGGATCCATCCGGCGGCGGGGCCGATGAGCAGGGTGATGGCGGCGAGGGCCGCAGGCAGGCGCAGTGCGGCAAAGGAGGCGCCGGTCAAGTCAAACAGGTGCGACATGGAGAGCGTGTAATCGCCTACGCCGCGATGAGCCAGCAAGGTGCCGATGTCAGGGACGTAAGGCAGATTGCGCGAGACCCAGAGTCCCCAGCAGAGGGTGATGGCTGAGAGGACTCCGATGACGGCGAGCACGGCCTGTGCGCCGGTAAGCCAGCGGGTGGAGAGCAGGGAAGGCGTGCTGTCAGGAGTGCCGTTGGGAGCGCGATTTTCTTCAATGCCGGCGAGCACGCCTGCGATGAGGATGAACAACGGCGGCCAGACGGGGAAGGTGTAGTACTCCTGGTTGGTGGAGATGGAGAAGAAGAGCAGCGTCCAGGCGGAGAAGAGCGAAAGCAGCCAGATGGTGCGCACGCGGAACTTGAGGCGGGCCACGTAGCTGGCCACGTCATCGCGGACGGCGTTGTCGATGTAAAAGTCGACGGTGAGTCCGGCATCGCGATGGAGGTGCTGCATCCAGAGGCGGCGTGTCTTCCAGGCGGCGAAGAGGGCGGCGGGCAGGAAGATGCTCCACGGGAAGAGCCAGACGAGGTGGAGCACCCAGTACCAGACGCCGGGCAGCTTGTTGTAGTCGTGCGGGTAGCGCAGGCCGAAGAAGCGCAGGTAATGCTCGTTGATGAAATAGAAGTAGAAGAAGCCATGGACGTTGCCCATGGTGGGGTGGTTGCCGACGGGATGGCCCTGGTCAGGATTGTAGATGCCGCAAAGGATGTGCCAGGGGGCGGCGATTAGGCAGAAACAGCAGCGTACCGGTGAAGGGCTTGAGGAAGCGCCAGCGACGCCATTGGCCGGTGAGGAGCAGGTAGGGAACGGCGGCTCCGATGAAGAAGACGGGGGCGATGAGTCCCTTGGTGAGGGTGGCCAGCGCGACGCCTGCGTACATCCAATAAAAGCGATTGGGGCGGCTGTCTTCGAGGCCGGTGATGAGGGCATAGAGGGCTATGAGGAGGAAGAGGCTGAGTTCGGCCTCGGGAATGATGAAGCGGGTGAAGAGGAAGGCTCCGACCGAGGTGAGGACGGCGAGGCCCGCGTAGAGGCCGGCGCGGTCGCCCCAGGCACGGCGTGCCCAGAGCCAGGAGAGCCACGCGAGGCCGAGCATGGCAAGGGAATTGGGCAGGTGGGTGGCAAAGGTATTTTCGCCAAAGACCACGTAGCTTGCAGCCACGATCCAGTAGGGCAGCGGCGGCTTCTCAATGTAGCGGATGCCGTTGATTTTGGACGTGATGAGGTCGCCGGTGTCGACCATGTGCTGGGCGGCCTGGGCGTGGGCGGCATCGACATCGTCCATCAGCGGAGGATTGAAGAGCGAAGCAAATTGGACGGCTGTAAAAACGGCTGCAAGAAGCAGCCAGGCAGCGAGCACGGAGGGGGCTTGCTGGGGGCGATGGTATGTATGCGTGTCGTTGGTCATCGCTGAGTAGGCCATTTGATTAAGGATATCAGGGGGAAATCCGCAGGGCAGGGAACGAGGGACCGAGGGAACGAGGAACCAGGGAACAGGGATTAGGGATTAGCGGTTAGGGATTAGAAAAGCTTCCGGGATGAGTGAACTGCCTTCCCACCCATTGGGCGACGGAGCTGTGCCGACCCCGACCCATGGGGCAACCATTCTTCTTGCGGGAACGGACGAACGAAAGGCCCGAGGGGAGTTGGTTCTTTCCCACCCATTTCGCAAAAGCGCGAAATGGATGGGGCACCTGGCTTGATGGATGAGACGCTCGGCGGTCGTTTGCGGCAGGGCGGCTTTTCCACGCAGCGGGCGGGGAGCGCGCTCGTGTATCTTGACCCGAGAGACGAAGAATTCTCTCGGAGCGTCGATCAATCCCCATGCCAACGTTTGCTGCTATCGATATCGGATCGAATTCCTGCAGGTTGAAGATCGCCAAGGTGGTGGCGCACCAGTTGAAGACGCTGGCAGAGGACCGCGAGGTGACGCGGCTGGGAGCGAGCGTCTTCGAGTCGGGGCTGGTGTCTCCTGAGGCGATGGCGCTGACGCTGCGGGCGCTGAAGCGTTTTCAGCGGGCGGTGCAGGCGCATGGAGTGGACCAGATTCGCGTGGTGGCCACGAGCGGCCATGCGCGATGCGCGCAATGGAGCGGCGTTTCAGGCATGGGTGAAGGCGGAGACCGGATGGACGATGGAGATCATCTCCGGCCTGGAAGAAGGGCGGCTCATCCACCTGGGCGTGATGGGCACGGAACCGGGCGCGGGCGGGAAGGTTCTGCTGATTGACCTGGGCGGCGGCAGTTGCGAGATCACGCTTTCAGAGCAGAAGCGGATCAAGGAGACGATCAGCGTGCCGCTGGGCGCGGTGCGGCTCACGGAGGATTTTCTTTCTGCGGATCCGGCTCCTGCCGATGGGACTAGCGCGGATGCGGCAGTGGATTGCGCGCGAACTGCGGCGGGCGCACAAGAAAGTACAGCCGGGAAAAGTGGCGGCTGGTGATTGCCACGTCAGGCACGGCGGCGGCGCTGAGCGACGCGTATGCGGCCGGGGCGCGGATGGTGGCTGCCGACAACGGCCGCGCGGGCAAGACGCAGAAAAAGCCGGCAGGTGGCGCGTTGCCGGAGCTGGTACCGACGCGTTCAGTGAAAAAACTGGCCGGCTACCTGGCGAAGATGACGCTGCCGGAGCGCGAGGCGGTGCCGGGCATCGGGCCGCGGCAGGGCGGAGATTATTGTGGCCGGGCGCCGAGGTGTATGCGGAGCTGCTGGAGAGCTTTGGGCTGGCGGGGTTCCGCTATTCTCCGCTGGGTCTGCGCGACGGAATACTGGCGCAGATGCTGGCCGAGCAGGACGCGCGGGCGACGGCGCACCGGGAGTTTGAGCACGAACGGTGGGAGAGCGTGCTGGCGACGGCGCGGCGCTATGGCGTTGATCCGAAGCAGGCCGAGCCGGTGCGGGCGCACGCGGTGCAACTGTTTCGCGAATTGAAGGCGCTGCACGAGTTGCCGGCCGAGTACGAAAGCTGGCTTGCGGCGGCGGCGATTCTGCGCGACACCGGCAAGTTCATCAACCACCAGGGACATCACCGGCACACGCAGTACATTGTTTCGAGCTCTGAGATCTACGGGTACGGGCAGGTGCAGCGGACGCTGGTTTCGGCGATCGCGCGCTACCTGGGCAAGAGCCGTCCGCAGCCGGGCGACCGCGCGCTGCGCAACATTCCCGCCGAGCGAGCACAAGCAACGTGCAACAGGCGGTGGTGCTGCTGCGGCTGGCGGTAGCGCTGAACCAGGATCGCGCCAGCGACGTGCTGCGGGTATCGGTGGTCTTGTATCCGAAGCGGGTTTATCTGGAAATTCGTCCGGGCAAGACAGGGGCCGAGCTGGAGCTGTGGTCGCTGCGCAAAGAGGCGGACTACTTCCGCGAAGTCTTCGGGCGGGAGCTCTTTCCCACGCTGGCATAAATGGCGCGCGCTGTGCGCGGATCGATGAGCCATTGCAGGCGGGGCGGATGGCGGTCAAGATCGACGCGGGCGATGGAGCCCTTGCGCATGCGAATGGCGGCGCCACCGTTGCCGGTGATGAGGCGGCCGAGAAACTGGAACAGGACCGGGTTGTGTCCCACGGCCAGCATGCCTTCGCGGCCGGCGTACTTGACGAGCATGTCCTGGAAGTCAGCAAAGTCGGCGGTTGGGCAGCAGCGCTTTGCTGACTTCCACCTTGGCGTCGTAGCCGAGCTCGGTGCCGACAAACTGCGCGGTCTGCAGAGCGCGCTTGAGGGGGCTGGAGACGATCACGTCCACCTGGACCTTGAGGGCGCTCAGCATGCGCGCCATCAGCATGCACTGGTCCTTGCCCTCCTTGACGAGGCCCCGCTTGGCGTCGAGAGCAGGGTTCTCGCGGAACATTCCGGCACTGGCGTGGCGCATGAGGTAGAGGATCATAGCGAAGAAAACGGCGAAGGGAGGAGGTTGAGCTCGTTCCCAAGAATCAGATATTAACACAACTGTAACAATTGAAACGAGGGTAAAGCCCAATTGGACGAGGGTTTACGCGCTAACGTGGGGCAAAAAACTGCATGGGCGGGTGGGGGCTGGCCAGGGCGAAGAGAGGCGGTGCTTTGGGTCCGGTAAACCTCAGCTGTGAAAGGATGGTAGGCGCCGGCGGAAAAAGCAAGGCAACCTACCGCGCGGGAGAACGCTCCATGTCAACGAGCCCTTTGGCCACGCTGGGCGATTCGCTGGTTCTCAAAAAAGTGATGATCGATCCTTATCCCACGCTGCGCCGGCTGCAGCGGGAGGATCCTGTGCATTGGTGCGATGCCATCGGCGCGTGGCTGTTTACGCGCTACGACGACATCGTTCCCACCTTTCGCAATGTCTGTGCTTACTCCAACGAGGGGCGGCTTGCCAAGGTTGTGGAGTATCTGCCGGCCGAATCGCGCGCGCACTACAAGGTGCTTGAAGAACACTTTCGCGCCAAGAGCCTGATCTTCTCCGATCCTCCGGATCACACACGGCTGCGTGCACTGGTAACGAAGGTCTTTAACGCGACGCGGGTGGAAGAGATGCGGCCGCGCATCAAGGAACTGATCGGCAAACTGGTCGAGGCTGCATTGGAACAGCGCCGCGCGGATGTGATCAACGACATTGCTGTGCCGCTGCCGTTTGCGATTGTGGGTGAGATCATCGGAGTTCCTGCCTCCGACCAGGACAACGTGAAGCGATGGGCCGATGAGCTTCTGGCCTTCCAGGGATTGAACAAGCCGCCTGAGGCGATTCTGGAGATTTCGCAGCAGGCGTTGATTGATTTCCGCGCATATATAGGCGAACTGATCCGCGAGCGACGGCGGTCGCCGCGCGCGGATCTGCTGAGCTCGCTGGTTGCCGCGGAGGCTGAAGGCGACAAGCTGACGGAACAGGAGCTCACGTACACGTGCATCACGCTGCTGGTGGCGGGGCACGAGACGACGACGTCGCTGATTGGCAACGGACTTTACGCGATCCTTCGCCACAAGGACCAATGGACCCTGCTGCGCCGGGAGCCGGGGTTGGTCAACTCTGCAATTGAAGAGATGCTGCGCTTTGAAAGTCCGGTGGCGCGCCAGCCGCGGGTTGTGAAGGAAGACATTGAGGTCCGCGGCAAACTCATCCGGCAGGGTGATGTGGTGTTTCAAATGCTCAATGCCGCGAATCGCGATCCGGAATATTTTGAGAATCCCGATCAGTTCGATATCCGGAGGCAGCCGAACAGGCATCTGTCGTTCGGCATGGGCATCCACTTCTGCGTGGGCGCGCTGCTGGCGCGCACTGAGGCGCAGATTCTTTTCCAAACGCTTCTTGAGCGCGCGCCGCAGATCGAGCTTGTGGATGAGAAGCCGGATTGGGATCTGCGTAAGCCCAATTCACGCATGATGCATTCGCTGAACGTGTGTTTTTGATTCAGAAAGAAGATTCCGCCGGGGCATTGTGCTGGTGTGCATCAAGACTCCAGAGTTCGCTGGTGAGCAGGCCGCCCAGCCACGCGCGCTGCTTCAAGAGCATGAAGCCGGATTGACCGAGCGCGGAGCGATGATCGGGGAGCGTGCGTGGAGCGAGGCCAGTAAGGCATCCGAAAGCAAAGTAGAGAAGGCTCACGAGCGGCTTGGCGATGAGTCGTCCAAACCAGTTCGGCGGAACTGCAAATTCCGATACCAGCCATTGCGCGTCCGGCGCGGTTGCGCTGCGCAGGGTTGCGGCAAGCGATTGAACCTCAGCGGTGGAGAGGCAGTCGAGAAAGAAATGGGTCACGATCAGGTCGTAGGGCGGGTGCGGCGGTTGAAATTGGCGTGCATCGGCGAGAAAGATGCGAAGACGCGCGGCATCTGGGCCGGCGCGCTTCAGAGCCGCGCGGAGCATTGCGGAGCTTGCATCGACGGCGTCGATGCGGAGGCCGGGACTGGTGCGCAAGAGGCGAGCGGTGAAGCGGCCGTCGCCATCGCCGAGGACAAGCGCGCGCTTTGGGTCGTGTGTCGCAAGTGAATCGAGCCAGGTGCATCGGCACCACCAGAGCCACGGCCCAAAGCTGAAGGCTTCCATCCAGCGATAGGTGAGCGCCAGTCGATTGAAGTCAGGCGGCGAGCTCATTTCATGAGCCGTGCAGCGGGAAAAAGAAACAGCGGAGTGAGCAGGGCCAGGTCGGCAGCGGCGCGCAAGGCTACGGGTGCAAGTCTGGCACGCATTGCATCGAGCAGCGCAAGCATGAGAGCAGCGATTGCGCCGGCGGCGAGAAGCGCGGCCGGCCGTGGCTGGACGTTCAGTAGGAGGGCGGCCGCAAGCAGCCCAGCGACGCCAACAATACATGCGGTAACAGCGATGCGCTGAGGCGCTGCGTTGCTTTCGTCCGCTTCCCATCGGTCGATGGCGTGGCAATTGAGCCAGGCGAGGATCGCATAGAAGACGGCAGGCGCCAGCAACGCAGGGACGGGCATGGAGGAACGGGACCATGCGGGAATCACGCAGCCTGCGGTGAAGAGCAGGCCGACCAGGAACTCCTTAGGAAATGGCGGCTGGAGCACGCGGAGAAGCGGCGGCCGGAGCATGCGCGTCGAGTGAACGCGTGTGAAATAGACGAGCGAGGCTGCGGCCAGCACGGAGTTTCGTTCGCGCGCGCCGGTGGGCATGAAGCAAAGCACCAGGAAGGCTGCGGCCACGGAGGCAAGAACCGCCAGTGGCAGAAATGCGCGCCGGTGACGCCAGTGGAAGAGATGGCGTTCGCGGAGGACGTGAAGGTTGCCGCCGCGCAGGCCGTTGCGCGCGTCGAGCAGACGGTCTGCAACATACACAGTCCACACGGCAAGGATCGTCAGTGCAGGAACCCACAGAGGAAGCCGCACGTGCGCGGCCCATGCAAACCCGAACGACCAGACGAGCGCGACCGACGGCGCGTCGAGACTGGCCAGATGCCAGAAGCGCAACGGGCCCGGCGCGGAGAAGACATGGGTGCGCGCGCTGGTTCCGGACCTTGAAGGACGATGGCGGATGAGCAGACTTGAGGGAAGTGGCGGCACAGTTCTAATTGTAGGAGAAAACTGGCTCGCGGGCGCATGAAGACCTTTGCGAGGCGCACGCATCTAAGACGGAGTAGGGGCGAAGTGCACTGCATCGAACGCGGGTTCGAAGTGTCGACCCACCTCGAAGGGAGCAATTCGCATGAAACATGAGACAAAGTTAGTACTGTTGGTCTGCGCGGCAGCCTGGGGTTTAGCTGCATTGCAGACAGTGGCGCCTTTGGAGGCGCAGCAGATGGTGCAGGGGCAGGCGGTGATCACGGTGTTGCCCAAGGTCGACGGGCAGTTGCCTTCAAGCGTGATCCAGCAGGACCTGGCCGTGAAGGTGAATGGGAAGAACGCCAAGGTCACGCACTGGGGGCCTATTCAAGCTCCCGGCAACCAGGTTGAGCTGGTTCTGTTGATCGACAGCGGCGCGCGCAGCAGCCTGGGCCGCGAGATGAATGACATTGAGAAGTTTGTGCAAGGGCTGCCGCCCAACGTAAAGGCCGCCATCGCTTACATGCAGAATGGCCAAGCCATCTTTGCAGGACCACTTACGACCGATCGCACGAAGATCCTCGGGAATCTGCATCTGCCGATGGGAGCTTCCGGCATTTCGGCAAGTCCCTATTTTTGCCTTTCGCAACTGGCGAAGAACTGGCCGGGACAGGATGGACATGCGCGCCGCGAAGTGGTGATGGTGACCGACGGCGTGGACCCCTACCAGCGGCAGTACGATTCCGAGGATCCGTATGTGGAGGCGGCTATCAACGATGCGACCCGCGCGCGGCTCGTGGTGTACGCCATCTACTGGATGAATACGGGGTTCGCCGATCGTACCGAGGTTGCGAATAATACCGGACAGAACCTTCTCGAACAGGTTACGCAGGCCACGGGAGGCAAGAGCTTCTGGCAGGGGATGGGGAACCCCATTTCGTTCCAGTCGTATTTCGAAGAACTTTCACGCCGCCTGAAGAATCAGTACGAGCTCGGATTCACCGCGCCTTCTGACATCAAGCCGGGCGTTCAGGAATTTCAGTTGAAGTTGCATGCGCCGGGAACGGAGATTGATGCGCCGCAAAAGGTGCTGATGGTTCAGGGAGCGCAAAACTAGTTTGATGCATAGGATTTCTTCATTCCCTGGTTTCATCCGCCGCGGCGGACGAGACCAGGGGCACCCACAGTTCACCTTGCAACTGAGCTTTTCTCTCGTAGTTCCTGCTCCGGCGAGTGGCTCAGTTTTTCCAAAGTTGGTCTTTGCTTAGTCGGCCGCGTTGGCCTTTCGGGCTGCGCTCTTTGGCTGCGGCTCTCTGGGGATCGCGTCCAGATCCACTTTGCCTTCGGCAAGCTTCATGAGGAAATCCTGGCTTGAAAACTCGGGCGCGTCCTTCAGTACTTTGGATGCGCGCAGGTAGTTGCCTTCTGATTGCTGCAGCCGCGCCTTCACGGTATCGGCAAGGTACGCGGGCAAAATCTCGTCATGAATGCGCGCGCGTGCGGCCGCATCGCGCACCGGGAAGACGACCTCGCAGCGCTCGAAGAGGTTGCGCGGCATCCAGTCTGCAGAGCCAAGATAAATTTCGCCGTCGCCGCCGTTGGCAAAGTGATAGATGCGCGAGTGCTCGAGGAAGCGGCCTACGATCGAACGCACGCGGATTCTGTCTGACATTCCCTTGACGCCGGGACGGAGAATGGAAAGACCGCGAATGATGAGGTCGATTTCGACGCCCGCCTGCGACGCCTGGTAGAGCGCTTCAATGACCGATGGCTCGAGAAGCGCATTCATCTTGGCGATGATGTGCGCGGGGCGGCCAGCCTGCGCATGTTCCTGCTCGCGGCGGATGAGGCGCAGAAAACTTTCGGCCATGGTGAGCGGCGCGACCAGCAGCGGACTGTAGTCGTCCACCTCAGCGTGCGCGGTGAGGTAGTTGAACACCATGTGGACGCGGTCGGTGATTTGGGGGTCGCAGGTGAGCAGGCTCAGGTCAGTGTAGAAGCGCGCCGTGACGGGGTTGTAGTTTCCCGTGCCCAGGTGGCAATAGCGGCGCGTGGTTCCGTCTTCATCGCGGCGTACGAGCAGGGCCAGCTTGCAGTGCGTTTTGAGGCCCACAACGCCGTGGAAGACCTGCACGCCCGCGTCTTCCATGCTGCGCGCCCAGCGAATGTTCGAGGCTTCGTCAAAGCGCGCCATCAATTCGACGACCAGCGTGGTCTCCTTGCTGGCCGCGGCTTCAATCAGCGCCTCGAAGACCGGCGAATCGTGGCTGGTGCGGTAGAGCGTCTGCTTCATCGAGAGTACGAGGGGATCCTTCGCCCCCTGTTCGATGAACTCGACGACCGGATCGTAGGCATCGTAAGGATGATGGAGCACCACGTCGTGCTGGCGCAGCTCGTCAAAGATGTTGGTGGACTTGCGGCTCATGACAAATGGCCGCGGCGTGAAGGGCGGGAACTTGAGGTCGGGCCGTTTGACGTCTTCGTAAAGGTACATGAGACGCGAAAGGTTCACCGGGCCCTCGCCGCGAAACACCTGGTCCTCATCGAGTTCAAAGTTCACCCGCAGGCGCTCAATGATTTCAGGATGCGCGCCGGATTCAATTTCAAGGCGAACGGCGTCGCCCTTGCGCCGGTTGTGCAGCTCAACGCGGATGGTCTCGAGCAGCGAGCGCGCTTCTTCCTCTTCGAAGTAGAGGTTGGAGTTGCGGGTTACGCGGAACGATGCGTGGGCCAGCACTTCGTAACCGCGATACATGCCGGCCAGGTGTTGCGCGATGAGGTCCTGAAGCAGCAGGTAGTCGTAGGAGCCCTCGGCAGAGGGCAGGCGTACAAAGCGCGGCAGAGCGCGCGGCACGGTGACGACGCCCAGCACCTGCGGACCCGAGCTGCGGCGTTTGGCGCGCAACAGCAGAGCCAGGCACAGCGCCTTGTTGAGCACGCGCGGAAACGGATGCGCCGGATCAATCGAGATGGGCGTGAGCAGCGGGTCAACTTCGCGCTGGAAATAATCTTTCGCAAAGGTGCGGGCTTCAGCGTCGAGCTCTTCCCAGTCGAGCAGACGGATGCCCTGCTTGCGCAATTCGGGGAGCAGTTGCTGGTCCCAGCAGTGGTACTGAGCGGCGACAAAGGAGTGAATTTCCGCTGTCAGCGTGGCTAGCGATTCGTCCGGTCTGAGGCCGTCGAAGCCGGTTTGGCGATAGCCGTCTTCAATGCGCTGCATGAGGCCGGCCTGGCGGATCTCAACATATTCGTCGAGGTTAGAGCCGGTAATGGCGAGAAACTTCACGCGCTCGAGGAGCGGATTGGAGCAGTCTTCAGCCTCTTCAAGCACACGCCGGTTGAACTGCATCCAGGAGTGGTCGCGGCCGTTGAAGAGCTTTTGTTTCCCGGTGGTCCTAGCCATGGTTCCGTCCGTGCGCCGTGTTGGAAAGTCTATCGTGTTTGAGGTGCTTTCGCACAGGCAGGCGCCGCAGTCACTCAAGGAAGTACTGTCCAATTACTGTTAATCAGCGCAGGCAACTATCCTGTTAAAGCGTGGTAAAAAGGTGGCTGTCTGGCCGAATTCCAGCGTTGCTCGTCCTTGAGGCGCGCCTGAGGCAGCAATGGACAACGGTGGCTTGAATCTTTAACCTGAACTCTGCGGGATTTGCGTTGTACGGTGCGCATTCCTCAGGCGGAATGGGGTTTCGATGACGGTGATGAAAAAAACAATCCACATTGGTTTAGCGCTGGCGATTGTCGCTTCACTTCAGGGGTCAAGCCAGGCCTTTGGACAGAACCGGTCGCTGCTCAAGACGGAAGCTGTCCAGTACCTTTTCCCTGAGCAGGTGACGGTGGCCGCAGGAAAGGCGAGCCCGGTGACGCTCCACTTCCGCATCGCTTCGGGGTTGCACATCAACTCGCACGTGCCCAGCGAGGACTACTTGATTCCGACCACCTTCTCGATTCCCGATGGGGCGGGCGTGCGGCTGGACAAGGCGGAATATCCGGCCGGCATTTTGATCACGCTGCCCGCCGACCCGAAGACGAAGCTCAGCGTGTACTCGGGTGACTTCTCGGTGCAGGCGCGGATTGTTTCGTTGCCCGGCAATCATCTGATCGAAGCCAGGCTGCATTACCAGGCTTGCAATGAGACGCAGTGCCTTCCGCCGAAGACGATTCCTGTTGCGATTGATGTGATTGGCAAGTGATAGAGGCAGGGAATAGGGAACAGGGAATAGGGAATAGCCGAATCTGTCTGGGGAAGTCGATTTTGGGGTAAGATTGTCTTACTATGCAGACCAAGGTTTCGACGAAAGGCCAAATCGTTCTTCCTGGACCGCTTCGCCGCAGGCTTGGCATTCGCGCGGGCGATTCGCTCAAAATCTCCGTCGAGAAGAGCCGCATTGTACTAACGCAAGCCAGCAAGCCCAAGTACGAAGCGCGCATGGTGGAGGACCCGGTTACCGGGTTCATCGCCATCGACCTGGGGCCCGATGCGCCGGTTTTGACCAGTGAGATGGTGAAAGAGCTACTCAAAGACTTTCCATGAGATACCTTCTGGACGTGAATGCACTCATCGCCTTTGGGATCACTCAGCATCAGTTCCATCAGCGTGTCGTCAATTGGATCAAGTCGAAGCGCGGCTCCACTTTCCTTACGTCTTCAGTGATTGAGATCGGCTTTGTTCGAGTCGTTTCCAGCGTGGCTATGTATGGCTTAAACGTTTCCCAAGCCAAAACGCTTCTCCTCGCTATGAAGGCAAGCCGAACGCAGCCTCTCGCTTTCCTCGCGGATGGCAACGAGATCTCCACTCTTCCCGCGTGGGTAAAGTCTCCGGCGCAGACGACGGACGGGCATTTGCTGCAACTGGCTCGCGCGAATGGAGCGGTTCTGGCCACGTTGGATGAGGGAATTCCTGGAGCGTTTTTGATTCCGTAGGAGATATCGCTGAGTACTTCAAGGTCTCAATTCTTAGATTCCGGGAGGGACAGCACCTTTGCGGTACGACCGGCGGCCGTCGGCCGCACCGCGGGTGCCTACGTTCCGGCTTTTTTCTCGATCTTTGCCCAGGAATCTTTCAACGGGAGCGTGCGGTTGAAGACGAGCTTGCCGGGTACCGAGTCGGGATCGACCGTGAAGTAGCCTACGCGCTCGAACTGGTAGCGGTTCTCTACGGTTTCGCTCGCGAGAGACGGCTCCAGCTTTGCGCCGGTGAGAATTTCAAGCGAGTTGGGATTGAGATTGTCGAGGACGCTGCCGCCTTCAGCAAAGTCGCCGGGATCGGGCTTGGTGAAGAGCTTGTCGTAGATGCGGATTTCGGCGGAGATGGCGTGGGCGGTCGAAACCCAGTGGATGGTTGACTTGACCTTGCGTCCATCAGGTGAGTTGCCGCCCCGGCTGGCCGGATCGTATGTGCAGTGGACTTCGACCACGTTGCCTGCCGCGTCTTTGACGACGTTCTTTGCAGTGATGAAGTAGCCGTTGCGCAGGCGCACTTCCTTGCCGGGCGAGAGACGGTAGTACTTGGGCGGAGGCACTTCGCGGAAGTCGTCCTGCTCAATGTAGAGTTCGCGCGAGAAGGGAACCTGGCGCGTGCCGGCCGTTGGATCCTCTGGGTTGTTGGCCACTTCCATCATCTCTTCCTGGCCTTCGGGGTAATTGTCGAGGACCAGCTTGAGCGGATGCAGGACGGCCATGGCGCGGGAGGAGCGGCGGTTGAGGTCGTCGCGCTGAAAGTGCTCCAGCATTTCAATGTCGGTGGTGCCGTTGGTGCGCGAAGCGCCAATGGCGGCGCAGAAGGCGCGGATCGCTTCAGGCGTAAAGCCGCGGCGGCGGAAGCCGGAGAGCGTGGGCATGCGCGGATCGTCCCAGCCGCGGACAACCTTCTCCTGCACAAACTGCAGCAGCTTGCGCTTGCTGAGCAGGGTGTAGGTAATGTTGAGGCGGTCGAACTCAATCTGCTGGGACGGGAAGATCCCGAGTTGCTCGATGTACCAGCGGTAGAGGGGCTGGTGGTCAGTAAATTCGAGCGTGCACATGGAGTGCGTGACGCGCTCAATGGAATCGGACTGGCCGTGCGCGTAGTCGTACATGGGATAGATGCACCACTCGTCGCCGGTGCGGTGGTGCTCGGCATGAAGGATGCGGTACATGACCGGATCGCGCATGTTGAGATTGGGCGAGGCCATGTCGATTTTGGCGCGGAGGACGCGGGTGCCGTCGGGGAACTCGCCGTTCTTCATGCGGACAAAGAGGTCGAGATTTTCTTCGACCGTTCGATTGCGGTAGGGGCTGTCAGTGCCGGGCTCGGTGAGCGTGCCGCGGTGCTGGCGGATTTCGTCGGCGGTGAGGTCATCGACGTAGGCCTTGCCGTCCTTGATGAGTTGGAGAGCCCACTGGTAGAGCTGGGCGAAGTAGTCTGACGCGTAGCAGACGCGGTCCCACTCAAAGCCGAGCCAGCGGACGTCGGCCTGGATGGAATCGACGTACTCCTGCTCTTCTTTTTCGGGGTTTGTGTCGTCGAAGCGCAGGTTGGTTCGTCCCCCGAATGCGTCCGCCAGTCCAAAATCAAGAAAAATAGCCTTGGCGTGGCCGATGTGGAGATAGCCGTTGGGCTCGGGAGGAAAGCGGGTCTGGACGATGGCGTCGCCGAACTTTTTGGTGCGCACATCTTCGGCGATGATCTCGCTGAGGAAGTTGGTGGGTGTGGGAGCGTTCTGAATTTCTTTATTTTCTTCGGTCATAGCGGCGATCCTTATCTAATTCTAGCGGCTTGGCTCACAGCAGCGATTGCAGATTGGCCTCGGCCTTGCGGATGCGGTCGAGGCAGACATCACGGCCGAGGACGACCATGGTTTCAAACAGCGGCGGCGCGTTCTTGCGACCGCAGACGGCGACGCGGATGGGACAGACATTCAAGCGGCGGCTTTGCCAGTGGTCATGGGCTGGGCCACTAAACGCACGCCCAGCGCAGTGCAGACGCGGACGATGGTATCAAGACGCGGCGAGCTATTGTGACGCAGAGCTTTGTAGAGGGCTTCGCGGGTTATTCCGGCGGCCTTGGCGATCTCCGTCATACCGCGCGCACGAGCAATATCACCCAATGCCGAGGCCAAAAGGGCTGCGTCATTCGCTTCCAGAATTCCTGTAAGGTAGACGGCGATGCTCTCTTCGTTGTCGAGGTACTGCGCGGGATCGAATTCAGGCAGGTCGTTCACCTTGATCGCTTTTCTCATTTTTATCCCTTTCGCTTTTCAGCGATGCGGCCAAAGTTTTGGCTCGCCCGATGTCTTTTTTCTGTGTGCGTTTGGAGCCGCCCGCCAGCAACACGACGATCTGCGCGCCACATTGGGTGTAATAGATACGCCATCCCGCGCCAAGGTCAATGCGCAGCTCCATCACGCCATTGCCAATCGCCTTGAAGTCTCCCAGCAAACCAAAGGAGAGGCGCTTGATCCGTTCCACCACTGCACCGCGTACGCGGTTGTCGTTCAATCCGTCAAGCCACGCTGTGAACTCGGGAAGCGGCCTTACGGAGAACATGTGTAGAGTGTAATTGAACGATTACAGTTTGTCAAGGAGCGATTGCAGATTGGCCTCGGCCTTGCGGATGCGGTCGAGGCAGACATCACGGCCGAGGACGACCATGGTTTCAAACAGCGGCGGCGCGTTCTTGCGACCGCAGACGGCGACGCGGATGGGCTGGAACATGGGGCCGGCCTTGAGGCCAAGCTGTCCAGCGGCAGCGCGGAGAGCGGCGTCAAGCGAATCGTGGTGGAATTCGGTGGTGGGCAGAATCTCCAGAGCCTTCTGAAGCACGGTGCGCGCCATGGCCGCGTCGCCGCCTTTGGGCGGAATGAGCTCGGCGGGATCGTAGGGCGCTAGTTCCGGCAGGAAGAAGAAGTCGGCAGCGGCGGGCCCCTCTTTAAGCAATTTGATGCGCTCGCGGATGAGCGGCGTTACGGCTAGAAGTTTTTCAGGCGAAGCATTGAAGCCGGCCTCGGCAAAAAAAGGAGCCAGACATTCGCTGAGCTGCTCGACGGGCCGCGCGCGAATATGTTCCGCGTTGAGCCAGACGGATTTCGGATCGAAGGGATCAACTTCAGTAAAATTCACCACGGCGTTGGCGCGGTTGACGCCGTCGAGCGTGAAGAGGGCGGTCAACTCGTCGATGGTGAGGAACTCGAGATCGTTCTTCGGCGACCAGCCAAGGAGGCAGAGGAAGTTGACGAAGGCGGAGGCAAGGAAGCCGGCGTCGCGATAGGTGGTGACGCTGACGACCGGGCCGTGCTTGCGCTTGGAGAGCTTGGTGCCATCGGGGGCAACAAGCAGGGGAAGGTGCGCGAACTGCGGCGGTGGCGCGCCGAGCGCCTCAAAGATGAGGATGTGCTTGAAGGTGTTGGTGAGGTGATCCTGGCCGCGGATGATGTGGCTGATGCGAAGGTCGGCGTCGTCTGCGCAGGAGGCGAGGTGGTACGTCGGCATTCCGTCAGAACGCAGTAACGCGAAGTCTTCGACTTCGTCGGCGAACTTGGTTTGCATGCCGTAGACGCTGTCGTGAAACTGAAGCACGCGGCCATCACCACGGGGCACGCGATAGCGCAGCGCAAAGGGCTCGCCTGCGGCGGCGCGGCGGTCGCTCTCTTCGCGCGGCATTTCGCGCATTCCTGGATTGAAAAGCCACGCGCCCTGTGCCGATGAGGCTTTTTCGTCGCCCGCGTGTGCCGGCGTGAAGTCGCGATACGCGAGCCCCTTGGCGAAGATTGCTTCGGCCTGTTTGCGGTGCAGCTCGAGACGTTCCGATTGCTTGTGTTCCTCGTCCCAGTCCAGGCCCAGCCACTTCAGGCCTTCGAAGATGGACTGCACGCTGGCGTCGGTGTTGCGCTCGACGTCGGTGTCGTCAAGGCGCAGGACCATGGCGCCGCCATTGTGGCGCGCAAAGAGCCAGTTAAAGATGAAGGTACGGGCGCTGCCGACGTGGAGGAAGCCGGTGGGCGAGGGCGCAAAGCGGACGCGCAAGGGCTGTTTGGTGGAGGAAGCGGTTTCAGGCATCGTATACGTGACTTTCTATCTACGATGCTAGCATTTGCGCTTCCCGCTGCCGTCATCTGCTGAGACGCGCTTAACGAGTGCGGGATTCTTGAGGTAGGGCTTCGAAAAGTCAACCGCAATGCGGGCGTGGACGCCCGCACGACAGCCGGTCTGGAGACCGGCGCTACTCTGCTGAGACGGCCCGGGGGGTTCCAAAAGCTTCTAGGTTTGCGGGGGAAACGTCGGCGGCTGCGGTGGATAAGGCTGCTGCGGCTGCCAAAAGGCCTGGGGCGCAGGCATTACTTTCCAGTCAGCGAAGGCGAGCACATAGATGAGCACCAGGTTGCCGAGCGGAATGACATTGAGCAGCGAAAGCCAGGGCGAGAAGCCCGCTTTCTTGCAGATGAACCAGTAGGGAATGATGACGATGGCGAGAAACACCAGGATGATGATGGGCATGATCGCCATCGCGGCCATCACAATGTGCTGGATCTGTGCCGGGTCGGGGGTGGCCTGCAACATCAGCGCAACGTTGAGCATTGGAAACGCTCCGAAGTGGGATGGAATCTCGCAGCAAAGGTACTGCCATTCCTCGCAAACCGCAACGGAAAAGTTGAACGCTCTTGCCAAAAAATTCCGGCGGGTAGTTGCCTACCCGCCGGAATCTGGTTGAGGCTCAGGTTGGCGTGCTCAGCGCTGGGCGCGAAGAAGCACGACGGTCATGGGGCCGTTGGGCCGTCTACCCGGCGAGAACGACGGATCCGATCCATCGGGCGCAGGGCCGATGTCTGCCTTGGGCTCGTTCGAAGGCGGAATGGGGATCGACTTGCGCGGCGTCATGTGGACCGTTCGCGAAAGTTCCAGGCGATCACCGCTCATCTTGCCGGTGAATGACATGTTGCCGGCAGTGAAGCTGAGCTGGTCGCCGTCGATCTTGCCGTCTGTGAGCGTTACCACGGTGTCAGCGCCTCCGGCCCATCCGCCTGCCACGCCTTCCGCCGAACCGCTCAGCTTGCCGCCATCCGCGATGAGGGTAAAGATCTGCGTTGCAGCATTCTCCTGCGGCCGCCATAAACCGCTAATTCCCCCGCCCGCGGGCGATTTGCGCTCCCATGGCGCCACCTGAGGCCGCAACTTGACCGCCTTTGCCGCAATGGTCACGCTTGACGCGGACAATCCCGGTGAAGTGGCTTCAACGGTGATGGTGCCGCCTTCTTTAGTGGACTGGATGAGAGCCATGCACATGCCGCTGAAGGCCTTGCGCCATGAGCCTTTGTCGGGCGCGTGGTCGGTGGGGTCGCCATTGCCTACGCCGATGAGCTTGCCCGCTCCTGTGACCTTGAAGGTGACGGTGTTGTCGGTGATGGGCACGAGCCGGTTCTGCGCATCGCGCACTTCGACGGCAACCATGGCCACGTCTTCGCCGTCGGCTCGAATTTCAGCGCGGTCGACTGCAGCGGAAAGAGCCGCCGCGGAGCCGGTGGTCTCGCGGCGCACTGTCTGTGCGAGTTTTCCGTCCTTGTAGCCGCGCGCTTCAATCACGCCTGGAGCATAAGGAACATTCCATGCCAGGTGCTGGTCTTTCTTCATGTCCTTCGTGCCGAGGCTCTGGCCGTTGACGAGCAACTCGACCTTGTCCATGTTGGAGTGGACCCAGACGGCGATCAGCTTGCCTTCCATTCCCGGCCAATTCCAGTGAGGGAAGAGATGCAGCACAGGTTGTGCTGTCCACCAGGAACGGTAGTAGAAGAAGGTGTCCTTGGGGAACCCGCACATGTCGATGACGCCGTACTGCGAATTGATATTCGGCCAGGGGTTGGGAGAGGGCTCGCCGCGGTAGTCAAATCCGGTCCAGATAAATCCGCCTGCCAGCCAGGGCCGCGCATCGCAGAAGCGCCACCAGCCTTCAGCCGAAGCGCGGCCGGTGGTGGTGTACGGATCGTAGGAACTGACGAAGCCTTTTTCCGCATCGGTGACGTAGATGCCGCGCGTGCAGACGGCGCTCACTGTCTCGGTGCCGATGACGGGCCGGTCAGGATGCGCGTTGTGGAAGTCTTCGGCTCCAGGATCCATATAGTTGTAGCCGACCACGTCGCAGACCTCGAGGCCGCCGGTGCCGATGGCGCCTGTGGGCGCAATCGATACCGGGCGCGAGCCGTCGTGCAGCGTGGCCACGGCCTTCATCGCGGTGAGAATCTTTTTGCCCTTTTCGATGTTGGCGGTGCCTTCTTCGTTGCCCATGGACCACATAAAGACGGAGGGGTGATTGCGGTCGCGGCGTACAAGATCTTCAAACTGGCTGAGACCTTCGGGATTGGAGGACATCATGCGCGTCTCGTCGAAGACCAGCATGCCGAGTTCATCGCAGGCATTCAACAACTCTGGCGTTGGAGGATTGTGCGAGGTGCGCATGCCATTGCAGCCCATCTCCTGCAACTTGCGCACGCGGTAGTACTGCACTGCGTCAGGCACAGCGGCGCCTACACCCGCGTGGTCCTGGTGGTTGCAGGTTCCTCTTACTTTGACAGGCTTGCCGTTGAGCAGCAGACCTTGCGACGGATCCATTTTGATGGAACGGATGCCGAAGCGGGTCTCGCAGCGATCGACAACGTCGCCGCCCACGCGTACTTCGCTGACCAGGGTGTAGAGATTGCGTTCTTCAAGCGACCACAGGCGCGGATTGCTTACCGGCATCTTCTGGTCGCACGCGGCTTCGCCCACGGAGGACAAGTCAACGGTGGCCGTGACTGCCTTGCCGACTGCTTTGCCGTCAGGATCGAGTATGGTGGACACGACGCGTGCGCTTGCGGCCTCGGGGCTCGCGTTTTCGAGTTCTGTCCTGATGGAAAGAGCGGCGGAGCCCGGCTTGAGCTCCGACTTTACAAACGTTCCCCACTTCTTTACGTGCACGGGGTGGGTCTTGACCAGCCACACGTGGCGGTAGAGCCCAGCGCCTTCGTAGAACCATCCGTCACTTGAAGTGGCGTCGACGCGCACCAGAAGTACGTTACGGCCGCCGGGATTAGCGAAGTCGCTGACGTCAAAACTGAAGGGATCGTAACCTCCGCTGTGGCGGCCGATGTAAAAGCCGTTGAAGACCACCAGAGTCTCGCGGTAGGCGCCGTCGAATTCGATGGTGATGCGCTTGCCGTCGTCTGCTGCGTCGAGCTCAAAGGCGCGGCGGTACCAGCCGACGCTGGTTTCCGGGTAATTCCGGCCCAGCGGATAGTAGCCCTTGTTCATCAGCGCGGGATCGTTTTTGAACTCGAGTTCGATGGCCCAGTCGTGGGGCAGATCGACCGGCTTCCAGTCGCTGTCGTCAAAGCCCATGCTGCCGGCGGGCAAAAAGTTTCCTGTCTTTTGGAAGTTGCCAGAGCGCCCGCTGCCAAAGCCGAAATCCTTGTCGGCATCGTTGGCGTTGCCCAGGTGGAAACGCCAGCCAAAGTCGAGCAACTGGCGCTCGCGCTGGCCACCGGCGTGTTCTTCGGCCGGGGAATCGTTCGCGGTCGAAAGCGGCCCGGCTGCTTCGCTGGTGGCGAAGATGCCTGCCTCAAGAGGTTTCATTCCATGGGCTGCGGCCACGGCTGGAGCCAGCAGGCCGGTCTTTAACAGGTTGCGACGTGTAAAGGCTTTCATTTATTCCTCCGGTAATTCCCGCCACCGGTTGTGAATCAATCTATCCCGGCGCGCAGGCCTTTATTGAAGCTGCGTCTGGATTGCGGTTTATTTTGCGAATCGAAAGACGGGCAAGTATAACGCCACGGGCCCTAGCTTGTTCTGCGGGTCAAATGGGCCGTTTGACGGATGGCGGCCGAAGCTGCCTGCGCCGGTGTCGGACAAAAGAGCGAGGGCAAGGGAAGAAATCCGAGGCGAAAGCCAGACGCCGGCGCTTTCTTGACAAGAGGGGCCGGGCTCTGTTTTCATCGGGTGCGATTCGCGGAGTGAGTCCGCGAGCGCCTTATAACAATCGTTTGTCTACTACGCGCCCGCGAGGCGCTGAAACCGGGACCGGCCCACCGGGAACCTTCGCCGGAGAGGGAATCGAATGAATCGAAGCTGCTCGTTTACCTTGATTGCCGCCTTCTTTTTATGCCTTGTTGCTGCCTGTCAGGCCCAGACTACGCCGCCGGCCGGACTCTGGCTTACCACGGTGGATCGCGCTGCTCTATTTGCGCATCAGCCCGCTCCGCTGGCCTTCACAAGTGCGCCCGATTCTGCGCCCGTAGTGCTGGTCAACGACATGCAGCAGTTCCAACCGATCGAGGGCTTCGGCTTTGCGGTGACGGGCGGCAGCGCGCAGTTGTTGATGCGCATGTCCGCAGACGCGCGCCACGCACTGCTCAAACAGATTTTTGCAACGGGCGGGGATGGGGATGGCGACGGAATCGGGTCGAGCTATCTGCGCGTGAGCATTGGTTCGTCCGACATGAACGACCACGTGTATTCCTATGACGACATGCCGGCCGGGCAGGCGGATCCCAATCTCGCCAAGTTCAGCCTCGATCCCGACAAGGCCGACGTGATTCCCGTGCTGAAGGAGATTCTGGCCATCAATCCGCATGTGAAGATACTTGGCTCGCCGTGGTCGGCGCCGGCGTGGATGAAAACAAATGACGATGTGCGCGGAGGCCACCTGAAGCCTGAGTACTTTGCGGCCTACGCTGCGTACCTGGTGAAGTACGTTCAGGGCATGCAGGCCGAAGGCATCACGTTGACTGCGATCACGGTTGAAAATGAGCCGCTGAATCCCAAGAACACGCCAAGCATGGCCGTGTTTGCTGAAGAGGAAGACGAACTGATCGGCAAATACCTGGGGCCGGACTTTGAGAAGGCCGGAATCAAAACGGAGATTCAGTTGTACGATCACAACCCCGATGTGACCTCGTATGCGCTGTCGATCCTGGCCGATCCCGTGGCTGGAAAATATGCGGCGGGAACGGCATTTCATCTTTATGGCGGCACGGCCAGTGTGTTGACCGACGTGCACAATGCGTATCCCAACAAGAACCTTTACCTTACCGAGCAGTCGGTGACAGAGCGGCCGGGTTCGTCGTCGATCGGCATTGCGGAGCCAGTGACACGCGTGTTGATTGCGGCCACGCGGAACTGGAGCCGCAACGTGCTGCTGTGGAATCTTGCGGCCGATCCAAAGAACGGCCCGCATACCAATAACGGCGGATGCACTGGCTGCGTGGGCGCGATCACGCTGGATGGCGACAAGGTGCGGCTCAATGTCGCCTACTATGCCGTCGCGCATTTTTCAAAATTTGTACCCGCGGGTTCGGTGCGCATCGGAAGCGGCGAACTCGAACAGCTTGCGACCGCGGCCTTCCTCACGCCGGAGGGACGCGTCGTCCTCGTCGTGGCCAACACTGGCAATTTCCCGAAGGCCTTCGACATTGAATACCACAGCAAATTCATCAAGGCGACCATGCCGTCAGAATCGGTAGGCACTTATGTCTGGTAAATCAGAGTTGCGCTTTAAATCAACAGCGTTCATAGGGGTTGCAGCGATCCTTGTGCTTTTCGCGTCGGCGCTCACCAGCGCTCACGCGGCTGCGCCTAAAGCGGATCCCGATCTCGGGCCCAACGTGCAGATTTTCAACGACACGATGGCGCCGCAGGAGATCCAGGAGAAGATCGACAAGGTCTACGGCAACGACCGCAAAAACGAATTCGAAACGGATCGGCACGCGCTTCTGTTTCTGCCCGGCAAATACAAGGTGGATGTGCCCATCGGTTTTTATACCGAGGTGATTGGCCTTGGGGCGACACCCGACGACGTTTCCATTGAAGGCAACGTGCACTCGGACGCAAGCCTTCCACGGAACAACGCAACATGCACCTTCTGGCGCGCTGCCGAGGGATTTTCGGTGACACCCACGGGCGGCACGATGCAGTGGGCCGTTTCGCAAGCCATTCCGTTCCGGCGCATGCACGTACGCGGCGATATGGTGCTGCATCAGCAGCATGGCTGGGCCAGTGGCGGATGGATGGCGGACACGCTGGTGGATGGCAATGTCGACTCCGGCTCGCAACAGCAGTGGATCTCACGCAACAGCGAGTGGAAGAGCTGGACCGGCTCGAACTGGAACATGGTCTTTGTCGGCATACCGAATCCACCGGCGGGCGATTGGCCAACGCCGCCCTACACCAAAGTGGACGTGACGCCTACCGTGCGCGAAAAACCATTCCTCCAGGTCGACGCGAAGGGCAACTGGAGCGTGCTGGTTCCCGCGATGAGGACCGATAGCAAAGGCATCACGTGGCATGGTGGTTCCACA
The DNA here is from genome assembly GCA_963820245.1 of uncultured Acidobacteriaceae bacterium. Lineage (GTDB taxonomy): Bacteria > Acidobacteriota > Terriglobia > Terriglobales > Acidobacteriaceae > Telmatobacter. The sequence goes on along the minus strand of CAWFZC010000018.1, from coordinate 16,198 downwards.
GCCGGGCACGCAGTTCCACTCAACCGCTTTTACATTGCGCGGCCTGAGACGGATACGGCGGCGAGCCTGAATGCGCAACTGGTTGCCGGCAAGAATCTTCTTTTCACGCCCGGCAACTACAAGCTCGACGCGGCGCTGCGCGTGATGCGTAAGAATACGATTCTGTTCGGGTTGGGCTTTGCCACGCTTGAGCCGACACAGGGAAATGCTGTCATCACGACGGCGGACAAGGATGGCATTGAGATTGCCGGGCTGTTGATCGATGCGGGCCCTGTCGAGTCGCCTGTGCTGCTTGAGGTTGGGCCCGAGGGCAGCCACGCGCGCCATCCGTCGAACCCGATTGTGCTCCATGACGTGTTCTTCCGCGATGGTGGAGCGGCTGTGGGCCGTACGCGCGTGAATCTGCGTATCAACAGCAATGACACCATCGTGGACCACACATGGATCTGGCGGGCTGATCACGGCACGGGCGTGGGCTGGACGAGCAATACCAGCTTGAATGGACTCGTTGTGAATGGCAATAACGTGACTGCGTACGGGCTGTTCGTCGAGCACCATCAGCAGTTCCAGGTGCTGTGGAATGGCAACGGGGGACGGACGTATTTCTATCAATCGGAGATTCCCTATGATCCGCCAGATCAGCCGAGCTACACCAGCGCGAAAGATACAAATGGCTGGGCCTCGTACAAAGTGGCCGATAACGTCACGAGTCACGAGGCGTGGGGCCTCGGCATCTACAGCGTGTTCCGCAAACCGAACGTGGTGCTGACACGCGCCATTGAAGTTCCCAAGACACCGGGCGTGCGCTTCCACCACATGATCACGGTTGCGCTGGATGACAAGGGCGCCATCGAGAACGTGATTGACGACAAAGGCGGTTCAACGTCGATCACTCCGCGCGTGACGCCGAAGGTGACGGATTTTCCGTAGGCAAAATCCGGCGATGGACTGCGGCGCATTGAGCGCCGCACTTCATCGTGGGGCTAGACAGATTGAGGAAGAATGAATGTGCGATAGCGCGAAACTAGCAGGGGCTGAAGCCCGGCTTTCTTTTTGCGGTTGTCCAGCCGGGCAGTTCCTTTACATTTCAGACCGGGCAGATGGTTTACACATTGGTCCTGTTTTTGGGGTTTGTTTTTGATTCATCTGCCCGCCGTAGTCGTGCCTGTGGGAAGGTGGGAATCCCAGCTTTTGGGGATTTCCACCTTTCCATAGGCTTGATCGCTGGCCCGATCCTGCGGCCAGAGTTTTTCCACTCGCATGGTCCTTGTATCCAGCCGGGCAATCGGATACCAGGCCAGGTAAATACGCAGATAACGGTCGTCGATTGGCAGCAGGCCGATGCGCTCGCCCGACAACACCTTGCTCAGGAATACGTAGTCACGGTTGAAGAAGAACTGTCCATGCTTGAACACGCACCGCACCTTCATCGTGGTGTCGTATTCGGGCTCGGGCACGCGGCCCGGAAACAGCCGCGGCGAGCTGCGATAGACCGAATCCGGCGTCTCCATGGCCAGCGCCTGGTGCGGCCGCACCTCGTTGTACTCGCGGCGGAACTGGTCGAAAGCCCGCTGCTGCATGCGCCGATTGGCCTTGGGCGGAGAGGCCATGGCTTCCTTCAGCGTGCGGTGCATGCGTTCGTGCCGCCCGTTCTGTTCCGGATGACCGGCCTCGATGCGCCGAGGCACGATGCCCAGCTTGATCCACCACACCGAGAGCCGCGACAGGCCCGCCACCGCGCAGGAGGCAAAGGGCGGCCCGTTGTCGGAGCGAACCGCGCGCGGCATCCCGAACTCCCGAAACGCCGCCTCGAAAACCGCCTGCACCCGCGCCGTGTCGGTCTTGTCCACCGCCTGGCAGCGCAGCAGATAACGGCTCAAGCTATCGGAGATGGTCAACGGATCGATGCGCTCTCCGTCGCTGGTTCGCATCCAGCCCTTGAAGTCGCAGGCCCACTCGTCGTTGGGCGACTCGACCGAAGCAAACGGCTGCTGATAAGGTTCCACGCGCCGCCGTTTGCGCCGATGGCGCGTCAGCCCTTCGCGCTCCACGATGGCACCGATGGTGCTGGCCGCCGGAATCGCAAGCTGCGGATTACGGTCTTCCAGAATCTTCTTCAACGGCCGCGGCCCCCACAAGGGATGCGCACGCCGCAGTTGTAAAACCAGCTGCTCGATCTGAGCCGGCGTCTGGTTGGGATGCCGCTGGGGCGCATGGCTGCGCTCGGCAAGGCCCTGGTCACCGCCATCGGCGTAGCGACGCAGAACCGCGTAGCCGGTTGGCCGCGATATACCGTGGATGCGGCAAAGCTCGCTCATCGTCCAGTCTCCGGAAACAAAGTCCGCAACAAAGTCCTTCCGCTTCTCCACCACTCCGCTCACAGTCCAAGGCATGCTTCCCTTCTACACGCCTTCTGAAACGGACAAAATCTGTAAACCATCTCCCCGGTCTGTTCTGTAAAGTATCTGCCCGGTTTGTACCCGGTTTTTCGGCACGAGTAAACTCGTGCCCTGACACAAACCACGTCGCAGATCGAGTTTTTCCTTGAGCGAGGCATCTGAGGGCCGGGAGGCCCTCAGGACAGCCGATCAGGAGATCGGCGCTACAAATACTAGGTCCACTGCAGGGTAACGATCGAGTTGGCTGCCAGCTTTACAGGCAGGGTGTCGCCACCAAACCTGCAGCTCACTGTGCATTCCTCGCCCGGGTTGGTGAGCACAAGCACATAGCTGCCGTCGGGGTTGGCAAAGGCAACGTGTTCGATTGCCGGGTGAGCTGAGTGGCTGGCAAGGACGCGCGCTCCGCGCTGAACTGCTTTGGCATAGTGCGCAAGAGCCCAGTATTGTCCACTGCGGGTAATTTTTTTGGTTTTTGAATCAAGCGTCACCAGACCGCCGCAGTCGAATGGGCCAATGTTGGGCTTGCCATTTTCGTCGAGTACAAGATTCCAGGCCAGCGCGCAGCGGGCCCAGTTCTTCAGTACGCCGGTGAATGTCGCAGACCATTTGGCCCAGTCGGTGGTGTAATCCGGTGCGGTATAGAACGGGCCGCCCTCGGTCCAGTAGGCGCCTTTCGATGGAAATGCGTTATGGACCGTGGTCATGGCGTCGGGCGTTCCCGCATAGCCATGCCAGGCCACGCCGTCGACATATTGGTTTAAAGCCGGGTCGCCCAGCAAGTCCATCACGCGTCCCCAGAGGTTGTAGTTGTGGTCAAGCAGCCAGATCTTGGTTTCGAGATTGGCGCTGCGCAGTGCGGGGCCCAGAAACTCGGTGATGAACCCAGCTTCGTACTCCTGGCCCCAGAGGGTGGCGGGCATTCTGCCGTCCTGGTCGGTGTCCACCTCGTTTTGAATGGTCACAGCGCGGATGTGAACTCCCTCCGCGCGGTACGCTTCGAGAAACTTGACGAAATATTGCGCGTACGCACTTGAAGCAGCTCTTGCGCATGGAGCCCCCGCAGAGCGAATCGCCTGTCTTCATCCAGGCGGGCGGGCTCCATGGCGTTGAAAAGAGGAAGAGCTCGGGCCGTATGGCCAGCGCGTCACGCAGAACGGGCAGAATGTAGCCGCGGTCGTGGTCAATGCTGAACCTCTTCAGCTCGGGATCGGGCGCCGCGGTGTCGTCGAATGTGTAGGCGGTTCGCGAGTAATCGCTTGAACCGATGCAGGTGCGGCCGACGGAGAGCCGAAGGCCGTCATCGCCAAAGAATTCTGCGAGGAGCGCCTTGCGCACCTCCGCGTGCATGCCGCCCAACAGGTAGCAGGATGCGTCGGTAAAGGCCCCGCCAAATCCGAGAATGCTTTGAAAGCTTTGGCCGGGGTCGATCTCGACTTCGATCGGGCCGGGAGTGGCGGATCCCTCGCTTCCCTTGAGGGAGATTTCCTGGTATTTTCCGCGGCTGGTTGTCAACCAGCCGCGCGCAGCAGCAATGGCTGGTGGTTTTTGACCCCATGCAGCCCGCTGGTTCGTGCAAACGATTGCTGATGCAGCTGTTATTGCCTGCTTCATAAAGGCCCGCCGGGAGGTATGGCCCATATAAATTCCCATGATTTCGCGCCGTTTCTCGCTGAAAATGCCGGACATGCGTTTGTCTAAGTCGATGTTGCCTAATAATACGGCCCTCGACGAGCGGCTCGAAACACCCTTGCAAATGCCGGTCAGCGTTAATTCCTGTCCATAGTAGCAATTAAACAACCGATTGTCTATGAAATTAGAAATATGTTGACAGCCGTTATTTTGTTGTGCTTAAATCGCCATCGCGCATTAAGACAGGGCAAAATTTCCATAAACAAGCGTTTGTCTTAGGAATTTGCCAGGCAGCTTGCCATCTGTGGATTGCGCGTCCGGTGACTCGGCAACCGGATCAAAGGCGCTTCGGCACGTTGCCGAGGTGAGGTCAGGCTGCCGGGAGCCGAAACGGCGGCAGTGGAAAGAAAGCTTCAGGAGGCAATTCATGAAAAATGGGATGCGATGGGTACTATCCCTTCTTCTAATCAGTTTTGGGAGCGGGGTATGTCTTGCACAAAACACAACTCTGGTGATCTTCGCGGCACAGTGACCGACTCGACGGGGGCCATGGTTCCCGGCGTGACGGTCAACGTGAGAGACGTAGACAAGGACGTTACGCGCACCTACGTCACGGATAGCGCGGGACTCTACGATACGGGCGCGATCCCGGAGGACCACTATCTCCTCACCTTTACAAAGGAGGGTTTCCAGTCCTACGTACGCGGCCCGGTCACGGTAACCCTTGGCGTCCAAGGCATCAATGCCATCCTGCAAGTGGGCAAGGTTTCGCAGCAGGTAGTGGTAAACACCGATGTGCCGATGCTCGAAACAGAGTCCGGCGCGCAGGAAGGAAGCCATGGAGTCATCGATCACGATCGGAGTTGCCGCAGGTTGGCAGCCAGAATGGTGGCGGAGCCGACTGGGAGAACTTCATCATTCTGATGCCGGGCGCGGCCGGGGCGCCTGAGAACTCTTCGAATGCTCCCAACCCAGGCACGATTGCCTCCATCAACGGCAATCTGCCGTTTGCGAGCATGCTTCAGGATGGCGCCACGACCACCCTGCCCATGAGCCAGAACACCGACGTCACCATCTTTGAAACCACGGCGGAAGTGAAAGTCAGCGCCACTGCTTTTTCAGCGCAGTACGGTGTCGGCGACGTCATTTACAACCAGATCACAAAGAGCGGAGGCGACAAGTTTCATGGCTGCTGCCTATGAATTCCTTGAGAACAATGCACTGAACGCTGCACCGTATCAGTTCGGCTCAGGGAAGAAGGCTTCCTTCCCTTCACTTCAACAACTTCGGCGGCGCCGTTGGCGGGCCGATCCTGAAGCACAAGGCGTTCTTCTACTTCGACTACGACAGGACCATCAATCACGGCGGAGCAAGTGCACGTCGGCTACCGAGCCGACCGCTGCCATGATGGCGGAGATTTTACGGGCAGGCCACGCTTTACGATCCGACCACGCAGGTCATTGTTAATTCGGGAACTTGCACCTATACGGGTACGCAGTATGCGGGTGGCCTCTGACAGTACCGGCTCCGTGCGTTCAGCGGAAGAGCTTTATCGCAGAATATGGAATGGCAACAAGATTCCGTCGACCATGCTCAATCCGGTCGCCCAGGCAATTCAGAAGTATTTTCCTGCAGCGAATCCGGGCTCCGGCACAGCATCTGGTCAGGATACCTGGAGAATAATTTCACTTATCTGGCTCCCAGTAGCAATCCGTTCATCAAGTGGTTTGGCCGGATGGACTATGACGTAACCCCCACCAACCGGCTGACGTTGGCGGAGACAGAGAGCGACAACCCGGGGCAGGCGGGGGTTTGGAACAAGCTTTTGCCCATTCAACTGCCAGAGCCAGGACGTGAGCCGCGACAATGCCTCGGTCTCCGATGTCTGGACGATCAACCCGCACCTCGTCAACGAAGCTCGCCTTGGCTTTACGGACCAGTTGAACTACTTTACCCCACAAACCATTGGACAAGGTTTTCCAGCGAAATTGGGACTGCAGTTCTCCGAAGCGGACAACTTCCCGCAGGTGAACATTGGCAATTTCGCCGCGTTGGGCACAGCATCAAACTCGGTTTATAAGGAGATGCTGTTCGATCCTTCCGATGTGGCCACGCTAATCAAGGGCAAGCATGTGATGCACTTCGGCGGCGAGTTCCTGATTAACAGGGCTGACTCAACCGCATGGGGAAACCTCATCTCAGCGAACATTACTTACAACGGCACCTACACGGCGCAAGGCGGCGGTAACACCAACGCCTACGACGGCCTTAGCTATGCAGACTTCCTGCTGGGCCAGTCCCAGGATTGGAGCACAAAAATCCAGCCGGAGTACGGTGGAAGATGGAAGACTCCGCAGTTCTTTGTTCAAGATGATTGGAAGTTCAAGCCGAATCTGACCGTTAACCTCGGGGTTCGTTATGAAGTCATGACCGGCTGGTCTGAAGTAAAGGGCAACATGACTGACTTCGATCCCGCGGTCTCAAACTTCAACGTTTCCACTTCAGCCATCAACGGTATTGCCCCTGGCGCCCCCGTTCAAGGCGGCATGTGGTACGCCAAAACCGCGGCGAATGGCCGCACCACGCTGCAAAAACCCGTCTACAACATCTTTATGCCGCGCGTCGGGTTCAGTTGGCAGATCAAGAATAATATGGTGATCCGTGGCGGTCTCGGCGTCTATGCATCCACCTGGAGCGAGGATACCTATGGGGCCGGGATGGGGAATGCATTTCAGACCAGCGGCAACGACAACGACACCACCAACGGCATGTGCCCAGTCGTGCAACTCGACGCTGACGGCAATTCACCTGACACCAAAGACCCAGGCGGCTGCGGAACAGGCAGTTTGAATGGAACTAGCCTTCTCTCCAACCTTGTGAGTTCGCAGACGACTCCCTGGGCCTATAACAACCAGGACGTCAACTACAACCAGTACCAGACGCCGGTGCCGAAGAACTACCAGTACTCGCTGTCGGTGCAGCGCGAGTTCCTGACGGACTTTGTTGCCGAGGTCTCCTACGTTGGCAATCACGGCACGGGGATCAACTTCCCGGTGGACATCAATCAGGTCCCCGAGAATAAGCTCGGCCCGAACGACCTGACCTTCAAACCGTATCCCATTTTCAAGGGCATCAACGGCAGTTTCAACAATGGGATATCAAATTACAACTCCCTGCAGGCAATGCTGAACAAGCGTTTTTCACACGGTCTGCAGTTCTCCGTCAACTACACCTGGTCTCACTTCCTTGACGATATCGATGCGTCAGGATGGGGAAGCCGCATGGGATGGCAGAACTATCAGAATGCATATGCGCCTTCTGAGAACTACAGCAACTCCAACTTCGACATTCGGCAGATGCTCAAGGGAGAGGTAGTGTACAAGCTGCCCTTCGGTAAAGGCATGCAATTCATGAATGACAACCTGTTGGCGGATGAAGTGCTGGGCGGCTGGCAGCTATCGGCGATCTTTGTGGATCAGGGCGGCAATCCGATGGGACTCACGACCGGAAACAACAATAGTTCCAACAACCAATCCGGCGGTTTTACCCAGGAAGCCAACCTCATCGGTAACTATAAGTCCTCCAGCTCGGTTGGTGGAGTCACCTATCCTTACCACAGCATTCAAGCGTGGTATAACCTCGCCGCATTCGCGGTCCCTACTCCTTACACCTACGGAACCTTCAAAAGGAACCAGGTGTACGGCCCCGGACTGAATGTTGTGAACTTCTCCTTCGGGAAGACCTTCGACCTTGTGCCCGATCGGGGTGTCAAGTTCGAAATCCGTGGCGACGCGACCAACATTCTGAATCATCCGAGCTTTGGGCAATCCGGCAACAACTTCCCAGGCGGCGGTGGTTCCTCGGCAATCAGCAGCCTCACAGTGAATGGAAGAGTGTGGCAGATTGTGAGCCGCGTTTCCTTCTAGAAACATGCACCTAATCTCTAACCCGGAAGGACGGCAATTCACCGCCGTCCTTTCGAATTCTCACCATCCTCGCTTTGGTATCATGAGGCTGCCATGTCAACCAAAGCCGCATTGCTCGCACTGTTTTTGCTGCCTTTCGTTTGCATAAGATCCAACTGTCAAAGTTCACCAAGCAGGCAGGAGCAGATCGACTTGCTGGAACGGCTGACGCAGCAATATCTCAGGCAGCAGCGGCCCGACCTGGCGATACCGGAGTTGCAGAAGCTCGTAATCCTCGATCCGACCAATGTAGATGCACGCGCAAACCTTGGAGTCTTGCTCTTCTTTCGCCGTGACTACAAGGACGCCGTTCCGGAATTGCAGGCGGCGGTTAAATTAAAGCCAGATTTATGGAAAGTTCAGGCTTTGCTGGGATTGGCAGAGGAGCACATCGCTGACGTCGTGAATGCACAAAGGGATCTGGAATCATCCTTCCCGTTGATTCAGGATATGAAACTGAAGATAGAAGTAGGATTAGACCTTGTAGGGCTTTATAACTTGAGCAGCGACCTTGATAACGCGGCCGCTGTGATTAGTCAATTGCGAAAAGCATATCCTGAAAATCCTGAAGTTCTCTACGCAGCCTACCGCACTTACTCCGATCTCTCTGGGGAGTCGATGCTGGCGTTGTCACTGGTTGCGCCGGATTCGGCGCAGATGCACCAGGTGATGGCTCACGAGGAGATCAAGGAAGGGAATACAAACGGAGCGGTCGCGCAATTTCGCACGGCAGTCAAACTCGATCCTCATCTGCCCAATGTTCATTATGAGCTGGCGGAGCTGCTGAATACATCGCAGGATGCGGCAGTGAAAGAGGAAGCGGAGAAGGAGTATCGAGCCGCGCTGACGGAGAATCCAGGAGATGAAAAGGCGGAGTGCAGGCTGGGTGAAATCGATGCGCACAAGGGAAACACCGCGCAGGCTTTTCAGGAATACTCGAAGGCGGTTGAGTTGCAGCCGGGAGATGACGATGCGCGGCTGGGCCTGGCGAAGACATTGATAGACATGGGCCAGCCGGAAAAAGCACAGGCGATGCTGGAGCAGGCGATTCAACTGGAGCCGACTAATGCCGTCGCGCACTATCGTTTGGCGACGCTCTACCGGGGGCAGGGGCGGATGGACGACGCGAAGCGCGAGTTGGAACTCTACAAAAAATTCAAAGATTTGAAAGAGAAGCTTAGAGCCGTTTACAAGGAACTACAGGTTCAGCCGAGCGAAATTCACCCAGATGAACCTGATGAGAAATAGCTCCTGGTCGAGCACGCTTCACGGGCTGCGTTTCATTTTGCGCATCAGGCTTGGGTATGTGTGCCTGGTGGCAACCATGGTTTGGCTCTCGTGCGCCACACTTGGCGGACAAATGGGGACGCCTACGCCACTGTCTCCCGCCGAACGCCAAAAAGCTGCCGCCGAGCTGTCGGCAACGGGGCCCGTTCCCAACTACCCACAACTGGTGGACATCACCAGCCTCACGAAAATAAAGTTCGACCATAAGTCCGACCCCGAGGCGAAGTTCATTGCGGAGTCGATGAGCGGCGGCGTTGCGCTGATTGATTACGACGGCGATGGCTGGCCCGACATCTACTTCACCAATGCGCAAAGCGTCGACATGGCGCTGCACGGCGTGAAGGCTCGCAGCGCGCTGTACCACAACAATCACGATGGAACATTTACCGACGTGACAGACAAGGCCGGTGTGGGCTATCCATGCTGGGCCATGGGCGCCGCGGTGGGCGACTACAACAACGACGGCAAGCCCGACCTCCTCGTCACCTGCCTCAATGGCGTTGTGCTCTATCGAAACAATGGCGATGGAACGTTTACCGATGCAACCAAGGCCGCAAAACTCGATACCGACACAGGATGGGCCACGGGTGCGGCCTTTGGCGATTACGACAGCGACGGTTTCGCCGATCTGTTCGTCTCGCACTATGTGGATTTTCATCTCGACAATCTGCCCGCATTTGGCTCGACCAAATCGTGCAAGTACATGGGCATCGATGTTCAGTGCGGGCCGCGCGGCCTGAAGGGGCTGCCCGACAATCTCTACCACAATAATGGTGACGGAACATTTACCGACGTCTCAAAGAAGGCGGGCGTCAGCGACCCCGAGCTGCGCTTCGGTCTCACTGCCATCTGGTCCGACTTCAACAACGACGGCAAGCTCGATCTTTTTGTCACGAACGATGGCGAGGCAAATTATCTTTACCAGGGCGATGGTGCGGGCAAGTTTGAGGACGTGGCACTGCTTTCCGGCGTGGCAGCAAACGAAGATGGCGTGGAGCAGGCGAACATGGGTGTGGCCTTTGGCGATTATCTGCACAATGGCCGGATGTCTCTTGCGCTCTCGCACTTTGACATTGAGTACACCGCACTTTATTCGAACGAAGGCGGGATGAACTTTACGGATAACTCCATTTCGTCGGGCATTGCGCGCGGCACGCAGGGCTTTGTGGGGTGGGGCGACGCCTTTGTCGATTTTGCCAATAGCGGGTGGCAGGATTTCCTTGTTGTCGACGGCCACGTCTATCCGCAGGTGGACAGCACACCTGCAGCCGCGCGCTATCTGGAGCCCAAGCTCCTGTTTCTGAATCGCCGCGATGGCACGTTTCAAAACGTAAGCTGGCGCGTGGGGCCGGCGTTGAAGGCCGCGCAGGTCAGTCGCGGCATGGCGATTGGCGATCTGTTCAACGATGGAAAGCTTGAAGCCGTCGTCGAGAATCTTGTCGGTGAGCCGATGATTCTCCGCCCCGCGGGTGGGCCGCCGAATCACTGGATCAGTTTTCAATTGGAGGGAGTCACCTGCAACCGATTGGCGCTGAATGCGCGCGTTCGCGCTACGGCTGGAGATCTGACGCAGCTTGGCGAATTGGTCAGCGGTGGAAGTTATCTCTCGCAAAGCGATCTTCGCCTCCACTTCGGCCTGGGTAGTCATCAGACTCTTGATGAAGCAGAAATCCTTTGGCCGGATGGAAAAAAGGAGAAGCTCACGGGCCTGGCGGCCGACAAGTTTTACATTGTGCGCGAAGGGCAGGGAATTGTCGCGAGCAAAGCTCCCGAGCACATTCCCAGTCTTCCTTAGCGACTGTCGATCAGCATGCAGCCGCGGCCTGAAGCAACTGCGCGGAGATGGGCATTTGGTCTGGTGCAAACTGTGAAAGTTATAATGCTTGGGCGCACTGCATGGGTGATTCAATGAACGACCGCATCTGGGCCGCGCCAGGATTTCCCGCACGGCAGACTCTTTCAGGATGGGTTCTGGGCATCGGTTTTAGCCTGACGGGTACGGGAACGGTCATGCTCGGCGTGCTGCTTCCCATCTTCTCAGAGCGTTGGGGCCTGCATGACGACAAGGCCGGGCTTCTGCTCTTTCTTGCGTTTCTCGGTTCGGCGATGGGCGCCGTATTTACGACATCCAACCGTGTTCGGTCGCTTGCCATCGGATACGGTCTGCTGGTTGTTACAACGTGTGTGTTGGCGTTCGCCGCATCCCGCGCTCCCTTTGCCGCGTTCTTCTTTTACGGGCTTGGACTGGGCATGGTGATGACCGCAACCAGCCTGCTCGTCTCAGATCGCGCGGGCGACAACCGGGCCGCCAAACTGGAAGGTCTGAACTTTGTCTGGTCGGTTGGCGCGACGGCAGGACCGATGCTGCTGCTTCCGCTTGTTCGCAGCACCGATGTTCGTGATGTTTTTGTTGTGCTGCTTGGATTGTTCCTGCTGCTTCTGATCTGGGTGGTTCTCATGGAACGCCCGGAGCCCGTGCTTGCTCAGACGAGCCAACCGGCGCGCATCGCTCCTGCATCGTTCCGTTTTTTTCTGCCGCTGGTTTTTCTCGCCATGTGTACCGTGGGCGTGGAAGCAGCGCTGAGCGGCTGGCTCACGACATACTCTCATCGCGCGGGTTTGCGCAGCCTGGCCGGTGCGGCGCTGGCCACGTCGCTGTTCTGGCTCGGTGAAATGCTCAGCCGCCTGGCTTTTTCAACGCGGCTGCTTGCCGCCATCGGCCGCAAGGCCACGCTGCAGGCTGGCATTTGGGGTGTTGTTGTTTCGGTGGCGGCGCTTGTGTGCTGGCCCATTCCCGCCGTCATCCTGGCTGTGGCGGGCCTTGCCGGACTCAGCATCGGTCCACTCTATCCGCTGGTTCTTTCCTATATGCTTGAGCGTTCGGCGCGCGGCTGGATCTTTGCGGTCGGCGGCGTTGGCGCTGCAGTTCTGCCCTGGATCACGGGGCTCCTGTCATCGCACTTCAATTCGTTGCGCTATGGGCTCATTGCACCCTGCGCCGTTGGCCTTCTTATGGCAGTTCTGCAGGTGGTGGCGCTCGCGCGGCCGGACCCATCGCAGGATGCAGCTCCGGCTGGGCCGTAAGCTTGCGGGCTCGTTCTACCTGGATTTATTCGAGGGCGGTCACGATGTCCAGGTGGTCTTTGCAGGCGGGGAAGCGACCGGCAGAATTGCGAATCTCGACCGGTTTCAGTTGCGAAGCAAAGCCGGACTTACTTCTTCACCGGGCCCGTTGATTCGCGCACCACCAACTGCGGCTCAACCACAATCTCGTCCCGTGGCGGAACTGTGTCGTGGATGCGGTTGAGAAGGCTTTGCGTCGCGATCCTTCCAATTTCTTCAAGCGGCTGGTTGATCGTGGTGAGGCGGGGAAGCGTGAAGGCTGCCGCCTTGATGTCGTCAAATCCAATCACTGATACATCCTGCGGCACGCGCAGGTTAAAGTCCTGCAGCGCGCGGATGGCGCCAATGGCCGATATATCGTTGAACGCGACCAGTGCCGTAAAAGGCTGCCGTGACGCCATCAGTTGCTGCACCACCGGATAGCCAAGCTCGGGCGAAGATGTATCGCGGTCCAGGCTCACAACCAACTCCGGCTTGATCTCGATCTCCAGCTTGGCCGCAACGTCCACAAGGCTCTTCCAGCGTTCGTCGGAGTCGGAACTGAACGGCTGGCCGCGCATGAACGCGATCTTCCTGTGTCCGAGTGAATACAGATGGTTCAAGGCCAACTCGGCTGCGCGCACATGGTCGATGAGCACATTGGTGACGCCTTCAATGTGCCGGTGGCCGGCCACTGCCACAACTGGAATCTGAATGGGATGTTCGAGCAGCGTATCGATCGCGATGATGCCTTGCGCGCCGCGTCCAATCAGCATCCGCGTGTAGTCTTCAACCAGGCTGCGCTTGTGGCGATGGTGGGCTGTGAAATAGAAATAGCCGGCCATCATCAGCTGATCGCCGATGCCGCTCATCACCTGCGTGTGATAGCCGTCGCCGAGTTCCGGAACCAGGATGCCGATGGTCAGCGTGCGCCGGTTGCGCAGCGAACGGGCCACCAGGTTCGGGTGGTAGTTCATCGCCTTGGCGGCAGCCTTGATGCGGTCACGAGTGACTTGCGGAATGGACCGCCCGGGTACTTCATTGAGAACGACCGAGACGGTGGCGGGATTCAGACCGAGATGCTCCGCCAACTGCTTGAGGCTGGTGGCCCCGGGAGCAGTTGGAATTCCTCGATTCTTGCCCTTCTTTTCGGTCGTCATTTCCTTTGTCAGCGTCTCTCAACGGCCTTTGATGTATATATAGTCCGCGCTTCCAATTCTACATTGGTCGGACCACGTTTCAATCGTGTCTTCCGCAGAAGTTGTACAAAAATACCTGAAAAAATCGATTTCCTAAAGCGCACGACCTGGAACGCTCAACGCGCTGGTTCAGTAAACTGCCAGGCTTGCCTGCCTGCGTGCTTTCGCAGCTATCATGCCTCGGCTCCCGGCGAGCGGCCTTGCGCTGACTGGTTCCGCCGGTCCTGCCGGGCGCGCTATTTGGCCTGGAGTTTCATCCCGCTGGTGTCTGCCGGAAGAGTGCAACTGCCCGCCCGCACCCCTTCAAGAAACTGCCCAACGGTCTTTGTCACGATCGGTTCAACGGAATCGTGACCCAATCCATTGCCTGCAAAATTCATATGCGTCGCCCCGTCGATCACACCCATCCATTGGCAATTCGATGGCAGGCCGCGCATGTTCTTCCACGGTATAAGCCGTGCCTGCGGGCCGCCCTTCAGGGACTGGTCCTGCGTTCCGGTCAACACCAGGACAGGTTTTCTGATCCCGCTCCAGGAGTCGTTGGCAAAGACCACGCCGGGCCCCTCGGGCGATAGAGCCACATACGCGTCAAAGCGGTCCTGCGCGGCCGGGGGCGACGGGACGCCGATCGTGTTCTTCGCGCCCGCCTCCAGCATCACGGTCTCTGCACCCATGGAGTGACCCAGCAGTACGCGAAACGGAGCGTGGCATTGCTGATTGGCCCATTTGATCGCCGCCTCCACATCCAGCAGCCGCGCCTGTTCCGCATGAGGGTCAGCCACCAGGTGCGTGACGCCGGGCAGCAGGCCATACTCCCGCACATCGGCAGACAAAGCGGCAAATCCGCTCTCACGGTGGCCCATCGCCACGGTCGTGTACCCCAGCTGCGCCATGGCATGCGCCAGGTACCCGTATCCTTCCTCTGACCCGCCAGCGCCATGCGAGATGACCGCAAGCGGAGCGCAACCCGAACTGGTTCCCTGTGCCGGATACACAAGCAAGGGGGTCTGCGCACCATCCGCCCTTGGCACCGTCAGCCTCTGCTGCGCATGGGCGTGTGGCAAGAGAAAGCCGACGACGAGCCCTATCACCAGGAGGAGCGGGGAAAAACGGGGATAAGAAGTGCGCACGGAGGACCCACCTTTCGTTGGCAGCCGGGAACTGCTGCGATAAATTCTATGCCTCGCGAATTTCGGGGAGGCGGCGGATCATCAATCGCCAAGACAAAGCGAATCGCCAAGACAAAGCGTCGCGGTGTATTTTGTTGTGATGATCAAGATTCGATTTGCAAGCTTGCTTACGGCTGCGGTTCTTTTTGTCGCAGTAGCTTTGTCGCTGGAAACCTCCGCGGCTTTGGCGCAAAACGCGCAACCGGGCGCAACGGCTGCGCCTCAGCAAGCCAGCAGTCCAGCAAAACCCAAGCCGGAAGAGACCGAGGTTTGGGAGCCGGTGCCTGCGGTGGTGACGCCGGGTGCGGATTTTGCATCGCCGCCATCGGACGCCATCATTCTCTTTGACGGCAAGAATGAGGATGAGTGGATATTGGTGAAAGACAAGTCACCGGCGGCGTGGACGGTTGCCGACGGCGTGCTCACCGTGGCGAAGGCGCAAGGGAGTATTGAAACGAAGCGGCACTTCAAGAACTATCAGTTGCATATCGAATGGAAGGAACCGGCGGACATCGCAGGCACCAGCCAGGGGCGCGGCAACAGCGGAGTGTTCCTTGCGTCGACCGGGCTGGGCGACGACGGATACGAGTTGCAGGTTCTTGATCCGTGGCAGAACAAGACGTATGTGAACGGGATGGCGGGGTCGCTTTACAAGCAGAGCATTCCGCTGGTGAACCCGGGACGCAAGCCGGGAGAATGGCAGAGCTACGACGTGGTCTGGACGGCCCCGACGTTCAACGACGACGGCTCGCTGAAGACGCCGGCGTATGCGACCGTGTTCTTCAACGGGGTGCTGGTGGACAACCACTTTGAGCTGAAAGGGCAGACGCTTTATATCGGCAAGCCGTTCTACAAGGCGTATACGGATGCGCCGATCAAGTTGCAGGCACACGGCGACAAGAGCGAGCCGATCAGCTTCAGGAATATCTGGGTGAGGGAGTTGAAGTAGGTTTTATGAGGGAACGGGTTGCAGTCCCACCCTAACGCGATGAAGTTGCGTTAGGATGGGGCACCCTGCGGCATTACGCGCCACATTGATTGTTGGCAGGCGCGGCCTGGCTTAGAAAATCTGCACCTTCGTTACCTTGCCATTGAGGAACTTGACGACCCAGCGATGGCCGTCGCGGAGAAAGTACCAAGTCTCGCGCAGGCTGTCGTCAGTCGTGTCTTCCACTTTCTTTTGATCGGGATCGCCGACGCTCAACAGAACCGTCTGATAGGTCATTCCCTCGACAACCTGCTTGGTGCGGATGGCCTCCTGAACTTCCGGAGGCAGGCCCTGCACTTCCATGGTGTCCTTGATCTTGCCGGTATCGAGCACGCGCGCCAGCAGCGGCATGAAGGCATCGAGTTGGATATCAGCATCGGTCAGGTCCCTGCCATAGCGGAAGTTGATGCGTGATCCACCGGCGCGTAATAGCCCTGCGCCTTTCTTCTCGGCGTTCTTG